>NZ_JBOHXW010000005.1:0-388890 GCF_050737575.1 Stenotrophomonas sp.
CCCCAACCCCTCTCCCGCAGGCGGGAGAGGGGCCAGTGCACTCGCAACAGATGCTAGCCGAGCCCCTCTCCCGCCTGCGGGAGAGGGGTTGGGGTGAGGGGAGCGCTAAAGCCCATAGCCCATAGCCCAACCAAGCCCAACGCGTCCCTGGACATATCCGCCTCCAACACCTCAGCCCAGCCCGATTCATGCGGATTTCACGCCTCATGGCTTCCCTTACGCATTCCGGGCGCTATGCCACGGTCAATCCACACGCTAGGAGGCGCATATGTTCGAGTCGTTGATTCGCGAAGCGGCCAACCGCTTTCACCTGGGCGACAACGCGGGACGCCTCGTGCGCCTGCTTGCCGATGCCATCTTCAACCCTGCCAACGGCGGCTTTGCCGGCCTGCAGAAACGCTTTACCGATGCCGGCCTGGATGATCTTTTCTCCTCCTGGATCGGCAAGACGCCCGGCGACAACGTGTTGCAACCTGACCAGTTCAGCGCAGGCTTCGGCCAGAACCTGGCCGGCGGCATCGCCAGCAAACTCGGTATTCCCGCCGCTGCAGTGAACATGGCCGGTGCGTGGTTGCTGCCCAAAATCGTCGGCCAACTCACCCCCGGCGGACGCATTCCCACGTCACCACCCGCCGACTACGACCGCTGGTTCGGTGCCGCAACACCGGCCGCAGGCTATGCCGGCTCGGCCACGCCAGCGGCGGCGTCCTCCGGCGGTTGGTGGAAATGGCTGATCCCCTTGCTGATCCTGTTGGCCGCGTTTTTGGCGTTCCGCAGCTGCAAGAAAGAAGAGGTCGTCGTACCGCCACCGGTTGAACCGGTCGCCACCGCACAGCCTGCTGCACCGGTCGCCGAGGTCAACCCGCGCTTTGGCTTCGAGAATGTCGATGGCAAGGTCACGGTCAACGGCCAGGTCGCCAGCGATGCCGACAAGACCCGCTTGTGGGATGCACTGAAAACCACCTTCGGCGAAGCCAATCTCAGCGGCAACATCGCCGTCGATCCGGCAACGCTGCCCGCAGGCTGGATGGACAAGCTGATCACCGCATTGCCTGATTTGAAGGCAAGCGGGCTGAAGTTTGGCTTCGATGGCAACAAGCTCAACATCGACACCAGCGGCCTGCCCGAAGCGGATCGTTTTGCCGTCAGCGAAAAACTGCGCAGCCTGTTCGGTGGCTTTGAGATCAGCGGCTTGTGGGACCGTGCCGCCGCGGCAATGGCCGGGTTGAAGGCCGGCTTCACGGGCGACGACCTGGTCAAGGCGTTGAACCTAATGAACATCTACTTCGACACTGGCTCGGCCACGATTTCGCGTGACAGTGCCGAGACGTTGACCAATGCCGCCAATGCGATCAAGCAGGCACCGGCCGGCACGCGGATCGAAGTGGGTGGCCACACCGACAACACCGGCGACGCCGGCGCCAACGTGACCTTGAGCCAGCAGCGCGCCGATGCCGTGGTGGCTCGACTTGGCGAACTGGGCGTTGCGGCGGACTCGCTTACCGCCAAGGGTTATGGCCAGGACAAGCCACGGGCCAGCAATGACACCGACGAAGGCAAGGCACAGAACCGTCGCATCGAGTTCACTGTGGCGAAGTAATTTCTGCTGCAGGCATTGACGACAAACCGGCCGAAAGGCCGGTTTGTTTTTTGCTGCAAAGGCTAAGAGCCGCCCTCACCCCAACCCCTCTCCCGCAAACGGGAGAGGGGCTAGTGCATTAGCAGCCGACTCATTCCGAGCCCCTCTCCCGTTTGCGGGAGAGGGGTTGGGGTGAGGGCAGCGTTTAAGACACTCGAAGCAAGAACACTTCAATCACCCTTACCTCCCCCTAACATCCACTGCGGCATAGTGTCCGCATGCTCGAAGAACTACAGCGGCCGCTCCCACCGGCGCTGGCGAACAACGATGCGCTGTTTCTTGATGTCGATGGCACCTTGGTCGCGTTTGCCGACCATCCTGACAAGGTGATGCCAGCCGACGATCTGCCGCACCTGCTGTCCGCACTCGCGCTTCATCTCAACGGCGCACTGGCCTTGGTCAGTGGACGCAGCATCGCGCAGCTGGATGGTCTGTTCGCCCCACTCCGCCTGCCAGCCGCCGGCCTGCACGGCGCGCAGTTGCGACGACACCCCGCTGAAGAAGCGCCACAATCGGCCACCGCCGATTGGCTGCACGAACTGCACGTTCAAGCAGAAAAATTTTCCCATCAACATCCCGGCATGTTGTTGGAAAACAAGGGCCAGGCACTTGCCCTGCACTGGCGCAATGCGCCCGATGCGGCCGACGCCATCCACGCATTCGCACACGCGCAACTGCCGCGACTTCCCGGCGTTCGATTGCAGCCGGGCAATCACGTCATCGAGTTCATCGCCGCCGATCACGACAAAGGCCAAGCGGTGCTCGCCCTGATGGAATCAGCACCCTTCGCCGGCCGTCGCCCGGTGTTCGTCGGTGACGATCTCACCGACGAACACGGCTTTGCCATCGCCGAACAACTGCACGGCCACGGCGTACTGGTCGGCACCCGCGCCAACAGCCAGGCCCGCTATGCGTTACCCGACGTGGCCGCGGTGCACACCTGGCTGCGCGATGCCGCACGTCACCCCACTTGAAACCAGGAGAATGCAATGCAGCAGGCCAACCTTGATCTGGCCGTCGTCGGCAATGGCAGCTACGGCGCCCTGATCGACAAACGCGCCCGGGTGGTCTGGGGCTGCTTGCCAGCGTTTGATGGTGATCCGGCGTTCTGCGCGTTGTTGTCGCCGCGCGATCACGATGGCGGCGACTTCGACATCGAGCTGGAAGACTTTGCCGACAGCGAGCAGCACTACCTCGCCAACACCGCCATCCTGCGCACGGTGCTGCGTGATGTGCACGGCGGTTCCGTGGAAGTGATCGACTTCGCGCCGCGCTGGAAGCGCAACGGCCGCTTGTACCGGCCACCGAGCCTTATCCGCCGCATTCGTCCACTGTCTGGCAGCCCGCGCATCCGCGTGCGCGCACGGCCACTGGCCGACTGGGGCGCGCGCGTCCCCGAAACCACTTGGGGCAGCAATCACATCCGCTGGCTGCTGCCGGGGTTCACACTGCGCATGACCACCGACGTGCCGGTGCGTTTCGTCCGCGATGGCACGCCATTCGTGCTGTCCCATCCGATGGAATGCATCCTCGGTGTCGATGAAACACTGGACCGCACCCTCGCCGGTTACGCGCAGGAAGCGCAGCAACGCACCACTGAATACTGGCGCGAATGGGTGCGCTATCTCTCCATTCCGCTGGAGTGGCAGGAGGCGGTAATCCGCAGCGCCATCACCTTGAAGCTGTGCCAGTACGAAGACAGCGGCGCGATCATCGCCGCCATGACCACCTCCATCCCGGAGGCGCCGGGCAGCATCCGCAACTGGGACTACCGCTACTGCTGGCTGCGCGATGCCGCCTTCGTCGTGCGCGCGCTCAACCGATTGGGCGCGACCCGTTCGATGGAAGGCTTCCTGCATTACATCTTCAACCTCGCCACCACCGACGGCAGCCTGCAGCCGCTGTATGGCATCGGCATGGAAGACAAGCTCGACGAACACGAAGTGCCGTCGCTGGCCGGCTATCGCGGCATGGGCCCGGTGCGTCGCGGCAACCTAGCGTGGGTGCAGAAGCAGCACGATGTCTACGGCTCGGTGGTGCTCGCGTCCACGCAGTTGTTCTTCGACCAACGTCTGGAAGCACCCGGCGATGCGCACACGTTCGCGCGACTGGAGCCACTGGGCGAACGCGCCTTTGCCCTGCACGACGTGCCCGATGCGGGCTTGTGGGAATTCCGTGGCCGCACCTCGGTGCACACCTATACCTCGGCGATGTGCTGGGCCGCGTGCGACCGCCTGTCCAAAATCGCCACGCGCCTGGACCTGCACGAGCGCGCCACGCACTGGCGCGAGCGTGCCGACACCATTCAACAGCGCGTGCTGGCGCGCGGCTGGAATCCGCTGCGCGGCCACTTCACCGACACCTGGGACGGCCAACATCTGGATGCCTCCTTGCTGCTGCTCGCCGACATCGGCTTCATCGACCCGATGGACCCGCGCTATATCGCCACGGTCGAGGCCATCGGCCGCGATCTCAAACACGGCGACGCCCTGTTCCGTTACATCGCCCCGGATGATTTCGGCACGCCGGAGACCAGCTTCACCATCTGCACGTTCTGGTACATCGACGCCCTCGCCGCCATCGGCCACATGGACGAAGCGCGCGAGATGTTCGAGAACGTGCTGGCACAGCGCAACCACGTTGGTCTGTTGTCGGAAGACCTGGCGTTCACCGACGGCGAGCAATGGGGCAACTTTCCGCAGACGTATTCGCATGTCGGCCTGATCACCGCGGCGATGCGCTTGTCGCGCAACTGGCAGGAAGCGTCGTGAACAGATTGGTCGTGGTTTCAAACCGTGTTGCCGTGCCGGGCGAATCCCGCGCCGGCGGCTTGGCGGTGGGCCTGCTGGCCGCATTGCAGGAGCGCGGCGGTGTGTGGTTTGGCTGGAGCGGCCGTAGCGTGCAGGGCGAAAGCGGCGGTCTGCACGAGCAGAGCGAAGGCAACATCCGCTACGTCACGATGGATCTGTCCAAGAAGGATCTGGACAACTACTACAACGGCTTTTCCAATCGCGCCTTGTGGCCGCTGCTGCACTTCCGCCTGGATCTGGTGGATTACGACCGCAGCAAGCGCGAAGGCTATTGGCGCGTCAACGCCCTATTCGCCGACAAGCTCGCACCGCTGCTGCGCGACGACGACACCGTGTGGATTCACGACTACCACCTGATTCCACTGGCCGCCTTACTGCGCGAGCGTGGCGTCGGCTGCCGCATTGGCTTCTTCCTGCATGTGCCGGTGCCGTCAGCCGATTTGATCCAGGCATTGCCCGATCACCGCGCCTTGTTCTCCACGCTGTATTCGTACGACCTGCTGGGGTTCCAGACGCGCCGCGACGTAGACCGTTTTCAATCCTATGCCCGCTTGTTTGGCGGCGGCCGGTTGATCGACGCGAACTGGATACAGGCGTCCGATGGTCGCCGTGTGCGCACCGCGGCCTTCCCCATCGGCATCGACACCGCACACATCGCCCGCCAGGCCCGCACCGCCATCAGCAACAAACCGGTGCGCGCCCTGCGGCAAAGCCTGGAGAACCGAAAGCTCGCCATTGGCGTGGATCGACTGGACTACTCCAAAGGCCTGCCCGAACGCTTCAACGGCTTCGAGCACTACCTGCGCCGCTATCCGCAGCAAAAGGGCAGCATGACTTACCTGCAGATCGCACCGGTGTCGCGCGGCAGCGTCAACGAGTACCGCAAGCTACGTCTGGAACTGGAACAACTGGCCGGCCACATCAACGGCAGCCACGCCGACGCCGACTGGACACCACTGCGCTACGTCAACCAGAACTACGCGCACAGCACGTTGACCGGCTTTTATCGCGAAGCCGCAGTCGGCTTGGTGACGCCATTGCGCGACGGCATGAACCTGGTCGCCAAGGAATACGTGGCCTCGCAGGATCCAGAAAACCCGGGCGTTCTGGTGTTGTCATTACTGGCCGGCGCAGCGGATGAATTGAAGCAGGCGTTATTGGTCAACCCGCACGACCTCGACGGCGTGGCCGACGCCATCGCCACCGCCGCCAACATGCCCCGCCCAGAACGCATCGAACGCTGGCGGGCAATGTTTGAACACCTGAGCACCTACGACATCAACCGCTGGCGGCGGGAGTATCTGCAGGCATTGGAGGGGGCGCATTGAGTGCGAAGGCTGCCCTCTCCCCAACCCCCGCTCCGCGCCCCAGCCCTTGCGCTGGCGCAAGGCCACTCATCAGAGCGCGAACCAGTGGTTCGCAAGCACTCCTCTTCGTCCCACTAGGGGAGAGGGGCTCGATATACGTCAAGTTGAAGCTACATGAGCAACTGCAGCTTTAAAGCCCCTCTCCCCTAGCGGGAGAGGGGTTGGGGAGAGGGGGCGCGTTGGATTCACCAAATCCCCCCCTCACTCCAAAAACCGCCCTCGCTGCTCCGCCGTCGGCAGAAAACAGGATTCATGCCGACCAAACCAACGGTAGCGATTACGCGCCAACCAGCGATAGCCGCGATCACGCAACGCCTTCGGCACCCAGCGCGCCACTGCCGCCAAGCGCCACACACCGCCCAAACCGCTGATCACCCGCACGATGGCGTCGGTGTCGGTGTACGCGATCCCTGCCTCCACCAGCAGGAATGACAGCGGGTCGTCCGGGTCCAAGCCGTGCACCAGCAACAGCGCGCGCCCTCGTTCGCCCTGCATCGCGGCAAACCGGTAACGCCCGGCACGATCAAAACGCAGCAGAAAACGTACCCAACGGCTGCACAGCGCGCAGACGCCATCGAACACGATCACCGCGCCGTCAGTGCTCATCGGACTCCGGCAATAACCAGCCTTCATAGCGGATCAGCCGCCCGATCAGCGGCATCGAGACATCCACCAGAAATTCATAGCGCCCGGCATGCTCACGCTCACGACAGTGCACCTGCGCAAACCAGCGGGTCGGCAACGGCAGGAAGCCGAACGCCCAGGCCCGCTCGGCCCGCCACAGAATCTGCCCCGCCTCTTCACGCAGACCAAAACGGAAACGCACCGCGCCCAGTTGCTCGAACAGTTTCCCCTCGCGCTGCCACAGCCGCGAATGCATCCGCGCCGGGCCGAACTGCCGCTTCCATTGCTCGCCCTGCGCATCGACCACGAATTCGACGCTCACCGGCACTGAAGAGGTCGGCGGCAATCGCGCCAACCACGCACACGGCGCCACCAGCCAATGCGTGCCGCGCAGCACCTCGCCCTGCCCGCTCCAGCGCTGGCGGTGACGCACAGAATGCAGCGCCCGCACCTCCGGTGACAGCCGTTCAAACGCGGCGCCCAGCACCTGCGCGAACAACGGCAAGGTCACTGCGTCATCCACACCAGGGTGGCGATACGGCCGCTGCGGCGGTCGCGACGATGCGAGAACCAGCGCGCCGGATCCGCAATCGTGCACAGGTCGCCGCCGTGGATGTCGGCCGGGTTCATGCCGGCGGCCTGCAGCCGCTGTCGCGCCAGCGCGTACAGATCCACCCGCCAATGGCCGGGCCGGGTGGGGGTGAAGGCCGCGTCAGCCGCCGCCGAATGCGCCAGAAACGCATCGCGCACGTCGGCACCGATTTCGTAATGCGCCGGCCCTGCAGCCGGGCCCAGCCAGGCGATGACCGCCTCCGCCGGGGTCTGCATCGCGGCCAGCGTGCGTTCCAGCATGCCGTCGGCCAACCCACGCCAGCCGGCATGCGCGGCTGCCACTTCGCTGCCATCGCGCGCGGCGAACACCACGGGCAGGCAATCGGCGGTCAGGATCGCCAGCACCACGCCGGGCACCGAGGTCACCGCCGCGTCGGCAACCGGTTCCGCGTCGATGCCCTGCGCCAACGGCGGTGCGTCGAAGCGCAGTACACCGGTGCCATGCACCTGACGCAGCCAATGCGGTGCCGACGGCAGCCCCGCCAGGCGCTGTAGTTCGTCCCGATTACGCTGCACCTGTGCCGGGTCGTCGCCATCGGCAGCAGTGCGGTTGCCCAGATTGAAGTGGTCAAACGGCGGCAGTGAGCCGCCGGCACCGTGCCGCTGCGTGGTGAATGCCTGCACGCCAGCCGGCGCCGGCCATTCGGCCTTCCACAGCGGCGATGCCGTGCCCATCACCAGCGGTTCCGCTCGCGCTCGGCAAAGGCCTGCGTGTCATCGCGCAGCGCCTTCATCAGCGCCAGCAGATCGGCCGGCGTCGGCGCGGTGTTGCGGATGGACTCACCGGTGATCGGATGCTGGAAGTCCAGCGTCTCGGCATGCAGCGCCTGGCGCTTGAAGCCGCGCAGCTGCGCGACCAACTCGTCGCTGGCGCCCTTGGGCAGCTTCAGCGCGCCGCCGTACAGCGGGTCGCCGATGATGGCGTGCTTCAGGTGCGCCATGTGCACGCGGATCTGGTGGGTACGACCGGTCTCAAGGCGGCATTCCAGCGCAGTGTGCGCACGGAAGCGTTCGCGCAGGCGGTAATGGGTGACCGCATCCTTTCCGTCCTCACGCACGCCCATCTTCAGGCGGTCGCGCGGGTGGCGATCAATGGCCGCATCCACGGTGCCGCCAGACACCAGCGCACCAACCACCACGGCCAGGTACTGGCGGTGCACTTCACGCGAGGACAGCTGCTCGACCAGCGCGGTCTGCGCCTGCACGGTGCGCGCCACCACCATCACGCCGCTGGTGTCCTTGTCCAGGCGATGGACCACGCCGGCACGCGGCACCTTGGCCATCTCCGGGTCGCGGAACAGCAGCGCATTGACCAGGGTGCCGGTCGGGTTGCCGGCGCCGGGGTGGACCACCAGACCGGCCGGCTTGTCGATCACGAAGACGTGCTCGTCCTCGTACAGGATCGACAGCGGGATATCCTCCGGCTGCGCGGTGGTCTCCACTTCCAGCACCACATTCAGGGTAGCCACTTCGCCGCCACGGACCGGGTCACGCGGCCGCACCGGCTCGCCATCCAGCAGCACCGCGCCGGTTTTGATCCACTCGGTCAGCCGCGAGCGCGAAAATTCAGGGAAAAGCTCAGCCAGCACCGCGTCAAAGCGGCGGCCGGCGGCCGAATCGGGGACCTGCGCCTGGCGCAGGTTGGGGGAGGTGTTCTCGGACATGTTTCTGGACCGGTAAATAGACGATTTGGGGGTCCTGACGGCAACAGTCAGTCGCAGGACAGGACACTAGGCTATCATCGCCCCTTCGTATTCCTGCCGCGTCCTGCCCTGAACCCATGATCCGACGCTCTTCGCTGCTGTCCGCGCCCGTCCGCCTCACCGCCCTGCTGCTGGTCCTGGTTTTCGCCGCCACAGGCTGTCACCGCGGCGATAAGAAGAAAGATGCCGACGAAGGCGCCCCGGTTGAGCAGCTCTTCGAGAAGAGCCACAAGCTCATGGAAGGCGGCAACTGGTCCGGTGCCGAAAACAGCTTCAGGCGCCTGATTGCGCAATATCCGTACGGCCCGTACACCGAGCAGGCGATGATCGAAAGCGCCTACGCCCAGTACAAGGCCGGCAAGAACGACGACGCGGTGTCCAGCGTTGATCGCTTCATCCGTACCTACCCGACCCACCGCAACATCGCCTACATGTACTACCTGCGCGGCCTGGCCAACGGCAACCGCGACACGGTATTCCTGCGCCGCGTGTGGTCACTGGACGCAAGCCGTCGCGATCTGTCCACGCCGCGCCAGGCCTACGCCGACTTCAACATCGTCGCCGACCGCTACCCGAACAGCCGCTACGCCGCCGACGCGCGCCAGCGCATGGTTGAACTGCGCGACGTGTTCGCCCAGCACGAACTGGACGACGGCCTGTACTACGCCCGCCGTGGCGCCTGGGTGTCGGCCGCTGGCCGCGCCAACTATCTGCTGGAAACCTACCCGCAGAGCGCCTTCCAGTACGACGCCGTGGCGCTGCTGGGCGAGGCCTATACCAATCTGGGCAACAAGACCCTGGCCGACGACGCCCGTCGCGTGCTGGAGCTGAACCAGCCGCAGCACCCGTGGCTGGCCGGCAACTGGCCGAAGTACCCGTGGATGATCCGCAAGCTCAACCCGTTTGCCGGCGAGAAGTCGGTGGCCACTGGCCAGCGCAACGCAACGATCGGCAAGTAAGCGGCGTTCCAGCAACGGAAACAAGAAAGGGGCCTGATGGCCCCTTTTCTTTTGGTTCTTATCCCCCAAAACCCGATGGATAAGCGGCCATTCCATCCCTTCTCCCGCAAGGCGGGAGAACCCGAAGGGGCGGATGAGGGCAGCTTTGCGCTTTGGGCGTTTCACACCAGGCTTCCAACCAACCGGGGGATCTAGCTCAGCCCCGATACCCATTACTGATCGGATACCGCCGCTCACGGCCAAACGCCCGGCGTGAGACCTTCGGCCCCGGCGCGCCTTGGTGCCGCTTCCATTCACTGATGCGCACCAACCGCAGCACACGGTCCACCACCTCCGGCGCGTAACCGGCACCGATGATGTCCTCGCGCGACTGCTCCTGGTCGATGTAGCGATACAGGATGCCGTCCAGCACGTCGTAGGCCGGCAGCGAATCCTGGTCGGTCTGGTTTTCCCGCAGCTCGGCCGACGGCGCCCGCGTGATCACCGCCGGAGGAATCACCGGCGCCCCGCCCACGGTGTTGCGCCACTTCGACAGCCCGTAGACCTCGGTCTTGTACAGATCCTTCAGCGGCGCGTAGCCACCGCACATATCGCCGTAAATGGTGGCGTAACCGACCGCGTACTCGCTCTTGTTGCCGGTGGTCAGCAACAGCCCGCCGAACTTGTTGGACAGCGCCATCAAGATCACGCCGCGGCTGCGCGACTGCAGATTCTCCTCGGTGACATCGGCCGGCTGGCCTTCAAACATCGCCGACAGCGACTGCATCAAGCCCTGGAACGCCGGCTCGATCGGCACCGTGTCCAGCTTCACGCCCAGCGCGCGGCATTGCTCCACCGCCAGATCATTGGACAGATCGGCCGTGTAGCGCGACGGCAGGCTCACCGCGCGCACGTTCTCCGCGCCCAGCGCATCCACCGCCAACGCCAGTACCAGCGCCGAATCGATGCCGCCGGACAGGCCCAGCCACACCGTGCTGAAGCCATTCTTGCCGCAGTAATCGCGGATGCCACGGGTCACTGCGCGCCAGGCCAGCGCGTCCATGCTCTCGTCGCCATCGTCGATCCAGCGCAACGGCATGAAGCTGCGCGCCGCCACGTTGTACTCGAGCACCAGCATTTCTTCGGCAAACGCGACCGCCGCCGGATGCACCGTGCCATCACCATCGGCCACCACCGACGCGCCATCGAACACCAGTGCATCCTGGCCGCCAACGGTATTGAGGTAGGCAATGCCCACCCCGCCCTCGGCACAGCGCTCGGCCAGCAAGGCATCGCGCTGGGCGTGCTTGCCGCGCTCATACGGCGAGGCATTGGGCACCAGCAACAGCTCGGCGCCGCCCCGGATGCTGCCCATCATCGGCTCGGAGAACCAAAGGTCCTCACAGATCACCACACCCACCTGCACGCCGTTGACCTCGAACACGCAGTTGCCACCGTCCGGATCCACGTCGAAGTAACGGCGTTCGTCAAAGACCGCGTAGTTGGGCAGCTCACGCTTGCGGTAGGTGGTGGCGACAGCACCGTCGCGCAGCACGCTAGCAGCGTTGTAGACCACCGCACCGGCGCTTTGCGGCCAACCCACCACCGCCACGATGCCCTGCGCTTCGGCGGCGATGCGGTTCAGCGCCTGCTCGCAATCGCGCAGGAAGCCCGGGCGCAGCAGCAGGTCTTCCGGCGGATAACCGCTGACGGCCAGTTCCGGGAACAGCACCACATCGGCGCCGTACTCATCGCGCGCCTCGTGCATCAACTCGACGATGCGGCCGGTATTTCCAGCCACATCCCCCACCGGGAAGTCGAACTGGGCCATGGCGATGCGTAGCGATTGGGACATATCAACAACCTTCTGCTTGGCCCTCGCACCCGGCGGGGGCTGGATTGACCGACATTTCGCGGAGGATGCTTTCGCAGACCGCGGCGGTGTGCTTCAGCGCCTCATTATTCCAGAAGCGCAGCACCCGGTAGCCCTTGCGCCTCAGGAAGGCGTCACGCGTGATGTCGTTCAGGTCATCCATGTGCTGGCTGCCGTCCAGTTCGATGACCAGTTTGTGTTCAAGGCAAACGAAATCGACGACGTAAGGTCCGAGCGGATGCTGCCGTCGGAACTTGCCACCGAGCAGGCGGCGGTCACGCAGGTGGTACCAGAGACGGCGTTCGGCATCGGTCATGCGTAGCCGCAGGGCTTTGGCGGTGCAGGTCTTGCTGCCTTTGCGCATGGGCAATTCCTTCTCGTTGAAGAGAAGGACGATTGCTTGCGGTTGGCGCAGACGGAATCAGTGGTTTCGGCGTGTATTGCTCGGAAAGCTGCCCTCACCCCTACCCCTCTCCCGCCAGCGGGAGAGGGGACAGCAACTGCAAAAGCGCGAGCCTGCAGCCAAGCTTCACCGCTCTGCCTCTTACCGCTCTCTCTCTTACTGCTCTGGGCTTTGGCTTTGGCTTTGGCTCTGGCTCTGGCTTTGGCTTTGGCTCTGGCTCTGGCTCTGGCTCTGGCTCTGGCTCTGGCTTTGGCTCTGGCTTTCCCCTCTCCCGCTGGCGGGAGAGGGGCAGGGGTGAGGGCAAGCCTTTCGCTTCAACCAAAAAAGAAGGCCGCCCAAAGGGCGGCCTTCTCAAAACAACATCGCAGCGGAGTCTTACTTGACCAGCTTGGCGATGGCTGCGCCCAGGTCGCCCGGCGAACGGACCGTGACAACGCCAGCAGCTTCCATCGCTGCGAACTTGCCTTCGGCCGTGCCCTTGCCGCCCGATGCGATCGCACCGGCGTGGCCCATGCGCTTGCCGGCCGGAGCCGATGCGCCAGCGATGAAGCCAACCACCGGCTTCTTCACAAACTGCTTGATGTACTCAGCACCGGCTTCTTCAGCGTCGCCGCCGATTTCGCCAACCATGATGATGCCTTCGGTCTGCGGGTCTTCGTTGAACAGCTTCAGGCAGTCAACAAAGTTCAGGCCGTTGATCGGGTCGCCGCCAATGCCGATGCAGGTCGACTGGCCCAGGCCCACTTCCGTGGTCTGCTTGACCGCTTCATAGGTCAAGGTGCCCGAACGCGACACGATGCCGATCTTGCCCGGCATGTGGATGTGGCCCGGCATGATGCCGATCTTGCACTGGCCCGGGGTGATCACGCCGGGGCAGTTCGGCCCGATCAGCACGGTGTCCGGATGGGCACGGGTCAGCACGTTCTTGACGCGCAGCATGTCCAGCACCGGGATGCCTTCGGTGATGCAGACGATGACCTTGATGCCCGCAGCAGCGGCTTCCAGGATCGCGTCAGCGGCAAATGCCGGCGGCACGTAGATGACCGACGCGTCAGCGCCGGTGTTCTGCACGGCATCGGCAACGGTGTTGAACACCGGCAGATCGATGTGGGTGGTGCCGCCCTTGCCGGGGGTCACGCCGCCAACAACCTGGGTGCCGTACTCGATCATCTGAGTGGCGTGGAAGGTGCCCTGCTGGCCGGTAAAGCCCTGCACGATCACCTTGGTGTTCTTATTGATCAAAACGCTCATGGATATTTCCTTCGGTGTCGTGGATCAGGCGGCAGCTTTGACAGCAGCGACGATCTTCTTGGCACCGTCGTTGATGTTGTCAGCCGGGATGATGGCCATGCCGCTGTCACGCAGCAGCTGCTTGCCTTCTTCCACGTTGGTGCCTTCCAGGCGCACCACGACCGGAACCTTGACGCCCACTTCCTTCACCGCAGCGATGATGCCTTCGGCAATCATGTCGCAGCGGACGATGCCGCCGAAGATGTTGACGAAGATGCCTTCGACCTTGTCCGAGGACAGGATCAGCTTGAAGGCTTCAATGACGCGCTGCTTGTTGGCACCGCCGCCCACGTCCAGGAAGTTCGCCGGCTCGCCGCCGTTGAGCTTGATGACGTCCATGGTGGCCATGGCCAGGCCTGCGCCGTTCACCATGCAGCCGATGTTGCCGTCCATGGTGACGTAGTTGATGTCCATCTCCGAAGCGATCACTTCGGTCGGGTCTTCCTGGGTCTTGTCGCGCATGGCGACCAGGGCCTTCTGACGGAACGCGGCGTTGTCGTCGCTGTCGAACTTGCCGTCCAGCGCGTACAGGTTGCCGTCGTCCAGGATGGCCAGCGGGTTGATTTCAACCAGCGCCAGGTCCTTTTCGTTGAAGAGGCGGTACAGGTTCACCATGATGTTGGCGAACTGGCCGGCCTGCTTGGCAGTCAGGCCCAGCTTGAAGCCGAAATCACGGCCGTGGTAACCCTGCACGCCTTCAACGAAATCGACGTTGAGCGAATGGATCAGCTCCGGGGTTTCAGCGGCAACCTGCTCGATCTCCACGCCGCCTTCCGAAGAAGCGATGTAGGTGATGGTCTTGGTGCCACGGTCAACCAGCACCGACAGGTACAGTTCCTTGACGATCTCACCGGCGGTGGTCACCAGCACCAGGTTGACCGGCAGTTCAACGCCTGCAGTCTGGTAGGTGGCCATCTTGGTGCCGAGCATCTTGGCCGCAGCGGCCTTCACGTCGTCAGTGGTCTTGCAGAACTTGACGCCGCCTGCCTTGCCGCGACCGCCAGCATGGATCTGCGCCTTGACCATCCAAGGGCCCTGGCCCAGCGACTGAGCGGCTGCAACAGCGTCGTCCGGGGTTGCGGCGACCTTGCCGGCCGGGACCGGGATGCCGTATTCGGCAAGCAGTTGTTTTGACTGGTATTCGTGGAAATTCATGCGTCACCGTGGGAATAGGAACGACCGCACGCATCTCCTCGGGCCCCCGGCAGGGGCGCCAGCATGGACCGCGGCGGGCCCACTATTGTGGCCGAGCCGGCCGCAGCACGCAAAGAAGTCTGTACAAATGGCCTGAACCGGCACGTTTTTTGACGTTTTTTCAGCAACTTGCCGAACCGGCCGGGCGCTGGGCCGCGTGTCGTGCGCGGGCCGGCGCGCACCTATACTTGCCGGATTCGCCCTGGATAGGAGTCCGGCTTGGCCCCCAGCCCATCGCTCATCGACCGGATCGAATCGATCCCCCGGCGCGAGCTGTACTTTTTCGCCCTGTACCGGGTGCTGGTTGCCTCCTTGCTCTGCGCCCTGGTGTTCGGCCCGCTGACGCTGTTGGTCGGCGAAGCGCACAAGCCGCTGCTCGCCGCGGCGGTCTCCATCGGCTACCTGATCCTTGCCGCCGCATTGCTGTTATGGGGCCGCAACGAGCGTTGGCTGCAGGCCATCGTGTTCTGGAGCGTGATGGTCGACATCGTCGCCGCCACCCTGCTCAGCCATGCGCTGCCCGGGGCCAGCGCTGGCATTTCGATGTCGTTACTGTTCAACATCGCCGCTGCCTCGATGCTGTTGCCGCTGTCACGCGCCTTGCTGGTGGCGCTGCTCGCCGGCATCGCCACCGTCGCCGAATTCACCTGGTCGGCGTTTGAAGCCATCGATGCCACCCGCACCCTGGCCGAGCTGGCGATGTTCGTCACCAGTTATCTGGCGCTGGCCTTCATCTGCTATCAGATCGGCAGCCGCACCCGCCGCACCCAACAACTGGCCGACCAGCGCGGCGCTGAAGTAGCCAACCTGTTCGAGGTCAACGAGCTGATCATCCGCCGCATGCGCACCGGCGTGCTGGTGGTGGACATCAACGGCCGCATCACCCTGGCCAACGAAGCGGCAACCGCCCTGCTCGGCAATATGGAAGGCACGTTGACTGCCGAACGCAGCACGCTGGCATCGGCGTCGCCGGAGCTCGCGCGCCGCCTGCAACGCTGGCGCAGCGGCTCACACGAAGAACAGCAACCGCTACAGCTGGCCCCGGAACAAGTGGAGGTACTGCCCCGTTTTGCGCGGCTGCTGGCCGACAGCGACATGACGCTGGTATTCCTGGATGACACCAGCGTGGTCTCCAAGCGCGCGGAGTCGTTGACGCTTTCCACGCTGGGCCGGTTCTCGGCCAGCCTCGCCCACGAAATCCGCAACCCGTTGGCGGCAATCAACTACGCCACCCAGTTGCTGGAAGAATCCGAGGACATCGGCGACGCCGACCGCCGCCTGCTGAAGATCATTCACCAGCAATGCCAGCGCACCAACGGCATCGTCGAAAGCGTGCTGGCGCTGGCCCGGCGCGAGCGCGCCAACCCTGAAAACCTGGATCTGGCCGCGTTCGTGCGGCGCTTCGTGATCGAGCACAAACAGACGCTCTCGTCAGACAACGACAGTCTGGAGGCAATGATCCAGGAATCTTCGGTGCCGGCGATGATGGACCCGCGCCACCTTCACCAAGTGCTCACCGCACTCGTTCACAATGCGCTCAAGTATGGTCGCACCGCCGACGAACCAGCGCGGGTTCGCATCCGCGTCGCATCGGCCGAGCGTCATGCCGTTATCGACATCATGGATCGCGGTCCGGGCATCGCCGATGGCGTGGCCGCACAGCTGTTCCGCCCCTTCTACACCACCTCCGAGCACGGCACTGGGCTGGGCCTGTATATCGCCCGCGAACTGTGCCGCGCCAATCAGGCTCAACTGGACTACGTTTCGATCCCGGCCGGCGGCGCCTGCTTCCGCCTCACCCTTTCCACTGCCCAATCCACCTTCACCCGTAGCGCCCCTTGACGCCCGCTAGCGCGGCAATCTGTTTGGTGCGCGGGGTATACCTCGGCTATCGTTTTGTCCATGAATGCAACACACAGCGCACTGATCGTCGATGACGAACGCGACATCCGCGAGCTTCTGGTCCTGACACTCGGACGAATGGGCCTGCGCATCAGCACCGCCGCCAACCTGGCCGAAGCGCGGGAACTGCTTGCCAGCAACCCCTTCGACCTGTGCCTGACCGACATGCGGCTGCCCGACGGCAACGGCATTGAACTGGTCACCGAAATCGCCCGCGACCACCCACGCACACCGGTGGCCATGATCACCGCCTTCGGCAGCATGGACCTGGCCGTGGAAGCACTGAAAGCCGGTGCGTTCGACTTCGTCAGCAAGCCGGTGGACATCAACGTGTTACGCGGCTTGGTCCGCCACGCGCTCGAACTCAACAACACCTCCCGCGCCCCGCAGGCACCACCGCAGGAAAACGCGACCCGATTGCTTGGTGGCTCGGTCGCCATGGACGAACTGCGCGCCACCATCGCCAAAGTCGCCCGCAGCCAGGCGCCGGTGTACATCCTCGGCGAATCCGGCGTCGGCAAGGAGCTGGTCGCACGCACCATCCACGACCAAGGCGCGCGCGCCAGCGGCCCGTTCATCCCGGTCAACTGCGGTGCCATTCCGGGCGAGTTGATGGAGAGCGAATTCTTCGGCCACCGCAAGGGCAGCTTCACCGGCGCCCACGCCGACAAGCCGGGACTGTTCCAGGCTGCGAACGGCGGCACGCTGTTTCTCGACGAAGTCGCCGAGCTGCCGCTGCAGATGCAGGTCAAACTGCTGCGCGCCATCCAGGAGAAATCCATCCGCCCGGTTGGCGCATCCACCGAATTGCCGGTCGACGTGCGCATCCTCTCGGCCACGCACAAAGACCTGGGCACGCTGATACAGGACGGGCGCTTCCGCCACGACCTGTACTACCGCATCAACGTGATCGAACTGCGGGTACCGCCACTGCGCGAACGCCGCGGCGACCTGCCGTTGCTGGCCACCACCATCCTCAATCGGCTCGCCCAAGGCCAAGGCCAGCAACCGCCGCAACTCGCCCCCTCGGCATTGGATGCACTGGCCGGCTATGCATTCCCCGGCAACGTGCGCGAGCTGGAAAACATTCTTGAGCGCGCCCTGGCCCTGGCTGACGATGAAAACATCGGCGCCAGCGACCTGCGCTTGCCGCAGGCTGCCAGCGGCGCCCGTATCGAACAGCCGGTTGCAACTGCCAGCGCAGTGATCGTGGCCGAAGAAGATGATGAAGACGACATCGAGGTAAGCGGCGGCGCCCTGCCCTCCTACATCGAGCAGATGGAACGCGCGGCCATTCAGAAGGCCTTGGAAGAGAATCGCTGGAACAAGACCAAAACGGCCGTCCAGCTCGGCATCACCTTCCGCGCCCTGCGCTACAAGCTCAAAAAGCTGGGGATGGAGTAAGGGCGAGAAGATGTTCAAAGCCCCTCTACCGTTTACGGGAGAGGGGTTGGGGTGAGGGCGCTTCTAAGCTTTGCCAGGCTCCGCTTCAACCAAGTACACCTCGGCACTTACGACAAAACCCGCATCAATCCTTGGTCACACGATTGATCTCGGCCAGGCTGGTACCCCCCTGCCCTGCCTTGACCAGCGCAAACCGCCCTCATCCGGCGCTGCGCGCCACCTTCTCCCGCAAGCAGGAGAAGGGAGGAAATCTGGCGCCGGAAAATGATTGAAGGCCGCACAGGCCCGACAAACCAACCGCCTGCATGACAAAGCCCCTCGCCCGTTTACGGGAGAGGGGTTGGGGTGAGGGCGCTTCCAAGCTTTGCCAGGCTCCGCTTCAACCAAGCTCGCCTCGGCACTTACGACAAAACCCGCATCAATCCTTGGT
Organism: Stenotrophomonas sp.; assembly: GCF_050737575.1. Taxonomy (GTDB): domain Bacteria; phylum Pseudomonadota; class Gammaproteobacteria; order Xanthomonadales; family Xanthomonadaceae; genus Stenotrophomonas. The sequence goes on from NZ_JBOHXW010000005.1 coordinate 18,190, forward strand.
CACACGATTGATCTCGGCCAGGCTGGTAACCCCCTGTCCTGCCTTGACCAGCGCCGACTGCCTCAAGTCGTTGACCCCGATCTTCTGTGCGGCTTCAGCGATATCCATCGCGTTGCCGCCTTCCAGCACGATGGCCGCAATCTCGTCGGTCATCGGCATCACCTGGTAAATACCAGTACGGCCCTTGTAGCCCTCGGTGCATTCATCGCAACCGACCGGCTCAAACAACTGGATGCCGCGATCAATCTGCTTGGCAGTGAAACCCTCGGCCAGCAACGCGTTCTCCGGCAGCTGCTGCGGACGCTTGCAGTTGCTGCACAAACGGCGCGCCAGTCGCTGCGCGATCACCAGCGTCACCGACGAGGTGATGTTGTACGGCGCGATGCCCATGTTCATCAGACGCGCGATGGTCTGCGGCGCGTCATTGGTATGCAGTGTGGACAGCACCATGTGGCCGGTCTGCGCGGCCTTGATGGCGATTTCCGCCGTCTCAAGGTCACGGATTTCGCCGACCATGATGATGTCCGGATCCTGTCGCAGGAACGAACGCAGCGCCGCCGCAAACGTCATGCCGCGCTTGTTGTTCTGCTGCACCTGGTTGACGCCCGGCAGACGGATTTCCACCGGATCTTCGGCGGTGGAAATGTTGCGCGTGTCGTCGTTGAGGATGCCCAGCGCGGTATACAGCGACACCGTTTTACCCGAGCCGGTCGGGCCGGTGACCAGCACCATGCCGTAGGGCTTGTGGATGGCATCCATGAACAGCTTCTGCTGCTCCGGCTCGTAACCAAGCTTGTCGATACCCAGCTTGGCAGCACTGCCATCCAGAATACGCAGCACGGTCTTTTCACCGAACAAAGTCGGCAGCGTGCTGACGCGGAAGTCGATCTGCTTGCTCTTGGACAGGTTGAGCTTGATGCGTCCATCCTGCGGCACGCGTTTTTCCGCGATATCCAGCTGCGCCATCACCTTCAGGCGCGCCGCGATACGCTGATTCAATTTCACCGGCGCCTTGGCCACGGTCTTGAGCAGACCATCGATGCGGAAGCGCACGCGGTAATCATCTTCGTAGGGCTCGAAATGGATATCCGACGCGCCCTTGCGGATCGCATCCACCAGCACCTTGTTGACGAACTTGACCACCGGCGTGTCGTCGCCCTTGGCGTCGATACCCGCATCGCCACCGCCGGACATGTCTTCGTCACCGGCGCTGACATCCAGATCGCCCATTTCCTCGTCGTCGCCCCCCAGGGCGCCGCCGATGCTGTCATTGCTGGCCAGCCACAAATCCAGCGTGCGCCGGATCTGGTCCTCATCAACCAGGATCGGTTCGACCACCAGATTGGTGTGGAATTTGATCTCATCCAGCGGCTGCGTCGGGTTGAAGGTACCCACGAACAACTTGCCGCCGCGCTTGAACAGCGGCAGCACCTGATGCTTGCGCAGCAGCTCCTCGCTGACCAGCTTCATCGCATTCTGGTTGGCGTCGAACACCGACACATCCAGCAGCGGCATGCCGAATTCCATGGCATTGGCAGCGGCCATGTTCGCCGCGGAAACCAGCTTCTTGTCGGCCAACCACTGCGCCATCGGCACCTTGGCGTCCCCCGCCTGCGTCATCGCCGTACGGGCAACCGCCTCATCCAGCGCCCCGTCCTGAACCAAACGGCGGGCAATCCCGGTGATGCCAACCAGGTTGGCGGTGATGGCGGTATTCATGATTTCCCCTGAGCCGGACGGTAGCCCGGTGATTGTACGCACGGCTGCAGGCACATGTAGAGCCGACTCATGCTCGGCAGGCTGTTGCCGGTAATTCCCCAGCCGAGCATGGCTCGGCTGTACCTGCAAACCCTGAATCTGCTACTCGCCTGGAAGCCAGCATCACTCACAAGCAATCAGTCAGAGCTAAAGCTCAACGCTGCTCAACTCCACTCCAACCTTTTGGTTCTGGGAAAAAAGCACCACGCGAGTCAGCTTACGGATCCAATCTACAACTGGCGTTGCTCATGCTGCAGACCGTGGCTTTCACCCCGGGTGCTTTCGGCGTTCCAGTGATATCAGTGATTGAATCCACCGCATCATCGGCGGTAGCACATGCCTGTTTTGGCGATGGACCTGGCGTCTTGTCATCGTAAATTTTTGCCAATGCAAAGCCTGCATAACTTCGCATTTCTGCCTGGCATGCGGTCTCAGCGGACTTGATCATGTATTCCCGGTAAGCCGGAAATGCAACTGCAGCCAGCAACGCGATGACTGCAACAACAATCATCAACTCAATCAGCGTAAAACCAGCCTCAATCCTGCGCGACATACCCCCTCCTGTCGAACAAAAATCATCGCCACCCAAAGCTCTCCCCGAACCTTCATTCATCGGGACCGCACTCAGGGTCTGACCTCTGAACCATAAGCTTGAAAGAACAAGCCCGCCAACGGCGGGCTTGTTCTACTACAAAAGAATCAGGAACTGATCTCTAAATCACCCCAATCCCTTCACTGCTATTAAGGAGCAGCAGCAGTGCAAGCCAGTGTTTCCCAGCTGCAGGTAATCTCAGTGGCCTCAGAGTCCTTCGCGGTAGCGGTGAAGTCACCCGTCAGATCTGCCAAACCGGTCGGCGAGTCAATTGTGGTGCTGGCATCACATGCGCTGGCGGTGTAATCCGGAATTGTGGTTTCAGCCACAACCGCGGCTGCAGCAGACTTGCCATAAGCAGCCGCCTCACCCTGACAGGCGCTGACCTTGCCCTTGTCCATGAAATCACGGTAAGCCGGGATAGCAATGGCGGCCAGGATTGCGATGATGGCGACCACAATCATCAGTTCGATCAGGGTAAAGCCCTGTTGCTTCTTCATGAGTACATCCCCTAGAGGTTTGGTTTGTGAGCATGGTTACAGGCGCATGCCTGCTCGCATGGGGTTACAAAGCAGGTTGCGTGCCAACCCATCAACAGCCCCCTGCTCCCCGTCAGCAATGATGGCAGCATCGATAAAGAAGGGAAGCCCCAATGGTGCAATTCAGGAACAGCGCCACAGGCTGACCTATTGCGTCACTTTGTGACGCAACCTTGCGCAATGGACTGACGGCGGATCGCACTCATCCTGCAGGTATAACTATGGAATGCGGCCCCGCCACATATGCAGAAGAGGACTAGCCGCCGGATATGCGCCGTCTCGGCAACACCGCAGGAGCGGCGTTCGCCGCGAAGCTGGCCGTATGGTGGCGTCCGGGATATTTGCAATTGCAGCTTCCGTGCGAGGCTCCGGCCGCTCGGCGGCCGGAGCCTCCCATCCACCTACCGTCACCCAGACGGGGGAAGCGGCATCCGCCCATGGCTCGGACCTGGGCCCTGATGTGACCGGTGCCGCCAAAGCCTATTGTCAGACTGTGCCTACGGCCGCTTGACCAGCTACCATGCGGCTGTTGTCTGGCCTGGGGATGGCTGGACGGGGAGAGAAATGATGGCCGTTACCCGCAACGCGATCAGTAAAGAGACGGCTGGGCGCAACACCAGCCAGATGCAACCGTTTGTCTGGGAGGGAACAGACAAGCGCGGCGTAAAGATGAAAGGCGAGCAGGACGCCAAGAACGTCAACCTGCTCAGGGCCGAGCTGCGCCGCCTGGGCATCACGCCTACCGTGGTCAAGCCCAAACCCAAACCGCTGTTTGGCGCAGCGGGCAGCACCATCAAGCCCAGGGATATAGCCTTCTTCAGCCGCCAATTGGCGACAATGATGAAAGCCGGCGTTCCCATCGTCAGCACGTTGGAAATCATCGGCAGTGGGCACAAGAACCCGCGCATGCAGAAGATGGTGGGGCAGATCCGCACCGACCTGGAAGGCGGCTCGTCTCTCTATGAATCCATCAGCAAGCACCCCGTGCAGTTTGATGAGCTGTATCGCAACCTGGTACGTGCTGGCGAAGGTGCGGGTGTACTGGAGACGGTACTTGAGACCGTCGCCACTTATAAAGAAAACACCGAAGCGCTGAAAGGGAAGATCAAGAAGGCGCTGTTCTACCCGGCAGCCGTTATCGCCGTCGCCATCCTGGTCAGCTCGATCCTCTTGGTGTGGGTGGTCCCGCAATTTGAAGACATCTTCAAGAGCTTCGGAACTGATCTACCGCTGTTCACGCAGATGATCGTGAAGGCGTCTCGCTTCATGGTCAGCTATTGGTGGCTGGTACTGCTACTTGCAGCTGGCGCGATCAGCGGAGCGATATTCGCGTACAAACGCTCACCCAAGATGCAGCACGCAATGGATCGATTGATCCTGAAAGTGCCGGTCATCGGGCAAATCATGAACAACAGCGCCATCGCCCGCTTCGCCCGCACGACGGCCGTGACGTTCAAGGCCGGCGTACCTCTAGTGGAAGCCCTTGGCATTGTCGCCGGCGCTACCGGCAACAAGGTCTATGAAGACGCCGTACTGCATATGCGTGACGATGTTTCGGTCGGCTATCCAGTCAACATGGCGATGAAACAGGTCAACGTCTTTCCGCACATGGTGGTGCAGATGACAGCCATCGGCGAAGAAGCCGGCGCATTGGACACCATGCTGTTCAAAGTGGCCGAATACTTCGAGCAGGAAGTGAACAATGCTGTCGATGCATTGAGCAGCCTGCTGGAACCCCTGATCATGGTGTTCATTGGCACCATCGTTGGCGGCATGGTGATTGGTATGTATCTGCCAATCTTCAAGCTCGCCGCCACTGTTACCTGAGTAGAAACACTTATGGCATTTCTCGACCAGCACACCGCCATTGGCTATCCCGCAGCGGCGGCGCTGGGGCTGCTTGTCGGCAGCTTCCTCAACGTAGTGATCCTGCGCTTGCCCAAGCGCATGGAGTGGCAGTGGAAGCGCGATGCGCGCGAAATCCTCGGCGAGCCGGACATCTATGAGCCGCCGCCGCCGGGGATTGTGGTTGAGCCGTCGCACTGCCCGCACTGCAAGCACAAGCTGAGCTGGTACGAGAACATTCCTTTGTTCAGCTGGTTGATCCAGCGTGGCAAATGCCGGCATTGCCAGGCGCCGATCTCGCTGCAGTACCCGATCGTCGAGCTGGTCACCGCGCTGATGGTGCTGGCCAGCGTGTGGCAGTTTGGCTTCGGCTGGCAGGGCTTTGGCGCGATTGTGCTGAGCTGCTTCCTGGTGGCCTTGTCCGGCATTGACCTGCGCACGCAGCTGTTGCCCGACCAGCTCACCTTGCCGCTGATGTGGCTGGGCCTGATCGGCAGCATGGACAACCTGTATATGCCGGCCAAGCCGGCGTTGATCGGCGCGGCCGTGGGGTATCTGTCGCTATGGACGGTGTGGTGGTTGTTCAAGCAGCTCACCGGCAAGGAAGGCATGGGCCACGGCGATTTCAAACTGCTGGCGGCGCTGGGCGCATGGTGCGGATTGAAAGGCATTCTGCCGATCATCCTGCTGTCTTCGCTGGTTGGCGCCATCATCGGTTCGATCTGGCTGTACTCGCGCGGCCGCGACCGTGCCACGCCCATTCCGTTCGGCCCCTATCTGGCCATTGCCGGCTGGCTAGTTTTCATGTGGGGCGACCCGATGATTGACAGCTATAAGCAACTGGCAGGCTTCTAGCATTGCGCCTTACCGTCCTGTAGAGCGGAGCCAAGCTCCGCTGATGCCTTATCGGAAATGCCGCTGCCGAGCGCTGCTCGGCACTACTGAAAGCCCTTCGCCACCACTTTCTTATCGCCCATGAGCACTTTCATCGTTGGCCTGACCGGCGGCATCGCCTCCGGCAAGAGCGAGGTCAGTCGCCGCTTTGAGGCGCTTGGGATCGTGGTGGCCGATGCGGATATCGCAGCGCGCGAAGTGGTCGCGCAAGGCAGCCCCGTGCTTGCGAAGATCGCCGAGCGGTTCGGTGCCGATGTTCTGTTGGACGATGGCAATCTGGACCGCGCGCGGTTGCGCCAGCACATCTTTGCTGACGCAGAAGAGCGCCGAGCACTGGAAGCCATTACCCATCCGGCAATCCGCGCGCGAGTTCGCGAGGTGTGCGACACAGCCCGAAGTCCTTACGCAATCGCGGCGATTCCGTTACTGACCGAAGCCGGCGGGCGCGCGGCTTATCCTTGGCTGCATCGCGTTCTGGTGGTGGACGCGCCGGAAGCTGTCCAGCACGCGCGTCTGTTACGACGCGACAGCATTGATGCCGAGCTCGCTGACCGTATGATTCGGGCACAGGCCAGTCGTGCACAGCGCCTGGCTCAGGCGGATGATGTGATCGTCAATGATGGGCACCCGGAGCAGTTGCAGGCGCATATCGAAACGCTGGATCTGCGTTATCGGGAGTTGGCTGCCATAAGAGGTTGAGCGAAAAATTCCCCTCATCCGGCGCTACGCGCCACCTTCTCCCGCATGCGGGAGAAGGGAAAAAGCCGGCATTTCTATGACGTCCGGTCTTCGGTCTTTCTGACTAGCCGAACCTCTGGCTATCAGCGCTTCTGGTTTTCCAACGGCCTCGATTGAGATCAAGCGATCTAGCTACGTCCTGCTCCGCGACCGACCTCGTTAACGGAAGCGCCTCAGCCTGGAGTGAACGTCAACGTTGCGATCACGCCGCGCTCGGCGCCCGGACGAATGCTCACCTGCCATCCGTACAGCGTGCACAACCGACTGACGATGGACAGGCCAATACCACCGCCCTGCGAATAGCCCGCGTGGGTGCCGCGATAGCCGCGCTGGAACAGGCTGGCGGCATCCTCTTCGCTCAAGCCGGGGCCGGTGTCGATCACTTCCACCGCGTTACTACCCACTCGCACCAACACGCGGCCTTCCTGCGAATACTTGACCGCGTTGCCGATCAGGTTGCCCAGCGCAACCGAGAGCGCCGCTTCAGGCGCATCGACAACCAGATCCCGCTCACCTTCCAGCGCCAGCTCCAATGGCTTGCCGCCCAACTGCGCGCGATGCGACTCCAGCAACTGTTCGCCCACCCGCGCCACATTGCTCGCGCCATGCCCGCGCTCATTGCGCGACAGCAACAACAATGAGCCGATCAGATCCGTGCATTGCTGCTCCGCACGCTGGATGCGCTGCAGGCGCTGCAGCATCTTTTCGTCCAAGCCGGGTCGCGTGAGCAGCAACTCGGTGGCGCCACGAATCACCGCCAGTGGCGTGCGCAGCTCATGACTGACGTCAGCATTGAACTCGCGGTCACGCTGCACCACTTCGGTCAGGCGCGAAGAATAATCATCCAGCGCCTCTGCCAGCTGCCCGACTTCATCGTCCGGGAAGCGTGGCGCCAAGGGCTCCGGATGCGTATTGCCACCGCGAAAGGCGCGCAGGCGCGCGGCCAGATCCGACACCGGACGCATCACGCGTGATGCGGACCACCAACCCAGCACCAACGACAACAAACTGAAAACAATCACCGAGAAGAACAGCGCGCGCTTGAGTTGTTGTTCGCCGCGAATGCTTTCGGTCATGTCATACGCAAGGAAAAACCAAGCGTCCGACGTTTTTCGCACCGCCAACTTGTACGAGAAAGGCAGGCCTTGTTCGTCGATCCCGCTTACGTTGTGATTTCCATTCGGCAGCGCAGCCCATTCCGGCCGCTCTTCACGCACCCGCTCAAATTTGTCTTGGGGGTACGCATAAGCTCGGATCTGCTGAACCGGCAAGTCCGGACTACGCCCCGGATCGACGTAAAATCGACGCGCATACTCGTCGATGTTTCGATTCATCACGTCTTCGACCAACTGATTTTCCACGCGCATCCGTGCCCAGTTCGTCGCAAACGCAAACAGTGCCGTCAGGCAGAAGCCCAACAGCACGAAGGAGACGATGATGCGGCTGCGCAGGCGGCGGCGATAACGCCCCCGCTTGCGGACAGGCTCAGACAATGCGGCTTCAGGCATCGGGGGCGCAGATGCGATAGCCGATGCCATGACGGGTCTGGATCATCAGCACGTCGAACGGCTTGTCCACCACGGCACGCAGTCCGTGGATATGCACGCGCAGCGAATCCGAATCCGGAAGCTCCTCGCCCCAAACGCGGGTTTCCAGCTCTTGCCGGGTAACCACGGCGGGCGAAGCTTCCATCAAGGCCTGCAGGATCTTCAGCGCGGTGGGATTGAGCTGCAGCAGCTTGCCTTGGCGCCGCACTTCCAGCGTGTCCAGGTTGTATTCCAGATCACCGACTTCCAGCACGCGGGTATGCGTGCCCTTGCCGCGACGTGACAGTGCGTTGAGGCGCACCTCTACTTCCTGCAGTGCGAACGGCTTGATCAGGTAGTCATCAGCGCCGGAGTCAAAGCCGGCCAACTTGTTGTCCAGCGAATCACGCGCGGTGAGCATCAGCACTGGCGTCTGCTTGCGCGCATCGTTGCGCAGCTTGCGGCAGACTTCGATCCCGTCCATGCCCGGCAGATTGAGATCAAGCACGATCGCATCGAAATCATGCACCACGGCCAGATGCAGGCCGGTGACACCATCGGCGGCGAAATCCACCGTGTGGCCGCGATCCTCGAGGTAATCCCCTAGGTTGGCCGCGATGTCGCTGTTGTCTTCGATTACAAGAATACGCACATGAACCTCTGCTTCGTTTCATTTCGACGCGACACGACGAGTTCCGCATGCCTACATTATTTTTCGGCGGTCTGAGACGTCCGCTGATTGCGCAGCACGTCCACTCCGTTCTCACGAGCTTCCCGACGCTGTGCAACCGTGATGCAGATGTTCTGCGGTCGATTGCTTCCCACCGGACGCTCCCTCCTGCAGATCAGACGGCTATCTTCCCGCGCTTTGACCAACAAAGAGTTCACCAGTTCCTGATCATTGAAAACAGCCAACTTTTCGGTTTCGGCTAGTCCAGTCGCCGACTTCTCCTGGTACACACCATTGATGCGATCAAGCGCTGCAATGACGCGCTCACGCTCCTCTCGATCAATCTCACTGTAAACCTCTCCTTTGCCTAGATCAGCGAGGATACGTTCACGCTGTTCCTGGAAAGGCTTGCCTTCCTCAAGCGGCACATTCACATGTGATGCTGCGAAAGACGACATCGGCAACGAAATCAAAGCGATCATGAGCAACTTGCAGTACATACGCCCCCCCTTATGAAGAAAATGTGTGAGCTCCCTAGCTTCCAAGTTTTAGCAACTATCGTCCATAAAACAAGGCCCTGGCGAAAACCGCCAGGGCCATAAGAATTCCCGATCACCGGACCCACTGAGGAGTGGCTGGGCACAGTGGGTGCAGGCTAGAACCAAGCGGATTAAGGGGTTGTTAAATCCATGCAAACAAATTGCAGGGCCGCCTCAGCGCTTGAGCTGGGTCACGTACTCGATCATCTGCCCCGCCACATCGCCGCCCGAAACGCTCTCGATCCCCTCCAGCCCCGGGGTTGAATTGACCTCCAGCACCAGCGGGCCGCGCTGGGAACGGATCAGGTCCACGCCAGCGATCCCCAGCCCCAGCGCCCGTGCTGAACGCACCGCCACCTGTTGCTCGGCCTTGCTGCAGACCACCGCATCGGCGGTGCCGCCGGCATGCAGGTTGGAGCGGAAGTCGCCGTCCTGGGCCTGGCGGCGCATGGTCGCCACCACCCGGTCGCCCACCACCAGGCAGCGCAGGTCCGCGCCCTGCGCTTCGGCGATGAACTCCTGCACCAGGAAGTTGGCATACAGGCCACGCAAGGCCTCGACCGTGCCCTTGGAAGCGCTGAGCTTCTCGGTGAGGATCACGCCCCTGCCCTGCGTGCCTTCACTGAGCTTCACCACGTGCGGTGGCGGACCGAGCATGGAGAGCAAGTCGTCGGTGTCATCCGGGTTGTCGCCGAACACCGTGACCGGCATGTCGATGCCTTTGGCGGCCAGTATCTGGTGCGCCCGTAGTTTGTCGCGCGCGCGCAGGATCGCGTCGGAAGGATTGGGCGTGCGCGTGCCCATCATCTCGAACTGACGCAGTACCGCCGTGCCATAGCGGGTGACCGACGCGCCGATGCGGGGAATCACCGCATCAAAGCCGGTCAGCGGCTTGCCCTTGTAATGCATGCCGAAGCCATCGGCGGTGATCCGCATATAGCAACGCAGGGGATCAAGAATCCGCACCGTGTGGCCGCGTGCACGACCGGCTTCAACCAGGCGTCGGGTGGAATAGAGCTTGCTGTTGCGGGAGAGGATGGCGAGTTTCATCACGGCGATGCCGAGCAGGAGGCGCGCAGCATAGCGCGCTGCACGCGGGCCATGACGAAGATCGCAAACGCCGTCATCACCGCGCCGAAGCGGGCGGAGCCAAGACACCACGAGAGGAGGTTTGCGGCCGATGCAATGGCAAGGGCCAGTGGCGGAAAACGCCAGAGATTGAACCGCTGCATGCGGTGGAGCGGGTGAAGGGAATCGAACCCTCGTCGTAAGCTTGGGAAGCTTCTGCTCTACCATTGAGCTACACCCGCACAGCGTGGCAAGTCTATGCGGCCCGGCCCATTCTGGGCAAGCGCGACAGCGCCGGGAAGCCGCTAACAGCGACAAACAGAGAAAGGCAGCGGTAGCCGCTGCCTTTCCTGTATTCGCACTGCGTCTGGTCCTACGTTGCGCTTAGAAGCCGCCGCTGAAGCTGGCGAACAGCGTGGCGTCACGTGCGGACTTCTGCAGCGTGGTGGTGCTCAGGCCGATGTTGCTGTTCAGCCCCCACAAGGTCACACGCGCACCGAGTACGGCTGTTGCGTAGTCGCGGTCGAACGTCAGGCCCGGCACTTTGTAGCTGCCGACGTCGGCCACGGTCTGCAGCCACGCGCTGGCCTGCTTGCCATCCTCGAACTCGTGGTCATAGGTGACCTGCACATACGGCTGCACGGTGCCGCCGTCGAAGCGTGCCTGCCAGCCCAGACGGCCAACCGTCGAGTCGACGTCCTGGTCGCCGTAACCCAGCGCGGTGGCGCTGGTGTTGCTCTCGGTGTAGCCGTCGAGCTTGACCTTCTGCCAGATCACCGCAGCCACCGGCCCGTGACGGAAACCGCCCTGCTGGCCGAACTCGTAGCCGGCGTTGATCGCGGCGGTCAGGTTGCTGCCGTCCGGCGAACCGGTGTGCTCGCGGGTCGCCGGGCCGAGCTGGACCTTGCGGGTCACGTCGTAGCCCAGCCAGCTGTAGCTGAGCTGGCCGTTGACCCACATGTTGTCGCCGTACCAGCCTGCGAACAGACCCAGCGTGGTGTCATCCTGGGTGAAGTCGCCCTTGTTGTTGCCGAAGTCGGCGTTCATGCGGCCATAGCCGGCGAAGCCGCCGACGACCATGCCGTCACGCGCCCAATCCACACCGAACAAGCCGGCCGGTGCCATGCCGTCGTACAGGTCAGCGTGGGCGTAGCGCTGCATGTCGCCACGCAGGTTGCCCCACCAGGCCAGGCCATCGTCCGGACGGCCCGCCAGATGCATGCTGACCTGATCGGCGCGCGCGCGGCCGGTGGTCTGCGCCGAGTGGCTCAGGATCTGCTGGAAACGCGGTGCTTCCAGCACCGAGATGGCGTACTCACCGAGAATCCGGTGCGCCGCGGTGGACGGGTGCACGCCGTCGGCAAACACATAGGTGTCGGCGGCGTTCGGGTTGACGAGGGTCAGCGGGTTGCAGGTCAGCGACGATATCGAGGTGCAGGCCATGTCGGTGACGTTGGTGAAGCCGTAGGCACCCGGCGTCGCGACGATTTCCTGCAGGATGGTGAAGGTATCCAGCGGGATGAATTCAATACCCGCCTGCTTCAGCCCGCCATACAGCGCGTCGTTGTAGAGCTTGGCGATGGCCGTGGCCTGGCCCATGCCCTGTGCACCACCGGCACGCGCCATCGGTGTCAGGCCGATATCCGGCAGATTGGGCACCAGCACATAGTCCGCGCCAGCAGCCTTCAAACCGCCGACCAAGGTGATCTGGTCCGTCACCGCCGCACCGATGATGGCCTGCGCCTGTGCGGGTGCCGCCTGCGCGGCGAACAAATCGTTCGGGCCGCCCCACACGGTGTACAGCGCATTGGCGTCTGCCTTGCCGCCATTGGCTGCCAGGTAACCGGCGGCCTGAGTCTTCAGCGACGGGGTCAGACCCAACTGGCCGACGTCATCCACGCCCACGCGGGCGCCGCCGACGGCGTAGTTGTCGCCGGTCTGGCCGTTGCCGTTGGGCTGGGAATTGGTGCCGTAATGGTCGGCCAGATAGTCGGCCCACACCCAGCCCGGGTTGGTGGTGAAGCGGCCGACGATGGCGGCGTTCGGGTCCTGCTTCATCAATAACGGGCGAAAGTAGCCAGTGTCGGTCAGGCTGTCGCCGAAGAACACGGTCTTGGAGAACGGTGACTGCGCCATGGCCGGCACGGCGGCCAAGGCAATTGCGACGGCGATGACCGAACGCAGCGGGCGGGAAACAAGGGACATGTGAAACTCCTGACGTGAGGGAAACGGCGGCATACGCCGCCGCACGGTGTTAGTTTTTCATTCCGGCGTAAGAGTCACACGCTGCGCCGCCGCAAGACCGCTGGGCTTTTGTGGTGGCACTGGCGAAAATGCCCGCATGAACATCCAACTCAACGGCGAAACCCGCCCGCTTCCCGCCCCGCTGACCCTGATCGAACTGCTGGCTGCCGAGGGCTTGGCCGAGCGCCGTGTGGCGATTGAGGTCAACCAGGAAATCGTGCCGCGCAGCCAGCACGGCGAGTACCAATTGCAGGACGGCGATGTGGTCGAAATCGTGCACGCGCTGGGCGGCGGCTGAGCACGGGCTGCCGCGGGAGCGCCCTTGGGCGCGAAACCGACGAACTGAAAAGCAGGACGCTCTTCTGATTGGGCAATGCGGTATCCGGCGTTGGAGACTGTGTCAGCTTCACGGTTTCGAGCCACGGCTACCGAGCGATGCGAGGCATTTGACGGCCGTGATGGGTGATAATTCGGCGCATGAACGCAAATGCTCCTACTGATTCGCTGGTCATCGCCGGCAAAACCTATTCCTCCCGGCTGCTGACCGGCACCGGCAAGTTCAAGGATCTGGAAGAAACCCGCCTGGCCACCCAAGCCGCTGGCGCCCAGATCGTCACCGTTGCGATCCGCCGCACCAACATTGGCCAGAACCCGGGCGAGCCCAATCTGCTCGACGTGCTGCCGCCGGACCGCTACGCCATCCTGCCCAACACCGCCGGCTGCTATACCGCCGAAGACGCGGTGCGCACCTGCCGTCTGGCCCGTGAACTGCTGGACGGCCACAACCTGACCAAGCTGGAAGTGCTGGGCGACCAGAAAACCCTTTATCCGGATGTGATCGCCACCCTCAAGGCGGCCGAACAGCTGGTCAAGGACGGCTTTGACGTCATGGTCTACACCTCCGACGATCCGATCCTGGCCAAGCGCCTGGAAGAAATCGGCTGCGCTGCGGTGATGCCGCTGGCCGCGCCGATCGGCTCCGGTCTGGGCATCCAGAACAAGTACAACCTGATCGAGATCATCGAAAACGCCAAGGTGCCGATCATCGTCGATGCCGGCGTCGGCACCGCTTCGGACGCTGCCATTGCAATGGAGCTGGGCTGCGACGGCGTGCTGATGAACACCGCCATCGCCGGCGCCCGCAATCCGGTACTGATGGCCAGCGCCATGCGCAAGGCCGTGGAAGCCGGCCGCGAGGCCTTCCTGGCCGGCCGCATTCCGCGCAAGCGTTACGCCAATGCGTCCTCGCCGCTTGATGGGTTGATCGGCTGATGACCAATCCTTTTGACAGCGCCGGTTCCAAGGCACCGCCCAAGCCCTTCACCGTGACCGAAGGCCGCCGCGAGGTTCGCAGCTTCGTGCTGCGCCAGGGCCGCTTCACGCCTGCCCAGCAACGCGCGTTCGACGACCGCTGGCCGCGCTTCGGCATCGACTTCGATGGGCAGCCGCGCGACCTCGACGCCACCTTCGGCCGCAGTGCGCCCAAGGTGCTGGAAATCGGCTTCGGCAACGGTGCGGCGCTGCGTTATGCGGCGCAGTTCGATCCATCCAAGGATTACATCGGCATCGAAGTGCATGCGCCGGGCGTTGGTCGCCTGCTCAATGCCTTGGCCGATGACAACGCCGACCACGTCAAGCTCTATCACCACGATGCGGTGGAAGTGCTGGAGAAGGAAATCGCCGACGGTGCGCTGGACGAAGTGCGCATCTACTTCCCCGATCCGTGGCACAAGAAGCGCCACAACAAGCGCCGCCTGCTGCAGCCGGCGTTCGCCGAGTTGCTGGTGCGCAAGCTGCGCCCCGGCGGTCGCCTGCATTGCGCCACCGACTGGGCCGATTACGCCGAGCAGATGTGGGACGTGCTGGATGCCACCGCTGGCCTGGTCAATCGCGCCGGCCCGCGCGGCAGCGTGCCGCGCCCGGATTGGCGCCCGCAGACCCACTTTGAAACCCGCGGCCAGAAGCTCGGCCACGGCGTGTGGGATCTGCTGTATGACAAGCCGGAAACCGGGAACGGGGAATCGGGAATGGAGGCGTAATGACAGCTTCCTGCTCTACGGGAACCAAACTGGGCGCAAGCCGCGCAGCACGGGCTGATGTGCGCGGGGAATTTCATTCCCTGCTCCCCATTCCCCGCTCCCTGATCGCCCAGCCCTAAATGGACACCGCGCTGACGCTGACAACCGACATGAAGCTCGTTCTCGGGCTGGTCGGTTTCACGATGGCGATGTTTCTGTTCGAGCGCATCCGCGCCGACGTGGTCGCGTTGGTGGTGATGGTGGTGCTGGGCGTGACCGGTTTGATCGCGCCGGAGGAAATCTTCGGCGGCTTCTCCGGTAACGCGGTGATGAGCATCATCGCCACCACCATTCTGGGCGCCGGGCTGGACCGCACCGGCGCGCTGAATCGATTGGCCGGCTGGTTGCTGCGGCGCTCGCATGGGCTTGAGCAGCGGCTGTTGTTGCTGACCACCGCCACCGCCGGCTTGAACTCTTCGTTCATGCAGAACCCGTCGGTGATGGCGTTGTACCTGCCGGTGGCATCGCGCCTGGCGTCGCGCACCGCGCTCACGCTCAAACGGCAATTGCTGCCGATTTCCGCCGCCATCGTGATGGGCGGCGCGCTGACCATGGTCGGCAACTCGCCGTTGATCCTGCTCAACGATCTGTTGATGTCGGCCAACAACAACCTGCCGTCCGGCACCGCCACCATCGAGCCGCTGCGGATGTTCGCGCCGCTGCCGATTGGCGTGGCGTTGCTGATCGCTTCGTTGCTGTACTTCCGCTTCTACGGCAGCGCCAAGCTGAAGGAAGAAGAAGGCGTCAGCGAAGACGGCCAGGCACCGGCGCGTACCGAAAGCTATTTCGCCAAGGCCTACGGCATCGAAGGCGATGTCTTCGAGTTGCTGGTCACCGCCGAAAGCCCGCTGGTCGGCATGACCGTCGGCGAAGCCGAGAACGTGTTCGACGCGCCGCTGTTGCTGGCGTTGAAAACCGGCAACGACACCCGTTTGTCGCCGCCGGCAGACATGCGCATCTGGGTTGGCAGCGCACTCGGCGTGATGGGCCCACGCCAGCAGGTTTCCGACTTCGCGCAGAACCAGTTCCTGCGCATGTCCTCGCGACTCAAACAATTGGGCGACCTGTTCAACCCGGCCCGCGCCGGTATTTCCGAAGCGGTGATTCCGCCCACTTCGCGCGTCATCGGCAAGACCGCCGGTGAACTGCGTCTGCGCAAGGAGCGCGGCATCAGCCTGTTGGCGATCAATCGCGACAAGCAGGTGATCCGTGAAGACGTGCGCAACACGCCGCTGCGGGCCGGCGACATGCTGGTATTCCACAGCATCTGGCAGGACCTGGCCGCGGCGGCGGAAAGCCGCGATTTCGTGGTGGTCACGGACTACCCGAAGGGCGAACAGCGCCCGCACAAATTCAAGATTGCGATGGCCATCTTCGCCATCACCATCATCATCGCGCTGACCTCGCATCTGCCGGTCGCGCTGACGTTGCTCACCGGCGTGGCCGGCATGTTGCTGACGGGCGTGCTGCGCATGGACGAGGCCTACGCGTCGATCAACTGGAAAACCATCTTCATGATGGCCGGATTGATTCCGCTGGGCTGGGCGATGGACAGCAGTGGCGCGGCGGCGTGGATCGCCGGTCACACCATCGACAAACTGCCCGCCGGCATTCCGGTGTGGGCGCTGGAACTGGCGCTGGCGTTGTTGACCACCGCGTTCTCGCTGGTGATCAGCCACGTCGGCGCGACCATCGTGATGGTGCCGATTGCGGTGAATCTGGCGTTGGCGGCCGGCGGCAATCCCACCGCATTCGCGTTGATCGTGGCGCTGTCGGCCTCCAACAATCTGATGACCGCGTCCAATCCGGTCATCTCGATGGCGATGGGCCCGGCCAAGTACACGCCGCGCGAAATGTGGCGCGTCGCTGGGCCGCTGTCGCTGCTCTACACGCTGATCGTCGTGGTGATGATCAACCTCATGTTCTGAGCATCCACTCGCCCGCGCAGGAGCGGCTCAAGCCGCGAAACCCGCCATCGGCGAACACCAGATCATCCACTCAACCCAGCAACACACGCCCATCGCGGACCTGCACCGGCACGGCGCGCAGTGCATCGCCCCGGCACGGGCCGGCGACGCAGACGCCGCCCTGCAACTCGAACGAGGCGCCGTGGACAGCGCACACCAGATGGCCTTCGCGGCTCTTCAGGAATTGGCCCGGCGCCCAGTCCAGCGCGCGCCCGGCATGCGGGCAGACGTTCAACCACGCACGCACCTGGTCACCGTCGCGGTACAGCACCAGCGTTTCCGCATCACCATCGAGCACGGCCGTCACCGCGTGAAAACCCTGATCCGGCAAGGCCTCAAGCCGCGCCAATTCAGTTTCGGAGGAGTGCATCGTGGTCATTGGAACACCGCATCAATCTGGGGCGCGATTGTCGCATGCGTGTCGCACTCAGATGGACGAAGCATGACTCAGCGCATGTCTTGCCCGCTAAGTGGCCAAAATTTAACGACAACTTCACGCATTGCCCGGCGTCGGCACCGATACTCCTTCGCAGACATACGGTCACCAGATCTTCATGCACATTCGCTACGTCCAGTTTTCCAAACTCCGCAACCTGTTCGCGCCGCGCAAGCCGCGCAATCCACTTGTGCGCATCGTCCTGGGCCTGCTCGGCCTGGCGATTCTGGCGGTGTTGATCGTGGCCGGCGTGTTTGTCGGCGCGGCGATGATCCTCGTCGGCATCGGCTGGAAGCTGCTGGCCTCGCGCAAGGCGCGTGCCGCCCGCAAGGCAGCGCCCAATGTGGTCGATGCCGAGTACAGCGTGGTTCGCAAGGCGGCATTGCCGCAGGCGCACTAAACGCGGCGCGCCTGGCGCCCCTGCACCGTTTGCACCAACACCTCAAGATCCTGCCATGTGCGGGATCTTTTGTTTTGGGAATGATCCAACTCGGCTTCATCCCACGCCGTGCGAACTTTTCAGTTCCGCCCTGTCACCCGCAGCGTGCAATGTGCCGCTGGGCAGCGGGGCTGATCCGCTAGACTTCGCTGTCGTTTCACTGCGGACAACACCATGACCGATCTGATTCCCGCCCTGCCCCAGCCCCGCGTGCCGGTGGCCGGTGGCGGCACCTTCCCTGTGCACCGCATCTATTGCGTGGGCCGCAATTTCGCCGATCACGCACGCGAAATGGGCGCTTCTGCACCCGCCTCTGCTGCCGAGCGCGGCCAGCCGATGTTCTTCATGAAGCCCGCCGATGCGGTAGTCATTGGCGATGCGCCGGTGCCGTATCCGTCAGGCACGGCCGACCTGCATCACGAGGTCGAGCTGGTGGTCGCGCTGGGCAAGGATGCGCCGGCCGGTGTGCTGCCGCTGGACGATGCGATGTCGCTGGTGCTGGCCTATGGCGTCGGCCTGGACCTGACCCGCCGCGATCTGCAGGCCGCAGCCAAGGCCAAGGGCGGTCCATGGGATATCGCCAAGGGCTTCGACCACTCCGCGCCGATCAGCACGCTGGTGCTGGCCGACCAGGTCGGTGAACTGTCGCCGCTGTTGCTGTCGTTGGAAATCAACGGGCAACCACGCCAGCGCTCGACGCTGGACCAGATGATCTGGAACGTGCCGGACATCCTGCATGAGCTGTCCAAGTTGTACGCGCTGCGTGCCGGCGACCTGGTGTTCATGGGCACCCCGGCCGGTGTCGCTGCGCTGCAGCCGGGCGACCGCTTCGATGCACGTCTGGGCGAAGTTGCCCGCTGCACTGGCGTGATCGCCTGATGACACGCACTGGAGTACGCTGCGGCGGCTCCCCTACATGCAAACTCTGGAGAAACACATGGGAATGATCAGCGAATTCAAGGAATTTGCGATGCGCGGCAACGTCATCGACCTGGCGGTCGGCGTCGTTATCGGTGGTGCGTTCGGCAAGATCGTCACCTCGCTGGTGGACAAAGTGATCATGCCGCCGATTGGCTGGCTGATTGGCAATGTCGATTTCTCCAACCTGTCCTGGGAGCTGGCCGCTGCCAGGATCGGCGCCGATGGCAAGGAGATTCCGGCGGTGGTGATCGGCTATGGCGATTTCATCAACACGATGATCCAGTTCATCATCGTGGCCTTCGCGATCTTCATGTTGATCAAGGTGCTCAACAAGCTCTCGCGCAAGAAGGCCGAAGAACCGGCCGCACCGGCCGAGCCGAGCGAAGAAGTGCTGTTGCTGCGCGAGATCCGCGACAGCCTCAACAAGCACTAAGCCCTCCGCATCAACGAAACGGCCAGGTGCAGTGCGCCTGGCCGTTTTTGCTTCATCTCGCCACGCTAGAACGTCGCCGTCATCGACAGCATCGGGCTGACATAGGACGCACTGTTACGGCCGCCCGGCAGCGACGCCTGCAGCCCGGCCAGCACACCGACATTGTTGTTGATGATGTACTCCATCGCCGGCGCAATGCTGAAACTGCGGCTGCGCAAGCCTGTCTGGCGAACTCCGATCCGCTGCCCGTCCTCGCTCAAGCCACTGCCGCTGACGATGGTGCGGCCTTTGCTGCTGGCAGTCAGGTCCAGCGCCGACACCCAATTGCGATTGATGCTGTATTCCATCCCCAACAGCGCGCTGCGGCCAGCGCCCAGTCGAGCCTGCCCCGCGAAGCCCGCATCGGTGCCATACACGCTGCTGTCATGAACCGACACACGGCTGGGTGACGGCGTCCAATTCGCCTGCCAGCGCCAGCGCAACGGACGGTCATTGGGCATCCACAGCACCTGCTGGCCCAGCAGTGAGAGCCCGGTGCCGTGACTGCCACTGCCACGTCCGTTGAGGACGTTGTCGTTCAACCGGTCATGTTTCCCGGTGGCCAGCGACTGGTTCAACATGGCGCTGATCGTCATCTTGCTGCTGATCGCATCACCGGGCCGCAGCACATACTTCAGTCGCGCCACGCCGTCGCCCATGCGCACGCCATCGGCATGTTGCTGCCCTACGGATGCTCGGCCGCCGTTGAACTGCAGCTCGCCATTCAGGCGCTCGCGGATGCCGTATGTCATCACAATGGTGAGCGCTGAATCCCGGCTGCGCGCATCCACCGCATGTCGATCGCCAGCGTCGTCGTAGCGGCCGTCGGTACGCGTATAGATCACATAGGGTTGGACAAAAAACATCCCCGGCGGCAGCGCCTCGGGGCTGGCGGTAAGCAACGGCCCGGTAAAACGCGCGTCGTCCATTGAATGTGCCTGCGCCGAAGCGCCTGCCGTCACCATCGCAATCGTCAACAACAGCGCGCTAGCGCTGGCTCCATCTCTCATCATGTACTCCTGTCTGTGCCACCGATTTGGTGGGTGCGCAGGTTCATTTGTAATGGCGCGATATCACTGCGCGGAAAGGGCGAGGAGGCATGTCTTGATGCAAAAACTCTCACTTCATCTCAACCACTGTTCGCATTTGATACAACGGCAATGCCGTCGGCCGCGTCATCGCTTGCTGTGTGGCAAATGCGCCACGCTCTGTCGCGTTCCTAAACCAACTGCACATGGCCAGCAAAACGATCACTGATACGCTCCTCCGACTACTCCCGGAGTTGATCAGATGCGCCGCACCGCCCTTGCCCTTGCCACCCTGCTGCTCTGCGCTTCGGCCGGAGCAGCAAACACACGTATTCCCGATTCCGCCCTGAGCACCGCGAGCCAATTGCGTGAGCAGGCGTTGGCCGACAGCACCGGCTGGCAGGTGGTGGAATCGCTGACCACTGAAATCGGGCCGCGTATGGCGGGCAGCGAAGCCGATGCACGCGCGGTGGAATGGGCCAAGGCCAAGTTCAAGGCGTTGGGCTTTGACAAGGTGTGGACCGAGCCGGTCACCTTCCCGAAGTGGGAGCGCCGCAGCGAGCACGCCGTCGTGCTCGGTACACATCCGCAGCCGCTGACCATCACCGCGCTGGGCGGCAGCCCGGCCGGTACGGTGGAAGCCGAAGTGGTGCGTTTCGAGGGCCTGGATGCACTGAAGGCGGCGCCGGAAGGTTCGCTGGTTGGCAAGATCGCCTATGTCGACTTCACCATGACCCGCAAGCGGGATGGCGCTGACTATGGCATCGGCGGCACCGTGCGCAGCCGTGGCCCGTCCGAGGCGATCCGCAAGGGCGCCATCGGTTACATCATGCGTTCGGCCGGCACCGATTCGCATCGCATGCCGCACACCGGCATCACCCGCTTTGACGAAGGCCTGACGCCGGTGCCGGCAGCGGCGTTGTCCGGCCCGGATGCCGACCAGCTCAACCGTTTGCTCGCACGCGGCGCTACCCGCATCCGCATCGCACTGGATTGCGGCTGGGACGGCAGCTACACCTCACAGAACGTGATCGGTGAGATCACCGGCCGCAGCCTGCCCAAGGAAGTGGTGGTGATCGGCGGACACCTTGATTCGTGGGACTTGGGCACCGGCGCGATTGATGACGGCGCGGGTATCGGCATCACCATGGCCGCCGGTCACCTGATCGGCCAGCTCAAGCAGGCGCCCAAGCGCACCATCCGCGTGATCGCCTTCGCCAACGAGGAACAGGGGCTGCACGGTGGCAAGGCCTATGCGGCGGCGCGGGTGAAGGCCGGCGAGATCGTGCAGCAACACATTGCCGCTGAAAGCGACTTCGGTGCCGGGCGCATCTATGCGTTCAACACCGGCTCGGGCAACCCGGCGGAATCCCGCGAAGCCAGCCGCCAGATCGGCGAAGCACTGGCGCCACTGGGCATCGAGTACCGCCCGAACGAGGGTGGCCCCGGCCCGGACGTTGGCCCGCTGGCCGCCAAGGGCGGTGCCTGGGCATGGCTGGCGCAGGACGGAACCGACTACTTCGACCTGCACCACACCCCGGACGACACCTTGGACAAGATCGACCCCAAGGCGCTGGCGCAGAACGTCGCCGCGTACACGGTGTTCGCCTATCTGGCGGCGGAGTCGGAAGGCAGCTTCGGCAGTGAAGCCAAGGATGTGGTGCCGCCGAAGGAGTGATGGCGGCGAGCTGCTTTCCTGCTTGCACAACCTGATGGCATCGAATCTCGACAAGCCCCTCTCCCCTCGCGGGGCGACGGAGAGCAGCTTGCGAATCATTGATTCGCTGCTCTCCTAGCGCCTTCGCGTCTAGCGAAGGCCGGGGCGCGGAGCGGGGGTTGGGGAGAGGGCATCGAAGCCAGCCAAACGAATAAGCCGCAAGAGGCCCGAAGTGCGCGCCAAGCTCCTCCCAGACAAAGTTGAGAGCGCCCTCATCCGCCCCTTCGGGACACCTTGCTCAGCGCCCCGGCGTATGTGGCGTTCAACCATGCACGAGCCAGTGGCTCGTAGGCCGCATGCCTTCACCCCGCAAACGGGAGAAGAGCTGGAATCAAACATTTCTACCTGGTTGACGGCATAGCAGTGCTTCGCAGCCGATGCCGCGCCGACGATGGAAACAACAAAGGCGCTCAAGGCGCCTTTGTTGTTTCATGCAATTGGATCGATCAACGCTTGGCTTGACGGCTGCACCAGCTGGACAGCAACACCGCCGTGGCCGATGCCACGTTCAAGCTTTCCAC
Organism: Stenotrophomonas sp.; assembly: GCF_050737575.1. Classification (GTDB taxonomy): domain Bacteria; phylum Pseudomonadota; class Gammaproteobacteria; order Xanthomonadales; family Xanthomonadaceae; genus Stenotrophomonas. The sequence goes on from NZ_JBOHXW010000005.1 coordinate 40,182, forward strand.
CGCGCCCGTGCCGGGAATGGACAGACGCAGATCGCAGCTCTGCGCGAAGCCGCGGTCCATGCCTTCGCCTTCGGCGCCCATCACGTAGACCAGGCGCTCGGGCAAGGTGGTGGTGAACAGGTTGTCGCCATCTTCCACCAACGTTGCTGCCAGACCGAAGCCGGCATCACGCAGCTGCGCGACCGCCTGCGGCAGTGCCGGCAAGCGCACCAGCGGCACCGACTCGGCGCCACCTTCGGCCACGCGCGCAGCGGCCCCGGACAGGGCCAGCGTCGATTCGGCCGGCAGCAGGATCGCCGAAACACCGAAGTGCGCGGCCGAACGCAAAATCGCGCCGAAGTTGTGCGGGTTGCCCACGCCGTCCAGCCACAGCGCCAGCGCCGGACCTTCATCACCCAGTGTTGCCAGCCATGCGGCAAGCGCCAACGGTTCCTGGCGCAGCACATCGGCCACGACACCTTCGTGATGGGTGGTGGCGGCCAGCTTGTTGAGGTCGCCGTCGGCAACCACGCGATAACCGACGCGGTTGGCCACGCACCATTTCAGCAGCGGCTGCATGCGCGGAATCATGTCCTCGGCCAGATACAGCTTGCGCAGCGCTTCCGGGCGACGGGCAAACATGGCCTGCACGGCATTGACGCCGTACAGACGCAGTTCGTCACTGCCGCGCACTGGCGGGCCGCCGGTCCCGTCGCGATCGCGAGGAGTGGCCGGCAGGGGCGTTGCCCGCGGCGGGCGGACGGAAGGACGACGGTTGTTCCAGGGATTGCTCACTGCTGTTGTGCTCGCTTACTTGTTGCTGCGCCAGAAATCGGCGTTCTTGATGCCCAGGGCATCCGGATTGAAGACAGGGTCCAGGCCCTGCTTCTTCTGTTGTTCGTAGTCGCGCAGGGCCAGCATTGCCGGCTTCTGCAGGATCAGGATGGCGATAACGTTCAGCCAGGCCATCAGACCGACGCCGATGTCACCCAGCGCCCACGCCATTTTCGCATTGTGGAACGCGCCAAACACCACCATGCCCATGATGCCCAAACGCAGCACCAGCGTTGCCGCCGGGTGGGTGCGGTTGCTGCCAGCCAGGTAGGTCAGGTTGGTTTCGGCCATGTAGTAGTAGGCCATGATCGTGGTGAAGGCGAAGAAGAACAGCGCCAGCGCGACGAAACCGGCACCCCAGCCCGGCATCACCGATTCCACCGCCGCCTGGGTGAACAGGGCGCCTTCGGACGGCGCCACGCCCGGCACGCCGGTAACGATGGCTTCCAGCTTGGTGACGCCGCCCACGGTCACTTCGCGGAACACGTTGTACATGCCGGTGGACAGCACCAGGAACGCGGTGGAGGTGCACACCAGCATGGTGTCGAAATAGATGGCGAACGCCTGCACATAACCCTGCTTGGCCGGGTGCGAGACCTCGGCGGCGGCGGCGGCGTGCGGGCCGGTGCCCTGGCCGGCTTCGTTGGCGTAGATGCCGCGCTTGACGCCCCAGGCGATGGCCTGGCCGATGATGCCGCCGAAGGCCGCATGCGCACCAAACGCGCTGCTGAAGATGTCGGCGAACATCGTCGGCACCTTGCTGGCGTTGAGCATCATCACCACGATGGCCATCAGGATGAAGGCCAGCGCCATGAACGGCACGATCACTTCGGCGAAGCTGGCAATGCGCTTGACGCCGCCGAAGATGATGATGCCCAGCAGAGTCGCCACCGCCAGACCAATCCACAGCTTCATGCTGGCCACGCCGCCCATCGAGGCGCAGGCATCGGCGCCGGTGCACAGCACGTTGACCGCGCTGTCGGCGATGGCATTGGCCTGCACGCCCGGCAGCAGGAAGCCTGCCGCAACGATGGTCGCCAGCGCGAACGCGGCGGCGTACCACTTCAGGCCCATGGCCTTTTCGATGTAATACGCCGGGCCACCACGGTAGCGGCCTTCAGCGTCCTTGACCTTGTAGATCTGGGCCAGCGTGGATTCCACATAGGACGTGGAAGCGCCGAGGAAGCCCATCACCCACATCCAGAAGATCGCGCCCGGGCCGCCGTAGGCAATGGCGGTCGCCACGCCGGCGATGTTGCCGATACCCATACGCCCGGCCATCGACATGGCCAGCGCCTGGAAGGAGGACACGCCGGCTTCGGACTTCTGCCCGCGCACGGTGAGCCGGCACATTTCGGCAAAGCCGCGAATCTGCATGAAGCGGGTGCGCACGGTGAACCACAGGCCCGCGCCCAGACACATGAAGATGAGCGCATTGCTCCAGATGATGCCGTTGATGTATTCGACGATAGATTCCACGTAGTTCCCCGGAAAGCTGAAGGTGAGCAAGCCCCGGGTCCCGGGACCGACCGATTCTTCCACGATTAAGCCGCGATGTGCAGGGCCCTTACGGCAATTGCAGAATTGACCCAACACGAACGAAGCAGCGCATGCCGCGCAGTGCACCGTCCTTGAACACCGCTTGGCGCTCCACGCCTTCTTCGACGAATCCGTTCTTGAGCAGCACCCGCGCCGAGGTCATGACGCTTCGCTCCGGCTACAGGCAAGGAAAAAAGAGCGTCCCTCATCCGCCCCTTCGGGGCACCTTCTCCCGCTCGCGGGAGAAGGGAAACAGCGCGGCTTCCCGCTCGCGGGAGAAGGGAGACGGCGAGGAGTCTTCCCGCAAACGTAGGCTGGGGTGGAATCCCAGCACAGCGCCCCTCATCCGCCCCTTCGGGGCACCTTCTCCCGCTCGCGGGAGAAGGGAAACAGCGCGGCCTCCCGTTCGCCGGAGAAAGGAGACAGCGCGGCCTGCCGTTCGCGGGAGAAGGGTGAGAGCGTGGCTTTCCGCCGGCGGGAAACGCTTCCCTATCACTCACCGTCAGGCATGGCCGCCAACCGACGGGGTCTGCTTTTCCAACTTCTCCAACTCGTTGGCCACCGTTTCCGGCGACTGCGTGTACGGCGCCAGCAAGGCGTAGAACGCCGGCACCACAAACAACGACAGGAAGGTGGAAACAGCCACGCCGAAAATCACCACGATGCCGATGGTGCCGCGGCTGGCCGAACCCGGGCCGCCTGCGGCGACCAGCGGAATCGCGCCGACCACGGTGGCGATCGAAGTCATCAGGATCGGACGCAAACGCACCACCGAGGACTCAACGATGGCCTGATGCACGTTGCGGCCTTCATCGCGCAGCTGGTTGGCGAACTCCACGATCAGGATGCCGTTCTTGGCGGCCAAGCCGACCAACATGACGATGCCGATCTGACTGAACAGGTTGAGCGTGCCGCCGCTGATATACAGACCGACAAACGCACCGAGCACGCCCAGCGGCACGGTCAGCATGATCACCAGCGGGTGGATGAAGCTCTCGAACTGTGCGGCCAGCACCAGGTACACCACCAGCAAGGCCATCGCGAAGGTCAGCAACACCGCGCCGCCAGCACTCTGGTATTCGCGTGACTCACCCTTCCAGTCGATCTGCGCGTAGTCCGGCAATTCCTCGCGGGCCACGTCCTGCACCCAGGCAATGGTTTCACCCAGCGTGTGGCCGGGCGCGATGTTGGCGCTGATGGTGATCGCACGCAGGCGGTTGAAGCGGTTGAGACTGCCGGCTTCAGCCACTTCGCTGAGGCTGACCAGGTTGGACAGCGGCACCAGTTCGCCCGAACGTGCGCGCACCTGGATGGCGGCAAGATCGGCCGGCGAAGTGCGGCCTTCGCGACCGGCCTGCACCAATACGTCGTATTCCTCGCCGTTGTCGACGAAGGTGGTGACGCGGCGCGAACCCATCATGGTTTCCAGCGCGCGACCAATGTCAGTGACCGAGATACCCAGGTCGGCCGCACGCTGGCGGTCGATGTTGACCCGCATCTGCGGGCGGGTTTCCTTGTAATCCGAATCGGGGCCGACCAGACCGGGATAGTCGGCCATGCGGGCCAGCAGGCGATCACGCCACTGTGCGATTTCCGCATATTCCGGGCCGCCCAGCACGATCTGGAACGGCTGGCCCATGCTGCGCACCAGCCCGCCGCCGACCATCGTGCGCACGCGCACGCCACTCAGGTCGTTGAGTTCTTTCTGCAGGTCGTTGGCCACATCGGTGGTGGCTTCGGTGCGGCTGCGCCACGGCTGCAGAAACACGCTGATGCGGCCGGTGTGCATTTCTTCACTGTTGCCCCAGCCACCGGGTACGCGCGGGTTGGCGCGGACGATGGGCTCATTCGGGCCGACGAACTGCGAGACGATCTGCTCGACCTGCTGCACCTGGCCGACGGTGTAGTCGTAACCGGCGCCTTCCGGGCCGTCGATCACGATCTGGAACGAGCCACGATCCTCGGCCGGTGCCAGCTCCGAGGGCAACAGTTTGAACAGGCCCCAGCTGGTGCCGAGCGCGGCCAACATCACCAGACCGAAGATCCAGGTGCGCTGCACATGCTTGTCCAGCACGCGGCCGTAAGCGCCTGACACGCGCTCCAGCTGGCGATTGATGAAGCCATGCAAGCGACTGGTTTTTTGCTCGCTGTGCGGTTTGAGCAGCTTGGACGCCATCATCGGCGTCAGCGTCAATGCAACGAAGGCCGACAGCGCCACCGCCGATGCCAGCGCCACCGCCAATTCACGAAACAAGCGTCCGGTGTTGCCTTCCAGGAAGCCCACCGGCAGGAACACCGCAACCAGCACCGCCGTCGTCGCGATCACCGCAAAGGCGACCTGCGTGGTGCCGCGCCGTGCAGCAACCAAGGGCGGCTCGCCCAGGTCGATGCGGCGCTGCACGTTTTCCACCACCACGATGGCGTCATCCACCACCAAGCCGATACACAGCACCAGCGCCAGCAGGGTGAACAGGTTGATCGAGAAGCCAAACGCAAACAGCGCGATGAACGCCGCAACCAGACACACCGGCACCGTCACTGCGGGAATCAATGCCGCGCGCAGGCTGCCAAGGAACAACCAGATCACCACCAGCACCAGCAGCATGGCTTCGGCCAGCGTCCAATACACGCGCTCGACCGCCGCCTCGATGAAGGTGGTGTTGTCGAAGGCGACGAAAATCTGCGTGTCTTTGGGCAACGTCAGGCCGATGCGTTCGGCCTCGGCGCGGGTGGCGCGGGCCACGTCCAGCGCGTTTGCAGTGGACGTCTTGACGATGCCCAGGCCGATGCCCGGCTCGCCGTTGCTGCGGTAATAAGCGCGGCGCTCGGACGAGGCCAGTTCGACCTTGGCGACGTCGCCCAAGCGCACCACGTAGCCGTCATTGCCCTTGCCCAGCGGGATGCTGGCGAAGTCGGCCGGTGCCACATAGCTGCGCTCCACGCGCAGGGTGAAGTCGCGGTCGGCCGACTCGATGCGGCCGGCCGGCAGTTCCACGTTTTCGTTGCGCAGCGCGGTTTCCACCTCGCCAACGGTCAGCCCGCGTGCGGCCAATTGATCGCGGTCCAGCCAGATGCGCATGGCGTAACGCTGGCGGCCGCCGATGCGCACCTGCGCCACGCCGTCGATGCTGGAGAAGCGGTCCACCACATAGCGTTCGGCGTAGTCGCTGAGCTCCAGTGTGTCCATCGCCGAGGAGGCCATGTTGAACCAGATGATCGGGTCGGCGTCACTCTCGACCTTGGCGATTTCCGGCGGACGCGTTTCTTCCGGCATGCGGTCGGCAACGCGGCTGACCGCATCACGCACGTCGTTGGCGGCCGCTTCGATATCGCGGTTGGCGGTGAACTCGATGCTCACCGACGCACGGCCGTTGGTGCTGCGGGCGTTGATCGTGTCGATGCCTTCGATGCCGGCCAGCGCATCCTCCAGCACCTGGGTGACGCGGCTTTCGATCACCGCCGCCGAGGCGCCGGTGTAATCCACCGATACCGACACGATGGGCGGATCGATGGCCGGCAACTCACGCAAAGTGAGGCGGTTGAACGACATCACGCCCAGCACCAGCAGCAACAGGCTCATTACCACGGCCAGCACCGGCCGCTTGATCGAAAGATCGGACAGCTTCATCCGGCGCTCGCCTTCGCAACCGGCGCGGCAGCCTTGGCCGGCTTGGCATCCTGGACACGAATGCCCGGGCGCAGCTTGCCGGTGCCATCAATCACGATGCGCTCGCCGACAGCCAGGCCATCAATGATTTCCACCACGCCGGCGCGGCGGGTGCCGGTGCGCACATCCACGCGCTCGACGCTGGCATCGTCCTTGACCCGATACACAAAGGAGTCACGGCCGACCTGCACCACCGCGATTTCCGGAATCACCAGCGCCTGCCGCTCGGGGCGGAACAAGCGCACGTCCAGCAACATGCCGGGACGCAGCGCGTGATCGGTATTGGCGAAATCGGCGCGCACGGTGACCGCGCGGCTGCCCGGATCTACCCGTGCATCAATCGTGCTGACGTCACCTTCAAAACTGCGGCCCGGGTAAGCGATGCTGCTGCCGGTGACTTTGTCGCCGGGCTTCAGCGAAGCCAGCTCGGCCTCGGGCACCTGGAAGTCCACATGCACACGCGAGATGTCATCGAGCGTGGCGATGGCGGTGGTCGGACTGACCAGCGAGCCGGGACTGATCTGGCGAATGCCCAGTACGCCAGCGAATGGCGCACGCACTTGACGATCGGTGATGTCCGCACGCATCTGCCGCACGCGGGCTTCGGCGCCGTCGCGGATCGACTTCTGCGTATCCAGCGTGGAATGCGCCACCAACTGCTGCGCCGCCAATTCACGCTGACGCAGGTACAGACGGTCGGCTTCGGCAAAGGTGGCCTGCGCCTGCGCCAATGCCGCCTGCTGTGCGTCGCCACGCAAGGTGACCAGCGGGGTTCCAGCAGTGACCTGCTGGCCGCTATCAAAGTGCACCTTGTCGACGATTTCGCTGACCTTGGCGGTGACGATGATCGACTCACGCGCCTTGGCGGTGCCGATGGCCTGCAGGGTGTCGTTCCAGGCCGATGTCTGCACCAACTGGGTGGTGACAAGCACGGCATCGCCCGCGCTACGCGGCGCTTCGGCGCCTTTGCGATTGCAACCGGCCAGTGCCAGCGCCAAGACAGTGCCACCCACAACGGTGACGGCAAAACGCCCCAACATACACAGTCCTGTCTGATACACGATCAAGCACTCTAGCGGCGGGAGATGACGGGCGAATGTGCCGTTAGGGGGGGTAACGAAAACTTATGCCTGAATTGGCGCGCGGAGCTTTGGCTTTAGCGTTGATTTTGGCTTTGGCTTTACTCCCTTCTCCCGTTTACGGGAGAAGGTGGTGCGCAGCACCGGATGAGGGGAGCTTTTCACGCTTACTACCTTGATGTCGGCCAGCAGCTGCCCTCATCCGCCCTGCGGGCACCTTCTCCCGCTCGCGGGAGAAGGGACTTCAAGAGCAGCAGCCTGGCACCCTGCTGGTCTTCGGCTTCGGCTCTACTCCCTTCTCCCGCTCGCGGGAGAAGGGACTTCAAAAGCAGCAGCCTGGCACCCTGCTGGTCTAGGGACTTCAAGAGCGCTAGCCCAACTCAACCCTGCTCCAGCACCTTAAGCACCTGCTCCACCATCACCGGCACGCTGTCGCTGTCGGCGCGCAGGTGCAGCTCCGGGGCTTCCGGGGCTTCGTAGGGCGAGTCGATACCGGTGAAGTTGGGAATCTGACCAGCGCGTGCTTTGCGGTACAGCCCCTTCACGTCGCGGGCTTCCGCCACTTCCAGCGGCACATCGACGAACACTTCGATGAACTCGCCCGCCTCGAAGCGCTCGCGCGCCATCTGCCGCTCGGCGCGGAACGGAGAGATGAAACTGACCAGCACGATCAAGCCAGCGTCGGCCATCAGCCGCGCCACTTCGGCCACGCGGCGGATGTTCTCCACGCGGTCCTCGTCGGTGAACCCCAGATCGCGATTCAAGCCGTGCCGAACGTTGTCACCGTCCAGCAGGAAGGTGTGCCGGCCCTGCGCGTGCAGGCGCTTTTCCACCTGATTGGCGACGGTGGACTTGCCGGCGCCGGACAAGCCGGTGAACCACAGCACCTTCGCCTGCTGGCCCTTGATACGGGCGCGGGCCGCCTTGTCCACGTCCAGATGCTGCCAATGCACGTTGCCGGCGCGGCGCAGGGCGAAATCCAGCGTGCCAGCCGCGACCGTGGCATTGGTCTGGCGGTCGATCAGGATGAAGCCTCCCAGCGCGCGGTTCTGCGCATAAGGCGCAAACGCGACCGGCTCATCCAAGGCCAGGTTGCAGTAGCCGACTTCGTTCAGTTCCAGACGTTTTGCGGCCAGCCGCTCCTGCGTGTTCACATCCACGCGGTGCTTGATCTCACTGATGCTGGCCGACACGGTACGGCTGCCGATCTGCAACCAGTACGGGCGACCCGGCAACAGCGCAGCATCGTCCATCCACAGCACATGCGCGGCGAACTGGTCGGCCACTTCCGGCGGATCATCCGCGGCGGCGATCACGTCGCCGCGACTGACATCCACTTCGTCGGCCAGCGTCAGCGTCACCGCCTGCCCCGCCGAAGCCACTTCCAGCGGGCCATCCGGGCCCAGCACCTGCTTGACCGTGGAACGGCGCGCGGATGGCAATACCACCACCGCATCGCCGACGCGCACCTGGCCACCGGCGATGGTGCCGGCAAAGCCACGGAAATCCTGATTGGGGCGATTGACCCACTGCACCGGCAAGCGCAGGCCACTGGCCGCGTCGCGCGCACCGAGCTGTACCGTGTCCAGGTGTTCAAGCAGGCTGGGGCCGGCGTACCACGGCATCAACGTCGAACGTGTGGACAGGTTCTGCCCTTCCAGCGCCGACAACGGAATGGCCTGCACATGGGCGATGCCCAACTGCGCGGCCAGCGCCTGATAGTCCTCGCGGATACGCGCAAATACCTCGGCGTCGTACTCCACCAGATCCATTTTGTTCACCGCCAGCACCACGTGCTCGATGCCCAGCAGCGAGATGATGTAACTGTGCCGGCGGGTCTGCGACAGTAGGCCCTTGCGTGCATCCACCAGCACCACGGCGACATCGGCAGTGGACGCGCCGGTCGCCATGTTGCGGGTGTACTGCTCGTGCCCGGGGCAGTCGGCGACGATGTATTTGCGGCGATCGGTATCGAAGTAGCGATACGCCACATCGATGGTGATGCCCTGCTCGCGTTCGGCGGCCAGGCCGTCGAGCAGCAGCGCGTAATCGATGCGTTCGCCCTGCGTGCCGTGACGGCGACTGTCCGCTTCCAGCGCGGCCAGTTGGTCATCGAACAGACGCTTGCTTTCGTACAGCAAACGGCCGATCAACGTGCTCTTACCGTCATCAACGCTGCCGCAGGTGATGAAGCGCAGCAGCGGCTTGGTTTCGTGCTGCTGCAGGTAGGCAGCGATATCGGTGGAAGTGGCAACCGCGCCCATCAGAAATACCCCTCGAGCTTTTTCTTTTCCATCGAGGCGGATTGGTCGTGGTCGATCAAGCGGCCCTGCCGTTCGGAACTGGTGGACACCAACATCTCGGCGATGATTTTTTCCAGCGTGTCGGCGTCCGATTCAATGGCGCCGGTCAGCGGGTAGCACCCCAAGGTACGGAAGCGCACCTTGCGCAGCTGCGGCACTTCGCCCGGATGCAGCGGCAGGCGTTCGTCATCCACCATGATCAGGCTGCCGTCGCGCTCAACCACCGGCCGCTCGGCCGCGAGATACAGCGGCACCACCGGGATTTTTTCGCGGTAGATGTACAGCCAGATATCCAGCTCGGTCCAGTTGGACAACGGAAACACCCGCACGCTCTCGCCTTGATGGATGCGCGCGTTGTACAGGTTCCACAGTTCCGGGCGCTGGTTCTTGGGGTCCCAACGGTGGCGATCGTTGCGGAACGAGAACACCCGCTCCTTGGCCCGCGACTTTTCCTCATCGCGGCGCGCACCGCCGATGGCGGCATCGAACTTCCACTTGTCCAGCGCCTGCTTCAGGCCCTGGGTCTTCATCACATCGGTATGCACGCTGGCGCCGTGCGTCACCGGGCCGACGTTCTGGGCGATGCCGTCCGGGTTGATGTGCACCCGCAGCTCGGTGCCGGTCTCGGCCACGCGGCGGTCGCGGAAGGCGATCATCTCGCCGAACTTCCAGCGCGTGTCCACATGCAGCAGCGGGATCGGCGGCACGCCGGGGGCAAAGGCCTTCAGCAGCAGATGCAGCAGCACCGAGCTGTCCTTGCCCACCGAATACAGCAGCACCGGGTTGTCAAAGGCGGCGGCGACCTCCCGCAGGATGTGAATGCTTTCGGCTTCCAGCCGGTCGAGGTGGGACAAATGTGCGTTGGCAGTCATTGCGCGGGCAGTTGGAGGCGAAGCCTGGAGGAAGGGTAACAGCGTGGCCGGCCGGAACCGGGGCAGGACGGCGAGTGTGGGGCGGCAACCCGGCCGGTTGAAATAAACGCAGGGCATGAAGCGATAACCGCTGATCCTTTCCGCTTGCCCGCCCGCCTCCCTAGCATCGGTCATCCCTAATCAGTCCGGACCGGAAATGACCGCCGCCGCCACCGTTCCACCCAGCCCCTTGGCTGAAGACCGCAAGGTCCTGCTGTCACGACTGGTGGAAGGCCTGGACGGCAACAGCTTGTGGTGGCTGTCCGGCTTTGCGGCCGGGTTGGCCCAGGGAAACCCTCCCCCGTCCCTGGCGATCATCCCCGGCGGCCAAGCCGGGCAGTCGGTGCAGTCGCGGCTGACCGTGATCTACGGCAGCCAGACCGGCAATGCCCGCCGCGCCGCCGAGCAGCTGGCCGCCGACGTCGAGGCCACCGGCCTGCCGGTGCGGCTGCTGCGCGCCGACGCCTACCCGACCCGCGAACTGGCCAACGAGCGCCTGCTGTACATCGTCATCAGCACCCAGGGCGAAGGCGACCCGCCGGATGACGCGATTGGCCTGGTCGAGTTCATCGCCAGCAAGCGCGCGCCCAAGCTGCCGCAGCTCAAGTACGCCGTGCTCGGTCTGGGTGACTCCAGCTATGCCGAGTTCTGCGGCATCGCCCGCACGCTGGACACGCGCCTGGCCGAACTGGGAGCCACCCGCCTGCAGCCGACCGCAGAAGCCGACCTGGACATCGATACCGTGGCCGTGCCGTGGCGCATCCAAGCGCTGGCCGACGCCCGCGCCAACCTCAGCGAAGCGGCAAGCCCGGCGCCGAGCAACGTCACTCCCCTGCGCCATGCCAGCGCTTACACCGCGCAGCACCCATTCACCGCCGAAGTGCTGTCGCGGCAGGTCATCAGCGGCCGCGACTTCAAGGGCCCGGCGTATACGCGCTACGGCGTTGCCAACAAATCCGTGCATCACCTGGAGCTGTCGCTGGAAGGCAGCGGTCTGCATTACGAGCCCGGCGACGCACTGGGCATCGTGCACCGTAATCCGCAGCCGCTGGTCGAATCGGTGTTGGCCGCCACGGGCCTGAATGGCGACACCGAAGTCAGCCATGACGGTCACGCCCGGCCGCTGTCGCAGTGGCTGGCCGAGCACCGCGAACTCACCCGCATTTCGCGCCCGCTGCTGATCAACGTCGGCGAGCGCAGCAACCATGCCGAACTGACGCGCCTGCTGGAGCCGGAACACAAGGCCGAGCTGACCCGCGTGTTCGACGACCACCAACTGGTTGATGTGCTGCGCCGCTGGCCGGCCGAGTGGAGCGCCGAGGCGCTGGTCAGCACGCTGCGGCCGGCGGCACATCGCCTGTACTCCATCGCCTCCAGCCGCAAGCGCGTGGGCGAAGAAGTGCATATCACCGTCGATGAGCTGCGTTACGACGCCCATGGCAGCGCGCATCAGGGTGCAGCCAGCAGCTTCCTTGCCGCGCTGGAAGAAGGCGGTTCGCTGCCGGTCTTCATCGAAGCCAACGAGCGCTTCCGCGTGCCGGCGGACAGCAGCCGCGACATCATCATGATCGGCCCGGGCACCGGTGTGGCACCGTTCCGCGCCTTCGTGCAGGAGCGCGCGGAGACCGGTGCAACCGGCCGCAACTGGCTGTTCTTCGGCGCCCGTCATTTCAACAGCGACTTCCTCTACCAGACCGAATGGCAGGACGCGCTGCGCCGCAAGGAACTGCATCGCCTGGATCTGGCGTTCTCGAGAGACCAAGCCGACAAGGTCTACGTGCAACAGCGCCTGCGCACGCGCGGCCGCGATCTGTACGACTGGCTGCAGAACGGCGCGCACCTGTATGTGTGCGGCGCCATCAGCATGGGCAAGGACGTGCATGCGGCCCTGCTGGACGTCGTGCGCGAGCACGGCGGGCTGGATGACGACGGCGCCCGCGAGTATCTGACGCAGCTGCATACGGAGGGACGTTATGGCCGCGATGTGTATTGACGGTTGATGCGGTATCGCCGCGATCTGCGGCGTATTGGCTTCGCGCCTGAAGGCGCGCCTACACACGTTTCAGGCATAGCAAACAGAACATGAGCACCCACTCCGTCGAATCCATCAAAGCTGAAAGCAACCGCCTGCGCGGTTCGCTGCTGGAAAGTCTGGCCGATCCCGTCACCGGCGCCTTGCGCGAAGACGACCAGACCCTTATCAAGTACCACGGCAGCTACCAGCAGGATGACCGTGACGTGCGCGACGAACGCCGCCGCCAGAAGCTGGAGCCGGCGTACCAGTTCATGATCCGCACGCGCACGCCCGGCGGCGTGATCAGCCCAGCGCAGTGGCTCAAGCTGGACAGCATCGCCACCCGCTTTGGCAATCACTCGCTGCGCATCACCACCCGGCAGGCCTTTCAGTTCCACGGTGTGATCAAGCGCGAACTGAAGGCGACCATGCAGGCGATCAACGCCGCGCTGATCGACACGCTGGCCGCCTGCGGCGATGTCAACCGCAACGTGCTGGTCGCGGCAAACCCGCTGCTGTCCAGCGCACACGCGACCTTGTACGCCGATGCCGCGCGCACCTCCGAGCACCTGCTGCCCAACACGCGCGCCTATTACGAAATCTGGCTGGACGAAGAACGCGTGGCCGGCAGCGGCAATGAAGAAGAGCCGATCTACGGCGAGCGTTACCTGCCGCGCAAATTCAAGATCGGCTTTGCTTTGCCGCCGATCAACGACGTGGATGTGTTCGCCAATGACCTGGGCTTTATCGGCGTACTGGACGGGGCCGGTGAACTGCTGGGCTATGACGTCAGCATCGGCGGTGGCATGGGCGCCACGCACGGCGATGCGGAAACCTACCCGCGCATCGCCAACCTGGTCGGCTTCATTCCGCGCGATGCGTTGCTGGACGTTGCCACCGCCGTGGTCACCACCCAGCGCGACCTCGGCAACCGCGAGCTGCGCAAGCGCGCACGCTTCAAGTACACCATCGACGATCACGGCCTGGACACGGTGATCGCCGAAATCGAACGCCGCGCCGGCATCCGGCTCGCGCCGAGCCGTTCGCTGCCGTTCGCTCACAACGGTGATCGCTATGGCTGGAATGAAGGCGATGACGGCCGCTGGCACCTGACCCTGTCGCTGCCGGCCGGGCGCATCGCCGATCTGCCGGGCGCACCGCATCTGACTGCTCTGCGCGAAATCGCCAGTTTCCACGAGGGCGAGTTCCGCATGACCGGCAACCAGAACCTGGTCATCGCCGGCGTGCCAGCCAGCCAGCGCGAACGAATTGATGCTGTGGTGAACGCCGCAGGTCTGGATGCGGGCAACCAAGCCCCCACCGCGCTGGCACGCGCAGCGATGGCCTGCGTGGCGCTGCCGACCTGCGGTCTGGCGATGGCCGAGGCCGAACGTTATCTGCCGGACTTCAGCAGCAAGTTGCAGCCGCTGCTGGAACAGCACGGTTTGGCCGAAACACCGATTTTGCTGCGTATTTCCGGCTGCCCGAACGGCTGCTCGCGGCCCTATCTGGGCGAGATCGCGCTCGTCGGCAAGGCACCCGGCCGCTACAACCTGATGCTCGGCGCCGACCACCGCGGCCAGCGCTTGAACACGCTGTACCGAGAAAACATCACCGAGCCGGACATCCTTGCCGCGCTGGAACCGCTGTTCGCGCGCTATGCCGGTGAGCGTTCCCACGATGAAGGCTTCGGCGATTTCCTGCACCGCGCCGGCATCGTCAGCCTGCCGCCCTACCCTACCCACCGCCAGATTCCCGTGGAACTGCACGCATGAGCGCCCTGCCCCGATCCTTGAACGATTCCGTTACCACGCTGCCGGACGACCTGGGCCCGCTCAACGCCGAACTGGACGCAATGGATGCACAGGCGCGCGTGCGCTGGGCATTGCAGAACGCGCCCGGCGCGCATGTGCTGTCGTCGAGCTTTGGCGCGCAGTCGGCGGTGACGCTGCACCTGCTGGCCAGCCAGCAGCCGGATATTCCGGTGATCCTGATCGATACCGGCTATCTGTTCCCGGAAACCTACCGCTTCGCCGACGAACTGACCGACCGCCTCAAGCTCAACCTCAAGGTTTATCGCCCGCTGGTCAGCCGCGCGTGGATGGAAGCGCGCCACGGCCGCTTGTGGGAACAGGGCGTGGTCGGCATCGAGCAGTACAACAACCTGCGCAAGGTCGAGCCGATGAAGCGCGCGCTCGATGATCTGCAGGTCGGCACCTGGTTCACCGGCCTGCGCCGCAACCAAGCGGCCAGCCGCGCCAACACGCCGGTGCTGCAGCGGCGCGGCGAGCGCTACAAGGTCAATCCGATTGCCGATTGGAATGATCGCGACGTGTGGAAGTACCTGCAGGAACACCAGCTTCCGTACCACCCGCTATGGGAGCAGGGCTATGTGTCCATCGGCGATTTCCACACCACCCGCCGCTGGGAACCGGGCATGCGCGAGGAAGACACCCGCTTCTTCGGTCTGAAGCGCGAATGCGGATTGCACGAAGAGATTTGACCTGCAGGCCGACGGCTTCCCCGCATCGGTCGTGCCGAGCCATGCGCGGCAGAATTCTTCAGCAGCACGCGACGACGCTACCGCTTCCGGCAATTCAATGCGGTTGCTCCCAGAACGCCAGCAGCTCCCGCAGTGCGGGCGATGCCGCGTCCTGCGCCACATCGTCCTGCAGCAGTTCCACTTCGTGCAGCCACTGCTGCGTGCTGATCTTCTGCAAGATGCTGCCTTCGGTCAGGCGGCAGCCCATATGCCAATGACTGAAATACAGGTGATCGACCGGGCCGTTGTGCAGTTCGTGCAACTGCACGTGCATGCGCGAATTCTTGATGCGCTCGTAGATGCGTTCCATGCCTTCGGCCGGCCCCTCGAAATACTGAAAAAACCGGTGCCCGTCGTACAACAGCACGCCGGTGACGCCCGCCATCTGATTGTGCGCACGCGCATCCACCAGCAAGTGATCAAGGTCAGTCGGGGTCAGCCCGGCCACGGCGGTGCTCACGTAGGCCACTGCACGGTTGCTCATGCGCGGGATCGCTTTTTGTCGAGGTGCGGCGAGCATGCCACATGCCCCTCGCTGGCGGTGCGCCGCGGCGAGGGGCCGTGGGAAACACTCAGTAGCGATAGTCCAACTTCAGCCAGAACGAACGGCCCGGATCATTGATCCGCACCGGATCGGCCGGGAAGCCGAAGTCCGCACTGCCGGCCAGATTCAGGTGCTCGGCATAGCCGCGATCAAACAGGTTGTCCACGCCCGCGCTGACCCGCACCGCATCGTTGATGCGATAGGCGCCATTGAGCGACAAGGTGGCAAAGCCCGCCGTCGGACCAAGATCGCGCGCAACCACATTCCCCTGCCCCGGTGCCACGCGGTTCTGCCGGGTCACCGCACGCAGCAGTGCACCGGCCGACCAACGCTCGCGCTCATAGCTCGCACTCAAGCGCGTCTCCAACGGCGGAATCTGCGGCAGCGGCCGGTGTGCGTCGCGGTTCTCACCCCACGCATAGGCCAATGTGCTGCCCAGCTTCCAGCCCTGCCACGGCCGCCATTCCACGCCGGCTTCTGCACCCGCAATGCGCGCATCCACATTGCTGGCCTGGGTGCTGCTGCCCATCATGCCGCCGCTTTGATAGTTGAACAGAATGTAGTCCTGCAACTGGCCCGCATAGGCGGACACCCATGCGTCCAGCGTCTCGCTGCGGAACTGCAGGCCAATGTCCAGCTGCGTGGTCTTCTCCGGTTTCACGCCGGCAAACGCGTTGACGCTGCCGACCGGGCCGGCGTCGGCCGAGAACAACTCCCAGTAATCCGGCATGCGTTCGCTGTGACCCAGCCCGGCGTACCAGGTCCACGCCTGGCCAACATCGCGCTCGTAACGCAGGAAGCCACTGCCCAACGTTTCCTTCCGCGTCTGCCCGGCGGTGGGGTTGGGCATGTTCATCATGCCGGTGCGTTGGCGCAGGTCCTTGGCCTCGGCCTTGTCCACGCGCAGGCCACTGAGCCAACGTTGCGCAGTGCCTTCACCGAAGGTCAGTTCGGTAAATGCGCCCTGCGAGTTGAAGTCGGCATCGCGGCGCCACGGTTGCTGCTGCCAGGTGCCACGGCCCATGCCGTTGCGACTTTTATGGCGGCTGTCCTGTGCATCGATGCCGGCGACGATCGCAATATCCTGCCAGCGCCACTCCGATGCCACGCGGCCGCCGGTAGTGCGACGTTCCACATTCGACGCCATCGGCATCGGCATGCTGCTCTTCGGGTTGGGCATGCGCAGCGTGTAGTTGTCCATCACGTGATCGGCACTGTTGTAGTACACGTTGGCCTGCAGCGTGTCCCAGGCACCGGGCAGATTGCTTTTCTCGAAACGCATGCCGTAACTGTCGCGCTTGAACGACGCTCCATCCATGCCGCGCCCGGCATAACGCGCCAGCGCATCGCCGGTGCCGGCAGTGATCTCAAGCACGGTGTCGGCATCGGGCGTCCAGCCGATGGCCGCATCGGTGTTCCATTTGCGCCAGCGGGACGGCACCACATCACCGTTGCCATCGCGGTAATCGTCGGCCTCCGAACGGTTGCCATTGATCCGCACATAGCCCGGCGCGCTGCCGAAACTGGCATCGAGCATCTGATCGTTGCGGTTGTTGGAGCCGGCCAATGCGCTGGCCTGCAACTGCATGCCCGGCGCATCAAAACGCGGCGTGTCGCGCTCGAAGCGCACCGTACCGGCTGACGCACCCGCGCCCCAGCGCACGCTCTGCGGTCCCTTGATGATGATCAACCGGTCGTAGGTTTCCGGTGCGATGTACGACAGCGGATTGTCCATGCGCGACGGGCAGGCGCCGATCAGATTGCCGTCGTTGCTGAGAATGTTCAGCCGCGAACCGGACATGCCACGCAGCACCGGATCGCCATTGGTGCCGCCATTGCGGATCGCTGAGAAGCCGGGGACGGTCTTCAGGTAATCGGCACCGTCACTGGCCGGCACCGGCTGCCGTGGCAGGCGCGGATCGGTTTCCCAATGCAGTGGTGAAGAAGGCGCAGCGGCCGTGACCACCACCGTGTCCAGGGTTTGCGGGGAGGCACCGCCATCGGCAAGCGCCCGTGTTGGAAACAATGCGAGACAGACACAGACAGACAGGCACGCCGGTACACCCGGCATGCGGGAAGCAAAATACATAAGGTTCTCCAATACGACACCGTCACGCCCTGCCAATGGGCAGCGCGCGACGCAAAGAAAGGTGGGTGTCTTTCAGGAGAACAGCGGAGGGCCGCGCGCCAGATGCGCCGGCCAACGCAGGCTGCTCGGCAGATGAACCGTGCGCGGCGACTCCGGCGCAAGCCGGTACAGCAACGGTGCCAGCACCAACAACAACGCCAGCCACGGCAGCAGGCGCGAGGCCATGGTGCAGTAATCGCACGCTTCGCCATGCGCGGCGTGTGGATCGACGGGCGGCTGCGGCTTGACGATTTCAGCAGCTACGTTGCCCGCCATGTGTCGCGCATGTTCGCCAACACTCATGCCGTGGTGATTGGCATGCGGATCCGCGCTCACGTTCGCTGCAGCCTCTCGCGTCGTTTCCATCATCGCGGCGTGCTGCGCATGCCCGGCCTGTATCCAGCGACTGACCACCGGCGCCACCGCCATCAACAACGTGGCGGCGAATGCCAGCAGGAGAAAACAGGATGTGAAACGGGCTGAACGCATGACCGCGTAATTCTAGCGGCGCGAGTCACTGCTACCGGTTCAACGCAGTGCGACCGTTTGACGCACTAAGGATCAACTGCGATATGCCCCATCGGCTGGGATGCAATCCCAGCATCGCCCTTGGCCAAAACATCGATCTGCTGGGATTGCGCTTCGCTGCATCCCAGCCTACGAGTGCCTGCTACGAAGCAGCGCCCTTCAACTCGTAATCGTCTGCGTCAATGATTCCCATGTCGGCGGTACCGGCCAGTTCGCGTCCTGGTTGCCGTCGAGTACGCGGCGCAGGTCGCGCTTGTCGATCTGCGGTGCCAGCACATGCACCAACTCCAATGCGTAGTCACGCAGCACCCGGTCACGCGGCAGTACGGCCCACGCGATGCACTCGGGAATCGCGGCCGGGGCCGGCCAGGCGCGCAGGTCGGTGTCGTTGCCGCTGACCGCCATTTCCGCCAGCAGGCCTACGCCCAGCCCGGCACGCACATAGGTTTTGATCAAGTCCGCGTCCAGCGCGGTCAGCGCCAGGTCCGGCTCCAGCCCTGTGGCGGCAAACGCGCGCCGCAGCGATGAACTCGCGCGCGTGGAGGATTCGTAGCTGATCAGTGGATGCTCGGCCAACGCGGCCATGTCCGGGGTCTTGCCAGCACGTTCGAGCGGGTGGCCCTTGGGCACCAGCACCAGCCGCCGCCAGCGGTACAACGGCACGGCAATACCGGTGGTCGGTTCGCTGCCGGCGGTGCTGATGATGGCGATGTCGGCATCGCCCTGGCTCAGCAGATCCAGCGCGTCGCTTTCGGCCGCCTGCTGCAGATGCACACTCACCTGCGGGTACGCCTGCTTGATCCGCGCCACCGCCGGCGGCAGCACGAAGCGCGCCTGCGTGTGGGTGGTGGTCAGGATCAACTGGCCGTGGCTTTCACGGCGCTGGTTGGCGGCATAGGTACGGATATTGTTGGCTTCAGCCAGTACAGCGCGCGCACGGCTGATGACCTCTTCACCGGCCGGCGTCACCGTTTCCAGGCTGCGCCCCTTGCGTACAAACAGCAGGAAGCCCAGTTCGTCTTCCAGCTGTTTGAGCTGCTTGGACAGCCCTGGCTGCGTGGCATGCACCCGCGTCGCAGCGAGCGTGATGTTGAGCTCGGCGTCAGCAATGGCAACGAGGTAGCGCAGTTGGGTCAGGGTCATTGCGGCGTCATCGGGAAACGTCGAAAGAAGGTGTCGGTTGACTGTAGGTCAAATTGCCGTTCGTCCTTATAACCGAAAGTTATTTGATGCACGACGCAAGTCATTTCCGCGGGCATCCAGCGCGGCGCTACGGTCAGCGGCCTTCCTGTTGGGTCTGCCCACGCCTTGGACACCGCCCTGTTCCCGCTGTTTGCCGCCCTCAAGGGCCGGGCTGTGCTGGTGGTTGGCGGTGGCGCGGTCGCCGAGCGCAAGGTGCTGGCCCTGCTGCATGCCGGCGCCCTGCCCCGGGTCGGCTCGCCGGCGGTGTCACCGGCGCTGGCGGAACTGGTCGAAACGCAACGCGTGCAGTGGCTGCAAGGCCGGTTTGATCCGCAATGGCTGGCCAACGACATCTGGTTGGTGATCGCCGCCACCGACGACACCGACACAAATCGCGCCATCGCCGAGGCCGCCGAAGCACAGCGCTTGTTCGTGAATGTGGTGGACGACGCGCAGCTGTCCAGCTTCCATGTACCCGCCGTGGTCGAACGCGGCCCGCTGCAGATCGCCATTTCCAGCGGCGGCGCGGCACCGATGGTCGCGCGCCATGTGCGCCGCCAGTTGGAGCAGCTGTTCGACCATGCCTGGGGCGAGTTGGTGGAACTGGTCGGCCAGCACCGCGGTCGCATCCGCAGCCGCTTCCCGGAGCTGGGCCCGCGCCGCCAGTTCTTCGACCGCCTGATCGAAAGCCCCTTGCTGGGCCTGCTGCGCCGCCGCCAGAACGATGCAGCACAAGCATTGCTGTCGCAGACGATTGCCGGCCACAGCGTCTCCAGCACCGGCTCGGTGGTGTTGGTCGGTGCAGGCTCGGGCGATCCCGGGTTGCTGACGCTCAGCGCGCTGCGCGCGCTCAATCAGGCCGACGTGATTCTCTACGACCGCCTGGTCAGCCTTGACGTGCTGCAGCTGGCGCGTCGCGACGCCGACTACATTGAAGTCGGCAAGTCCGCGCAGGGCCGCAGCACCGCGCAGGAACACATTCATGCCTTGATGTTGGAACACGCCAGTGCAGGCCGCCGCGTGGTGCGGCTCAAGGGCGGTGATGCTTTTGTGTTTGGCCGTGGCGGGGAGGAATTGCAGTTCCTGCGCGCCCATGACGTGCCTTACGAAGTGGTACCGGGCATCACCGCCGCCCTGGCCTGTGCGGCCTACGCCGGCATTCCGCTGACCCACCGCGATCACGCCCAGCAGCTGCGCCTGGTCACCGCGCACTGCAAGGCGTCGATGGACACGCTGGACTGGCCGGAACTGGCCAAAGCCCGGCAGACGCTGGTGTTCTACATGGGCGTTGCCGCGCTGGAGCAGATCCGCGAGCGTCTGACCGGCGCCGGGCTGGCCGCCAGCACGCCATTCGCCTTGGTCGAAAACGGCTCGCGTCGCGATCAGCGTGTGGTCACCGGCCAACTGCGCGATCTGCCTGAAACCGCCCGCCAGCATCAGGTGCAGTCCCCGGCCCTGCTCATTCTGGGCGACGTCGCGGCGCTGGCCGACGAGCTGCATTGGTTCGGCGATGCCCCGCTGCACGCCTTGCCCACCGTTTCCTCACTTCCCGCAAAGACCTCGCCGACCACACTGGCCGACGCCGCCTGATTGCCTTTCCCGGAGATCCCCATGGCCATTTACAACAGCATTCTGGACACCATCGGCAACACCCCGGTGGTCAAGCTCAACCGCCTGGCGCCGGCGGGCGTGGATGTCTACGTCAAGGTGGAATCGTTCAATCCCGGCGGCTCGGTCAAGGACCGCCTGGCGCTGGCGATCATCCTCGACGCCGAGAAAAAAGGCCTGCTCAAGCCCGGCGACACCATCATCGAAGCGACCTCCGGCAACACCGGCGTCGCGCTGGCCATGGTGGCCGCTGCACGCGGCTACAAATTCGTCGCAACGATGGTGGAAACCTTCTCCATCGAACGTCGCAAATTGATGCGCGCCTACGGCGCCAAGGTCATCCTGACCCCAGCCGCCGAGCGCGGCTCTGGCATGGTGCGCAAGGCCGCGGAACTGGCGCAGCAGCACGGTTGGTTCCTGGCCAGTCAGTTCGCCAACCCGGCCAATCCGGCCTTCCATCGGCAAACCACCGCCGCGGAAATCCTGCGTGACTTCGCCGGCAAGCGGCTGGATTACTTCGTCAGTGGCTGGGGCACCGGCGGCACCCTCACCGGCGTCGGCGAAGTGCTGAAACTGGCCCGCCCCGACACCCGCATCATCGCCACCGAACCGGCCGGCGCAGCCCTGCTGGCCGGCAAGGAATTCACCCCCCACAAAATCCAGGGCTGGACCCCGGATTTCGTACCGGAAGTGCTCAACCGCGACGTGTATGACGAGCTGTATTCGGTGCAGGACGACCGCGCCATCGAAACCTCCCGCCGCCTGGCCGCCGAGGAAGGCATCTTCGTTGGCATCTCCGCCGGCGCCACCGTCGCCACCGCGCTGGAAGTCGCGGCCAAGGCGCAGGCCGGTTCAGTGATTCTGGCGGTGCTGCCCGACACCGGCGAACGTTACTTTTCCACGCCGTTGTTTGCCGATATCAACGACGGCTCGGACGACGACTGGTTGGCCGGCCTTCCGTAATCCGAACTACTGTTTTTGATCCCACACAAAGGCCGCCATCCGCGGCCTTTGTGCATTCCGTCGCGCGCAATCGCGCACGGTGAGACACCGCCCAGTCAGGCTTCGCCGACGCCGGGCGGCTGCACGCTGCCCGTCACGTTTCTCTCATACACGGCGGCGGAAGATCAAAACCATGAGCATCGAAGTCTGGCAGGGCGATATCACCGAATTGGACGTTGACGTCATCGTCAACGCGGCCAATGAAACCCTGCTGGGCGGCGGCGGTGTGGACGGTGCCATCCACCGCGCGGCAGGCCCGGGTCTGTTGGCCGAATGCGAACAATTGACCGAGCTACGCCCCGGCGTGCGCTGCCCCACTGGCGAAGTCCGCGCCACCGCCGGCCATGCGCTGCCAGCCCGGCATGTGTTCCACACCGTCGGCCCGGTCTGGCGCGACGGCCGCCACGACGAAGCCGCGTTGCTGGCCAACTGCTATTGGCAATCGCTGCGCCTGGCCGAACGGATGGAACTGGAATCCATTGCCTTCCCGGCCATCAGTTGCGGCGTGTACGGCTATCCGCTGCATCAAGCCGCCAACATCGCCGTCACCGAAACGCTCACCTGGCAGAAGAGCCACGCGCGCCCGCTGCGGATCATTCTGGTGGCGTACAACGCGGCGGCATTCAAGATCTATCAGCAGGCCTTGACCGATGCCGGTGGGATGCAGAAAAGCCAGTTTCTGGAAGATATGAAACCGGCGATGGGTTGAGTTGGCTGTTGGTTGTCCGGTGAAAACGACTGCGTTCGGCATCTCCGCGATTCTGAAGCTCCCTCCCCAATCCTCCCCTCCGCCTCAAACCTCACCGCCAACCCCATACACCCAGCGCTCGAAGAACGGCTGCAACGAGCGCCCTGCTGCGGCTTCCATGGATTGTTGGAAATCCCGGGTCACCACCGAGCGTCCATCATGGGCCTGCGTATACGTGCGTAGCCCACGCCAGAACACGTCATCGCCCAGTTCCTGCCGCAACAGGTGCAACACCAGCGCGCCCTTCTGGTAAACCACCGCGCGGTCATCGGCGGTGGGTTTGTTCCAATCCGGAAAGACCAGCGCGCGATCAACGCCTTTCTCACGCAACGCGCGCACGCGAGTCTGCCAGCCACTCATCATCTGCTGGTAAGCCGCCTCCCCCTGCGCATGCTGCAACCATGCTGCCGTCATGAAGTTGGCCATCCCTTCGTTGAGCCAGAAGTGCTCCCAACCGGCGCACGTCACCCGGTTGCCCCACCACTGATGCGCGGCCTCATGCGCCATCAACCCGAGCTGGTTCGGGTCATCCAGCACACGCTTGCCATAGGCTTCGGACATCAGCGACAAACCCGCCATTTCCTGGCCGATGGTGCGGGCCACCAACGCCTGCCGATAATCGCCTTCAAATGGAATGCCGGCGCGGCTGGCAAAGAACTCCAACATGTCACCGGTGGTCGAAAACACCTGCCGCAGTTCGGCAGGTGAGCGATCCACCGCGTAGTAATGCAGTTGTCCATCGCCGTGAGGGACAACGGCATGCTGATACGGCCCTGCAGCGAAGCCATAGACATAGCCCGGCATCGGCGTACGCAGATGCCAGCGGCGTTCGATGCGGCCATCGTCCAGTTGCCGCGAAGGCAACACATCACCGACAGCGGTTGCCAGCAGCTGCGCCGGCAGCCGCAAGGCAAGCTGCAGCGTGGCGCGTTCATCGGGCGCATCCACCGATGGCATCCACTGGCTGGTGGAAAAGATCGTGTAGACCTCGTTGCGTTCGGCCGAGAACTCCAGCCCGTAAGCCGGCTTGCCGTGATAGCGCAGCGTCACTCGGGTTTCGGCGCTTGGCTGCAGAGTTTCGGCCAGGGTGATCGACAGTTTCCCTTCCGCCTGCTCAAAGGCGAGCACCTTGCCATTCTGTGTCGCCGAATCAATCACGAGTTCGCCGCTGTCCAGCCGCACCTGCGGCAGCACCGCGTCTTCGGCAGCCACGCGCAGTGTTGCTTCACCACGCACCTCGCCCGCCGGGATATCCACGTCCAGCGTGACGGCGTAATGCAGGACATCAAACCCCCGCGTCGATGCCGCAAACGTTGGCGTTGCCAGCAGTAACGCCACTGCCGCGCACAATCCACGAGCGATCCTGCAATGCATTCGGCTGTCCTGAATGGAAACGCCGATTGTAGGCATATCCCTTTCGCAAGCTGGAAACATCCCGCTCCCGTAGGCTGGGATGAAATCCCAGCACTCCGGCGAACCAACCTTGCTGGGATTCCGCTGCGCTCCATTCCCGCCGACGGATCAATGCGTTCGGATGAACGCCCTGCTTCGCCACACAACCGCCGTTGCGTCACCCGGATTCACCAACAAAAAACGCCGGCACAAGGCCGGCGTTTTCGTTACATCACATCACGCGGAAAGACGTATCAGCCTTCCCACTTGCCCAATGCAGCCAGGCCGTTTTCCTTGGCGCGCTCGTACACGGTCTTCTGTGCAGCGGCGTAGTTGCCCTTGACGTCCTTGGCCCACAGCTTCAGTGCAGCCTGCTGCATGGCGCGGCCGTAGGAGAAGCTCAGCGGCCACGGCAGGTTGCCCATCTGGTTCATGGCGTTGAGGTGAGCGGTGGACTGCTCGTCGCTCTGGCCACCGGACAGGAACACGATGCCCGGCAGGATCGCCGGCACGGTCGACTTCAGGCACATCACGGTCGATTCGGCCACTTCTTCCACGTCAACCTGCTCGTCGCAGCGCTTGCCCGGGATGACCATCGAGGCCTTGAGGATGGTGCCTTCCAGCACCACGTTCTGCTGGTACAGGGCGTCGAACAGCGAACGCAGGGTGGCTTCGGTGACTTCGTAGCAGGTCTCGATGTCGTGGTCGCCGTCCATGATCACTTCCGGCTCAACCATCGGCACCAGGCCGCATTCCTGGCACAGGGCCGCATAACGGGCCAGCGCGTGCGCGTTGGACTCGATGCAGGTACCCGACGGGATGCTTTCACCGATGTTGATCACCGCGCGCCACTTGGCGAAACGGGCACCGAGCTTGTAGTACTCCTGCAGGCGTTCACGCAGGCCGTCGAGACCTTCGGTCACCAGCTCTTCCGGGCAACCGGCCAGCGGGTGTGCACCCTTGTCGACCTTGATGCCCGGGATCATGCCGTTGTCGGTCATGTACTTGGCGAACGGCACGCCGTCCTTGGTCGACTGACGAATGGTTTCGTCATACAGGATCGCGCCGGAGATGTGCTCGTTGAGCTTGGGCGTGGTCAGCAGCATTTCGCGGTACGCACGGCGATTCTCTTCCGTGTTTTCGATGCCAACGCTGGCAAAGCGCTTGGCAATCGTGCCGGTGGATTCGTCAATGGCGATGATGCCCTTGCCCGGGGCGACCATTGCCTGGGCGGTTTCAGCCAGCAGTTCGATGCTCATGAGATTCCTGTAACCAAGGTGCGGGAAAACTGGGATTATAGCCCGGCCCGCTCGCGGGCTGGCTGTCCGCGAGGTCTGGAACCGCTTTCACGCTTGCATTGGGACAATTCCTGTCCGCTCCGATCAGGGTTTGACCGGAGCGGTGGCGTGGCAATGTCCGCTCAGAGCCCGCCCAGGCCGCTGGCGCGGCCGTCGGGGCCCACTTCCAGCAGACGCAGGGTGTTGGTGGCGCCGTGGGTTTCCATGTGCTCGCCGCTGGTGAACACCACGCGGTCGCCCGCTTCCAGCAGGCCGGCTTCGACCAGCAGGCGGATGCTGCCGCGTGCTGCTTCGCGCGGAGTGAAGCCGCGGCTGTCGAAGTTGATCGGGAACACATCGCGCATCAGCGCCATCTGCCGGCGGGCGCCGTCGTGGCGGGTCACCGCGAACACCGGGGCCGAGGCGCGGAAGCGCGACAGGTAACGCGCGGTGCCGCCGGATTCGGTCATCGCCACGATCGCGCGCACGCCCACGTGCTGGGACAGGAACATGGTGGCCATGGCGATCGCCTGGTCGGCACGTTCCAGGTTACGCGGCGAGGCACCAAAGTCGGTTTCGGTCTGGAACTGACGCTCGGCGCCCAGGCAGATGCGTGCCATCGCTTCGACCGCCTTGACCGGATACGCACCGGCCGCGGTTTCGGCCGACAGCATCACCGCATCGGTGCCGTCGATGACCGAGTTGGCCACGTCCAGCACTTCGGCACGGGTCGGGATCGGGCTTTCGACCATGGACTGCAGCATCTGCGTGGCGGTGATCACCACTTTGTTCTGCGCCAGCGAGGCCTTGATGATTTTCTTCTGCAGGCCCGGCAGTTCGGCGTCGCCGATTTCCACACCCAGGTCGCCACGGGCCACCATCACCACGTCGCTGGCGTCGACGATTTCTTCCAGGTTCTCGATGGCTTCGGTGCGCTCGATCTTGGACACCAGCGCGGCGTAGCAGCCATGCGATTCGGCAATCGCGCGGGCGTCGTTCATGTCCTGCGCATTGCGGCAGAACGACACGGCGATGAAGTCCACGCCGATCTTGGCGACGATGCCGATCAGTTCCTTGTCGCGCTCGGTCAGCGCGCCCAGCGAGAGGCCGCCGCCCTGCTTGTTCAGGCCCTTGCGATCGGACAACACGCCGTCGTTGAGTACGGTATTGATGATGCGCTCGCCCTGCACTTCAACCACCTGCAGCTGCATCAGGCCGTCGTCGAGCAGCAGCACGTCGCCCGGACCCACGTCCTGCGGCAGGCCGAGGTAGCTCACGCCCACCTGGCTGGCATCGCCCGGCGCCGCGGTGCTGCTGGCGATCAGGTCGAAGCGGTCACCGGCCTTGAGCTGCACTTTGCCTTCGGCAAAACGCTCGATGCGGATCTTCGGGCCCGGCAGGTCGGCCAGGATGCCCACTTCCACGCCTACCCGCTGTGCGGCGGCGCGCACATCGGCGGCACGCTTGGCCTGGCCGGCCGGATCGCCGTGCGAGAAGTTCAGACGGACCACGTTGACGCCGGCGCGGAACAGCTCATCCAGCACCCCCGGCGCATCGGTAGCCGGTCCAAGAGTGGCAAGAATTTTGGTGCGTCGCTGGCGTTCGGTCATGGTGCTCGGTCTCCCTATGAAGCCAGCGAAATTAGCACATTCACTGCATGACAACGATGTCGCATACGATTTCATAAAACACTTTCTGCGCTGTCCCAAAGACAGTGCGGACAGACTGTCTGGACATACCGTACGGTATGACAACGCGGGACCTACCGCTGACTTGCCTAGGTCAACCAGCAAGGGGAATGGCTCAGCACGCGAAGGTTGCTGCTGCGTGTTGGCTTGAGGGGAACTTTTGCTGCTTTGCAGCAGGCTAACTTGGCAGTGGAGACAGGCCGAGGACATCGGGTGACAAGTGACGCGTGACCGGCGCGAACGCCAGGGGCTTTCCCCGAGAACCCTTCAGATCGTCATTCCCGCGCAGGCGGGAATGACGAATTGAAATTTTGCTGAGGCCTGACTGCGCCGTGGCTCCGGATGCCAGAGCCACACGAAGACGAAGCCCTTCAATCAACCACGCAACAGCGCAGTCAGCGCTTCCGGCGTCGACGCCAACGCGCCAGCGCCGGCAGCCTGCAACTCTTCACGACCACCAAACCCCCACAACACACCAACATTGCGCATGCCGTGATGGCGCGCGCCTTCGATATCCATGCGGCGGTCGCCGATCATCCAGCACTGCGCCGGCTGCAATGACAGCCGTTGCAGCGCCTCGGCAATCAGCTCCGGCTTGTTGCTGCGTGAGCCGTCCTCGGTGGCGCCAATCACATCCTCGAAGCAGTTGCCGAACGGCAGATGCTCGACGATGCGACGTGCGTGCGGCTCGTTCTTGGCGGTGACCACCGCCAGGCGATGCCCGGCGGCGTGCAGGCCCTGCACCACCTCGCCGATACCGGCGTAGATGTCGTGCTCCTGCCAGCCAATCACCTCGAACCGTTCGCGGTACAACGCGACTGCCTGCTCCACTTGCTGCGCATCGCCCAACAGCGGCGTGAAGCTGGTGCGCAGCGACGGGCCAATCCACTTGCGCAGTTCGACCATCGGCGGCACCGGCTGCTGCAGCGTTTCCAGTGCATACGCTACGCAGCTGGTGATGCCGACTGCCGAGTCAATCAGCGTGCCGTCGAGGTCGAAGAAAAAGACATCACGGCTCATGCAGCATTCTCACGATCTGTCGTGAGCGATGAAGCGCAACCGATTCGCGAGGACGTTCTCACGCGCCGCGGGCCTCCAGCGCTGCCACCGCCGGCAAGGCCTTGCCTTCCAGGAACTCCAGGAACGCGCCACCGCCGGTGGAGATGTAGCTCACCTGCTTGGCGATGCCGTACTTGTCGACTGCGGCCAGCGTGTCGCCACCGCCGGCAATGGAGAACGCATTGGAACCGGCGATGGCGCGGGCCAGTGCTTCGGTGCCCTTGCCGAAGGCGTCGAACTCGAACACACCGACCGGGCCGTTCCACACCACGGTGCCGGCGTTGGCGATCATCTCGGCGTAGCGCGCAGCGGTCTGCGGGCCGATATCGAGAATCATGTCGTCCGCTTCAACCGCATCCACCGCCTTGATTGTGGCCGGCGCGTCAGCGGCGAAAGCCGGGGCGACAACCACATCGGTCGGCAGCGGAATTTCAGCGCCGCGCGCCTTGGCGTCGGCGTCAATCTTGCGTGCAGTGTCGAGCAGATCGTTTTCGACCAGCGACTTGCCGACGCCGTGGCCTTCGGCCGCGATGAAGGTGTTGGCGATACCGCCACCGACGATCAGCTGGTCGACCTTGCTGACCAGACTGGACAGCAGTTCCAGCTTGGTCGACACCTTGGAGCCCGCCACAATCGCCAGCAGCGGGCGCGCCGGATTGGCCAGCGCCTTGTCCAGTGCATCCAGCTCGGCCATCAGCAGCGGGCCACCGGCCGCAACCGGCGCGAAGCGGATCACGCCGTGGGTGGACGCCTGTGCGCGGTGTGCGGTGCCGAAGGCATCCATCACGAACACGTCGCACAGCGCGGCGTACTTTTTCGACAGTGCTTCGTCGTCCTTGCCCTCGCCCACGTTCATGCGGCAGTTTTCCAGCAGCACGATCTTGCCCGGGGCTACGTCAACACCGTCCACCCAGTCCTTGACCAGCGGCACGTCCACGCCCAACAGCTCGGACAGGCGCTTGGCGACCGGTGCCAGCGAGTCCGCTTCGCTCCAGACGCCTTCCTTCGGGCGGCCCAGGTGCGAGGTGACCAGCACGGCCGCACCCTTTTCCAGCGCCAGCTTCAGGGTCGGCAGCGACGCGGTAATGCGCTGCTCGGAGGTGATCTTGCCGGTATCGTCGATCGGCACATTCAGATCCTGGCGGATCAATACACGCTTGCCGGAAAGGTCGAGGTCGGTCATACGAACGATGGACATGGCAGGATCAGCTCCGCTGGGGTGGGAATCGGCCATTTTCGCCCGCCCCGCCAACCGGGGCAAACCCAGGGATTATTTGCTGATGCAACCACGCCTTTCCCAACCCGAACTGCACAGCGCGCGCCTGCGCCTGCGCGAAGTGCGTAGCGACGACACCCGCGCGCTGTTCGCCATCCATTCCGACCCGCAGGTGATGCGCTACTGGAGTTATCCGGCCTGGACCGGGCTGGCGCAGGCGGTGGACAAGGTGGCTGATATCCAGCGCCAGCGCCGTGAGCAGGACATTCTGGTCTGGGCGATTGCCGACGCCGCCAGCGACCGCTTGATCGGCACCAGCGCGGTATTTGCGCTGGACCAGAATCAGGGCCGCGCCGAAATCGGCTACAGCCTGCACCCGGATTGGCAGGGTCGCGGGCTGGCCAGCGAAGCACTGCGGCTGATTCTTGGGTATCTGTTCGACACGCTGCAGCTGCGCCGCGTGGAAGCCGATGCCGACCCCCGCAACGAGGCCTCGTGCCGCCTGTTAGAAAAGCTGGGCTTCGTCCGCGAAGGCCTGCTGCGCGAGCGCTGGCACGTCAACGGCGAAATCTGCGATACCGCGTTTTACGGGTTGTTGCGGAAGGACTTCAAAGCAAGCTGACGTTGTAGAGCGGAGCCATGCTCCGCTGAGGCGTTGCCGGTGGAGCTCCTCTGCCGAGCATGGCTCGGCACTCCTTCAGGTTTCTTTTTTATCCGGGCGCTGGCTACGCAGCAGACTGAAAGCAAACCCCGCTACTGCCGCTGCGCCCAGCACCAAAATCACCCACAGCAGCACGTTCTTCCAATCGCGCGGCGCCTTGGTCGGTTGATACGCCGCGTCACCGGCGCGCGCTGCGCTGGCGCCCAGCGTGGCAACCGCCGGCTGCCAGTGCGCGCCGTTGCGGGCACGCAGCGCATCCAGCATCGGATCGAGCGCCGCTTGCGTATCGGCCATATTGGCACTGCCGGCAACCAGCAGATACGGCGCGCGCCCCTGCGCCAGAAACACCACGCTGCCGGGCCGGTAACCCAAGCGCAGCAGCGGTGCTTCCGAGGGCACGGAACCCGGTTCGGCGAGCAAACGCCATTGGCGATCGGTGATGATTCCAGAGGTCTCCAGCGGGGCCGAACGCTGCTGCTTGCCCGCCTCGCTCAGACTCCAGGCATTCCAACCACGCGTCAGCAGCTGCCAATCCGGCGTGCTGCCGTCAGCACCGGGACGGTCCGCGTCGCGACTGAAAACGCTCCAGCTCACGGCGCTGTTGGCCGGCATCACTACATCCAGCCGCTGAATCGGAAAGCGCCCCTGCAGCGCGTATGTGTAGCCGTCCTTTACGTTGCTGGCGGCATCGGCCTTGAGTTCTTGCCATTGCCAATCACCGGCAACCACCACGTCGGCCATCTCGCCGCGCAGACCACGCAGCGCCGGCGCGCCGCTGCGCTGCAACGGCACCAGCCGCAGGTAGCGCAGACCGGTTTCCACTTTGATGGTGTTGCTGCGCAGTTCGCGCCCCTGGTTGTTCAACTGCACCAGACGCACTTGCGGGTCCAGCACCTGCCAGCCGCGCAGATCGTCACTGCCTTCCAGCCGATAACCCAGATCCAGCGTCGCGCCTGCATCAGCCCAATCCACCGACAACGCACGCAGCTTGCCGGCGTCATCGCCCAGGTCGACCAGCCACACCGGATCGGCCGCGCCCACCGCTCCCGCGCTGGCGACAGAATTGCGAACCGACACCACCTTGCCACTGGTATCGCGCTGAACCACCACGCTCAGATCGTCATCGGCGTTGGCGGCGGTCACCGGTAGCGCAAACCACTGCAATTCCACCGTGCGCAGCGGCCCGGACAACGGCGTAGCCGCCGCATACACGACGCTCGCCACCGGCTTGCCGTCGGCATCGACCACCCGCACATCGCGCAGGTCGCGCCAATGCGCGGCGTTGTAGACCGACGCATCCAGCGACGCGCGGTAAGCGCCGGCATCCGGCTGGGATAACTGCAACGGCCATTGCGTGGCGAAATCATCGGCGGCCTGCGCACTCAACGGCAGCAGGGCCAACCACAGCAGACGCTTGATCATGCGGACGCTTCCTCATTGTTGTTCTGGATGGCCGCTGCGCGACGCGGCGGTGCCGGCGCCAGCCAGCCCACCAACGTACACAGCAGGCCGTAAGCGATGAAGGCACCGATGCCGAGCAGGTCGCCCAGATTGCCGCGATCAATCAGCAGCAGTTTGGCCAACACCACGCCCATCAAAATCGCGCCGGCCAACCAAAGCTCCCATTGCCCACGGCGCGAGCCGGATACCCAACCAACCACACCGAGCAGGCTCCACACCACGGTCAGACTGGTCTGCGCCAACTGCGTGCCCAACAGGCTTTCATTCCACGGTTCGCCGCCCCAATGGTGCACGGCACGCAAGGTCATCACCGTGACCAGCACCAACGCAGCGACGGCCATGCCCACCCATTGCATCGGCGGGACACGCTCGCCGCGCCCCTCCCACAGGCGCATCGCCATCAACACCAGCACGGCGATCTCGGCCAACTCCAGCGGATTGAACAGCACGATCCACGGCAACGGTGCGGCACTGCCCGCACTCGCCAGCGAGGTCAGCCACCACAAACCCAGTGCGCCGAATACCGCGGCCTGCAATGCGGTCCGGTAGCGATCAAACGCCGCACCCAACGGTTGCAACAGCCACGCCCAATGCCGCATCGACAACACCGCCACCAGCAGCCACGGCAGTGCCAGCAGCAAGCCGACCCATCCTTCGGCAAGCGTGAAGCGCTCGCCGATGTACCACGCCAGCTGCGACAACACCGTCGGCCACAACAGCAGCCACGCCAGCTGCGCCAAGCCCGCAATCGCGCCGCTACCAGCACGCAGGCACAACAGGCTGCGCAAGCCCAACACCGCGAACAGCGGCCATGCCCAGATGCCATGACCGGCGAATGGCTGGCCGTATTCGGATACCTGCAGGAACGCCAGCGGGAACGCCAGCACCAGACAGCCCAAGGTGGTCAGCGACAACGCCAATGCAGGCGCGCGACGCTGCACTTCAGCCGCCAGCCAACCGGTCACGCCCAGCATCACCAGCACCGCATGCAGGCGGCTGCCGACGGCAACAAAGTCACCGATTTCCATGGTGAGATTGCCCAGCCACCAGGCCAGGCCCCACACATACGCCGCAGTAGCGATCTGCAACTTGCCGATGCCGCGATACAACCACGCCGTGGCGAAGCCGGCCAAGGCAATCAGCAAGGCGCCCATGAACGCCGCATTGGCAATCGCCACCGCGCCGCCATGCAGCGAGCGGCTACTGCCGATCAGCAACGCCACGGCTGCGGCCACCTGCAGACCAATACCGGTCCAACGCGCGAGGCGGCGATTCTGCATCAAGCCCAGCCAGACCAAGCCGGCGCCTTCCAACGCGAAGACCGATGCGGTGGCACGCGCCGACAACGCCAACGGCACCGCCAGCGTGGCAAAGCCCACGGCGAGAATGGCGTAGCCGCGCGCCAGCACATCCAGCCGCTCCTTGTTGATCAACGCACGCGCCAGCACCGCGTACAACACCGCCACGCCCAACGCGCACAGCGCCAGCGGCATGCGCTCGCCTTCCAACAACGCCGCCTGCAGGCTGAAGGCAATCAGCGGCGTGCCGAACAGCAGGCAGCCGTCGATACGTGCACTGCCGCTTGTCGCCGCCTTGCGTGCGTACAGCAATGGCAGCAACAGATAGAACACGAAGAACAGCACCAGGAACGGCTCGGTACTACTGAACTTGGCCGGAGAGTAATCCATCACACCCCACGCCGTACCGATGCCCCAGGTGAACGCAAAGCCCAGCAGGTTGAGAATGCGCCACGGCCGTACCCAGGCAATGGCGAAGATGCCGGCGTTGAGCAGTGCGTAGTACGAGAACAGACCGACATGATTGCCGCTGTCGCTGGACAGCCAGATCGGTGCCATGAAACCGGCCAACACGCCAAGGATGGCCAAGGTGCGCGACTCCTGCAGCACCGCCATCACTGACAGGCCGGCAATCAGCACGATGCTGATCGCAAATGCGGGGCCGGCATCGATCACGCCATAGTTCTTGAACGCAGCGAACACCGTCAGCAGCAACACGCCAATGGCGCCGCCCTGTAGCGCAAGCGCGAAGGTGCGGTGGCTCTCGCGCTTGCGCCACGCAAACACCAAGCCAGCCAATGCAGCGGCGCTGATCGCCGCCAACCGAAACTCGATCGGCATGCTCAACCAGCCTTGGTCGCTGGCGTACTTCAACAACGCCGCGACGCCGGCCAGCAGCACCAGCATGCCGACCTTGACCGGCACATTGCCGCTGGTGAACCACTGTTTGACGTGCGCGATGGCGCGTTCAACGACGTTCGGCTCGGCCGGTTCCGGCTGGCTCCATGCCTGCGGCTGACGCGGCGCGGCCGGCGCTTCGGTACGAGCGGGAACAGGCCGGGTTGGTGTCGGCAAGGGCGGCAGCGGCGGCGTTGCGCTGACTGGCACGGAAGGTGGCGCTGACGTTGGCGCTTGCGGTTCTTCAGCCCGTGGTTGCGGCACCACGGGCGCAGCGCGCGGCGCCGACTCGCGCCATGTTTCAGGCGGTGCGGCTACCGTCTCGGCGGGTGCCGCTCTGCGCTGAGGCTGCGCGATGGACGCTTCCAGCACAGACACCCGGCGCTTCAGCGATGCCACCTGCAGCAGCGCCATCACCAGCAATACCGGCACCACCAGCACGGCAGCGAGCAGCAGCAACCCCCAAAACACCAACGAGTCGTCCATTTTCCGTCCTTGTCCCCATCGGGGTGCCGCACCACCTTATCCACGCGCGATGGAAACGCAAGCTGCCGGCAGACCGCCAGCGGACGTCCTTGGCGGGCCCGGCGATGTGCGCCGGCAACAACCGTCCAGGCACCTCTCCGTAGGCTGGGATGAAGCGCAGCGCAATCCCAGCATCCCCGACCGCATCAAGCGGTAGTGCCGAGCCAAGCTCGGCAAGGCTTTACCGGCCAGGCCCCAGCGGAGCAAGGTTCCGCTCTGCTGAGCAACAAAAAAAGGGCGCCCTCAAGGCGCCCTTTCTTCATTCATGCAGCCTGCGAATCAGGCAGCAACAACGCGCACCATTTCCAGGCACTTGTTGGAATAGCCCCACTCGTTGTCGTACCAGCTGACCAGCTTGACGAAGGTGCTGTCCAGGGCGATACCGGCTTCGGCATCGAACACCGAGGTGTGGGTCTCGCCGCGGAAATCGGTGGCCACCACCTTGTCTTCGGTGTAACCCAGGATGCCCTTCAGCGCGCCTTCGCTCTGTGCCTTCACTTCGGCGCAGATCTCGGCGTAGGTGGCTTCCTTCTCCAGCTCGACGGTCAGATCGACCACCGACACGTCCGAGGTCGGCACACGGAAGCTCATGCCGGTGAGCTTCTTGTTCAATTCCGGAATCACCACGCCCACGGCCTTTGCAGCGCCGGTGGAGGACGGAATGATGTTTTCCAGGATGCCGCGGCCGCCGCGCCAATCCTTGTTGGACGGGCCATCGACAGTCTTCTGCGTGGCAGTAGCCGCATGCACGGTGGTCATCAGGCCGCGCTTGATGCCCCACTTGTCGTTGATGACCTTGGCCAGCGGGGCCAGGCAGTTGGTGGTGCACGAAGCGTTGGAGACGATGGCCTGACCGGCGTAGGTCTTGTGGTTGACGCCGAACACGAACATCGGCGTGTCGTCCTTGGACGGAGCCGACAGGATCACCTTCTTGGCGCCGGCATCGATGTGCTTCTGCGCCGCTTCCTTGGTCAGGAACAGGCCGGTGGATTCGATGACCACGTCAACGCCTACTTCGTCCCACTTCAGGTTGGACGGATCGCGTTCCTGGGTCAGGCGGATCTTCTTGCCATTGACCACCAGGTCATTGCCATCAACGGCCACATCGGCCTTGAAGCGGCCATGCACCGAGTCGTACTTGAGCATGTAGGCCAGGTAATCCGGCTCCAGCAGATCGTTGATGGCCACGATCTCGATGTCGTTGCCGAAGTTCAGCACTGCCGAACGCAGCACGTTGCGCCCGATGCGCCCGAAACCGTTGATGCCGACCTTGATTGCCATGTTCACAAGCTCCTGCAGCCGCAAACCCGTTGCGGCGGGGTGGAAAGGGGCCGCCATTCTAACAGCACAGCCCGCCCTCACCGCCCTTGCCCAACGCCAGCGCGACTGACTGTCCGCTGAGCGCAAACGCTTGTTTGATCAGGATCAAAGCGGCTTTCGAGTCGCGCCGGGACACTGGCGCCACCTCCACCACGTAACGGAATTACAACATGCGCAAGACTTCCGCCCTGTTGCTCTCCGGCCTGGCTGCCGCCATGGCCCTGGCCGCCGCTCCCGCCATGGCTCAGTCCAAGGGCGACTGGACCTTGGGCGTCGGCGTACACGCCGTCGATCCAAAGTCCGATGCAGGCGATCTGAATGGCTCGGCCCTGGGCCTGGGCGCCCTGCCGACCAAGGTCGACAGCAGCGTCCGCCCGACCGTCACCTTTGAATACTTCGTCGCCGACAACGTGGGCGTTGAAGTGCTGGCCGCGCTGCCGTTCAAGCACGAAATCAGCATCAATGGCGTCGGCAAGGTCGGCGAAACCAAGCAGCTGCCGCCGGTCGTCTCGCTGCAGTACCACTTCACCAACAGCAGCAAGATCACCCCGTTTGTCGGCCTGGGCGTGAACTACACCAAGTTCTTCAGCACCGACAGCAAGGGCGCCCTCGCCGGCACCAAGCTGAAGCTGGAAGACTCCTGGGGCCTGGCCGCGCATGCGGGCATGGACATCGCGCTGAGCGACAAGGGCGCACTGCGTCTGGACATGCGCTGGGCTGACATCGACACCAAGGTCAAGGTCAACGGCGCCAATCTGGGCACCGCCAAGATCGACCCGCTGGTCTACGGCATGGCGTACGTCTTCAAGTTCTGAGCCCTGCGGTAACGCTGTAGCGCGACGACACCACCGCACCCCCGGCGTTCCCGGCGGGTGCGGTTTCGCCATATGCGGCATGCAAACACGCGCACCAGTGCCGCTAGAATGCGGCGATGAAAACGTTTTCTCTCCGATCATTGCAGTTGCTGCTGGTTGCTGCCTGCTCCACCGCGCTCCTCCCCGGCCAAGCGTTGGCGTGGGGCGCGCAAGGCCACCGACTCGTAGCGCGCATCGCCGACCCTCTGTTGGACCCGCAGGCCAAGGCCGAAATCCAGCACCTGCTCGCCGCCGAGCCCGGCGCCACGCTGGACAGCATCGCCCCGTGGGCCGATCAGCTGCGTGCGCAGGACCCCAGCCTGGGCAAGCGCTCGGCCAGCTGGCACTACATCAACATGGGCGAAGACGACTGCGTGTATGTGCAACCCACGCAGTGCCCGGACGGCAAATGCGTGGTCGAGGCGCTCAAGACGCAATCCGCGCTGCTTGCCGATCGCAGCAACACCAACGCCGCACGCCTGCAGGCGCTGAAGTTTGTGGTCCACCTGATGGGCGACATCCACCAGCCGATGCACGCCGGCTACGGCCACGACCGTGGCGGCAACACCCACCAGCTGCAGTTCGACGGGCGCGGCACCAACCTGCATTCACTGTGGGACAGCGGCATGTTCTATGCCCAAGGCCGCAACGACGAGCAGTTCCTGCAACAGCTGCTCGCCCTGCCCGCACCTGCAGGCGTGAGCCGTCCCGATCTGCAAGGCGATGCGCCGCACTGGGCCGTGGAGTCCTGCCATATCGCCATGCGCCCGGGCGTCTATCCGGACACGCGCAAGCTGGACGAGCAATATGCAGATACCTGGCGGCCCGTGGCTGAAGCGCAGGTCCGCCTGGCTGGCGAACGGCTGGCAGTACTGCTGAACCAGCTACTCGACCGTCCCTGATCTGCCGCGCCGACGAAGGGGTTCAGTCCTTCGTCGGCGCAGCTCAACGCCACGGATACTTCAGCGTAGACCACTCTGGCTTCGCACCCGTGCTTCGCCTTTCACCACTTCAAAGGTGAAGGCGTACAACAACGTCACCGGCACGTCTTCCACCTGCATTGCACCCGCGCAATTGCCTTGTTCCATAGGCGCGGTTCCCGGCGCGAAACGGCAGATGGCCGCCGGCTGAAACGTCCACTGCCCGGCCGCTGCAATCGAGGCCTGCAGCAATGCGGCGTGCTCCGGCTCGCGTCCCACCTCGCAGCTGGCATGCTCCAGCAGCGGCTCTACCCGCTCAACCTGCCCATCTGCCGCAATGATCACGCGGACGCACAGTGTTGTCGGCGGCAGCGTTTGCCGCGCGTAGTCTGCAGGCACGATTGGTTGCGCGGACTGCACTGCCACCGGCATGCGAAAGGTTTCGCTCGCGGCCATCGTGTAGGCCTGGATCGCGCCGGCTGCGCCGCCGTTGCTTTCGGGCGTGAGCAATCGCTGGCCGACGTTGTAGCGATTGTCGGGATCATCGATCACTGGCGTCGTGCTTGCGCAGCCGGCCACTGTTGCCGCCACAAGCACTGCGATTCCGGCGCGCGCACCAGGCCAGCTGGCGCGGCGGCCAACTGACGAAAGCAAGCGCAGCGTCCCACTCAAGACGTCACGTCCGTCGTTTCCGTCTCGGTCTTGTCCATATCGAAACGCACCGGCACGCGCACCTGCCCGGCTACCGCTTTCCCATCCTTGCTGCCGGGATTCAAGGTCCAGCCACGCGCAGCGTCAACCGCTGCCGCATCCAGATCGGCATGACCGGAACTGCGGTCAACCACCACACCGGTCACTGCACCGTCAGCGGCCACATCGATCTTCAACCACACTTCGCCGGTGTGCATGCTCGGCGGGTAACGCGGCGGCGACATCGTCGCGAAGCTGGGAATGCTGGCGGGCGTGGCTTCTGGCTCGACGGAAATACGCCCCTTGCCTGCAGCGGCGTGCTGTTGAACGGACGTTGCGGGCGAAACCTGCAACATCACGTCAAGCACCGAATGGCCGCCGGCGTTGGACACTTTCACCTGCGCGGATTTTTCAGTGGCAATCAGCAGGATCGGGCGTGATGCCACCACACCATCCGCTTTCAGTTCGCCGCTCAAACGTAGCTGCCCCGCATCTGCGGCTTCCAACATGAACTCCGCATTCCAGGTCACGCCCTTACCGGATTGCAACGTGAACGCAAAGGGCTGACCGAGATGCTCGCGAATCTGGAATTGCTGCCGCTCACCATCCGCATCCACTTCAAGTGTGATGGCATGCAACGCACCGACAGGCGCCGCCTGCAGCGTGGCCGGCTGCGCTGCCCATGCGGCATAACCCAGCCCGGACGACATCGCTACCGACAACAGGCCCATCATCAACCACTGCTTCTTACCCGGAACCGGACGCTTCAACATGGCAATACGCTCCTTCAATGGATGTTGGTTCTGCCAATGGCAACCCACCGGCAACGGGGACAACGCCAAGCCGGTCTTGAGCATTGCGTTGCCATAACTCCGGCGCGCGCCACCCATGCGGGCGACAACGCGTTCATCGCATGACAATTCCTGATCCTCACGGCAGCGACGCAACGCAAACGGCAGCAGTGGATTGAACCAATGCATGCATTGCATCAACGCCAGCAGTGCATTGACGACAATGTCGCCGCGCTGCACGTGCACCTGCTCATGCAACACCACAAGCTGCTGTTCTTCTGGCGTGTAGCGCTGCTCGAAACCGGAAGGCAACACGATTCGCGGCCGCCATAGCTGCACCACCGCGGGCAAACCCGCGACCGCCTGCGCCTGCCAGAAGCCGTCGGCCCGACGTTCCACGCGACCGAGCCCGCGCACGAAACGCCGCTGCTGTCGCGTCAACCCAATCGCCGTCAACAATGCACCGCATGCCCAGATACCGGCGGCTAGCAGCGGCCACATCGGTAGCGACTGCAGCGGCTCTACAAGTACCGCACCAATTCGTGGCGCCATGCCAACGGCATCCATCGCAGTGACAACAACACGTGGCGCAGGCAACATCACCGCGAGCGCGGTCACCGGCACCGCCAACCACAGCAGATAGGCCGCGCTCGCGCCGAGCCACTGGCGCACCGACCGGCGCAGCAACATCACCAGCACCATCGCCGCACTCGAAGCCAGCGCCGTCGCCAACAGCGCACGAAGAAGTTCAGTGCTGCTCATCATCAAGCGTCTCCAGCAGTTTGCGCAGCTCGGCCACATCATCGCGGGTGAGTTTCTGGTGCTGGCTGAAATGCGCCACCAGCGGCGCAACACGGCCGTCGAACAAGCGATCAATCAGGCTGCTGCTTTCCTCCAGCACCCAAGCGTCACGTTCAACCAAGGGCGAGTACAGATAGCGACGGCCATCCTTCTCTGCCCCTATCGCACCCTTGTTGAGCAGGCGATTGAGCAGCGTCTTGACCGTGGCTTCGGCCCAGTCGTTGCTGCGCGGCAAGCGCGTCATCACTTCATCGGCAGAGAGCGGATGCTGCCCCCACAGCACCTGCATCACGACGGCTTCGGCCTCACTGATCTGGATCATCGTTTACGCCTGTAATTTTTTGCGATTACATAAGTAAACATTTGCACTGTCAAGTGCCTGCACAGGAGTTCAGCGCGCCCGTGCTGTAATGCCCCCACACCGCAGGAGCCGGACCCCATGCCGCACTACCTGACCGACCTTGATGCCGCCGTGGAGTGGCTGTTGACCCGCACTCAGGGCCCGCTGCGCATCGCCGCGCCGCTGGCGCTGGGCAAACCTCACCGGTTGCTCAATGCGCTGTATGCACGGATCGAAGCTGACAATTCGCGGCCCCTGCAGCTGTACACCGCGCTCTCGCTGAATCCACCACAAGCCAAGGGCGATGGCCTGGAAGCACGCTTCCTGCGGCCGTTTGTCGAGCGCCATTTCGGCAATGACTTTCCACGGCTGGCCTACGCCGACGCCATCGCCCGCGACGCGCTGCCCGCGCATGTGCAGGTGGAAGAGTTCTACATGCAGTCCGGCGCCCTGCTGGCTTCGTCGCAGGCACAGCGCAACTACACCAGCCTCAACTACACGCACGCCGCCGATGCAGTAGCACAACGTGCACCGCACGCCATCGTGCAGAAAGTGGCCTTCCGCGAAGGCAGCACACGCCTGTCGATGTCGTGCAACAACGACATCACCCAGGACACCTTGGATGCCATTTCCGCACGCGGCCTGCCGCGCCCGTTGATGATTGCCGAGGTGGATCCGCAACTGCCCTGGCTGGGTGGCAGCGCAACGGTGGAGGCCGACTTCTTCGACCTGGTGGTGGTCCCGCCGGGGCCGTATCCGCGCTTGTTCGGCCTGCCACGGCAACCGGTCAGCGACGCCGACTATGCCATCGGCTTCTACGCGAGCACCTTGGTACGCGACGGCGGCACACTGCAGATCGGCATCGGCACACTGGCCGATGCACTCAGCCACGCGCTGGTAATGCGGCACACCGAAAATGCACGCTACAGGCAGATTCTGCAGGCGTTGGACCCACAGCTTTCCGACAACCCACTTGTGCACGAGATCGGCGGTCTGGAGCCCTTCGATATCGGCTTGTACGGTTGCAGCGAGATGCTCAACGAAGGTTTCCGCGTATTGGTACAAAGCGGCGTCATCCACCGCAAGGTGCATGAAGACCTTGCCGTGATGCAGCGCCTTGCCAACGGCAGCGCCTACGGCTCCGATTACGCCACACTCGCCGCTGAAGGCGAGTATCTGCACGGGGCTTTCTATCTCGGTTCGCCGGAATTCTACGACTGGCTGCGGCATCTGCCCGAGGGCGAATGCCGCGCGATCGGTATGCGCCGCATCAGTGAGATCAATCAACTCTACGGCGGCAACGAAACACTGGAGCGACTGCAACGCCGCGATGCGCGTTTCTTCAACTCCTGCATGATCGCAAGCGCGCTGGGTGCTGCGGCTTCCGACGCACTGGAGGATGGACGTGTGGTGTCTGGTGTTGGCGGTCAATACAACTTCGTTGCGATGGCGCATGCACTGCCGGATGCGCGCAGCATTCTGATGTTCCGCGCGCTTCGCGATGACGCCGGCAAGCCACAATCCAACGTGCGTTGGAATTACGGTCACACCACGATTCCCCGCCACCTCCGCGACATCTTCGTCAACGAATACGGCATTGCCGACCTGCGCAATCGCACCGATGAAGATTGCGCCATCGCGATGACCGCAATCACTGACGCGGCCTTCCAATCTTCGCTATTGAACCAAGCCAAGGCTGCTAAAAAGGTGAGCGATGCATTCACCGCGCCAACTGCCTGGCAACGCAATCAAGCCGACATGCTTCGTGCTGCAGTAGCCCCTTTCCGCAACGACGGCAGCCTGCCCGACTACCCGCTGGGCAGCGACTTCACCCCGCTCGAACAGGAGCTGCTACGCGCATTGACCTGGCTCAAAGCCAACACGCGTACGCGTGCCGACAAACTGCGCATGGTAGTGGCTGCGCTGCGGCAATCCGCCGGCGAGAACGATGCGATGTATCTGCAGCGAATGGGCTTGGATGCACCTCAGAGCTTCGGCGAGCGGATCGAAGCCCGACTGTTGCGCCTTGCACTGGCGAAGACGTTGCGGCGCTGAAACAGCGTCGAACGTTTGCGCAGAAGAGGACGGCGACTCAACACGAAAGGCGCTCCTAGCTCTCTCAGGCACAGTCCTTCGCGCCGCTTTGATTGGACGCGCGGCCCCCTCATGCACAAGCACGTGCACAGCCGTGTTCCGTTGCAATCAATGGAAATCCACTGAATCAGCAGGAAGCGCCACCTCACGACGTAACACGCTGGGCCGTGCGCGACGTCATGGCATAGCCGCTACAGCGCGCCAAAGCGGATCGAAAATTTTTTCCATCCATTACAACTGCGACTTTCGCTTCATTGTGATAACCATCACAACCTAACTGCGACGAGAAACAAAAACAAAAGAAAATTTCCAACATTTGAGACGTATCCGGTGGCGACCCGCCATCGATAAGCCGTTCTATAGAACCACGCCATCCCTGCGGCCCCGCCGCTCAACGGAAGGCGGATTCGGCACCAACGAGGTCAACCACCTCGCAGCGAACGTCCTGGAAAGCCCGCTTCCTACCCGCGCATCGCAAGGCGGAAGCAGATCCACGACACGCGTCATTGGCTTCACGCCTGACATGAAGCAAGTACCGCTGAAGCACTCGCCCTCTCAACAGGAGAAACACCATGTCCCCTGGAATCGAAAAGACCACGCCGTCTGGTATCCACCACATCGACCAGCTGATCTCCTACCGGAAATGGACACTGGGCGAAGACCGTACGATCACTTGGACCATCACCAAGGAAGATGCGATTTTCTCCGATGAGCCGTATGGGATCAGAGGGGAGTTGCCGTACTTCCGCGCCATTTCAAACCCGATCCAGATCGCCAACATCAACAAGGCGATGGATGTCTACAACAGCATCCTTGATATCAATCTGAAGTACATCGATGAAGAGGTCGATGGTGAAGCCACGATTCGCTTCAATGGGCAGGACACCCAGTCGGACTGGACCATGGGCGGTGGCTGGGCTTATGGCCCATATGCGCAATCATTCGGTGGCGATGTATGGGCATCCTGGTATTCCGGCTACGACGTTCCTTTTACACTGCATGAAGTGGGGCATGTATTGGCCCTAGACCACCCAGGGCATGCCACGGGAGTCTACGCCCCCGGATTCACCACGCTGGAAACAGTAATGTCCTATACTGGTGGAACGAATGTCCTGATGGTGGACAAAAATGGCAACTACCTCGGTCGCGCGGAAACCGAAAGCCTCGGCATCTATGATGTCGCAGCGCTGCAATACCTGTATGGGGCAAACAACAGTCACAACGCCGGTAACACGATTTATAAGTACGACCCCAGTGCGGGTTTCTATACCACTCTCTGGGATGGCGGCGGCGAGGACACCATTGACCTCTCCAACTACAAGCACGGCT
The DNA here is from genome assembly GCF_050737575.1 of Stenotrophomonas sp. Classification (GTDB taxonomy): domain Bacteria; phylum Pseudomonadota; class Gammaproteobacteria; order Xanthomonadales; family Xanthomonadaceae; genus Stenotrophomonas. The sequence continues at coordinate 83,403 of NZ_JBOHXW010000005.1, forward strand.
CAAACATCAATTTGACCGAAGGCAGCTACAGCTCGATCACCTACGAAGTTCCCGCCGCGATCAACATCAAGGGTATCTACACAGGCGAAAATGCAATCGGCATCGCTTATGGCGCGGTGATTGAGAATGCGATTGGAACGCAGGGTGCTGATGTCATTCATGGCAATGCGGCAACCAACAAGCTGGTCGGCGGCGCCGGGAATGATCACCTGTACGGATACGAAGGAAATGATCGTCTTGAAGGTGGGGACGGCAATGACGTTCTGGACGGCGGTATCGGTGCGGACACGATGATTGGTGGTGCGGGCAATGACATTTACTACGTCGACAACGCCGCCGACGTCGTGATTGAGGCAGTCGGCGGTGGAACCGATACCATTTACCTCTCCGTCGATTGCGTCGCGTCCAACAAGTATATGAATGTCGAGAATTTCACGGCCTCCGAGGGCGGAAATACACGGAGCATCATGGGCAATGGCCTGAACAACCTGATGATCGGAAATTCGGACGCAAACACGCTCCAGGGATGTGACGGTGATGACATTCTTGTCGGAGGAAAGGGTGATGACCGTCTTTATGGCGGCAGGGGCGACGACACCTTCATCTTCGACCGAGGCGATGGAAACGACACGATCTATTGCGGTGTAGGAACGCTCCAAGATGTCGACACCCTGTCATTCCGGAACGAAATCAGCAGCGACCAGCTATGGTTCAGTGCCGACGCAAAGCGCAAAAACCTGGTGATCAACGTCATCGGCACAAATGATTCGGTCACGGTGGCGAACTTCTTCGCCCAGCGCAAAAACATACTCGACTTCATCGACGTCGGCGACGGCAAGTCCCTCGACACCGCGAACATCGACAAGCTGGTCGATGCCATGGCGGCATTCGCGCCACCTGCGTTGGGCCAGACAAGCCTGTCCAACGCGTACCAACAAGCGCTGGCACCGGTACTCGCTGCCACCTGGGTCTAACGAGTAGATCAAATGCAGCATGCAAGCGAGGGGCCGGAACGTTCCGGCCCTTCTTTTGTCCGCTCATCGCCATCGAAACCGTCGAGCGACTGTTTGGCGACAAACACTTCCTGTCCCTCAACCGGCATCACCGCATCACCACCCGCATACCCGTTTCAAACCCGCACTGCATCACCCTTCGCTGCAATTGAGACACTTCTCGTGGCGAGCGCGGCGCTTCCTGTTTATCCATAGAGCCCATATTGATCGAGACGCTTCGTCTTGATCGCATCGGGCGCATCAATCCGGCAAACCATCGGCCCTGCCAGCACTTGATCGCCCGAACAGGCCGCAACAATGGAACAGGAAGCCTCCGTGACATCGCAGCAATCTCCGACGTCGGCCCAGGACAGCGGGCTGGAGTGCCTTGTCACCTTGGCCCGATTCCACACCATCGCCGCCAGCGCGGAGCAACTGCGCCATGAATTCGGCGATGGCGAGCATCACTTCAAGGCAGACCAGCTCATCCTTGCCGCGCGCCGACTTGGCCTGCGGGCAAAGCCGATCAAGGCACGTCCCGAGCGGTTGATGCGCACACCGTTGCCGGCAATTGCCAAGGACAAGGATGGGCACTTCTTCATTCTCGCCAAGGTCGATCAGGGCAAAGCGCTGGTGCAGATTCCGGGGCAGGATCGCCCGCAGGTGATGGACTTGGATGCGCTGTACCAACGCTGGTCCGGGCGATTGATTCTGCTGCGCCCGGATGCTCCCAGCGATGGTGAACTGCCGCGCTTCGACTTCACCTGGTTCATCCCCGCCATCGTCAAGCACCGCAAGGTGTTGGGTGAAGTGTTGGTCGCATCGCTGTTCCTGCAGCTGTTCGCGCTGATCACCCCGCTGTTCTTCCAGGTGGTGATGGACAAGGTGCTGGTGCACCGTGGGCTGTCCACGCTGGATGTGCTGATGATCGGCCTGCTGGCGATCATGCTGTTTGAATCCGTGCTCAGCGGCCTGCGCGGCTACGTGTTCGCGCATACCGCCAGCCGCATCGATGTAGAACTCGGCTCACGGCTGTATCGCCATCTACTTGCCTTGCCATTGGCCTACTTCCAGGCACGTCGCGTCGGCGATTCGGTCGCACGCGTACGTGAGCTGGAAAACATCCGCAGCTTCCTCACCGGCAATGCCATCACCTTGGTGCTGGACTTGCTGTTCTGCATGCTCTTCATCGCGGTGATGCTGTTCTACAGCGGTTGGCTGACCTTGGTGGTACTCCTGTCCTTGCCGTTGTATCTGGCGCTGACGCTCTTCATCACGCCGTTGTTGCGTGCGCGATTGCAGGAGAGCTTCAGCCGCGGCGCTGAAAATCAGGCCTTTCTGGTCGAATCACTGACCGGTATCGACACGCTGAAGGCGCTTGCGGTGGAGCCGCAATCCTCGCGACGGTGGGACAACCAGTTGGCTGCCTACGTCGCGGCCAGCTTCAGGACGCAAGTGCTTTCCACGCTGGCCAATGAAGGCGTCGGTTTGATTGGCAAGTTGGTCACGCTCGCCACGCTGTGGCTGGGTGCACGTCTGGTAATTGAAGGGCAGCTCTCGGTCGGCCAGCTCATCGCCTTCAACATGTTGGCCGGTCGCGTTGCCCAACCGATCATGCGCCTGGCGCAGTTGTGGCCCAACTTCCAACAGACCAGCGTCTCGGTGCAGCGGCTGGGCGATATCCTCAACACGCATACCGAATCCTCCGCAGGCAATCGACATCCTTTGCCCGTGCTGCAAGGTGCCGTCGAATTCGATCACGTGCGCTTCCGTTACCGGAGCGACGGCCAAGATGTGCTGCACGACATCAGTCTCAACGTCGCACCCGGTGAAGTGATTGGTCTGGTCGGGCGCTCCGGCTCCGGCAAGAGCACGCTGACCCGATTGCTGCAGCGCCTGCATGTGCCTGATAGCGGCCGCGTGCTGGTAGATGGCATGGATCTGTCGCTAGCTGACGTCAGTTCACTGCGCCGGCAGATTGGCGTGGTGCTGCAGGAGAACATGCTGTTCAACCGCAGCATCCGCGAGAACATCGCCCTCACCGATCCGGGTGCGCCACTGGAATCGGTAGTGCACGCCGCGCAACTGGCCGGCGCCCATGAATTCATTCTGGAAATGCCCGAAGGCTACGACACCCTGGTCGGCGAACACGGCGCCTCGCTTTCCGGCGGCCAGCGCCAACGCATCGCCATCGCACGCGCGTTGATGCGCAATCCGCGGATTCTCATCTTCGACGAGGCGACCAGCGCCTTGGACTATGAATCCGAACGTGTCATCCAACAGAACATGCAGCAGATCTGCCAAGGACGCACGGTCTTGATCATTGCCCATCGCCTATCCGCGGTGCGCCATGCCGATCGCATCATCGTGCTTGAACGCGGCCAGATCGCCGAACAGGGAAGCCACGAAACCCTGCTTGCGCTACCCGACGGGCTTTATGCGCATCTCCATCAGCTACAACAGGGTTGAGGAGACGACACGATGACACGCTCCAACGGCATCCTTCGCGAACTTCTAGGCCGGTATCTACACGTTTGGAACAATGCTTGGCGGCGTCGGCGCAGCCTGGATTCGCCCACCCTGGAGGCGCACGAAGTGCAGTTTCTGCCCGCCGCCCAGGCGCTGCAGGAATCGCCGGTGCATCCCGCACCGCGCTACATCCAATGGACCATCATCGCCTTTGCGTGTCTGGCCGTGATCTGGGCAATCGTCGGCAAGATCGACGTGGTTGCCAGTGCCGAAGGCCGCATCGTTCCCAGTGACCAAAGCAAGGTCATTCAATCGCACGAAGTTGCAGTGGTGAAAGCCATTCATGCGCGCGACGGACAGACCGTGCGTGCCGGCGATGTGTTGGTCGAGCTGGACGCCAGCCTCACCGGCGCGGATCTGGAACGGTTGAACAACGACCTGCTTGCCGCCCAGGTCGACACGGCCCGCGCGCGCATCATGCTGGAAGCCATCGATCACAGCCTGCCGCCTGCGGACATCACTTCCAAATTGCCGCAAGCCGACATCGCCCAACAACAGGCCGCAAACGAATGGTTGCACAGCCAGTATCAAGAGTTGCGCAGCAATCTCGCCCAGAGCGAGGCGATGATTTCCCGTAGAAATGCGGAAATTCATGCCGCACAACAATCGGCCGAAAAACTTTCGCAGATGTTGCCGCTCACCCAACGCATCACTTCCGACTACGCCAAGCTGGCCGGCGAAGGGCTGGTTTCCAAGCATCACTACCTGACCAAGCAACAGGAACTGATGGAGCAGGAACGGCAACTGGCCGAGCGCCGCAGCCATATCGTCGAACTCAACGCTTCACGTCAGGAGGCTGTCGAACGCAAGGAAGGCACGCTGACGCAATACCGGCGCACGGTATTCGACCTGCTGCATCAGAACGAACGCCGCGCCACCAGCCTGCAACAGGAACTGGTCAAAGCCGAACGCCGCGACATGCTCACCCGCCTTACCGCACCGGTGGATGGCACCGTGCAACAGCTGGCCGTGCATACGGCGGGCGGCGTGGTCACCGCTGCGCAACCGTTGATGGTCATCGTCCCGGCCGATCAAGCGCTGGAGATCGAAGCACAGTTGAAGAACAAGGACGTCGGCTTCGTCCGTGCCGGGCAAGCGGTGTCGGTGAAAGTCGAGACCTTCAACTTCACCAAGTACGGAATCCTGCACGGAACGGTTCTGCATGTTTCGCAGGATGCGATCAACGATGAGCGTCAAGGCACGCTATACAGCCTGCGCATACAGCTGCAGGAGAAGCACGTGCGCGTCGGCCGCGAAGATGTCCCGCTGGCACCCGGTATGACCGTGCGCGCGGAAGTGAAGACAGATCGCCAGCGGGTGATCGACTACTTCCTGAGCCCGTTCAAGAAGTACACCGCTGAAAGTCTGCATGAGCGTTAACCCCCGAGAGATGAAAGGAAACGAAATGACCCCTGGAATCGAAAAGACCACGCCGTCCGGTATTCACCACATCGATGAACTGATCTCCTATCGGAAATGGACGCTGGGCGAAGACCGCACGATCACTTGGACCATCACCAAAGAGGATGCGATTTTCTCCGATGAGCCGTATGGGATCAGAGGGGAGTTGCCGTACTTCCGTGCGATATCCAGTGCCCGCGACATCGCGAATATCAACAAGGCAATGGATGTCTACAACAGCATTATCGATATCAATCTAAAGTACATCGATGAAGAGATTGATGGTGAAGCCACGATTCGCTTCAATGCACAGGACACCCAGTCCAACTGGAGCATGGGCGGCGGTTGGGCGTATGGAGCTTTCGAGCAATCGTTTGGTGGCGACGTGTGGGCATCGTGGTATTCCGGCTATGACGTCGCTTTCACCCTGCACGAAGTCGGGCACGCTTTAGCACTGGATCATCCGGGGCATGCCACTGGACTCAACGCCCCCGGGTTCACTACGCTGGAAACGGTGATGTCCTACACCGGTGGAAAAAACGTGCTGATGCTGGACAAGCATGGGAACTACCTAGGCCGAGTGGAAACCGAGAGCCTCGGCATCTACGACATCGCAGCGTTGCAATACTTGTATGGTGCGAACACCAGTCATAACGCCGGAAACACGGTTTACAAATACGACCCCAGCGCAGGTTTTTACACCACTCTCTGGGACGGCGGCGGGGAAGACACCATTGACCTGTCCAGCTACAAGCACGGTTCAAGCATCAACCTGGCCGAAGGCAGCTACAGCTCGATCACCTATGAAATTCCCACCGGAATAAACACCAACAATATCTACACAGGCGAAAACGCAATCGGCATCGCTTATGGCGCGGTGATTGAGAATGCGATTGGAACGCAGGGTGCTGATGTCATTCATGGCAATGCTGCAACCAACAAGCTGGTCGGCGGCGCCGGGAATGATCACCTGTACGGACATGAAGGAAATGATCGTCTTGAAGGCGGGGACGGCAATGACGTTCTGGACGGCGGCATCGGCGCGGACACGATGATTGGTGGTGCGGGCAATGACATTTACTACGTCGACAACGTCGCCGACGTCGTGATTGAGGCAGTCGGAGGTGGAACCGATACCATTCACCTCTCCATCGATTGCATCGACGCCGGCAAGTACAAAAATGTCGAAAACTTCACGGCAGCCGAGGGCGGAAGCACCCGGAGCATCATGGGCAATGGCCTGAACAACCTGATGATCGGAAACTCCGACCTGAACATCCTTCAAGGATGCGACGGCGACGATGTGCTTGTTGGCGGCAAGGGCGACGACCGCCTCTATGGCGGCAGAGGCAATGACACCTTCCTCTTCGGCCGTGGGGACGGGAACGACACCATATACCGCGGCATAACCACTCCAGATGATATTGACACCCTGTCGTTCCGGGACGGAATCAGCAGCGACCAACTGTGGTTCAGCACTGATGCCAAACGCAAGAACCTGGTGATCAGCGTCATCGGTACGAATGACTCGGTCACGGTGGCGGACTTCTTCGCCAGACGTAAAGACATACTCGACTTCATCGACGTCGGTAACGGCAAGTCCCTCGACACCGCGAACATCGACAAGCTGGTCGATGCCATGGCCGCATTCGCGCCACCGCCGTTGGGCCAGACCGCACTCTCGCAGGAGTACCAACTAGCGCTCGGTGCCGTTTTGGACTCCGTGTGGTTGCCCATGGCCGCACCAGGAACAGCGTCCAACTATGCCGGACCGCTTGTTGACCCAATGACAGAAGCCCCAAATAGCCAATCGCTACTGACCTATGGCGGGGACGACATCACCCTGGATTCAGAAGCAGTCCGCAACTTGGTTCTTCTCCAGGACGCTAGCCAAGTCACCGCACATTGCATCGACACCAACACTTGGCCCGCCGTCATGATCGGACAGGAAAATCACTCTCCGGCATTCGCCGCACTGCCACTGGAATATCGCGACGACATCAACACAGCTTTTGCATCACTCCTACTTTAGGAAGCAATTTATTGCCGGACACGTCACTCTTCGCGAGAGGCGTGTCCGTTCTTATTGGTAAGGAAGAATGTGGAACCAGATAGCCGCCGCCATCTGTGATGCAGGCTTTTGAACGAAGTGCCCATCGGCGATCTAAGCCCAGCGCGCGCCACCTGGTAGTGCCGAGCCATGTTCGGCAGAAGCACAACCAGCAGAACCTCAGCGCATCCACCGCTCCCCATCAACACAAATCTCGAATCAACCTCGGCACTGCATCCGCCCCTACAACACCCAACAAAAAAGCCGGGGAAATCCCCGGCCTTTTTGTTACCTCAAACCGCCAGCCGAAATCAGCCCGGCAGGTTTGCCTTGGCAGCAGCCACCACCGCTTCGGTGGTGATGCCGAAGTGCTGGTACAGCTTGTCGGCCGGAGCCGAAGCGCCGAAGGTATCCAGGCCGACCACCGCACCGTCCAAGCCCACGTACTGGCGCCAGAAACCGGTAACGCCGGCTTCCACGGCAACGCGGTTACGCACAGCATTCGGCAGCACGGATTCGCGGTAGGCCGCATCCTGGCGATCGAACACATCGGTGCACGGCATCGACACCACACGGGTCTTGATGCCGGCAGCGTCCAACTCGGCCTTGGCGGCCATGGCCAGACCAATTTCCGAACCGGTACCGATCAGGATCACGTCCGGCGTGCCGGCGGCATCGGCCAGCACGTAACCACCGCGCTCGATCTGCTTGACCTGCTCAGCGGTACGCTGCTGCGGCGCCAGGTTCTGGCGGCTGAAGATCAGGCAGCTCGGGCCATCCTTGCGCACGATCGCCGCCTTCCAGCTGACGGCCGATTCGGCCGCGTCGCACGGGCGCCACACATCGTTGTTGGGGATGTAACGCAGCGAGGACACATGCTCCACCGGCTGGTGGGTCGGGCCGTCTTCGCCCAGACCAATCGAGTCATGGGTGAACACATGGATGACGTGCGCCGGGATCAGCGCGCTCATGCGCAGCGCGTTGCGTGCGTAGTCGCTGAACACCAGGAAGGTGGCGTCGAATGGCAGGAAGCCACCGTGCAGTGCCAGGCCATTGGCGATGGCGCTCATGCCGAACTCACGCACGCCGTAGTGCACGTAGTTGGCATTCGGGTCTTCGCCGACCACGGTCTGCGCGCCCTTCCACAAGGTCAGGTTGGAACCGGCCAGGTCGGCCGAGCCGCCGATGATTTCCGGCAGCAGCGGTGCGAAGGCCTGGATGGCGTTCTGCGAGGCCTTGCGCGAAGCGATGTTCGGCGCTTCGGCCTGCACCTGGGCGATGTAGGCATCGGCCTGGGCAATGAAGTCGGCCGGCAGCTCGCCGTGCGAGCGACGGGTCAGCTCATCGGCCTGTGCCGGGAACTGCGCGGCGTACTTGTCGAACAGCTGCTCCCACTCGGCCTGACGCAGCGTGCCGGTGCCGCCTGCGCGCCAACCGGCGTAGATCTCTTCCGGGATCTCGAACGGGCCGTACGACCAGTTCAGCGCCTTGCGGGTAGCTTCCAGTTCGTCCTTGCCCAGCGGTGCGCCGTGGCTGGATTCCTGGCCGGCCTTGTTCGGCGAGCCAAAACCAATCGTGGTCTTGCAGCAGATCAGGGTCGGCTTGTCGAACTGCGACAGCGCCTGCTCGATGCCGGCCTTGATGCTTTCCGGGTCGTGACCGTCAACGCCGCGCACCACGTTCCAGCCGTAGGACTCGAAACGTGCCGGGGTGTCGTCGGTGAACCAGCCTTCCACTTCACCGTCGATGGAGATGTTGTTGTCGTCCCAGAAGCAGACCAGCTTGCTCAGGCCCCAGGTGCCGGCCAGCGATGCGGCTTCGTGCGAGATGCCTTCCATCAGGCAGCCGTCGCCCATGAACACCCAGGTGCGGTGATCGACGACTTCAAATTCCGGGCGGTTGTAGCGCTGTGCCAGCAGCTTCTCGGCCAGCGCAAAGCCCACGGCATTGGCCAGACCCTGACCCAGCGGGCCGGTGGTGGTTTCCACGCCCGGGGTTTCGTGACGCTCCGGGTGGCCGGCGGTGTGGCTGCCCAACTGGCGGAACGCCTTGAGCTGTTCGATCGGCAGGTCGTAGCCGCTCAGGTGCAGCAGCGCGTAGTGCAGCATCGAGCCGTGACCGTTGGACAGCACGAAACGGTCGCGGTTGAACCAGTTCGGATTGTTCGGGTTGTGGCGGTGGTAGTCGTTCCAGAGCACTTCGGCGATGTCGGCCATGCCCATCGGCATGCCGGGATGACCGGACTTGGCGGCTTCGACCGCATCAGCGGCAAGAAAACGGATGGCGTTCGCCAACTGGCGGCGGGTGGGCTGCGTCATGGTTTCGTCGGAATCGGGAGGCTCCCGCGGAACTGCGGGCGGCCTATTGTCCCACAAGCCACCGCGCGGTTCAGGCCGTAAAAACCTGACGATAGCTGGCATTTGGTTCCGTCGGTGGCAGGGTCGTCCGGCGCCGGAATTTGCTTGCTGCACTCCCCTCTCCCCAACCCCTCTCCCGCAAGGGGAGAGGGGCTTCAATGCCCGAATCGCTGGCATTGCTGGCGCTTGCAGGTTTGTAGCCCCTCTCCCCTTGCGGGAGAGGGGTTGGGGAGAGGGCGGCTACACGAAGCAAAACGGCCACCCTGAACAGAGTGGCCGCTTGGGATTGCAACTCCAGGAAGATTCAGCCCCGCGGAAGCTGTCGCCCGGCATCCTCATCGCTCTCACCCCGCGCCACCAAGGCCGTCAGGGCCAGGTCGCCGGTGACATTGAGCGCGGTGCGGCACATGTCCAGGAAGTGGTTCACGCCCAGGATCAGACCAATGCCGACCGGATTCACCCCGACCATCGCGCAGATCAACGCCACCACCGGCAGCGAGCCGGACGGCACACCCGCCGTCCCGATGCCGCCCAATATGCAGACCACCATCACCATGAACTGCTGGCCGATGCTCAGGTCCACACCGAAGAACTGCGCCAGGAAGATCACCGTCACGCCCTCGAACAGCGCCGTGCCATTCTGGTTGGCGGTGGCGCCCACAGTCAGTACAAAGCGCGACACCTTGTGCGGGAAGCCCATCTGGTCGGCCACCCGCAGCGCGGTCGGCAAGGTGGCGTTGGACGAGGCGGTGGAGAACGCCATCAACGTGGCTTCCTGCGTCTGGCGGAAGAACGCCAGCGGCGAGCGCCCCGCCAGCTTCACCGCGATGCCGTAGCTGACAACCATGTGCAGCGCCAGCGCCAACACCACGACGCCCACATACGCACCCAATTTGATCAACAGACTGAAGCCGAAGATGGCCGCCAGGTTGAACATGAAGCAGGCCACCGCGTATGGCGCCAAGCGGATGACCAGGTTGATCAGGGTCATCGAAATTTCAAACAGGCCTTCGATGGCCTTGCGCAGCGTGGCCACCTTTTCGGCCGGCGACAGCACCATGCCGACGCCCAGCATCAGCGCGAAGAACATCAGCGACAGGATCTTGCCGTTGTCAGACGCCGCCTCCAGCACGTTGTTCGGCACGATCGACAGCAGCATCTCCATGCCCTTGGGCTGGGAGCCGACACCGGCCACGATCTCCTTGCTGCGCTCGGCATTCTCAGCCAGCAGCTGCGCGGCCACGGCGGGGTCCACGCCCGCGCCCGGCTTGAACAGGTTGACCAGCACCAGACCGATCAGCACCGCCACGCCAGACAGCACGATGGTGTACGCCAGCGATTTCCAGCCAATGCGACCCAGCGCGCGGATGTCGCCCATCTCCGACACGCCCATCACCAGCGCCGAGAAAATCAGCGGCACGATGAGCATGAAGATCAGGCTCAGGAACAGCCCCGATACCGGCGTGGTCAAGTAGGTGGTGACCGCGTGCACCCACGGCGCGCCCGGACTCAACATGTGCACTAACAGGCCAAGCAGCAGACCGATGCCGAAGCCGATCCCGATCTTCCAGTGGAATGGCATTTTCATGCGTGGCGCTGCGGCGTTGGACATCGGTGGTTTTCCCTCCAGAGAATGACGCAGCTTAACAGACGGTATACAGCCGCCTTTTCAGCGTTGACTCGGGTAGAGAGGGTCCAATACCGGCTTCTCCGCCACCGCCTGTCCACGCCAGCGCGGCCCCTGCCGGAAAACCTCGCGCAGCCGGGTTCTCGCCGCGGCGACATCGCCCTCGCCGGCCCAGCGCGCGCGTTGCATGCGCTCCAGCGCCTGACGCTGCGGCTCGTCGTCCAATCTGGCGATCACTGCATCCAGATCTTCCACGCCGGCCATCGTCGCCAGAATGTGGACCACTTCGTCCAGACCACCGGCGTCCAGCGCGCGACGCAGGTCGGCCTGGCTGTAACGCGCACCCTGCGCTTCGGCCCTGCGCGGCACTTCGCGCTCGCCGTTGGCAGGTGCGGTTCGTCGCGACAGCCCCCAGATCAAGGTGGCCAACCACAACAGCGCGAAGCCCGCCGCCAGCGCCGGCCACAACCATGGCCGCGCCGTTGCACCTGCCACCGTCAATGCTTCATTCGGCACCGCCGTAGCGGCCTGCGCCGGCTGCACCAGCGGTGGTGCGGCGATGCCGCCAGCGCCCTGTTCTATCTGCACCTGCAGGTCCGGCAGCGTCGCGGTGCGCGCTTGCCCGGCCTGCACATCCCACCAGTCCATGCGGATGCCCGGCACCGTCAGCGCACCGGCCTGTTGCGGCACGATTGAGTAGCGCCGCGTCAGTTTCAACTGTGGACTGCCGCCGTCGAAGGTTTCGTCGTACTGCGGCGGTTCGGCAAACACCTGCGCGCTGTCACCGAGCGAAGGCACCGGCAGTTCGGGGAACTGCGCCTTGGTCACGCCGTTGGCAGTGGCTTCGACCACGATGGTGGTCGCCTCGCCGGTGCGGCCTTCTTTCGGTGCGGCGGTGTAGCGCAGCTGCAGGCCTTTCAGCGGTAGCCACGGCTGCGGCGCATCGGCCGGCGTGGCCCGCACCTGCAAGGTCTGATCCGGCCCGCGCGCACTCAGCTGACCACTGTCGCGGCCGAAGAAATCATCGAAAAAGCCGCCCACGCCCTGCCCGCTGAAACGCGCGCCTTTCACCTGCAGCGGGCCGCTGCGTTCGGGCACCAGCAGGAAGCGGCGTTCGACCACGTTGTAACGACGGCCGTTGATCTCGCGCGTTGAAGTGCGGTCATCACCCACCCGCTGCAACGAGGCGCCAGCCGGCGTATCCAACACCAATTCACCGGAAGCCAGCTGCGTGGCGAAGAACAAGCGCACCACCACGCCCACGCTTTGCTGCACATAGGGCTGGCTGTCGTCCACGTCGGTTTCGATGAAGGCCAACGCATTGCTGTCACGGCTGGCGACCGCAGCTTGACCGACCACCAACTGCAACGGCGCAGTCTGCGCGTTGCCGACCCGCAAAGCCGGAATCACCAGCGTGCCGGTACGTTGCGGTGACAGCGCGACGGCGAACAGCGCGACGTTTCTGACCGCACCATTGCCCACATGCATCTGCCGGGTGCTGTTCTGGCTGCTCAGGGCGAAATCAGCGCGCAAGGGTGTGTAATCCGGCGCAGTGCTCTGGTCGGTTTCGATGTTGAGCGTGACGGTTTCGCCCTGATTGATGCTGTCCCGATCCAACCAGGCGCGGGTCTGCGCGTGCGCCATGCCCACGCTCATGCAGGCCAGCAGGCACAGCAGTACCCATCTATTGAGGTGTCGGTGTTTGTTCGCAGTGCTCATCGCCGTTCCCGCATCCGTCGCTCGTATTCGAGCTGGAATTTCGCCTTCAACAGATCGCCCGGCTCATCCGGCACGCGCTGCATCCATGCTTCCACTGCCTGCTGCTGTTCACGCTGTTGCGGCGTCATCGCCGCGCGCGCCGCAGCGGCTGCGTCTGTCTCGTTCCCTGCCTGTGCCTGACGCTGGTGCATGGCCTGTTCCATGCGCTGGCGTTGGGCCTCGTCGGCCTGCTGTTGTTTACCGGCGTTCTCGCCCTCCGGCTTGCCCGGTTCCTGACGTGGCTTGCCTTGGTCGCCCGGCGGCGGTTGCTGGCCTTGCTGGCCCTGATCCTTGCTGTCGGACGATTGCGGCTGGCCCTGCTGCGATGGGTCTTGTTGCTGTTGACCTTGTTGCTGCGGGCCCTGCTGCGCATCCGATTGCTGTTGATCTTTGGAATCCTGGCCCTGCTGCGGCTTCTGCTTGCCGTTGTCGCCCTGCTGCTGATCCTGCTGCGACTTGCGCTTGCGCGCCGCATCCACCGCCGCGCGATTGGCAACAGCATCTTCCATGCCCGGGTGCAGCTTCAGCGCACGGTCGTAGGCAGTGATCGCTTCATCCAGACGACCCTGGCGCGCCAGCGCGTTGCCGAGGTTGTACCACCCCTGGTCAGAGTCGATGCCCTCGAAGCGCTTCTGCGCGGTGGCAAAATCGCCCTGCCGATACGCGTCCACACCTTCGCTCAACTGTTGATGCTGGCGCTGATCTGCACGTTGCCACCAACTGCTCTGCTCGGCAGCTGCCGCCGGCTGCATCATCGGCAGCAACACGCACAGCGCCAGCAACGGCAGCACGCGACGCGGACGACGGAAGGCAAACAACGCCAGCAGCAGCAACGGCAGCAACAACCAATAACCTTCGTCCTGCCAGGACTTGCCCTGCTCGCTCTGCTGCCGTCCGTCGGCCTGCGCTTGTGGCTGCAGCACCTCCAGCGCCTGTAGATCGCTATCGGTGTTGGCGATGCGCTGATAGCGGCCGCCACCGGCAACCGCCAACGCGCGCAGCGACGTCTCATCCAGATGCGCATGCTCGATGCCACCGCGCGAATCGCGGTACGACGCGCCCTGCACCGTGCCCAGGCCCAGTACCGAGACGGCGTAACCGGCCGCACGCAACTGTGCGGCCGCGGTCACTGCGGCGGCATCCGCGTGATCGGTGAGCAGCAGTACATCACCGCTGCGAACGCCCGACTGCTTCAACAAATCACCGGCCCATGCCAGGGCGTGATCGGTCTTCTGCCCATCCAGCGGCATTACTTCCGGCGCCAATGCATCCAGAAACAACGCGACATTGGCCGCGTCATCGGTCAGCGGCGCCACCGTGAAGGGCGCCCATGCGTAGGCGATCAATGCGACTTCACCGCCCTTGCGCTCGCGCAGCAGGGTCGCCAGTTTGGCCCGCGCCTGCAGCAGCCGCGACGGCGGAAGATCGGTAGCGCGGATGCTGCTGGACAAATCCAGCACGATCACCAACGGCGTCTTCGATTCCCACAACGGCTGTTCCACCTGCCGCCAGCTCGGCCCGGCCAATGCCAACGCGGCACACAGCAAACCCAGCGACAACGCCATACGTCCCCACCAACGGCGCGTGCCGGTGCCAGTCAGCAGGTGCGACAACAAATGCGCATCCACCGCAGTATGCCAACGCGTGTGCCGACGCTGCAGATAGCTGCTGCCCAGCAACGCCGCCGGCACCAGCAACAATGTCCACAACCATTCCGGCCGCATGAAGTGCAATTGCTGCCAAAGGTTCATGCGCGCAGCCCTCGCCATGCCAGCGCCAACATGCCGAACAACAAGGCGAGCGCCAACGGCCACGCATACCGTTCGATGCGCGGACGCACCGATGGACCGGCACTTTGCACCGGCTCCAGACGATCCAATTCCGCGTAGATGCCGACCAGCTCATCGGTGTCTCGCGCGCGGAAGAAGCGGCCGCCGGTTTCGCTGGCGATCTTGGACAAGGTGTCTTCGTCCACCGGATCTTCGCCGCCCGGCAATTGCACACCGAACAACGACGCCTGCCCGGTGCCGCCAAAGGCAATCGTATACACGCGCACGCCTTCCGCCTTGGCCAGTTCCGCCGCTTTCAGCGGCTCCAGCACGCCGGCGGTATTGAGGCCGTCGGTGAGCATGATCACCACGCGTTGGCCTTCCGGCTGATCACGCAGGCGCTTGACCGACAGCGCAATCGCATCGCCCAGTGCCGTCTCGCGCCCTGCCAATCCCACCACACTGTCACGCAGCTGTTCGCGCACGGTGGCGCGATCGGCAGTCAACGGGGTCAGCGCATACGCGCGTTGGCCGAATACCACCAGGCCGATGCGATCGCCTTCGCGGCGATCCAGAAAATCAGCCAGCACCGCTTTGGCGGCGGTGAGGCGGTCGACGATTCGACCACCGAGTTGCATATCGGGTTCTTCCATGCTGCCGGACAAGTCCACGGCCAACATCATCTGCCGGGCCTCGCGCGGTGGTTCCACCGGCTCGCCCAGTTGCTGCGGTCGCGCCGCAGCGGCGCATAGCAGTGCCCACGCCAACCACAACAGCAGCGTGCCGAACCAGGCACCGCCGCGTCCCTGTGTGGCCTGCAATTGGAGTCGTGCAGGATCGTAAGGCACGCGCAATGCAGGCGCGTTGTCATCGCGCAACGGCCACCAACGCATCAACAGCGGCACCGGCAGCAACAGCCACAACCACGGCCAAGCGAACGTCGGCCACCAAGCCGGCACCATATCGAGCACGGCCTGCATCAGCGCTTCCCTGCCATCAATTCAAGGAAACGGGTACGCGCCAATCGACAGGCACGCTCAACCGCTTCGGCATCCACCTGCGGGTGGAAGCCACCTTCCAGAAGCACACGCCCTTCGCCCTTGCTGAAGACATTGCCCTTGCGCCCATCGAGAAAGCGCAACCACGGTTCACCGTGCAACAACGCCGCCTGTGGATCGACCCGACGCGATGCACGGCGCAGCAATTCCGAAGCGGCAGCCAAACGGGACGGGCCGCTTTCGCTCACGGCCAGTTGTTGATCAAACACCTGCATCCAGCGCCGCAGTTGTCGTTTCCGGTGCAGGTAGAACGCGGCAATCACCGACACGATCAGCACGATCGCCGCAATCACCAACCACCAACCAGGCGCCAGCGGCCACCAGCCCGGTGCCGAGGGCAAGTGCACATCCCGCAGCGGCAGTTGCGCGGCGATCATGCCGGACTCCGAAGGCCAGCCGTGCTCAACCAAGCGTCGCTGGCATCGTCGCTGGACAAGGTGCTGACGCGCATACGACGGCCGGGCAACTGACGCAACAGCGCTTCCACCGGGCCAATCAGCGCCTCATGCCACGCGTTGCGTACCGCGTCAGCGCCCAGATCAAATCGCATCCGCCCCGCCGCAGTCGCCACCGGCAACACGCAGTCCGGCGGTGACACTTCCAAGGGATCCACCAGCAACAGCAATTGCACTTCCACATGCATGGACAGCGCAGACCACACCGCCGCCGGCACCGCGTTCGCACTGGCCGGATCGGCCAACACCACCGCACGCGCACCCGGATGCAGCACGCGCGCCGCACGCTCCAATGCAAACTGCAGACCCGCGTCATCGGCCTGTGGTTCGGCATACCAACGCGTGAGCGCATCCAGCACCCGCAATGCGCCGCGCGTTCCACCCGCAGGCGGCACCAGCGATTGCTGGCGACTGCCACGCAACGCAGCCAATCGATCTCCGTCACGCAACGCCGACCACGTCGCTACCGCACCCGCGCGAGCGGCCTGCACCGACTTGAATCGCACGCGCGTACCGAAGTACAGCGCAGCAGCCGTATCGGCCACCAGCAAGGTGACCCGCTCGCGCTCGGTCTGGAACGTTTTGGTATGCGTGGTATCGGTACGCGCGGTGATCTTCCAATCGATATGTCGGGCATCGTCACCGGCAACGTATTCACGCGATTCGGCGTACTCCATGCCACGCCCGCGCATCGTTGACGCTGCACGCCCACTCACCGCGTAGTGACCGCGTCGCGCCTGCCGCCCCTGCGCCGCCATCTGCCGCAGTGCGATCAATTCGCTCAGCTGCGGACGGATGCCGGCGTGCATCGCATTATCCCGATCAGAAGACAGATTCGTGCCAGAAGCCGGCGTTTTCATCGCAGGCCTCGCACCGGGATTTCACCGCACATCACAATGACAACGCTGCACACCGGGCACGCCTCAAGGCAGCGGCACGCAATCGAGCAAAGCCGCAACCAGCCGCTCGCCATCCCAACCTTCAGCTGCAGCTTCGTAGCTGGGCAGCACGCGGTGGCGCAGGACATCCGGCGCCACCGCACGAATATCGTCGGGCGTCACAAAGTCACGTCCAGCCAACCAGGCGCGGGCACGCGCGCAACGTTCCAGCGCGATGGAACCACGCGGACTTGCCCCCCACGCAATGCGTTTGGCGAGAGCGGCGTCGTAGCCACTGGCATCACGCGAGGCCAGCACCAAGGCAATCAGATAGCGCTCCAGCTGCGGCGCCATATGCAGTTCAAGCACGGCCCGGCGGGCCTGCTCGATCTTCTCCAGCGACAACTTCTGCAACGCCGCCGGTTTGTGTTGCATCGCCTGCAACGCACGCTCGCGGGCCAGACGCAGGATTTCCGTTTCCGCATCGGCATCGGGATAGCCAATGCGGACATGCATCAGGAAACGATCCAACTGTGCTTCGGGCAGCGGGAACGTACCCTCCTGCTCAATCGGATTCTGCGTGGCCATCACCAGGAACACGTCCGGCAACGGATAGGTGCTGCGCCCCACCGTCACCTGACGCTCACCCATGGCTTCCAGCAGCGCGGACTGCACCTTGGCTGGCGCTCGGTTGATTTCGTCAGCCAACAGAATCGGATGAAAGATCGGCCCGGCCTGGAACTCGAAGCGGCCTTCCTGCGCGCGCCAGATATCGGTGCCGGTGAGATCCGCAGGCAGTAGATCGGGCGTGAACTGGATCCGCGCAAAACTCGCATCAACTCGCGACGCCAGCGCGCGAATCGCCGTAGTCTTGGCCAACCCTGGCGCGCCTTCCACCAGCAGGTGGCCGTCCGCCAGCAAGGCAATCAGCAGCCGCTCGACCAGCAACGACTGGCCGACGATCTCGCTGGACAGCGCCTCGCGTAGCGCGGTGAATTCCTGATGCAGGCCCGCGTCGTGGGCCGGCACATCCGTCTGTGAAGGGAACTGGGGAGGCAGGTTCATAGGCGCAGTTTGACCGATCTTTGGTGAAATGGTTCAAACGGCCGCTGACAACGAAAAAGGGCCGCATTAAGCGGCCCTCTCCCAAACACATTCGCGGAAGATTACTCGGCGGCCTTGGCCACGCGCAGGATCTTCGGCGTCACGAACACCAGCAATTCGGCCTTGGCCTTGCTGCGACCACGCTTCTTGAACAGATTGCCAAGGAACGGGATATCGCCCAGGAACGGCACCTTGCTCACGCTGCTGCGATCGGTGAACTCGTACACGCCACCGACGACCACGGTCTGGCCATCTTCGACCAACACGGCCGTATTGACCTCGCGACGGTTGATGATCGGCACGTTGCCGAAATTCTCAACCTCCATGAAATAGTCAACCTCATCCTTCTTGACGTTCATGTTCAGGAAGACCCGGTTGTCCTGGGTGATGGTCGGCGTGACCCTCAACTCCAACAATACTTCCTTGAACTGCACGTTCGGCGTGGCGACACCACTTGCACCGCTGGCGGTGATGGTGACGTAGCCAATTTCCTTACCCTGTTTGATCACGCCTTCACGCTGGTTGGCAGTGACGATACGCGGGTTGGACACCACTTCGCCTCGCCCTTCTTCCTGCATCGCCGACAACTCGACGTCCAGCGAGAAGTTGCGGCCAAGCAAGGTATAGGCAATGGCACCCGCCGGACTCTCGGTGAAGGTCTTGGCGGGCAGATTGACGTTCAGGCCCTCATTCGTCACCAGGCCTTTGTTGATGATGTCGCTGTTACCACCCAGCGACCCACTGATGGCCTGCGTACGATCACCAATCCGCCGCCCTTGGACACCGAACCGCGCACCCAGATCGCGTGCGAAGGTATCCGACGCGATAACGATGCGGCCTTCGATCAGCACCTGGTCAACCGGGCGGTCGATCACCTTGATCAGCTCGCGCATCTGCGCGACCTTCTTCGGGATGTCGCTGATCATCAGCGTATTGGTGCGTTCATCGGCCACCAGCATGCCGCGCGGCGACAGGAAGCCGTTCTCCTGCTTGTCATTGCTACCACCGCCACCGCCGCTGCCACCGCTGTTGTTGTTGCCAATCCCCTTGGCTTCGGTCAGCGCTTTGAAGATCGCCTCAGCGTTGTGATAGTTGATCTGCACGTAATCGGTGATCAGATCCTGGCGGTTCTCGATCGCGATGCGCGCGTCTTCCTTGTCCTGCTCGAACTTGGCCAGCTCCGGCTGCGGTGCCACCCAGATCACGCCACCATCGCGACGCTTGTCCAGGCCCTTGGCCCGCAGCACGATGTCCATGGCCTGATCCCACGGCACATTGACCAGGCGCAGCGTCACATTGCCCTGCACGGTGTCCGAAGCCACCACGTTGAGGTTCGATTCCTCGGCGATCAACTGCAGGACGGTACGCACCGGCACGTCCTGGAAGTTGAAGGTCACCGGACGCCCGCTGTAACCGCGCGCGGCAACCGTCGCAGCCGCCTGGGCCACGGTCTTGGCAGTGACCGCGCCGGTTGCCACATCCTGCTGACGCGGCGTGATTTCGACGACGTATTCGTTGCCGGTCTGGTAGGCCAGCGAATCAAACAAGCCAGTGGTGCTCAGCACCAGCTGCGCGCCCTGGCCCGAGGGCTTGGCGTCGATGCGCTGCACCGGCGTGGCGAAATCAACCACGTTGAGCGGGCGCTGCAGCTCGGCCGGCAGCGTGGCATTGCCCACGTCCACCACCACGCTGTTGCCTTGGTTGCGCAGATCCGGGCTTGCCCCTTGACCATCAAACTGCAGGATCAAACGGCCAGCGCCGTCTTCTCCCCGCTTGAAGTCGATCTTGGTTACTGAAATCGCAGAAGCCGCCTGCTGGCTTGCCGTGGCAGGTACGCCGCCGGTAGCCAGCGGCTGAGCCGCATACGAAGAGCCGCACACCGCTGCCAACGCCACTCCCAAGGCGCAGACGCGGACCAGTGCTTGGCGCCTAATGGGACGCCGGCTCAGGGCTTTGGTAAAAGTCATCGTGCTATCCCCTAATCAATCAACGATCGTCCAGCGCCAAAGACGCAGGACGTTCCAGCCAGCCGCCAGCGCCATCGGGCACCAGTTCAATCAGTTCAATCCCGTCTTCACGGACACCCGTGACACGGCCATCGCTCTGGCCCATGTACACCCCGGGGCGCACGCGGTAAGTGACCTTGTCCGGCCCCATCACCAAGGCAACGGCCCCCGGACCGCCGCCAATTGTGCCCACCATGTCCAGACTGTCGAGCGGGAACGCCTCCAAAGGCTCCTTGCGGCGATCCGGATCAGGCCGCAACTGGTTGCCGCCATCGGCGGACACCCACGCGTCACTGAACGGATCACGCATGCCCTGCGCGGCGTACTCGAAAGTTTCGAACTGCTGCATCACCGGCAATGCCGGCAATGCCTCGGCCGGGCGCGCACGCACGTCGGCCACGTATTTTTCCAGGTTGGGGGCGTCACCAGGCGCGCTGGTCACTCCCCGTGTGCAACCGGCAAGCGCCGCGATGCACACCATCCCCAGGACAAGAGAAGAAGTTCTGCTCATGCTTACTTGCCTCCCTTCTTCTCAGCGAGCTTCGCCGCTTCGGCCAATTTTTCCTGGTCCTCCAACTCGGTGTCATCCAAGTAGCGGTAGGTTTTGACCGTGCCAGACAACTCCAGCGCACCGCCGCGGGCGATCACACCCTTGGGGTCCTTCGGCTTGAGGTTGATGTCGTGCATGGTGAGGATCACCACGCGCGGCAGCGATGCCACACCGCTGACGAAGGCGCCGAATTGGTGATAACTGCCCACCAGACGCAAGGCGATCGGCTTCTCGGCGTAGAACTCCTTCAGCGATTCGGCACCGGGCTGGAACAACTCGTTGTTCAGGCCACTGGACAGCGCCGTCTGCGAGACGTCGATGATCAGGTCCGGCATCTCGGTTTTGCTGGGCAACTGGCGCAGCATCTGCTGCAACACCTGCTCCATCTGCGCGAGCTGCTGCTTCAACGGCTCCAGGTTGGCGGCGCGTTGCTGCTCGTTGGAGAACTCCTGACGCAGGCTGGTTTCCTTGCTTTCCAGCGATTCCAGGTCATTCATCTGACCGCGAACCACCAGCAGGAACGACAGCACCACGATCAACAAAGCCAGCAGCGCGCAGAAGACCATCTTGGCCTTCTGTGGCCAATTGCCGATGTTGTTGAAATCCAGTTCTTTGGCGTTGAATTTCTTGCTCACGAGCGAGCCTCCTTCGGCGCGGCTGCCGCCGGCTCCGCTGCTGCCTTGGGTGCTTCGGGCGTGGCCGGAGCGGCCGCTGCGGGTTCGACAATGGCAGCGGCATCTTCAGTAGCGGCCTGCTGAGCAGCGTTTTCACCCGGTGCCGGCAACTTCACCCGCAGCGTGAACACGTAGGGCAGCGACTTGATGTCCATCGCCGCACCGCCGGGTTCCTGCGCCTTGGCTTCGATGATCGAAAGCTCCGGGCTGCTCATCCAGCCAGACCCTTCCAAATTGCGCATGTAGGTACTGACGCGCGCATTGGACTGGGTGCGACCTTCCAGCGTGAGGATTTCGCCTTCCTGCTTGAGCGCGGTGAGCACAACGCCATCGGGGATGGTGCGCACCAGCGAGTCGAACAGATGCACCATCTGCGAACGCTTGCCCTGCAGTTCTTCGATCACCGCCTTGCGGGCGAGCAGACGTGCTTTCTGCTTGTCCAGGCGTTCGATTTCCTTGTTCTGTTCCTTGACCTTGGCAATTTCCGCCTCAAGGAACGCATTGCGGTCGTTCTGGCCGCTGATCTGCTGGCTGTAGTAGAACCACAGCAGGCCCGACAGGATCACACCCGCCAACGCCGCAAACCCCAACATGCCGTAGAACTCGCGCTGCCGCTGTTTGCGGCGCTCTTCGCGCCACGGCAGAAGATTGATCCGTGCCATCAGTCAAACCCCCTCATGGCCAGACCCGTTGCGATCATCAGCGCCGGAGCATCCTGAGCAAGCGCGTGTGCCTGCACCTTCGGTCCCAGCGTCATCTGTGCCAACGGATTGGCCACCGACGTCGCCACACCCAGCTGCTCTTCGACCATCGTCGGCAGCCCCGCCAAGGCAGCGCAGCCGCCGGCCAGGACAATGTGATCAACGCGGTTGAACTCGCTGCCAGCATAGAAGAACTGCAACAGGCGGCTGATCTGCTGCACCGTTGCTTCCTTGAACGGCTCCAGCACCTCGACCTCGTAGCTTTCCGGCAACCCACCCTGTCGCTTGGCCAGGCCAGCTTCTTCGTAGCTCAAGCCGTAACGGCGCATCACTTCATCGGTGAGCTGCTTGCCGCCAAAGACCTGCTCGCGGCTGTAAAGGCTACGGCCACCGCGCAGGACATTGAGCGTGGTCATGGTCGCGCCGATATCCACCAGCGCCACTACCGAGTCGCTGGCCACGGGCAATTCACTGGCCACGAGCGCGAAGGCGTTCTCGACCGCGAATGCTTCCACGTCCATCACCTTGGCAACCAGACCGCCAAGTTCCAATGCTGACTGGCGCAGCTCGACGTTTTCCGAACGCGACGCAGCCAACAGCACCTGCACCATTTCCGGGTTATTGGGCACCAGCCCGAGCACTTCAAAATCGAGGTTCACTTCCTCGATCGGATACGGGATGTAGTTCACCGCCTCCAGCTCGACCTGCGCTTCCATGTCGTTATCGTCCAGGTCTGCCGGCATCGGGATCACCTTGGTGATCACCGCTGAACCGGCCACTGCAGCCGCTGCATTCTTGGCCTTGCTGCCAGAACGCGCTACGGCGCGGCGGATGGCCTCCCCGACCGCCTCGACCTCGACAATGTTCTTTTCTACTACCGCATTAGGCGGAAGCGGTTCCACGGCGTAATGTTCCACGCGAAACCGATTCCCTGTGCGGGAAAGCTGAAGCAGCTTGACCGCAGTCGAGCTGATGTCGACACCAATGATTGGCGTCTGACTTTTTGGGATAAGCCCCACGGTTTCTCCCCTGCCGACGGGCACTTGGACGCACTTGTTGCGCCCGCGCATTAATAACTGAATTTCAGCAGTTGGCAACCGTTCAGAGCACGAGACGCGATACGCATCACGCCCTGTGGCGGCTCCCTTCTACTCTCCCCAGGATCCGGCCCCAGCCGTTCCCCTGCGTAATCTATACTCTGCGGCCACAAAATCCGCAATTGGGAACTTCTGGATGTCACGTTTCCGTCGCTGGCTTCGCTGGCTGCTGGCCATCTTTGTCGCCCTGGCTCTGGTGGGTGCGATTGCCGCAGGCTCGCTCTATTACGTTGTCTCTTCCAAACTTCCTGACGTACAGGCCCTGCGCGATGTTGAGCTGCAGGAACCCATGTATGTCTATGACAGCGAAGGGAAATTGATGGCGGTGTTCGGCGAGACCCGGCGCTACCCCGTCCAGATGAAGGATGTCCCCGAGCGCTTGAAGCAGGCGTTCCTCGCCACCGAGGACGCCCGCTTCTACGAACATGACGGCGTCGATTACAAAGGCGTAGGCCGCGCAATCTGGTTGTTGGCCACCACCGATGCCAAGCGCGTGCCGGGCGGTTCGACCATCACCCAGCAGGTCGCGCGCCAATTTTTTCTCAGTTCCGAATACAGCTACACCCGCAAGGTGGCTGAAATCCTGCTCGCTCGTAAGATCGAAAAAGAACTGAGCAAGGATGAGATTTTCGAGCTGTATTTGAACAAGAGCTTCTTCGGCAACCGCGCCTACGGCGTGGGCGCTGCCGCCGAGTATTACTACGGCAAGAAGCTCAACGAGCTGGATCTGGACGAAATGGCCTCGCTGGCCGGCATTCCCAAATTTCCCTCCAGCGGCAACCCGATCAGCAACCCCGAGCGCGCGCGCCAGCGCCGTGACAATTACGTCCTGCAGCGCATGGCGGAACTGAATTTCATCACCCAGGCCGAGGCCGACGCTGCCAAGGCCGTGCCAATGCACGCCACACCGCATGAGCCGCCGGTGGAGATCTACGCGCCGTATGTCGCCGAAATGGTGCGCCAGGAGATGATCGCCAAGTACGGCGGCGACGTGCTCAACAAGGGTTATCACGTCACCACCACCATCAACGGCGCCCTGCAGGACGCAGCCAATACGGCGGTCCGTGACGGCCTGATCCTGTACGACCATCGCCACGGCTGGCACGGCGTGGAGCAGCATTTCGATGTCACTGCGGACGCCGATGCCACCGCATTGGCGCGACATATCGCCAGCATTCCGACCCAGGCTGGCCTGCAGCCGGCGGTGGTCTCGGCCACGCACGCCGATGGCAGCATCACCGTGGTGTTGGCTGACCGCAGCGAGCTGGTGTTGCCGGTGAGTGCCAGCCGTTGGACCAACCGTTCGCCGGCCAAGCTCGTCACCCGTGGCGACATGATCCGCATCCGCGCCGGCGCCAAGGAAGGTGAGTGGTTGATCGACCAGATTCCGCGCGGCCAAGGCGCGTTGGTCTCGATGGATGCCGAAACCGGCGCGCTGCGCGCACTGGTCGGCGGCTTCAGCTTTGCCGGCAACAAGTTCAACCGCGCCACCCAGGCCCGCCGCCAGCCCGGCTCCAGCTTCAAGCCGTTTGTGTATGCGGCCGCATTCGACAAGGGCTTCAACCCGGCTTCGATCGTGCTGGATGCGCCGGTGGTGTTCCGCGACCGTCGTGGCAAGACCTGGCAGCCGCAGAACGATGGCGGCGGCTTCCGTGGCCCGATGCGCCTGCGCGAAGCGCTGGTGCAGTCGCGCAACTTGGTGTCGGTGCGCCTGCTGGACAGCATCGGCGTGGATTACGCACGCAAGTACATCAGCGAATTTGGCTTCCAGGAGGCCGAGTTGCCGCCGAACCTGTCGATGTCACTGGGCACCGCCTCGCTGACGCCGCTGTCGGTTGCGCGCGGCTATGCCGTGTTCGCCAACGGTGGCTCGCGCGTGGACACCTGGCTGATTGACGAGGTCAAGGACCGCGACGGCACCGTCATCTTCAAGGAAAACCCCGCCCTGGCCTGCCGCGGTTGCGGCGGCGCAACTGGCACCGGCACCACGCCGGTCAACCAGGTGGTGGACGGCTTCAACTTCGGCGCCGAAACCAAGCCAGCGCCTGCCAAGCCCGAATCAAGCCCGGAAGCCATTGAACCGGCCAAGCCGATCAATCCGGATGCCCGCATCGCCCCGCGCGCCATCGACGAACGCACCGCGTACCAGCTGGTGTCGATGATGCGTGACGTGGTCCAGCGCGGCACCGGCGCACAAGCCAAGGTGCTGGGCCGCGAAGACGTCGGCGGCAAAACCGGCTCGACCAACGACCATCGCGACGCATGGTTCTCGGGCTTTGGCGGGCCGCTGGCAACCACCGTGTGGGTGGGCCGCGATGACTTCCGCTCGCTGGGTTACCGCGAATACGGCGGCAAGGCAGCGCTGCCGATCTGGATCGACTACATGCGCGCCGCATTGAAGGATGCGCCGATCGCCAAGAACGATCCGCCGTCGGGCATGGTCGAAGCCACCCTCAACGGCGCCACCGAGTGGGTCAAGACGGAAGATCTGGAGCGCGTGCAGGAGTTCGATTTCGAGCAGCACCAGCAGCAGGCGGACGACGCTGCGTTCGACATTTTCTAAGCACGACTGACAGGCGGCGGGACGCAGCGCCCGCCGTCTGCCTACAATCGGCCCGCACCCCCGGGAAGCTGACCGATGCCATCTACACCGCACGCCGTCCAACGCAACGCTCGTGGCCGCCAGCGCATCGCCCAGGAGGCCGCTCGGCTGATCGCTGAAAGCGGCATCCAGGATTTCGAGCACGCGCGCCGCAAGGCCGCTGCACGGTTGGGCATTCGTGAAGAATCACTGTGGCCGCGCCTGGCCGATGTCGAGCAGGCACTGCGTGAACACCAGCGCCTGTTCGCTTCCACCCGCCAGCCCGGCGCGTTGCAGATGCGGCGCGAATCAGCGGTGCAGGCAATGCAGTTCCTGCAGGCATTCCAACCGCGACTGAGCGGTCCAGTGCTGACCGGCGTGGCCGGCGACACAAGCGCGGTCATTCTGCACCTGCATTGCGATGACGCCGAGGCGGTGCATCACTTCCTGCACGACCAGCGCATTCCTGCCGAAGCACGCGCGTGGTCGCTGCAATTGGCCGGCCACCCGACGAAGCAGCATTTCCCCGGCTGCGAATTCGCCGCGGACGGGATTGCGTTTGAATTGGTGATCCTGCCCGAAGTCGCATTGCGACAACCACCGGTATCCAGTGACGACGGCAAACCCCTGCCGCGCGCAACGCTGGCGCAGGTGCGGCAGTTGTTGCTGGGGCCGTAATGGGAATTTGGAATCCCGCGCTACCCGACTGCCCGTAGGAGCGGCTTGAGCCGCGAAACTGATGAAGGGACCGACGCAGATGCAGATCGCAACGCCGCACTCTGCAATTGCAGGTATTCGACATGCCGGGTGAAACACCAGCTTCGCGGCTCAAGCCGCTCCTACCACTGACAGATGTCGCAGCCAGATTCACGCCGTGGCGAGGAGAACGTCGATGCACCTGCGAGGCGGAGATACGCCACCAAGCACGCATGGATCAGCGGCGCGGCACAGCGAGTGTGGCAACTGACACCAAAACCCCAGTTGCTCCGCTGCGCACCCCCGCCGCGCTCAGACGATCCCCGATTCCCCAACGCACAGCGCAGCCGCTTACCCCAATACTGGACAAAAATTCACCACCCTTCGCAAAGCGATGCAGCACAAGCCCTGCGAGCGCTTATCCACAGCTTGTGTAAGCTGCCCCGCACAGGCTGTGTGGATAGCGCACAAACAAAAAGCCCCGCCGAAGCGGGGCTCTGCAGCAATGATTTCAGCGTATCGCTACGCCGGCAGCATTACTTGTAGTCGCGCACGTCGTGGCCGGTATAGACCTGACGCGGACGGCCGATCTTCATTTCCGGATCAACCTGCTGTTCCAGCCAATGCGACACCCAACCTGCGGTGCGGCCCAGCGCGAACATCACGGTGAACATTTCGGTCGGAATGTTCAGCGCCTTGTAGATGATGCCGCTGTAGAAATCGACGTTCGGATAGAGCTTGCGGGCGACGAAGTAGTCGTCCTGCAGCGCAGCCTGTTCCAGCTTGACGGCGACATCGAGCAGCGGATCAGCAACACCCAACTGCTCCAGCACCTGCTTGGTCATCTCACCGATGACCTTGGCGCGCGGGTCGAAGTTCTTGTAGACGCGGTGGCCGAAGCCCATCAGGCGGAAGCCCGAGGTCTTGTCCTTGGCCTTGAGCACGGCGGACTCGACGTTGTCGGCCGAACCGATCTCTTCCAGCATCTTCAGCACGGCTTCGTTGGCACCGCCATGCGCCGGGCCCCACAGCGCGGTCACGCCAGCGGCGACCGAAGCGTACGGGTTGGCGCCGGTGGAACCGACCAGACGCACGGTCGAGGTCGAGGCGTTCTGCTCGTGATCGGCGTGCAGGATGAACAGCAGATCCAGCGCCTTGACCACGTCCTTGTTCAAGTCGTACTTGCCATCGGCCGACTCGAAGGTCTGCTTCAGGAAGCGGCTGACGTAATCCAGCGAGGTATCCGGCGTGTTGGCCGGCAGGCCTGCGCCGTGACGGTAGATCAGTGCGGACAGGGTCGGCACCTTGGCGATCAGGCGCACAGCCGCCTGACGGCGCTGCTCGGCATCGGACAGATCCAGCGAGTCGTGGTACTTGGCCGACAGCTGCGCGATCGAGGCAGCCAGGATCGCCATCGGATGCGCATCCTTGGCGAAGCTGCCGATCAGCGTATTGATCGAATCATCGACGCCGGCTTCGGCGGTCAACTCAGCCTCGAAGGCCTTCAGCTGCTCGGCGTTCGGACGCTCGCCGTTGATCAGCAGGTAGGCAACTTCGACGAAGCTGGACTTGTCGGCCAGCTGTTCAATCGGGTAACCGCGATACAGCAGCACGCCGTTGTCGCCATCGATGTAGGTGATGGCCGACTTGCAGCTTGCGGTGGCGGTGTAGCCAGAGTCGTAGGTGAAGAGACCGGTTTCCTTGGTCAGCTTCGAGATATCGACACAGTTATTGCCCAGAACGGGTTTGACGACAGGCAGAACGACCGACGTGTCGCCGGCGTTGAGCGTGACCTGATCAAGATCGGACACAGTGTGCGCTCCTCAAGTGGAAGGCGCCTGTCCAGACAGAGAGGTGATGGGCAGACGCATGAATGAAATCCGCAGTTTTCCACCGCGGTACGCGCCATTATCGCACAGCAACATTTCCAGATTGCGAAGACGAAAGTCTTATAGATTGCGTACCAGTGCGACACAGCGTCGCAACCGTAGCCGGCAATGGTTGGAAATGATTCAGATTTATTGCAGATGGCACAAAACAACGGCCGCGAAAATCGCGGCCGTTGTTCTTGCAGTCAACGACAGCTCTATTAGCGCGCGTAGCGCTTCTGGAACTTGTCGATACGACCGCTGGTATCGATGACCTTGTGCTTGCCCGTATAGAACGGATGCGAAGCCGAAGAAATTTCCACCTTGATCAGCGGATACTCTTCGCCATCTTCCCACTTGACCGTGTCTTTGGAGGACATGGTCGAACGGGTCAGGAACTTGAAATCGGAAGTGACGTCATGAAACACGACGTTATGGTAATCAGGATGGATATCGGCCTTCATGGGCTCGCACCGTATGGGCTGGTGGTCAAGAGCGGCATTATAGTCCCGGCCTGCGCAGGAAGGCAAGCCGGGATTTCAGCGGGGCCTCAGAGCCCCAATGCGCCGCGCACCTGGGCCTCGAACCGCCCCTGGTCGTAGCCGATCAACAAAGTGGTGTTGTCCGGCGCGCCGGTCTGGCGGTTCCAGTCCACCACGGTGGCGCCTCGGCTGCGGTTGCCGGTCAGTTCAATCGACAACGGGCGCTGCTCGACATGGATGCCGCCTTCCGGCTGCAAGGCCCAGGCCATCGCCAAGGCATCGGCGGCGTACCAGTACTCGCCACGGCTGTCTTCGGACCACAAGCGGGTCTTGCGCGAGATCAGCTCGTAGAAACGCGCCTTGTCGGTATCGGCGGCCAGCCACTGCTCCACATCGCGATGCATCAGGCCGTGGGCGATGGTGGCTTCCCAGTCGGCGACTTCGGTGTGCGGGAACGCGGTGAACACAATGTGTGCCGCTTCCGGATCGAAGGCGATGTTGAACTCGGCGACCGGGGTGATGTTGCCGTGGCCGTTGATCGCCCCGCCCATCACCAGGAAACGCTTCACCCGCTGCGGCAGGGTCGGATCGAGCTTGAGCGCCAGCGCGACATTGGTCAGCGGGCCGAGCGCGACCAGCATCAACTCGCCGGCATGCACATGCGACAGGCGCAGGATCGCCAGTGCGGCGTGCTCGGCTTCGGCCGTGCGTGCGCTCGGCGCCAGGTCCACGTCGCCGAAACCATCGCGGCCGTGCACATGTGCCGCGTCTTCGGCCGGATAGACGAGCGGATCGGCGGTGCCGGCGAACACCGGCACATCGTCACGGCCGGCGACCTCGCACAACTTCAATGCGTTGCGCACGGTGTAGTCCAGCCCGACGTTGCCCGCCGCCACCGTCAACCCGACCACGTCATGGCGTTCGTCGGCAAAGGCCATCAACAGCGCCAATGCATCGTCAACGCCCGGATCGGTATCAATCAGCAACGGTATCTTCTTGCTCATCTTCTGCTTCACTCTGGTTGGCAAGGGAGTCTGTCATCTCAACCATGACAGTGGAAGCACACGATCAGGCCGATGCGTATCGCACCGCGCCACCAATCCAGCGACGGACGATGCGGTCGGCCAACTCCGGCGCTTCATTCAGCAACTGCTCGGACAAGGCATGCACCGCCGGCAGCATGCCAGCGTCGCGCGCCAGATCGGCCACGCGGAATTCCGCCAAACCGGTCTGTCGCGTGCCCAACAGTTCGCCGGGACCGCGCAATTCCAGATCTTTCTCCGCGATCAAGAAACCGTCGGAGGTATGCCGCATGGTTTCCAGCCGCTCGCGCGCCATGTTCGACAACGGCGCCTGATACATCAGCACGCAGCTGGATGCGGTGGCACCACGACCGACGCGCCCGCGCAACTGATGCAGTTGGGCCAGGCCGAGGCGCTCGGCGTTTTCGATGATCA
Source organism: Stenotrophomonas sp. (assembly GCF_050737575.1). Taxonomy (GTDB): domain Bacteria; phylum Pseudomonadota; class Gammaproteobacteria; order Xanthomonadales; family Xanthomonadaceae; genus Stenotrophomonas. The sequence continues at coordinate 113,493 of NZ_JBOHXW010000005.1, forward strand.
TCAACGAGGCGTTGGGCACATCCACGCCGACTTCGATGACGGTGGTGGCGACCAGCAGATCGGTCTGCGCGGATTTGAACGACTGCATCGCCGATTGTTTTTCGGCAGCCTTCATGCGCCCGTGCACCAAGCCGATGCGCAGCTCCGGCAGCTGCGCGGACAGCGCTTCAAAGGTGTTCTGTGCGGCGGTGGCGACGACTTCGTCGCTTTCGTCGATCAGGGTGCACACCCAGTACACCTGCCGGCCTTGCTGGCAGGCCACGCGGATGCGCTCGACCAGTTCCGGGCGACGTTCGGCACTGATGACGATGGTCTGCACCGGCGTGCGCCCTGGCGGCAGCTCGTCGATGGCTGATACGTCGAGATCGGAATACGCGGCCATGGCCAGCGTGCGCGGAATCGGCGTGGCGGTCATCACCAATTGATGCGGCACGATGCCGGCGCTTGCCCCCTTGTCGCGCAACGCCAAGCGCTGGTGCACGCCGAAGCGGTGTTGCTCATCAACGATGGCCAGCGCCAGGTCGTTGAACACCACCGCTTCCTGCATCAATGCGTGCGTGCCGACCACTACCTGCGCATGACCGGACGCGATCTCTTCCAGCACCTTGCTGCGCGCCTTGCCGGTGACCTTGCCGGCCAGCCAGGTCACGCGCACGCCCAGCGGCTCCAACCACGCGCGTAGGTTGAGCAGATGCTGCTCGGCCAGCAGTTCGGTGGGCGCGGCCAGCGCGACCTGCTTGCCGCGCTCCACGGCCAACATGCCGGCCAGGGCGGCGACCACAGTCTTGCCGGAGCCGACGTCGCCCTGCACCAGCCGCAGCATGGGATGCGCGCGTGCCAGGTCCTTGCGGATTTCGTCGAACACGCGCTGCTGCGCGCCAGTGAGCTTGAACGGCAGCGAATCGAGCAGGGCTTTCACCAAGCCATCGCGACCGCGCAAGGACGGCGCGCGGTGCTGCTGCAGAGCAATGCGCTGACGGCGCAGGCTCAGGTGATGGGCAAGCAGTTCTTCCATTGCCAGGCGCTGCTGCGCCGGATGCATGCCGGCCGACAGCGCGGCGGTGTCGGCGCCGGCCGGCGGGCGGTGCATGGTCAGCATCGCGTCGCGCAATGACGGCAGTTGCAGGTCGGCCAGCATCGCCGGCGGTAGCAGCTCCAGCGTCGCTGCGTCCGGCAGCCGATCCAGCGCTTGGCTGATCAACTTGCGCAGGCTGGCCGGGCCGATGCCCTCCACGGCCGGATAGATCGGATCGAGCACGTCGCCCAGCCCGGCATCTTCGCCGTCGCCCAACACGCGGTAGCTGGGATGCACGATTTCCAAGCCGTGCTGGCCCGGTCGCGGTGTGCCGTAGCAGCGCAGACGCGTGCCCACCGCGAATTGCGCGACCTGCGCGGAGCGGAAATGGAAAAAGCGCAGCACCAGCGTGGCGCCGGAATCGTCGCTCACCGCCACGCGCAGCATGGGGCGATAGCGGAAGCCGCGCTCCACCGCTTCGACGCGGCCTTCGACCTGCGCGGCCATGCCGGCTTTCAGGGCGCGGATCGGCAGCAGCGTTGTGCGGTCTTCGTAACGCAGCGGCAGATGCAGCCACAGATCCTGCAAGGTGGTCAGGCCACGCGCTTCCAGTTTGGCGGCCACCCGGGGGCCGACGCCTGCCAGATGGCTGAGCGGTTCGGCAGAGAGATCAAGGGAAACGGCATCACGGCGGGCAGACATGCGACAAGGATGCCGTCATGAGCGCAAAACAGAAACCCCGACGCCCGCAGACGCCGGGGTTTCCTCTCCCCAACGGTGTTGAAAGTCTGAGGTTTACGCCGGTTGGGGTTGGCTCCGAAAGGCCTGCGTCTCCCCTCTGTGCCCCAGCCTTTGCGCCAGCGCACTCGAACCAGTGTTCGCAGGCTGCCGCACGCGTCCTGCGAACTGAAGCGCCTCTGAGCGCCTCGCCAGAAACTTCAACGGCTGCCCTCACCCCAACCCCTCTCCCGCATGCGGGAGAGGGGCTTCAAGACCTCAAGACCTCAAGACTTCAAGACTTCAAGGCTTCAAGGCCTCAAGGCTTTGAGCGTTAGAACTTCACGGTCATTTCCAAACCGTAGGTGCGCGGGTCGGTGATGGTGGCGCCGACGACGCCCAGCGGGGCGCGGCCGTAGGTGTTGAGGCCGCGCACGTACTGGTTGTCGAACACGTTGTTGCCGTACACCGCCCAGTTCCACAAACCCTGCGGCGAGGTCCAGCTGATGCGCAGGTCGGTGCGTTCGCGTGCTTCGCCGATGTTCAGCAGTTTGCTCACACCGCAATCGCCCTGCAGATCGGAGCCGGAGTTGCAGCGGGTGCGTCCGCGATAGGCATGACGGGCCGACAGACGCAGCGCGCCGTTGTCGCCCAGCTCCACCTGGTAGGTCGCGCCTGCCGAGGCACTGAAGCGCGGTTCGCCGGTCGGCGCGCCATCCAGATCAACGCCTTCCGGAGTGACGTAGTTCTTGAACTTGGAATCGATCCACTCCGCCTGCGCGTCCAGGCTGAAGGCATCCGTGACTTTCCAACGCATGTCGAAGTCGATACCGGTTGCCTCCAGATCACCGGTGTCGAACACGTAACGCGGGATGTCCACCGGATTGTTCGGATCCGGATCGATCAAGCGGATCGACTGCCGGTTGTCATAGCGGTAATGGAACAGCGAAGCGTTGTACGAAAAGCGATCGAACGCCTGCTTGATGCCCATTTCCACGTTCCAGACATCTTCGTTCTCGAACGCCGGGCCGATCTGCAAGGCATTGAAGCCACCGGCCTTGTAGCCCTTGGCCAGCGAGGCGAACACCATGGTGTCGTCGTTGAAGTGGTAGTCAATGACGAAGCGCGGGCTCCAGTCGCTCCAGCTTTTCTTGTCGCGCACCTTCTGGCCCTTGTTGATCATGGCCGGCGGATCGATGAAGGCCATGTCGAAGGTAAGCAGTTCGCGGGTGATCGGAATGCCCATGCTTTCCAGCGCCTGGAAGAAGCCCAGCGCTTCCAGCGTGCCCAGCTTTGCCTCCAGGCCGGGCGCGTTGCGGGGCGTGTTGAGCCAGCTGAAGTCCTTTTCGTCGCGTGTGTAACGCAGGCCGAACGTCAGGTTGAGGCGGTCGGTGGCTTTCCAGATGACATCGCCGAATGCCGCATACGACGTGGTTGCCAGCGTATTGGTGAAGCGCTCGTTCCACTTTTCGCCAACCAGCGAAATCGGAATGCCGTTCATCTGCGCCAGCATCGAGGTGAAGTTGAACAGGCTGCCATCGGGCACGCCCAGCTGATAGGCCACGCCCATGTTGCGGATGATGTTGTCCACCGCTTCGGTATTGGTGTTGACCTCGCTGGTCTGGTCGGCGTCTTCCTTGAAGTAACTGACGCCGCCCACCCAGTCGATATGCTCATTGCTGCCGGTGAATTTGAACTCCTGATAGAGCGTCTTGTTGCGCTCGGTGTTGACCGAATCCACATACAGGTCGAAGCGGTTGGTCGCATCTTCCTCAGTGTGATTGGTGGAGTCGTACTGGCGCCATGAGGTGGTCGAGGTCAGATTGCCCCAGCTCAGCGCGTGATCGACGATCAGGTTGATGCCGTCGAACGTGCGCCATTCGGCGCTGTCGGTATCGCTGAAGGTGGGCGTCTTGCGCGGATCGAGAAAATCGTCCGAGTTCGCCGGCACGGTCGGCCGTTGCGGGTACGGCGGCAACGCGACGATGCCGGTGGTGACACGGCCATTCTGATCGAGGCTTTCGTGATCCCAGCTGACATACGCGGTGGTGTTGTCACCGAAAGTCACCTGCCAGGCCGCGCGCGTGGCCCACACGTTGTCACCGCCCAGGTCCTTGCCGGTGGCGCCGTCCTGGAACCAACCGTCGCTGGTGTTGATCAAGGCGTTGAAGCGCAGCGCGGAATGATCGCCGGTGGGAATGTTCCACATCGCATCGGCGTACTTCTTGCCGTAGTTGCCCACGCGCACGGTGGCGCGCGCTTCGGTTTCAGCCTGCGGCCGGCGCGTCACCAGCGAGATCGCACCCGCTGCGGTATTGCGGCCAAACAAGGTGCCCTGCGGGCCCTTCAACACTTCGATGCGCTCGACATCGACGAACGGCAACAGCACGCCGCCACCGCGACCGCCATAGACGCCGTCAACGAAGATGCCGACTGCCGGATCGGTGCCGATGCCGAAGTCGCTGGTCTCCACGCCGCGCAGGCGGAAGGAAGGCTGCGTTGGCTGCGTCGCGTCGATTTCCAGACCCGGCACGAATGCGGCGATATCGCCGAGATTCTCTGCCGCCACGTCACTGAGCAGGCTCTGGTCCAGCACCTGCAGCGCAATGGGCACATCCTTGAGTTCCTGCTCACGGCTCTGCGCGGTGACGGTGATCCGGTCAAGGTTGGTCGCCGCATCCTCCGTGGCCGACTGCGCCACTGCGGTTCCGCTCGCCCCCAACACCATCAGCCCGGCAATCGCCCGCTGCAACCCTGTTACCAGACTCCGTTGTTTCACTCGCATCGCCTCTCTCCCAAAGCAGTGGGTGAAACCGGCTCAGATCGCCGGCGGCCCCGTCTTGTTGACCGGCACCGCGCCGGCCGTCGTATCGCAACTTCCTTCCAGCGCATTGATCCATTGCCGGATCAGCGCCACACCCTCTTTGTGAACGACCGCCCTGCCCACCTCCGGCATCATCACCGCCGGATCATCGCTGTCCATGCGGTAGGCAATGATCGACGCATCGGCGTCACCGGGCAGGACGTCATACAAACGATTGCCGGTGCCCTTGCCTGCCGCGATCGGCTGTTTGCACAGGCCGAGTTTGAGGTGGTCATTGGTCGGCGCATCCAGCCACAAGCCGGAGGTGATCGCCGGGCCGGTGCGGCTATGGCAATGCCCGCAGTTCACATCCAGGTACGCGCGTGCCCGTGCGTCCAGCGGTGCATTCGGATCCGTGGCATCGGCCATGTGCGGCACCTGCGCCGCTGCGGGCAGGCCGGTGAGATAGCCCACCCGCACCAGATGCGCCAATTGGTTTTCGCGGCCATCGGCGTAATCAAATTCGCGATTGAGATGGCGCGCCTTCGGCCCGATCGGCAACAGCTTGCGCGAGCGGTTGTCGGTGACATGACACCCGGCGCATTGGTTCTGGTCCGGCACCTGGTACGAGAACGCTTCGCGCGCGCCGGCGTCATCCACCAGTTCCAACTCCACCGTTTCACCGCTGCGCTTAAGCGTGGCAGCGGTCTGCTCCCGGTTCCACACATACGGCAGGGCGACCCAGCCTTCCTTGCGATGGACCAGCAGCCGGGTTTCGATCAGATGCACCTTCGACAACTCAAGGCTTTCGCCCTGCAGCACCGAGTGCGATGGCGGCGTGCGCGCGACCGACTTCCCATCCGCCGCGCCGCCCGCCGGCAGCGGGTAATAGAAGGTCTTGCTAAGAATGGTGCCGACCGGGAAATCCAGCGCATGCTCTGGCTGGTAACCGGCCGCCTGACCCTTCGGCATCCACACCGTGCGCAGCTTGTGCGCGTAATCGCTGAACAGCGGCGTGTTCAAGTCATACGGCACCACGCCTTCGTTGAGTTGCAGCTTGCCGCCGTCGATGCGCAGCACATGCCACTCGTCCAGCGTCGGCGGTTGCCCGTCGGCGAAGAAATGCACCTGCGGCTTGCCACAACCGGCCAGTGCCAACAGCAGCCCGGCCAATGTCCCCAACCGCACCATCACCTTCTGCATGCTCAGCCCTTAACCACGTTTGAGGTCGATGGCCGGCAGACGCGGCAACTCGCAATCGAACGGCTTGGCGTCCTTGCTTGGATTCTTGTACCCGCCCGGGCCGTCGGCGTTGATCACGCCACTGATGTTGCGCAGGCAGATCTGCGGGCCAACCTTGGCCCCATCAACCATGCGCTCCTTGTTGAAGTAGCCATCCCACAGCACGTCCGGGAAATTGCCGGTCAAGCCGTACATCGCCACTTTCAGCGCTTTCAGGTCAAAGCCATCGGGTGAATCACCGCCACCGGACAAGGTGTTGTTGTGGACGTAGATGCGTTCCGGGTACGGGTCGAAATTGGGCGAGGCGCTGCTGTCCTTGTAGCCGGTGGAGTACACGCTGGAAATGATGATGTTGGTGGTCGCGTTGTCGCGCACTTCGTTGTCGAAGATCTCGATGTCATCGTTGGAATTGATGACGATGCCCGACCCGGCCGGCACGCTGGCCACCGGCGTGCCCTTGGCGCCGAAATTGGCGTGATTGTTGGCGATGACCTTGTTGTTGAACACGCGGATGTTGGCGCCTTGCTGCGACAAACCCGGCATGTTGAACACCAGGATGCCGCCGGTATTGCCAGTGGCCACGTTGTCGTAGACATCGGCATTGCGGGTATTTTCCACCTCGATGCCGGCCACGTTCTGCTCGGCGCGACTGTTGCGCACGATCACTCCGTCAGACTGGCCCACATAAATGCCGGCGTCGGAGGCACCGATGGAAATGGTGTTTTCAATCAAGACATTCTTGGTCAGCACCGGGTAGATGCCGTAAGCACCATTCTTGGTGCTGGGGCCGCCGGTCCACTGCACCTTGATGCCGCGGATGGTGATGTGCTCGGACTCGCTGATCTTCAGCCCGTCGCCCTTGGAGTCCTCGATGGTGAGGTTCTCGATGGTGAAGTTGTCACCGTTGACCAGCAGCCCCTCGGCGCCGGCCTTCTGCCCCTTGAAGCTGAGCACGGTCTTGTCCATGCCGGCACCGCGGATGGTCACGCCATCGGCGCGCAGGCTCAGGCTGCGCTCGAACTGATGTTTGCCGGCCGGGATCTCGATCACGTCGCCCGGCTTGGCGTCGAGCAGGCGTTCCTGCAGCGTGGCCGCAAATGCCCCGTCCGCCGCGGCGACCTGCGGGGCCTGGGCCTGCTTCTGGCAACCGGCCGCCAACACGCTCAATGTGGCGACAACCGCCAAGGTAATGCTGCGCTGCATGAATCCTCTCCCCATACGCCTGCAGATGGTGGAATGCAGTCTGGGCTTCAGGAAGTGTTCACGCGAAGGGCAGGAACGGCATACTTGGGGGGGTAAAGCGGACAAGCTGGAGGGAGCTTTGATGCATCGCAAATCAGGGAATGGCGACAGGCTGTCCATCGCCAACATCCCAACCAACATGCTATGCGGGCTGCTGCTGCTCGCCACCGAGTGCAACGTCAACAGCGAGAGCTGGTTGACGGGGCAACGCTTGAGCGTCGAACAACTCAACGATCCGCTGACCCGCATTTCCTACCGGCAAGCCATCGAAGTAATCCGCCGCGCCCTGCCCGCCATGCCCATCGACGGCGTCGGCCTGGCGATGGGCGGTAACCAGAACGGCGGCAACTTCGGCCTGCTGGGGCTGGCGATGAAAACCGCACGCACCTTTGGCGATGCGGTGCGGATCGGCCTGGACTACCAGCGCAATCTTGGTCCGTTGATGACGCTATGCCTGGAAGAGCAGGACGAGCAGACGTTGACCGTGGTTGCCACCGCGCCGGAGGAAGCACACGACCTGCTGCCGTTTTTGTGCGAGGAAATGTTCTCCAGCATCCTGATGCTCGGCCGTGAACTGGCCGGCGACACCTTCAGCCCATTGCGGCTGGAGCTGGGCTATCCGGCACCCGCGCATGCAGAGAAGTACCGCGCCTTGTTCCGCTGTGACATCCGCTTCGAGCAACCGCGTCACGCGATGGTGCTGGACCGGCATTGGATGGACCTGCCGTTCGCCAGCTACAACCCGGTGACGTCGCAACAGGCCTTGTCGCTGTGCCGCGCGCAGTTGGCGACGCTGTCATCGCGTGGCGAAACCACCGCCGCCGTCGAACGATTGCTGCGTCCGCAGCTGCGCGACAACCCGCAGATGAATGACGTGGCGCTGGCCCTGCACCTGAGCGAACGCACCCTGCGCCGGCAGTTGGCCGACGAGGAAACCAGCTTCACGGAAGTGCATGACCGCGTGCGCAGCGAACGTGCACTGGAGTTGCTGCAAGATCCCGACGTGGCCATTGCGGCCATCGGCAGTCAACTGGGTTTCAACGACGCGCGCGAGTTCAGGCGCGCGTACAAACGCTGGACCGGACAGACGCCGAGCGAAACCCGGCGTCATCTGGCCCAGTGACCGATCAGTCGAGGATCATCACCGCGTCGACTTCAAACGCCGCGCCCTTCGGCAGGCCCGACACTTCAATCGTCGAACGGGCCGGGAACGGTGCCTGGAAATATTCCTGCATCACCGCGTTGACCTTGGCGAACTCGCCCAGGTCGGTCAGGTACAGGCCCAGGCGCACGATCTTGTCCAGCGAACCGCCGGCTTCTTCGGCCACAGCCTTGAGGTTGTCGAACGCACGACGGGCCTGGTCGGCCACATCGCCGGCGACGATGTCGCCGGTGGCCGGGTCCAGCGGAATCTGGCCGGAGAAATACACGGTGTTGCCGGCGCGCACGGCCTGCGAGTACGGGCCGATGGCAGCCGGGGCGTTGGCGGTGTTGATGATCTGACGGGACATGGACAGCTCCACTGGGAAAAAGGGCCGGCCATTGTAACGCCCGCCCTTGGCAGCGGCCGCCACCCAATCGCACCGTTCACGCACCTGGACAAACTTTCACCAGCACCTGAAGCGCCGCGCCGCGCAAGGGCCGGCAGGCCTTATCCACAGCTTCTTCGCGTGGTACCGCACATGGGTTGTGGAAAACCCGTGCAGCGGAGCCGCTCCCGCTGCAGGGGCGGCTTCAACCGCGAAGCTGGCCAAGGTTTCCAAGCTCAGGCACAACCGCAATGGCAGGCTGATCGAAGCCGGTCACCTCGCAGGCCTCGCGGCTGAAGCCGCTCCTACACTGCGGTCGCTTCTTTGTTGCGGCGCCGGCTTACTGCCGGCGTACCGCCTGCACCACCTGCAGCCTGCGCAGGCGGCGCATCACTTCAGCCAGGTGGTTACGGTCGCGGACCTGGATGTTGAAGCACAGCACCGCGGCGTTGAAATCGCGGTCCAGGTAATCCACCCGTTCGATATTGGAATGGCTCTGCGCGATGGCCGCGGCCAACTGCGCCAGCACGCCGGTGCCGTTCTCCACTTCCACCACCAACGCGGTGTCGTAGTCGCCGACCACGCTGGTGTCCCACCCAATCGGCACCCAGCGGTCCGGCGTCTTGCGCAGCTCGGCCAGGTTCGGGCAATCCGTCCGGTGCACCACGATGCCCTTGCCGGCGGTGTGGTATCCCATGATGTCGTCGCCGGGAATCGGCTGACAACAATTCGCGAAGCTGACCACGCCGCGCTCGCTGCCGTTGATCAGGATCTTCTCCTGCATGCGACTGGTGTGGCCGTTGCCACCACGCAGTTCGGCATAGGCCATCAGCGCCTGCGCTGCCTGTGTCGGCATCCAGTTGCCCAGCGCCACGTCGGCCAGGAAGGCTTCCAGGCGCGGATAACGGTGCTCGTTGAGGAACGCATCCAGACGCCCCTTCGGCAGCCGTTCGATGGAGCTGTCCATCGCTTCCAGCGCGCGGTCGAGCATGCTGTGGCCCAGCTGCACGGCGTCTTCGTGTTCAAGCTGTTTGAGCTGGTGGCGGATGGCGGTGCGTGCCTTGCTGCTGACCACGAACTCCAGCCACTGCGGCTTGGGCGAGGCCGAGCGCGCGGTGATGATCTCCACGCTCTGCCCGCTCACCAGACGCGTGCGCAGCGGCACCAGCTTCTTGTCCACGCGCGACGCCACGGCGCGGTTGCCCACGTCGGTATGCACGGCATAGGCGAAATCCAGCGCGGTGGAATTGCGCGGCAACGCAAGGATCTTGCCCTTCGGCGTGAACAGGTAAACCTCGTCCGGGAACAGATCGACCTTGACGTTGTCCAGGAACTCCAGCGACGAGCCCGCGGTGCGCTGCGAGTCGATCAGGTCCACGATCCACGCATGCGCGCGGCTCTGCGCGCTGTTGGGCGTGTCGCCGCCGAACTTGTAGGTCCAGTGCGCGGCCACGCCGCGTTCGGCGATGAGGTCCATTTCCTCGGTGCGGATCTGCACTTCAATCGGCGAACCGTACGGCCCGAACAGCACCGTGTGCAGTGACTGGTAACCGTTGGCCTTGGGAATGGCGATGAAGTCGCGGAAGCGTCCGTCCAGCGGCTTGAACGTGGCATGCACCGCGCCCAGCGCGTGATAACAGTTGGGCACGTTGCGCACGACCAGGCGGAAGCCGAAGACATCCATCACCTGGTCGAAGCTTTTGTTCTCCTCGTGCATCTTGGTGTAGATGCTCCAGGGTGTCTTGATGCGGCTGATCAGGCGGTGTTCCAGCCCTTCGCGCGCCAGCCGTTGCGACAACTGCACTTCCACCTGCGCCATCGATTCACGCCGCACCACCGGCTGGCTGCGGATGTGTTTTTCGAGAATGGCGTGGCGCCACGGATACAGCGCGCGGAAGCCCAGGTTCTGCAACTCGGACTTGATCAGGTTCATGCCCAGCCGCTGGGCGATGGGCGCGTAGATATCCAGCGTTTCCAGCGCGATGCGGCGCCGCGCTTCGGCACTCTGCGCACCCAGCGTGCGCATGTTGTGCAGGCGGTCGGCCAGCTTGATCATGATCACGCGCAGGTCGCGCGACATCGCCAACAGCATCTTGCGGAAGCTTTCGGCCGCCGCTTCCTGGCGGTCACGGAACTTGAGCTTGTCCAGCTTGGTGACGCCGTCGACCAGATCGGCGACAGCCTGGCCGAACTCGCCGGCCAGTTCCTCGCCGGTGAGCGGCGTGTCTTCGATGGTGTCATGCAGGATCGCGGCAATCAGCGCTTCCACGTCCAGACCAAGCTCGGCCAGGATGCGCGCCACGGCGACCGGATGGGTGATGTAGGGCTCGCCGGACTTGCGGGTCTGGCCCGCGTGCGCAGACGCACCTACTTCCCAGGCGCGACGCAGCAACGGCAGCTGCTCGGCGGGCAGGTAGCTGGCTGCACGTTCAAGTTGGAGTACATAGTCAGGTACCGCCCCGCCCGCTGGCGTGGCTACCTGGGCGGTGGGGCCTGGGTTCATGCCGGAAGACTATGCCAGCAGACGTACTTCGGCAAACCCTACAACGCAGAACAGCCCGCACAAGGCGGGCTGTTCCAGATGTCCAGCGATACGATTGATCTAAACGATCACTCGTCGTTCTTGGACATGTCTTCGTCGGCAACCACTTCAGCGGCGGCCCATTCCAGCGCTTCACGCTCAACGCGCTCACGCTCGGCCTTCTCGACTTCTTCGATCAAGGTGTTGTCGATCTTGCGGGCAGCGATTTCGCGCAGCGCCAACACGGTCGGCTTGTCCTCGGTTTCGCTGTTGTCGATGGTCGCCTGGACACCATTGGCCAACTGGCGGGCGCGCTTGGACGCCATCATGACCAGCTCGAAACGGTTGTTAACGACTTCCAGACAATCTTCTACGGTAATGCGGGCCATGCGGGCTCCCGGCGACCTGTGCGGCCGCTCGAACGAATGAGGGAAAGGGGACGGATTGTAGGGGCTGGGCCGGTCGGAAATCAAGTTAACGCCTGAACAGCCCCTTGTGAATCAATCGCTTGCTTGGCTTTCAGGGTTCAACAGCGAGGCAATCAGCGGCGCATGACGCTGCTGCTGGGGCGCAAGACGCAGGCGGCTGGCCGCGAAAATCGAGCACATTTCGCCCACGGCGATGTCGAAATCCTCGTTGACGATGACGTAGTCAAACTCGTCGTAATGCAGCATTTCCTCGCGCGCGGCGGCCAGGCGCTGGGCCATCACGGCCTCACTGTCCTGCCCGCGCTTGCGCATGCGCTCGTCCAGCGCCTGTCGCGACGGCGGCAGGATGAAGACGCTGACCGCACCGGCCACCTTCTCGCGCACCTGCCGCGCGCCCTGCCAGTCGATCTCCAGCAGCACGTCCTTGCCCGAGGCCAGCTGCGGCTCGACCGACTGCCGGGCGGTGCCCTTCCAGTCGCCGTGCACCAGCGCGTGCTCGAAGAAGTCACCCGCCTCGATCATCCGCTCGAACTCTGCGGCGCTGACGAAGTGGTAGTGCTTGCCGTTCTCCTCGCCCGGCCGCATGGCCCGCGAAGTGAAGGAAATTGACAGGGAAATGTGCGGATCGCGCGCCAGCGTGGCGTTGACGATGCTGCTTTTGCCAGCCCCGGACGGGGCGGCGACGATGTAAAGAGTTCCGCGCATGGAACCGCTGAGCCACTTGAAATGGCAGCGAAGGATATCACGGGGCTGCGATGGGCCTGATTTGACTGGCAGCGGGTGTGGCGGGGGCATAGCAGGAAGCTGGGGAGCGCAGTCATGCCCGACCCGCTCTGCCTGGCTGCTGGCTGTTGGCTACTGGCTGCTGGCTGTGAGCGCGGCGACGGCCGAAAGGTGGACGCCAGCCCCTTCAGCAGACCCGAGCATTCATCCCTTCTCCCGCATGCGGGGGAAGGTGCCCGAAGGGCGGATGGGGGAAGCTTTGGGCTTTTGGGCTTTTGGGCTTTTGGGCTTTGGGAGCTAGAAGCTTCCCCTCACCCCAACCCCTCTCCCGCTTGCGGGAGAGGGGCTTTATTCCTGCGCGCGGGCAGCAACGCCCAGCACGCCCTCACTCGATGTTCTGCACCTGCTCGCGGATCTGGTCGATCAGCACTTTCAGTTCCACCGAGGCGTTGGAGGTGCGGCTGTCCACCGACTTGGAGCCCAGCGTGTTGGATTCGCGGTTGAACTCCTGCAGCAGGAAATCCAGACGACGGCCGACCGGCTCGCGCTGCTTGAGCACCCGGCGGATTTCACCGATGTGGCTGCTCAGACGGTCCAGTTCCTCGTCCACGTCCAGCTTCTGCAGCCACATCACCAGCTCCTGCTCGGCACGGCCGGGGTCCACCGGATGCGGCAGGTCGGCCAGGCGGGCGGCCAGCTTGGCGCGCTGGCCGTCGCGGATCACCGGAATCAGCTCGCGCACGTCCGCGGCGATGCGTTCGATACTGTCCACGCGCTCGCTGATGGCCGTGGCCAGCTTGTCGCCTTCACGCTCGCGGGACAGCACGAAGCCGTCGATCACCTCGTCCAGCAGCGCCATCGCCTCGGCCTGCAGGGCAACCGCGTCGGTGGAATCGGCACGCAGCACGCCCGGGTACTGCAGCAGATCGGTAAAACCGATGCGCATGCCGGGGAAGCGCGAGTGCAGGCGCAGGACCAGGTCACCCAGCTGTTCGACCAGCGCCTCGTTGACGTTCAGGCTTGCCGCTGCCTCGGGCACGCGCAGGCGCATGACCAGATCCAACTTGCCGCGACTGATCCGCCCGGCCACGCGTTCGCGCAGCTGCGGCTCCAGCGCGCGCAGTTCTTCCGGCAGCCGTACCCCTACTTCGAGGAAACGGTGGTTGACCGAGCGCATCTCGCAGCCGAGGGTGCCCCAGGGCGTGACACGTTCACCGCCGGCATAGGCAGTCATGCTTCGAATCATGTGGAATTCCGGTGCGTTGCAAAGGGCGAATGGTACCCTAGGCGCCCCCGGACGCTGGCCAATTGACCGCCCGGGCGCCCCCTGCACACCTTCGCAATCCGGACTATCCATGACCTTTTCCCGTCCCAGCGGCCGCCCGGCCGATCAGCTGCGTACCGTCACCATCGAACGCGCCTTCACCCGCCATGCCGAAGGCTCGGTGCTGGTGAGCTTCGGTGACACCCGCGTGCTGTGCAACGCCAGTATCGAAAACCGCGTGCCGGGTTTCCTGCGTGGCAAGGGCGAAGGCTGGGTAACCGCCGAATACGGCATGTTGCCGCGCGCCACCCACACCCGCTCGGACCGTGAAGCGGCGCGTGGCAAGCAGGGCGGTCGCACTCTGGAAATCCAGCGCCTGATCGGCCGCACCCTGCGCGCCTGCATCGACCGCAACGCACTGGGCGAACGCACCATCACCCTGGACTGCGACGTGCTGCAGGCCGATGGCGGCACCCGCACCGCCGCCATCACCGGCGCCTACGTTGCCCTGGTGGACGCAGTGAACGTGCTGCTCAAGCGGGGCGACATCAAGCGCAACCCGATCTTCGGCGCGGTCGCTGCGGTGTCGGTCGGCGTGTACAAGGGCGAGCCGGTGCTGGATCTGGATTACGCCGAAGACAGCGATTGCGATACCGACATGAATGTCGTGATGAACGACGGCGGCGGTTTCATCGAGCTGCAGGGCACCGCCGAAGGCCACGCCTTCCGTCGCGATGAACTGGACGCGCTGCTGGTGCTGGCCGAAAAGGGCATCCGCGAACTGTTCGACGCACAGCAGGCGGCACTGGCCAAGGCATGAGCCGGCGCATTGCCCTGGTCACACTGGTGGTGGCCGACTACGACGAAGCCATTGCCTGGTACACGGGCATGCTCGGCTTCCAGTTGTTGGACGACATCGACCAGGGCCGCAAACGCTGGGTGGTGGTCGGCCCGACCGACGGCAGCGCTGCGGCGCTGTTGTTGGCGCGCGCCAGTGATGAGGAACAACGCAGCCGCATCGGCAATCAGACCGGCGGCCGCGTTGGTTTCTTTCTGCATACCGATGATTTCTGGCGCGACCACGCGGCCATGACCGCACGCGGCGTCGTGTTTCTCGAAACCCCACGCGAAGAGCCCTACGCCACCGTTGCGGTGTTCCGCGACCTGTACGGCAACACCTGGGATCTGCTGGAGCCCAAGCAATGAAACTGGTACTGGCCAGCGGCAACGCCGGCAAATTGAAAGAACTGCAGGCCATGTTGGCCGACCTGCCGCTGCAGATCGTGGCGCAGGGTGAACTGGGCGTGGGCGATGTGCCGGAGACCGGCCTGACCTTCGTCGAGAACGCGCTGATCAAGGCACGTCATGCCTGCGAAGTCACCGGACTGCCGGCCTTGGCCGATGATTCCGGCCTGATCGTCGATGCACTGGACGGCGCGCCCGGCCTGTACAGCGCGCGCTATGCCGGCAGCCCGACCAACGATGCCGCCAACAACGCCAAACTGCTCGATGCGTTGCGTGACGTGCCGGCCGAGCGCCGCACTGCCCGCTTCCATGCGGTGATCGTACTGCTGCGCCATGCCAACGATCCGCAACCGCTGATCTGCGAAGGCAGCTGGGAAGGCCGCATCATCGACGAACTGCGCGGCAGCAATGGCTTCGGCTACAACCCGGTGTTCCTGGACGAGGAACTGGGCCTGACCGCCGCGCAGATGGAACCGGAACAGAAGAACGGCCGCAGCCACCGCGCCAAGGCGCTGCAGTTGCTGCTGCAGCAGCTGTCCCATCAGTTGGCACGCTGAGACACCGTCGATGAGCACGCATTCCCACCTCCACGACGACACCTGTGGCTGTGCCGCGCCCACCGAGGTGCAGCTGATTCCGCCGCCGCTGTCGCTGTACGTGCATCTGCCGTGGTGCGTGCGCAAATGCCCGTATTGCGATTTCAACTCGCACGCGGGCAAAGGGGAGCTGCCGTTCGATGCCTATATCGACGCGCTGATCCGCGACCTGGATCAGGACTTGCCGTTGGTCTGGGGCCGCGTGGTCAGCAGCGTGTTCTTCGGTGGCGGCACGCCCAGCCTGTTTCCGCCAGAAGCCATTGATCGCTTCCTGCAGGCCGCCAGCGCACGGCTGCGTTTCGCGCCGCACCTGGAAGTGACGCTGGAGACCAACCCCGGCACCGCCGAACACGGTCGCTTCGACCGCTACCGCGCGGCCGGCGTGAACCGCATCAGCTTCGGCATCCAGACCTTCAACGATGACGCGCTCAAGCGCCTGGGCCGCATCCACGACAGCAACGAAGCCGAGCGCGCGGTGAAGCTGGCGCAGGACGCCGGCTACAGCAATTTCAACATCGACCTGATGTACGCGCTGCCGGAACAAACGCTGGCCCAGGCCGAGCACGATCTGGAACGCGCGTTTGCGCTCAACCCGACGCACATCTCGCATTACCAGCTGACGCTGGAGCCGAACACGGTGTTCTTCGCCCGCCCGCCGCAGGGCATTCCCGACGAAGACCACGCCTGGGACATGCAGGAGCACTGCCAGGCGCTGCTTGCGCAGGCCGGCTATGGCCACTACGAAGTCAGCGCCTACGCCCGCGACGGTTACCAGTGCGCGCACAACCTCAATTACTGGCGTTTCGGCGACTACCTGGGCATCGGCGCCGGCGCGCACGGCAAGATCAGTTCCGGCGCCGAGCAGCACGTGCTGCGCCGCTGGAAGCACAAGCATCCGCAGACCTTCATGGACACGGCCGGCACGGCCAAGTCCATCGGTGGTGACGATGTGATCAGCGCCGACCGTTTGCCGTTCGAGTACATGCTCAATCTGCTGCGCCTGCACGAAGGTTTTTCCCTGCGCGATTTTGAATCCCGCACCGGCGTGCAGCGCAGCGTGCTGCAGCCCGCGTTGGACACCGCCCTCGCCCGTGGCTGGCTTGCCAACCGCAATGGACTATGGGTGCCGACCGACCTCGGCCGCCGTTTCACCAATGACGTTGTGGAATTATTCTTGGCGTGAGCGCACCGCCGAAGTGGTGATCGCATCACAAAAATGATAGAACTCGCCCATTAAGGGGGAAGGAATCCAGGATGTCAGGCACCGCATCACGCTCATCCGGCCACGCATTGGCTCGGGTCGCGGCTACGCCGGCTCCTGCCCGCGTACGTCAGCTGTTGGAAAGTAGCTTTCAAGTCGCCGACGAGGTCTTGCGCACGCCGTTGCAGCTGACCGTCATCGACTTTGAGCGCGCCTTGTTCAAGCGCGCGGAGATGGCCCACAACAGCCAGATCCAATCCGATGTCTACGCGCAGCTGCGGGTGCTGCGCGACCACGCTGAGCAGATGCCCGATATCTTCCTGGATGCATTGTCCGGGCAGCTGGCGGCCTTCAAAGAGCCCCCCAAGCCCAGCGCCGAGGCGCATTCGGCGGCCTTCAAATCAATGACGCTGGTCGAAGACACCGATATCGACCGTGACATCGTGCTGCACGAAATGGCGCGCCGCGAAGCCTTCCGCGTCACCAGCCCATTGTTGTTGCTGGGGCAGCGCTTCGCAGTGCTGGCTGCACAACCGGCGTTTGATCCCGAACGCCTGCCGCTGGGCCCGTACGCACTGTGCCGCGCCCTGCGCGACTGCGGCGAGCACATGCAGCTGAACCTCGACGCTCAGCTTGTGCTGTACCAGGTGTTTGATCGCTTGGTCATGGCGCGGCATGCCGAGCTGATCGATCGCTTGAACATTCTGCTGGAGCGCGAAGGCGTGCTGCCGGGCCTGGTTTATCGCCCGCACCTGCCCCGCCCGTCCGCACCGCGTGGCGCAGGCGCTGCCGGCGGTCCCGTCGACGCCAATGGCGCCCGTGCGGCCAGCCAGACACCGCTGACCAGTTGGCAGGGCCAAGCCCCGGCGGCATCGTGGTCCAGCATTTCCAATGAGCTGCCGGGCGCCACCCAACCCGGCGGCGGATCGCACAGCGCCGCACCGGCTGCACCACAACAAGCCACCGCGCGCAGCAGCGCGCATCCGACCAACATGGAAAGCCTGCACACCCTGCTGGACGCCGCACGCCACGCGCTGGCGATAGCCGGTGGCAGCAGCGCCGGTGGCCAAGCAGCAGGCGGCACGATGCCTGCTGGCGCCGCAATGAATCTGGCCGCTGGCTCGGCGGGCATGATGGGCGCCGCTGCGTCAGGCGGTTCGATGCCGCACTTTGGCGCCCAACCCGCGCAATCGGGCGGCGGCTACGCGCCGGCAGGCAACACCGGCGCGCCCGCAATGCCAGTGTCCAGCCAGGTCGCGATGAACGTCTTGGGCAAGCTGCAGGCACCCGCATCGTCGTCCGGCAGCCGTCACAGCATTGCCGACATCCGCGACGCGCTGCTGTCGCAGGTCAAGACCGAACACGGCCCGGCCGCGACGCTGTCGGTGCAGGACGCCGACACCATGGACCTGCTGGGTATGTTGTATTCCCAGCTGCAGCGCGAAGTGCGCAGCGAAGGTCCAGCCGCTGATCTGTTGCAGCGCCTACAGGTGCCGTTGGCGCGCGCCGCCATCAGCGATCAGGAATTCTTCCTGCGTGACCAGCACCCAGCACGCGAACTGCTCAACGCAGTGGCCGAATCGGGCGCGGTCTGGCTCAGCGACGAAGACAGCGATCCGCTGCTGCTGCTCAAGCTCAAGGACGCGGTCAACAAGGTGGTCACCGACTACCAGGGCGACGAAGCCGTTTTTGTCGAAGCCAACGACCACATCCAGGGGCATCTGCGCGCCGCGGCACGCCGCGCCGAAATGGCCGAACGCCGGCAGGTGGAAGCGGCGCGTGGCAAGGAGCGCCTGGAAGCGGCCAAGCAATTGGCCAACCACACCATCGACGAGCTGTGCCACAACGCCGAACCGCCGAAGTTCGTGCAGACCCTGCTGCGCAAGGCATGGGCCGACGTGCTCACCCTTACCCTGCTGCGCCAGGGCGAAGGCTCGGAGGAATGGCTGCAGCGCGAGCACGCTACCCAGCGCATCAGCGAGATCACCGGCATGGCGCCGGGCGGTCCAGCCGATGTGGCCTTCGGCGAGGAAATCGAACAATCGCTGTTGCAGGTCGGCTACCACCAGGACGAAGCAGCGGCGATCTCGCGGCGGCTGTCCACGCCCGGCGGCGAAGACGCCATCACCTCCCGCACCGAACTGGCGGCCAAGCTCAAAGCCCGCGCGCGCCTGGGCGAAGCCGGAGCGCCTGACGAAGAAGAAGACCGCCGCAAGAAAGCCCAGCCGGCACGCAGTGAAGAAGAAGAAGCGCATCACCGCCAGCTGCGCACGCTGCCGTTCGGCACCTGGTTTGAATTCATCGTCAACCAGCAGGGCGACAACCGTCGCCAGCGCCTGTCCTGGTACAGCCTGATCACCGACAACGCCCTGTTCGTCAACCAGCGCGGCCAGAAGATCTCCGAGCATTCGCTCGACTCGCTGGCCCGGTTGATGGCCAAGGGCCAGCTGCGCATCGTCACCGAAGACCGTGGCCGCCTGATCGACCGTGCCTGGCAGGCCACCGTGCGCGCGTTGCGCTCAATCGCCGGCCAATCCTCCAACACCGGGGAATCCGCATGATCACCAACACTCGCCGCGCCCCCCGGTTGCAGGTGCCTGAAATGGTGCCGGTGCGCGACCAGATGACCGGCCAGCAGATCGGCCGGCTCGGCAACATATCCGAAACCGGCATGCTGTTGATCGCCTCCGTGGCGCTGCAGGACGACGCCCTCTATCAGCTGCAGTTCCCCATCGCCGACGGCCGTGGCGGGCAGCTGCAGATCGACGTCGGCGTGCATCTATTGTGGTGCGAACCCACCCATGCGCCGGAACAATCCTGGGCCGGGTTCCGCTTCCTGACCCTGGACAGCGGCCACCGCGAACAGCTGCAGCGTTGGATCGAGGATCGCCTTCCGCCGGCCTGAGTGCCGAAAACGGCACAGCGGCAATGAGGCGTTTGCGGCAGAATCACAGGCTCCGCATCACGCACCTGCAAGCGAGCCACTGCGATGAACCAGCAAGATCCCGGCACCCTGTATTCCCAGCACCTGGGCGTGCTCACCGACCGCGCCGACAAGGCACTGGCGCGCGCCGGTTTCGACCATCTGGTCATTCCCAGTGGCACCCAGCACTACCAGGTGTTTGACGACCGCGACTATCCGTACGCGGTCAACCCGCAGTTCAAGACCTGGCTGCCGCTGACCAAACTGCCTTACAGCTGGCTGATCCACACCCCCGGCAAGCGCCCGACCTTGGTGTTCTACCAGCCGTTCGACTACTGGCACGTGGTGCCGGATGCCCCCAGCGGCTGGTGGGTGGAACATTTCGACATCCACATCATCCGCAAGCCGGAAGATGCGCTGGCGCTACTGCCCAAAGATCCCAGCCGCTGCGCGATCCTCGGCGAAGCACAGAGCGCACTGGGCGCTTATGCACCGAACAATCCCGATGCCGTCATCCATTACCTGGACTGGCATCGTGGCTACAAAACACCTTACGAAATCGCATTGATGCGCCAGGCGCAGGTGCACGCGGTACGCGGCCACCGCGCCGCCGAAGCGGCGTTCCGTGCGGGCGCCAGCGAGTTCGACATCCACATGGCGTATTGCAGCGCCGTGGGTCAGGACGCCAATGAGCTGCCCTACGGCAACATCATCGGCCTCAACGAACACGCCGCCGTGCTGCATTACACCGACTTGGGCAAGCGCGCACCGCAACCGCTGCGCAGCTTCCTGATCGACGCCGGCGCCTCTGCCTATGGCTACGCCAGCGACATCACCCGCACCTACGCCAGCGCCGGCCACGACGAGTTCCAGGCGCTGATCGACGCGGTGGACGCCGCGCAGATCAAGATGTGCCAAGCCGTGCGCGCGGGCTTTGACTACAAGCAGCTGCATGTCGATGCGCACCTGTCGCTGATGGGCATCCTCAAGGACTTCGGGGTGATCAACGTCTCCCCGGAAGCCGCCCTGGCGACCGGCGTCAGCGCCGCGTTCTTCCCGCACGGCATCGGTCACCTGATCGGCGCCCAGGTGCACGACGTGGCAGGCTTTGCCGCCAGCGAAGACGGCGGCCGCGTCGAGCGCCCGGCCGGCCACCCCTACCTGCGCCTGACCCGCGTGTTGGAGCCGGGCATGGTGGTGACCATCGAACCGGGCCTGTATTTCATCGACATGCTGCTGGATGAAGTCAAAGCGGCCGGCAACGCGGCCAGCGTGAACTGGGACCGCGTGGATTTCTTCCGGCCCTACGGCGGCGTTCGCATCGAAGACGAAGTGCTGTGCACCGACGGCGAAGCAGACAACCTCACCCGCCCGGCATTTGCTGCGCAGGCCTGATGTACGGGCGACATCCGTCGCCCAGCAATTGAACCCCGGGCGCGCAACGCGCCCGGGATGAGCGATACGGCGGATGTATTGGTGGCCGTTTTCGCTATCGCACAAACCCTTCGCCCGTCCCCCAAAAGAAGCAGAACCAATCGAGCTATGGCTGTGGTTGTGGCTGTTTCCCCTCCCTTACGCGCAGCGTAGGGCCAGGGAGGGGTGCCGTTGCTTTGCACTTGCACTTGCCGTTGCCGTTGCTCCGATCTTTTGACGTCCGGGCCCCTTCCGCAGCGACGGAGCTGGCAGACAAGACCCCGAATGGGGCGACGCACAAGGATGTGCGTCGTTTTTCGACGAGACAGGGATGTCTCGTCGAAAAATCCTGCCAGCGGAGTGAACCTGTAGCGCGCAGCGCGGAAGGCGCGGAGGCAGGGTGTGCTTTCTTTTGGTTAGCTTTTCTTTGCACAAGCAAAGAAAAGTAACTCGCTCCCCGAAGGGGAGTGAAAGCTCCTGATCTTGGTTGCGGTTGCGGTTGCGGTTAACGCTAAAGCTAAAAAATAAGCAAAAGCTTTCGCCCGCCTTCAGCGCGCGAGCGCACCTTTCTTTGCTTGTGCAAAGAAACGTGGCCCAAAGAAGCGCTCCTCAACAGCCGAAGGCTGGTCAAGCACACCCTGCCTCCGCGCCTTCCGCGCTGCGCGCTACAGGTCCACTCCGCCGCCGGGATTTTTCGACGATACATCCCTGTATCGTCGAAAAACGACGTGCGTCCTGCACGTCGCCCCATTCGGGGTCTTGTCTGCCAGCTCCGTCGCTGCGGAAGGGAACCCGGTACGTCAAAGGCAAAAGCAAAAAGCTACCCCTCCCCGGCCCTCCCCTGTGCCTGCGGCACAAGGGAGGGGGAAACGCCGAGCGACCACAGAACCCGCGCGCTCCCTACGCCCGCACTGCGCTCTCACTACGCCCGCACCACACTCGCACTGCTCTCGCCCACAAAAAACCCCGAGTGAGCTTTCGCTCACTCGGGGCCATGTTTCTGCATGCAGCCATATCTCTGCATGCACCTCAATCCAAAAATCAAACCACCATCAGCGCTCAGCCATGAACGCTTCAATCTCGTCGGCGCTGCGCGCAAGTGCACCGGTCAACACACGGTGGCCGTCTTCAGTGATCAGCACATCGTCCTCGATGCGGATGCCGATCCCGCGCCAACGCGCTTCGACACTGCGGTCATCCGGCGAGATGTACAGCCCCGGCTCGATCGTGAACACCATGCCCGGCTCCAGCAAACGCGACTCGCCAGCCACGCGGTAATCGCCTACGTCGTGCACGTCCAGGCCCAGCCAATGCCCGGTCTTGTGCCGATAGAAACGCTGGTAATGGCGCTCGAGGATGTTTTCTTCCAGATCGCCTTTCAGCAGGCCCAACTGCAACAAGCCTTCGGTCAGGACCTCAACCGCTGCCAGATGCCCTTCTTCATAAGCGATGCCCGGCTGCGCCTGTTCCAGCGCGGCCATCTGTGCGGCCAAAACCAGATCGTGCAGCGCGCGTTGCTCGGCAGTGAAGCGGCCGTTGACCGGGAATGTGCGGGTGATGTCGCTGGCATAGCCGAGATATTCGGCACCGGCATCGATCAACACCAGATCGCCATCGCGGCTACCGCTGCGATTGTCGCGGTAATGCAGCACGCAGCCATTGGCGCCGGCACCGATGATGCTGTTGTACGCCGGGCACGCGTCATGCCGGCGAAACTCACGCTCCAGTTCGGCCTGCAGTTCGTACTCGTGGATGCCTGCATGTGCGGCACGCATCGCGGCCTGGTGCGCACGCACACTGATGTCGGCAGCGGTCTGCATCAACGCGATTTCGTCGGCTGACTTGTACAACCGCTGCTCGTGCAGCAAGTGGCCCAGCTCCAGGAATTCGTGCGGCGGCTGCGCGCCGTGGCGCACCTGCGAACGCACGCGGTTCACCCAGCCGATCAGCTTGAGGTCGAAATCCGCATCGCGGCCGAAGTGGTAATAGACACGCGAGCGCCCTTCCAGCAGGCCCGGCAGAATTTCATCCAGATCCTCGATGGGATAGGCGTCGTCCATGCCGTAGTTGGCAACCGCGCCATCCTGACCTTCGCGCGGACCGTCCCAGGCTTCACGGTCGGGGTCGCGCTCGCGACAGAACAGGATCGCCTCACCGTGGCGTCGGCCCGGAATCAGTACCAGCACCGCTTCCGGCTCCTGGAAGCCGCTCAGGTACCAGAAATCCGAATCCTGTCGGTACGGATGGAACGTGTCGTGGCTGCGCACGCGTTCGGGCGCGGCCGGCAACACCAGAATGGCGTCATCGCCGGCCGCTTCCATCAACTGCCGGCGACGACGTGCGTACTCGGCGGGGGGGATCCCGGAAAGTCGCTTCATGCAATCCCTCAGTTGAGGCTCTGGCGGTGACGCGAGCCCATCACGCAGTCGCCGTGCAGCAACAGCGCGGCAACGCGGACGAATTCTTCGATCTCGGCCAAGGCGTCTTCATCTTCATCGGCGCTGTCGAACTGGTCGCTGGAGGCCTGGGCCAAACGTGCCAGATCCTGCAACGCCTCCTCGCCTTCTTCGCTCAGCGACGGGCGCTTGCCCGAGGCCAGACCGAAGCCGCCGAGAAAGGCGCGGCACCACTCAAACAGCGCGTCGGTACGCGCCTGCAGCGGCTCCGACGCATCGGCCAGCACCAGCTCGAAGGCGAAGTCGCGGTCTTCCAGCTGCGCCACGGTCGCCACGCGCAGGCGATCCAATGCGCTGCCCGGCTCCGGGACCTGCATGTTGTCGTCGGCCAGCACTTTTGCAGGCCAGGCCTGCAGATCGGCACCGCCACCCGCCAGCCAGCCAGTCAGGCCACCATGAAGTTCGGCCGGGGAAGCACCCAGGCCCAGCGACTGGCTGGCCTGGACAATGTCGTTGATGACAGGAAGTTCGCTCATGTGATGGTTCTGTAAAGCCGAAAAGGGTCGTGACCACAGCCAACATGGTGACGGCCGCACAGTGTAGCAATCGGACTGTGTCCTCCACCTTGACCGCCCCTCCCCGCCATGCCTATCGTGCCGCCCATGGATGCCTTCGACCCCGCCGGCCAACTGCTTGCCCTTGTTTCGCGCCTCGAGCTGCTGCTTGAGCGCAACCAGCGGCTGGCCGATGAGAACCGGAGCCTGCGCCAGCAGCAGGAACACCTGATGACCGAACGCTCGCAACTGCTGGCCAAGAACGAACAGGCCCGCTCGCGTGTGGAAGCGATGATCACCCGTCTCAAATCGTTGGAGCAGCACACGTGAGCCACAACGAACCGGTCAGCGTCCGCATCCTCGACCGCGAGTACACGGTGGGTGTCGAAACCGCCGAGCGCGACAGCCTCAACGCCGCCGCACGCATGCTCGACATCAAGATGCGCGAGATCCGCGGCAGCAACCGCATGGCCGCCGTGGACCGGGTGGCCGTGCTGGCGGCACTCAATCTTGCCCACGAGCTGCAGCAGGTCCGCGATGAACAGGCCGCACAGCAGCGGCGCTTCCAGGCGGCATTGAATGACCTCAATCAGCGCCTGGATATCGCCATCGACAACGCGCGTTGATCCAGCTGAGCGGCTCAGGCAAGTGAATTGGACACACGCCTGAAAAAGCTGCCCACGCCGATGCAACCGGCTATACTTGCCCCGCGTTCTCTGCTGTGAACGACGGCGTGTGCAAACATTCGCCTTGTCCCTTAATTACGACCACGGGGGCGCGACGGAGCCGGGTGTGCAAGTCCGCCTTGTAGCGGGAAGCCCAATGGCCCCCCAGCGTTCCCACTTGAACCCCGGGTTCAAGGTCGTTTCGCACGCATCGTCACCGCGGAGAATGCAATATTCCAGAACGGCGCCTAACGGCGCCGTTCTTTTTTTCCTGCTCCCTGCGGGAGAAGGTGCCCCGAAAGGGGCGGATGAGGGTTGGCGCAAAGCGCCTTGAAGTTTGGCGGCACGAGAGCTTCGCCCTTACCCTCACCCCAACCCCTCTCCCGCGGGCGGGAGAGGGGCTTTCAAACCTGACTCCGCTACCCAGTGCCGATGACTGCCGACCACCGCCAGACCCTCCGCCAGCAACTGCGCCAACGCCGCCGCGATATTCCCGCCGCCGAGCGCATCGCCGCCGCCGAAACCCTGGCCACGCGCCTGCTTTCCCTGCCTTTCGCCAGCATCAGCGGCCACGTTGCCGGCTATTGGGCGATGGATGGTGAGATCGCGCTGCACCGCTGGCAGATGCAGTTGCCGCCGCAGCAGGTCTATTGCCTGCCGGTGTTGCACGGCAAGCTGCTGCGCTTTGCGCCGTGGCGGCCGGGGCAGCCGCTGGTCAGCAATCGCTATGGGATTCCCGAGCCGGATGTGGACCCGACGCAGGCCCTGCGGCCGGAAGAAATGGCCTTGGTCATCGCGCCGCTGGTCGGCTTTGACCCGCTGGGGCGGCGGCTGGGCATGGGGGGCGGCTGGTATGATCGCAGCTTCGCATTCCGGCAGCGCCAGGCCGCGCCGCCGTGGCTGGTGGGAGTGGGTTTTTCCACCCAGCAGGTGCCGTCACTGCCGGTCGAGGACTGGGACGTGGCGGTCGATGTGATCTGTACCGAGCAGGCCACTCTCTACCCGGAACCGTTGAACGCATGACCGCCCGCAAGCGCTACTGGCTGATGAAGTCCGAACCGGACGCCTTTTCCATTGATGACCTGCAGCGCGTAGGCACTGAGCCGTGGAACGGCGTGCGCAACTACCAGGCGCGCAATTTCATGCGCGATGGCATGAAGGTTGGCGACGGCATTCTGTTCTACCACTCCAATACCAAGGTGCCGGGCATCGTCGGTGTTGCAACGGTGGCCAGCGAAGCCTATCCCGATGACACCCAGTTCGACCCCGAATCGGATTACTTCGACCCCAAGAGCACGCGCGAGGAACCGCGCTGGATGCTGGTGGACGTGGGTTTTGAGCGCAAGCTGGCGCAGGTGATCGCGCTGGATGAAATCAAGCGACATGCCGAGGCACTGGGCGAAGGGTTTCCGCTGACCGCCAAGGGCAACCGGCTGTCGGTGTTCCCGGTCACCGCCGCGCAGTGGAAGCTGCTGCTGTCGCTGGAAAAGAAATCGAGCTGAATCCGCAGGAGCGGCCTTGGCCGCGAAGCAGGTGATCGCCCCGCAGCAGCGATGTCTGCAATCGCCAATTCTGTAGCGGCGTTGTCTCTATCAGCTTCGCGGCCAAGGCCGCTCCTACCGTCAAACGTATTCCTCCAACCCATCGAGCCCCACCATGTCTGAAGCCAAGCGCCTGGCCGCCGAAAAAGCCATTGAGTACGTCGAGAAGGGAATGATTGTCGGTGTCGGCACCGGCTCCACCGTTGCCTATTTCATCGAGGCACTGGCCCGCATCAAGGACCAGATTGAAGGTGCGGTATCCAGCTCCGACCAGAGCACCGCGCTGCTCAAGGGCCACGGCATCGAGGTGATGGATCTGAACCACGCCGGCACGCTGTCGCTGTACGTGGATGGTGCCGACGAGTGCGACGGCAACAAGAACCTGATCAAGGGCGGCGGTGCCGCACTGACCCGCGAGAAGATCATCGCCGAGGCCAGCAAGAAGTTCGTCTGCATCGTCGACCCCAGCAAGCAGGTCAAGGTGCTGGGCAAGTTCCCGCTGCCGGTGGAAGTGATCCCGATGGCGCGCAGCCTGGTCGCCCGCGAAATCCTGGCCCGCACCGGCGGCCAGCCGGTGTGGCGCGATGGCGTGGTCACCGACAACGGCAACGTCATCCTGGACATCCACAACCTGGCCATCACCGATCCGGTGAAGCTGGAACTGGAACTCAACCAGATCCCCGGCGTCGTCTGCGTGGGCTTGTTCGCCCGCCGCCCGGCCGACGTGGTGATTGTCGGCGGTGAGCCGCCGCAGGTGCTGTAACTGCAGTTGCTTGTTGCTTGTTGCTTGTCCCTTCTCCCGTCCACGGGAGAAGGTGCCCGAAGGGCGGATGAGGGGAAGCTTCTAACTTCTACCGGTTCCGCCTGAAGGCCTCCCCTTGGAACCAGGTCCCAATCCATGCCCAACATCCTTCTGCGCGCACTCTTCGCCCTGTCCCTGCTCACCCTTGCCGGTTGCGCCAGCGCCGATGGCAAACATTGGGTAGAACTGGCCGGCAGCCGCTATCAGGTGGAATTGGCACAGGACGACGACACCCGCGCCCGCGGCCTGATGTTCCGCGAGGAAATGGATATCGACCACGGCATGCTGTTCATCCACGACCGTCAGGAACCGCAGGCGTACTGGATGAAGAACACCAAGCTGCCGCTGGACATCCTGTACTTCGATACCGAGCGCCGCCTGGTCAGCCAGCAACGCGACGTGCCGCCGTGTTCGGCCGGTGATATGTGCCCGCCCTACCCCAGCTTCAAACCGGCGCGTTATGTGCTGGAACTCAACGCAGGCCAGGCCGCAAAACTCAATCTGCAGGACGGCACCGAGCTGGTTTTCGGCCCGGGCATTCCCAAGGCCGATTGAACCTGCACCACATGCCGCACCGCGCCGGCCTTGAACCGGCGCCGCTTTGCCCGCAGTCTTGAGCCCATGTCCGATACACGCCTCACCCTGCCGATCTGGGATGAACTGGCCAGCCTGTCCGACGACGCGCTGCCCCTGTTGCCGACCGCGCTGCTGATCGCCCGCGACGAGTACCCCGAGCTGGACCCGGCCGCCTACGACCGCACGCTGCAGGCCCATGCCGACCACCTGCGCGTTGAAGTGGACGCCACTGGCGAATGGCCGCTGAAAATCGCCGCGATCAACCATCACCTGTTCAACGAGTTGGGCTACAGCGGCAACAACGACGAGTATTACGACCCGCGCAACAGCTACCTCAACGAGGTGTTCGAGCGCCGGCTGGGCAACCCCATTTCACTGGCGCTGGTGCAGATTGAAGTCGCGCGCCGGCTCGGCCTGCCGCTGGAAGGTATTTCCTTCCCCGGCCATTTCCTGGTGCGGCTGCCGGTGGAAGACGGCGTGCTGATCATGGATCCGTTCAATGGCGGCCGCCCCCTGAGCGTGGACGAACTGCGCGAGCGCGCCCGCAGCAACCTGGGCGGCGAAACACCCGATGACAGCGTGCTGGCACAGATTCTCGACCCGGCGCCGCACCGCGCGATTCTGATGCGCATGCTGCGCAACCTTCACGGTGTGTATGTCGAACGTGGCGAGTGGGACCGCGCCGCACGCAGCGCCGACCGCATTCTCAAACTGGTCCCCAAGCAGGCCGACGCCGTGCGCGACCGTGGCTTGGCGTATCTGAAGCTGGAACATCTGGCCGGCGCGCGCGCCGACTTGGCCACGTATCTGAAGATGGAACCGGAAGCCGCCGACGCCAGCAGTATCCGCGACCGCCTGATCGAACTGGGCGGCGAGCGGCCAAGGCTGCACTGAGGCTATCTGCGTAGGAGCGGCCTCGGCCGCGAAGTCACTGCTGCGCCCGGAACCGGTGAAAAAAGCCGTCTTCACCAAGGAATCGCCGGCCATGCCGGCAACTTCACTACTTCTTCGGATACGAACGGTTGTGCGCCGACGGCGGGGGCAAAGCTGCTCGCGGCCGAGGCCGCTCCTACGCCCTTGGCGTCACTCCAGCTGGCCTCACTCCAGCTCGATCATCTCGAAATCGTCCTTGGTCACGCCGCAGTCGGGGCAGGTCCAGGTGTCGGGCACGTCTTCCCAGCGCGTGCCTGGCGGGATGCCTTCTTCCGGCAAGCCGTCGGCCTCGCGATAGATGAAACCGCAGACAACGCACATCCAGTTGCGGAAGGTGGAGGCCGAGGCATCGGACATCGGGGATAATCGCCGGACAAAGAAACGGCGTTGATTGTCACACTCCCGCCGCCGTACCGGTAGCCATCCATGCCCCCTATTTCCACCGCCCCGCGCGGCATTTACCTGATCACCCCGGACGAGACCGACAGCGAGCGCCTGCTGCAGCGCGTTGCACCGTTGCTGGCCGGCACCACCTGGCTGCAATACCGCAACAAGGCGGTGGACGCGCCGACCCGGTTGGCCCAGGCACAGGCGCTGCAAGCACTGTGCGCCGAAGCCGATGTGCCGCTGATCATCAACGACGACGCCGCGCTGGCCCATGCTGTCGGCGCAGCTGGTGTGCATCTGGGCGAAGACGATGGCGATATCGCTGCCGCCCGTTCGCTGCTCGGCCCGCAGGCGATTGTTGGCGCCTCCTGCTATGACGAACTCGCGCTTGCACAGCGCGCGGTTGCAGCTGGCGCCAGTTACGTCGCCTTCGGCGCGTTTTTCCCCAGCCGCAGCAAAGTGACGCCACGCCGGGCATCGCTCGACCTGCTGCGACAAAGCGCCGCACTTGGGGTGCCGCGGGTGGCGATTGGTGGACTGACGCCGGACAATAGCCGGCCTGTAGTGGACGCCGGCGCGGACTTGATCGCGGTGATCAGCGGTGTGTTCAGCGAGGCGGATCCGGTCGCTGCATTGCAGGCTTATCGACGTTGTTTCCCGACTTTTTGATTTCACCCGATTGCTGAAAAGCAGTGCATTTCCCTTCTCCCGCGAGCGGGGGAAGGTGCCCCGAAGGGGCGGATGGGGGGAGCCTTTGACGTTTACTCGCCAGGAGCTGCCCTCACCCCAACCCCTCTCCCGCAGGCGGGAGAGGGGCTTGTTCACCGACCCCTTCAACGCTGCTGAACCCCCACAAAGGAGCTGATCCATGAACCACGCCCAATCCCACGCCCTGTTCGAGCGCGCCCAGAAGCTGCTGCCCGGCGGCGTCAATTCGCCGGTGCGCGCGTTCAAGTCGGTCGGTGGCGAGCCGTTCTTCGTGCAGCGCGCTGATGGCGCCTATCTGCATGACGTCGACGGCAACGCCTACATCGATTACGTCGGTTCGTGGGGCCCGATGATCGTCGGCCACAACCATCCGGCGGTGCGTGAGGCCGTGCAGCAAGCCATCGGCAACGGCCTGTCGTTTGGTGCGCCGTGCGCGGCCGAAGTGACCATGGCCGAAACCATCACCCGCTTGGTGCCGTCGTGCGAAATGGTGCGCATGGTCAACTCCGGCACCGAGGCCACGTTGTCGGCCATCCGCTTGGCGCGCGGCGCCACCGGCCGCAACAAGATCGTCAAGTTTGAAGGTTGCTATCACGGCCACGGTGATTCGTTCCTGGTGAAGGCCGGCAGCGGCATGCTGACCCTGGGCGTACCAACCTCGCCGGGCGTTCCCGCCGGTTTGAGCGAACTCACCCTCACCCTGCCGTACAACGATTTCGACGCAGCCACGGCGTTGTTCGAGCAGCAGGGTGCAGAAATTGCCGGCCTGATCATCGAGCCGGTGGTCGGCAACGCCAACTGCATTCCGCCGCGCGACGGTTACCTGCAGCATCTGCGTGCGCTGTGCACGCAATACGGCACGCTGCTGATCTTCGACGAAGTGATGACCGGCTTCCGCGTGGCCCTCGGTGGTGCACAGGCGCACTACGGCATCACCCCGGATCTGACCACCTTCGGCAAGATCATCGGCGGAGGCATGCCGGTGGGTGCGTACGGCGGTCGTCGTGAACTGATGTCGCAGATCGCGCCCGCCGGCCCGATCTATCAGGCCGGCACGCTCAGCGGCAATCCGGTGGCGATGGCCGCCGGCCTGGCGATGCTGGAGCTGATCCAGGCGCCCGGTTTCCACGAGCGCCTGAGCGCGGCCAGCGCGCGCCTGTGCGCGGGTCTGGAAGCGGCGGCGGCGGAAGCCGGCGTCGCGGTAACCACGACGCAGGTTGGCGCGATGTTCGGCCTGTTCTTCACCAATGAAAAGGTGGAGACCTACGCACAGGCCACGGCATGCGACATCCCGGCATTCAATCGTTTCTTCCACGCGATGCTGGAGCGCGGTGTGTCCCTCGCACCGTCGGCGTATGAAGCCGGCTTCCTGTCCAGCGCGCACGACGATGCCGTGATCGACGCCACGCTGGCAGCCGCACGTGAGGCGTTCAAGGTGGTTGCTGCGGGTTGATCTGCTGGGTTTTACGCACATGGAAAGGCCGGCTTTATGCCGGCCTTTTTTTCGCGAAGCGCTTCCCCTCATCCGCCCTTCGGGCACCTTCTCCCGCTGGCGGGAGAAGGGTTTGCATTACAGCGATCTGCGGAGATGCAGCAACTCTGCAGATTGCGTTGAACCATTCCCTTCTCCCGTGTACGGGAGAAGGTGCCCGCAGGGCGGATGAGGGGAGCTTTTTCTCAACCGAAAATCAGCTTTCCCTTCATCATTCCCCAGTGGCCCGGGAACGAGCAGAAGAACGTGTAGTCACCGCCGCGCGTGAGCTTGCTGGTGGCAAAACGCACCTGCGTGGTCTGGCCACCGCCGATCATCGGCGTGAAGGCGATCACCCGTGCGTCGTTCTTCGGCAGGTAACTGTCAGCCAACGTCGAGCGCATGCCCGCGGTGGCGACCGGCTGGAAATCCGGCGTGCGCGTCAGCACCCAGTTGTGGCCCATCGCCGTGGCCGGCATGCGCCCGGTGTGCTTGAGCGTGACATCAACCTGCGTGCAATCAGCCGCCACATTGATCTGCGGCACCGAGAACTGCATGCGGTCGTTGCTCTCGATGGTCACCGCACAGGTACGGGCCATGGCCGGGGCCGCAGGCAACAGGACGACAAGGGCCAACAACAGGCTGGAACGCTTCACTTGGAACTCCGCAACATCAGTGGATTGTGCTGATTCTAGGCAATGCTCCGCAGCGGCGTGTGCGACGGGATGTCGCAGGGATGCGTCAACACCCCGCAGCACCGATACTTCCCCATCATCACCGCCACCCGTCTTATGCCCGCGTTGAACGCCCTGCTACTCGATTTCGATGGTCTGCTTGCCGACTACGATCACCGCCGCTTTCTGCAGCACCTGGCCGAAGCCGCTGCCTGCACAGTGCCGCAACTGGACACCGTGCTGCGCAGCGAAAGCCTGGAGCTGGCACATGCACGCGGCGAGCTGGATGGTGATCAACTGCTACGCGCATTGAATGACCACCTGGACTGCAACCTGCAGGCAAACGACTGGCAACATGCACGCGCGGCCGCAACCGTGCCGCGTCGCGATTGTGTGGCGCTGTTGGAGCGTGTCCACCCGGAAGTATCCGTCGCCATCCTGACCAACAACGGCGCGCTCGCATTGCCGGTGATCCAGCAATTTCTGCCCAGACAACGCGTCCTGGGCAGTGCAACGCTGGGTATCCGCAAGCCCGATCCCGACGCTTACCTCGCCGCCTGCAACGCATTGGGATGCGAGCCCGCGCGCGCGCTGTTTGTCGATCATCTGTTCCGCAATGTGCAGGGCGCACGAACGGCCGGCCTGCACGCCGACACGGCGTATCACGCGCAGTCGTTGCGGCGGCTGTTGCGGCGATTTCATCTGCTGGGCTGACTGCAATTGCCGTGTGCAGAACGACAATGCCCTCGATGTAGTCCGCTGATTGGGAATACGTCGAGGGCATTGTTGGTTTTTGGGTTTGTTTGGGTTGAGGGTGTGACTGCTGGCCTCTCCCCCCGCTCCGCGCCCCGGCCCTTGCGCTGGCGCAAGGGCGTTCAAATGGGGTACGAACCAGTGGTTCGTAAACACCCCTTTTCACCCCGCGAGGGGAGAGGGGCTCGCTGCATCGCAAGTTGGAGCGATATCTGCAATTGCAGCTTCAAAGCCCCTCTCCCCTTGCGGGAGAGGGGTTGGGGAGAGGGGTAGCTTCTGATCTGTAAAGACTTACCCCCGCGCAGCAACGTAAGCAGCAATCGCCTCACGCACGCGCTTCAAACCTTCCGCCAATTCTTCATCGGTAATGTTCAACGCCGGCACGAAGCGCAGCACGCTGGTGCCGGCCTGCAGGATCAGCACCTGCTTTTCAGCGGCCAGGTCCAGCAACACACCAATATCAGCCACGTAATCGGGCTTGAGCACCGCGCCGATCATCAGACCCATGCCGCGCACCTGCTCGAACACGCCGAACGCTTCGCCGATGGCTTCCAGTCCGGCCTTCAATGCGGCCGACTGGCGGGCCACGTTGGCCTTGATCTCATCGGACGCCAGCTTGCGCAGCGCCACGCGTGCCACCGCAGCGGCCAGCGGGTTGCCGCCGAAAGTGCTGCCGTGCGCGCCGACGCCCATCACCTCGGCGACCTTCGGCCCGGCCAGCATCGCGCCAACCGGGAAGCCGCCACCCAGCGCCTTGGCAAGGGTGACGATGTCCGGGGTCACGCCCCAGTTCCAATGCGCAAACAACTCACCGGTGCGGCCCATGCCGACCTGGATTTCATCCAGCACCAGCAGCGCGTCGTGCTGGTCGCACAGCTCGCGGGCACGGCGCATGAACTCGGCGCTGGCCGGCATCACGCCGCCCTCGCCCTGCACCGGCTCGAACATCACCGCCGCCACATCGCCACCGGCCATCGCCGCTTCGAGCTGGGCCACGTCATTGAAATCGACATAGCGGAAGCCGCCGGGCAACGGCTCGTAGCCTTCCTGGTATTTCGGCTGCGCAGTGGCGGTGACGGTGGCCAGGGTGCGGCCGTGGAAGCTGCCGCGGAAGGTGACGATGAAACGCTTCTCCGCTGCGCGGCCCTGCGCGCTGGCCCACTTGCGCACCAGCTTGATGGCCACTTCGTTGGCCTCGGCACCGGAGTTGCACAGGAACACGCGCTTGGCGAAACGCGAGGCGTCCACCAGCTCCTGCGCCAGGTGCAGCGGCGGCTCGCTGTAGAACATGTTGCTGGTGTGCCACAGCTTGTCGGCCTGCTCGAACAACGCCGCCTTCAAGTCCGGGTTGTTGTGGCCCAGGCTGCACACCGCAATGCCGGCCGCCAGGTCGATGAACTCGCGTCCCTGCGTGTCCCACAAGCGCGCGCCCTGGCCGCGCTCCAGCACCAGCTGGCGCGGGCGGTACACCGGCAGGTAGTAGTTGGAAAGGGACAGCAACGGTTCGGCGACAGCGGTCATGGCGTTCCGGTTTTGGGTGGGAATGAAGGCCGCATTGTCCTCCATTCCACCGGCTGCGGCACAATGCGCGCATGCGCCTGTTCACCACGCCCCAATTGAATCCCGCCAGCGAAACCGGCTGGCGCCGCCGCTGGTTCGACATCATCCATCGCACCGACACGCCGCCCTCGCGGCGTTTCGACCTGCTGCTGGTCTGGGCCATCCTCGCCAGCGTGCTGGTGGTCATGGTCGACAGCGTGCAACGCATCCACGCGTCATGGGCGACCGGCTTTTATGTGATCGAATGGGGCTTCACCCTGCTGTTCACCGCCGAGTACGTGCTGCGCCTGCTGGTGGTGCGGCGACCGCTGCGTTATGCGTTCAGCGTGTGGGGCATCATTGACCTGCTGGCCATCCTGCCGTCGTACATCTCCTTCTTCATTCCCGGCACGCAGAGCCTGTTGGTGGTGCGCGTGCTGCGGCTGCTGCGGGTGTTCCGCATCCTCAAGCTCACCCGCTACATCGAGGAAAGCGGCGTATTGATGCAGGCGCTGTGGCGCAGCCGGCGCAAGATCCTGTTGTTCCTGTCGATGGTCGTGACCATCGCCATCATTGCCGGCGCGCTGATGTACGTCGTCGAGGGCCCGCAATATGGCTTCAGCAACATTCCCGCCAGCATGTATTGGGCGGTGGTGACGATGGCGACGGTGGGCTTTGGTGACATCGTCCCGCACACCACACTGGGCCGCTTCATCACCTCGGCGTTGATCCTGATCGGCTACAGCATTCTGGCGGTACCCACCGGCATCTACACCGCCGAGCTGGCCGGCAACATGTTGCGCGAGCGTCGTCACGACAACCGCGGTTGCACGGTCTGCGGCCACGAAGGCCATGAAATCAAAGCGCGTTACTGCAACCGTTGCGGGCATGAGCTGCCGGAACACATCGATCCCTGATCCCTCCGCCTTCGCGCTTGTTTGATTCCTCGTAGGCTGGGATGGAGCGACAGCGCAATCCCAGCATTCAAGCGGTCACGGATTTCAGGCGCAAGCTGGGATTCCATCCCAGCCTACGTGACTGTCCCGTACCGTTTTGTCCGGAAACGCAGCTTGCTTCGCGGCTTAAGCCGCTCCTACAGCACCAGTCGCTCGGCCTCAGTCCAGAAACAAGTCCGGCATCAGCGGCCGCGATGGATCCATTGCATAACCGGACAGATCCGTGATGCCCGCTTCGGCCAGCACTTCGTCATCCAGCAGGAACTGGCCGCTGAAGCCCTCGGCCCGGCGCGTCAGCACCGCATGCGCGGCGTCGGCCATGATCTCCGGCTTCCGGCAACCGGAAACATCCACACCGGGAATCATGTTGATCGCATCGGTGGCGATCACCGTGCGTGGCCACAGTGCGTTCACTGCCACACCTTGCGGGCCAAACTCCGCGGCCAAGCCCAAGGTGACGAAACTCATGCCCATCTTGGCCAGCGTGTAACCGGTATGCGGCGCCCACCACTTCGGGTCCAGGCTCGGCGGCGGCGCCAGCGTCAGGATGTGCGGGTTCGGCGCCTGCAACAGATACGGCAGGCAGGCCTGCGCGCACAGAAAACTACCGCGTGAATTCACCTGCTGCATCAGGTCGAAACGCTTCATCGGCGTGTCCAGCGCACCGCGCAGCCAGATCGCAGAAGCGTTGTTGACCAGGATGTCGATGCCACCAAACGTATCCACCGTCGCTGCAACGGCGGCATTGACCTGGTCTTCCTCACGGATGTCGCACTTCAGCGCCAGCCCTTGACCGCCCGCCGCATTCACCGCTTCAGCAGCGCTGTGAATGGTGCCCGGCAACTTGGGGTTGGGCACCGATGATTTGGCGGCGATGGCCACGTTGGCGCCATCGCGCGCAGCGCGCAGGGCAATGGCCAAGCCAATGCCACGCGAGGCACCGGTGATGAAAAGGGTCTTGCCCTGCAAGCTGCTCATGCCTACTCCAACCACGTGGAAATCAGCTCGCATTATGCCGATGCCAGCGGAGTTTGGCGGTCTGCAATGGGATTGCCCCCGCGACATTTTCTGTTCATGCGCCGCGCCGATACTGGGGGCGCTCTCTTCAGGATTTGGCAATGAAACCCCTGCTTTACACCGCCCCGCTGCTTCTGGCCCTGTCGCTTGGCGCTTGCCAGAAGCCCCACATCGCGGCGGAATCCTCCCCTATCAGCAAGGATGTGACCGCGCAGACCACCGGTCTGGGCGAGACCGCGGCCAAGATCGACGCACGCGCCGTGTGGCAGGGTTCGCTGGACGCCTGCCGCGATGCCACCGCCGCGGCCGATGTCTGTTTGATCAACACCCTGCGCAGTAATGGCGCATCACCGGCTGCGGTAAATGCCGCACGCACGCTGGCCGCGCAAGGCAAGCCCGGCTACGTCAGCGCATGGCAATCGGTTGAAGGCGTGGGTGTGGCCACGCTGGAGTTCCCGTTCCGCGCCAATACCAATGAAGGCACCTGGCTGGTGGATGCCACCGGCAAGACCGTGGACGTGGATGAGCTCGTACTCGATGAAAACGTGCGCGACCTGCCCGAGTACAAGGCCTTCATCGACGCGCATCCCGATGCCAGCCCGTTCGCCCCGGCCGAAGCCAGCGGCAGCGATGCCCTGCCCGACGGCGGCGTGCGCCTGCGTTACACCACGCCGCTGCGCAGTTGCCACGCCTGCGCCGACGAAGGCCACGTCACGCTCGCGTATTACTTCGACAGCAAGCGCAGCTTCAAGGGCAAGCAGTTGGTGGAGCTGCGGTAAAACGGCGACATGCTCGGTTGAAGCTTTCCTGGTGAAGCCCTGCCGAGCAGGGTTCGGCACTGCCACTCACGGCTTGGGCCCCTGCCCTTCGTTGTCTTCCCAATGCAGGATGCGGCGGGTGACAAAGCGGTAAACCGGCTTGCCGGTGGCGAACCACAACTCGCGCACCCAGGAACGGCGCTTGAGCAGGCGCAGTTCCACCGGCGTCAATGACTGCCGGCAATACATGCGCTTGTGCTTGAGCAGGTGTCGCAGGTCCTCGCGCGCCAGCAACCGCATCCAGCGCGAACGCGGGTTGCCGCAGACCGCCAGCTGGAAATCGATCAACGCCGGTGAGCCGTCCTCACGCACCAGCCAGTTGGCTTCCTTGGCCAGATCGTTGTGGGCGATGCCGTGGCGATGCACACGCTGCAGCAGCCGGCGCGCAGCACGGAAATAGGCCAGGTCGCCATGCGGCGGACGTTGGTACATGGCTGCGCCTTCCATGTAACTGCGGTCCAGCCAATGACCATCCCAGGCCAACAGCGTTGGGGTCGCCTCCATGCCGTCGAGCTTGGCCAACGCCCGCGCTTCACGCCGGGCCAGCCACCACGCCGGCAGACGCAGCCATAGCGGGGTCGCACCCAGGTCGCGGCGCACGAAGCGGCCCTGCGCGCCTTCAACCAACAAGATGCGGCCGAAGCTGTCTGCCTTCAGCGCGGTGAACGGTGTCTCGGGAGTGGGTTTTGCCATCGCCGTATTCTAGGCGGTGTCGCCGATTTCACGGTCTTCATGCAGCGCCCCGGCAGGTGAACAAGGCGATTCCACAGGGCAATGAACCTGCAGCGTATCTGCCGGTCTGACGGAACCCTGCCTTTATAATCGGCCGATGAATTCCTGGATCGACACCACGCTGACGTGGATTGCAGCCCATCCCATCCTGGCCGGTGTCGCGATCTTCGCTATTGCCTTCTGCGATGCCGTCATCATTCTGGGCGCCATCGTGCCGGCATTGCCGCTGATGATCGCCGTGGGCGTGCTCATCGGCATGGGCGAGTTGTCCGGCCCGTATGCGGTGGCCTGCGCCACGGTTGGCGCCTTTGCTGGCGACGGCGTGAGTTATTGGGTGGGCCGGCGCTGGGGTGATCGCCTCCGCGGCGTGTGGCCGTTCAGCCGCTACCCCCAGTTGCTGGACCGGGGTGAACTGTTGTTCCGCCGCAATGCCTTCAAGAGCATCCTGCTGGCCCGTTATGTCGGCGCCATCCGTCCATTCGTGCCGGCCATCGCCGGCATGGCGAACATGCCCTTCGTCACCTATCTCAAGGCCAGCGGCATCGCCTGCCTGTCATGGGCGGTGCTGTTCCTGCTGCCGGGCTGGGCGCTGGGCCAGGCCTATGACGCGGTGGCCGCCGTCGCCGGCCACCTGTTCCTGGTGGTGGCCCTGCTCGGCGCGATCCTGGGCTTGGTCTGGGCCATCGTGCTGTACAGCTACCGCTGGTCGGCGGCACGCATGGACGGTTGGCTTGCCCGCGTGCTGCGCTGGTCGCAACGCCATCCGCGGCCGCTGGGCCGCGCATTGAGCGATCTGTTCGACCCGAAGCGGCGCGAATCGGTGCCGCTGGCGATGCTGGCACTGATGCTGTTGCTGTTGGGTTGGGGCTGGTTTGTGCTGCTGATGGTGGTGGTTGGCCACGGCGAGCCGCTGGCGCTGGATCTGGCCGTGCATCAGCTGATGCTGGCCCTGCGCAACCCGCTGGCCGACTACCCGATGGCGGCGCTGGCCTCGCTCGGTGATTGGCAGGTGTTGTTGCCGGCCATTGCTGCCGGCATGGGGTACCTGGCCTGGCGTCGGCGCTGGATGGCGGTGCTGCATTGGCTGGCGGCGCTGGCTTTCGGTCTGGCCCTGACCAAGCTGCTCGGCACCACTGTGGATGTGGTGCGGCCGCCGTCGGCCAGCAGCGGCTTCGGCTTCCCGTCGGTGGCGGTGACCATGGCCACCATCACCTTTGGTTTCTTTGCCGTGCTGATCAGCCGCGAGCTGCCCGGCCGCACCCGCGTGTGGCCGTACCTGCTGTCCGGCGTGGTCGTCACGGTGATTGGTTTTGCCCGCATCTACCTCGGCGCGCACTGGCTCAGCGATGTCATCGGCGGCATGTTGTTCGGCATCTTCTGGCTGCTGTTGCTGGGCGTGGCCTACCGCCGCCGCTTCAATCGCTCGTTCTGGGTGAAGCCGGTCGCGTGGTTGTTCTATGGCGTGTTCGCACTGGCTGCGCTTTGGTACGCACCGCGCAACGTGCCGGCCAAGCTGGCCAAGTTCGAGCCGGTGGCCGAGACAAGCCGGCAGATGAATGCCGAACAGTGGTGGCAGGAAGGCTGGAACGAGTTGCCCGCGCGCCGTAATGAATTCGATGACGACCAGCGCTGGCCGCTGGACGTGCAGGTGGCCGGCCCGCTGGCCCCGCTGCAACAACAGCTGGAGCGCAACGGCTGGACCGTGCAACCGCAGGCCGGCTGGCAGCAGGCATTGGTGATGCTCGACCAGAAAGCCAAACCGCAGGAAGTGCCGGTGTTGCCGGCGACGCTGGACAGCAATGTCGAAGCGATGCTGTTGCTGCGTCCCGGCGCGCGTCCGGATGAAATGTATGCGCTGCGGCTGTGGCCATCGGCGGTACGCCTGCAGCCCGGCCAGGAGCCGGTGTGGCTGGGTAGCGCGCAGACCCTGCGCTACCAGCGTCACCTCAAGTTGTTCGGCATGTGGCGTCCGCTGCGCGGCGTTGATCCGGCGCTGGATGCGGTCAAGCAATCGGTGGACGGCATGCAAAGCCAGCAACGCACGCAGCCGGAAACCGGCTTGCCGTTGTTGATGATCCGCAGCGGGCAAAGCCCCGCGCAGTGATAGGGCTGCGGTGCATTTCGCACAACACGTTCTAAGAGCCCCCCTCCCCAACCCTCCCCTTGCCTACGGCAAAGGGAGGGAGCGAAGCGCAGTTACAGGTCTTCTTCCTGTGGCACATCAAGTTCCGGAATCCACTCCAGCAGGAGATCCAGGCGGCGCATCGGCTCCGCTTCCTGCAGTAGTTCCAGTCGCTGTCTTTCCTGCAGCGGCAGCAGCTCCGCAAGCCGCCAACCGACCCACGCAGCTTGATCCAACTGCGCCGGACCCGCAGAAGCGTACTCGCCACCGGCGTGTTCAAGAATGCGTTCGAGCAAGGTGCCCAGCAGCGCATGTTCGGGCTGCAATTCATCGTCGCTGTCGCGCTCGCACCATTCCACGTCGGCAACGACCAAGCCGCTGTCGCGCACCTGTGTTTCCACGACATGGAAACGCCGGGCACCGCGCAGGCGCAACACCAGCACGCCATCGGCGCCGACGTCGAAATCCTCGATCAACGCTTCCACGCCCCACGCTGCGGGGGTCGCCGGCGCGCCGACCTCATCGCCTTCCAGAATCGAACACACACCGAACGTACTGCCATTGCGGCCGCACTCGCGCACCAGATCCAGATAGCGCGTCTCGAATACGCGCAGGCCCAGGGAAGCGCCGGGCAGCAGCGCCGAACGCAACGGAAACAACGGCAGGCTTTGCGATGAAGTCATCAGATACACAAACGGGTGGACCGGGGTTGATGTTACCCCAGCCCACCGTATGCATTCTGACAACGGCACATGGCCGTCGTGATACTCACATCAGAAGTTGTATTTCACATGCGTGTGGATGCGATTCATGTCGCCTTCCTGTCCGTTTTCAAGGCGGCGCAGCGCATGGCTCAACTCCATACCCAGGTCCAGCTTGGGAAATGGCGAATAGATCAGGTTGGCCCGCACCGACTGCGCCTTCTCCGTGACCTCATAACCGGTGAGCGCGGCATCGTTGTCCAGCACCGCTACCGAGTACACCAGATTGCCGCGTAGCTTCGGCGAGAAGGCATGACGCCATGCGGCAAAGCCGCCGTAGCCGTCCATCGCATGCAGACGACCTTCCGCATCCAGCACCGTGTCGCTACCCAGCGCAAAGCCGAGGTAGCGCCCCACGCCCGCGCCGCCGCTGACCATGTAACGCAGATCATCATTCGCGCCGAGGTTGAACTTGCCGGAGACGCTCAATGCGCCGCCAGTATCGTTATGACCGTCGTATCGGAAGTTGCGCAGCAACGCTGAGACCGTGAAGTGACCCCAGTCCCCGCGCCTGAGCCAGCGGGCGGTCAGGTCGGGCATGACGTCATCACCGCTGTTGATCCGCGCACCTCTGCCAGCGAATGGCGTGATGGTGGTCTGCGGGTTTTCGGCCGAGAACGACCAGGCGCCCTTGCTGTAACGCAGCTGCGCCTGTCGCGAGAAAATGGTGCCTTCCGAAGGGCCGGTGAAGTCCACCGTATCCGGCAGCGCGGCCACATCCTGGAAGTTGGACCAAGTCTGGCCAGCCAGCCAGTTGTTCCAGCTCACATAGGCCTGCCGCAGCGTGACGGCGTAGGTGTTGGTGATGACTTCATTGCCGGCAAAGGCGTTGCTGCCGCCGCCGTACATGTCGGCCTCGATATAGGCCTTGAGCTTGTCGCCGTTGTCGGTCGTGGTATCGGCACCCAACCAGAACCGCGAGAACTGCGCGTGTACGTCGGTGTAACTGGCGCTGTGACCATTGCCATCCACCGCCACCGGGGTTGCACCCGGGAAATAGAACAGGCGACCGGCCGAGCCGTCGGCAATCGCACCGTCACTGGTTCGGGTGTACATCGAATCCAGCTTGATGAAACCGCCGAAGGAGAACTTCGTGCCCGGCATGGCATTGGGCATGACGGTCGCAGGCGCTGCAGGCGCGGCAGTCACCCGGGCACCATCCAGTGCAGTGGCGCTTGGTGTGGCGTTTGCTGCAGTGCTGGCTGCTTCCCGCTGTTGGTAGGCCTGCAGCACCTCACGCATCTGCTGCATTTCCTGCTCCAACTGCGCCATGCGCGCTTCCATGGCTTTCGCATCGACGGCCTGCGCCAATGCGCTCAGCGGCATTGCGGCGAGCGCCGCGGTGGCCGCCAGTGCGGCCAACTTCTTGTTACCGATCATCGTTTTCCCCTCCCAGGGCAACAGAACACCGTTCCGGCGCTCGGGCGGAGTGCCGGCTCTTCGAATTCGATTTTCTTGACCGCCCAGCGACGAGATTTCAGGACGTGGCGGTCAACCTTGAGATCGTCATTCCGGCGTGGGCCGAAATTGCTTTGTGCAGCCGTTGCCTTCGCGTTGGAAGCGAAGGCAACCTGCAATTCCCGCCCGCTCGGAAATGACGATCACGCAGATGGCTTCGACATTGCCGTCTACCTGACACCAGGCCGCACTGAATCAAACAAACCGCATCGACGTCGTACCGATGCCATCACCGCGCACCAGCACGTTGTCGCCTGCCACCACTGCGATAGCCGCGGTGATCGCGCCGGACAACACCACGCTGCCGGCCGGCAACACCTGCCCGCGCGCAGCCAGCATGTTCACCAGCATCGCCACCGCTTCAGCTGGGTTGCCGAGTACAGCCGCACCCGCGCCGACTTCGACAACCTGACCGTTCTTCTCCATGACCAGACCCAGTGTTTCCAGATCCAGCCCGCCCACCGTCGTCGGGCGCGAGCCCAGCACGTAACGGGCAGCCGACGTGTTGTCGGCGATCACGCTGGGCAGGTCGAAGCGGAAATTCTCGTAGCGCGAGTCGATCAGCTCGATGGCCGGCACCACGTAATCGGTAGCGGCCAGCACCTTGGCGATATCGCAATCCGGACCAGCCAGCTCATCGCGCATGACAAAGGCGATTTCCGCTTCCACCTTGGGGTGGATCAGCCGCGCGGTATCAACCACCGCACCGTCATCAACCGCATTGTCATCGCCCAGAAAGCCATAGATCGGCGTATCCACGCCCATCTGCTGCATCTTCGGCCTTGAGGTCAGGCCCATCTTCATGCCAACGATGCGCACGCCTGCCGCCTGCTTCATGCTGCGCAGGCACTCCTGGATGTCGTAAGCGGAAGCAACATCCATCTGCGGATGTGCATCGGTGATTTTGGTCACCTCCCGGACTTCCTGCTCGGCGGCGAGCAACTGCAATGCGCAGTTCTCGATGATGGAACGGTCCAGCGTCATGCTTGTGTCTCCTGTACCTGTTCGCCACGCGCACGCAGCACGTCCAACGCGACGTCCACGATCATGTCTTCCTGCCCGCCGACCATGCGGCGTTTGCCCAGTTCAACGAGGATGTCGACGGTGTTGATCCCGAAGCGCTTCGAGGCGGCTTCGGCATGGCGCAGGAAGCTGGAATAGACGCCGGCATAGCCCAGCGCCAGCGTTTCGCGATCCACCCGCACCGGGCGGTCCTGCAATGGCCGCACGATGTCATCGGCGGCATCCATCAGCGTGTAGAGATCGCAGCCGTGGTTCCAGCCGATGCGTTCAGCAGCGGCAATGAACACTTCCAACGGCGCATTGCCTGCCCCCGCCCCCATGCCGGCCAGGCTGGCATCGATGCGGATCGCGCCGGCCTCAACCGCTGCGATGGAGTTGGCTACGCCCAGTGAAAGATTGTGGTGGGCGTGGATGCCGATCTGCGTTTGAGGCTGCAGCGCGTCACGCAATGCACTGACGCGTTCGCGCAC
The DNA here is from genome assembly GCF_050737575.1 of Stenotrophomonas sp. GTDB lineage: Bacteria > Pseudomonadota > Gammaproteobacteria > Xanthomonadales > Xanthomonadaceae > Stenotrophomonas. The sequence goes on from NZ_JBOHXW010000005.1 coordinate 156,711, forward strand.
ATCATTCATGTTCAACGCACCGCCGGAATCGACCACGTACACGCAGGACGCGCCGTAGCTTTCCATCTTCTTCGCCTCCACGGCCAGCGCCGACGGCGCGGTCATGTGGCTCATCATCAGAAAGCCCACTGTATCCATGCCCAGTGCGTTGGCCGCTTCGATGTGCTGGCGTGAGATGTCGGCTTCGGTGCAATGCGTGGCAACGCGGACAATGCGCGCACCTGCGGCATAGGCATTCTTCAGGTCATGCACGGTGCCGATACCCGGCAACAACAACGTGGCGATCTTGGCATGCGATACCGACTCGGCCGCCGCTTCAATCCATTCCACATCGCTGTGCGCGCCGAAGCCATAGTTGAACGAAGAACCCTGCAGGCCATCGCCGTGGGCGACTTCGATGGAGTCCACCCGCGCCTTGTCCAGTGCGGCTGCAATCGCCCGCACCTGCGCCACGCTGTAACGGTGGCGCACGGCATGGGAGCCATCGCGCAGGGTAACGTCGGAGATATAGAGCTTGTTGGCAGTCATGGTGTTGTCCTCACGCTGCAGCGCGCGCAGCCAGCACCGAGGCGGCCATGCGCTCCCCGGTGGCCAGCGCGGCCGACGTCATGATGTCCAGGTTTCCGGCGTAAGCCGGCAGGTAGTGCGCAGCGCCTTCCACTTCCAGGAAGATCGAGGTCTTCAATCCGGTGGTCAGGCCCACGCCCGGTACGTTGACCGGTTCGTCCAGCACCTCGAACTGCACCTGCTGTTTGAGCCGATAGCCAGGCACATAGCCAGCGACGCGAGTGGCCATGTCGTTGACCGCCGCTTCGATGGCCGCAGTGTCGGCCAGCTCGCTGAGCACATAGACGGTGTCGCGCATCAGCAACGGCGGCTCGGCCGGGTTGAGCACGATGATCGCCTTGCCCACCTGGGCACCGCCCACACTCTCGATCGCACGCGAAGTGGTCTCGGTGAATTCGTCGATGTTGGCGCGGGTGCCGGGGCCGGCACTCTTGCTGGAAATACTGGCCACGATTTCGGCGTATTTGACCTTGGCCACCGAGGCCACTGCCGCCACCATTGGGATGGTGGCCTGGCCACCGCAGGTGACCATATTGACGTTGGCCGCGTCGATGTTGTCTTCCAGATTCACCGTCGGAACACAGTACGGCCCGATGGCGGCCGGGGTCAGGTCAACCACGCGGATACCCGGCTTGGCGGCACGCAACAGCGCGTCGTTGGCAATGTGTGCAGAGGCTGAGGTGGCATCGAACACGATGTCGATGTCGGCGAACAGGTCGGACTCAATCAACCCGGCGACGCCGCTAGAAATGGTCGGCACGCCCATGCGTGCAGCGCGCGCCAAGCCGTCGGAGGCTGGATCAATGCCGACCAGCGCGGCCATCTGCACGTGCTTGCCGTGGCGCAGGATCTTGATCATCAGATCGGTGCCGATATTGCCGGGACCGATGATGGCTGCTTTCAGGGTCATGTAGAACTCCTGTCATTCAATGTGGGGGAGGAAGCAGGTGTCATGCGAACGTGATCTCGGCACGGCCCAATGCACCGACACGCACACGCATGTGGTCGCCTGCCGCCACGGGAATCAGCGGCACCAGTGCGCCGGAAAGAATCACTTCACCAGCCTTGAGCGGCGTACCCAGACGGCCGAGCGTATTGGCCAGCCAAGCAACACAGTTGACCGGTGAGCCCAGTGCAGCGGCGCCAGCACCGGTCGCCACCAGCTCGCCGTTTTTCTCGACGACCATGCCCAGCGTGCCCAGGTCCAGGTTCTTCGGCGGTACGCGCAATTCACCCAATACATAGGCGGCCGCCGAGGCGTTGTCGGCAACGGTGTCGGTGATGCCAATGCGCCAGTCACGGATACGCGAATCGACAATTTCAAAACACACCGACAAGGATTCCGTCGCGGCCAGCACGTCGTGATGGGTAATGCCGGGGCCGACCAGGTCGCGCTTGAGGTGGAAGGCGATTTCACCTTCCGCACGCGGCGCGATCATGCCGGCCACCGACAGCACACCGCCGTTGGCTACCTGCATGCGATCGGTGAGAAAGCCAAAGTCTGGTTGATCGACTTTCAACATGCGCTGCACCGCCACCGAGGTGGCACCAATCTTCTTGCCAACCACGCGCTCGCCATCGGCAAGGCGTCGTGCGAGCAGATCGTTGGAGATCGCATAGGCATCGGCCAGCGCCAGGCCGGGGATGCGTTCGCTCAGCGGCTCGATGGCTGCACCGCTGCGCAATGCCGCATACAGTTCGGCACCGTGCCGCGCGATGGCCTCGGCCCCCAGGGAAACAGCACTCATGCCTTCACTTCCTTCGCATCACTCTTGAGCACATCACCCACCGCAAAACGCTGCGGCGGCACTTCATTGACCATTACCCGGATCGCGCTCATCGGCGCATCCAGCTCGGCATGCGCCACCCGCGCGACTGCGCGGATGAAACGCTGCACTTTCTCTTCATCACGGCCCTGCACCAGGGTCACCTGGATGATCGGCATGGGTTTACTCCTGGGGTTGCAATCAGGTCAGCTCGACACCCTTGGTCTCGGGCAGGAACAGCAGCACGATCAGCGCAGCCAGCCCGAAGAAACCGGCGGTCGCCATCAGCCCGCTGGCCACGCCGTAGCTGTTGGCCAGGAATCCGATCAGCGCCGGCGCGATGGCGGCGATGGCGCGGCCGCCGTTGTAGACAAAGCCCTGCGCGGTGGCGCGCACGGTGGTTGGGAACATTTCGGCAAAGGTCGGCGCGAAGCCGCTGTAGAAGCCGGTTCCGAAGTACGCCACGACAACGCCGAAGCCCATCAGCAGCATCGGCGACTTGATCATCACGAACACCGGCACGGTCAGCGCCGAGCACACGAAGAAAATCATGAAGGCCTTCTTCCGCCCCACCCAGTCCGCGATGTAGCCGAAAGTGACGAAGCCGAATGCGGCGCCGACCTGCATGACCACAATCCAGATCGTGGACTTGACCATGTTCAGGCCCGGGCCGCCGTCGGCAACCGGCGTGGCCAGGTAGGTCGGGATCCAGGTGAACAAGCCCCAATAGCCACACATGGCCGCAGTAACAAAGGCCAGGCCGACGATGGTGTTGCGTGCATGCGTCCCGAACAACTGGCGCATGGTCTGGCCGAAGCTCAGGCGTTCTTTCTGGTTGACCCAGATTTCCGGCTCCTTGACGTGGCGGCGCACATAGAACGCCAACAGCGCAGGCAGCAGGCCCACCGCAAATACCCAGCGCCAACCCAACGTCGGCACCACCAGCGCGGCGATGATGGCCGCAGCGGCATAGCCCGACGCAAACGCACTCTGGATCCACGCCAGGATCTTGCCGCGGTGCTGCGCCGGCCAGCTTTCGCTCACCAGTGCCGAACCCGCGGACCACTCACCGCCAACCCCCAGGCCAACGATGATCCGGAACAACATCAGCTGCCCCAGCGAATCCGACAGGCCGCACAACGCAGTGCCAATCGAGTAACAGATGATGCTGAGCATCATCGACTTGGCACGGCCCATCCGGTCAGCCAGGTAACCGAACACCAAGCCGCCGAACGCAGTGGCCAGCAACGTGGCCGACATCACCATGCCCGCCTGCGACTTGTCGAAGCCCAGGTCCGCGCTGACGTGCTTGAGCACCATCGCGAACAACATCAAATCCATGACATCCAACATCCAGCCCAGATAGGCCGAACGGAATGTGCCCCACTGCTGTTTGCTGGCGCCTTGCCACCAGCGACCGCTGCCGCCCGTTACCGCTTGGATTGTTGAACCACGCTGCGCCATTGCCTTCCCCTCCGGAATCTTGGCTGATACGAAAGTATCGGTGAACGATACTGCGGAGACAAAATATACGACTTTTCTCAAAAATGGAACATGACAAACGTTTTCGTATCGATATACGATACAAGAGTCGTAACAACCGCGAGATTCCGATGTCCGAGCTGATCCTCCGTCTCCATGAAGACCACCTGCCTGCGGGCTGCCCGCCGGTCTACCTCCCCGCCGGTCCGCGGGCCCTGTATGTGCGCGAAGGCGGCCTCACGGTCGAATCATCACAGGATGCCCAGTCGCTGGATCCTGCCCAGGCACGCGTCAGCCAGGAACCATTGACCCTGCTCAATGGCGATCAGGACACCGTGTTGTGGCGCTGGGATCTGACCGATGCCAACCGGCCGGCCGGCTCACTGCCATCGGCGCCAGCCACCCGCAGCGAACTCAAACTGGAAGCACCGATCACGCTGGACAGGCGGTTTGAGTGGCTGATGCGCTGTGATCGCGTGGATTTCCCAAAGGGCGGTGTTGCCCTCACCCACGTACATCAGGGCCCAGGCATCCGCATCTGCGACTACGGTCGGATCAGCATCGAGACCTTGGGACAACGTCAGGACCATCCGGCCGGCCATGCGTGGTTCGAACTCGGCCACGCCCCCGTGCTGGCACCGACCACCGAGGACGAGGAAACCCGTTTCATCCGCTGTTTCCTGCTGCCGCGCCAGCTCAAAGGACGCAGTTCCATTCGCTACGTGCGTCCCGAGGACGCCACACTGCAAAAGACTCAGCGGTACAAGGTTTTCGCAGAGCGATACATCGACCTGCCATAATCGGCACGGATGCGCGGCCAGGCCGGCGGCGCTAGCCCCCAGTAACCGCACACAGGTAGCCGATGCCCCGCCAGACCGTGACCGAAAAAAAGGATTTGACCGCCGCCACTGGTGTGGACGCACAGGACGACACCGCCGATCACGGCTTGCCCACGGCCATCGTCTCGCTGAAAGTCATCGAGGCGCTGGCGTCAGCCCCCAGCGGACTGGGTGTCACCCGCCTGGCACAGGTTTTGGGCATGCCCAAGGCCCGCGTCCACCGGCACCTGAGCGTGCTGCGCGAGCATGGCTATGTCGATCAGGATCCGGACAACAACCAGTACCGCGTGGGCTGGCAGATGTTTCTGCTGGGGCGCGCCTGCACCAGCCGTTTCGACGTCATGAGCTTGGCTAAACCGATCGTGGAGCAACTGCGCGATCAGGTCGGCCAGACCATCGTGATCTCCACCTTCTCCGACAACGAAGTGGTGGTGATCGATCTGCTGCGTGGCACTGCGCCGGTGGAAATCAGCCTGCGCCCGGGCACGCGTTTTCATCACAACAGCGTGGCGCAGGGAAAGATCGCGCTGGCCTTCGGTGCGGAGAAGCTGCGCCGCGCCTATCTCACCCAACCACTCCCGGCCTGCACGCCGCGCACCATCGTTGACCCGGATCGTCTGGCCGCGGAAATCGAACTGGTGCGCAAGCGCGGCTGGGCCGACGCGCCGGAAGAGCTGTACATCGGCATCAACGCGCTGGCCGCGCCACTGCTGCAGGCCAATGGCGAGTTGTTCGGCACGTTGGCCATCGTCGGCTCCATCCACTACTTGCCCAGCACGCCGGACCCGGCGCACGTGCAGGCATTGCTGGAAGCCGCCACGCAGATTTCGGCAGCGATGGGATACAGCGGCAAGGCCTCGCGCTGAAGCCGCTCCTCGCAGGCGCGGCCTTGGCCGCGAAGCTGGCAATGCCCAGACAACAGCACCAACTGCAATTCCGGGATTGCCAGCCCACCGACTCAGGCTTCGCGACTGAAGCCTCCCCTACGGGAAGGCCCGGGGTGTCAGCTGTTCTGCAACTGCGCCAGGAACCGGCGCGGCGCACCGTCGAAACCGCCGTTGGACATGAACACCACGTGGTCGCCATCGCGCACCACCGCGCCCAACTGCGCCAGCAATGCATCGGTATCGGCCACTGCCTGCGCATCACCGCGCACTGCTGCAATCACTTTGGCGGCATCCCACGGCAACTCCGGGCGTGCGAGAAACACCACGGCGTCGGCGATATCCAGCGACGGCGCCAGTGCATCGGAATGTGCGCCCAGACGCATCGAATTGCTGCGCGGCTCCATCGCCACCACGATGCGTGCATCAGCCACCTTCGCGCGCAGGCCTTCCAGCGTCGTATGGATCGCGGTCGGGTGATGGGCGAAGTCGTCGTAGATGGTCACGCCCTGCGCCTGGCCGATCACTTCCATGCGGCGCTTGACGCTCTGGAAACGGGCCAATGCCGGCGCCACGCTGGCCACTTCCACGCCTACCGCATGGGCCGCCGCCAATGCCGCCAATCCATTGAGCACGTTGTGGCGGCCCAGCAGTGCCCACTCCACCGTTGCCACTTCCGCGCCACGATGCAGCACCGCGAATGCGCTGCCGTCCTGGTTGATCAGGCGCGCGCTCCACTCCAGGGACGGATCAAAACCAAACCGCTCCACCGGCGTCCAGCAGCCCATCGCCAGCACTTCGGCCAGGTGCTTGTCCTCGCCGTTGACGATCAGGCGACCACGGCCCGGCACGGTGCGGATCAGATGATGGAACTGGCGCTGGATCGCAGCCACGTCCGGGAAGATATCGGCGTGGTCGAATTCAAGATTGTTGAGGATCGCCACCAGCGGCCGGTAGTGAACGAACTTGCTGCGCTTGTCGAAGAACGCGGTGTCGTATTCGTCGGCTTCCACTACAAAAAGCGGTCGATCCGAAGGGCTGGCCAGCGCACGCCCCAACCGCGCCGACACCCCGAAATCCTCCGCCACACCGCCAATCAGAAAACCCGGCTCACGCCCGGCGGCCTGCAGCAGGAACGACAAAATCGTCGTCGTTGTGGTTTTGCCATGTGTGCCAGCCACCGCCAACGTGTCGCGGCCGGGCAGCACCTGCTCGGACAACCACTGCGCACCGGAGATGTAACGCCGGCCGTCGTCCAGCACCGCCTCCACTGCCGGGTTGCCGCGCGAAAGCGCATTACCGACTACGATCTCGTCACAGTCATCGGCAATATTGCCGGGCAGATACCCTTGCGACAGCGTGATGCCCAGCGTTTCCAGCTGCGTGGACATCGGTGGATACACCGCCTGGTCACTGCCTTCAACCTGATGACCGAGTTCGCGGGCCAAAGCGGCCACGCCGCCCATGAAAGTGCCGGCAATGCCGAGAATATGGATCTTGCTCATGGCCTGATTGTCGCCGATGCAAACACAGACCGGTATCCATGTAGGAAAAACCCATGCGTATGTAAGGTTATCCCCGATACCCTTGCGATCACTTCCTGCCCAAAATGACCATCGCCAGCCGCAGCACCCTCAGGTCCTACTCCCCAAGAGGCCATCCCCAGGGAGCTCATGCTGCGGGGCTCTGAGCAAGCCCACTTGCTGGCGCTTACAAACACAAACGCCCGGCTTCATGCATTGAAGCCGGGCGTTTGTGTTTGGGCCTGCGTTATCAGCGCAAGGCGCAGGCCGCGACGGTTGTCCGCCGCAGCCTGGTTCCATCAACGCTTGATCGCCGCCAGGATGCGGGCCAACACGTCGGACAACTCGCCAACGCCGTCCACGCGGGCCAGGGTGCCTTTGGCCGCGTAGAAGTCGATGACCGGCGCGGTGGAATCGTTGTAGACCTGCAGGCGATGACGCACCGATTCCGGATTGTCATCGGCGCGGCCCTGTTCCTGCGCGCGACCAGCAATGCGCTCGACCAGCAGTTCGGTCGGCACGTCCAACTGCACGATGGCGTCCAGCGGCTGGTTGAGCTTGGTCAGCAGTTCGCCCAGCGCATTGGCTTGGGCCACGTTGCGCGGATAACCGTCAAGGATGAAGCCGGTGGCGACGTCGGCCTGTGACAGACGCGATTCCAACATGCCCAGCAGGATGTCGTCGGACACCAGGTTGCCCGAATCCATCACGGCCTTGGCCTGCTTGCCCAGCTCCGTACCAGCGGCCACTTCGGCGCGCAGCAGGTCACCGGTGGAAATGTGCGGAATCTGAAGTTCTTCCTTCAGGCGGGTTGCCTGCGTGCCCTTGCCCGAACCGGGCGGTCCCAACAGAACCAATCGCATTCCTGACTCCCATATGTTTTGAGTAAACGGGACGGACAGCGGCGTTAGACTCATGGGCCGATTCACGCTGCACCGCAATATGCGCAGCTTACCGCATCCGGCCAATGTCCCGGAAATGTCCCCCGCCCGGAGAGTATTCAACATGTCCCAAGGCACCTTGCTTTACGCCCAGTCCGGTGGCGTCACTACCGTCATCAACGCCACTGCCTCCGCCGTTATCGCCGAGGCAAGATCCAAGAAAATCAAGGTGTTGGCCGCCCGAAACGGCATCCTGGGCGCATTGCGCGAGGAGCTGATCGACACCTCCAAAGAGTCCGCCGCCAACATCGCCGCACTGGCCCATACGCCTGGCGGTGCCTTCGGCTCGTGTCGCTACAAGCTCAAGTCATTGGACGCGGATCGGGCCAAATACGAGCGCCTGCTGGAGGTGTTCAAGGCCCATGACGTGCGTTGGTTCCTCTACAACGGTGGCAATGATTCGGCCGATACCGCGCTGAAAGTCTCACAGCTGGCCAAGGAGTATGGCTACCCGCTGACCTGCGTCGGCGTGCCCAAGACCATCGACAACGACCTGGCCGTCACCGACACCTGCCCGGGCTTCGGCTCAGCCGCCAAGTACACCGCCGTGTCGGTGCGCGAAGCGGCACTGGACGTGGCGGCGATGGCCGAGACCTCCACCCGCGTCTTCATCTACGAAGCGATGGGCCGCCACGCGGGCTGGCTGGCCGCTGCTGCCGGTCTGGCTGGCGAGAACCCTGACGATGCGCCGCAGATCATTCTGCTGCCCGAGCGCGCCTATGACGAAGCCGCCTTCCTCGCCAAGGTGAAGCAGGTGGTGGCCAAGGTCGGCTTCTGCGTGGTGGTCGCCAGCGAGGGCATCCACACCGCTGACGGTCAGTTCGTTGCCGATGCCGGCGGTGGCAAGGATTCGTTCGGCCATACCCAACTGGGCGGCGTGGCGTCGTACCTGGCTGGCCGGGTCAAGGCCGAGTTGGGCTTCAAGGTGCACTGGACCCTGCCCGATTACCTGCAGCGCTCCGCGCGTCACATTGCCTCCAAAACCGACTGGGAACAGGCGCAGGCCGTTGGCAAGGCGGCAGTGCAGTTCGCGCTGAAGGGGCAGAACTCGGTGATGCCGGTGATCGTACGCAGCTCCGACGTGCCGTATCGCTGGAAGATCGAAGCCGCACCGCTGTCCAAGGTCGCCAATCACGAGAAGAAGATGCCGGCCGGCTTCATCCGCAGGGATGGGTTTGGCATTACCGAAAAGGCGCGCCGCTATCTGCAGCCGCTGATTCGCGGCGAAGCGCCATTGCCTTACGGTCGCGATGGCCTGCCGAAGTACGTGACGCTGAAGAACGTGGTCGTTGCCAAGAAACTGCCGGACTGGGAAGGCTGAGAGCGCTTGGCGTCTCGGCTTTGTTCCGGCTCGTCATTCCCGTGCAGGCGGGAATGACGAATCAAAAATTTGCTTGATCTGTGCTGACCCCGGGTGCGCTGCGCCTACCCGGGCTACGGGTTGAGTACGCGCTTAGCAACAACGCTGACGCGACAAAGACAAACCCGGCGCCCTCTACATTTGCTATCCGTTCGTTCGGCTTCCTCATCGCCTGCGGTTTGGCCGCTGCCGGCTATCACCTCGGTCAACACCTGGCACATAAGGACAACAGCGAGAGCGCGGCGCCGCGTCATTGAACCAACGGCGGCACCGCACTCAACGGCAGGAACCCTGCACGCTCAACTTCGCCGAGTACGCCGGCAATGCGGCCAACCGACCTGCGGCGGCTTGAGCCTTGGCGTCTTCGAGATAGACGCGATTCTGGCCCTGTCCGTCCAACGCCAATTGCTGGCCGGCGGGTTTGCGCCATACCTCGACCAACGCCTGTTGCGTGCTGCAGGCCGCTGAAGGAATGTGCACGACTTCGTTGAGTTTCCAGCCATTGGCTTCGCTGGGATTGACCTTGGTGAAGTCCAGGAACACCGCACGCGGTTGACACTGTTCGCTGGTGCGCACCAGTTGCATGTCGTACGGCGCGGCGCTGTCACCGGTGAAGCGGCCTTCGATGCGGGTACAGGCTTCGGGAATCTGTCGCACCGTGTGCAACGCAGCATTGGCCTGTGCGCTGGCGGCGGCGCGCTCGATCTCGGGCTTGGCGTTGGCGTTGGCGGCAAGCAGTGGCAACGGCAGCGCGGCCAGCAGGATCAGGGGGAGTGCGGCTTTCATCATCGGCGGTTCCGTATCAGCAGGCTGCCGACGTTGCCAGCCTGCCGCTGAACCGTCGGGCAAGGCCGATGGCGGCTGGCGGCGGAGACAGCTGCCAGTCATACTCGGCCCGCCTCAGAGTGTTTGAACACAGCGACACGTACCACAGCCGCGTGCGGCCCGGGTCGGTTCCAGTGCTTCGATCTACCCGGCGTGTCCCCGCTTCATCCACCGCTGTATGGCATCCACCAACGCTGGAGGGGTCATGCTCGAACAGTACGGTCTTGTGCTTTCGCTTGTCTGCGCCGCTGTCGCCATCGTCTACGGCATCATCTCGGCCCAATGGGTCCTACGGCAACCTGCCGGCAACGCCCGCATGCAGGAAATCGCCTCCGCCATCCAGGAAGGCGCGCGGGCCTATCTCAACCGCCAATACCTGACCATCGCCCTCGTCGGCGTGGTGTTGTTTGTGCTGGTCGGTTTCTTCCTCAGTTGGTACACGGCCATTGGCTTCGCCATTGGTGCGGTGCTGTCGGGTGCAGCCGGTTACATCGGCATGAACGTGTCGGTACGCGCCAACGTGCGTACTGCCGAGGCCGCACGCAACGGCATGAGCGCGGCGATGGATGTGGCATTCCGTGGCGGCGCGATCACCGGCATGTTGGTGGTGGGCCTGGGCCTGCTCGGTGTGGCGGGCTATTACATGCTGCTGCAGCGGCTCGGGCTGAGCCAGGCCGACAACCTGCATGCACTGGTCGGATTGGCATTCGGCAGCTCGTTGATTTCAATCTTCGCGCGACTGGGTGGCGGCATCTTCACCAAGGGTGCGGACGTGGGCGCGGACCTGGTCGGCAAGGTGGAAGCTGGCATTCCCGAAGATGATCCGCGCAATCCGGCGGTGATTGCTGACAACGTCGGTGACAACGTTGGTGACTGCGCTGGCATGGCAGCAGACTTGTTCGAGACCTACGCGGTGACCGTGATCGCCACCATGCTGCTCGGCGGCATGATGATGGATGAGGTCGGCCGCAACGCGGTGCTGTACCCGCTGGTGTTGGGCGGTGTGTCGATCATCGCGTCGATCATCGGCGCGTTCTTCGTCAAGGTAAAAGCAGGCGGCTCGATCATGGGCGCGCTGTACAAGGGCGTGATTGTCTCCGGCGTGCTGGCGGCCATCGCGTTCTGGCCGGTGACCACGCAGCTGATGGCCGACACCGCTCACGGGGCGACCAATCTCTATGTGTGTGCGTTGATCGGTTTGGTGCTGACCGGCCTGATCGTGTGGATCACCGAGTACTACACCGGTACGCAGTACAAGCCGGTGCAGCACGTGGCGCAGGCATCGACCACTGGGCATGGCACCAACATCATCGCCGGCCTCGGTGTGTCGATGAAGTCCACCGCGCTGCCGGTGATCGCAGTGTGTGCGGCAATCTGGAGTGCGTTCCACTTTGGCGGGCTGTACGGCATTGCCATCGCTGCCACCGCGATGCTGTCGATGGCCGGGATGATCGTCGCACTCGACGCCTACGGGCCGATCACCGACAACGCCGGCGGCATCGCCGAAATGGCCGATCTGCCGCCGGAAATCCGCAACATCACCGATCCGCTGGATGCGGTGGGCAATACCACCAAGGCGGTGACCAAGGGTTATGCAATTGGCTCGGCAGCACTGGCGGCGCTGGTGCTGTTTGCCGACTACACGCACAACCTGCAGATGGCGCACCCGGGCGAGGTGTTCGCGTTCGATCTGTCCGACCACACGGTGATCATCGGCCTGTTGATCGGCGGTCTGATTCCGTATCTGTTCGGCGCGATGGCGATGGAAGCGGTCGGCCGTGCAGCCGGTGCGGTGGTGGAAGAAGTACGCCGCCAGTTCCGCGAAATCCCCGGCATCATGCAAGGCACCGCCAAGCCGCAGTATCACAAGGCCGTGGACATGCTGACGCGTTCGGCGATCAAGGAAATGATCGTGCCGTCATTGTTGCCGGTCGCCGTGCCGGTGGTGGTTGGCCTGCTGCTCGGGCCCAAGGCGCTGGGTGGCCTGCTGATCGGCACCATTGTCACTGGGTTGTTCGTGGCGATCTCGATGACCACCGGCGGCGGCGCCTGGGACAACGCCAAGAAGTACATCGAAGATGGTCACTTCGGCGGCAAGGGCAGCGAGGCACACAAGGCCGCGGTGACCGGCGATACCGTGGGTGATCCGTACAAGGACACGGCGGGGCCGGCGATCAATCCATTGATCAAAATCATCAACATCGTTGCGTTGCTGTTGGTGCCGTTGCTCTGATCGAAGCCGACTGCGAGAAGCGCCCTCTCCCCAACCCCTCTCCCGCACGCGGGAGAGGGGCTTTTGAGTTGCTGCAGTTGCCTGCATTGTTTTGAACGGCGTTGTTGCCAGCGTGAGCTGGCATCGATTCACTGCGCCATAGCTGCAAACGAGCCTGAAGAACTCGAAGCTATCCCTTCTCCCGTACACGGGAGAAGGTGCCCCGTAGGGGCGGATGAGGGTGCTTTTTGCCGCTGCTAGAACTTAGGTACCTGTTTCGGGCAAGTCTGCGACTTATTCACTTGGTCTGATTTCTACGTCCCCTCACCCCAACCCCTCTCCCGCAAGGGGAGAGGGGCTTTGATGACTGCAATTACTTGGACAGCTTTGACCTGTAGCGCTTTCTCGATGATTGGCTCACATCAAATGCTGCGCGAGGGCCAGCGATTGCGAGCCAGCACTCGCCGGATGTGCCGCTCAACGCGAACGCGGCCGCTTCACGGCGTGCACCTTGCCGTCCAGACCACCACCGCAATAGAACAGCTCACCACCATCCGCTTCGAGGCCGCTGACGCTGATGCCGTCAGGCATCTGCAGGCGCTCCAGTACTGCGCCTGTTTCGGGGTTGATACGGCGGATGTCGCTCTGCTCGCCTTCGCCGGTGGCATGCCAGAGATCGCCATCCACCCACGTCACGCCGGTGACGAAGCGATCCGATTCAATCGTGCGCAGAATGGCGCCGTTGGACGGATCAATCTGATGGATTTTCCGCTGCCGATACTGCCCGACCCACAAGCTGCCTTCGGCCCAGGCCATGCCCGAATCGGTGCCGGCACCGGGCGCGGGAATCGATGACAACACCTGCCCGCTGTGCGGGTCGATCTTGTCGATGCGCGCTTCGGCGATCTGATAGAGATGCGTGCCATCGAAGGCGGTGCCAGCATCACACGGCAATGCCAGCGTGCGTACCGCTTCACCGCTGTGTGGATCGAACGCCACCAGTGCGGCGCCGGTGGCCGCCCATACGTTTTCGCCGTCGAAGCTGACGCCGTGGATGCAGTGCGAGCCGGCAAATGGGCCGTAGTCGCGCACCACGTCGGCCGGGTGCACGTTCGCCACGGCCTTTGTGGGGGTGAGGATTTGACTGTTCATCGCTGCAATCTCCTGGCACGTCAGGGATTGAGTGCCTGCCAACGACACTAGTCAATCGGCAGCGCAGCAGGGAGTAACAAGATCGTCGTGAATCCGGCCAGCGGCACCGACCGCCAACGCTGTGCGCGACCGCGCCCGCTCGAACGCACCCGCGCAGCCGCTTCCAGCTCGACCAAGGCCCGCTGCACGCTACGCTGACTGGTGCCCAGCGCCAAGGCCAGCGCCGAGGTGGACCACGCCGCGTCATCGGCCAGCAATGCGAACACGGCCGCTTGTTCACTTTCGATCGGCGGCGCCAGCACCCACACCTGGCATGCGACATTCGGTATCAGGCGGAAGCCCTCCGCCGTGGCTTCGATGCGGGCCTGCGCGGCGATCAATGTCCGCAGGCGGCCAATCTCCACCCGCAGCCGTGCGCGCAGTGTTTCGTCGTAATGGCGCAGACCGAACGTCTGCATGATCAATGCATCGCGCTCAACCGCCGCCGGCCAGGCTTCAGCCAGCGCGCGCGCCAAGGCGAACAGCACCGGTCGTCGTGCCAGCGATAGCCAGCTGTCGCCCACGCGTACACCGCGACGGCAGGCGTCCACGATCAACGCGCCGGAGTTCAGCAATGCCTGTACTTGTTCGATGCGCAACGGGTGATTGCTGCCGGCACCGACGCAGCGCGCGGCGGGTTGATCCAGTTGTTCGCAAGCCGCATCGACCTCGGCCTGCAGTGCCGGGATGCCTGCATTGCTGGCGGCCTCGCGTGCGCGCGCAAGCGCTGTACGCGCGGCGGTGATCTGCATCGAGCGCAACGCCAGTGCGGCCGACGTCAGTCCGGCCATCGCCGCCAGCGCCGGCGGCAGCCGCTGTCCGTCGAGTTTGGCCAGCGCGGCAGCGGCTTCCTGCAGTTTGCCGAGCAGCAACAGTCGGCGTGCAAGGATCAACCACGCCTGCAGCGCATTGGCATGATCGCCGCGCGCTTCCAGAAGGGTGGCCGTGGTCAACACGGGACGCGACGAGCCGCCGAGTTCGCGCATCGCCAGCGACACCTCCGCTTCGGCAACCGCGCAGCGTGCACGGGCCAGCACTTCATGCGTGCCAAACCCGCCCCGGGCACGTCGCAGCAACTCGCGTGCGCGCGACAGCTCGCCCAACTGGGCCATGGCGATGCCGCGCAGGGCCAGCGCCGAGGGATCGTCGCGCAGGGCGACGTGCTTGAGCGCCGCCAGGACATCGCCTGCGGCAAGGGCGCGTGCGGCAGCGGCGATCAGGGAGTCCATGGCGACAGGCTACTTGCCTGTGCGTGTCGCTGCACTTGCGGGCAGACCTCTCCCCACCTCCGCTTCACGCCCCGGCCTTCGCTGGACGTGAAGGCGCCATGGGAGCAGCGAATCAGTGATTCGCAAGCAGCGCTCCGTCGCCCCGCGATGAGAGAGGGGCTTTCACAGCTGCGGCGTTGGGGTTGATGTTGGCCTGCGGCACTGCCGAAGCGCGCAGGCCACACTTTTCCAGCAAGGCGTTCAGGCGGGCACGGGCGTCGCTGGACATAAGGCAAGGCAAATCCGCTGCACAAGCCTGGCCGGGGCGGACAACGCCCCCCCGGAGGATGACAGCAATTCTCACCAACCACCGAGACCGCTGCGCTCCAACGGCTGATGGCGCGGCGCACGCCCGTAATGCCGCGCTTTGGTGCGTCGCAATAGCCGTGCGCGTAGAATGGCCCTCTTTTTCAACCAATCACGACTCGGAGTCAGCGCAATGAGCCTGAAGCTTGTCTCGCCGGGCAAAAACCCGCCGGAAGAAATCAACGTCATCGTCGAGATCCCGAAGGATTCCGAGCCGGTGAAGTACGAAATGGACAAGGAAAGCGGCGCGATGTTCGTCGATCGCATCCTCTCCACGCCGATGCGCTACCCGTGCAACTACGGCTTCGTGCCGCAGACCCTGTGCGGCGACGGCGATCCGGCCGACGTGCTGGTGGTGCTGCCGTTGCCGCTGGTCCCGGGCTCGGTGGTGCGTTGC
Source organism: Stenotrophomonas sp. (assembly GCF_050737575.1). Lineage (GTDB taxonomy): Bacteria > Pseudomonadota > Gammaproteobacteria > Xanthomonadales > Xanthomonadaceae > Stenotrophomonas. The sequence goes on from NZ_JBOHXW010000005.1 coordinate 172,272, forward strand.
CGTCCGGTCGGCGTGCTGAAGATGAGCGACGAAGCTGGTAGCGACGAGAAGATCCTCGCCGTGCCGGTCGCCAAGATCTTCAGCGGCTACGCCCATGTCGAAGACATCGCCCAGGTGTCCAGCCACTGGCTGGAGCGCATTGGCCACTTCTTCGAGCACTACAAGGACCTGGAAAAGGGCAAGTGGGTCAAGATCGAAGGCTGGGGCGACGCCGCCGAAGCCAAGAAGATCCTGAGCGATGCCCACCAGGCGTTCCTCGCCCAGGAGCAGGAAGGCTGATCACCGGCTGCCGGCGGCCGTAACAGGCACGCCCGCAGCGACAGCGATCACGTTTCGCCCGCGCGGAGCATGACCAACAGCCAGTGATTCGCTACATTTACAGGCCGGTTATCCGGCCTGTTTCTGTATGTGGCCGTGTGTATCTCCAAGGGGAATGAGTTTTGCGAATCCTGTTAGTCGGCGGCGAAGCCTGCCTGCCCGCCGAGCTTCTCGACTACGTCGATGATCTGGGCGACGAGTGGGAAGTACAGTCGGTGCCCGATGGCAGCGCTGCCATCGTGGCGGTGGCCTCGGCCACGATTGATGCGGTGATTGCCGCGCCAACCCTGCCCGACCTGTCACCGGTCACGCTGCTCGGCCAGATCCGCACCCTGCGCCCGGAAACCATCCGCATCGCACTGATCGACAGCGACAGCAGCCAGCGGGTGCCGTCGGCGCGCATCATCGGCGTCGCCCACCGCTTCCTGCCGCTGCCGCTGGCACCGGAAGTGCTGCTGGAAGCGCTCACCAGCCTGGAAGAGCTGCGCGAGCTGCTGGACGGCGCACGCCTGCGTGCGGCCATCGGCCGCATCGAGAAGCTGCCTTCGCCGCCACACCTGTATCTGAGCCTGATGCACGCGCTGGAAGCAGACGAAGACAGCAACGCGGCCGACATCGCCAAGCTGGTTTCCACCGACCCGGCCATTGCCGCCAAGGTGCTGCAACTGTCCAACTCGGCCTTCTTCAACAACGGCCGTGCGATCTCCGACCTGCGTGGCGCGGTGACCCGACTCGGGCTTTCCACGTTGCGCGACCTGGTGCTTGCCAGCGAAGTGTTCGCCCTGCCCGGCATGTCCGGCAGCGAGCGCAATGCACTGCAGTCGCGGGCATTGATGGCCTCGCAACTGGCCGCCAAGATGCTGCCCGCCTCCAGCGCGGAGCTGGGCGCCACCGCCGCACTGCTCGCCGACATCGGCCTGCTGCTGGCCGGCGTGCGCGACGAACGTCTGCCGCTGGAAGCCGGCGATGAGCGTCCGGGCCATGCCGAAGCCGGTGCCTACCTGCTCGGCTTGTGGGGCCTGCCGATGCCGATCATCGAAGCCGTCGCCTTCCACCTGCAGCCCCAGCGCTCCAACGTGCGCAGCTTCTGGGTCGCCGGTGCCGTGCACGTCGCCTGCGCACTGGCCGCCGGGCACGAAGTCAACGAAGAGTACCTGGCGCGCGTGGGCGTACTGCCCAAGCTGGAGCAGTGGCGCGAAATGGCCGACAACCTGATGGGCATCAGCGTCGACGCCTAAGCCACGACGAAATCGATGCAGATAAGACGGTCGCCTTGTGCGGCCGTTTTTTTTGTGCGCGAAGACCGATTAGCGGCGTTAGATCGCCTGGCTACGTTTGGGTAGCGCGCAGCCATGCTGCACTGAGGCTTCTTGGGGAATACAGCTGCCGAGCATCGCTCGGCACTACAACGGCACTACGGCTTGATCGCCTGATCACGCGGCGACGTACCTCAGAACACCAGCCAAAGAAAAAGGGTGGGCCTGAAGGCCCACCCTTTGTCGTGTTGCACAGAACTTCGATGGATCAGAACTTCTGGGTGTACTTCAGGTACAGGAAGCGACCGATGTCGAAACCGCCGTAGTACGCGAAGGCGCTGTTCGGTGCCGAGTACTGCAACGCACCGCGGTGGTTGAACAGGTTGTTCGCGCCCACTGCGATGGTGGCATCCCACGGTGCCTTGTAGCTGACCTGCAGGTCATGGAACGTGTTCGAGCCCGTGGTACGCAGCGGAGCCTTCTCACCGTTTTCGTAACGGTTCGGCAGGTCACACCAGCCCTCGGCGGTCGAGATGCAGCTTTCCTTCATGCCCGAGTAGTAACGCGCGGTGTAGTTGACACCGAAATCGCCGTACTCCCAGTTCACGCCCAGGTTCGAGCGCACGCGGAAGATACCCGGTGCACCGACGTTGCCGATGGTGATCTTGTCACCCGCCTTGTTCTGGCCGGCTTCGTCGTACTTGACGGTATAGCTGGTCTGCGAGTCGATGGAGATCTGGCCGAACGACATCTCCGGCAGACGGTACTTCACGCCCAGGTCGTAGCCTTCGGTTTCCATCTGGCCCAGGTTGGCCAGGCCGTAGAACATCTCGCTAATATGGCCATCGGCCGCACGCACGATACCGGCGCAACGGCTGCTGTCACCCAGCACATAGCAGTCACGCAGGATGCGGCTGACGCTATCGGAGATGATCATGTCGCTGATCTGGTAGTTGAACCAGTCAAGCGAGATGTCCAGACCCTGCACCCAGCGCGGGCTCCACACCAGACCCATGGTCTTGCTCTTGGAGGTTTCCGGCTTCAGGTTCGGGTTGGAACCCGACATGAACTGGTCCGGGGTGGCACACGGCGAGGTGGTGCAGGGCACATAGCCCTGGCCCAGCTGCACGTAATCCGGGGCCACGCCTGCAGCGGTGCAAGCGGCATTGCCGGCAACGCTGCCAGCCACGCCTACCGAGCAAGGATCGATGTAACGCTCGAAGCTGGCACCAACGCCGCCGTACATGTTGTCGATCGACGGCGCGCGGAAGCCTTCAGCGTAGGTACCACGAACCAGCAGTTCGTCCAGCGGACGCCAGGTCACGCCGAACTTGCCGTTCACGGTGTCGCCGAAGTTGCTGTAGTCCGAGTAACGACCGGCAACGTTGATGGTCAGTTCCTTGGCGTAAGCCATGTCGGCCAGCACCGGGATGTTCAGTTCGAGGTAGACCTCGTCCAGATCATACTTACCGTTGGTGGTGCTCTGCGCCAGACCGGTGTACTGGCCCGACTGCATGAACGCATCCGGCACGTAACGCGCTTGTTCTTCGCGGTGTTCGACACCGAAAGCGAAGCCCAGCTCACCAGCCGGCAGGGTCATGATCGAACCCGCCAGGTCAGCGGTGAACGCGGTGGTCTTGGAGACACCGGTGGTGGTGTAGGTCGGGAACAGGAACTCCTGCAGTTCCTTGTTGTCCAGCGAACCCGGGCCTGCAACGCCGATCGGCAGCAGCGGGTTCCATGCCAGGCAGCCTGCGATCGGCTTGGCAGCAGTGCCGCAACGGGCAACGCCATCAGCGTCGATGAACGACTGGCCCAATGCCTGACGTGCAGCGATCAGGCTCATGTCACCGTAATTGCTCTTGACCGATTCGTTACGGTTGAACAGCGCGCCGACGTTCCAGTCGAACGACTTGCCAGCGAAATCAAAGAAGCCACTGACCGACGGCGCGAAGCGCAGGGTCTTCAGCTGGCTGTCGGTGGTACGCGGCACTTCCGAAAGACGACGACGGAAGTGGATTTCCTGGCCGACCGGGTCGGCCGCCGACTTGCCGAGCGGGTTGAACACCGAATCAGCGGACATCGGGGTGTTGATTGCCGCCGACTGCGACTGGTACGGGTAACCAGCGATCTGCTGGTCCGTGTTGCGCTCGTTGTACAGGATGTCTGCATTGAACGAGATGTTGTCGGTGAAGTCATACGTGCCGTTGACGTATACCGACTTACGCTCGATACCGGTCAGCAGGCTCATTTCCGGGTTGGCGTTGGTGAACTCATCCTGGGTAATCGGATGGTAATCAGCAACATTCTTCGGATTGCCGCCTTCATTCAGGGTGCACCATGCGTCTGCACCGCCCGGGCCACACGGGCCAAGCCAGCTGCCCTTGTTGGTCAGCGCGCTCCAGTCAGCCGAGGTCGAGTTCGGGCCACGGCCGCCATCACGCGAGTACCAACGGTCACCGGCCATCACCGGATCCTGCTTGGAGTATTCAGCCGACAGGGTCAGGCTGCCACGCTCGCCGGTGGCGCCCATGGTGAAGGAGTACTGCTCCAGCTCACCGTCGCCTTCGCCGTACTGGCCGATATGGACGTTGGCTTCAGCACCGTCGAAGTTCTTGCGGGTGATCACGTTGACCACACCGGCAATGGCGTCGGAACCGTAGATGGCCGAGGCGCCGTCCTTCAGGACTTCAATGCGCTCGATGGCCGACATCGGGATCTGGCTCAGATCCTGGTAGCCGCCCGAGGTAGCGCCCAGGCGCTTGCCGTTCATCAGCACCAGGGTGCGGTTGGCGCCCAGGTTACGGATATCAATGTAGTAACCACCCACGTTCTCGCCCGAAGCCAGCGACTCCGAACGCGAGATGGCCGGGGAACCGGCCGAGGTCATGTTCTGCAGCACGTCGGCGACCGAGGTGAAGCCCTGCTTTTCCAGGTTCTCACGGCTCAGGGTCAGGATCGGCTGCTGGGTTTCCATGTTCGCGCCACGAATGCGCGAGCCGGTGACTTCCAGGCGATCAAGGGTGGTGGCGCCAGCAGCGGCGTCCTGCGCCGAAGCAAATGCCGGCGTCAGTGCCAGAGCGATGCCAGCCGGGAGCAAGCCCAGCCGCACAGCGGGAGTACGAAAATTCATGAATCTCTCCGATTACGTTAGTGGTGCGTTAAACACCCCTGAACGTTACGTTCACGCAGCCCCGATTGTTTTGCGCGAACCGCTCTTAAACTTTGCCGAATCTGGCTTCAACATTTCGGGCATGTCGCGGTAACGCGTTGCCGAAGTGCCGAAACGGGCGCGGAATGCGCGCGCAAAACTGCAGCAGTTATCAAAGCCGCTGGCCGAGGCCACTTCGCCAATCATCATGTCGGTATCGCGCAACAGCATGGCTGCACGCTCCAGTCGCAAACGCGCCGACAACGACTGCGGGCTTTCTTCATACAGGCTCTGGAAGGTCTTTGACAAATACCAACTGGAGAAGTTGGTCAGCTCAGCCAGCTCGCCGATGCGCACCACACGGTGGCTGTTGCCTTCCAGGTACATGCGCGCACGCTGCATGCGGCCGAACACCTGACGCTTGCGCATGCGCGAACGTCCCGGGCAACGCTGCACGGTGCCGGACAGCTCACGCTGCAGCGATGCCAGATGCAGCAACAAGGGGCGCAGCTGATGGATGTTGCTTGCCGGGTTCTGTGCTTCGCGCCACAAACGCAATGCCATGCGCGCTTCGCCCAGACTCATGCGGCCACGGCCGGTGTAGACGCTGCAGTCGGCCAAGGTGCCGAGCATGCGCAAAGCCTCTGCATCGAGGCTGACGCCAATGCAGATGCCATCGCGACCGGCCTGGATCAACGGGCGCGATTCCTTCTCAAAGGCAATCCACTCGCGCTGACGCAAGCGGAACTTGCCTTCTTTCGATTCCACCCAGGTAGTGCCGCGCAGCTGCAGCCACACCGTGAACACCGTGCCGGAAGTCTGCAGGCTGCCCAAGCGTGCAACGCCTACGCAACACGGACGCGGGCCGTCCTCTGCCTTCTCGAACGAAACCGACTGTCCACGATCTACCCAGGAAACCTGCCGCATGCTGCACCATCTTCTTTGCCTTCAATGGGCGATGGTTTTGCCAAGTTTGGCTTGCAGCGTCAGGAAGAACCGGCGAGATCGCTCCGAAAGATTCCGGAGGCCGCTTCCGAAAGAACTACGAAAGCGGTTTTTCCAACCACGGCAACCACTTGGCGACACCAAGCATTCGTCGCGGCGCACGCTTGGGCACCCGCATCACACCGATATCGGCACCCTCGGCAACGCCCAAGGCGATGAATGCGGCGCTGCCGTCAGGCGCCAGACTCATGCCGTTGCCGGAACTGAACTGGTCTGCATCCAGGCAGCGACTGCCGCCTTCGCCGGCAATCACATTGAACTGCGTGGCGCAGCCGCTGCCGATGTTCATGTAGCCAATCAGGCCATTGCCGGCGACCGCCCAGGTGCGATAACGCCAGCGCGTCGGCACCTCAGCGTTCAACGACTGAATGCTGTCCGGCGCCAGATCCGGCCCAACCTGCCACAAACCACCACTGGCCAGCCTGGTGAACAGTACCCGCTTACCGGCGCGGTCTAACCGCGCCTGCGAAACGCCTTCCAATGAAGACAGGCGTTTCCACGGCGTCTGCGTGCGATCGAACAGGACCAGCGACATCCGTTCATCATCGCCACGCTCCACCACCAGTACCGTTCCCGGCGTCATGCCGTAAATCGCCTGCAAGGTCTCGCGCACCGGCACGTCCAGTTTTTTCCAGCGCCCATCTTCCGGCACCACTTCATAGATACCAGGCAATCCATCGGCATCACGGCCACTGACCAACAGGCTGCGAGCGTCCTCGGACCAATCCATCGGCTGCCGCGCTTCGGGGCGCAGCCCGTCCACGACGCGCAACGAATCAGGCTCGGTCAAACGGCCCCACCACAACGCGTAGGTGCCGGATCGATTAGAGGTGAACGCAAGCTGCGCGCCGTCCGGCGACACCATCGGCTGTGAATCGCGGCCCGAAGAGGCAAACAGGCGCTCGCGTTTGCCACCGGCTTCGGTCAAGGGAACGCGGAACAGCCCGTACTGCGGTCGATCACGCATGAATGCCAGGTTGCCGCCGTGGCGTGACACCGTCGGGTTGCGTGCATCGTCAATGCCCATGTCGCGCAAGGTGCGCGTGGCGACATCCAGACGATACAGACGCGATTCGCTATCCACGCGCCGGCCAAACACAATTTCATCCGAATACAGCCAACTCCAGCCGCGGATCTCGGCCGCATCGTTGGTCAAGCGCTCGGCGTTGCCACCGTTGGCGTCCATCACCCACAAGTCACCGACCTGTGGATTGCGAACAAAACCAATCTTGCTGCCATCGGGCGAGTACTGCGGCGCGTAATCGAAATCATCGCTCCCCATCGCATACGACAGCGACGACCACCGCCCGGAAGACAGCTCCAGCGTGCGGATACCGCGGCTGGCGTACGCACCGGTCATCGAGCCGAACAGCAGACTACGGCCATCGGGCGACCAGCTGAACGTCAGCATGTCGGTGCCATCGCACCGCGTTGCGCGGCGCGCATCACCGCCGGTGGCCGACACCAGCAACACTTCGCAGCTGCCGTGCGGCCCGAAGCGTGCGAATGCGATTTGACGCCCGTCCGGCGACCACAGTGGGAAACGATCAAAGGCATCGGCCGGCGTGGCCACCAGCGCAACCGGCGGGGTGCTGCCGGTGCTTTGTATCCACAGGGTTGAACTGCCTTCCGTCTCCCTGGCAAATACCACCAACGAGCCATCGGGTGACAACGTAGGGTTCGTTTCAAACGCCGCGTTGGACGTGATCAACCGATACGGGCGCTCGGGGCTACCGACCACGCGGGTTCCACTGGCGTCCACTTCATCGGTCGCTGCATCCGGCGATGCGCGGCCCCACAACAGCCATGCCATCACCACCGTGCTGACCAACAACACCACGCCAATCGCCAGCAGCACCTGACGCCGCAACTTGCGACGCTGTTCGCGTGCGGGCTTGGTCACGTCGACAGATGCCACGTCATTGCCTGACGCTATCGCAGCGTCCATCTCGCCTTCTTCAGCAGCGGCACTGGTGTTGTCCGCGTCATCCCACACCACCGGCGCCAACAACCGATAGCCGGTCTTGGCGATGGTTTCTATATAAGGCGTGTTGCTGTCACCGCCATCAGCTGCCGCGAATACCTTGCGCAACTGAGTGACCGCCTGGGTCAGCACGTCATTGGTCGGCATGGTGTCCGGCCAGACGTCGGCAAACAATTCATCGCGCGTCACCACTTGGCCGGCACGACGCGCAAGCGCCAGCAACACGCCCACACTTTTGGGTGTCAGCCGTCGCACGTTGCGTGCGCCGGGGCCATGCACCTCACGGGAGGAAAGCAGTACCACACATGCGCCGATGGTGAGCCGGTCAACTTCCGGCTTCGGATTTTCGACTGTCTGCATTACGATCGGGAAAGAACGCAAACCAGACACAACTCCGGTGTCCAACCTGCGAAAAAATACAGCGCCAATCGCCAGAATCAGCAAAAGCCATCGACGCAAAGAGCAAATGTTCCAACTGGAACGGATATTACTCTAAGGGAGTAGCCGGTGTGATCGCACCGGAAGACATCAGGCTCTCTCTCGCCGACGGAATTCACATAATTGTTGGAATATTCGCGCCTCCGGGCGCGATTTTTTTATCTGGCGTTCAGTCTTTTGACGCTTTGTGGATGGTTAAACCCACCAGTCGCGACACCACCAATGCCACGTACATAACGCCTGAAAACTGCTCCAGCATGACCAATGCACGTGCTTGCGGATGCACCGGCACGACGTCACTCAGTCCTACGCCTGATAACAAACTGAAGCTGAGATAAAGCAACTCCATCCAGCTTCTGAAATCACCGTCGCTGCTCGCCACAAAACTACCCGGATACCACTGCTGGCAGACTGAATACGCAAACGCGAATGCCCACGCCAACAACGTGAACGTGGCACCCGCTGCGAACAACTCATCGCGGGTGACTTTATGGTCCTGCAGCATGTAGGCGGTCAGGCTGCACGCGGTATAGAAGTACAGCAGGCACTCGAACACCTGTGCCGTCGTCATCAATGACGGCTGATCGAACAGCGCGCCGGCAACCGAAAAGATCACGGCGGGGACGGCGAGCAGCAAGGCCAGCCAGATCGTCAACGGGCTGCGCCGCACCACCCACACCGCCAAACCCAGCACCGCCATGCCGAACGCGCCAAACAGCGCGCGTCCGGCCGGGGTGTGTTCCATCGCCGGGTACAACAACACCCCCAACAACTGCACCGCCAGCAACCAGGCCGACGGATGCCGCCGCGCCAGCGCAATCCACCTCAAGCGTGATGCCATGACGGCGCGTCCCTGTGCTGATGCGGTGTGCGTGGATTGGGCGGTGTCTGCATGCAACGACTGTGCTTAGCGCGCAAGCCCAGCCGCACGATACGGGTATTGCTCGAAGATGGCGGCGACCGCTGCGTCAATCTGGGCGCTCCGCTTCTCCGGCGTGGCACGTCCTACGGTTCCCACCGCCACACCTTCCCAGACCAGACGCTTCTGGCGGGCATCCACGACATCCACGTTGAGCGTGCCTTCGGTGTACTGACGCACGTCGGTGCGATCACGCCAGTACGGCACCGCCACATAGCTGCGTGCGCGGTAGCTGTAGTAATAGTCGTAATCCACTTCCGGCATCGTGGTGACGCTGGTCTTGTCCTGCAGATAGGCATTGAGGTTTATCCACAGATCCGGATTGGCCTCGTCATACACATAGCCGCGCGCCTGCATCTGCGTGCGTACGGCCTCGCGGATGCGGTTGCTGGTAATGGTGGTGTAACCGTTCTGCTCCAGCGCCAGCGGCGTGAAGAACGAAAAACTGCGGTAACGCGAGAACTCGCCGGTCGGATCCGCTTGGCTGCTGACACGCGGCGTACTGGCGCACCCGGCCAGGCCCAGCACCAAGGACAACGCGACCAGCCGGAATACAGTTTGAAGCTTCATGACAACGACCCCCAGTTGTGGACGGCAGAACGCTAACACGCCCTGCCGTTGTCGTGCGTCAAGCGCCCGCCACAGGCCGCCCGGAGGGGAAGCCTGCGGCGGGCGCCGGTCATTCCACGCGATACACCTCGGCGCCCTGCTCGCGGAACTGCGCCGACTTCTCGGCCATGCCCGCTTCCAGTGCGCCCGCCGCTTCCATGCCCTGCTCGGCGGCATAGTCGCGCACGTCCTGGGTGATCTTCATCGAGCAGAAATGCGGGCCGCACATCGAACAGAAGTGCGCCAGCTTGTGCGCGTCCTTGGGCAGGGTTTCGTCATGGAATTCCTTGGCCTTCTCCGGGTCCAGCCCAAGATGGAATTGGTCTTCCCAACGGAACTCGAAGCGCGCCTTGCTCAAGGCGTTGTCGCGCACCTGCGCGCCCGGGTGGCCCTTGGCCAGGTCGGCGGCGTGCGCCGCGATCTTGTAGGCCATGATGCCGTCGCGTACGTCCTGTCGGTTGGGCAGGCCTAGGTGTTCCTTCGGCGTCACGTAGCAGAGCATCGCGGTGCCGTACCAACCGATCATCGCCGCACCAATGGCGCTGGTGATGTGGTCGTAACCCGGCGCGATGTCGGTGGTCAGCGGCCCCAGCGTGTAGAACGGCGCTTCGCCGCATTCTTCCAGCTGCTTGTCCATGTTCTGTTTGATCAAGTGCATCGGCACATGACCGGGCCCTTCAATGATCGTCTGCACGTCGTGCTTCCACGCGATCTTGGTCAGTTCGCCCAGCGCTTCCAGTTCGCCGAACTGCGCCGCGTCATTGGCATCGGCAATGCAACCCGGGCGCAGGCCATCGCCGAGACTGAAGGACACGTCGTAGGCCTTCATGATCTCGCAGATGTCTTCAAAGTGCGTGTAGAGGAAATTTTCCTTGTGATGCGCCAGGCACCACTTGGCCATGATGGAACCACCGCGCGACACAATGCCGGTCACGCGCTTGGCCGTGAGTGGCACATGCCGCAGCAGCACGCCGGCATGGATGGTGAAGTAGTCCACGCCCTGCTCGGCCTGCTCGATCAGCGTGTCGCGGAAGATCTCCCAGTTCAGTTCTTCGGCGCGGCCATCCACCTTTTCCAACGCCTGGTAGATCGGCACCGTGCCAATCGGCACCGGCGAGTTGCGGATGATCCACTCGCGGGTTTCATGGATGTGCTTGCCGGTGGACAGATCCATCACCGTGTCGCCGCCCCAGCGGATTGACCACACCAGCTTTTCCACTTCTTCGGCAATGCCTGACGACACCGCGCTGTTGCCGATGTTGGCGTTGATCTTGGTGAGGAAGTTGCGGCCGATGATCATCGGCTCGCTTTCCGGGTGATTGATGTTGTTGGGCAGTACCGCACGGCCACGCGCGATTTCATCGCGCACGAATTCCGGGGTGATGATCGACTGGATGTTGGCGCCGAAACTCTGCCCCGGATGCTGTGCCAGCAAACCGGCGTCGCGCACCGCGTCCAGCCGCTGGTTCTCGCGGATGGCGACGTATTCCATTTCCGGCGTGATGATGCCGCGCCGCGCGTAATGCATCTGCGTCACGTTGGCGCCGCCCGATGCCCGACGCGGCAGCAGGCGGCTGGGGAAACGCACCGCGTCCAAACGCGCGTTGTGCTCGCGGGAGCGGCCGAACGCCGAACTCAAACCGGTCAGTTGCTCGGTGTCGCCGCGTTCTTCAATCCAGCGCGCACGCAGCGGCGCAAGACCGGCGGCAAGGTCGATGTTGGCCTGCGGGTCGGTGTACGGGCCGGAGGTGTCGTAGACGGTGATCGGCGGATTATCTTCGCCACCAAACAAGGTCGGCGTGCGCGTCTGTGCGATCTCACGCATCGGCACCTGCAGGTCGGCGCGCGAGCCGGGCACGAAAATTTTCCGCGAACCGGGAATCGGCCGTGTCACGGATTCGGAAAGTTGTTGGGCCTGCTGCTGCAGGCTGGGCTGTGCGTTCATCGGCATTCGTCCTGGGCAATCCACACGGGGTGCGAAGGCCATGCGCGGTGGCATGGCGGAACGAAGCGAAGGCGCACGCCGCACAGCACCGGCCCATTTCGGGCACGTCCGCTGGCGGTATACGAAGCTTCCCTACGCCGGTATGAGCCGGATCAGGTTCGAAGGGTATGTCTCAACCGTGGCCCGTTGGCCGCGGTACCCCCGCTTCGGGCGGAATTAGACCACACAACGCTTATGCCAGCAGCACCGCGCATTGCGCTAACAGAACCATGACATGCCGTTCAGTAAACTCCTGACCCGGTGCAGCACCGTCGTCTGCTGCCCCACGGTGCGTATCCGCCTCCCTTTCCCGGCCCGCTTCGTGCCCGCCGGCTGTCTTACCGCCGTTGTCCTGCAAGCCCAGGCTCGCTCCCCTCAAACCCTTTTTGACTGGAGAAGCTCCTCCATGGTGTTTCGTGTCTCCATTGCGCTGGTTGCGCTGCTGGTACTGATTGCCGGCATCGCGCCGCTGCCGTTCAACGACGTGGTGCAGACCGCGCTGGTCCATGTCGTGCGTGGCGCCGGCTGGATGTACCTGCTGATCGTGTTCCTGACCCTCACCTTCCTGCTGTATCTGGCATTTGGCCGCTTCGGCAGCCTGCGTATCGGCGGCGAAGATGCCGAGCCGGACTTCTCGCGCGCCAGTTGGCTGTCCATGCTGTTCGCCGCTGGCATGGGCATTGGCTTGGTGTTCTGGGGCGCGGCCGAGCCGATCTCGCATTTCGTCACACCACCGGAAGGCCTGCCCCCACAAAGCATGGACGCCGCCCGCGTTTCGATGCGCTATGCGTTCTTCCATTGGGGCCTGCATCCGTGGTCGATCTACGCGTTGATCGGTTTGGCGATGGCGTGGTTTCAATACAACCGCAACGGCCGTGGATTGATCAGCGACATGCTGCAGCCGATCATCGGCCACCATCACCGGGGCTGGTTTGGCAAGTTGGTGAACATCGCCGCCGTGGTCGCAACGGCCATCGGTGTGGCGACCACCTTGGGCTTCGGCACCATCCAGATTTCGGCGGGTTTGCAGCGCGTGTTCGGTGTTACGGCGGGCATTCCCCTGCAGATGACCGTCATCGTGGTCGCGTTCGTGTTGTACATGATCTCCACCACCAGCGGCGTGGATCGCGGCATCAAGTGGTTGTCCAACTTCAATCTGGCGTTGGCGGCCTTGCTGCTGGCCGCGGTGCTGGTGCTTGGCCCCACCGGCTTCATCTTCGACACGTTCACCACCACGCTGGGCTCGTATCTCAATCAACTGGTGACGATGAGCCTGCGCATGTCGCCGTTCTCCGGCAGCACCTGGGTGGCGGACTGGACCATCTTCTATTGGGCGTGGTGGATTGCCTGGGCACCGTTCGTGGGTGCGTTCATCGCGCGGGTGTCACGCGGCCGCAGCGTGCGCGAGTTTGTGATCGGCGTGGTGCTGGCACCTACCGTGCTCGGCTTCCTGTGGTTCTCGGTGTTCGGCGGCACCGCGCTGTGGCTGCAGCTGTTCGGCCAAGCCGATCTGGTGCAGGCGCTGGGCAATGGCTACGAGACGGTGCTGTTCACCATGTTCGACAGCCTGCCCGCACCGTTGCTGCTGTCGGTCCTGGCGCTGGTGCTGTTGGTGATCTTCTTCGTGACCTCGGCCGATTCGGCAGTGCTGGTGCTGGCCAGCATGTCCACCGACGAAGCCGGCGATCCGCCACTGTCACGCAAGCTGGTGTGGGGCGTGGCGGTTGCACTCATCGCGGCGGTGCTGTTGCTGGCCGGCGGCCTGGAAGCGCTGCAGGGCATGATCACCATCGCCGCCCTGCCCTTCGCATTGCTGATGGTGCTGGTGATGGTGTCGCTATACCGGGTGCTGGATGCCGAGTACAACCGCCAGCGACGTCTGGCACAGCGCGCGCGACACATTCTTGAAGCGTGGATCGAACGAGAGCAGGCGGCGCAGGAAGAGGCGCGGGTGGAGGCCGAGCGGGTGGGCAACAGCAGCCAATAAGCTGATTGGGAGGACCGGGTGGCGCTTGCGTTGAACCGATAAGCCCAAGCGCCCCTCCCCGGCCCTCCCCTTGCCTGCGGCAAAGGGAAGGGGAAAACGTGTGCTCCCTCACCTGCACGCGCTGGCTTCTGTCCCCTCCCTTGCGCACCGCGCAGGTGAGGGTTGGGGAGGGTGCTGTTGCTACTAGCCAGCGCCAGCAGCCCCATCACCACGGCGCCGGGATTTGATCCCAGCCTACGCAGCCGCCGCTTAATATCCCGCCGCTTGCCCATCCTTGCGGCTTTCCGAGGCGCCGTAATACACGCCGGTGTCCGGGTCGCGCTGGATCGCCTGATAGCCGCCGTACGGGCCATCGGCGAACACCACGCGGTGTCCCTTGCGCATCAGGCTGCGGACCGTTTCATACGGGAAGCCGGTTTCCAGGTTGACTTCGCCGCCGTCGCGCATCGCCGTCGCCTGCCCGGTCGGCTCGGTGGAGCCTTCATGCTGGATACGCGGTGCGTCGCCGGCTTCCTGCAGGTTCATGCCGAAGTCCACCAGGTTCATCACGATCTGCGCATGCCCCTGCGGCTGCATCGCGCCGCCCATCACGCCGAAGCTGGCAAACGGCTTGCCGTCCTTGGTGATGAACGACGGAATGATCGTCTGGAACGGCCGCTTGCCCGGCGCGTAGCCATTGGGATGATCCTTCTGCAGCACGAACATCTCGCCACGGTCCTGCAGGATGAAGCCCAACCCCGGCGGCGCCATGCCGCTGCCCATGCCGCGATAGTTGGACTGGATCAGCGACACCATCATCCCGTCGGCATCGGCCACGGTCATGTAGATGGTGTCGCCCTGCTCCAGCTGTTTCGGCGTGCCGGGCTGTGCCTCCTTCAAGGCCTTGTCCATCGAGATCAACGCGCGACGCTGCGCGGCGTAGTCCTTGGAGATCAAACGCTGCACCGGTGCCGGTGAGAACGCCGGGTCGGCATAGAAGCGTGCGCGGTCGGCGAAGGCGAGCTTCTTGGCTTCGACAAACAGGTGTACGTGCTCGGCCGAGCCGAACGGAATCTTCGCGAAGTCGTAGCCTTCCAGAATATTGAGGATCTGCAGCGCGGCAATGCCCTGGCTGTTCGGGGGCAACTCCCACACGTCATAGCCACGGTAATTGCTGCTGACCGGCTCCACCCACTCGCCGTGATGCGCGGCCATGTCCTCGTAGCTCAGGTAACCGCCATTGGCTTTGAAGAAGTCGCCAATGGTGTGGGCGATCTCCCCGTTGTAGAACGCATCGCGACCGCCGTCGGCGATTTTCTGCAGCGTGTCGGCGAGGTTCGGGTTGCGCCACATCTCGCCCTTGCGCGGCGCGCGGCCGTCGATGGTGAACTGCTCCTTGAAACCGGGCTGCGGCGACAGCTTCGGCACCGAGCGATCCCAGTAATAGGCAATCACCTCGGCGACCGGATGGCCTTCGCGCGCATAGCGAATCGCTGGCGCCAGGTTATTTGCCATCGGTACGCGACCAAAACGCTCATGCAGCGCAAACCAGCCATCCACCGCACCGGGCACCGACACCGGCAACGGCCCGGTGGCCGGAATCTCCTTCAATCCGCGCCGCTGGAACTCGGCCAAGGTCAGCGAACGCGGCGAGCGGCCCGAGCCGTTGTAGCCATGCAGCTTCTGCGTTTTCGGGTCCCAGACGATGGCGAACAGATCGCCACCGACGCCATTGCCGGTGGGTTCCATCAAACCCAACGCGGCATTGGCAGCGATGGCCGCATCCACCGCAGAACCACCGGCTTTCATCACATCCAGCGCGATCTGCGTGGCCAGCGGCTGCGAAGTGGCCGCCATCGCATGCGGCGCGATGACTTCGGAGCGGGTAGCGAATTCGTGACCGGTGATCCGGTCGGCGGCATGCACGGGCAGCAGGGGAATGCCGGCCAATGTGAGGAGGAGCGTCGTCGTACGGAGCATCGAGCCAACCTGGTGAGGACTGCCCCGAACCATAGCCTATGCCTGCTGGGCAGTCCTGGCCGTACGTACCACGCCAGTACACATACGTTCCCGGCGCCCTGAGCCACTCCCGCCGGCTGCCGGCCTGTCTCAAAGGCCGGTGCTGGCATCGCTCAATTGTGGGCTGAGCTCGGAGACAGCGATGCGGCGTTGATCTGTGCCAGCAGCTGCAGGGTTTCCTGGCCGGGTTCCAGCCCCAGTTCCACCCGCAGCATCGTCTCGAAACGCTGATAGACATTCAGCGCAGCCGCGCGCTTGCCGCCACCGGCGTGGGCACGCATCATCCGCCGCGCATGCGCCTCATTCCACGGATCGCGCAAGGTCAAGGTGCGGGCGACTTCCACCGCTTGTTCCCAGTCCTGCGCCTCCAGCAATTCATCACAGCACCGCTGCGCCGCCCCCACCAGCTGGATATCCAGATTCTGCCGGGTGGTTTCCAGCCAGCCGTGGAAATCCGCGCCCCCCAGATCATCCAATCCTTCCAGAAAGCGCTGCTGCTCCGTCAGCAACTCCATCGCCCGGCACGGCGCCCGCCACAGCAGGTCGATGTCGAACAGCAACCGCTCGCCCCGCATCAAGCCCACTGCACCGCGTTCGATACGCAGCACATCCGGTCCCAGCGCCTTCATGCAATAGCGGTTGAGGTTGCTCAGCACCTGGCGCAGGTTGGTCAGCGCGCTGGTCTCCCCCAGCCCAGGCCAGAACAATCCGGCAAGCATGCTGCGCGAATGCCGCCGGTCCGATTCCACGGCCAGAAAGCCCAACAG
The DNA here is from genome assembly GCF_050737575.1 of Stenotrophomonas sp. GTDB lineage: Bacteria > Pseudomonadota > Gammaproteobacteria > Xanthomonadales > Xanthomonadaceae > Stenotrophomonas. The sequence goes on from NZ_JBOHXW010000005.1 coordinate 188,688, forward strand.
TCCCCAGGCCTTGCGATAGATCAGCGGCACCGGCAAGCCATTGGCATCGCCGAGCAGCCGCACCAGTTCATGGCCCCGCTCCTGTTCCACCACCCCGCAACGGGCATCCTCCGCCCGTACTGCTTCCAATTCTGCCAAGTGCGCCATAAAAATCCCCGGTACAGAGCCCGCCCACGCCGGCCTCTATCTGATAAACCGGCAAAAGCAGCCAAACCCAATCATCAACCGGCGACAACGCTGCAATTGGCCGTGTTTCAGCCCGATTTCCGCGCAGCTTCTGCCGCGCGAGGTGGCTCAGGCAGTAGGTTTCAGCCGCAACCAAGCTGCTGTGATGCGGCTTACGGGAAATTTCCTGACAATCACACCTGCAAGCGTTGACATGCCCATCGCACAGGTGGTTATCTCGACCTCATGTTGCAACGCCACAACACCACCGCCCGCCTGACTTCGACCCCGGCCTCCGCCGCGGCGTCGCTGCTCGTACTCGTACTTATTACCGAGCCAACAGGTGCGGGGCGAACTGGCGCGTAACACGAAAAAGCCAGATTCGATAAAAGACCCCGCGCCGACCCCGGTGCGGGGTTTTTCGTTTCCAGCCTCTATTTCACTTGAAACCATGTTCCCGACTGATACCGCCAAACCTGAGTACACCGCATGCGCCGCCCCGCGCACCGCTTCGGCGTGCATGGCGAACCGTCAGCCCTTCCCGGCCGCTGCGTCCTGACGCGACGGCCTTTTTTTTCACTGCACGACTCTCTTCATCGCAAGGAAACCAAGCACCATGAGCACCAACGAACTGCCCCAGATCAAAATCGCCGTCGTCGGTTACGGCAGCCAGGGCCGCGCCCATGCAATGAACCTGCGTGAATCCGGCTTCGACGTGATTGTCGGCCTGCGCGCCGGCGGCCCCACCGAGGTCAAGGCACAGGCCGATGGCTTCACCGTCAAAACGCCCGCCGAAGCGGTCAAGGACGCCGATCTGGTCGCCGTGCTGACCCCGGACATGGTGCAGAAGAAGCTCTACAACGAGGTGCTGGCCCCGAACATGAAGCAGGGCGCCTGCCTGCTGTTCGCGCACGGCCTGAACGTGCATTTCGGCATGATCGAGCCGCGCGCCGATCTGGACGTGGTGCTGGTTGCGCCGAAGGGCCCGGGCGCCCTGGTGCGTCGCGAATACGAAATCGGCCGCGGCGTGCCGTGCATCTACGCGGTCTACCAGGACATCAGCGGCAAGGCCGAGCAGTTCGCGCTGGCCTATGCGGCTGGCCTGGGCGGCGCCCGCGCCAACATCATCAAGACCACCTTCAAGGAAGAGACCGAAACCGATCTGTTCGGCGAGCAGGCAGTGCTGTGCGGCGGTGCGTCCTCGCTGGTGCAGGCCGGTTTTGAAACGCTGGTGGAAGCCGGTTACCAGCCGGAAATCGCCTACTACGAAGTGCTGCACGAACTGAAGCTGATCGTGGACCTGTTCTACGAAGGCGGCATCACCCGCATGCTGGAGTTCATCTCCGAAACCGCGCAGTACGGCGATTTCGTCAGCGGCCCGCGCGTGATCGACGCCTCGGTGAAGGCCCGCATGAAGGACGTGCTGACCGACATCCAGAACGGCACCTTCACCAAGAACTGGGAAGCCGAGTACGACGCCGGTCTGCCGAACTACAAGAAGTTCCAGCAGGCCGACATGGAACATCCGATCGAGAAGGTGGGCAAGGAACTGCGCGCCAAGATGGTTTGGCTGCAAGGCCAGACGGCGTAAGAACGTGTTTGCGAACCGTCCCGCGCAACATGCCGTGGCCCGCGTTACTCGCGGGTCACAGGGCAAGCGCAACAGGATCGCAGACAGGTTCCCTCCCGCGGTCCCCCACCCGCAACAGGCAAAGGTCGCTGCATGAACACTTCCACCCAAGCTGCACCCCGCAACGGTGCACGCTGGCTGACGCAGGCCCTGGAAGCCGAAGGCGTGCAAACGCTGTTCGGCTATCCAGGCGGCACCATCATGCCGTTCTATGACGCATTGGTGGATTCCAGCCTCAAGCACATCCTGGTGCGCCACGAACAAGGCGCGGCGTTGGCTGCCAATGGCTATGCCCGCGCAAGCGGCAAGGTCGGCGTATGCGTAGCCACCTCCGGCCCGGGTGCGTCCAACCTGGTCACCGGCATCGCCGATGCGATGCTCGACTCGGTACCGATGGTGTGCCTGACCGGTCAGGTCGGCACGCCGTTGCTCGGCACCGATGCGTTCCAGGAGCTGGATGTGTTTGGCATGACCATGCCGATCGTCAAACACAGCTGGCTGGTGCGCAGCGTGGATGAGCTGCCGCAGGTGGTTGCCGAAGCGTTCCGTGTCGCCCGCGAAGGGCGGCCCGGCCCGGTGTTGATCGACCTGCCCAAGGACGTGCAGTTGGCCGATGCCTCGCACCTGCCCGATCACGTGCCGGCGTCCGTTGACCCGGTGCCGGCACCGGATGCGCAGCGCCTGGCCGAGGCGGTGGAAATGATTGCCGCCGCCGAGAAGCCGGTCATCTACGGCGGTGGCGGCATTGGTCTGGCCGATGCGGTCGGCGAGTTCCGCCAGTTCGTCGAAGCCACCGGCATTCCGACCGTGTTGACGCTGCGTGGCTTGGGCGCGTTGCCGGCCAGCCATCCGCAATACCTGGGCATGTTGGGCATGCACGGCACCCGCGCCGCCAACATGGCGGTGCAGGAGTCGGATCTGCTGATCGTGGTCGGCGCCCGTTTCGACGACCGCGCCACCGGCAAGCTGGCCGAATTCGCACCGTTCGCCCGCGTCATCCATCTGGATGCCGATGCCTACGAAATCTCCAAGCTGCGCAGTGCCGACCTGTCCATCCCCGGCAACGTGAAGACCGGCGTGCAGGCGCTGACCCGCATCCGTGGCAACTGCAACAGCTGGCGCGCCCGCTGTGCTGCCAACCGTGAAAAGTTCGCCGCGCGCTACGACGCACCGGGCAAGGACATCTACGCCCCGGCGCTGCTCAAGCGTCTGAGCGAAGTGGCACCGCCGGACACCGTCATCGCCTGTGATGTCGGCCAGCACCAGATGTGGGTGGCGCAGCATTGCCGCTTCAACCATCCGCGCAATCACCTGACTTCCGGCGCGCTGGGCACGATGGGCTTTGGCCTGCCGGCCGCGATGGGCGCACAGTTCGCCTGCCCGGACCGCACCGTGGTGCTGGTCTCCGGCGACGGCAGTTTCATGATGAACGTGCAGGAGCTGGTCACCATCGCCCGCTGTCGCCTGCCAGTGAAGATCGTGCTGTTGGACAATTCCTCGCTGGGCATGGTCCGCCAGTGGCAGGAGTTGTTCTTCGCCGAGCGTTACAGCGAGATCGATCTGTCCGACAACCCGGATTTCGCCGCGCTGGTGCAGGTGTTCGGCATCCCCGCCACGCGCATCACCCAGCGTGCGCAGGTTGAAGATGCACTGGCCGCGCTGCTGGACACGCCGGGCCCGGCGTTCCTGCATGTATCCATCGACGCGCGTGCCAACGTGTGGCCGCTGGTGCCACCCAACAACGCCAACAGCACCATGCTGGACAGCAATCCCGCACACGCCAAGGCACCGCAGGAGAGTTCCAATGCAATACCGGCTTGACCTGGTGCTGACGCCTGCCGAAGGCGCGCTGGTGCGCGTGATCGGCATGGTCGAACGCCGCGGCTTTTCTCCCAGCAACATTGCCGGCAATCGCAACGCCGACGATGCCGGGCGCTGGCACCTGCAGATGGACATCAGCGGCACCCGTCCGCCGGAAACGCTGCGCCATCAGCTGGAAAAAGTGTACGACTGTGTATCGGTACGCGTGGTGCCGGTCAGCGTAGGTGTAGACGCATGAGCAGTGACGTAGGGGTACGACAGGGGAGCGGGGATCTGGGAACAGGGAATGCACGTTCCTGCCGCCCGTCGCCGCTCTCCATGCAACGGAGGGGTCTTCTTTGTGGCGCCGGGAATCGGCAACGGAGAACGGGGAATGCGTTTTCCCTACCGCCGTCACCGCTCACTGCGCGACGGAGGCATCTTCTTCAACGCCTTGCAGCCTGCCTTCATTCCCTGCTCCCTGTTCCCTGTTGCCCGCGCGTCTGGCCCGTCAGTGTCTGACCACGGCCGCCCCGTCTCGTTCAACGACATCACTGCCGAAGTGAATGTCAGCGTGGCCGATGTACTGGCCGCGCAGGCGCGCCTGCGCCGCTTCCTGCCGCCGACGCCGCTGCATTACGCCGAGCGCTTCGGCACCTGGCTGAAACTGGAAAACCTGCAGCGCACCGGTTCGTACAAGGTGCGCGGTGCATTGAATGCAATGCTGGCCGCGCTGGAACGCGGCGACGAACGCACGGTCATCTGCGCCTCGGCCGGCAACCACGCACAAGGTGTTGCGTGGGCGTCGCACCGCCTGGGCCTGCAAGCCATCACGGTGATGCCGCACGGCGCACCGGAAACCAAGATTGCCGGTGTGCAGCATTGGGGCGCCACCGTGCGCCAGCACGGCAACAGCTACGACGAAGCCTATGCCTTCGCCCGCGAGTTGGCTGAGCAGAACGGCTACCGCTTCCTGTCCGCGTTCGATGACCCGGACGTGATCGCCGGCCAGGGCACGCTGGGTATCGAACTGGCGCCGCACGCACCGGACGTGGTGATCGTGCCGATCGGCGGCGGCGGCTTGGCTTCCGGCGTGGCGCTGGCATTGAAGTCGCAGGGCGTACGCATCATCGGTGCGCAGGTGGAAGGCGTGGATTCCATGGCCCGCGCCATCAAGGGCGACGTGCGCGAAATCGACCCGGTGCCGACCCTGGCCGATGGCGTCAAGGTCAAGATTCCCGGCTTCATCACCCGCCGCCTGTGCACCAGCCTGCTGGACGATATTGTCATCGTGCGCGAAGCCGAGCTGCGCGAGACGCTGGTGCGGCTGGCACTGGAAGAACACGTCATTGCCGAAGGTGCCGGCGCGCTGGCGTTGGCCGCTGGCCGCCGCGTCGCCGGCAAGCGCAAATGTGCCGTGGTGTCCGGCGGCAATATCGATGCCACGGTGCTGGCCACGCTATTGTCCGAAGTGCGGCCGCGTCCACCGCGCAAACCTCGACGGCGCAACGGCGAGCGACTTAGAAGCCGCGCCACCTCGCCCCCGTTACGCACACTCAAATCCGAATCCCCCCAAATTTCCGTTACCGCAGTCGAGGAGACCCTCTGGTGAATACTCCAACCAACCCAACCCCGCGAATTACCATCTTCGACACGACCCTGCGTGACGGCGAACAATCCCCGGGCTGCAGCATGACCCCACCGCAGAAGCTGGTGATGGCACGCGCCCTGGCCGAGCTGGGCGTGGACGTGATCGAAACCGGCTTCCCGGCAAGTTCCCAATCCGACCGTGAAGCGATGGCGCTGATCGGCCGCGATATCCGCGAGCCGGTGTTGGCCGTGCTGTCACGCTGCCTGGCCGCCGATATCGAAACCTCAGTCAAGGCGCTGGAAGCGGCGGCCAAGCCGCGCCTGCACCTGTTCCTGTCCACCAGCCCGCTGCACCGCGAGCACAAGCTGCGCATGAGCCGCGAGCAGGTGCTGGAGTCGGTGCACAAACATGTGTCGATGGCACGCGGCTATCTGGACGATGTCGAGTTCTCCGCCGAAGACGCCACCCGCACCGAGCTGGACTTCCTGACCGAAGTGACCCAGGTCGCCATCGCTGCCGGCGCACGCACCATCAACCTGCCCGACACCGTCGGCTTCACCACGCCGGATGAAATCCGCGCGATGTTCCAGCACGTCATCGGCAATGCCGCGGGCGCGGACAAAGTGATCTTCAGCACGCATTGCCACAACGATCTGGGCCTGGCCGTGGCCAACTCGCTGGCCGCCATCGAAGGTGGCGCGCGTCAGGTGGAAGGTTCGATCAATGGCATCGGCGAGCGCGCCGGCAACTGCGCGCTGGAAGAAATCGCGATGGTGCTGAAGGTACGCAACGCCTTCTACAACTTCGACACCGGCTTCCACACCCAGCGCATCGTGCCCACCTCGCAGCTGCTGTCGCGCCTGGTCGGCATGCCGGTACAGCGCAACAAGGCCATCGTCGGTGCCAATGCGTTCGCGCATGAATCGGGCATCCACCAGCACGGCATGCTGCGCAACCGCAACACCTACGAAATCATGCGTCCGGAAGACGTGGGCTGGGAGTCTTCGCAGATGGTACTTGGCCGCCACAGCGGCCGCGCCGCGGTCGAAGCGCGCCTGCGTGCGCTGGGCTATTGGCTGGAAGAAGAAGAACTGAAGCTGATATTCGAGCAGTTCAAGGCCCTGTGCGAACAGCAGCGCGTCGTCACCGATGCCGATCTGCAGACGCTGATGCAGGGCACCTCCAGCAGCGATGGCTACCGCCTGGCCTCGATGACCATCAGCGATGTCGGCAGCCGTGCCAATGCGCTGGTTGAACTGTCCGATCCGGAAGGCAACCGCGTGGCTGAAACCGCACAGGGCGACGGCCCGGTCGATGCCTTGTTCTCGGCGTTGTCGGCCGCCACCGGCGTGCAACTGACACTGGACAGCTATCACGTGCACAGCGTCGGCATCGGTGCTGATGCGCGTGGCGAGGCCAACCTGAGCGTGCGCCACGAAGGCGAAATCCTGGAAGGCACCGGCACCAGCCGTGACATCATCGAAGCCAGCGCACTGGCCTGGTTGGATGTCACCAACCGCCTGCTGCGCCAGCGTGAAAGCGTACCGACCCAGGAAGCCGTCAGCGCTTGAGCGCGATGGCATAGGCAACGGAATAGAGAATGAACTCCGCACCCAAAACCCTGTACGACAAACTGTGGGACGCGCATGTCGTCGTCCCTGAATCCGACAGCGCGCCGGCCGTGCTGTACGTGGACCTGCATCTGATTCACGAAGTCACCTCGCCGCAGGCCTTCACCGAGCTGCGCGAGCGCGGTTTGAAGCCGCGCCGCACCGACCGCACCAAGGCGACGATGGATCACTCCACGCCGACATTGCCGGCCGGCGCCGACGGCAAGCTGCCGTATGCGAGCAAGGCATCCGAAGCGCAGGTGCAGATGCTCGCCGACAACTGCGCCGAATACGGCATTGAGTTGTTCGACCTGTCCTCGGCCAGTCGCGGCATCGTCCACGTCATCGCGCCGGAACAAGGCTTCACCCAGCCGGGCATGACCATCGTCTGCGGCGACAGCCACACCTCCACGCACGGCGCGTTCGGCTCGCTGGCGTTCGGCATCGGCACCAGCGAAGTCGGCCATGTACTGGCCACGCAGTGCCTGTTGCAGCGCAAAGCCAAAACCATGTCGATCACCGTGGACGGCGAGCTGACGCCGGGCGTTGGTGCCAAGGATGTGGTGCTGCATATCATCGGCGTGATCGGCGTCAACGGCGGCACCGGCCACGTACTGGAATACCGCGGCTCGACGATCCGCGCGATGGACATGGAACAGCGCATGACCCTGTGCAACATGTCCATCGAAGCCGGCGCACGCGCTGGCATGGTGGCACCGGATCAAGCCACGTTTGATTGGGTGGCCAACACGCCGAATGGACCGAAGGGCGCGGCGTTCGACAAGGCGGTCGCTTACTGGAAGACGCTGACCAGCGACGACGGTGCACGCTTCGATGTGGAAGTTCACATCAATGCCGCCGACATCCGCCCGACACTGACCTGGGGCACGCACCCGGGCACCGCGATTGCCGTTGATGCGCCGATCCCGGCCGCCAACGATGCCGCCGCGCAGAAGGGTCTGGATTACATGAAGTTCGAGGCCGGTCACTCGTTGGCCGGCACGCCGGTGGACGTGGTGTTCGTCGGTTCCTGCACCAACGGCCGCCTGAGCGACATGCGCGAAGTAGCGCAGGTGCTGCGCGGCCGTCGCGTGGCCGATGGCGTGCGCATGCTGGTGGTGCCGGGTTCGGAGATCGTCAAGCGCGACGCCGAAGCCGAAGGCATCCACGAGATCGTCCGCGCCGCCGGTGCCGAATGGCGCGAGCCGGGTTGCTCGATGTGCATCGCCATGAACGGCGATCTGGTCGCACCGGGCCAGTTGGCAGTGAGCACCAGCAACCGCAATTTTGAAGGCCGTCAGGGCCCGGGCTCGCGCACACTGCTGGCCTCGCCGATGAGCGCGGCGTGGGCCGCCGTGAATGGCCACGTCGCCGACCCGCGCGAACTGTTTGCCAAGGAGGTGGCGTGATGAGTGGTTTCCGTAGCCTGACCTCGACCAGCGTGGTGCTGCGTCAAACCAATATCGACACCGACCAGATCATCCCGGCACGTTTCTTATCCACCACCGAACGCGCCGGGCTGGGCAAGAACGCCTTCAACGATTGGCGTTGGCAGGCCGACGGTTCGCCGAACCCGGAATTCGCCTTCAACCAGCCGCAGAACGAAGGCCGTTCGATTCTGTTGGCTGGCCGCAACTTCGGTTGCGGTTCCTCGCGCGAACACGCACCGTGGGCGCTGACGGATCTGGGCTTGCGTGCCATCGTCAGCAGCGAAATCGCCGACATCTTCCGCAACAACGCGCTGAAGAACGGATTGCTGCCGATTGTGTTGGACGAAGCCGATGTACAGGAATTGATGCAGAACCCGGACGACGAGCTGACCATCGACGTGGCAAGCCGCGAGCTGCGTACGTCCAGTGGCAAGGTGTATTCCTTCCCGCTGGATGGCTTCTCGCAGACCTGCTTGCTGGAAGGTGTGGACCAGCTGGGTTGGTTGCTGGGCAAGGTGGATGCGATTGAGCGGTATGAGGCATCGCGCGCGGCGTGACCAACCTCCCCTTCTCCCGCTGGGAGACAGTCCGGCAGGATTGCCGGACTGCACGGCGCAGCCGCCCGTAGGGTGAGGCACATGGAGGTGCCGAATGCAGGTGCCCCGCAGGGGCGGATGAGGGTAAGGGCGGAGCCTGGTGCTTCAAAGCAAAACAGCGTGACGCCCTACCCTCTCCCCACCCCCTCTCCCAGAGGGAGAGGGGCTAAAAAAACAAAACAGCAACCGGAACCCATACATGCAAGCCAACATCGTCGTACTGCCGGGTGACGGCATCGGCCCTGAAATCACCGTCGTCGCCGTCGACGTGCTCAAGGCCATCGCCGCGCGCTTCGGCCACAGTTTCACGTTCAGCGAACACGATATCGGCGGTATCGCCATCGACAATCACGGTGAGCCGCTGCCGGCCGCCACGCTGGACGCCTGCAGCAGGGCCGATGCGGTATTGCTTGGCGCGGTCGGTGGCCCGAAGTGGTCCGACCCCAATGCCAAGGTGCGTCCGGAACAAGGCCTGCTGGCCATTCGCAAGGCGCTGGGGTTGTTCGCCAATCTGCGCCCGGTGCGCACGCATCCGGCCGCACTGCATGCCTCGCCGATCAAGCCGGAGCTGCTCACCGATGTGGATTTTGTGGTCGTGCGCGAGCTGACTGGCGGCATCTACTTCGGCGACAAAACCCGCGATGCCGACAGTGCCAGCGATCTGTGCCGCTACACCACGGTCGAAATCGAGCGCGTGTTGCGCAGCGCCTTCCGCCTGGCGCAGCAGCGTCGCGGCAAGCTCACCTCGGTGGACAAGGCCAACGTGCTGGAAACCTCACGTCTGTGGCGTGACATCGCCACGCGCATCGGCCGCGAAGAATTCCCGGACGTGGAACTGGAACACCAACTGGTCGATTCAATGGCCATGCACCTGATTTCCAAGCCGCGCGCCTACGACGTGATCGTCACTGAAAACATGTTCGGCGACATCCTCACCGACGAAGCGTCGATGCTGGCTGGCTCGCTGGGCCTGCTGCCATCGGCATCGCTGGGCGAACAAGGCAAGGTCGGCATCTTCGAGCCCATCCACGGCTCGGCACCGGATATTGCTGGCCAGGGCATCGCCAATCCTTATGCCACCATCCTCAGCGCGGCGATGCTGCTGCGCCACTCGTTGGGATTGGAAGCCGAAGCGGCCGCCATCGAAGCGGCGGTCAGCGCCGCGCTCGACGCCGGCAAGTTCACTGCGGACCTTGCCGCGCAGGGACAGGCGCTTTCCACCCAACAAGCCGCACAAGCCGTCCTTGCGCAGCTCACCTAGTGGTAACCGGACGCGGCCATTGGCCGCGTCTTTGTTTGTGCCGGCACAGCTTGATTGCACCGCGCGCCATTGATTGGCGGCACGTTTCCGCCGTGTGGACAAACCGTTTTGCTCTTCAATTTTGGATCTGTTGCTTCAGATCCCCCTCCTGAGAGGAATGCCCTTGAACTACCGTAGCCCCGACGACTTTCTGGCCCACGTGGCCAAGCGCGATCCCAACCAGCCTGAGTTCCTGCAGGCGGTGAAAGAGGTAACGATCAGTCTGTGGCCATTCCTGCAGAAAAATCCCAAGTACACGCAGCACGGGTTGCTGGAGCGCTTGGTCGAGCCGGAACGGGTGATCCAGTTCCGCGTGGCGTGGGCGGACGACAAGGGCCAAACCCATATCAACCGTGCCTGGCGCGTGCAGCACAGTTCCGCCATCGGCCCGTTCAAGGGCGGCATGCGTTTCCATCCGTCGGTGAATCTGTCGATCCTGAAATTTCTGGCCTTCGAGCAGACTTTCAAAAACGCACTGACCACGCTGCCGATGGGGGGCGGCAAGGGCGGCTCGGACTTCGATCCCAAGGGCAAGAGTGACGGCGAAGTGATGCGCTTCTGCCAGGCGCTGATGCTGGAGTTGTACCGCCACCTTGGCCCGAATACCGATGTGCCGGCTGGCGATATCGGCGTGGGCGCGCGCGAAGTCGGCTTCATGGCCGGCATGATGAAAAAACTCAGCAACGATGCCGCATGCGTGTTCACCGGCAAGGGTCTGGCATTCGGCGGCAGCCTGATGCGGCCGGAAGCGACCGGCTATGGCACGGTCTATTTCGTCGAGCAGATGCTGCACCACGCACGTCGCGAAACCAACGGCGCCAAGGTGCTGGTGTCCGGCTCCGGCAACGTCGCCCAGTTCGCCGCGATCAAGGCCGCCGAACTCGGTGCGAGCGTGCTCACCTTCTCCGACTCCGGCGGCACGCTGTACGCGCGCAATGGTTTCGATGAGCAGGGCATCAACGACGTGATGACGCTGAAGAACGAACGCCGCGGCCGCTTGGCCGAACTAGGCAACGACGCGCGCTTTGAATACCTCGCAGATCGTCGCCCGTGGCATATCCCCGCCGACATCGCCCTGCCCTGCGCCACGCAGAATGAGCTGGACGAAACCGACGCCCGCACGCTGGTCAGCAATGGCGTGTTGTGCGTGGCCGAGGGCGCCAACATGCCGTCGACATTGGAAGCAGTGGATGTGTTCCTGCAAGCCGGCACGCTGTACGCGCCGGGCAAGGCCAGTAACGCCGGTGGCGTGGCGACATCGGGCTTGGAAATGAGCCAGAACGCGCTGCGCCTTTCCTGGCGTCACGCCGATGTGGACGAGCGCCTGCACGTGATCATGAAAGAGATCCACGCCAACTGCGTGCGCCACGGCATTCGCGCCGATGGCAGCGTCAACTACGTGGACGGCGCCAACATCGCCGGCTTCGTCAAAGTGGCCGACGCCATGCTGGCGCAGGGGCTGTACTAAGCAATACGTCTGCGCGGGTCGAGAAGCATCCCGGCCCGCGTTTTCATCACGCCACGCGCGCGGTTACGACAGCACCCGGTTACGCCCTTCGCGCTTGGCGCGATACAGATGCCGGTCGGCCGCAGCCAACAGCGTGCGCATCGTGTCCTGGCCCGGGCTCAACGCGGCCACGCCGATACTGGCGGAGATCGCGATGTCCGGATCCACTTCTTCAATGCGCAGACGCGTCAGGCGCATGCGCAGTTCCTGCAGCAGCTTCATTGCCTCGTCCAGCGACATGTCGCGCAGCACGATCAGGAATTCTTCACCGCCGTGGCGCGAGACGTACTGCCCGGCACCGACCTGCAACTGCAGCAGGCCAGCCACTTCACGCAACACGCGGTCGCCAGCCTCGTGGCCGAAGCGATCATTGACGTGTTTGAAATGGTCGATATCCAACAGCGCCACATTCAACGGCGCACCACGCTGCACGGCATTACTCAGCGCCTGCTGCAGATACGCATCGCCTGCGCGCCGGTTGGGCAAACCGGTCAGCGCGTCGTGCATGGCCATGTATTCGAGCCGCTGCATCAGGCTGTCGCGCTCCATGCCCGCGTTTTCCAGCGCCTGGTTCTTCTCACGCAGCTCCTGCGTGCGGGCACCGATCTCGGTATTGAGCAGGCGCTGTCGGCGGCGATAACTGGCGGTGCGCCAACTGATCAGCAACAGCAGCAAGCCCACCAAGGACGCAGCCGCCAACACCAGCACCCAGGGCCGCTGCCAATAGGGCGCGGCGATGTCGAAGGTGATGCTGGTTTCGCCGACACGTTCGCGGTTGTCCCAGTCCAGCGGCAATGCGATGGACTGAACGCGCAAGCGGTACTTTCCCGGCGGCAGGTTGGTATACACCGCCTCGGTACGACTGCCGGCATCCACCCAGTCGGCATCGAAGCCTTCCATCCGGTAGCGGTAACGCATCTTGTCCGGCGCGCGGAATCCCAGGCCCGCATACGCCACGGAAATACGCTCCACCTCCGCCGGCAGGTCATAGGCCACCCGCACCGGCTGCGGGCTGCCATCCACCTCGACACTCTCAATCGCCGTGGGTGCCTTGCGCTGGCGCACATAGCCATCGGCCCGCGCCGGGTCGATCAGTGCCAGACCGCCGGCGGTGGGGAACAGCAACTGGCCTTGATGGGTCATCCAGCCGGCCGGCGACGAGGCGCCATTGCCCTGGCTGCTGGGCATGCCGTCGTTGTGGTCGACCACATGCACCGCAAGGTGGCTGCGTGCGGCGGCGGCCACGGCGACCAGATCACTACGCTCCAGCCGGAACACGCCTTGGTTGCTGGACACCCACAAGTGGCCATTGCCGTCGTCGATGATGCGGAACAATTTGTCGCGTGGCAGACCATTGCGGTGGTCGAACACCGCTAAATCCAAACCACGTTTGCGCAGCAGGCCGTGATCGGTAGCTACCCACAGATCGCCATTGGCATCACCGAGAAAGTCGAAGACATAACGCGCCGGGAAATCACCGTCCGCCGACCACGCCTGCAAGCTGCCGTCGGCCGCCATCGCCGCCATACCGCCGTTGCTGCCTATCCACAACACGCCGGCGGGGTCGCGATACAGCGACAGCACCGACAAGCCCGGCAAGCCTTCCTCTTCGCCGTAATGACGCAGCCCGCCGTCGCGGTAGCGATACAGGCCATCGCTGCTGCCGATCCACACGGTGCCATCGTCATCCACCCGCAGCGCGCGCACCAAGGGCTGCAGCATGCCGGGTAGATTGATCTGCTGGCGCACCCGGCCGTTGCCGTCCAAACGGTAGACGCCGCGGTTGTAGGTGCCGGCCCACACCTCGTCACCACGCGTCGCCAGCGCCAGCACCGAGGCATCACGGCCGCTGCCCGGCACCAGTCGCACCCGCACCGCCCGCTCGCCCTGCAGGCGATCCAGTCCCTCCGAATGCCCAACCCAGACCACGCCGTTGTCGGACTGGATCACCGCACGCACGTAATCCGAGCCCAGCCCGTCGGCACTGGTCAGGCCGCGCGCCGCGCCTTCGTCCACCCGGAACAGGCCATCGGTACTGCCGGCCCAGACCAGCCCCTCGCGGTCGATCATCAGCGCCGGACTGACCTGCCCGGCGATGGCAATGCGTTCGCTGCGGCCATCGGCGTACCGCTCCAGGCGCCCGGCGGACAAACTCATCCACAGCGCGCCATTGGCATCACGCCGCACCGCGTCCACCCGCTCGCCCACCATCAAATGTTCCTGCCGGCCATCGCCGTGCAGCCAATGGATGCCGTCGTCGGCCGCGACGATCCAGCCTCCGCGCGTGTCATCCACCAGATCGCGAACTACCCAACCGGCCGTCGCCTTCCACGGCGCCAGCTGGCCTTTCCACAAGCGCTGCACGCCGTGCTCGGTCGCCACCAGCAGCGCGCCGTCGCGGTCGCTGCGCAGCATGGTGATCGGCACCCGTGCCAGCCCCAGCTCGGCGCCGGCATCAATCAATTGCCCCGACGTCATCAGCCGCAGCAGGCGCTCGCCCGAAGCAATCCACAGCGCCCCGGATGGATCGCGCAGCATCGCGCTGACCGGCAGGTGGCGGGTTGCCTCCCCGCCCACCGCTTCCCAGCGGCCACGGTGGTAACGGTAAATGCCGTCGGACATGGTGCCGAACAACATGGCGCCATCGGCCTCGGCCAGGATGCTCTGCACCCCGGACAGCTCGACGTCGGGCGTGTTCTGGCGGTCGAACACGGTGAAGCTGCGGCCGTTGAAGCGCACCGCGCCTTCCCAGGTACCCAGCCAGATGAAGCCATCACTGCCCTGCGCAACCGACTGCACCAGGTTGTGCGGCAAGCCCTGTTCCATGCCCCAGCCGGCCACGGTGTGGCGGCTGGCCGCCGCTGCCGGCCAAGCGCCAGCGAGCAGCAGCAGACAACACCCCAGCATCCACGCCAACCAACCGGCATGGGGACGACGAGCGTGATTGTCAGACGGGCGCTGCGACAAGCCGACCTCCCCAAGGCCATGCCGGCCCCAACCGGCCGGCCGGTACAATTTAGCATCCAGCCGTGAGATTCACCCCTTCGCCGGGGTGAATCAGGCCTTCGCCGCCCTCAGTGGGAAGCCTCGTCCGGGCGCACCCGGAACCAGGCCGCGTACAGCGCCGGCAGGAATACCAGGGTCAACACGGTGCCCACGATCAGGCCACCCATGATCGAAATCGCCATCGAGCCGTAGAACGCACTGCGCGACAGCGGGATCATCGCCAGCACCGCCGCCAGCGCGGTCAACACGATCGGCCGGAAGCGGCGCACGGTCGCATCGATGATCGCGTGCCAGCGGTCGTGGCCGGCATCGATGTCCTGTTGGATCTGGTCGATCAGGATCACCGAGTTGCGCATGATCATGCCCGCCAGCGCGATGGTGCCCAGCATCGCCACGAAGCCGAACGGCACGCGGAAGATCAGCAGGAACAAGGTCGCGCCGATGATGCCCAGCGGCGCGGTGACAAACACCATCGCCGCCCGCGAGAAGCTGCGCAGCTGCAACATCAACAGCGTCGCCACCACAATCAGGAACAACGGCAAGCCCGCCTTGATCGAGTCCTGGCCGCGCGCCGAATCCTCAACCGTGCCGCCGGTTTCCAGCAGGTAGCCACTTGGCAACTGCGCGCGGATGTCCTCCAGCGTCGGCAGGATCTGCTCGACCACGCCCACCGGCAACATGCCGTCGCCGATATCGGCACGCACGGTGACCGTCGGCAAACGGTCGCGGTGCCAGATGATGCCGTCCTCGAACACATGCTCCAGCCGCGCGACCTGCGACAACGACACCGCCTTGCCGCTTTCGGTTGGAATGGCCAGGCTGCCCAACATGTCCAGGCGCGCACGTTCATCAGCCGGGCCGCGCAGCAACATGCCGATCTGGCGATTGCCTTCGCGATAAGTGCTGACGCTGGTACCGGTCAGCGAGCTGCTCAGGAACTGCGCCAACTGCGCGCTGCTCACGCCCAGCACGCGCGCACGGTCCTGGTCCACGACCAGCCGCACTACCTTGCTTGGCTCGCTCCAGTTGAGGTTGACGTTGGTGGTGTGCGGATTGCCGCGCACCTTGTCCGCCACCTGCCGGGCGATGGCCTGCACGCGTTCGGCATGCTCACCGGATACGCGGAACTGCACCGGGTAGCCCACTGGCGGGCCGTTCTCCAGACGGGTCACGCGCAGCTGCACATCGCTGAACTTCGGCACCACTTCCTTCAACAACCACTCACGCACTTCTTCGCGCGCATGGATGTCATCGGCCAGCACCACGTACTGGGCAAAGTTGGTGGCCGGCAGTTGTTGATCCAGCGGCAGATAGAAACGCGGCGAACCATTGCCCACATAACCCACGTAATTGGCGATGCCCTTGCGCTGCTTCAGCAGCGCCTCGAACTTGTTCGCCTGCGCCTGGGTCGCGGTCAGCGAGGCACCTTCGGCCAGTTCGATATCGACCATCAATTCCGGTCGGGTCGAATCCGGGAAGAACTGCTGCGGTACGAAACGGAACATCACCAGCGAGAACACGAACAACCCAATGGTGGCGAAAATCACCAACCACCGGCGCCGCAGACACGCATCCAGGAACACCCGGAAGCGCTGGTAGAACGCGCTCTTGTACGGGTCATGATCGTGCGACAGCTCCTTGGGCCGGACCAGATTATCCAGCGCCGGATTGCGGTCGGCCCAACGCAGGCGCAACGCACGCCAGCGCGCGGCAAGACTGCCCGGCTTCGGCGGCTGCGGGTTGTGCAGGTCCGGCAGCATCTTGTCGCCGAGGTACGGAATGAACAGCACCGCCGCAATCCACGACACCACCAGCGCAATCGTCACCACCTGGAACAGCGAGCGCGTGTACTCGCCCGTGCTCGATGCGGCGGTGGCAATCGGCAGAAAGCCGGCGGCGGTGATCAGCGTGCCGGTCAACATCGGGAAGGCGGTGGATGTCCAGGCAAAACTGGCCGCGCGCAAGCGGTCGTAACCCTGCTCCATCTTGGTGGCCATCATCTCCACCGCGATGATCGCGTCGTCCACCATCAGGCCCAGCGCCAACACCAACGCGCCGAGGGAAATCTTGTGCAGGCCGATGTCGAACAGGTACATGACGAAGAACGTCATCGCCAGCACCAACGGGATCGACACCGCGACCACCAGACCGGTGCGCCAGCCCAGCGAGAAGAAGCTCACCAGCAGCACGATCACCACCGCCTCGGTCAGCACCTTGATGAACTCGCCCACCGAGTCCTTCACCGCATGCGGCTGGTCGGACACCTTGCGCAGTTCCATGCCGGTCGGCAGCGTCTTCTGCAGCTGCGCGAACTGCGCATCCAGGGTCTTGCCCAGTTTGAGAATGTCACCGCCGCTCTTCATCGCCACCGCGATGCCGATGGCGTCTTCGCCCATGAAACGCATCTTCGCGGACGCCGGATCGGCGAAGCCGCGCTTGACCTGCGCAATGTCGCCCAGGCGCACGGTGCGGTCGCCTGCACGGATCGGGAAATCAGCGATGTCCTGCACCGAGGTGAACTGCCCGGTGATGCGCAGCTGCACGCGGTCAGTCGGCGTTTCAAACCAGCTGGCCGGGGCGATTGCGTTCTGCTGCGACAAGGCCTGCTGCACCTGCTGCATCGACACACCCAGCGTGGCCAGTTTGGTGTTGGACAACTCAATCCACACCTTCTCGTCCTGCAGGCCAAGCAGATCGACCTTGCCGACGTCGTCCACCCGCTGCAGCTGCAGCTGGATACGGTCGGCGTAGTCGCGCATCAAGGCATAGTCAAAACCTTTGCCGGTCAGCGCGTAAATGTTGCCAAACGTGTCGCCGAATTCGTCATTGAAGAACGGGCCGATCACTTCAGCCGGCAGCTGCGAGTGGATGTCACCCACCTTTTTGCGCACCTGGTAGAACAGCTCCGGCACATCCTTGGAGCGCATCGAATCGCGCGCCATGAAGATCACCTGCGATTCGCCCGGTCGCGAGTACGACTGGATGAACTCGAACTCGCCGGTGTTCATCAGCGCTTTTTCAATCGGCTCGGTGACCTGCTTGGACACCTGTTCGGCGGTCGCGCCGGGCCACATCGTCTGCACCACCATTGCCTTGAAGGTGAACGGTGGATCTTCAGACTGCCCCAGATGCTTGTACGACCAGGCACCGATGACCGCCATGGCGATCATCATGAACAGCACCAGCGGGCGATTGCTCAACGCCCATTCGGAAAGATTGAAGCGGCGCACGCCTCACTCCCCTTTTTTGGCGGCCGGAGCCGTCGTCAGTACCGGACGGTTGTTGCGATCCACTGCCGTCACCTGCTGGCCTTCGCGCAGCAGATGGCCACCGGCCGCAACCACCCACTCATCACCCTTCAAACCCTGCAGCACCGGCACCTGTTCGGGGCCATACGTGCCCAGTGTCACCGCGCGGGACTGCAGCGTGCCGTTGCTCGGGTTCACCACCCAGACACTGGCCTGCTGCGGCTGCTTGCCCGGCTGCACTGCCGCCAATGGCACGCTCAACGCGCCGCCCTTGCCGTGGTTGATGAAGACTCGCGCGCTCTGGCCCAGCTCCACTTCTTTCAATGCCTCCGGCGCCAAGCTCACGCGCGCCGCGTAAGTGCGGGTCTGCGCATCGGCGGCGGCGGCAATCTCGCGAATGCTGCCCGGCAGGTACATACCGGGCTGGTTCCACAGTTCGACTTGAACCGTCTGGCCGACACTGAAATCGCGGATCGCGCTTTCCGGCAGGGCAATGGCGACTTCGCGTGCGCCATCGGCGGCCAAGGTATAGATGGTCTGACCAGCGGCAACCACCTGCCCGGCTTCGGCCTCACGGCTGGCGATCATGCCGGCCTCCGGCGCACGCAACTGCGCGTAACCGGCCTGGTTGCGACTGACATCGAGATTGGCGCGGGCCGCATCGGCCTGACCCTGCGCGGCCTTCAATGCCGCCGTCTGCGCATCCAGTGCCGAGCGGCTGACCAGTTGCTGCTCGGCCAGCGCGGCATACCGTTTGTGCTCGTCGCGCGCACGCACCAAGTCAGCCTCGGCTGCGGCGTACTGCGCCTGCGACGCACGTGCCTGCAGCGCGTAATCGGCCACGTCCAGCTCGGCCAGCAACTGGCCCTTGCTCACGCGTTGGCCGACGTCCACCTCACGGCGCAGCAGATTGCCGCCAACCCGGAATGACAGCACCGTCTCTTCACGCGCACGCACCTCGCCCGGATACGCCGCCAGCGCCATGCCCTCACTGCCATCGGGGTGAACCACAAACACAGGGAGCGCCGGCACCGGCGCGGTTTCGGGTTTGCCACAAGCGGCAAGCAAGGCCAACAACAAGCCGCTGCCAATCCATCGGAGGTTGTTCATGAGTTAGGGTCGCGAACGCAAGGGGAAGGAGGCAACCAGGCTTTGGGTGCCATTACTGAACGACGCGGTATAGTATAAATATCGAACCAGCTGGTCTAGTATTGAACAATGTCTGCGAAACCACTCTCCCCTGACGCCGCCAAGCCGGCCGCACGCAATTCTGGCCCGGGCCGCCCGAAAGACCTGAGCAAGCGCGCGGCTATTTTGAACGCCGCCAAGGAGATGTTCGTCGAACAGGGTTTCAACGGCGTGAGCATGGATGGTATTGCCGCCCGTGCCGGCGTATCAAAACTGACCGTTTACAGCCACTTTGGTGACAAGGAAGCATTGTTTACCGAGGCAATCCAGGCCAAATGCGTGGAGATGATGCCCGACGAGCTGTTTGTCACCGACAGCGAAGGCCCGCTGCGTGACCAGCTGCTGGGCATTGGCCATGCGTTCTTCACGCTGATCAGCAGCGATGCCGCCATCGCCACCCAGCGCATGATGATGACCCCGGACACCGACGACCGGATCCGCCAGATGTTCTGGCAGGCCGGCCCAGCCCGTACCGAAACCGCGCTGTCCGACTTCCTCGGCACCCGCGTCGCGCGCGGTGAGCTGGCCATCGACGACCCGCACCTGGCAGCGCGCCAGTTCTTCTGCCTTATCAAGGGCGAAGTGCACACCCACATGATGTGCGGGCTGTGTGCTGCTCCGGGACACCTGGATGCAGCCGTCCATATCACCGCCAGCGTCGATTTCTTCCTGCGGGCCTATGAACCCCGCTGAGGCCCGGCCCACCAAGCTGAATGAACCGGTGGTCCGGATGACTTCCGGCACTGCGGGCCTCAACACCGCACGGCGATGCTTGCCCGCACCTGCCGCGTACTAACCGCTAAAATGGCCAGCCCACTGCGCTGGAATGACGAGCTTCCCATGACGATCAATTACTCCCACGTCCGCGAAATGATGGTTGAACAGCAGATTCGTCCCTGGGACGTGCTGGACATCCGTGTGCTGGACGTGTTGGCCCGCCTGCCGCGTGAAGCCTTTGTCGCCGAGTCGCATCGTGCGCTGGCTTACACCGATGTCGAGCTGCCGCTGGGGCATGGTCAGAAGATGATGAAGCCGGTCATTGAAGGCCGCACGCTGCAGGCACTGGATCTGCAGCCGGGTGACGAAGTGCTGGAAATCGGTACCGGCAGCGGTTTCCTCAGCGCCTGCATGGGCCAGCTCGCCCGCGAAGTGCTCAGCCTCGAAATCCAGCCGGAACTTGCCGAGCGCGCGCGCCAGAACCTGGATGCCGCCAAGCTCGGCAGCAATGTTCGCATTGAAGTGGCCGATGCCCTGAACTGGCAGACCCAGCGTCACTTCGACGCCATCTGCATCACCGGTGCGGTAGAAATCGTCCCAAGCCAGTTCCTCAAGATGCTGCGCCCGGGTGGCCGTCTGTTCGTCATCCAGGGCACTTCGCCGGTGATGGAAGCCATCCTGGTCAATGCCGACGGCAGCATCAAGTCGCTGTTTGAAACCGATATCGACTACCTGCAGGGCGCCGCCCCCGCACCGCAATTCCAACTCTAAAAAGTCCAAGGAAGCCGCAATGATCCGCCGATCCCTCACCCTTGCGCTGGCAATCGCACTGGCCCCGCTGACGACTCACGCCGCCGACCTGCTGCAGGTCTACGAAATGGCCCGCAATGGTGACCCGCAGCTCTCCGCCGCCGAGTCCAACCGGCTCTACACCAAGGAAGGCCAGGTGCAGGCGCGCGCCGCGCTGCTGCCGCAAGTCAACGGTGAGGCATCACTGAACCGTTCGCGCGTGGAGTACGACGGTATCAGCGGCACCGCGACCAGTAAGGACCGCACCTATCGCGTGACCGGCGGCCAGACCCTGTTCAACTGGAGCCAGTTCGCCAACCTGCGTGCGCAGCGCGACATCAGCAAGGCCGCTGACTTCACGCTGGATTCGGCCAACGACAACCTGATCGTCCGCACCTCGACCACCTATTTCAACGTGCTGGTGGCCATCGAATCGCTGACCGCCGCGCAGACCAACGAAGCGGCGGCCAAGAAGCAGTTCGACTATGCCGACAAGCGCCTGGAAGTAGGCCTGGCACCGATCACCGACGTGCATGAAGCCCGCGCTCAGTACGACCAGGCGCGCGCCAACACCATCCTTGCCCAGAACGCGCTGGAAGATGCCTACCAGGCCCTGACCGAACTGACCGGGCAGCCGGTACGTGACGTGCGCGGCCTGCCGGAAGACTTCCGCCCGGCGCTGCCGACCAACCGTGCCAACGTCGACCAGCTGGTTACCGCCGCGATTTCCGGCAACCCGGACCTGAAGGCCCAGGAGTTGCAGGTCAGCGCCGCCGAATCGAGCGTTTCCGCAGCACGTGGCGGCCATTACCCCACCCTGTCGCTGGGCGGCAGCTGGGGCAAGAGCGCCCGCTGGGGCGACAGCGTCGGCGGCACCGGCAGTACGCCGGACAGCACCACCAACGCGATCGGCCTGACCTTGAACGTGCCGATCTTCGCCGGTGGCGCCACGCAGTCGCAGGTTCGTCAGGCACTGGCCCAGCGTGATATCGCGCAGGACACCTTCGAGCAGCAGAAGCGCGCACTGGACCGCAACACCCGCAATGCCTACCAGAACCTGGTCGCCGGCATCAGCGAGGTGGAAGCCCGTCGTCTGGCCGTGGTTTCGGCACAGAGCGCGTATGACGCTTCGCAGGTTGGTCTGGAAGTCGGCACCCGCACCGTGCTGGACGTGGTGCAGAACCAGCGCACGCTGTTCCAGGCGCAGCTGGATTACGCCCAGTCGCGTTACAACTTCCTGCTGGCCCGGCTGCAGTTGAGCCAGGCCGTGGGTGACTTGGAAATTTCCGAGGTGCAGGACATCAACCGCCTGCTGACCCAGGACGCCAGCGCCAAGCTGCAGTCGTCCAGCGCACAGTAAGCAACTGCACTAGAAAGCAGAAAAGAGCGGGCTTCGGCCCGCTCTTTTTTTTGTTTTCAAACCCGGGGGACAAGCGGCAATGGGCCGCACTGCCAACTCCAACACAACGCGGCTGCACACCATGGAGCGGCGTAGAACGCGTAGTCCCGAGCCATGCTCGGCAGTGTTTCACCGGCATGGCCTCAACGCAGCGTGGCTGTGCACTACAGGGCCGGCGGCAACTGCGGCGCGATCAATTCCAGCGTGCGCTGCAAGGCGCCACGTCCGTTGGCTACCAACGCGCGCCCGGCCTGCACCATGCGCTCGCGCTCGTTGACGTCGTCAAGCAATGCTTCCACTGCCGCACCAACGGCCGCCGCATCGGCGCAAATGCGCAGTGCGCCAGCCTCGTCCATTCGCCGCGAAATCTCAGCAAAGTTATGCAGATGCGGGCCGGTCACGGTTGCGGTACCCATGGCTGCCGGCTCCAGCAGATTGTGGCCGCCGATGGCCTGCAGACTGCCGCCGACAAAGGCCACCTGCGCGCACGCAAAGAACGCCATCAACTCGCCCAGCGTGTCCACCACAAATACCTGGCTGGCGGCTTCGGGCCACTGCTGGGCGCGGCGGGTGGCAACCCGCCAGCCTTTGTCGCGCGCCAACGTCTCGGCCCGGCCGAAGCGCTCGGGATGACGCGGCGCCCACAGCAGCAATGCATCTGGATGCTGCTTCAGCAGTCGGGCGTGGATATCCACCACGGCCTGTTCTTCACCTTCATGCGTACTGGCCGCGATCCATACCGGCCGCGTGGCCGGCACATGCTGGCGAAAGGCCTCCAGCACGGCGGTCGGATCCGGGGGGCGGATATCAAATTTCAGGTTGCCCAGTGCCTGCACCTGTTCCGGACGCGCACCCAACTCGACGAAGCGCAGCGCATCGTCCTGCGACTGCGCCGCCACGCAGGTGACCGTGCGCAGCGCGCGACCGACAAGCGCTTTCAGCAGGCGATAACCCTTCAACGAACGCGCTGACAGACGCGCGTTGAGGATGTAGACCGGGATATCCCGATCACGGCAGCCGAACAGCATGTTCGGCCACAACTCGGTTTCCAGAATCAGCGCGAGACTCGGCCGGAAATGGCCAAGAAAACGATTGACGCTCCCCGGCACGTCGTACGGCAGGTAGACGTGATCCACCGCCTCGCCCCACAGCGCACGCACGCGCTGCGAGCCGGTCGGCGTGATGGTGGTGATGATCCAGCGGATATCCGGTCGCAGCTCACGCAAGGCATTGACTACCGGTGCAGCGGCATTGACCTCGCCCACCGACACCGCATGCAACCACACCCGCGGCTGGCCACCGCTCGCCGGATAGGACGCGTAGCGTTCGTCCCAGCGCTTGAAGTATTCGCGCACACGGAAACCACGCCACACCAGGTGATAAACGGTGATCGGCAACAACAGATAGAGCAAGACCGAATACAGGCCGCGCAGCAATAGTTCGACGGGATCCTTACGCATCGGCGAAGGATACGGGAGAACCGCAAGAGTGAGTGAAGAGCCGCACGCCACGGGCAAGGCCGATCACCCGTAGAGCATGACCGGACGCGGGGAATGCGTAGCGATAATCGCCGGAACAATCGCGAAGGCGAGCTCCAACGACTGAGAAAGCCTGATCACTGCAGAACCCGCCTCCTCCCTTGCGCACAGCGCAGGGGAGGATTGAGGAGGGGTGCTTCGGCTTCGGCTTCGGCTTCGGCTTTCGCTCCCGCTCTCGCATCGCCCCCTGCTCCTGCTCACTCCCGCCCTCGGCCCCGTGGCTTAGAATCGACGCATGTCCGATTCGCCCTCCACCGCCACTCGCCCTTCCTTCTTGAAGCCCCGGCACTGGCCGACCTTTGCCTTGCTGGGCGTTGCCATGCTGGCCGCACGCTTGCCGTGGACGCTGCAGCGCGCATTGGGCCGTGGCGTCGGCTGGTTGGCCCTGCATCTGGCGAGCAGCCGACGTCATGCAACCGAAGTGAACCTCAGGCTGTGTTTCCCCGAGCAGGACGAGGCTTGGCGCCAGCGCCTGCTGCGTGACAGCTTCGATGCCTTGGGCATCGGTATTTTCGAGTTCGCACGCGCCTGGTGGGGCAGCATCGACGCCATCCGTCCGCAGGTGCAGATTGAAGGGCTGGAACAACTCAAAGCGCTGCAGGCTGAAGGCCGTGGTGTGTTGTTGATCTCCGGCCATTTCATGACCCTGGAAATGTGCGGCCGCCTGTTGTGCGACCACGTGCCGCTTGCCGGCATGTACCGCAAGTACCGCAACCCAGTGATGGAGTGGGCGGTGAAGAGCGGCCGCCTGCGCTATGCCAGCGCGATGTATGCCAATGAAGACATCCGCGCGACGGTGCGTCACCTGAAAAAAGGCGGCCTGCTCTGGTACGCGCCGGACCAGGACATGCGCGGCAAGGATTCGGTGTTCGTACCGTTCTTCGGCATGCCTGCCTCGACCATCACCGCCACCCACCAGTTCGCACGCATGACCGGCTGTGCGGTGGTGCCGTTCTTCCATCGCCGTGTCGGCAGCCAGTACGTGCTCAAGATTGCGCCGCCGCTTCCCGACTTTCCTTCGGACGATGTCGTGGCCGATACCGCGCGGGTGAATGCCGCCATCGAAGCGATGGTGCGCGAAGCCCCCGCGCAGTATCTGTGGATCCACCGCCGCTTCAAACGTCAGCCCGAAGGGCTCAGCAACTTCTACTCCAAGCAGAAGTGAGCGGGTACGTCGGCACGAATTGAGCGAACTGCGGGACACGCACGAAGGCAGCCCTCCTCAATCCTCCCCTGCATTGCACGCAAGGAAGAAGGCCGATCCTGCAGTGATCGAGCCTCCGCTTCCGCAGGCGGCTTACTTGCTACTCACGCCTGGCTTGCTGACGTCTTGCTCTTCCGCCAACAGCGCGCCGGCAAACAGTGCCGCCAGCAACACCGTCACTCCGCCCCAGAACGTGGAATAGAACGCCAGATGGGTGTTCAACGGGAATACGGTAGCCGCCAACGCCAAGGCCGCAGGCCGCGCACGTTCGCGCGCCGGCTTGCCCGCATACATCCACGCACGGATCGCCATCGCTGCACCGGCCAGCCACAGCAGCAAGCCGAGGACCCCGGTTTCGGCAAGGATTTCCAACACGATCTGGTGTGCATGCAAGGCTGGACTGGCGCCCCATACCGCAGTGCGTTCCGGCATCGGATCGCAGCCGGAATACGCCAGACGGAAGTCACGCACGCCTACGCCATTGATCGGATGCTCGCGCACCATGCACAGCGCCGCGCCCCATATCTGGCTGCGCCCGGACAAGGCTTCGTTGACGCCGCTGGCATCACCACTGAGCGCCATCGCCGTTCGCGAGAAGCGCTCGCGCACCTGCGACGCGCCCATGCCCAGCGCTGCCAAGCCGACCACGCCCGCCAACAACACCAGCGCCATCCACTTCGCGCCCAGCAGTCGCCAGCCGGAGAACAGCACGATCAACGCATAGGTGATCCACGACGCACGCGAGCCGGCCAACACCAGCACCACACCGATCAGCATCGCCACCAACAGCCAGCTCCAACGCCCCCAACGGGTGCCGACGAAGAACAACAGAAACGGCGACATCGTCGCCAGCACCTGGCCGAACTTGAGGTTGCAGGGCCCGAACACCGCAGACAGCCGATCCGCCGCAGCAACCTCTTCAGCGCTGCACAAACCGTGGCCGTTGATCAGCCACTTGAGCTGGTCCATCGACCAGAACAGTGGGCTGGTACCGATCAGCGCTTGTGCCAATGCGTCCAGCGTCCAAACACCGGCGATCACCGCCAATCCGGTGAAGGTCGTGCGCCGCCGCTGAGAGGTCGCAACCGCAATGGCCACCAGCCACATGAAGGGCAGATAGCGCAGCGCAGCGGCTACTTTTGTCCAACTCTTGCCCGGGTCGACCGCATCCACAGCAGACAGCGCCTGTGGCAACCAGTAGGC
Source organism: Stenotrophomonas sp. (assembly GCF_050737575.1). Lineage (GTDB taxonomy): Bacteria > Pseudomonadota > Gammaproteobacteria > Xanthomonadales > Xanthomonadaceae > Stenotrophomonas. The sequence continues at coordinate 214,609 of NZ_JBOHXW010000005.1, forward strand.
CATGAACAACACGCCGGTCAACGCCCAGGCCGGGATGCTCAGCAACGGCCGGATGCCGCCGTTGAAGTGCAGCTGCAGCAGACGCACCACGGTGAACAGCGCGCCCAATCCCAGCACGGCTTCGGCAATGCCGGGTGCCGGCCACAACGCGACGAACGCAATTACCCACGCCGGCGCCCAACGTCCCGGGAGACGTTGCACCGCTGGTGCTGTCAGATCAACCGATGAGTTCGCCATAGACGTCCAGTGTGGCGCGTTGCATTGCCTGCAAAGTGAAGGGGATGCGTGACGGCAACGCTGGCGGATGCCGCAGCAAGATCAAGGCGGTTTCAACCAACCCGGCGGCATCGCCCAACGCAACCGCGCCGCTCGGCTGCAGCTGCGTCAGCAATTCGCCGACACCGCCATGATTCCAGCCCAGCACGGGCCGGCCCACCGACAACGCCTCGACCACGGTGCGCCCAAACGCTTCCGGTTTGTCGGAAACCTGCAGCACCAGGTCACTGGCGGCATACGCCTGCGCGATGCGACTGGTCGCTTCGGTCAACGCCACGCGTTCAGCGACGCCCAGGCGCTGCGCCAGCTGTTCGAGTTCGCGGATGTACGCTTCACGCCCCGGCTCGCGTGCGCCGGGCATCCACAGCACTGCGTTGCGCTCACCGTGTTGCTGCAGTGAAGCGAGCAGTTGAATGGCGTGCGCATGTCCTTTCAAACGGGTGCCGCGCCCGGGCAGCAGCAATAGCGGGCCGTCGCCGGCCAACTGCGGATGCTGGCGGGCGACTTCCAGACGCGGGCGACGGTCGGTGCGTGCAACGCGCGGAAACTGAGTGACATCCACCCCGCGCGGGATCACCCGCAGCGTGTCGGGATCGGTGTTCGGGTAGTTGGCGAGCAGGTAGTCACGCACGGTCTGCGACACGCAGATCACCCGTTCGCCACTGGTCATGATGCCGCTGTAGCGGCCCGGCGAATTGAGCCCGTGCATGGTGGTCACCCAACGCGGCCGGCTGGCCGCAGGCATGCCCTTGAGTGCGTACCACCCCAGCCACGCCGGCAGACGCGAGCGCGCATGCACGATGTCCGCGCCGGTCTCGGTGAATAAACGGCGCAGCGACGCGACGTGCCGCAACGTCAGCAGCGACTTGTGGCCAATATCAAGGGTGAGGTGCTCGGCGCCACTGTCCAGCAGCGGCTGCACCAGCCGCCCGCCCGCCGACACCACGATGGCGCGGTGGCCTGCGGCCACCAGCGCACGGGCGATCTCCAGGGTCGAGCGTTCGACACCGCCGGCGTGCAGCGCCGGCAGCAACTGCACCACCGTCAGACGGCGCATCGGTCGGCGTCAGTCGATCAGCACGAACACGGAACCGCAATACGGGCACGCAGCCTCGCCATTGGGCTCGTTCTCGATGGGCAGGTAAACGCGCGGATGCGAGTTCCACAGCGCCATTTCCGGCGTCGGGCAGCTCAGCGGCAGGTCGGCGCGGTGGACGTTGTAGCGCTTCTCGGCGTTGGCCGGTGCGGTGGCGGTATGGCTCATGGCGTCATTCACGGAAAAACCAGGACGCGCAATTCTAGCAGCGGCGGGCCGGTGCTGGCCGTTTGGCGATACGAGCGCCGGGCCTTGGTCCAACTCCGCCGGCTTTTGTGCCGGCAGCGGTGCGCCTCCTGGTTCAGGCTCGGCCGGCGCATCGACCTATCCGGCCTGCGGGCGACGCTCCTGCACGATCCGTCCCTGCTCCATCACCAGCACCCGATCCGCGCTGGCGATGGTCTCGGGGCGATGGGCGATGATCACCCGGGTCAGCCGCAGGCTGCGCACAGCGTCATTGACCAAGCGCTCGCTCATCACATCCAAGTGGCTGGTTGCCTCATCCAGGAACAACAGCTTGGGTTGCCGATACAGCGCGCGGGCCAGAATGATCCGCTGCTTCTGCCCGCCGGACAGCGAGCTGCCCATGTCGCCGATCAAACCGTGATAACCCATCGGCATCGCCATGATGTCCTCATGCACCGCCGACAAGCGCGCGGCGACCTCAACCCGGGCCAGATCAAACTCCGGATCGAAGAAGCCGATATTGTCGGCGATGCTGCCCGCAAACAGCTGGTCGTCCTGCATCACCGCACCGACGATCGCGCGCACATTGCGTGCACCCAATCGGCGCAGTTCCTGTCCGCCAATGCGAATGCTGCCAGTGGTCGGCCGCAGCAGACCGAGCAGCAGTTTGACCAGCGTCGTCTTGCCGCAACCCGACGCGCCAATCACCGCCACCGACTCACCCGGCGTGATGGTGAAGCTGCAATCCTGCAGCACCCACGGCTCGCCATCGCCATACCGGAAGCACAGGTTCTCGACCTCGATACGTGCATCGTCGGGCGGCAAGCCTTCGATGCTGCCAGCGTCATCCTCCGGTGCGGTCAGCACGATGTCGGCCAGGCGCTCGCCGTGCAGGCGCAGCATGCGGAATTCCAGCCACTTGTCGATCAATGCACTCGTGCGCCCGGCGAACTGGTCCTTGTACGCGAGATAGGCGATCAACATGCCCACCGAGAACACATTGTCCAGCGCCAACGTCGCACCAATCCAGATCACTGCAACGCGCTCCACGCCGAACAACAATTGGCTGGCGCCATTGAAACCCAAACCCAGATGCGCCAGCCGCACCTCGCGATTGACCGTGTCCACCATCAAGTTGTCGTAGGTACTGCGCCGACGTGATTCTTCACCGGCCACCTTCAAACTCTGCATGCCGCGCAACGATTCCAGCAGATGCGTCTGCTGCTTTGCCGCCGTTACCAAGTGTTGCTCAGTGCCATCGCGCAATGGGCGCCACGCGAATGCCCGGATACCGGCGTACAACAGCACGGCCAGCACCGTCACCAATGCCAATTTCCAGCTGTAAACCAGCATCAGCGCCAACGTCACCACCGCCATCAAGCCATCGATCATGGCTTCGACGAAACTGGTGGTCAAAGTCCGCTGAATGGCTTGGACGGATGACAGCCGCGAGGTGATGTCGCCGAGGTTGCGCTTCTCGAAGAAATCCAGCGGCAGCCTGAGCAGGTGCGCAAACACGTTGCCCATCCACTGCAGGCCAAGCCGCGAAGACAGATGAACCACGGCCGCACCACGAAGCAGACTGATCCCCACCTGTAACAGCAATGCCAAGCCAAACCCCAAACCAAGCACGGTCAACAGATCGCGGTCCGCCGATACCAACACCTGGTCGACCACCCACTGCATCAGGAACGGCGCCAGCACCACAAACACCTGCAGCGCCAGCGACAACACAACAATCTGCCCCAGCGCTTGCCACAAGCCGCCAACCGGCCCGGTCAGCTGCCGCACGCTAACCGACGGGCTGGCTTTGCGCGGCGTGAAATCCGCGGTCGGTGCCAGCTCCAGCGCCACGCCAGTGAAGTGATCAGACACCTCGGCCACCGACAACTTCCGCTCGCCGATGGCCGGATCCAGCAGCACGACCTTCGCCTTGCTCACCTTCTTCAGTACAACGAAGTGGTTCAGATCCCAATGCAGAATGCAGGGCAGCGCCAACTTGGAAACGTCATCCATGTCCAGTCGCAACGGCCGGGTGGAAAACCCCAGTTGCTGTGCAATGCCGATCAGATGATTGAGCTTTGCGCCTTTCAACGACAGCGGAAAGCGCCGCCGAAGTTCCGGCAAACCGATGTGCAATCCATGTGCATCGGCCACCATCGCCAGTGAAGCCAGGGCGCATTCGGCCGCCTCGGATTGAATGATCGTCTTCATGACAAGGGGCGGCCATTGGCTGCCCCTGTTTCTCCCTTACTTGAAATCACCCGCCACGAACACACTCAACTGCTCGGGCTTCAGATGCTTGCGGATGGCCGCGTTGACCTGCTCCACCGTCAATGCGCGATAAGCGGCGTCACGCGCCGCCTCGAACTGCATGCTGCGTCCGTAATACAACTGATTGCTGAGCAGGCCCGACACCGCACCGTCATTGGCGCGCGACTGCTCGCGTGCAACCAGCCGTGCTGAAACCGTGTCGCGCAGCTCCTGCTCGGTCACGCCGTCTGCCAGCAAACGCGTCAGTTCTTCGCGAACCGCCGCCTCCACTTTCCCCACATTCTCCGGCGCGGCAATCGCCTGGATGCTGATGCTGCCGCTGTCGTCTCGCCCGACGCGACTTTCATCGGCCTGCAGGCCGGCGCCGACGTTGTAGCTCAAGCCTTCCTTCTGTCGAATGCGATTCGCCAGCCGTGCTTTGAGCGGGTCGCCGCCGAGGATACCCACCCCGATACTCAGAGCCGGGAAATCGGCATCGGCCAGATTGAGCGACAGGTTCTGCCGAGCCAGCAGCACGGCATTGGGCTTGTCCGGCGTGGCGATGCTTTCACGGTGCGCCGCAAGGCTGCGGTACTGCGTGGCAATCGGCGCATACGCGGCCGGTGATCTCCAGTCCAAAAAAAGTGTCTGCAGCTGCAGCTTGAGCGCAACCGGATCGAAGTCGCCGACAACCACGACCTCCCCTTCGGCGGTTCCGTAGAAATCATGGTGGAAGCGACGAAGATCCTCGATGCTCAACGCCTGCATTTTCGCCAGCGATTCGTCAAACGAATCCACATGCAGCGGATGCCCCTTCGGCCACGGGTCGAAGTACTGCGCCAACGCCATCGATGCCAACGCGCCCGGCTCCTTGCGTTGGAAGTCCACGCCCGTCACCGCCTGCAGGCGCAATTGCTCGAACTGCTCCTGCGGGAAAGCAGGATTGCGCAAAACATCAGCGGCCAGTGCCAAGGCGTCGGCCAGAGTACTGCGCTTGCCATCCAGCTGGATGACCGCACTTTGCGGACCACCGCTGACCAGCGCCTGCGTTCCCAATGCGTCAAAGCGGGCAGCGATCTGCGCGCGACTCAATGTCGTGCTGCCCATCATCAGCATCGGCCCGACCGATGCAGCCGCCGTACTGCGATCGACGATCGACTTCTCGTCACCGAAGCGGAACGTCGCCGACAACCTGACCGTCTGTCCCCGATTCTTCTTCGGCAGCAGCGAGACCTTCAGGCCATCGCCCAGGGTGAACGTCTCGGTGCGGGCGGCGATGTTCTCCAACGTCGCCTCGAACGCCTCGCCCGAATCAGCCACCGCTCTGCCGACATAACCATCCACCAGACTGGCGACCGACGGTGCCGTCGGGATCACCGCACGATCCGGCGCAGCAGTGGGAACGAAGCGACCCAAGGTGCGATTGCTTGATTTCAGGTACGCCGCAGCAACGCGATTGACGTCGGCAGCGCTCACCTTGGCAATGGCATCACGCTGCACGAACAGCAAGCGCCAGTCGCCGGCCGCTTGGTATTCGGACAACGCCATCGCGACCGCGTTGACGTCGCTGCTCAGCTTTTCCAGCCCATTGCCGATGCGCTGCTTGGCCGCAGCCACTTCGGCATCGGTGATCGGCCGCGCGGCGATGGACTCGGCCTGTTTGAGCAACTCGGCTTCTGCCTTGCCTGCATCGCCCTCCTTGGGTAGAACGCCGAGCACGGTGAACAACCCGGGGTCGCGCAGGCTCTCTCTGGCCGCCATCGAAAACGCCGCCAACTTGGGCTCCATCAGCGCCTTGTACAAGCGGCCGTTCGGATTATCGCCGAGCACATCGGCCAGCACAGCCAATGCAGCACTGTCCGCCTGCGCCAAAGCGGGCACGTGATAGCTGGCGGCAACCATCGCCAAGTCGCTGCCGCGACGCACCGTTACCTCGCGTTCGCCGTCTTGTGCCGGCTCCACCGTATGCAAGGCGGGCAGCGTGCGTGCAGGCTTCTTCAACGGACCAAAATGCGTGGCGATACGCTGCAGCGCGAACGCGCTGTCGATGCGGCCGGCAACGATCAACACCGCATTGTCAGGCTGATACCAGGTGCGGTAGAACGCCTGCAGATTGGTGATCGGCACGTTCTCCACGTCAGAGCGCGCGCCAATCGGCATATTGGCGTAGTTGTGCCAATCAAACGCCACCGAACGCATCCGTTTCATCAGCACGCCGGCTGGATTGTTGTCACCGGCCTCCATCTCGTTGCGGACAACGGTCATTTCACTGGCCAGGTCCGTCTTGGCGATTTTCGAATTGACCATGCGATCCGCTTCCAGCGCCAACAACCAATCCAGGGTTTCGTCATTGGCCGGGAAAGAGCCGAAATAGTTGGTGCGATCCAACGAGGTGGTCGCGTTCGTGCTAACACCGCGCTTCTGCAGCTCGCCGGGGATATCCGGGTACGTCGGGGTGCCCTTGAACAGCAAGTGCTCGAGCAGATGCGCCATGCCGGTTTCGCCGTAGTTCTCATGCATCGAACCCACGCCATAAACCAGGTTGACCGTGACGGTCGGCTTGCTGGCATCCGGGAACAGCAACACCCGCATTCCATTCTGCAGCCGGTACTCGCAGATACCTTCCACACAAGGGCCCGCCACCATCGCGCTCGGCACTGCGGCGCGCGTCTCCTTGGCATTCACTGGCGAACCAACGGCGAGCGCGAGCGAAAGCGCCACTGCCAGCGCGCAGTACGACAACTTGAGCATCCCTATCCCTCCAGCTTCTTGACGTGATGATTGAATGATTGGATGTAGCCGCAAGTCCGCTTCCGGGCAAGCCCGTCACAGCAGACTCTTCGAGAGCGCCAGCTTTCCCGCTTTCAGCTCGCCGCCGAATGAACCCAGTCGCACTGCGCGGACGGCCAGGTCACTTTCCCCTGAAAGATTCCCAGGAAACCGAAAAATCCAGCGAACGCATACTTCCCATGCAGCGACAGATTGAACCACGCGCCACGGCAGAATCGTCGTTCCACATGGCAGACGATTCGCCGCACCGCGTGACCACCTCACTCGCTGCCATCCAGCCTTCCCTTCAGCGTGTACAGCGGCTCGAATATCCATTCGATCAATTGCCGACGCTCACCCATCACATCGGCGACCAGCAGCATTCCGGGTTTCAACGGCTCCGGCTTGCCGTAGGCCGTCACGTGTTGCCGCGCCAATACCACGCTGATGCGGTACAACGCTTCGCCTTCCTGCCGCCCTTTCCCCGCCAACTCAGCCGCGCTTAACGCGCTGCGGCTGATCCGCGAAACACGGCCTTCCTGATGGCCGAACTTCTGATACGGAAACGCCTCGTAGCGCAGCCGCACCCGATCACCTGGCGCAATGAAACCGATGGCACTGCTGGGCACGAGTAGTTCGGCCTCCAACCGACCATCACCCGGCAACAGGCTCAGCAATGCCTGCCCCTGCTGCACCGCCTGCCCGGGTTTGACCGTTTGCGACGTCACCACACCACTGACCGGCGCTTTGACCAGCAAGGCGTCATCGGCCTTGGTGCGAACCCGCTCCTGCTCAAGTTGCGCCAGTTCCTGTTGATGACTGGCATCACCGGCCAGACGCCGGCCTGGCAGTTCCCTTTGTGCTTGCTCCAACTGTGTGACAAGCCGCTGCGTTGCCGTGGCTTGGCGCTGCAAGGCCTGCATCTGCCCGGTGTGTTCCAGTACCGACGCTTCCTGCTGATTGATCTGCAACACACTGACGTACTGGCCCTGCTCCACCCGCTGGAGACGCTGCAGGGTTTCACCGGCGATACGGCGTTGCTGCTGCCGGGTCGCCACTTCTGACTCAATCTGCCGCAGCTCGCGGCGGGCCATTGCCAGCTGTCCCTCAAGCCCCTCGAACTGCGCCTGCAACTGCGCTTCGGCCGCGTGTCGTGATGCACGCAGCGCATCTTGTCGCTGCTGAATGCGGCGCTCGATTGCCTCACCCGTGCTGCCTTCCCGCAAAGTCGCCCGCGGCATGCTGACCAATGCCAGATCCCCTCCGGCCGTCACCCGCTCACCCTCCTGCGCGTCCAGCCAGGACACCAATCCCGTGGCCGGGGCCAGCACCGTGATCAAGCCTTGTACCGGCACCAGTTGCCCGCTGACCGTGGAACGACGCGTGTAACTGGTCAGGCTGATGAACAGCACCGCGATACCGGCCGCCGCAATGGCGGCAAGGGTAAGCAGCCGCCAGCGCAGCGGCTGCAACAGCGAAACCGGCCCCAACCAGTGGCTGCGCTTGGCGTGCAGCACCTCTTCTCGAAACAACGACTGCGGCACTTCTGCCCCCTGGATCAGCGTGTGCAGGGAATGTGGCCGATGCCTGGCAAGGGCTCAATGGCTTGGGATGAACACATCCAATGGCATGCAGCCAGTCAGTCAAGCGAGAACGCTGCCCATGCATTTTTCGTCAGTAATCCTGACCAAAAAGGTCAGTTTCGGTGACACAGCTCCCGATTCAGGCCAAATACTCTCCAATAATCTCAGTTACTCACGCACAATTCACGACTACCGGCTCAACCACTTTTCGCAATACCTCAGGGAGGAGACACGATGCCCAATCATCTGGCCAACCGTATTCGCAGGGCCCGTCGTAAAAAGGGAATGACACAGGCCGAACTGGCCAGCCAGCTCAAAGTGAGCCGCAGCGCCGTTGGCAATTGGGAGAGCCCGACCGGGATCATGCCGTGCACTACCCGCATGATTACCATCCCGATGGTCACCGACGTTTCGTTCGAGTGGCTTGCCACCGGTCGCAACAGCCTGGAGGTCATTCCGGCGCCGCCGCAAAGTGGCGTTGAGATCGTGGACGACCCGCAGGAACGCCGCCTGCTGCTGGCCTACCGCACCTGTCGCGCTGCTACCCGCAAGCTGGTGTTGCAGATCGTCGAAGGTCAGCGACTGGCACAGGTCTGAAAAGCACAAGGCCAACTTCGTTGGAATGCGCTGATTCCTGATCTTTCGCAATGCAGTGGCGCTGCCTGCCAGATGCAGCGCGGAGCACCGCTCCGCGCTGTAACAGCGGCAGCCTGTTGTGCCGAGCCGCGCTCGGAAGGCATTTCATCGGGAAAGCCTCAGCGCTGCATGGCTGTGCTCTACAGAAGCGATAAGTGCCGAGCATTGCAAAGCCTCAGCGCTGCATGGCTGCCTTCTACAACAGCGACTTCTGCGTTAGCAGCGACAAAACAAAAGCCGGCGATTCGCCGGCTTTTGTTGTTTCTAGCTCATGGAAAGCAGATCAACCTGCGCGTTCGGCTTCCATCTGCTTGCGGATCTGTGCGTCCACGGCCGCGATGGCGGTCATGTTCAACACGCGGCGCGAGCTGGCGCTGCTGGTGAGGATGTGCACCGGCTTGGTCATGCCCATCAGGATCGGGCCAATCGCCACGCCGTCGGTGAACACGCGCACCAGGTTGTAGGCGATGTTGGCCGCTTCCAGGTTCGGCAGCACGAACAGGTTGGCACGGCCCTTGAGCGTGCTGTTGGGCAGCAGCTTGGCACGCAGTGCTTCGTCCCATGCGGTGTCGCCCTGCATTTCGCCGTCCACGTTCAAGCGCGGGTTGCGCTTGAGCAGCTGCTCACGCACCTGGCGCATTTTCAGCGCGTCCTTGGAATCGTGGCTGCCGAAGTTGGAATGCGACAGCAACGCGATCTTCGGCTCGATGCCGAACAGCTTCATGCGGTAAGCCGCCTGCAGCGTGGATTCAACGATCTGCTCGACGCTGGGATCTTCCTGCACGTGCGTATCGACGAAGAAGAACACGCCCTGGTTGTTGATCACGCCGGTCATCGCCGAGGTCGAGCTGACCTTGGACTCCAGCGGAATCACGCTGCGCACGTAGCCGAGCTTCTTGTGGAAGCGGCCGACCACGCCGGACAACATGGCATCGGCTTCGCCGCGGGCGACCATCACCGCCGCGATCAGCGTCGGGCGCGAGCGCATCAGGTTCTTGGCAGCGGACACGGTGACGCCCTTGCGGCCGGTCATGTCGTGGTAGTACTGCCAATAGTCGTTGAAGCGCGGATCGTCATTGATGTTGGTGATCTCGAAGTCCACGCCGGCCTTCATACGCAGGCTCAGGCGTTCGATGCGGGCTTCGATGACGTCCGGGCGGCCGATCAGGACCGGGAAGGCAACGCCTTCATCGATCACGTTCTGCACCGCACGCAACACGACTTCTTCTTCGCCTTCGGCGTACACCACGCGCTGCTTGTCGGCACGGGCACGGTCGTAGACCGGCTTCATGAACAGGCTGGTGCGATAGACGAACTGGGCCAGCTTCTCCCGGTAGGCGGCCATGTCTTCGATCGGGCGCGTCGCCACGCCCGAATCCATTGCCGCCTGTGCCACGGCGACCGACAGCTCGACCAGCAGGCGACGGTCGAACGGACGCGGGATCAGATAATCACGGCCGAAGCTCGGGGTTTCGCCGCCGTATGCGGTGCCCAGATCGGACGCTTCCTTGCGGGCCAGCGCGGCGATGGCGCGCACGCAGGCGATCTTCATGGCTTCGTTGATGCCGGTGGCACCCACGTCCAGCGCGCCACGGAACAGGTACGGGAAGCACAGGGCGTTGTTGACCTGGTTCGGGTAATCCGAACGGCCGGTGCCGAGAATCGCGTCCGGGCGCACCGACTTGGCGTCTTCCGGCAGGATTTCCGGGTACGGGTTGGCCAGTGCGAAGATCACCGGGTTCGGCGCCATGGTGGCAACCATCTCCGGCTTCAGAATGCCGCCGGCCGACAGGCCCAGGAAGATATCAGCGCCGTCAACGATCTCCGCCAGCGTGCGCTTGTCGGTATCGCGCGCGTAACGCGCCTTTTCCGGGTCCAGATCGGTGCGGCCGCTGTGGATCACGCCGTCGCGGTCGTAGGCCAGGATGTTTTCCGGCTTCAGGCCCAGCTGCACCAGCATGTTGACGCAGGAAATACCCGCCGCGCCCATGCCGGTGGTGGCCAGCTTGACCTCTTCGATCTTCTTGCCGGTGATGACCATGGCGTTGAGCACGGCCGCACCGACGATGATCGCGGTACCGTGCTGGTCGTCATGGAACACCGGGATGTTCATCCGCTCGCGCAGCTTGCGCTCGACGATGAAGCATTCCGGTGCCTTGATGTCTTCCAGGTTGATGCCGCCGAAGGTCGGCTCCAGCGAGGCGATGATGTCGACCAGCTTGTCCGGGTCGTTCTCATTGATTTCGATGTCGAACACATCGATACCGGCGAACTTCTGGAACAGCACGCCCTTGCCTTCCATCACCGGCTTGCTGGCCAGCGGGCCGATATTGCCCAGGCCCAGCACGGCGGTGCCGTTGGTGATCACGGCGACCAGGTTGCCGCGTGCGGTCAGCTCGCTGGCCTGGGCCGGGTCGGCCACGATGGCTTCACAGGCATACGCCACGCCCGGCGAGTAGGCCAACGACAGATCGCGTTGGGTCAACATCGGCTTGGTCGCGGTGACCTTGATCTTTCCCGGCGGCGAAATCCGGTGGTAATCGAGGGCGGCCTGTTTGAAATCTTCGTTGGACATCGATTTTTAAAGGGCTGAATGGGCGAGAGGACTTGGGATGATAACGCCGATGGGCAGCTTGAACCTGTCGCTACGCTATCGCAGTGATGCTGCAACCGCACAATTCTGCGGTGTATGTCGCGGGGCTTTGCGCAGTATCCAGCACGCATATGACCACCATGTGCCTTGCTGCTAAAAATCCGCGGAGCCGCGCCATCACGATGACAGGCCCCGCGGACACACACACTCGGTCAGCTTTCGACAACCACCACCGTCGAATCGACGGTCTGCTCACGCACGTCGAGGGCCTCTGCATCGCGGCCATTCAACACCTGGGTCAGGCGCTCGTGGTCCAGTGCGCCTTCCCAGCGCGACACCACCACGGTGGCTACGGCGTTGCCGATGAAGTTGGTCAGTGAGCGGCATTCGCTCATGAAGCGGTCCACGCCGAGGATCAGCGCCATGCCGGCGACCGGCACTTCCGGCACCACCGCCAGCGTGGCGGCCAAGGTGATGAAGCCTGCGCCGGTGACGCCTGCAGCACCCTTGGAGCTGAGCATCGCCACCAACAACAGCGCGATCTGGTGGCCCAGGGAAAGATCCGTATTGGTGGCCTGGGCGATGAACAGTGCCGCCAGGGTCATGTAGATGTTGGTGCCGTCCAGGTTGAACGAGTAGCCGGTGGGCACCACCAGCCCGACCACCGACTTGCTGCAGCCGGCCTTTTCCATCTTTTCCATCAACGACGGCAGCGCCGACTCGGACGAGGAGGTGCCCAGCACCAGCAGCAGCTCGGCTTTCAGGTAACGCGCCAGCTTGAGCACCGAGAAGCCGCACAGGCGCGCCACGCCGCCCAGAATCACCACCACGAACAGCAGCGCGGTCAGGTAGAACGAGCCGACCAGCCAGGCCAGGTTGACCAGCGAACCCAACCCGTACTTGCCGATGGTGAAGGCGATGGCACCAAAGGCGCCGATCGGGGCCGCCTTCATCAGCATGTGCACCAGCTTGAACACCGGCGTGGTCAGGGACTCAAGGAAGTTGAGGATGGGCTTGCCCTTCTCGCCCACCGAGGCCAGCGCGATGCCGAACAGCACCGCCACGAACAGCACCTGCAGGATGTTGTCGCCCACGAACGGGCTCACCAACGTCTTGGGAATGATGTCCATCGCGAAACCCACCAGGGTCAACTCGTGCGACTTCTGCACGTAGCCGTTGACGGCGGTCTGGTCGAGACCGGCCGGGTCGATGTTCATGCCGGCGCCCGGCTGCACCACGTTCGCCACCACCAGGCCCACCACCAGTGCCAGCGTGGAGAAGAACATGAAGTAGACCATCGCCTTGGTGAAGACGCGGCCCACCGTGCGCAGGTGGGTCATGCCGGCGATGCCGGTGACGATGGTCAGGAAGATCACCGGCGCGATGATCATCTTCACCAGTTTGATGAAAGCGTCACCCAGTGGCTTGAGCGTTTCGGCGAAGGCCGGCTCGAAATGACCGAGCAGCACACCCAGGGTGATGGCGAACAACACCTGGAAGTACAGCTGCCGGTAGAACGGCAGGCGGACGGGGGATGCCGCGACGGCATCGGTGGAAATGTGCATGAAGTACCTCGACGGCGGTTCGCTTTGGCCGTGTTGTACGCGCCCGCCGTCGTGCCGCCGATAACGCATTGGTACTAGCTAATCCATTGGTATTAGGACGTTTCCGAAGTTTGACCGGGTGCCGCAACCGGCAAGCCGCGCCGCCATTGACTGCCAGCGCAATCCCGCACAACGCGACGTGACCCAGCCGGTCACGGCCCGCAGTGGAGAATCCGCCGCATCTGCGTGACCATCGCCGCCATGCCCTTTCTCCCCACCTCCCGCCGCCGCTCCGGCCTGATGCTGCTGTGCATTGCAGCCACGGTCATCGCGTTGCTGAGCCTGGTGGTGATGCGCCATCTGGAACGGCGCAGCCTGCTCGATGATGCCGAACAGGCACGCGAGCAACTGCGGCTGCATGGCGATGCACTGCAAGCCCTGATCGAACGCCATCGCGTGCTGCCTGCAGTACTGGCGCTGGACCCGGAAATACGCGCGGTGCTGGCGCAGGCCGACATCCGCCCGGCCGATGCCGAACGCATCAGCCGCAAGCTGGAGCGCGTCAATGGCGCCGCTGCCACCTCCACGCTCACCCTGCTCAACCGCGACGGATTGGCACTGGCCGCCAGCAACTGGCAGGCCGTCAGCACCAGCAATGTGGGCAATTCCTACAATTTCCGCCCCTATTTCCAGCGTGCCATGCGCGATGGCAGCGCCACTTTCTACGCCGAAGGCGTCACCACGGCGGTGCCCGGTTACTTTCTGTCGCAGGCAGTGCGCGATGACGCCGGCAATGCCATCGGCGTGGTGGTGGTGAAAGTGGTCCTGCGCCCGCAGGAAGTCTTGTGGGCCGAAGCGCCGGGCAATGTCTTTGCCAGCGATGGCAACGGCGTGATCTTTCTATCCAGCCAGACCGGCTGGCGTTACCACGTGCTGCACGCGCTCGACGATGTCACCCGCCGCCGCCTGACCACCACGCGTCAGTACGGGCAAGTGCCGCGCCAGGTGCTGAAGTACCGGTTGATCGAAGACCTTGGCGACGGCGTGCGACGCGTGCGCATGCCCGACGTGGGCGATGTGATCTGGGTGTCGCGCCCGTTGTCGCCGGAAGGCTGGACGCTGAACCTGCTGCGCCCTACCCGCGACAGCATCGTCGCCGCCCGTACCAAGGCCGGCGCCATCGCCGCCGGCCTGCTGGTGCTTGCGCTGCTGGGATTCGTGCTGCGCCAGCGCCGGCGATTGGCGCAGTTGCGCGAGCGCAGCCGGGTCGAACTTGAGCGCCTGGTCAAGCACCACGCGCAGGAGTTGCGCACCGCGCAGGACGGCCTGGTGCACGCCGCGCATACCGCCGATTACGGTGAAAGCCACAGCCTGCAGCATCTGCCGCAGGGCGTCTGCGTGGTGGATGCGCAGCTGAATCTGGTGGCCTGGAACCGCCGCTATGTCGAACTGTTCCGCTTCCCGCCCGGCTTCATCCAGGTGGGCCGGCCGATTGCCGATGTCTTCCAGTACAACGCCAAACGCGGCCTGCTCGGCCCGGGGCCAATCGAGGAAGCCATCGAACGTCGGCTCACGCATCTGCGTTCGGGAAAGCCGCATATGCACGAACGCGAGCGCGGCGATGGCAGCGTGATCGAAATACGCGGCAATCCGCTGCCTGACGGCGGTTTCGTGACCAGCTATGCCGATATCACCGCCTACAAGAATGCCGCGCGCGATCTGCGTTCGCTGGCCGACACACTCAGCAATCGGATCGACGACCGCACCCGTGATCTGGCTGACGCCAAGCGTGAAGCCGAGGACGCCAACCGCTCCAAGACACGCTTTGTCGCCGCCGCCGTGCACGACCTGTTGCAACCGTTGAATGCGGCGCGGATGTTCCTGTCGGTACTGCGCGGGCGGCTGCCGGACACCGATGCGGCGACGCGCGATATCGCCGACAACATCGACAGCGCGCTGGCCGCGCAGGACAGCATTCTCAACAGCCTGCTGGATATCTCACGACTGGAATCCGGTGCGCTGGAAACCCGCATTCGTGACTTCGCGCTCGACCCGCTGTTGGAAGCGTTGGCGCGTGAGTTCGGCATTCTGGCCACCTCACGCGGGTTGTCACTGGAGCGGGTGGCAACGTCGGCCGTAGTACACAGCGACGAAGCCCTGTTGCGGCGAATTCTGCAGAACTTCCTGTCCAACGCCGTGCGTTACACGCGACGCGGCCGCATCGTACTGGGCTGTCGCCGCGATGGCGCGCATATCCGCATTGAAATCCACGACACCGGCCCGGGCATTCCACGCGCACGGCAGAAGGAAATCTTCGAGGAATTCCGCCGGCTGGATGGCGGCAGCGGCCAAGAGCGCGGCACCGGGCTGGGTTTGGCGATTGTCGAACGCATCGCGCGTTTGCTTGGCCACCAGATCGGCCTGCGTTCGCGGCAGGAGCACGGCAGCGTGTTCTCGGTGCGTGTGCCGCGTGGCAACGCGTTGGTGCTTAACAGCCCGGACAAGCCTAAGTCGGCAACCGAAGAACCGCAGGCCGATTCACTGTTGGCCGGTTGCCGCGTGTGGTGCATCGACGATGATCCCCGCATCAGCCAGGCCACGCACTTGCTGCTGGAGCGCTGGGGTTGTCGCGTGGAAATTGCCGACGATGCGGAGCAGGCGTTGGCGGCGGCAACGCTCGGCAATGCGCCGGATCTGCTGCTGTTGGATGTGCGTCTGGGCGCGACTACCGGGCCGGAGTTGTTTCCGCTGTTGGCACAGCGCTGGGGCCAGGAACCGGTGGTGATTCTGTTCACTGCCGAGCAGGATGAAGCACTGCGTGCACTGGCACGCGAACGCGGCTGGGGCTTTTTGTCCAAGCAGGCGCGTACGTCCGCATTGCGCTCATTGATGACGCATCTTTATCAGCGATCACGGTGATTGCGGGTCGTTTTTTCTGGCTAAAAGCTGCCCTCACCCCAACCCCTCTCCCGCCGCGCGGGAGAGGGGCTCAGGTCTGCTTGGGCTGCTGCTTGAAGCCCTCTCCCGCCGGGCGGGAGGGGTTCAGGTCTGCTTGGGCTGCTGCTTGAAGCCCTCTCCCGCCGAGCGGGAGGGGTTCAGGTCTGCTTGGGCTGCTGCTTGAAGCCCCTCTCCCGCCCGGCGGGAGAGGGGTTGGGGTGAGGGCAGCTTTTGAAGTTAGGGCAACAGACAAAAACCACCCCATGCTACTCAGGCAAACCACCGTCCCCTTCCGGCTCCAGCGCTTTCACCAGCAACGCGGCCTGGGTGCGGCTGTTGCACTCCAGCTTCTTCAAGATGGCGGTGACGTGCACCTTGACGGTGTTTTCAGCCAATCCCAACTCATAGGCGATCTGCTTGTTGAGCAGCCCGTCGGCAACGCTCATCAACACGCGGAATTGCTGCGGCGTCAGTCGGGCCAACTTTGCCGCCAACACTGCGTCGCGCTCCGAGCGTGCGGCGGCCTGTGGCGGGAAGCAGGTATCGCCTGCCATCACGGCGCTGACCGCCGTGCGGATGGTTTCCACCGGTGCCGACTTGGGAATGAACCCGGCCGCGCCAAACTGCTGCGCACGGCGGATGACGCGCGGATGATCGTTGGAGGAAATCACCACCACCGGAATATCCGGCCGCTCGCCACGCAACCAGACCAGCGAGGAGAAGCCGCGCGCACCGGGCATGGCCAGATCCAGCAACACCAGATCCACGTCCGGGTGCTCGTCCAATGCCTGGGTCAGCGACGAGACGCTGTCCACTTCCAGGGTTTGTCCCAGGCAGATACCTTCACGCAGCGCATGCAGCACCGCTGCACGGAACAGCGGGTGGTCGTCAGCGACAAGGAGCTTGGCCAGGCTCATGGCGCCAGTGTGGCACGCGCCGGGGGCCGGCACCCTAGTACCAAATCGCTATTGGTCGCTGGCGGCAGGCTGATATCGTCCGGCCACTTCTATAGCCCGGTACCGGAGAGAGAACGGATGCCCACTTTCAACCAACGCACGACGCTGGCCGCCCTGTTGGTGCTGGCCACGGTGCCGGTGGCGCACGCCGACGACAGCGTGACCGCCAAGTTCAGCGGACGCCTGCATTACGACGTTGCCCGCTTCGACAATGACGACCGTGGCATCGACGAACGCGGCAACGACGACCTGCGCGCGGCGTGGCTGGCGGTGTCGGGCAAGTTCCATGGCTTTGATTACAAGCTGGAAACCGACGTGGCCGTTCACCGCCCGGTGGCGCGCGATGTCTACCTCGCCCGCAGTTTCGGCAACACCACGATCACCGCCGGCCAGTTCAAACAGTTCTTCACGCTGGATGACCGCGGCAGCTCCAACCACATTCCGGCGGTGGAACGCAGCTGGCTGGCACAGACGCTGGCCCCCACCTATCGCCTCGGCGTGGGCGCGAATGGCTACCAGCAGGGCATGTTCTGGAGTGGCAGCGTCTACAGCCTGGAAAGCATCGATGCCTGGAAAACCAAGGGCCGCGCGGCGGGCGCGCGTGCCGGCTACGCACCGTGGCGTGAGCCGGGGCATGTGCTGCACTTCGGCGCAGCGCTGGCCCATGAGCGCTACGACAACCCCGGTGCCAACGGTGCCTCGGCGCTGCGTGTGCAACCGCGCGTGGCCGGCTACTTCGGCGACAACAGCCGCCTGACGCTGGTGGATTTCCACAGCGGTCGCGACGTGTCGGTGGACAAGTACGGACTGGAAGCGGCCACCGTGCTGGGCGCGCTGTCGCTGCAGGGTGAGTACGGTGGTGCGTTGTATGACGATGGTCAGCAACGCGCGCGGGTCAGCTCCGGCTACCTGCAGGCCACCTGGTTGCTCACCGGCGAAACCCGCCCGTACGACGCCAAGGCCGGCCGCTTCACCCAGCTCAAGCCGCTGCATGACAGCGGTGCCTGGGAAGTGGTCGCGCGCATCGATCACATCGAAGGCAAGCAGTGGCCACGCGAAATGTCGGCCGATGCATGGACGGTGGGTGTGAACTGGTATGCCCGCAAGTACGCGCGGGTAATGCTGGATTGGACTGACACCGAGCGCCGTGACGAAGTCACGAACCGGACGCTGGACCGTACTGGTGTGCTTGCGGGGCGCGTGCAGTTGGATTTCTGAGGGTAGTTGGGTCACGCATTGATCGACGTCGTTCGGGTTTGGGGGTCCGCCGCGAACGCGGCTCCTCCGAAGGCGATGCAATCAACGATACGTCCGACAGATGCCGCCGCCAGTGATGAACTGCCGGCGGCATCTGCATTCGTAGGAGCGGCATTCGCCGCGAGGCTGGCGATCACGGCGCGCACGCGGGATCGCGGGATCGCGGGATCGCGCGATTGCACATGGCCTGATCACAAGCACCAGGAAGTCATTCGGGTTCATGGGTCCGCCGCGAACGCGACTCCTGCACACGCGGCGCAAATGGTGATCTGGATGGCTTTTGGCACCTGCGTTGTGCCACGCATTCTGACCAACACGCGCGTGCCCACGGCATCGCGATGACCCGCAGAAAGTACCGAAACCTCGCACCTGCAAGGTGCGCGACCACGCTCCCGCCCTTTGCTGCAAAGACCGGATTTGGCTTAGTACCAAAGGGCAATGGGTCGGCGGCGATGCGACTCCTTACCTTCGCGCCCCGTTCAACAGGGAACGAAAGGACATCGCATGCCCATCACCAAAACGCGTTACCGCGCCTCGTTGTTGCTCGCACTCGTGGCCGCGCCCAGTGCGCAGGCCGATGACGACGTCACGCTCAAGGCGAGCGGTCGCCTGCACTACGAATTTGCCTATTTCGACAATGACCGGCGCGGTACGCCAGAGCGCGACGGCGATGACCTGCGCTCGGCCTGGTTGGCGATCGCCGGCAAATTCCATGTGATCGACTACAAGTTCGAGGCCGACTTTGCCGGGCATCGGCCGGTGGCGCGTGATGCGTACATCGCCCGTTCCATCGGCAGCACCACGTTGTTACTGGGCCAGTTCAAGCCGATTTCGCCACTGGATGACCGGATCAGCACCAACCACGCGCCCACGGTCGAGCGCAGTTGGTTGATGCAGACCTTGCCACCGTCCTATCGCCTAGGCGTGGGTGCCACCGGCCACCACGACGGCATGTTCTGGGGCGCCAGCCTGTACAGCCTGGAGAGCATCGACGCCTGGAAGCACAAGGGCAGCGCCGTCGGCACGCGGATTGGCTACGCGCCGTGGCATTCGCCCGGGCAGGTGCTGCACCTGGGCATGAGTGCGGCGCGCGAAAACTACGACCATCCCGGCACCCGTGGTGCGGCGCCGCTGCGCGTGCAATTGCGCACCGCCGGTTACTTCGCCGACAACAGCCGGCTGGCATTGATCGACTACCGCAGCGGGCGCGATGTGGAAGCGACCAAGCTGGCGCTGGAATCGGCCGGCGTGCACGGTGCGTTCTCGTGGCAGGCCGAGTACGGCAAGGTGCGCTACAACGATGGCCAGCAGCGCGGCGAGGTGCAGTCCGGCTATGTGCTGGGCAGTTGGGTCATCACTGGCGAGTCGCCAAGCTACGACGTCAAGGCCGGCCGCTTTGGCCCGATCAAGCCCACCCGCCGCAGCGGCGCATGGGAACTGGAAGCCCAGTACGACCAGATCCGGGGCCGCCAATGGCCACTGGATCGGCACGAAGGCGCGGCCGATGCGTGGACGGTCGGCGTCAACTGGTACGCTCCGCGGCACGTCCGGCTGATGCTGGATTGGACCGACAGCCGCCGCCGCGCCACGCCCGGTGGGCGCACCTTGGACCACACCGGCGTGCTTGCCGGCCGGGTTCAGTTCGACTTCTGACCGTTATCCCCGCCCTGCTCCGGCGGGGTTGGACGAATGCGACAAGAAAATAATTTTCACACAACCCTTCCTGTGTTACACAATAGGCCTTCGCAGCTTCTGATGGCCCAACAGCAGGAAGTGATTCGTGCAGGAAAATTACTTTCAATCCGAAACACTTCTTGCCGGCAAAGGTCTGCCCGCCGGCACGGCGTGGACGCCCGCAGCGCTTGCCAAGAAAGGCGCCTCGCTTCTGGATGAGCAGGTCAGCCTGCCGGCTGCGGTACTGAGCGAATCCGCGCTGCGCCACAACCTGGCGTGGATGCGTCGCTTCACCGACGCCTATGGCTGCCAGTTGGCGCCGCACGGCAAGACCACCATGAGCCCGGCGCTGTTCCAGATGCAGCTTGATGCCGGCGCCTGGGGCATCACCCTGGCCACCGCACCGCAGACCGTGGCCGCTTACGAACACGGCGTGCGCCGCGTGTTGCTGGCCAATCAGCTGGTCGGCAAGGGCAACTTCGCGCTGATTGCCGATCTGCAGGCGCGCGATGCCGACTTCTGGTTCGCCTGTGTGGTGGACAGCGCCGACAACGTCGCCGCGCTGGGCCAGTACTTCCAGGCGCGCGGCCAGCAGATCAAGGTGTTGCTGGAAATCGGCGCGGCCGGCGGCCGTACCGGCGTGCGCGATGACGCGCAGGCCCGCGCGGTGCTGGAAGAAATCGCCCGTTGGCCGGATGCGGTTGCGCTGGTCGGCGTGGAAGTCTACGAAGGCGTGGCCAAGGACGAAGCCGGTGTGCGCGCGGTGCTGCAGCGCAGCCTGGCGGCATGGCAAACCATTCACGCCGCCGGTGGGTTTGCTCAGCTGCCGGCCATCCTTACCGGCGCCGGTTCGGCTTGGTTCGATGTGGTCGCTGAAGAATTCTCCGCACTGGTCGGCAACGCAGAGGCGCAGGTCGTGCTGCGTCCGGGCTGCTACCTCACCCACGATGTCGGCATCTATCGGCAGGCAGCGCGACGCATCCACGCCAGCAATCCGGTAGCGCGCGAAATGGGCAGCAGCCTGCGCCCGGCGCTGCGCCTGTGGGCGTATGTACAGTCACTGCCGGAATCGGGCAAGGCGATCATTGCATTGGGGAAACGCGATGCCGCCTTCGATGCCGGCTTCCCGGTGCCAGCGCTGCATCACCGCCCCGGCAATGCCGCGCCCATGGATGCTCCGGCGCATTGGCAGATCAGCGCGATGATGGACCAACACGCCTTCCTCGACGTCCGCGATGGCGACGACCTGCGCGTGGGCGACCTGCTGTGCTTTGACATTTCCCACCCTTGCCTGACCTTCGACAAGTGGCGCCACCTGTTGGTGGTCGATGACGCTCACCGCGTCATCGGTGCCGTTTCCACGCAGTTCTGACCGCCGACATCCGGGGCCTGTACGCATGACCGACGGAAACCTGTTGTTGATCTACGCCGCGTTGTCGATCCTGGCGTTGATCGTGTTGATTGCCCGCTTCCGCCTCAATCCGTTCATCAGCGTCACGCTGGTATCGGTGGGCCTTGCACTGCTGGCCGGCATGCCCGCGCCGGAAATTCTGCCGGCCTACGAACAAGGCGTCGGCAAGACACTCGGGCATATCGCGTTGATCGTCGCGCTGGGCACCATGCTCGGCAAGATGATGGCCGAGTCCGGCGGTGCCGAACGCATCGCGCGCACCATGATTGCCCGCTTCGGGCCGAAGAACGTGCATTGGGCGATGATGCTGATCGCCTTCTGCATCGGCCTGCCGATCTTCTTTGAAGTCGGCTTCGTGCTGCTGATTCCCATCGCACTCAACGTCGCCCGCCGCACCGGCGTACCGTTGTTGTTGGTGGGCTTACCGATGGTTGCCGGCCTTTCCGTGGTGCACGGCTTGGTGCCACCGCACCCGGCCGCGATGTTGGCGGTAAGTGCGTATGGCGCCGATGTCGGCCGCACCGTGTTTTATGCACTGATCGTTGGCCTGCCCACCGCAGCGTTGGCCGGCCCGGTGTTCGCCAAGTTCGTGGCGCCGCGCGTGAAGCTGCCGGCTCACAACCCGATGGAAGCGGCGTTGCTCGACGAAGGCCACAGCCGCATTCCCGACGACCAGTTGCCCAGCTTCCGCATCACCTTGGCGACGCTGTTGCTGCCGGTGTTCCTGATGCTGCTCGGCGGCTGGGCCGACCAGATCGCCGCACCGGGTTCACCCTTGAATCACGGCCTGCGCTTCATCGGCCACTCGGTGGTGGCGCTGCTGCTGGCCACGCTGATGAGCTTCATCACGCTTGGGCTGATGCGTGGCTTCACCCGTGAGCACATTCTCAAGTTCTCGCAGGAATGCCTGGCACCTACCGCCGCGATCACCTTGTTGGTCGGTGCCGGCGGCGGGCTCAACGGCATCCTGGTGCACACCGGCGTGGCCAGCGAGATCATTGGCCTGTCGCAACGTTTTGAACTGTCGCCGCTGCTGATGGGGTGGACGATGGCCGCGCTGATGCGCGTCGCCACCGGCTCGGCCACCGTCGCCATGACCACCGCGTCGGGCATCGTCGCGCCGATTGCCGCCGCCATGGGCTATGCCCATCCCGAACTGCTGGTGCTGGCCACCGGTGCCGGTTCGGTGGTGCTGTCGCACGTCAACGACGGTGGTTTCTGGCTGGTGAAGGAATACTTCAACATGAGCGTGGCCCAGACCTTCAAAACCTGGACCGTGCTTGAAACTCTCATTTCCGTCATCGCCCTGTCGTTGGTGATGGCCCTTTCGACGGTGATTTGAACCATGTCCCAGAACACGTTCGATATCGTCTACGAACTGCGGCAGCGCCAGCACGAATTCAGCCCGGTGGAGGCGCGCATTGCCGCGGCCATCCTTGCCGACGTGGACGCTGCCGCACAGTACGGCGTGAGTGAACTGGCCGAACGCGCCGAAGTCAGCGCCGCGGCCATTTCGCGCTTCGCCAAGGCATTGGGCTGCGAGCATGTGCGCGAGTTACGCGCACGCCTGGCGTCGGCCAGCGCGGTCGGCAAGCGCTTCCTTGAGCAGCAGAACGCACCGCCGATCTCGGCGCTGTATGCGCAGATCTGCGACGACATCCAGGAAAGCCTGCGCCACAACATCGCCAATCTGAAAGAAGACGTGGTGCAGGGCCTGGCCGATGCGCTGTGCAATGCGCGGATGATTCACATCTTCGGCCTAGGCGGTTGCTCCACCGTGTTCGCGCAGGAAATGCAGAGCCGCCTGGTGCGCTTTGGTCGCCCGGTATCGGCATGCAGCGATGCGCTGATGATGAAGATCATCGCCGCCACGCTTGGCCCGGATGATCTGGTGCTGGCGTTGTCGGTCAGCGGCATCACCCCGGAGATCGTCTCGGCGGTGGACATCGCCCGCACTTATGGCGCGCGCGTGGGTGCCATCACCCAGGCCAATACCGACCTGGCCGAACGCAGCGACTGGCTGTTGCCGATCCAGATCGAGGAAACCGATTTCGTGTTCAAGCCCTCGGCGTCGCGCTACGCAATGATGCTGGCCATCGACGTGCTTTCCACCACCACCGCGCTCAACGGCGCCACCGCCAACCACGAGCACCTGCGCCGCATCAAGCTGGCACTGGACCGCCACCGTGGCGGCGACTCGCGCCTGCCGCTGGGTGATTGATTCATGTATGACGTTCTGATTCGCGATGCCCTGATTCTCGACGGCAGCGACCAACCCGGTGTCCACGGCGATGTCGCCATCCGCGACGGTCGCATCGTGGCCGTCGGCCACTGCGAGGGTGACGCCGCGCAGGTCATCGACGCGCGCGGGCTGGCGCTGGCGCCGGGCTTCATCGACGTGCATACGCATGACGATCTGGAAGTGATCCGCAACCCGGACATGGTCAACAAGTTGTCGCAGGGCGTGACCACGGTGGTGGTCGGCAACTGCGGCATCAGTGCCAGCCCGGTGCGCATCCGCAATGACGTGCCGGACCCGATGAACCTGCTCGGTGATGTTGCTGACTTCTGCTATCCCGATTTCGCCAGCTACCGCGATGCGGTGCAGCGCGCGCAGCCAGCAGTGAACGTGGCCGCACTGGTCGGCCACACCGCGCTGCGGCAGAACCATATGGATCGACTGGATCGCACCGCGACGGATGAAGAAATCGCCGCCATGCGCGTGCAGCTGCGCGACAGCCTTGCGCAGGGCGCACTCGGGCTGAGCAGCGGCTTGGCGTATGCATCGGCGTTCAACGCAGCCGCGTGCGAAGTGACCGACCTCGCATTGGAACTGCCGCGCGGCGGCCTCTACGCCACGCACTTGCGCGATGAATTCGCCGGCATCCTCGATGCGATGGAAGAAGCCTTCGATGCCGCGCGTGCGCCACAAGCCAGCGTGCGCGTGTCGCACCTCAAATGCGCCGGCATCGACAACTGGGGTCGCAGCCGCGAAGTGCTCGACTATCTGCAATCCACCTCCGCACAGCAGGACGTGGCCTGCGATTGCTATCCCTATGCCGCCAGCGCCTCGACGCTGGATCTGAAACAGGTCACCGACGCCTACGACATCCTGATTACCTGGTCCGAGTCCGAGCCCACTCAAGGCGGCCGGTTGCTGGCCGACATCGCGGCCGACTGGAAGCTGCCGTTGATGGATGCCGCCATCCGCCTGCAACCGGCCGGCGCCGTGTACCACTGCATGGACGAAGCCGACGTGCGCCGCATCCTCAGCCATCCGCTGACCATGATCGGCTCCGACGGCCTGCCGCGCGATCCGCGCCCGCATCCACGCTTGTGGGGCACGTTCCCGCGCGTGCTCGGCCATTACGCACGCGACGAACAGCTGTTCCCGCTGCACACCGCCGTGCACAAGATGACCGGCCTGCCCGCCTCACGCTTCACCCTGGGCGCGCGCGGTTTCATTCGCGCCGGCTGGTGTGCCGACCTGGTGTTGTTCGACCCGGCGCGCGTGCGCGATACCGCCAGTTTCCACGATCCCATCCGCGCCGCCGAAGGCATCAACGCGGTATGGGTGAACGGCCAACTGGCCTATGACGGTCACGCCGTTGCCGCACACTCGGGCCAGTTCATCACCCCGGAAGCGGCACCGTCGCACTGAATCCATTACTGCAACACAGAACGAGGAATTCCATGAGCGACATCAAACGCTATGGCGCCGAAGGCGGCGTCGGCCAGGGCAAGCAGCACATGCCGTTTTCACGCGCGGTCGAAGCCGATGGCTGGCTGTATGTGTCCGGCCAGGTGCCGATGCGCGATGGCGAGCTGGTCGCCGGCACCGTCACCGAGCAGTCGCATGTGGTCATCGGCAGCGTGCTGGCGATTCTGGAAGAAGCCGGTTACGGCCCGGAGCACGTGGTCCGCTGCGGCGTGTGGCTGGATGACGCGCGCGATTTCTACGCCTTCAACAGCGTGTTCAAGCATTACTTCGGCGACAACCCGCCGGCCCGCGCCTGCGTCGAAAGCCGCATGGTGGTCGACTGCAAGGTCGAGGTGGATTGCATCGCCTACAAGCGCCCTGCCCGCGACTGAGTCCACGCGGCAGGATGAAAGCTGCCGCGTCGCCCCACGACCAAGCCGCCGTGCAGAGCGCAGGGCGGCGACGAAGATGCCATCGCGACCCGCACCTGCCGCATTCAGACGGACTGGTGCATAGCAACAAACACCTATTCATCTTTGGCCGTTCGTAAGTCACCAACGACAGGATGGTGGAAAACCCCCTGCAACCACCTCCAACCGCTATTGATATTGTCTGCCGAGGCGGACAAAGTCCCTGTCCCGCTGGTTGAGGTACCCGCTCCATGATCCAACTCGATGCCGTGCAGACGGTCGCCTTTGCCGGCTTGACCCTGTTCGCTGGCTACGCGCTGTGCCGTGCCATTCCCCTGTTCCGCCGCTACAACCTGCCTGAACCGGTGGTTGGCGGCTTGCTGGTGGCCTTGGCCGTGTGGTGGGCACATGACCAGCAGACCACACTGTTCGAGCTGGACACCACGCTCAAAACGCCGCTGATGGTGGCCTTCTTCACCACCCTGGGCATCAATGCCAGCGTGCGTCTGCTCAAGGTCAGCGGCAAGCAGGTCATGCTGTTCCTGCTGATCGCCAGCATCTTTGCGGTGCTGCAGAACCTGATCGGCATCAGCGTGGCCAAGCTGTTCGGCCTGAACCCGATGTTCGGCGTGCTGGCCGGTTCGGCAACGCTGACCGGCGGCCCGGCCACCGGCTTGGCGTTCGCACCGCTGTTTGAAAAGGCCGGGCTGGTCGGCGCCGAAAGTCTGGCGGTGACCGCGGCGATGGCCGGCATCATCTGCGGCGGCCTGGTCGGCGGCCCGGTGATCACCGTGCTGATGCAGCGTTTCAAGGTGCAACACCCGAACCGGAAGGTCACCGAAGCCGAGCAGTTGGCCGAGGAGTCGGTGGTGGTGCGCTATCCCAGCGAATCGGCACGTGAGTTCGACGCACTCAAGAGCATTGTCGTGCTGCTGATGGCGATGTGGCTGGGCGTGTGGGTTGGCAAGGGCTTTGAAGGCATCGGCCTGACTCTGCCGGTCTACATCGGCGCGATGCTGGTGGGCGCGGTGATCCGCAACATCGATGACTACACCGGCTGGATCAAGCTGTCGGTGCCGACCACCGACCTGGTTGGCAACATCTGCCTTGCCCTGTTCCTGGCCATCGCGCTGATGGATCTCAAGCTGTGGGAGCTGGCCGGCATGGGCCTGCCGCTGCTGGTCAACCTGATCATCCAGGTGTCGGTGGTGGCGCTGTTCGCCGCGCCGATCTACTGGCTGATGGGCCGCGACTACGACGCGGCGGTGATGGGCGGCGGCTTCATCGGCTTCATGCTGGGCACCACCGCCAACGCCATGGCAGTGATGCGTCGCCTGGCCCAGCGTTACGGGCCGGCGCCGCGCGCCTTCCTGGTGGCGCCGCTGGTGGGCGCGTTCTTCATCGACTTCATCAATGCGCTGATCATCACCGGCTTCCTCAACTTCTGGCCGCACTGAAGGCCCGATCCGTGCGCTGCAGCCGCGCCAAACGCGTGCTGCAGCGCGACAATGCATGACATCGCTCGCTCTGTGTCGTCTGCCCCATGAATGCATCCGCTGACAACCCCGCCACCGCCGGCCACGACCTGATCATCATCGGCGCCGGTGTGGTGGGTCTGGCCAGCGCCTATGCCGCCGCGCGACGGGGTCGCTCGGTGCTGCTGGTGGACCGCAATGCCGGGCCAGCGCTGGGCACCAGCTTCGCCAACGGCGCGCAGCTCAGCTACGCCTACACCGATGCAATGGCCGGCCCGGCAACCTGGGGCCAGCTGCCGGAAATGGCGTTCGGCCGTAATGGACCGTTCCGCACCCGCTGGTCGGCCGACCCGGGTTTCATGCGCTGGGGTTTGGCGTTCCTGCGCCAGGCCAACGGCGGCGGGCTGCACAAAAACACGCTGGCCACGCTGGAACTGGCGCTGGAATCGCGCTCGGCGATGCAGGCCTTGCTGCAGCGCCATCCCATCGACTTCGAGCATGTCGTGTCCGGCAAACTGCATCTGTACCCAACGCTTGAGGGTACACAGGGCGCTGCGGCAATGATCGCGCTCAAGCGTACTTACGGCGTGCAGCAACGTCTGGTCGATGCCGCCGAAGCAGTTGCCATCGAACCGGCCTTGTCCGGCGCGCCGTGGCTGGCCGGCGCGGTGTACTCGCCCGAAGAAGAAGCCGGCGATCCCTACCGCTTCAGTCAGGGGCTGCTGGACGTACTGCAACGTCAGTACAACGTGCAGGCCGATTTCGATTTCGATACGCAATCGCTGCAGCGCAAGCAGGGCCAATGGCAGCTGCAGGCGCGCGATGGTCGTCAGGCACAGGCACCGCAGGTGCTGGTCTGCGCCGGCATCGACAGCGCGGCGTTGTTGCGCCCGTTGCGCGTGCGGGTGCCGCTGATGGCGATCAAGGGCTACTCGTTCACCGCTCCGCTCGGCGCCAACGCGCCGCAGGTCAGCATCACCGACACCAAGCGCAAGCTGGTGTTCTGCCGACTCGGCGACCGCATCCGCGTGGCCGGCCTGGCCGACCTCAACGACTGGAATCCCGCGCCCGAACCGGCGCGACTGGCACAGCTGGTGGCGATGGCGCGTGCGTCCCTGCCCGAGGCTGCTGACTACGACCACATCGAAAGCAGCTGGGCCGGTTTGCGTCCGGTGACGCCGTGGTCGTCACCGATCATCCGCGACCTTGGCGACGGGCTGGGCTGCAACATCGGCCACGGCATGCTCGGCTGGACGCTGGCAATGGGCAGCGGCGAACGCGCCATCACCCAGTTGCTCGGCACGCCCTGAGCAAGCTCAGTTATCGCCGATCTGGTCCATGCGGATACGGTTGGCGAACAACGAAAACGCCAACGCGCCAGCCAGCCCGTTGGCGCGGTTGAGCCACTGCGGCAACCAGCGCGGCGCTGCCAGGACGCCGGCTTCAAACAGCGGCGCCAAAGCCTGCGCATCGCCCAAGGTCATCTTGCCGGCGAACAACCAGCGACAGGTGCGCAGCTTGTCTTCGCGCAACATCTGTCGGAAAAACGTGTGCACCGACACCATGCCGCGCAGGTACACGGTGTCCTTGGTAAACGCCGCGCCGCCGCTGGTCGGCACGCCACGGAACACCCGCTGCGCCGAGGAAAAACTTTCCTCCGCCGTCTGTCCCGCGTCGCGGAAATAATTGAACACCTGGATGAAGTCCGCCCCCTCGCGCGCCATCGCAATCGCCTCGATCCGCAGGCTGATGCGCTTGAGCCGCTGGATGTCGATGCTGCCGGTGATCTGTTCGGCAAATGTCGCCAGGCCTTCCTGGGTGGCGGTGATGCGCGGCGACGACAAACCCAGACTCGGCAATACCACCTGATCGCGCCCGTTGAGTGCGGTCAGCGAATGCACCAGCGCTTCGTGATGGAACAGCTGCGCGCGGTCGTAGGCACTGAAACATGCACTGGTACGCAGGCGGATGCGGGTGGCGCCGGCGGCGGCTTTGGCGATCAGGTCCGCATCCAGCTCGACGGTGATGATGCGCGCATCGAAAAAATCATCGAGATCGGACTGCAGCTGCAGTTGCAACGCGGTAGCCGACACCGGCACGGTTTCTTCCGGCGCCAGCAGTTCGTGGTCCAGCTCCTGCGCAATCTGGATGAAGTGCCGCGCCGCTTCGCGCGTCGTCGGGCCGTTGCCCGGCATCGGCTGCTCGGGCACACCAAACAACTGGCTGGAATAGTGATCCACCGCCGGCGTGCCCAGCACTTCCAACAGGCTCGCGGCCAGATCCCAGCTGCGTACCGAATCACGCAGGTACACACCCAGCGGATGGGCTTCATCGACGCTTTTTTCGATGGCGGCCAGTTCGCGCCGCGCCTCGCTGAAATCCTGCTTCGGGTAACTGACCTGCGGCAACAGCGGATTGCCGCGCGCCACGCTCTGCAGAAACGGCGCCTGATGCGATGCCGGCCAACTGGTCAGCGTGAGCAGGCGGATGCCGCGCACCGCGGCCACCAGGCGCGCATCGAGTGCGGCGTGATGGGAAATGTCGGGGTCGTGGTGGTCCATGCCATCTCCGCGTGAGCCCTCGCGTGTTCTTGGCGGAGGGCTTGTGAGGGTTGAGCCTGCGCTGGAATGCGGGCGCTGGATCAACTTGGTCTGAAACAAACAACCATCAATGACGAAAGCGGAGAGCTGCCCTCATCCGCCCCTTCGGGGCACCTTCTCCCGTAGACGGGAGAAGGGAGTCATCACGATCTGCAGCGACCGGTGAAACGTCTCAACGCCGCTTGCCCTTCCCTATCGGCCGCCATTGCGCACCGCGCCCGGTGCTCTTGCGCTCGGTCGCCTGCTCGGCCTGACGCTGGGCGAGTTTGGCGGCGGCGTTTGCCACTTCCTCGCGCAACTTGAGGTAGTTCTGCCACCGGCTTTCATCGATATCGCCGCGCTCGATGGCTTCCTGCACCGCGCAGCCCGGCTCCTGCTCGTGCGCACAGTTGCGGAACCGGCACTCCAACGTCAGCGCTTCGATATCCGCGAAACCACCTTCGGCCAGGGTTTCCTCGCCGGTCGGCTTCAGCTCGCGCATGCCGGGCGTGTCGATCAGACAAGCGCCGGTCGGCAGCGACATCAGCGCGCGATAGGTGGTGGTGTGGCGGCCGCGCGAATCGTTCTCGCGCACCGTATTGGTCTTCATCCGCTCCTCGCCCAACAACGTGTTGGTGAGCGTGGACTTGCCAGCACCGGACGAACCCACCAGCACGATGGTATGGCCCGGCTGCAACCACGGCATCAAGGCGGCGACGCTGGCCGGATCCTTGCCGTTGATCGCCAGCAACGGAATCTGCTGCACGGCAAGGTCTTCCAACACCGCCAACGCATCTTCGCTGTATTCGGTCTGGTCGGCCTTGGTCAGCACCACTACCGGCGCGGCACCGCCGCCGCCCACCAGCAGCAAATAGCGCTCGATGCGGCGCGGATTGAAGTCCGCATCCAGCCCGCAGACGATGAACACCGTATCGATGTTCGCCGCGATCACCTGCTGGTGGTAATGCTCGCCCGCCGCACCGCGTTTGATCGAGGTGCGCCGAGGCAACAACGCAACGATGCGAATCCCGTCCAGCAGCACCCAATCACCCACCGCCGCCCGCTCATGGCTGGGGAAACGCGGCCGCTGCCATTCCGCCGGCGACTCGGTCTTCATGCTGGCCTCGGGCGCGTCGGCGACCACATACCCTGTGCGGTGCTGTTCGATCACCCGCGCCGGCCGCGCCTGCGGATGAGCGGCAAACGCCTCCTGCCAAGTCGGTTCCTCGGGGGCGCCGGGCCAAGGCCAGCCAATGAAGCGGAGCGCGTTGAAATCGATGGGATCAGTCATCCGGCAATTCTACCGGGGTGGCGGAATTGGGGTTGGCGAGGGGGGCTCTCAAACGCCCCCGCAAACCACTCCCAACCGCATTGGTTGGCATTGGAACCGTCGCCCCGCAGCGCAACAATTCAGCTACCATGCGGCTTCCATGCCCATGACGGCCCTGTCGAAATGTCAAGCCCCTCCAAACCGCTGGTTACCCGTGAACGCCTGTCCGAAGTCCGCTACGAAATCCGTGGTGAACTTGCCCGACGAGCGCGCGAGTTGGAGGCCCAGGGCCGCAAGCTGATCAAACTCAACATCGGCAATCCCGGCGCCTTTGGTTTCCGCGCACCGGAACACCTGCAGCGCGCCATCGCCGATGACATGGGCCGCACCGATCCCTACACCCATCAGCAAGGCCTGCCGGGCGCGCGTGAAGCCATCGCCGACGCCTATGCCCGCCGTGGTGCGCCCGATGCCGTGGCCGACCGCGTGTTCCTGGGCAATGGCGTGTCCGAACTGATCGACCTCTCGCTGCGGGCGCTACTCAACCCCGGCGACGAAGTGCTGGTGCCCTCGCCCGATTACCCGCTGTGGTCGGCGGCCACCATCCTCAACGACGGCCGCCCGGTGTATTACCGTTGCCGCCCGGAAAACGGCTTCCTGCCTGACCCGGTGGAGATGGAAACGCTGGTGTCTTCGCGCACCCGCGCCATCGTGCTGATCAACCCCAACAATCCGGCCGGCGCCAGTTACCCGCGCGAACTGCTGGAAAAAATTGTCGCCGTCGCCCGCAAGCACAACCTGTTGCTGCTGGTGGACGAGATCTACGACCAGATTCTTTACGACGGCGCGCAGTTCCAGCCGGTCGCGCCATTGGCCGGCGATCATCCGTGCCTGACCTTCAGCGGCCTGAGCAAGGTGCACCGCGCCTGCGGCTGGCGCGTGGGCTGGATGCTGCTGTCCGGCGCCAGTGAGCATCTGGGCGATTTCCGCGCAGCGCTGGATCTGCTCAGCGCGCTGCGCCTGTGCGCCAACGTGCCGGGCCAATACGCCATCGAAGCAGCCGTCAACGGCCCGGACACCATCAGCGCGTTGTGCTCGCCGGGCGGTCGCCTGTACGAAACCCGCCGCGCGGTCATCGAGGCCTGCGAAGCCAGCGAGCACCTGTCGCTGGTGGTGCCGTCCGGTGCGCTGTATGCCTTCCCGGCCGTGGTCGGGCCGGCCGCGCAGGGATTTGACGACCACAATTTCGCGCTGCAGTTGATGGAAGAAGAAGGCGTACTGGTAGTGCCGGGCTCCAGCTTCAACGTGCCTTACCGCAACCACTTCCGCGTGACCCTGCTGCCGGAAGCCAGCGTGATGCGCGACGTGTTCAGCCGTATCGACAAGCTGCTGGCCCGCCGCGCCGAGGCGGTGACCAAAGTGGTGCCGCTGAAGTCGCGTCGTGCCTGAGTCCGCAATGGAACCCACCGCCGACACCACGTCCTCGCGCTATCTGGCACTGGGCGACTCCTACACCATCGGTGAAGGCGTGCCCGCTGCCGGCACTTGGCCGTACCAGCTGGCCGCCGCGTTGCGCGCACAGGGCATTGATCTGGACGATCCGCAGGTCATCGCCACCACCGGCTGGACCACCGACGAGCTGGCCAGCGCCATCGACGAGGCCGCGCCGCAGGGCCCGTTCGCCTTGGTCAGCCTGCTGATTGGCGTCAACAACCAATACCGTGGCCGCCCGCTGGCCGAGTACCGGCAGCAGTTCGAGCAACTGCTGCAGCGTGCGATTGCCCTGGCCGGCGAGCACCCGGGCCACGTGCTGGTGCTGTCCACACCGGACTGGGGCTTCACGCCCTATGCCCAGGCCAACGACCGCGATGCCGCGCAGGTGGCCCGCGAGATCGACGACTTCAACGCCGCCGCCCGTGCCTGCTGCGGCGATTACGGCGTGGCCTTTGTCGATATCACCCCCACCAGCCGCGACGATGGCGCCAACCCGGCGATGCTGGTCGAAGACGGCCTGCACCCTTCGGCACTGATGTACCAGCGCTGGATGGAACAGGCGCTGCCGGTGGCAGCGGCCTTGCTGAAGCCGCAACCGCCGGCGTGACGGTGCAGCGCGTGCATCCGGCCATGACCGCCGATGAAGCCCGTGCCATCGCCGGCGCATTTGCTCCGACGCGTCCCTGGAAGAACTGGAATGACTACTGCTACGCGCTACTGAAGCTGCGCAGCGATCCGCTATATCCCGGCGTGCTGGCCGCACTGCGGGGCAGTACCAGCCCAGTGCTTGATCTGGGCTGTGGGCTGGGGCTGCTGGCCCATGCATTGCGCCAGGACGGCCAGGCAATGGCCTACTACGGCGTGGACAACGATGCCGCGAAGATCCGCAGCGGCCGTCACGCCGCCGGTCGCGCCGGATTGGCCGACATGTGCTTCGAGCAGGTGGATCTGGCCACCACCCTGCCCCGGCATCAGGGCAGCGTCGCCATTCTGGACGTGCTGCAGTACCTGCAAGCGGAAGCCCAACTCGCCTTGCTGCAGAACACCGCCGCCATGCTGGGGGATGGTGACCGGCTGGTGATCCGCATGACGGTGGCCGACGGCAGCCGGCGCAGTGTGGTTTCCCGTATCGGCGACCGTGCCGCCAACGTGGTCGGCTGGATGCGCTTCCGGCCCCGGCACTATCTCGGGCTGGACGCCATTTCGCCGCATCTGCAGCAATGTGGGCTCACCGTCACCGCCACCCCGCTGTACGGCAACACCCCATTCAACAACTGGTTGCTGGTCGCGCAACGCGATTGAGCCCCGACTCAGCCGTTTGCGCTGATAATTGCGCCATTCCTTTTCCGCCGGCCGTCCTGGCCGGCACACCGACGAGATACCCGTGAGAAAAACCTACCGCCTCGACCTCGAAGGCAAAAACCCCGACCGTCTGCTGGAAGCCAGCAAGCACGACATCCGCAAATACACCAAGCGCGAGCGCGGCAAGGCGCTGCCGGCCGGTGCGGATGCCTGGGGTTTCGACAGCAAGCTCGGCGTGGACGAAGCCTCGGCCAAGCCGGTCGCGTATGACGCGCTGTTCCGCGCAATTGACGCGCTGGTCGCCGCCGGCAACACCCAGTTCTACGTCGAAGTGCTGAGCAAGGCCGGCAAGCGCACCCCGCGCCCGACTGCCGCGCCGGACGCAGCAACTGCTTCGGAAAGCGACTTCGAAGATTGATTCAAGGGCATTGCCCGATCACATCGGGCAATGCATTGGTTTTGGCTTTGAGCTTCTGGCTTCTGACCTTGAGCTTTGGCTTTGGCTTCGTTTCCCAGCCGTCATTCCCGCGCAGGCGGGAATGACAGCTGAAAAGCAGAAATCGACAGCCGAAACATCACCGCAACCTGCCCAGCCACGGGACAGATCGTTGCGCCCTCACTCCGCCGGATTCGCCGCTGCCGCCGCCCGCAGGCGATCCTTCTTGCTCGGCCTGCGGCCTTTGATGCCGCCGTTGTCATCGGCTACGCGCCGCGCGATCGGTGCGGCATGTTTGGGCTCGAAACCGGCCAGTTCTTCGACCACCACGTCCAGCGCATTGCGTTTGCAGATCAACCGCCAATGCGCCAGCGATGCCGCATCGACAAAGCTCACCGCATGGCCTTTTTCACCAGCACGTCCGGTACGCCCGATACGGTGCAAATAGTCGTCCGGTGAACGCGGCAACTCGTAATTGACCACAGCCGGCAGCCGCGCGATGTCGATGCCGCGTGCGGCCAGGTCGGTGGCCACCAGCACCTGCAGTTCGCCATCCTTGAACGCTTGCAGCATGCGCATGCGGCGCCCCTGCGACAGGTCGCCATGCAGCGCCTGCGCGCTCACCCCGGCCTTGTGCAGATGGCTGGCCAAGCGGTCGCTGTCGCGGCGGCTGCCGACGAACACCAACACCTGCGGCCAACCCGGATCGTCCAACAACGACAACAGCAGTTCGGTGCGACGATCACTGTCAATGCGAATCGCACGCTGCTCGATTTCCGGCTGCGCCTGTTCGCTGACCTGCACGCGCTGCGGCGCCTGCAAGCCGGCGCCGGCCAGTGCTTCGATATCCGGCGGGAACGTGGCCGAGAACAGCAACGTCTGCCGGCGCACCGGCAACTCCGCCAGCACTTGCCGCACTTCATCGCCAAAGCCCATGTCCAGCAGACGGTCGGCTTCATCCAACACCAACAGCTGCACCTGCTTCAGCGACAAGGCGTTGTGCGCCAGTAGATCCAGCAACCGCCCGGGCGTCGCCACGATCACATCGGCGCCGCCACGCAGCGACATCATCTGTGGATTGATCGACACCCCGCCCACCGCACACACCACGCGCGGCTGGCGCTCCAGATGACGGCCCAGAGTGATGAAGACATCAGCCACCTGCTGTGCCAGCTCGCGGGTCGGCACCAGCACCAGCTGCGCCAGTACACGCGGCTTGCGCGGCGGCGTCAGCACGAAGCGTTGCAACGCCGGCAGCACGTAAGCGGCGGTCTTGCCGGAGCCGGTCGGCGCCAGCGCCACCAGATCGCGGCCCTGCACGATCAGCGGAACCGCCTGTTGCTGGATCGGCGTCGGCTGTGCATACCCGGCCTGCTGCAGCGCCTCCTGCAGCGCAGGCAGCACGTAGGGGGACAGACCGAGTCGGGAAAAAGGCATGGGGCGGTGATCCGGGGACAGCGGGAACGGGACGCGAGTCTACGCCGTTCCCTGTGGCAGGCGTGCCTGCAAGCCCTTGGCCTGCAACTGCTGCAGGACGGCTTCGATGATGCGTAGGTTGTGGCCGTGGGCGGCGCCTTCGTGCAACAGCACGATCGCCCCCGGGCCCAGATCGCGGCCAATCCGCCGCACCACCACCTCAGGGTCGCAGCCAACGCCATCGAAACCGCGTGCGCTCCAGCCCACCCGGGTCAGCCCGTGCCGCTTGAGCGCGGCGGCGACGAACGGGTTGGTCATGCCTACCACCGAGCGATACCAGCGCGGCGGCGACCCGGCGATATCCCCCAGCACCTGCTGGCAGGTGCTGATTTCACGCGCCATTTCGCCCGGGCCCAACGACCAGAAGCGCGCCTGCGGGTGTGATTGGCTGTGATTGGCAATGCCGTGGCCGCGCCGCAGCACCTCGCGCACCAGCTCCGGCCGCGCGGCAGCGCGTTCACCGACCATGAAAAAGGTGGCCTGGGCACCGTACTGATCCAGCAAATCCAGAAGGGCCGGCGTCTCATCGGACGGGCCGTCATCGATCGTCAGCCACACCGCCGGGCCAGGCACGCGGCTGAGTACCGGCGCATAAAAGCGGCTGTTTGGCAGGAATACCGGCACCACAAACAGCGCGTGGCTGAGCAGCAGCGCGGGCAGCCCCCAAGCCCAGCCGAACTGCCACCACACCAGCAGCACCAACAGTTGTGAAGCGATCACCCAAGGCACCCAACGCCACGGATGGGCAGGAATGCGATGCAGAGTTTGCGTGCCAGTCATGCCCCATGATGCCACGCAGCGTAGAATCGGCCTTTGTCCCAAACCACTTCCACGAGTACATGATGTCCCTGGATCCCGCCCTGCGCGCGCGCATTGAAACCCTCCTCGGCGCCGACCGCGTCGTCCTGTTCATGAAGGGCCAGCCGACCATGCCGCAATGCGGTTTCTCGGCCAAGGCTGTTGGCGCGCTGCAGGATCTGGGCGTGGAATTCGGTCACGTCAACGTGCTGGCCGACCAGGAAATCCGTGAAGGCATCAAGGCCTACGGCGACTGGCCGACCATTCCGCAGCTGTATGTGGACGGCGAGTTGATCGGCGGCAGCGACATCATTCTGCAGATGGCCAGCAGTGGTGAACTGAGCAGCCTGCTCGGCCTTGCCGCGCCGGACCGCACCCCGCCGACCATCACCGTCACCCCGGCGGCCGTGGAAATGCTCAAGGGCGCACTGGCCGATTCCCCCGGCGCCGCGCTGCAACTGAGCATCGACGCCCGCTTCCAGCCGAACTTCCAGCTGGCCCCGCACGACGCCAACGCCATCGCCGCTGAATCCAACGGCCTACGCGTCCAGTTCGATTCGGCCAGCGCCCGCCGTGCCGAAGGCATCACCATCGACTGGGTGGACGACATCCGTGGCCAGGGCCTGGCGATCAACAACCCCAACGCGCCCAAGCCGGTGCAGGAGCTGGACGTGCGCAGCGCCGATGACCAGCTGCGTGCCGGCAGCATCACCGTGGTGGACGTGCGCCCGGCCGACGAACGTGCCATCGCCGCGATCAACGCGCCGTTTGAAACCTTCGACGGCGACAACCGCGCCAAGCTCGAAGCCCTGCCCAAGGACACCGCGCTGGCCTTCCTGTGCCACCGTGGCGGCCGCAGCGCACAGGCCGCCGAGCAGTTCCTGGCACTGGGCTTCACCAACGTGTTCAACGTCACCGGCGGCATCGACGCCTGGTCGGAAAACGTGGACAACAGCGTCCCGAAGTACTGATCGGCTCGCGGTATCGCTGTAATGGAAAACGCCGGCATTGCCGGCGTTTTTCTTTTTCCGAAGGCCCCCTCTCCCCAACCCCCGCTCCGCGCCCCGGCCCGTGCGCTGGCGCAAGGGCGCTCACCGGGCTGCGAACCAATGGTTCGCAAGCAGCCCGCTTCGCCCCGCCAGGGGAGAGGGGCTTCAAAGCTGCAGCTGCTCAGATTGCTTCAACTTGCAGCAATCCGAGCCCCTCTCCCCTGGCGGGAGAGGGGTTGGGGAGAGGGGGACAGCCGCAGGCTGGCATCAAAATCAGCCTGGCCCACGGAATCCATCAGTCAGCATGTCGTCGCAACAAAAAAACGCCAGCAATGCCGGCGCTTTTCATTCACCACGTCACTTGCCACTGAAAGCTCACCCCGCAAACCCACCTTCCGCCAGAAAGTGCAGTTCATCCGGTGTCGGAATCCGGCCCAGTACCGCGTTGCGGTGCGGGAAGCGACCAAAGCGGCGGATGATGTCGCGGTGCAGTTCGGCGAACTTTAGATATTCCAGGTCGCCCAGCACTTCAAACATGGCCACCGAACGGTCCTGGTCCTGCGGATCTTCGGAATGCTCGAACGGCAGGTAGATGAAAGCGCGCAGCTGCGGGGTCAACTCCCGATCCAGGCCTTCCTCGATGGTGCGCATGGCGTAATGCCGCGCCAGCCCGTCGGTTGCATAAGAGTGCGCGGTGCCACGGAAGCAGTTGCGCGGGAACTGATCCAGCAGCACCTGCAGCGCCAACGCGCCGTCGGCGGTCTGCAGCCACTCCTCGCAACCGCGACGGGCTGCCAGCCAATGCAGCTCCTCGAAGCGCTGGCGAAACGCATTATCGAAGGCGTCATCTCGCGTGAACCAACGTTTTGGCCCCGCGCTACGCCAGAAATCCACCACCTGCTCTACCGTTTCCATTGCTGCTTCCCCGCCTCACTGCCTGCCTTCAGGCAGCGCCATCCTGCCAATTCCGTCGCGGCAACGGCACGGGGGCCGGGCTGCTTGGGCGCTAGCTTAATGGGCCGCCAAGCGCGTGGATATGAGCCGGACGTGAAATGGGACACATCTCAAGTGCGACCCGGCCCACGAACTCCGCCCCGGAAGCGGTTTTTACGATAGGGTTCCGCCCAAGACAAACATCGGATCAGGAGAGGGCTCCGTATGCGGATTGGAATCGTGGTGGACTCGGCGTGCGACCTGCCGATGGACTATCTGCACCAGAACAACATCGTGCTGCTGCCCATCGCCGTACGCATCGGCCAGACCCTGCTGCCCGACCAGCGGGACGAAGCCGACACGCTGGCTTTTCTACAGGGCCCGCTCAGCGACCAGGGCGCCGAGGCCGAGACCATCCCGTACACCACCGAGCAGATCCGCGACCTGTTCCTGAAACAGCTGGTCACCGATTTCGACCAGGTGTTCTGCCTGACCATCACCCGTACCCGCAGCCCGCTGTACGACAACGCAGTGCAGGCCGGCTACAGCATCCTCAACGAGTACAAGCCGATCCGTCAGGCGGCCGGTTACAACTCGCCTTTCAGCCTGCGCGTGATCGACACCCAGAACCTGTTTGCCGCCCAGGCGGTGAGCGCGGTCGAAGCGGTGCGCATGCGCGATGCCGGCGCCACCGTGCAGCAGATGCGCGAGCGGCTGGAACAGGTGGCCATCAACACCCACGGCTACATGGTTACCCGCGACCTGTATTACATGCGCGCCCGCGCCCGTCACAAGGGCGACCGCAGCGTGGGCCTTTTCAGTGCCGCGCTCGGCAGTGCGCTGGACATCAAGCCGGTACTGCACGGCTACCGCGGCCAAACCGCGCCGGTGGCCAAGATCAAGGGCTTCGACCATGCGGTGCAGACATTGTTCGCCGTCGTTGCCAAGCGCGTCGTCCACGGTCTGCTGACCCCGGTGGTGTGCGTCAGCTACGGCGGCCCGCTCGACGAACTGCGCGCCCTGCCCGGCTACGCGCAGCTGCGCAGCATCTGTGAGGCCAATGGGGTAACGCTGATGGAAGCGCTGATGAGCCTGACCGGCATGGTCAACGTCGGCAAGGGCGCGGTGACCATTGGCTTTGCCGACGGCCCGCACGGCTTCGACACCTGAGGACGCGGCCACGTCCACGGCACCGCAACGCGCGCCACGTTAGGCTTGCCCCTCTTCAAGGAGAACCTGCATGTCCGTGCTCTATTCGATTTCCCTCCCGGACCCGTCCAAGGCCCGTGGCAGCGACCCACGCCTGTCCTTCACCGCCAGCGGTGCCGACGCCTTTGCCGAGCAGCTGCAGGCCGCACTGCGCACCACCGAGTTGTTCGAGCGCTGGAAGTCGGTGCAGGACGAGCCGGACGATGTGGATCCGTCCATGGCCGCCACCGACCCGAACGCGACCGTCACCGGCCAACAGGCCGACCTGCGCATCAACCTGCAAGCCACCACCAGCCTGCCCGGCGACGTGTTCAAACAGCGCCTGCGCCTGTTGGCCGGCAACCACTGGGAACTGCGCGACGTGCGCTGAACCTTGAGCATTCCTGTCCTGTTGTCATGGAGCGGCGGCAAAGACGCCGCTTGGGCCTTGCACCATCTGCAGCAGCGCGACGATATGCACGTCGCTGCACTGCTCACCACCCTCACCGAAGGCCATGAACGCTCGTCGATGCAAGGCGTGCGTGCAACGGTGCTGCACGCGCAGGCGCGCGCCGCCGGCTTGCCGCTGCTGTCGTCATGGATTCCTCAGGCCTGCGACAACGCGCTGTACCTGCAACGCATGACCGACACGCTGCACCAAGCACAGCAACGCTGGCCCGACCTGAAAACACTGGCATTCGGCGATCTGTTGCTGCAGGACATCCGCAGCTGGCGTGAACAGCAATACGCCACGCTCGGCTGGAAGACCGTGTTCCCATTGTTTGGTCGCGATACCCGCGCATTGGCGCGGGAGATGATCGATGGCGGCTTGCGCGCCCATCTGTGCTGCGTGGACACCCAACACCTCGACGCCGCTTTCGCCGGCCGCGGGTTCGATCATTCACTGCTTGAAGCGCTGCCGCCCGGCATTGATGCCTGCGGCGAGAACGGCGAATTCCACACCTGCGTGAGCGCCGGGCCGATGTTCACCAATGCGCTTGCGGTGACGCAAGGAGAAACCGTGTTGCGTGATTCACGCTATGCGTACACGGATTTTGTGTTGCAGGAACCTGCGTAGGCTGGGATGAAATCCCAGCATTTCTTTTCCGCAGCCGTGCATCCATGCAACCGTTTTGGTAGTGCCCAGCCATGCTCGGCAATAGCTCCACTGAAAAAACCTCAGCGGAGCATGCCTCCGCTCCACCCACCCACTCAACGCATCGCGTTGGCGTGGTGCGCGATGTGCTCGCCGATGAAACTGCTGATGAAGTAATAGCTGTGGTCGTAGCCGGGCTGGATGCGCACTTCCAACGGATGACCAACGGCTTCGCACGCGGCCTGCAGCAGCTGCGGGCGCAATTGCGTGTCGAGGAATTCATCGCCACCGCCTTGGTCGATC
This sequence comes from Stenotrophomonas sp., assembly GCF_050737575.1. Classification (GTDB taxonomy): domain Bacteria; phylum Pseudomonadota; class Gammaproteobacteria; order Xanthomonadales; family Xanthomonadaceae; genus Stenotrophomonas. The sequence goes on from NZ_JBOHXW010000005.1 coordinate 255,229, forward strand.
AGCAGCGGCAAACGTTCCTTCGCATCGCCGACCAGCGCGACCGCGTCGTACTGCAACCATGCGGCTTCGTCTTCACCGAGATACGCAGTGAATGCCTTCTGCCCCCACGCCACCTGCGACGGCGCAACGATCGGCGAGAACGCCGACACGCTGCGGTAGCGGCCGGGGTTCTTCAACGCGATGGTCAACGCACCATGCCCGCCCATCGAATGACCGCTGATCGCACGCACGTCATTGGCCGGAAGATTGGCCTGCACCCACGCCGGCAACTCGTCGACGATGTAGTCGTACATGCGGTAATGCTTCGACCACGGCTCGCGCGTTGCGTTGAGATAGAAGCCCGCACCCTTGCCCAGATCGTAGCTGTCGGTGTCGGCAACAGCGTCACCGCGCGGGCTGGTATCCGGCGCCACCAGAATGATGCCGTGCTCGGCCGCGTAGCGCTGTGCGCCGGCTTTGGTGATGAAGTTCTGCTCGGTGCAGGTCAAGCCACTAAGCCAGTACAGCACCGGGCACGGGCCGTGTTCGGCCTGCGGCGGCAGGTACACCGCCACATTCATCTCACAGCCCAGCACGGTGGACGTATGCCGATATACGTCCTGCCAGCCGCCAAAACAGGCACGGTGTTCGATACGTTCTGCCGTCATCTCAGTCACCTCACGATGCCGCCGGCAAGCGGATCTCGCAGGTCTTCAACACCTCAAGACTGCCCTTTACCTCAATGCGCGATTCGCTGGCCAGGACGCCGATACGCAACGCATAAAACGACTCCGGGATGTCCTCGTACTCGTCAGGCGCTGCGAGCAACACACCCGTGGTGACGAAGCCGGCCTTCTTCCAGGTCTGGTCCAACGACGACAGAATCGACTGATCGATCTTCTCCAGGTCCTGCGCCTGCAGTCGCTCGATCGCCTCACGGCCTTCCTGATCGTCACCCATGTCAGCCAGCGCTGCGGCCAATGCGTCTTTATTCAACATCGTACTCATCTCAGTAGTGAATGACCGAACGGATCGACTTGCCTTCGTGCATCAGGTCGAAGGCCTCGTTGATCTTGTCCAGTTCCATTGTGTGGGTGACGAAAGGCGCCAGTTCAATGTCGCCCTTCATCGCGTCTTCAACCATGCCCGGCAGCTGGCTGCGGCCCTTCACGCCACCGAAGGCGGTGCCCATCCACTTGCGGCCGGTCACCAGCTGGAACGGACGGGTGGAAATTTCCTGGCCCGCGCCGGCCACGCCGATGATCACGCTCTGGCCCCAGCCACGGTGCGCGCATTCCAGCGCCGCACGCATCACGTTGGTGTTGCCGATGCACTCGAAGCTGTGGTCCACGCCCCAGCCGGTCATCTCCACGATCACCTGCTGGATCGGCTTGTCGTGATCCTTCGGGTTGACGCAATCGGTGGCACCAAACTGTTTGGCCAACTCGAACTTCGACGGATTGGTGTCGACGGCGATCACGCGGCCCGCCTTGGCCTGGCGCGCGCCCTGAATCACCGCAAGACCGATGCCACCGAGGCCGAACACCGCAACGCTGTCGCCCTCCGCGACCTTTGCCGTGTTGTGCACCGCGCCGATGCCAGTGGTAACGCCGCAGCCCAGCAGGCAGACGTGCTCCGGGTTCGCGTCCGGGTTGACCTTGGCCAGCGACACTTCGGCCACCACCGTGTACTCGGAGAACGTCGAGCAGCCCATATAGTGATAGATCGGCTCGCCGTTGTACGAGAAGCGGCTGGTGCCGTCGGGCATCACGCCCTTGCCCTGCGTCGCACGCACAGACGTACACAGGTTGGTCTTGCCACTCTTGCAGAACAGGCACTCGCCGCACTCGGCGGTGTACAGCGGAATGACATGGTCACCGGCCTTCACCGAGGTCACGCCCTCGCCCACTTCCACCACGATGCCGGCGCCTTCATGGCCCAGCACGCACGGGAACAGGCCTTCCGGATCATCGCCGGACAGCGTGAACGCATCGGTATGGCAGACGCCGGTGTGGGTGATCTTGACCAGCACTTCGCCGGCCTTCGGCGGTGCGACATCAATCTCGACGATCTGCAAGGGCTGGCCCGGACCAAAGGCAACGGCGGCACGTGATTTCATGAATCTTCTCCTGCGAAATATGGGAACGCGACGCAATGCGCCACGCGATTACTTGAGATAGGAGCGGATAAGGGCGGACATCTCGGTCACCCGCGCGGCGCGCTGCGCTTCCGAGCGCGCTGGCTGGCCAAACTCCTCACGCAGGTGCGCTTCCATCACCTCGGACATCAGCCCGTTGACCGCACCGCGGATGGCGGCAATCTGCTGCAGCACCGGGTTGCAATCGACACCGGCCTCCAGCGCACGCTCCAACGCATCGCACTGGCCGCGGATGCGCTTGACCCGGGCAAGAACCTTCTTTTTCTCTTCCGGTGAATGCGGCATCGGCCGGCCTCATATCCTGTACTGGGGGACAGTATATTTGGCGGCGCGGAGAAATGCGATTGATTAAGCTGAATGTACGGATAGGCATAGTCTGTGCCTCACGTACAAACCATGGCTAACGACGTCCCTGGCGCCCCGACGCACACCGGCAGCATCGACCGCTTCAGGCCAGAAGCGGACATGGACGAATGCCAATAGTGAGCCGAGCCGCGAAGCCGCATCGGCTTGAATGAATTGTCAGACCGGTTCACCGAACAAACTGAACGAAGCAACGCCGATGCGTCAGATGTCCGAGTGGAAGACACAGGCTCCACGGCCCCATGACGCGCATCCGTTGCCAGGATCAGACGTAAAGCCTGTTCGTATCCTCAATTGCGCGAAAGGCATGACATTGCGCTGTGCACCGGGAAAAGAGGCTTGACCACGAGCGGCGTCAGCTACCGCGTCACCTCACACACACAGCGCAACACGCAGATGCGCCCTTCATCGCGCATCAGGCGCTGTGCGCTTCTCATCGTTGTGTTCCGCGGTCGCGCGGCTCTGCGCGAACTCCGGGAAGGTCTTCGCCAGCGAGTCCTTGTCCGGCAGGATGTAGAACACGCCACCGCGCTCGAACGTCGGCGCGACGACCTGCTCGTAAAATCCAGGCGAAATATTGATGCAGCCATGCGTGACACGGTTGTCGTCCGGCGACGGTGACGCAAGGCGTTCGGTGCGTCTCTCGGCCGGCACACCGGTAGCGGTCGGGTGGATGGAAACCGCCGAATCATAGTCGACCCACAGCACGCGCCCCGCATCGAGTGATGGGCCGAAACCGCCGATGAAACGGCCTGAAGGCGTCGTGCGATCCCGGCCTGGAATCTCGCGAAGCGCGAGCCCGGCGACACCGGGGGCGGTGTGATCGCCGATCGCCGAGCCAAACAGCCCCGGTGTCGCGCCACGAAGCCGACCGTCGCCGCTGAACACCAGAATCTGTGCCGCAGCCTTGTCCATGATCGCGAACGGATAGCCTTGGTTGTCCTTGCTTGCGACAACCCAGCCGGCGAGCTCAATGACCGTGTCGGATACGTCTTGGCCTGATGGAAGCTCATCGACGGCGGCCACGGGCTGCGTGGCGGCATCCTCGGCACTGGCCACGCCAATACTTGCGAACGCCAGCGCCATTGCCAACGCACTACAAAGGGTTGGGAGTGCAGGGTATGTGTATGTACGGATGGGACGATTCCTTGGAATGACGACTGCCTGACGAGAAGGAAACCAGTGGCCAGCAACGGCCACCGGATCCAGTGTTCAGACGCTCGTAACGAATTGCGTAAAAGCGATCAACCGCGCGGCGTGCGCCGGGGTGCCCTTTCCAACTGCTGAACGCGGCCTTCAATTTGATCCAACCGCTGGTTGGCCTGCTGCGCGGATTGATTTGCGGATTCGGCGCTCTGTGCCGCGCCCTGCACCTTCGTGTCGAGTTGATCGAGACGTGAGTTGATCCCTGCAAACTCTTCTTTGTAGGTTGCGCAGGAAGCAAGGCCCGCAGTGGCGACAATCGCCACAGCGAGCGTACGTGCCATCACTAGATGTTGCTTGGTCAGAAACATTCCACACCCTCCTTCGTCTGGGGTATCTGGAATATAGCGGCCTTTTTGCCGCAGTCATGACCGGCTGTCAGCTGACGTTGGACTAAGTGGATGCACTGTGAAGATGCGGCAACCCGCAGCGCTGCGGCATGAATTGCATCAGTCACTGCGAGAACGCGCGCACTTGATCGAGCGTCACACACTCTTCTCCCAACCATCACACTTCTCCGCGATCACCGAGCCCAACCAGGCTGAACCGTAGCTCGTGAATACGCGCGTCGTTCTGCACCGGCTGCGCTTCAACGATCGCCTTGACCTCCCTATTCATCAGCAAGGAAAGCGACGCGAATTCCCCCAAGGCATCCAGCCCCGATCACCTTCATTACTGCACTGCACGCACGGTTCGCTTCGGGTCGCATGATGTTCTGCGGCCAGCGTTGATCAGTCCAGAACGGCCCACTCCCTCCCCGTCCACACGATGGTTCCAGCGACAGGCTTTGACGGGTTGTTGTGATCGTCATGTACTTGCGGAACACGCCCTGCAAACCGGACGCCATGCACTGTGGCCGAAATCGAGTCAATCATCTGCGGGAACGCTTCCGAGCTTAGCTTTGGCAAGGAGTCGTCTGGATGGATGAGCAGCGTGGCATTTGCCCCTTGCCGCACCGCCAGGAGTATCGATCTCCAGCTTCCCGTGTCCCCGGAGCAGCCTTCGTCGAGCGTGACCAAAGCGATGTAACGTACTCCGGCATCTCCCTCCCAGCGCGCAAGGTTGTTTGGATTGAACGGGACGTTGCAGCCGATCGAGTTCGCATACGAACGCACAGCATCAGGCAGGCGCTCGACTCCTCTGGGCCCCATGATCGCCCACTCACGTAGTTCGCGAGCCGTCTGCGACCATCCAGGCAGCGGGCTGCAGAGCAGTGCCATGAGGACGATATGGCGAAGTCGCATTGCCGCTCCCGATACTTCAAAAGCCAAGCATGTTTTCGGTGGCCCCGAAGGACATCATGCGCCGGTCTTTGTGGAGTCTGTCCTTGTGGAGTTGCCAGACTATCGCTCCGCAACATAGACAGCGGCATCCTCGCCAAACTCCAACTCCATCGCTTGCCGTACGAGCCCAGGAAGGGCGAGCCAGGATTTCCCAGCGAACGCGTCGAGACCTGCAAAATTGGCTTCCTGATTCAGCCATAGCGTTTCAGTACGGCTCATTCTGATGTTTTCATCTTCCAGAAGAGCGCGCCTGTGCTTCTTCATGAGAAGCCGCAGGTCCTTGATCGTCAAAATCCCAAATCTACCGAGTTCGGAGGGCAGTTCGTCGAGAGTGGCTTGGCTGTAATCGTTACGGCGGCGAAACAACGGTCGAACTACCGCGCGAATGGTCTTGGCATCCAAAAGCGCCAAGTCCGCCTTGGCACGCGCACCTTGATGTCTCATCAACATGTCCACCGCCTCAATTGGGCCCACCTGGAGCGCATCGTACAGCGCCGCCCCCTTGATTCAGCTCGATCTTGGGGCGGCTGGATCCGGCTAACAAGCGACGTATAGGCGATCCCCGCGAACTCGGCAGAAGCCGTTGCCAATCCCGCCCAACAGGTTTACGGACCTCAGCTTCGGGTCGAAAGCCACCTGCCGGGAACCATCAAAAAGGGCGATAAAAGAGCCTCGGGAACAGGACAAGCAACGTGCCTCGCGGCCATCTGAACAGGCCCCGGAAGCTGCCTTCACAACGCCATATCACCTCCCGGTTTGCATCGCAGTATCGTCGCGCCTATCCGTCCCGGAAACGCCGCAATGGACCGTCGATTCCTGTCCCCGCTGCTGTCCTCAGTCTTGGTCTTCGCGCTGCTTGCCGGTTGTGATTCTTCAAAGAAATCCGGTATTGAAAACGGCGCGTCAACGGCTTCCAAAAGTAGTTTGCCGTTGCTTGAAAACTTCGGTGATCTGCACCGCGATATAGGGTCGCGTGTGCCGGAGGCACAGCGTTATTTCGATCAGGGCTTGCGCTTGACCTACGGTTTCAACCACGAAGCCGCCGGGCGCGCCTTTGCCGAAGCCGCGCGCCTGGATCCGCAATGTGCGATATGCGTCTGGGGTCAGGCGCTGGTAATGGGGCCGAACATCAATCTGCCGATGGGCCCAACGTTGGCCAACGACGCCACGGCTTTGGCGGCGCGTGCGGCCAGCCTCGCCAGTCATGCGAAGCCGGTTGATCGTGCGTTGATCCAGGCGCTGCAGGTGCGCTATGCCGATCCGGCGCCGGAGGATCGCAAGCCGCTGGACCAGCGGTATGCCGAGGCGATGGCAGGCGTGGTCACGCAGTTCCCGGATGACGATGATGCGGCGACGCTGTACGCCGAAGCCTTGATGGATCTGTCGCCGTGGGCGTACTGGCAGGCCGATGGTGCGCCGGCTGAATTCACGCCGAAACTGGTTGCGGAACTGGAACGCGTACTGGCCCGCAATCCGCGTCACATCGGCGCGATGCATTACTACATCCACGCCATCGAGGCCTCGCCCGAACCGCAACGTGCCGAACCGCAGGCCGACGCGCTTGCCGCATTGGCACCGGGCTCCGGCCACCTGGTGCATATGCCGGCACACATCTACATCCGCGTTGGCCGCTATCACGATGCGACGTTGACCAACCTGGCGGCGACCACTGCCGACAAGGATTTTCTCGCGGTATGCCGTGGCAGCAATGGCGTGTATCCGCTGGGTTACGTGCCGCATAACTGGCACTTCGCCACGATGACCACCGGCCTCACCGGCTCGCGCACGTTGGCAACGCAGGCGGCAAGACAAACGGCGGACCGCGCCGATCGTGCAGCGATGGGCGAGGCGCCCCTGCAGTTCATGCAGCAGTTCGTGGTTGCACCTGCGCTCACCCAGGTCCGCTTCGGCGAATGGGACGCCATCCTCGCCGATACCAGTGCGCCACCGGAACTGCCCTACCCGGCCGCCATCCGGCACTTCGCGCGCGGCATGGCACATGCGCGCAAGGGTGCGCTGGCCGAGGCCATGCGCGAAGCCGATGCACTACATGTGATTGCCATGGATCCCGCCATGGCGCAGGTCAGTTTTTTCGACATCAACCATGCCGACGGCGTGCTGAGAGTGGCCGATGCACTGCTGCGGGGCGAAGTGTTGCGCGCACAAGGCAAACACACCGAAGCCATCACGGCCTTGCGCGAGGCCGCTGCGGCCGAGGATGCACTTGCCTACAACGAACCGGCCGACTGGCCATTGCCCGTGCGCCCCTATCTGGGCGCCGCGCTGCTTGATGCCGGTGATGCGGAAGGTGCGGCGGGAGCATTCGCACAGGATCTGAAGACCTATCCACTCAATGGCTGGTCGTTGTTTGGTCTGGCGCAGGCACAACAGGCGTTGGGTCAGGCCAACACCGCCAGCGAGACATCGCGCCAGCAGGCCAAAGCCTGGCAATGGGCCGATGCGCCGCTGACGGCAGCGCGTTACTGAGCAGCGCGCAAACGCTTACGAAATAACAACCTTGGACGGCACATCACCCTCCATGACGTTCGACGGCACGCACGATCGAACGCCTGAAACTCACCGCGCCTCAGCCACCAGCTCATCCGCCGCAAATGGTCGCGCATATTGCACCAGCGACAGCAGCGTCTTGCCCGGCTCTTCGTTCATCATTTCGTGGGCGGAGTTCTCGAACCACACCACGCGTTTTGATGGCGCTTGCAACTGCTCGAACCACTCCGCGGCAACAGTCGATGACACATTTCTATCGTGCCGACCGAGAAACAGAATCACCGGGCAATCCAGCGCTTTGACGTTGCTGAAATCGGTGGTCAGCACGTTCGACAACAACGCGTCCACCGAGGTGTCGATGCCCTGCCACACCTTCGCCAGATCGTCGTCGGTGTATTCCGGAGCGAGCTTGACGGCGGCCGCTTCCGCGCTGCCGCCATCACGGCCATAAACCATGCCGCCGTAATAGTTGAGCCATTTGCGCTGCTTCATCAGATCCGCCACCGGAACCCTCTCGGCGCCCTGCGCGTACGGCGCAACGGACTGAAGCTCGGCAATGGCTTCGGCGTTGCGGTCCTTGCGTGCCATTTCCAGCGCCCACGCCCAGCCGCGACGTTCGCTTTCCGGTGCATTGGCGACCTGGCCCATACCGATGTAGGCGTGCAGCCACTGCGGCTTTCTGCGCGCCAACTCCAAGCCGAGATAGCTGCCCCAGGAATGGCCGAGGACGAATATTTTTTCCTTGCCCAACTCGCGGCGCACCCACGCGGCCATCTCTTCGGTGTCGGCAACCATCTGCGCGACATTCAAGGTCGGCGTGACCAGCGCCGGGTCATTTGACGCGTAGGTCTTGCCGGCACCGCGCTGATCCCACTGCACCACGGTGAAATATTCTTCCCAGCCGCGCTGGAAGTACCAGCTGGTCGGCATCGCCACCCAGCCCGGCCCGCCGTGCAGCATCAACAGCACCGGGTTGCGCGGATTGTTGCCACGGATGCTGATCCACTGATCGATGCCGCCGATGCGCACTTTTTCCAGTCGTTCGATGCCACCGGGCACGACGATCTTGCGCATGTCAGCGATGGCGGATGTGGCGTCGGCGCGGGTGAATGCGCGTGGCGCGTCTGCCGCGTGCGCACTGATCGCGCCCAGCGCAAGAAGTGTCAGTAGAAGAACAAACCGCATGTGCGCCCCGCCTCTGCAATCAGAATTGACCGAGGGTAACCCGGCCGGTCTGCATGCCAAAAGCGCGGACTGCACAGTTATTGAATTGGCATTGCAGACATCAGCAGCGCTACAGATGAGTGCGTATCAACCGCTTCAACCTGTCGCTTCACCCAACATCCGCTGCAACATCGCCGCCAGCACTTTGATCTCCGGATCGGCCGATGCGCGGTGCAGCAACACCAGCTCGATGCTGTCGATCACCGGCAGGCCGCTTTCCGGCCCCAGCACGAAGTGCGCCGCAGTCACCGCGCGCGCGGGCAACAGGCTGATGCCGAGCCCGTCACCCACCGCCGCCTGGATGCCACCAAGGCTGGAGCTGGTGAAGCTGATGCGCCACGGGCGGCCCAAGGCCTCGACGGCGTCAATCATGTCTTCGCGGTACAGGCCACGCGGCGGGAACGCCACCAGCGGCACCGGGTCGTTGCCGAATGCCGGGCTGGCGGCGCCGTCGATCCAGCACATTGGCTCGGGCCAACACGCCACGCCTTCGCGGCTGCCGCGTCGCTGCTTGACCAACACCAGATCCAACTCGCCACGGTCGTAGCCTTCGCCCAGCGCACGGCTCAAGCCACTGCTGACTTCCAGCTTCACGCGTGGGTGATCGCGGCTGAACTCGGCCAGCAGGCGCGTGGTGCGGCCGGCAGCGAAATCTTCCGGCACGCCGAAGCGCAGCGTGATCGGCGCACCGCCGCTGGACAGCGCTTCAGCCAGTTCTTCGTTCAAGGCCAGCATCCGCCGCGCGTAGCCCAGCACGGTTTCGCCGATGTCGGTCGGGCGCACGTCGCGCGCGCCACGGTCCAACAGCCGGTGCCCGGCCAGGTCTTCCAGACGCCGCAGTTTCTGGCTGATGGTGGACTGGGTGGAATGCAGGCGCGTGGCGGCGACGGTGAAGCTGCCGCAATCGGCCACCGCCACCAGCGCGCGCAGCAGGTCGAGATCAAACACCGATCTATTCGATTTTGAAATGTCGCCCATCAATACATTTAATTTCTGGATGGAATGAGCGACTTGTAGCATCGGCGCAGGGCCGGCGTAAACGCTGGCGCAGTCACCTCCGGCGCGCCCCGCAGGCCGTCACGCAACTGGAGAACACCATGGCAGCCCGGCACTGGGTCACCACACATGCACTGGCAGCGATGCTGGCCTCCTGCGCGGCCGGTGCCGACGCAGGGCCGCAGAACCGGCAACTGCACCACGCCGCCAGCGCCGGCAAGGCAGACGATGTCCGCCGGCTGCTGGCCGCCGGTGCCGAGCTTGAAGCGCGCGATGCTGACGGCCGAACGCCGCTGCTCACCGCCGTGCGCGAACGCCAGACCGCCGCCGCGCTGGCCTTGATCGACGCCGGTGCCGACGTCAACGCCAAGGACACCCTCAACGACAGCGCTTACCTGCTGGCCGGCGCGAGCGGTCAGCTGGAAATCCTGCGCGCCACCCTGCAGCACGGCGCCGACCTGCGCAGCACCAACCGCTACGGCGGCACTGCGCTGATTCCTGCTGCGGAACGCGGCCATGTTGAAGTCGTGCGCACCTTGATCGACGCGGGCGTGGCGGTGGACCACGTCAACAGGCTTGGCTGGACCGCCTTGTTGGAGGCCATCATCCTCGGCGATGGCGGTGCGCAGCATGTATCCATCGTGCAGCAACTGATCACTGCCGGCGCCGATGTGAACCTGGCCGACGCGGATGGCGTGACGCCGCTGCAGCACGCCCGCCAACGCCGTCAGTCCGACAACATCCGTCTGCTGCTTGCCGCCAACGCACGTTGAGCGCAGCCCCTTTCCTGCTGCGCTCGCGCCGCACTTATCAGGTAGTCCTTGCATGAAAACTCCGCTCTCCCTCGCACTGTCGGCGCTGCTGGTCTCTGCTGCACCGGCCATCGCAGCCGAAACGACCGCCGATGTACTGATCCGCCATGCCACCGTGGTCGATGTCGAACACGGCAGCACCCGCGCCAATCAAACGGTCGTGATCCGCGGCAACGACATCGTCGCCGTGGGTGACGACAACGCCCTCGCCCGCCAGTGGCGCGCCGCCAAAAACATCGACGCGAAGAACCGCTACCTGATCCCCGGCCTGTGGGACATGCATGTGCATTTCGGCGGCGGCCCGGAACTGATCGAGGAGAACAAGGCCCTTCTGCCGCTGTACGTGGCGCACGGCATCACCACCGTGCGTGATGCTTCCGGCGACCTGGCCGAACAGGTGTTGTCATGGCGCGGGCAGATCGCCAGCGGCCAGTTGTTCGGGCCGCAACTGTTCACCTCCGGCGCCAAGATCGAAGGCCTCAAGCCGGTCTGGAAAGGCACCATTGAAGCCGGTGATAAAGCTGGTGTGGATGCGGCGCTGGACCGCGAGCAGCGCGACCAGGTGGACTTCGTCAAGATCACCGACAGCACGCTCACGCCCGAGTTGTTCCTGTACGCGCTGAGCCAGGCCAAACAGCGTGGCCTGCGCACCTCCGGGCATATTCCGATGGCGCTCACCGTGAGCCAGGCGGTGGATGCCGGCATCAGTTCCATCGAGCACCTCGATTACGCCTACAAGGCCGGCGTGAAGGACGAAGCCACCATTGCCGCCGACTTCGCCGCAGGACGCATCGACCGCGCTGAAGCCAACCGTCGCCTGCATGCCGGTTTCGACCGTGATACCGCGATGGCCGCCTACCGCCGCTTCGCCGAACTCGGCGTGGCGGTGACGCCCACGCTGGACGGCGGCCGCATCATCGATTTCCTCGACGTTGAGCCGCACGACAACGACGCCTACCTGGCCTACATCGGCCCGGGCCTGCGCAAGACCTACGACTGGCGCGTGGAGCGCGCAGCCAAGGCCACGCCGGAGCAGATCCAGGCGCGCCACGCGCGTTACGCCCAGGTCGCCGCCGTGCTGCCGATGCTGCAGGAAGCCGGTGTGCAGATCATGGCCGGCACCGATGCGGGCTTTCTCAATTCGTACAACTATCCCGGCATCGGCCTGCACAACGAACTGTCGCTGTACGTGCGCGAAGGCCTGACGCCGCCGCAGGCACTGATCGCCGCCACCCGCAGCGGCCCGGCATGGTTCGGCAAGCTCGACCGCTACGGCGCCGTGGACATCGGCAAGGCCGCTGATCTGGTATTGCTGGATCGCAACCCGCTGGAAGACATTGAAGCCACCCGCACCATCAACACCGTCATCCTGCGCGGCCAGGTCTATGATCGCGCCGCACTGGATGCGCTGCTGGAAGGCGCCAAAGCGAAAGTGACTGCATGGAATCAGCAAGCGGCAGCGAAGTAAGCCTTCGCACTTCGGTCGGCTGCATCGCATGGCGTGATCGCGAAAGTGATCACGCCATGTTGCGATTCACGGCACATCCAAGCCGACAGATCGCTTCAACAGCGCACCGCCATAAATCAGAAGAAAGCCGCACTCAGCTGCGCGGTGCAATCAACGCATCATCCAGCGCCGCCGCACGCTGCCACGCTTCGCGCGCACGCAGTCGCTCACCGTAGATGGTGAAGGCGTCACGCTCGGGCAGTGTCTTGAACATCGTGCCCCACAGCACCTGGCTGCCCACGTACACGTCGGCCGCGCTGAAGTGTTCGCCCAGCACACGGATACGCTTCAGCGACCGCGCCTTCCAGCGTATCGACCATCTGCTCGAAGCTGCCGTAACCCACCGTTCCCGACCGTTCCGGCGGTGCCAGCAAACCCAACGCTTTGGCGCTGACCGCCGCCTCCACCGGGCCGGCGGCGAAGAACAGCCAGCGGAAATACTCGCCGCGTCGCGGGTCATCCAATGCCGGCGCCAGCCGCGCCGCAGGAAATGCATCGGCCAGGTAGCTGCAGATCGCCGCACCTTCGGTCACCACCGTGCCGCGATGGACGATGGCCGGCACCTTGCCCATCGGATTGATGGCCAGATACTCCGGTGACTTCATGTCCTCGCCGAAGCTCAGCACTTGCGTGCGATACGGCTGCCCGATCTCCTCCAGCATCCAGCGCACGATGCGGCCGCGTGACTGCGGGTGGGTGTAGAAAACAATCTCTTCGGCCTTGCTGGTCATGCGCGTGACTCCGAGTTGAGCGCGCAGTCTAGCCACTCCATGCAGCGTCCGTCAGCGGTGCCGGTAGGCGTACACCACGCTGGAGGGCTGCGGCCGCGCCAGCTCCTGCCCGGCCACCGCAATCACCGGCAAGGCGTAGCCGCGCGAGGTCGCCAAACCGCTGCCGGAAAAGCGCTCCTGGAAGGCGGCCTGGGTGTGCGGATAGTCGATATTGTGGAAGCGTATCGGCACGCCGGCCTGCTCCAGTTCGGTCAGCATGCGGCTGGTATAGGCACAGCCGGGGCGACCATAAACATCAATCACGCTGCGGTCCGGCAGCACCCGCGCAGCGGCTGCGGCCTGCTCCTGTTGCTTCACCGCGTCGTAGCGTTTGTAGACATGCACGCCGCCACCGAGCACGCCCAGCAGCACCAGCAATCCGACCATTCGATTCATTGCGCGTCCTTGCACACCGTAGTCTGGCGGCGACGCTAACACGGCCGAGCGACGCGCCTCAAGCGCGTCGCCCAGCCGGCGGAATCAGTAAGCGAACTCTGTGAACACCGGATCGATGTTTCCGTTCCAACGGCCGTGGAACAGCGCCAGCTTGCGCTCGGCAGCGGTCTTGCCGGAATCGACAATCTCCTGCAGCACATCCAGGTAATGCGTCTCGTCCTGGCCGTCGCTGTTGAGCGCGGCGCGGCGACGCAGACCATCACGCGCGATCTCCAGCGCGCGCGCAGCCAGGTCACGCACGGTGCCGTTGCGGAACGGCAGGTTCATTGCATGCTTCGGCACGCCGTCGCGCAGCACGTTGCGTTCGACCAGGCTGAAATCCTTGACCAGATCCCACGCCGCATCCAGCGCGGTCTGGTCGTACAACAAGCCCACCCAGAAGGCCGGCAGCGCACAGATGCGGCTCCACGGGCCGCTGTCGGCACCGCGCATTTCCAGGTACTTCTTCAGGCGCACTTCCGGGAAAGCCGTGGTCATGTGATCGGACCAGTCGCGCAGCGTCGGCATCGCGCCCGGCAGCACCGGCAGCTTGCCCTGCATGAAATCGCGGAAGCTCTGCCCGCTGGCGTCGTGGTAGATGCCGTCGCGGTAGGAGAAATACATCGGTACGTCGAGCAGGTAGTCCACGTAACGCTCGTAACCAAAGCCATCCTCGAACACAAAGTCGAGCATGCCGGTGCGACCGGCGTCGGTGTCGGTCCAGATGTGCGAGCGGTAGCTCAAAAAGCCGTTGGGCTTGCCTTCGGTGAACGGCGAATCGGCGAACAGCGCGGTGGCAATCGGCTGCAGCGCCAACGACACGCGGAACTTCTTCACCATGTCCGCTTCGGAGGCGAAATCCAGGTTGACCTGCACCGTGCAGGTGCGGGTCATCATGTCCAGGCCGAGCGAACCGACCTTGGGCATGTAGTTCTTCATGATCTGGTAGCGGCCCTTGGGCATCCACGGCATGTCCGCGCGCGTCCACTTGGGCTGGAAGCCCATGCCCAGGAAGCCCAGCTGCAATTCGCCCGCCACCTGCGCCACTTCATTGAGATGGGTGCCGGTTTCCACGCAGGTCTGGTGGATGTCTTCCAGCGCTGCGCCGGACAACTCCAACTGCCCGGCCGGCTCCAGCGACACCGAGGCGTTGTCGCGCAGCAGGGCGATGGTGTTGCCGTTCTCCCGCACCGGCTCCCAGCCGAAACGGGTCAGCCCGGTGAGCAGCGCTTCAATGCCGCGCTCGCCGTCAAAGGTGGGCGGACGCAGGTCATCCAGGCGGAATCCGAACTTCTCGTGCTCGGTGCCGATCCGCCACTGCGACTTGGGCTTTTCGCCCGAGGCAATGTTCTCGACCAGTTGGTCGCGGTCGGTGATGGGGGTATCGGCGACGTGGCTGGGGCTCGACAAGGGGAGGCTCGCAGGAATCTGGTCTGGGCGGGATGTGGGGGCCGGGGCCCTGCATCGCAAGGGCGCACTATATCGCGGCACCCCTTGCCATCATGTCACCGTGGCGGGTTTCAGCATCCTATCGACACCGGCTTGACTGGGCTGCACCCCGCAACTGCGCTTGCGAGTCGTTCCGCCGTGGGCTGACGCACCGTCCTAAACTGCACGCATGAGCCGATCAAGACATCCGGAAGTCCACCGCTCCGACCGCGTCGGCTGGCTGCGTGCCGCCGTGCTGGGCGCCAATGACGGCATCGTCTCGGTGGCCGGGCTGGTGGTCGGCATCGCCGCCAGCGGCGCATCGGCGTCCACCATTCTGGCGACTGGCGTTGCCGGCACCGTCGCTGGCGCCATGTCGATGGCCGCTGGCGAATATGTGTCCGTGCAATCCCAGGCCGATGCCGAGCACGCCGATCTGGCGGTGGAGCGCCGCGAGCTGCACGAAGACCCGCACAGCGAACTGGACGAACTCACCGCCATTTATCGGCACCGCGGGCTGTCACCGGAACTGGCACGCGAAGTCGCCGTGCAGCTCACCGCCCACGACGCACTGGCCGCACATGCACGCGACGAACTGGGCATTACCGAGGAACTGCGCGCCCGCCCGATCCAGGCAGCCGCCGCGTCCGCAGCAGCATTCATCGCTGGCGCGGCGTTGCCAGTGCTGACTGCATTGCTTGCACCGCATGCGCATGTGGCGCAGATCACCACCGCGTCCACGCTGGTCGGCCTGTGCATCACCGGCGCGTTGGCCGCACATGTCGGCGGCGCCGCACCGGTGCGCGGCGCGTTGCGGGTGATGTTCTGGGGCGCGCTGGCGATGAGCGCAGCTGCAGCCATCGGACAGTTGTTCAACACCGCGTTGTGACCCGATGACACGCCAACCGCCCACCAATGCCGCGCTGCTCACACAGCTGGCCACGCTGGCCGACTGCCAGCGCGCGGACGGCTACGCCTGCATCACTGCGCGCCGCGAACACGGCGCATCGTCGGTGGAAATTCCGCAGCCGCAGTTCGCCATCCTGCTGCAGGGACGCAAACAGGTCCGCACCGCGCAGCAATCCTTGGAACTGGCACCGGGCGATATTTTTCTGGTCAGCCGCCGCTGCCGGATTGATGTGGTCAACATTCCCGATCCACACAGCGGTCTGTATCTCAGCGCGATCGTGCCGTTCTGCGCCGAAGCCCTGAGCGCTGCGCGCACCTTGTGGAACGAGCCCCTACCCGACGCTGGCGATGCCCTCGCCCAACTGGCGCTGGCCGAGTACGGCGCCACGCTGCTGCAATGGCGGCAGGCGCTGGAAGCGGGCCACTACACCGAAGCGCGATTGGCGCTGGCCACCCTTGCGGTGGCGTTCTGCCGACATGGCCACGGCAGCCTGTTGATCCCACCGGAGCCCGGCTTGGGCGAACGCATCCGCGACCTGGTCGCCGCGCAGCCGCAACGCGATTGGCAGTCGCGTGATTTCGAGCAACAGCTCGGCATGAGCGGGGCAACCTTGCGGCGGCGACTTGCCGGCGAACAACTGGGCCTGCGTGAGTTGATCAGCGACGCGCGGCTGGCGCACGCCATGCAACTGCTTTACACCACGCAGCTGCCATTGAAGAGCGTGGCCGCGCGGGTGGGTTATCGCTCACTGAGCAGTTTCAACAAACGTTTCGCCACGCGTTACGGCCTGGAGCCGGCGGCCATCGGCAACAGTTGAGCCATGTGCGAGCGATTCGCACAACATTGTGAGCGAATCGCACGCGTCATCACCGGCAGCATGAGGGCCTCGCGGCAACGCCGCCCTCCACGGAACCTGCCATGCGTTTTCCCGTCGTCCATCGCCTTGCCGCTGCGTTGTTGCTGAGCGCCTGTGCCAGCACCACGTTTGCCTCCACCACCCACGTACCGCAGCAGCAAGTGCCCGGTGTGTATCACCAACAGATCGGGCAGCTGCAGGTCACCGCGCTGTTCGACGGCACGGTCGCGCTGGGCCGACAGGAGCTGATCGGCATCGACGCCGGCGCCGTCACCCGCCTGCTCGATCACCGTTATGTACCGGAAGACGGCAAAGGCCTGCAGACCGCGGTCAACGCGTATCTGGTGCAGCGTGGCACTCACCTGGCCTTGGTCGACACCGGCACCGCGCAATGCTTCGGCCCCGGTCTTGGTCAGGTGCTGAGCAACCTGCAAGCTGCCGGCTATGCGCCTTCAGAGGTCGACGATGTGCTGCTGACCCACGCCCATCCGGACCACCTGTGCGGCCTGCTCGACGCGCAAGGCAAGCCCGCCTTCCCCAAGGCCACGGTGTGGCTGTCCAAGGCCGATGCCGACTATTGGCTGGACCCGGCCAGCGAAGCCACCGCACCACAGCCGCTGCGCTTTGCCTTCGCCCTGGCCCGCAACGCCGTGGCGCCGTATGCCGCCGCCGGCAGCCTGCGTCGCTTCACATCAAGCGACACGTTGCCGGCCGGCGTCACCGCACTGGACAGCCACGGCCACACGCCGGGGCATGTGTCGTACCGGCTGGACGCAGGTGCAAGCCAGCAATTGCTGGTCTGGGGCGACATCGTGCATTTCCACGCGGTGCAGTTCGCCCGCCCGGATGCCTCCTACGAAGCCGACAGCAACCGCAACGCAGCGATAGCCAGCCGCCGCACGATGATGAGCGAGGCGGCAGCGAAGGGTTGGTGGGTGGCAGGCGCGCACCTGCCCTTCCCCGGCCTGGGCCACGTCCGGAGCGAAGGCGACGCCTTCGCCTGGGTACCGGGCGAGTTCGCGCCGTTGCCGGTGAAGTAATAGATAAGCGGAGAATTTGAAGCCCCTCTCCCGTTCACGGGAGAGGGGTTGGGGTGAGGGCAAAGCCGGAGCCGACTCGCGACCAGACGCAGACGTCCATCCGAGCCAAGGCTAGATGCCAATCAATGCACCCAAAGCTCCCCTCATCCGCCCCTTCGGGGCACCTCGCTCCGCGCCCCGGCCACGCACAGCGTGCGTGGCGTTCAGTCATGCACGAGCCAGTGGCTCGTAAGCCGCATGCCTTCACCCCGTTACGGGAGAAGGGATACTTCGGATGGCTCGGGGGCTCGATAGCCGGCCCCCGCGCTATCAGCCCTGCGGAACCTCAGCCACGACCGGCGGGTTCAAGCCCAGCCAGCCACCGATGACCAGACGGGCTTCATCCACACCCTGCTTCGATTCGCCGGAAAACAGCTGCACGCCGACGGTGTCGCCGAACGCGGAGGACAGTTCCTTGCGCACCTGCTTCAGCGCCTGCATCTGCTGGCCACGGCCGAGCTTGTCGGCCTTGGTGAGCAAGGCGTGCGCCGGCAGGCCACGCTGGACCGCGTAACCGAGCATCTGCCGGTCGTATTCCTTCAGCGGGTGGCGGATGTCCATCACCACCACCAGGCCTTTGAGCGCCTGACGGGTGCGGAAATACTGGTCAATGAAGGCCTGCCAGTGCGCCTGCAGGTCCTGCGGGACCTTGGCATAACCGTAGCCCGGCAGGTCCACCAGGCTCGCCTCGGGCGTGACCTGGAAGAACACCAATTGCTGGGTGCGGCCCGGGGTCTTGGAGACGCGGGCCAGCGCATTGCGGCGGGTCAGCGCATTGAGTGCGCTGGACTTGCCTGCGTTGGAGCGGCCGGCGAATGCAACTTCGGCCCCTTCATCAGGCGGCAACTGCCGGCTGGTGTGGGCGGAAAGCAGGTAACGGGCATTTTCAAGAAGCTGTGACATGCGCATAGGATCGCATGTTGCGGCGCCGCGCGTTGGCTGTATTGGCCCTTGCCGGGCACAGCCCCGGCATCTCCGGCAACCGCCAGCAGCGCCGGTTGTGTGCCGTCGGCTCCGGTTTTTGCTGCACTGCTTCGTTGACCCTGCCGCGAAACGGCGTTGATAATCCGGGCGATGCCGGCGGAAGCCCCGCCTGGCCCGGTCCACACGGAGCTTCCGCATGCGCCATGCTCGTGTTCTTGCCGTTACCGCACTTGTTGTACCCGTCATTGCCGCCGTTGCGTTCGCCCAGAGTTCGGTCATCCCGGTTCCGGACAACGCACCGGTGCATACCGCGCCGTTGGAAGTGGATTTCAGCAAAACCAAACCCGGTGACGCCAAGGCTGGTGAGGCCAAGTCGGCCACCTGCACGGCCTGCCACGGTGCCGATGGCAATTCGCCGGTGGATATCTACCCGCGCATTGCCGGACAGAGCGAGCGTTACATTGCCAAGGAGCTGGCGCTTATCGCCAACGGCCAGCGCAATGAAGGCGCCGTGGTGGCGATGATGCCGTTCGTGCAGGACCTCACTCCGCAGGACATGCGGGACCTCGGCGCCTATTTCGCCACGCAGAAGGCCGGTGCCGGTGTTGCCGATGACGCGGTGGTGGCCGATGGCCCGTATGCCGGCCTGAAGTTCTATGAAATCGGCCAGAAGCTCTACCGGGGCGGCGATGCCAGCCGCAACATTCCAGCCTGCATGGCCTGCCACGGGCCGGCCGGTGCCGGTAATCCGGGGCCGGCTTATCCGCATATCGGCGGGCAGTACGCTGGCTATGTCAGCCAACGCCTGCAGCGTTACCAGGCCGGGCAGACCCAGGAAACCGATACCGCGCAATTCAAGATCATGGAGCAGATCAGCAAGACCTTGACCGAGCAGGAAATCCAGGCGCTGGCCAGCTATGTCCAAGGCCTGCATGACCGCGCTCACGACGCCAAGGTGATTGCCTCCGCCGCCCAACCCTGACCCCGCCAGCCGCCCCGGCGGCCGGCAAAACGCTGCTGTTCGCAGATACGCCGGCCGCAAGGTCGGCGTCTGCTTTTTTCACTGGAGATTCCCCCCGATGAAGTTGTTGCCCCGCCTGTTCCTGCTGTTTGCCACGGCGCTGCCGCTGACCGCCTGCGCCTCGCCCACCGCCCCGGTGCAGGGTGAAGACTATGAATTGATCGCCGCGCCCGGCCCGTTTGAGCCGCTGGCTGGCAAGATCGAAGTGGTGGAAGTGTTCGGTTACACCTGCCCGCATTGCGCGCACTTCGAGCCGCAGCTGGAAGCCTGGACAGCCAAGCTGCCCGCTGATGTCCGCTTCACCCCGGTGCCGGCCGCATTTGGCGGTTATTGGGATGCCTATGCCCGTGCCTTCTACGCCGCCGAACAGGTGGGCGTGCTCAAGCGCAGCCATGCCGACGTGTTCAAGGCCCTGCATGAGCAGCGCAGCCTGCCGATGCAGAGCGTCTCGCCGCAGGAACTGGCCACGTTCTATGCCAATTACGGCGTGGAACCGCAGCGCTACGTCGAAGCCCTGGGCAGCGCGCAGGTGGACGAAAAGATCAAGAAAGCGCGCGACTTCGCCCTGCGTACCCAAGTGCCCGGCACCCCGGCGATGATCGTCAACGGCAAGTACCTGGTCCGCGCCCGTAGCTTTGAAGACACGCTGCGTGTCGCCGATGCGTTGATTGCCCGCGAACGCGCGGCTGGCAAGGGCCGCTGAAGCTGGCAAGGCGGCGCGAACAGCGCGCCGCCGGTTCAGCCGCCGCCATCAATAATGGCATCATGCCGGCGCCCGCCGCGGTGCAGCGGCCTGATGCATCAACGAAACCTCGCTGGAGATCCAACCTGATGAATATCCGCTTCGCCCTGGCCCTGACGGCCCTGCTTCCGCTGATGGTGGCCTGCAAGGCCCAGGACGGCACTGCCGAAACCGCTGCCCCGGCCACCACGCCTGCCGCCACTGAAGCCGCTCCGGCTGCTGCGCCGGCCGCACCGGCCGCACCGGCTGCCACCGACGCTGCAGCCCCCGCTGCTGCCGAAGGCGCCACCGCCGAAGCCGCTGCCAACACCCCGGTGCCGGCCCCGGCCCGTCCGGTGGGCCCGGAGCCGGTCGCAGGTACCGACTACGTTGTCATCGAAGGCGGTCAGCCGTTCCAGCCGGCGACCGGCAAGATCGAAGTCACCGAGATCTTCGGCTATGTCTGCCCGGCCTGCGCCCGCTTCCAGCCGCTGGTCGGCTCGTGGAAGGCCGGCCTGCCCGCTGACGTGAACTTTGTCTATGTGCCAGCCGGTTTTGGCGGTATCTGGGACAACTACGCGCGCGCCTTCTACGCCGCCGAAGCCCTGGGCGTGCAGGAAAAGACCCACGACCCGCTGTACGCCGCCATCCACGTCGAGAAGACCCTGAAGGGTGAAATGGGTGTGGATTCGCCGGAAGACATCGCCAAGTTCTACGGCCAGCACGGCGTGGACGCCAAGACCTTCCTGGACACCATGAGCGGCTTCTCGGTCGCGGCCAAGGTCAACCGCGCCAAGCAGTTCGCCCAGCGCAGCAAGATTGCCGGCACCCCGTCGATCATCGTCAACGGCAAGTACCTGGTGAAGGGCAAGAGCTTTGACGACATGCTCCGCATCGCCGACCACCTGATCGCGCGCGAACGCGCTGCCAACGCCAAGTAAGGTATTCCTGGGGCCTCGGTTTCGAGGCCCCTGATTTGCAAGCCGTGAAATCCCCCACTCAGACATTGCGGTTGCTGACGGCCAACATCCAGGCCGGTTCCAGCACCCGCCGCTACAGTGATTATGTGACCCGCAGCTGGTCGCATGCCCTGCCTGCGGGCCAAAAACGCTCCAGCCTGGACGCCATTGCCCAGCTGGCCAGCGGTCGCGACATCGTGGGCCTGCAGGAGGCCGACCCCGGCAGCCTGCGCTCGGGCTTCACAAATCAAACCCACTATCTGGCGCAACGGGCCGGCTTCAACTATTGGAGCCACCAGCCCAACCGCCGCATGGGCGGCGTGGCCTCCAGCGCCAATGGCCTGCTCAGCCGGCTGGAGCCGGTGGAAGTGCAGGACCATGCCCTGCCCGGCCGCCTCGGCGGACGCGGCGTGCTGCTGGCCCGGTTCGGCGATGGCAACGAAGGCCTGACGGTGGCCGTGGCGCACTTGTCGCTCGGCGTCAGCTCGCGCCTGTCGCAGCTGGATTTCATCTCCGACCTGCTCAGCGACCACCCCAACGCGGTGCTGATGGGCGATTTCAACTGCACTGCCGAACGCCCGGAAATGCAGGTGCTTTACCGCAAGACCCGGCTGCAGCCGCCCGGCTGCCTGGTGCACACCTTCCCCAGCTGGGGCCCGGACCGCGCCATCGACCATATCCTGACCAGCGATACGCTCAAGGTCGTCGATACCCGCGCCGTGCCAGCTGCGCATTCGGACCATCTGGCGGTGGAAATGGAAGTCGAAGTTCCGGGCAACAGCCTGCGGAACTGACCGCTTACGAACTTGTTGGAATATCCACAGCGCGCGGCCGACGCGCCGTCACCGTACTGCCCACCGACGCCAGCACCGTGCAACCGATTGCCAGCCACTGCAGGCCGGTGAGTTGCTCGTGCAACAGCAGCATCGCCCACAGCGCCGCCACCGCCGGCTCCATGCTGATGAGAATGCCGAACGTCTCCTTCGGCAGACGCTTGAGCGCCATCATTTCCAGTGACATCGGAATCGCGCTGGACACCACCGCCACCAACGCGCCGGCCAGCAGGATTTTGGGGTCCAGCAACAGGCTGCCCGCATGTGCAACGCCAATCGGCACCACCACCAACGCAGCCGCCGCCAGGCCCAGCGACACGGTGTGACCGGCGTGCAGATGGCTGGCACGTTTGCCGAACACGATATACAGGCCCCAGCACGCGGCGGCGCCCAATGCGTACACCACACCGGTCGGATCCAGCGACTGCGCCCCGCCCAGCGGCAACAGCAGCGCCAGCCCGATCACGGTGCAGCCCACCCAGACAAAATCGATCACCCGCCGCGACGACCACATCGCCACCGCCAACGGGCCGGTGAATTCAATCGCCACTGCGATGCCAAATGGAATGGTGCGGATGGCCATGTAGAACAGCAGGTTCATCACGCCCAGCGTCAGCCCGTAGCGCAGAATCGCGGCGGCATCCATGCGACTGGTGTGCCAGCGCCAGGGCCGCCACAACAGCAACAGAAACAGCGCCGAGAAACCCACGCGCAAGGCGCTGGTGCCTTGCGCGCCGATCAAGGGAAACAACTGTTTTGCGTAGGACGTGCCAATGGCCAGCGAAGTCACCGCACCAAGCACCGCCAGCACCGGTACAAGCGGCGCGAATCGAGAAGTCTGCATGGCGCGTATTGTATTGCGCTCGTCGCGAGCGCTTGGCTCAATTGACACCCCCTCCACGCAATTTCCGCTCGCCATGGCCAAGCTCCCCGTTCTCGACGATTTCGACCGCGCCATCCTGGCGTTGCTGCAGCAGGACAGCAGCACCCCGCAACGCGAAATCGCCGAGGCCGTGCATCTGTCCGCACCGGCGGTGCAACGGCGCATCCGTCGGCTGCAGGACATCGGGGTGATCGCCGCGAACACAGCGGTGCTGGACGCGAAATTGCTGGGCCGCCCGCTGACGCTGATCGTCGAAGTGCGGGTAGTCAGCGAACAGAAGAGCAAGGTGGCACCGCTCAAACGCCGCATGCAGGAAGAGCCATCGGTGCAGCAGTGCTATGCCATCACCGGTGACGGCGACTTTCTGCTGGTGCTTTCGTTGGCTTCGATGGAGGAATACGAAGCCATCAGCGAGCGTCTGTTCGGCAACGACAACAACATCGAACGCTTCCGCACCTCAGTGGCCATGAACACCCTCAAACGCAGCTTCGCGGTGCCGCTGTAAGCCACTGCGCCCGGGAACCGCGAGTGGATTCCCGGGTGCACTGTTCAACCGCTACTGCACGAACGCGATGCGTTCCATATGTGCGTTGTTGGCAGCGGCCAGCACCTGCGCCATCACTTCGTACTGTGCATCTGGCGAGGCGGCGCTCCGCAGTTCCGGCACGTTGCCGGCGTGTATCTGGGCTTGCTCCGCCAAACGCGACTGCACATCCGCTCGGGCCAATGGCTGGCCGTTCCAGTACAGCTGGTTGCCTGCATCCACGCGCACTTCGATCGGCGGTGGCGGCTCGGGGCGGTCGATGATCTTGTTGGTGTGTTGTGGCAGATCCACCGCAATGGGCATGGCCACCATCGGTGTGGTGACAATGAAGATGATCAAGAGCACCAACATCACGTCCACCAACGGGGTGACGTTGATGTCGGCCAACGGACGTCCGGAATTGCCTGCTGCACTGAATGCCATGTCCAGTTCCCCCAGAGCGAGGCCGGCTGCCTCATCGCCGACGCTACGCCCTCGCCTTGCCGCTGCCATCTGCCTTGACGCCTTTCGTTCAGCCCATAGAAGGCCAGCGCTCACCGTCCATCGCATAGGCAGCTGACGAGTTCCGCCGTCACTCCCAAATGCACGCACTGGCGCCTCTGCACTATCCCAATCTGAAGCCCCCGCCGCCCCGTTCATCCCGTAGTCGGACTCTTGCTCGGCCGTTGACGCAACGGCCGTTATGCTTCGGCCATGAAACGACTTTCTCTGATGCCTTTGGCCGCGCTCGCCATGCTGGCCTGCAGCGCCGCTTCCGCCCAGAACCTGGAAGCGCAGCGCGCGGCCATGCGTACGGCCATCGACAACGCCGAACGCGGCCAGTTCGACGCGAACGCCGCCAGCGCACTGCGCAACCATCCGCTGTACGGCTGGTTGGAATACAGCACGCTGCGTCGCAACCTCGATACCTTGAGCACTGCCCAGGCGCAGGATTTCCTCAAGCGCTATCAGGGCCAAGCGGTGGCCGAAACCTTCCGCGCCGCCTGGCTGCCTGCCTTGGCCCGTCGCCAGGATTGGCCGACGCTGCTGGCCAACTGGAAGCCCAGCAACGACGCCGGTATGCGTTGCGCCGAACTCAACGCGCGCCAGGCCACCGGCAAGGCCGACGCGCAGTGGACCAACGATGCGCAGGCGCTGTGGCGCAGCAGCGGCAAGTCGCTGCCCGATGCCTGCGATGCAGTCTTCGCGGTGCTGAGCAGCCGCGGCGGGCTGACGCCTGCGCTGCGCTGGGAGCGCATCGATGCCGCCGCCGATGCACAACAGCCAGCGGTGATGCGCTCGGCTGCGCGCGGCCTGCCCGCCGCGGAGTTGGCACAGGCCAACGACTACGCCGCCTTCGTCGACACGCCAGACACGCGCGCCTTGAACTGGCCGAAGAACGAACGCAGCCGCCGCATCGCCACCGATGGACTGCAGAAGCTGGCCAAAGCCAACCCGGATGCCGCCGAACAGCAGTTGCCGCAGTACGCACAAACCTTGGCGCTGACCGCCGACCAACAAGGCCAGGTGCGCTACGAAATCGCGCTATGGACGGTGGCGTCGTATCTACCCGACTCCGCGCGTCGGCTGGCGGCCGTGCCCGAGTCGGCGTACGACGAGCGCCTGCACGAATGGCGCACGCGCGAAGCGATGGCGCGCGGCGACTGGCCGGCAGCGCTGGCCGCCATCCGCAAAATGCCCGCCAGCCAACGCAATGATTCGCGCTGGCGCTGGTTTGAAGGTCGCCTGCTGGAGAAGACCGGCAAACCAGCCGACGCTACCGCGCTGTACCGCGCGGCAGCAGCCGACCCCACGTTTCACGGCTTCCTGGCGGCCGACAAACTCAAGCAGCCCTACGCACTGTGCCCGTGGAATCCGAACGACAGCGCCCAGGCCAAGGCCGCCGTCGCCCGCGACCCGGCGCTGGTCCGCGCACTGGAATTGAACAAGATCGAGCGCCCGACCTGGGCCGCCCGCGAATGGGCCGACGCACTGACCCGCTTCGACGACACCCAGCGCCGCCTCGCAGTGGAAGTGGCCAGCAACGATGGCTGGTTCGACCGCGCGGTGTTCGCGCTCAAGGGGCCGCAGGAACAACGCCTGTACACGCTGCGTTTCCCGCTGCACCACGACGACAGCATCCGCCGCGAAGCCAGCCGCAACGCATTGGACCCGGCATGGATCGCCGCTGAAATCCGCGCCGAAAGCATCTTCAACCCGAAAGCGCGCTCGCCCGCCAACGCGATGGGCCTGATGCAGGTGCTGCCCGCCACCGGCGCCGCCGTGGCCAAGCGCATCGGCCTGAGCGGCTACGGCGGCGCGGCCAGCCTGTACGACTCGGACACCAACATCGCCATCGGCACCGCCTACCTGCGCCAGCTGATGGACAAGTACAACGGCCAGCCCTACGTCACCATCGCCGCCTACAACGCCGGCCCGACGCCGACCGCACGCTGGCAGTCACAGCGCCCGAACTACGATCCGGATTTCTGGATCGAGACCATCAGCTACAAGGAAACCCGCGAGTACGTCGCCCGCGTGCTGGCCTTCAGCGTGATCTACGACTGGCGCCTCAACGGCAACGCCCTGACCCTGAGCGACCGCATGGTCGGCAAGATTGATGGGGCAAGGAAGAACTTCACCTGCGCCACGCCGTAACTCCGTAGAGCGCAGCCATGCTGCGCCGGGACTTTGCCAACACGCGCCTGCCGAGCATGGCTCGGCACACCATTTCCACCCACTCCTGCTTTAATGCGCGCATGAAAATCTATCTCGTAGGCGGCGCCGTTCGCGATGCGTTGCTCGGCCAGCAGCCCGGCGACCGCGATTGGGTGGTGGTGGGCGCCACGCAAGCAGAAATGGAAACGCTCGGCTTCAAGGCCGTGGGCAAGGACTTTCCCGTGTTCCTGCATCCGGACAGCGGCGAGGAATACGCGCTGGCCCGCACCGAGCGCAAATCCGGCCGCGGCTATCGCGGTTTTGTGGTCGATGCCGATCCGTCAGTGTCGCTGGAAGAAGACCTGCAGCGCCGCGATTTCACCATCAACGCCATCGCCCGCGACGAAGCCACCGGCGAGTTGGTTGATCCGTGGGGCGGCGTGCGCGACATCGAACAGCGCGTGCTGCGCCACGTCGGCCCGGCCTTCATTGAAGACCCGTTGCGGGTGTTGCGTGCGGCACGCTTCATGGCACGCTTTGCGCCGCTGGGTTTCACCCTGGCGCCGGAAACCGCCGCGCTGATGCGGGAGATCGCCGCCAGCGGTGAGTTGGATGCGCTGGTGCCTGAGCGCATCTGGCAGGAGCTGCGCCGTGCGCTGACACTGCCCAAGCCCTCGGCGTTCCTCCGTTGCCTGCACGACACCGACGCACTGAAAGCGATCCTGCCGGAAGTGGATGCGCTGTACGGCGTGCCGCAGCGCGCTGAGTTCCACCCGGAAGTGGACACCGGCGTGCATCAGGAAATGGTCAGCGACATGGCCGCGGAACTCGCACCGGGTAACGACCTGATTGGCTTTGCCGCACTCACCCACGACCTGGGCAAGGCGCTGACGCCAGTCGATGAACTGCCGCGCCACATCATGCACGAGCAACGCGGGCTCAAGCCGCTGGCCAAGCTATGCGAGCGGCTGAAGGTGCCACTCGATCACCGCCAGCTGGCCGAAGCGGTATGCCGCGAACATCTCAATGTGCATCGCATCGATGAACTCCGCGACGCAACTGTTCTGGAACTGATCCAACACTGCGACGGCTTCCGCCGCCCGGAACGCATCGCACAAATGGCGTTGGTCTGCGAATGCGACAAACGCGGCCGCCTCGGCTTCGAGGACAGCGACTACCCGCAGCGCGCCACCCTGCAACGCCTGCACGCCGCCGCGCTGGCAATCAACGCGCGCGACATCAGCACCGACGGCCTCAAAGGCCCAGCCATCGGTGAAGCATTGAAGAAGGCGCGGATTGCTGCGATCAGAGCGGCACGTTGACCAGGAACAATCCCATGTAGTGCCGAGCCACGCTCGGCAGGGGCATCACCGGGAAAGCCCCAGCGGAGCATGGCTCCGCTCCACAACCTGGGTGCTAGATCTTCAGGTAGATCCTGCGCCGGTCCATCCAGGCCATCGGCAGCCACCACAGCGCGACGAAGCTCAGCGCCATCGCCAGCGAGGCGAACTGCGCGCCGGCCAGCGGCGTGAACAGCCGGTCGAACACGTTCGTGTACAGCCAGCCCCAGCTGCCGGTGGCCATCATCGCCAGCACCATCGCCGACGAACCGGCGTAGGCCGTGATGGCATTGACGCCAAAGCGTCGGCCCAACGCGGGCCATTGGCGGCGATCAATCAACGTGTGCGCAAGCCACAGTGCGGCGAATGCCAAACCCGCGGTCCACAGCACGTAAGACGGCGTCCATAGATTTTTGTTGAACGGCAGCCAGTGCGACCACAACGCACCGAGCACCAGCAACACGGCCGCGTCCAACAACAAACGGGAACTGCGTCCGCTGCGCAGCAAGGCACCGGCATGCAGCCCGATCATCGTGGAAGCCAGTGCACCCAGCGTGGATACCAAGCCTTCAGGATCATGGCCCAACCCGGTGGCCGCGTCGTGTTGGTACAGCAACGCGCCGAACAGCGCCGTGTCCACACGACTGGGCAAGTTGATCCATTGCGCCACGCTGCCACCTGCTGCCAGCAATGCGGCGTAGCCTCCCAACAACAGCAGCGCGCACACCCATTGCCAACGCGAGCGCAACCAGATGGCGATCACACCGACGACCGCAAAACAGAGGCCGATACGCTGCAGCACGCCCCACGGCCGGTAATGCGCCAAGTCCAACCACCACCACGCCAGAAAATGCAGCAACAAGCCCAATCCGAGAATACGCAGCGCGCGCGTCACGACGGTGCGGGTCAATGCGCCGCGATCACCGCCCTGCTCCACGCGCGGCACCACGCCCAGCGCAATGGACACGCCGACGATCACCAGAAAAAACGGAAACACCAGGTCCGTCGGCGTGCAGCCGTGCCATTCCGAATGCAGCAACGGCGCGTAGACGTGGCTCCAGCTGCCGGGGTTGTTGACCAGCAGCATCGCCGCGACGGTGATGCCACGCAGGGCATCGACCGAAGCAAAACGGACAGGCTTGTTCATGCGTAGGACGCTCAGTCGCGCTCGCCGGCAATCCAGGTGGCCTGCACCTGCAGGTTCTGATCGAGCAGTACAAAATCGGCCTGATAACCCGGAGCGATATGCCCGTAACGGTCTTCCAGCCGCAGGAACTGCGCCGGATAGGTCGAGGCCATGCGCGAGGCTTCGGCCAACGGCAGGCCCAACAGATTGACGGTGTTACGCACAGCCGTGGCCATGTCCAGTGCCGAGCCGGCCAGCGAACCGGCGGCGTTGCGGACAACGCCATCGACTGCCGTGATCACTTCGCCATACAGCTCGAACGCGGGATTGTCGGAACCGACCATCGGCATCGCATCAGTGACCAGGAACACCTTGCCGCGCGGCTTGGCCGCCAGCGCCACACGCAGGCTGGCCGGATG
This sequence comes from Stenotrophomonas sp., assembly GCF_050737575.1. Taxonomy (GTDB): domain Bacteria; phylum Pseudomonadota; class Gammaproteobacteria; order Xanthomonadales; family Xanthomonadaceae; genus Stenotrophomonas. Next base: position 284,147 of record NZ_JBOHXW010000005.1, read on the forward strand.
CACATGCACGCCATCAACGATGACGCCGCACCAGTTGTTGGGATCTTCCAACGCCGCACCGACGGCGCCGGGATCACGCCCCTGCAGCGGCGACATCGCGTTGTACAAATGGGTGAAACCGGTGACACCGGCATTCAACCCAGCACGAATTTCGTCGTAAGTACCTGCCGTGTGACCGGCCGCGACGATGGCACCGTTGGCGACCATCTGCGCGATGGTTTCCACCGGCACACGCTCCGGTGCAAGCGTGATCAGAGTGACGCCGTTGTCGAGCGCGGTGGCCATGCGCACTTCGTCGGCATCGGGCACGCGGAACTTGCCGGCATCGTGCGTGCCCTTGCGCGCCGGCGCGATGTACGGGCCTTCCAGATGGATGCCGAGCACGCCCGGCACCTCGGCCGCGATGGCTTCACGCGTGGCCTGCACCGCACGCGCCATCACCTCGGCATCGTCGCTGATCAGCGTCGGCAACATGCCGGTGGTGCCGAAGCGGCGATGGCCGGCCATCATGGTGCGCAGCGCGTCCACGTCGGTCTGGTTGTTGAACAACGCACCGCCACCGCCGTTGACCTGGGCGTCGATGAAACCCGGCAGCAGCCAGCCGCCGCCCAGGTCCACCTGCGTGTCGGCATTGGCAACCGCCGCATCGTCGGCTGCAACGACCGCAAGCACGCGACCGTCTTCGATCAGCACCGCAACATCGTCACGGAAATCATCGCCGGCAAGAATGCGGCCGTTGCGCAATACCGTTTTCATCAGACGGTTTCCGTGACCTTGTTCAGATGCGGCGGCAGATCCGGGTTGTAACCACGGCGCAGCGCCAGCGCATTGATCGCGCGGTAATAGCTCTGGATGGTCAGCAGCGGAGCACACAGTGCGTGCGGTGCAGCCACGGTCGGCAAGCTGCCGCCCTCGCCCACCAGCCACACCTGCGCGCCACGTGCGGCGAACTCTTCGGCCACGGCGCGGGTGCCGGCGCCGGTTTCATCGGGCTGGGCGAATGCCAGCACCGGGAAATCCTTGCCGACCAGCGCCATCGGGCCGTGCTTCACTTCGGCCGAGCTATAGCCTTCGGCGTGCAGACCACAGGTTTCCTTGAACTTGAGCGCGGCTTCCTGTGCGGCAGCCAGGCCCGGGCCACGGCCCAGCACGAACAGGTTGTGCGCATCGACCAGTCCATCGGTCAATGCGGTCCAGTCGCTTTCCCATGCCTTGGACATCGCAGCCGGCAGCGCATCGAGTGCGGCGATCAGCTGCGGCTCGTTCTTCCAATACGCACCCAGCTGCAGCAGCGCCGCCAGCGAAGCGAGATAGCTCTTGGTCGCTGCGACGCTGCGCTCAACGCCTGCACCCAGCGGAATCACGGTGTCGGCCAGCTGCGCCAGCGGCGAGTCTTCAACATTGACCAGCGCCACCACGCGCGCGCCGCCGGCCTTGGCGGCTTCGGCGTTGCGCAGCAGGTCGGGACTCTTGCCCGACTGCGAAATCACGATATACAGCGCGCCGCGCACCTGCAGCGGTGCTTCGTAAACCGACCCCACCGACGGCGATGCCGAGGCGGTCACCAGCCCCAGCTGCGTCTCGAACAGGTACTTGCCATAGGTTGCCGCATGATCGGAACTGCCGCGTGCGCAGGTCACCACGAACGGTGGTGGGTTCTGTCGCAGATCGGCGGCCAGCGCCTGCACCACCTCGCGATTGCGGACGAACTGGGCGGCGATGACGGAGGCGCTTTCGGCGGCCTCGCGGAACATCAGGGTTTCGGTCTCACTTGGCAGTGCCATGGATCGTTACTCGGTAAGGTCGGGGGGAGAAGAAGGAGGACGCGAAGGCTGCTGACGCAGCGGCGCGGTGGAGCCACGCACCACCAACTGCGGCACGAAGCCTTGGTTCTGCAGTTGCAGCGGAGTGTCGTCGTAGGCGTCGCTGCGCAGCTGGCTGATCAGCAAGCGCGCGGCGTGCCGGGCGATGTCGCCGGTCGCCTGCTTGGCGGTGGTCAGCGCCGGCCACGACTGGCGCGAGAATGGGCTGTCCTCGAAACCGGCAATGGACAAGTCATACGGCACGTTCAAGCCGGCCGAGTTGGCCGCTGCCAGCACACCGGCCGCGATTTCGTCGTTGGAACCAAAGATGGCGGTGGGCGGTTCGCGCAGGGCCAGCAGGCGACGTGCACCACGGAAGCCATCGTCAAAGGTGTAGTCACCCGGAATCACCAGATGCTTGTCCAGCGAAATGCCGTAATCCTTCAGCGCCGCTTCGTAGCCGGCATAACGCTCGCCGCTGGAATGGTGCGAGGTGCCGCCCCACAGGAAGCCGATGCGCTGATGGCCCAGTTGGATCAGGTGCTCGGTGATTTCATAAGCGGCATCGCGGTCATCGACGAACACGCACGGGCCATCGCCCGGGTCTTCGGTGGCGGCGATGATGCGCACGGTTTTGATGCCACGCGCATTGAGCGCGGCCACCAGTTCCGGGCGCTCGGACATCGGCGCGGTCAGCACCAGTCCAGCCAGGCGCGAACGCTGCACCCAATCGGCCAGTTCCTCGGCCAGCATCGGCGAGGTGGAATCGCACGGGTGAATCTGCAGGCCGAAGCCAGTTTCGCGACAGGCCGAGAGCACGCCGTTCTGCACACCGATGATGTGGTACGGGTTGGGGTTGTCGTACACCAGCCCGATCACGAAGGTGGTGTTGCTGCGCAGGTTTCGAGCCGACGGATCCGGCTCGTAATCCAGCTCGGCCACGGCGCGCAGCACACGTGCGCGGGTGGCCTGCATCACCGAAGGTTCGTTGTTGATGACCCGCGAGACGGTCTTCAGCGATACCTTGGCGCGCTCGGCAACATCCTTGATGGTGGGTCTACGCATAACCGGTTCCTGCGTTGGCTTGATGGCCGCCATGATGCTCGATTCAGGCGCCACGTGCCTTGCCCGCGCTATGTCCGACCGTGCCGAAATACAGGATGTACAGGTAGCACGGGATCATCAGTGCAGCGAACACCAGCTGGAAGTGTTCCGGGTACGCATGCTTGAGCAGGGCAAAGGCCTGCGGAATGATCGCGCCGCCGGCAATACCCATCACCAGCAGGGCCGAACCGGTCTGGGTGAAGCGGCCCAGGCCACGGATCGCCAGCGGGAAAATCGCCGGCCACATCATGGCGTTGGCAAAGCCCAGCGCGGCCACAAAGCCAACCGACACATAGCCGTGGGTAAAGAAGGCGCCCAGCGTGAATACCACGCCCAGTACCGCCGACACCGCCAGATACTTTTCCTGCGAGATGTAGCGCGGGATCAGCAACAGGCCGGCCACATAGCCGATGAGCATCGCGAACAGCGTGTAGGAGGTGAACAGTTTGGTCTGATCCAGCGGCAGGCCGAAGGCGTTGCCGTAGGTACCGATGGCGTCACCGGCCATCACTTCCACGCCCACGTAGACGAACAGGCAGAACACGCCCAGCCACAGGTGCGGGAACTGGAAGATGCTCTGCTTTTCAGCCTTGCCATCGTTGGCCACCGCGTTGGCCTGGTCGGCCTGCACTTCCGGCAGCGGCGAGAACAGCACGCCCACCGCAACCAGCAGCAGGACGCCGGCAATGACCATGTATGGCGTGTGGATCTTGGCGGCGAAGGTATTGAGCAGTTCAAGCTTGGTGGCCGCGTCGGCCGCCTGCACCTGGGCTTCCAGGTCACCAATGCCATGCAGCACCAGCGAGCCGATCACCACCGGCGCAAGGATGCCGGCGATCTTGTTGCAGATGCCCATCAGCGCGATGCGCTGTGCGGCGCCTTCGATCGGGCCAAGGATGCTGATGTAGGGATTGACCGCCGTCTGCAGCAGCGCCATGCCGCCGCCGATGACAAACAGGCCGCCCAATGCGCCGCCAAACCAGCGACGGGTGGCGAATTCACCGAAGGCCATCGCGCCCACCGCCATCACCGCCAGGCTCAATGCCAGGCCCTTCTTCATGCCGGTGCGGCTGAGAATCCACGACGCCGGCAGCGCCAGGAAGAAGTACGACAGATAGAAAACCATCAGCACCAGGAACGCGGACACCTCGTTCACGTCGAAGGCCAGCCGCACGAATGTGATCAGCGGGCCATTGATCCAGGTACAGAAACCGATGATGAAAAACAGCACGCCGACGATGGCGATGGACGAGGCCATGCTGGTGCGCGGCGATGTGGCGGGAACAGCAGACATGGGCAAGGCTCCTGCAAATGCGGGAAACGGATCAGGCCGTTGAGTGATCGTGTGGGAACAACGTTGTCACATTTATGGTTTGGCGCCGCCGGGTTTGTCAACAACGCGTGTCAGCCAGCAGAACGCAGCACCGCACCCGTAAACCGGCGCAAGGCCGGGCGGCTCAGGGTTTTGCCCCGAAAACCCCTGACGCCACGTTAAGGACGTTACCGAATGCAACAAATACAGTGGCTGCAGCGTTTGCGCGGAAGCGCTGCAGTGCAGCATCGAAACTTGTAATTATTCGTTGACATCGTTGTCAGAACGATTACAGACTCGGCCCCCGAATGGTGCCCTGTCTGGGCGCTGGCCACCGCCATAGGGAACTCGAGTGACCGCTGTCGTCCCCCCACTGCAGACCACCCGTTACGACTGCGCCACCCGGCCTTTCTTCGCCGCTGATGTTGGCGGCACCCACGTCCGCGTCGGCTTGATCCAGCCGGGCATGGGTGAAGCACACGCCATCGACGTGCTGTCCTACCGCAAATACCGCTGCGCCGATTACCCCAGCCTCAGCGCGATCCTGGCCGACTTCGCCAGCCATACCAGCGCCGTGGCCGATTGCGTCATCGCCACCGCCGGTTATGCGTTGCCCGATGGCACGGTGATCACCGCCAACCTGCCCTGGCCGCTGTCGTCCAACCGCATCCGCCAGGACCTCGGGTTTGAGGCGGTGCATCTGGTCAACGATTTTGAAGCCGTCGCCCATGCTGCCGCGCACATCAGCGCCAGCCAGGTGCTGCAGCTCACTGGCCCGGCCGACGCGCCGCGCGGCCCCACCCTCGTCATCGGCCCGGGCACCGGCCTGGGCGCTGCGGTGTGGATTCCGGTCGGCAATCGTTCGGTCGTGCTGGCCACCGAAGCCGGTCAGGCCTCGCTGGCAGCCACCACCGAACTGGAAATGGCCGTGTTGCAGCAGATGTTGCGCGACCGCAGCCACGTTTCCATCGAACAGGCACTTTCAGGCCCCGGCCTGCTCAACCTTTACAACGCACTGTGCGCGGTGCGCGGCACCGCGCCCACGCATGCAACGCCCGATGCGGTCAGCGCCGCCGCCTGTGATGGCAGCGACCCGCTCGCCGTGGAAACCCTGCAGCTGTTCTGCGGAATCCTCGGCTCCACCATCGGCGACATGGCCCTGCTCTACGGCGTGCAGGGCGGCATCTATCTGGCCGGCGGCATCCTGCCAAAGATCAGCCAATTCCTTTTGAACAGCTCCTTCGTCGAACGCTTCCTCAACAAGGGGCCCATGACCAAGGCGTTGCAAAGCATTCCCGTGAAGCTGGTAGAGCACGGGCAACTGGGCGTCATCGGCGCAGCCAGTTGGTATCTGGAAAAGACGGCAACCGAAGCCCTCGCAGCATAAGCAACAGATCCACCAGCAAGACCTGCAGTAACGCGGCACGTCCGTGCCATTCAATCCGATGTTGAGGAGAGACAACATGCATCGCAAGACCCTGCTTTCTGCAGCGATCATCAGCTGCCTTGCTTTCAGTGCACACGCGCAGGAAGCCGCCCCCGCCGCCAGTGCGACCGATCTGGACACCGTTACCGTCACCGGTATCCGTGGCTCGATGGAAAAGTCGCTGGACACCAAGCGCGAAGCCAATTCCCGCGTGGAAGTGGTTACCGCTGAAGACGTGGGCAAGCTGCCTGCGCACAACGTGGCCGACACCCTGCAGCGCCTGCCGGGCGTGAACATCAGCTCGTCCTCGGCCGACGAAGGCGGCTTCGACGAAGCCGACCGCGTCAGCCTGCGCGGCACCAGCCCCAGCCTCACCCAGACCCTGATCAACGGCCACAGCGTCGGCTCGGCCGATTGGTTCGTGCTGAGCCAGGGCAGCAACGTGGGCCGTAGCGTCAGCTACACCCTGCTGCCGTCCGAGCTGGTCAGCTCGGTGGAAGTGCACAAGTCCTCGCAGGCCAAGCTGCAGGACGGCGGCACCACCGGCACCGTCAACATCGTCACCCGCAAGCCGCTGGAGTTCGCCAACCAGATCACCGCTGAAGCCTCGATCGGCGCAGTGCGTTCGGATCAGGCCAAGTCCAACGATCCGCAACTGTCGGGCCTGTTCAACTACAAGAACGACGAAGGCACCTTCGGCGTGATGGTGCAGGCATTCAGCCAGAAGCGTGAGCTGCGCCGCGAAGCGCAGGAAATCCCGGCCGGCTTCCTCCAGATCGACCCGGAAGGCACCGTTGCCCAGAGCAACCCGGATCTGGCCGGCGTGTATGCCCCCAGCCTGCTGGGCTCGACCCTGTTCGAGCAGACCCGCGAGCGCAAGGGCGGCCTGATCGGCCTGCAGTTCAAGCCGATGGACAACCTGACGCTGGGCCTGGAAGGCTTCAGCTCGAAGATGGATGCCAACAACTACAACCGCAACTTCATGTTGTGGGGCGGCAGCATCCTGAACGACGTCAAGGATAAGGACGGAAACGTCACGCGTCCGGGCCAGGTGCCGGACGCCGGTTACGTGGTCAAGGATGGCGTACTGACCAACGCCAACTTCGCAGGTCAAGCCGGCCGCGATTACGCGGTGTACGACATGATCTACCGCGAAGCCACCGCCAAGAGCAGCTACGTCACGCTCGATGCCGACTGGCAGATCAACGACAGCCTGAACGCCAAGTTCCAGGCCGGTAACACCAAGGGCACCGGCTCGACGCCGCGCCAGTTCATTGCAGAAGTCACCGTCGCCAATGGCGGCGGCGCCAGCTGGACCACGCACGGCAACAGCGCGCCGATCGACTGGAACGTGGGCGGCGATATCAGCCCGGCCGGTGTTACCAGCTTCGGCACCTGGGGCAACCAGGAAGTCACCGCCGAAGACAAGGAGAAGTGGTTCACCGCCGACTTCAACCAGTACTTCGACACCGGCACCCTGAGCTCGATCGACTTCGGCCTGCGTTATGCCGACCACAAGCGCGAGGCGCTGTCGCCGGAAGGCGCAAGCCCGGGCGATATCTGGTCGTCGCTGCAGAACGGTGCCACCGCCAACTTCCCGGGCGGCTTTGCCGGCGGCATTGGCGGCAAGTTCCCGCGCAACCTGTGGTACTTCACCCCAGGTGCACTGAAGGACGCCATCCTCAACAACTCCGAATGGCTGGCCAACAACGATGGCCCGACCGGTCGCCACAACTACGGTGGTGAGTGGAAGGTGGCCGAGAAGAACTTTGCCGGCTATGTGCAGGCAAACTTCGCCGGCGACCGCTGGAGCGGCAACGTCGGCCTGCGTTACGTCAACATCGACCAGGACATCAACACCTACCAAGCCGTTTCCGATGCTGCCAATGCTGACGTGAGCAGCCTGTTCGGCATGTGGAAGGCGCTGTCGTTCAACAACAAGCACGACCGCATCCTGCCGAGCGCGAACATCAAGTTCGACATGAGCGACAACCTGGTGTTCCGCTTCGCCGCGTCGCAGACCCAGACCCTGCCGGACTTCTCGGCACTGGGCGCATCCTCGTGGGGTTCGGACCTGAGCCGTACCGGTGGTGGTGGTAATCCGAAGTTGGATCCGGTGCTGTCGACCAACTTCGATGCCAACATCGAGTGGTACTTCATGCCGCGCGGCCTGTTGTCGGTCGGTGCGTACTCGATGAACCTGAAGGACTATGTGGCCTTCGGCACCGAAACGCAGATGCTGTTCAGCGAATTGACCAACCAGCTGGAGGCCTATGAGGTCGCCGTGCCGGTCAATTCCAACGGCAAGGTCACCGGCCTGGAAGTGGCCTATGAGCAGCCGATTGGCGACAACTTCGGCGTCAATGCCAACTACACCTACGCCGACGGCAGCACCTCACACACCTGGGAGGATGGCAGCAACAACCTGCTGGGCACCTCGAAGAACACCTACAACGTGGGCGGCTACTTCGAGAACGACACCTTCGGCGCACGCGTCAGCTACACCTACCGTTCCTCGTTCCTGATCGGTCTGAAGGGTGCAAGCCCGTACTACCAGGATGATTTCGGCACCCTGGCGCTGTCGCTGAGCTACAAGGCAACCGATTGGCTGAGCGTCAGCTTCGATGCGCTGAACCTCAACAACCCGACCCTGAAGTACTACCAGAGCACGGCTATTCCGAGCGCGTTCTACGAGAACGGTCGCCAGTACTATTTGAACTTCCGCTTCAAGTACTGAGCCACCCCGGCACGCAGCATCGCCGGTTAGTGTGACCCGCCGGGCCTGGATCATTCCGGGCCCGGCTTTTTTTTGACTTTCTGTAGTGCCGAGCCATGCTCGGCATTGGTTCCGTTCAACAATGCATGTGCTGCCGGGCATGGCTCGGCACGACACAAGATCGATGCGGCACGACACGTTGCCGCTTAAACACAGATAGGAGCTCCGCCCATGACGAAGTCCCTCACGCGCAGCCGCGCGCCTTGGCTCAGCAGCTGCGTGCTGCTCGGCTTTTCCGCCCTGCAGGCGCATGCGGCCGATACCGCTGCCGCGCCGTCACTGGTGCCCCTGCCTGCCAACTACCAGGCATCGACCGGAAAGGACTTCGTACTGAAGGCGGCGGACCTTGTCGGCAGCAATGACGAAGCCGGGCAACGCGCCGCTGGCCAGTTCGTGCAGATGCTCGCGCGCAACGGCGGCCCCACACTCGCTGTGGCCGACAACGCCAGCAAGGCGAAGATTCGTTTCCGCCTGGATCCGTCGGCCACCAACACCGCCGAAGGCTATGAACTGAAGGTCTCCAACACCGGCATCGATGTCAGCGCCGGTGATGATGTCGGCCTGTTCTACGGCGCAGTGACCGCCATGCAGCTGCTCACCGGCGACAACGCCGGACATGCTGCCGCGGCCACCATCAAGGACACACCGCGCTTTCCGTGGCGCGGTTTCATGCTCGACTCGGCGCGCCACTTCCAGAGCATGGACGAGATCAAGAAGCTGCTCGATGTGATGGCGCAGCACAAGCTCAACACCTTCCATTGGCACCTGACCGACGACCAGGGCTGGCGCATGGAAATCAAGCGCTACCCCAAGCTCACCGAAGTGGGCAGCTGCCGCATTCCGCTGGGTGATGCCGGCGTTGACGCTGCCACCGGTCAGCCGCGCACGTACTGCGGCTATTACACGCAGGACCAGATCCGCGAAATCATCGCGTATGCCGCGCAGCTGCATATCCAGGTGATTCCGGAAATCGACGTCCCCGGTCACGCCACCGCGGCCATCGCCGCCTATCCGGAACTGGGCGTCACCGGCAAGCAGCTGATCACCTCCAGCGAATGGGGCGTGCTGCCGAACCTGTTCAACACCGAAGAAAGCACGCTGCAGTTCATCGAGAACGTGCTGGAAGAAGTGATCGCCATGTTCCCGGCCAAGTACGTGCATGTGGGTGGCGATGAAGCGGTGAAGGACCAGTGGATTGCATCCAAGCGCGTGCAGGAACACATGCGTCAACTCGGCCTGAAGGACGAGATGGAAATGCAGAGCCACATGATCAAGCGCCTGGAGAAATTCCTGGAGCAACACGATCGTCGCCTGATCGGCTGGGATGAAATCCTCGAAGGCGGCCTGCCGCCGGAAGCCACGGTGATGTCGTGGCGCGGCACCGAAGGTGGCCTGAAAGCCGCCAGCGAAGGCCACGATGTGGTGATGTCGCCGGTCACGCACATGTACATGGATTACCTGCAGACCGATTCGCCCTACGAAGTGCCCGGCCGCCCGACGACCATCCCGTTGCAGAAGGCGTATGAGTTCGAGCCGGTGCCGGCCGAACTGGCCGCCGACAAGCGTTCGCACATCCTTGGCCTGCAGGCCAACATGTTCAACGAACACACGCGCAATGAGGTTCGCCTGGAACACAACCTGTTCCCGCGTCTGGCAGCGGTTGCCGAAACCGGTTGGAGCCCGCAGGACAAGCGCAGTTTCAGCAACTTCCTGCAGCGCCTGCCGCGCCAGCTGCAGCGTTACCAGGCGATGGGCATCCGCTATGCGCAGACGCCGTTCCAGGTGGACGCGGTGGACAAGGGCGACCATGTCACCGGCACCGCTGATGTCACGCTCGTCAATCCGCTCGGCTATCCGGTGCATTACACGCTCGATGGCAGCGATGTCACCGCCAACGCGCCGCTGTACAGCCAGCCGCTGCAGCTGAAGGTTCCCAGCGAAGTACGCGCTGCGGCGTTCTTCGACGGCAAGCCGCTGGCCGCCACGCGTGCATATACGTTCACTGCCGAATCGCTGTTGACGCGTGATGACACGCAATTGGGCCTGTGCCCGAACGGCGGCAAGCTGCTGCTGCGTCTGGAAGACGATGGTCCGGTGGAAGGCGAGCGCGCCATCTTCAACGTCAACATCTTCAACCCGTGTTGGTTGTGGTCGGACGTGAACCTGGCCGGCATCAGCAAGGTGAAGGTGCGTGCGGGTCGCATTCCTTACAACTTCCAGCTGGCCCACGACGAACCGTCGCGCAAGTTCGCACCGGCACGCACCCCGCATGGCGAATTGGAAATCCTGGCCAACTGCGAAGGCAAGCCGCTGGCCTCGGTGCCGCTGCCGGCCAACCCGGGCGCCGATGGTTTCCTGGAGCTGGAAGCCGCGATCACCGCACCGGCAACGCGCGGCGACCTGTGCGTGCGCTTCACCGGCGACACGCGTCCAAACATGTGGACGCTGGATTGGATCAAGCTCGAACCCAGCAAGTAATCGCTGCGGTGTGATGGATGCAAGGAAGGCCACCGCATGCGGTGGCCTTCTGCTTTTGTGCGATTCGCGTTTTGCACTATTCGCGGTGGCGTGCGGTGTTTACGCCATCCCGTTAGTACCCCTGCCGAGCATGGCTCGGCACTGCATGCAGCATCTGTAGATGCGCAGCCATACGACGCGGAGGCGTGCCCGGCAAGCGTCCTGGCTAACGTGGCGCGATACGACTCGCCGGACCCTCTGGCGGTCCGGCGCTGCCCAGGCCTTGTCTCCTGTTCACCCCGATTGACCTGCCAAAATTTTCACGCGATCAATAGGAATCATCTCAAACATTCGATTGGCGCCAATTACATTTCATATGAAATAAAATTTACCTGACAAATCATTTAGATACACAACGGCCACACCCAAAAGCCAACTTGAAAATTTTTTGCATAGCAGCTTGACATCGTTGTCACATAGCAATGACACTCCCGATACCGCGCCACCATCACAGGTGCCGCGCGAACTCCTAGGGGATGTCCGTGGTTGCCAGGTTGAACACCATGTCCACGCTGACCACTTCCACCTCGCCCGCCTTTTTGGCGGCCGACGTGGGCGGCACGCATGTGCGCGTGGGCCTGTTGCAGCAGGGCCAGGACGACAACGCGCCGTTGTCGATGCTGGCGTATCGCCAGTACCGCTGCGCCGATTACCCCAGCCTCAGCGCGATCCTGGCCGAGTTCCCGGTCAATCGCTCCACCCTGTCCGCCTGCGTCATCGCCACCGCCGGTTATGCGTTGCCCGATGGCACGGTGATCACCGCCAACCTGCCCTGGCCGCTGTCGTCCAACCGCATCCGTCAGGACCTCGGGTTTGAGGCCGTGCATCTGGTCAACGATTTTGAAGCCGTCGCCCATGCTGCCGCACACATCAGCGCCAGCCAGGTGCTGCAGCTCACCGGCCCGGCCGACGCGCCGCGCGGCCCCACCTTGGTGATCGGCCCAGGCACCGGTCTGGGCGCTGCGGTGTGGATTCCGGTCGGCAACCGCTCCGTCGTGCTGGCCACCGAAGCCGGCCAGGCCTCGCTGGCAGCCACCACCGAACTGGAAATGGCCGTGTTGCAGCAGATGTTGCGCGACCGCAGCCACGTTTCCATCGAACAGGCACTTTCAGGCCCCGGCCTGCTCAACCTTTACAACGCACTGTGCGCGGTGCGCGGCACCGCGCCCACGCATGCAACGCCCGATGCGGTCAGCGCCGCCGCCTGTGATGGCAGCGACCCGCTCGCCGTGGAAACCCTGCAGCTGTTCTGCGGAATCCTCGGCTCCACCATCGGCGACATGGCCCTGCTCTACGGCGTGCAGGGCGGCATCTATCTGGCCGGCGGCATCCTGCCAAAGATCAGCCAATTCCTTTTGAACAGCTCCTTCGTCGAACGCTTCCTCAACAAGGGGCCCATGACCAAGGCGTTGCAAAGCATTCCCGTGAAGCTGGTAGAGCACGGGCAACTGGGCGTCATCGGCGCAGCCAGTTGGTATCTGGGACGCAGGGAAACCGACCCCGGCGCACCGCCTTCCGCAGTAACGCAGGTGCATGCGGCGGCCCGCCCATGCATGGATTCCAACCCAGCAGCTGCCGGCCAACACGCCGGACTCCATCAATGATGAGGAGAGACATCATGAGGTACCGCAAGTCCGTACTATCCGCCGCAATCGTCACGTGTTTGAGCTTTTCCGCCACCGCGCAGGAAGCACAACCCGACGCTACCGATCTGGACCGCGTTGTTGTCACCGGCATCCGCGCCAGCCTTCAGCAGTCGCTGGAAACCAAGCGCAATTCCGACGCGATTGTCGATGTGATCACCGCTGAAGATGTGGGCAAGTTCCCGGCCACCAACGTGGCCGAAGCGATGACCATCATCCCCGGTGTCACCATCGACCGTGCCTACGGCCAGGGTGAAAAGGTGTCCATCCTCGGCACCGACCCGGCACTGAACCGCACACTGCTCAACGGCCAGTCCATCGCCTCGGGCGACTGGAACATGTCCGACTTCCCGACCCGTACCTTCAACTACTCGCTGCTGGCACCGGAACTGGTCGGCAAGGTGGAAGTGTTCAAGTCGCCGGAAGCGCGCCTGGATGAAGGCTCGGTTGGCGGCACCGTCAACATCTCCACGCGCAAGCCGCTGGACATGCCGGAAAAGATCAGCGTCAACGGCCGCGTCAGCTTCAGCCGCAACGACCGCGTCGACAAAACCGACCCCAGCGCATCGGCCGCTTTCGGCTGGAAGAACGATGCTGAAAACTTTGGCTTCATCATTTCGGCGCAGTCCGCGCGCGAGAGCATCCGCCGTGACGGCATCGAATCCTACGGCACCGTAAAGGCCAAGGATTACCTCAATGGCAACGGCTCCTGGGGTTCGGTCAACAACACCAACACCGACTGGTCGGTCCCGGCCAACCCGGACGGCAGCCAGCCGAACCTGCCGGGCACCTGCCAGGGCGCCTGTGCTGAAGCACTGAAAGCAAATCCGGAGGCCGTGGGTCCCGGCTCGATGAGCGCACACTTCTTTGAACAGAAGCGCGAGCGCGACACCTTCTCCGCGTCGCTTCAGTTCAAGCCGGTCGAACAACTGGATATCGAACTGAATGCGTTGAAGATTGATGCCAACTTCGATCACATGGCGCAGTCGATGTTCGCCTGGCCGGGCAATGCCTATGGCGGCCTGATGACCTTGACCGACGTCACCATCGAAAACGGCTTGATGACCAGCGGCACCAACAAGGGTGGCCGCATGGCGTTCGATCTGCAGAACCGTCGCGCCAAGGTCGAATCTGAAACCTACGACATCAAGGCAACGTGGAACGACGAGCGCTGGTTCCTCTCCACCCATATCGGCCGCACCAAGGCCGAAGGCGGCCCGGAACAGGTCTACGGCAGTTTCCTGGGCAGCGCGGACTACACCTGGTCCATCGCTGGCGGCCCGAAGAATCCGGGCAGCCTGACCTTCCACGGCGACAATCCGTTCACCAACCCGGAACAGTTCAGGATGGACGGCGGCTACGCCAACCCGTGGCACACCAACCCGCCGGCAGAAGGCAACTGGGCCTCGGGCTGGGGCGGCAACCTGGTTGAGAAGCCGACGCTGGACAAGGAAACCTATGGCCAGGTCGATTTCGGCCTGAAGCTGGATTCACCGGTGTACATGATCCGCGCCGGCTACAAGCAGCGCTCGCATGAAACCGGGCAGATCCAGCGCGGCGTCGTGCTGGCTTCGATCCAGGGCTATGGCGATGCCACGGCGGACATGTTCAACCCGCGTCCGCTGCCGGGCAACTATCTGAGTGGCTTTGGTGGCTATGGTGATCTGGCCAACCGTTTCACGATCGACGGCTGGGCGTTGGCCGACTACGTCAAGAGCAACAAGTGGCTGGCACCGTGGCAGGACGCGCCGGTTCCGACCACGCTGGGTAACGGCGAGTTCGCCCGCAACACCTGGACCATCGAGGAAGACATCAAGGCTGCCTATGTGCAGGCTGATTTCAGCTTCGACCGTCTGCGCGGCAACATCGGCCTGCGTTATGTGCAGACCGATGTCGGCAGCGGCGCCTATGCGTGCACCGTCAATGTCCCGGCGTGCCCGGAAGACAAGTACGAGTGGAAGGTCAAGCCGAGCAAGTACAACAACGCCCTGCCGAACTTGAACCTGGCCTTCGACGCCAGCGAAGACCTGGTGCTGCGTTTCTCTGCCGCCAAGACCATGGCACGCCCGAGCTATGCGGACCTCTCCAGCTACATGTGGTTGTCCGACCAGCAGCTGACCGGCGGCGGCGGCAATCCGGATCTGAAGCCGTATCTGTCGACCAACCTGGATTTCTCGGCCGAGTGGTACTTCTCGAAGGACGCCATCCTCGCCGGCTCGATCTTCTACCGTGACATTTCCGACTACATCCTGATGGCCTCGCGTAAGGAGACGCATTGGAACATCAACCAGAGCCGTGAAGACTCCTACCTGGTGGACCGTCCGCAGAACGCTGGCGATGCCAAGATCAAGGGCGTTTCACTGGCATGGCAGCAGAACTTCGGCATGGGCTTCGGCATCGTCGCCAACTACACCTACTCCGATGGTGAAGCGACCAACGGGCGTCCGCTGCCGTTCAACTCGAAGAACCAGTTCAACATCGCCCCGTTCTTCGAGAACGACAAGTTCGCGGCACGCGTGACCTACAACTGGCGCGACAAGTACTTCACCAACGTCAGCGGCGGTCGCGATCTGTGGACCATGGACTACACCTCGGTGGATGCATCGCTGTCGTACAAGGTCACCGACAACCTGACCGTGGCACTGGAAGGCATGAACCTGCTTGATGAGAAGTACCACAGCTACTCCGGTACCGAGCAGCTGTTGCGCGGCGCTTACCTGAGCGGCCGTCGCTACAACGCTTCGCTGCGCTTCGCCTTCTAAGCCAGCCACCACCGATCCAACTGTTTCATCCGCTGTCTTTCTCCTCCAGCGGGCCTGGGTTTTTCAGGCCCGCTTTTTTTTGAGATAACAGCACGCTTACTTGGAGCAACCATGACCCGACTGCACGCACGCAATCCCGTCCGCAGCCTGCTGGCCAGCTGCTTGATCCTGGGCGCCAGCATCACCGCTTCGGCTGCCACACAGGCGCCGCCCTCGCTCGCCCTGCCGGTCATTCCGGCGCCACAGCAGGTGCTGCCCAGCGCCGCGGGCTATACCGTCAACAATCACACGGTGCTCAGCGGCAGCGATGACGCCGCGCGCACCGTCGCTGCACAATTCAACCAATTGCTCGGCAAGACATCACCCTTGCAGCTGACGCTGGCCGACGCCAGCACGAAACCGCGCACCGGCATCCACTTCCAGCGCGACCCGGCCCTGGCCAATACCACGGAAGGCAGCTATCAGTTGGACGTTGCCGCCAACGGCATCAGTATCCGTGCACGCGACGACGCCGGCTTGTTCCACGGCGCGATGACCCTGCTGCAGATGCTCACCCCGGCCACCGGCAGCGACGTTGCCGTGCCTGCAGTCAGCATCACCGACGCACCGCGTTTTTCCTGGCGCGGTTTCATGCTCGACTCGGCGCGTCACTTCCAAAGCATCGATGACATCAAGCTGCTGCTCGATGCCATGGCGCTGCACAAGCTCAACACCTTCCATTGGCATCTCACCGATGACCAGGGCTGGCGCATGGAGATCAAGCGCTACCCGAAGCTGACCGAAGTCGGCAGTTGCCGCTCGGCTGCCGGTGAAGCAGGCATCAATGCCGACGGCACGCCGCATTTGTATTGCGGCTTCTACACGCAGGATCAGATCCGCGATGTGGTTGCCTACGCCGCCGCGCGTCACATCACCGTGGTGCCGGAAATCGATGTGCCCGGACATGCACAGGCGGCCGTTGCTGCATATCCGGAGCACGGCGTCGTTGATTACCCGACCAAACCATCGGCCAACTGGGGCGTGAATCCGTACCTGTTCAATCCGCGCGAGGAAACGCTGCAGTTCCTGGAGAACATCCTCGCCGAAGTCATGCAGATGTTCCCCGGCAAGTACATCCATATCGGCGGCGACGAAGCGGTGAAGTACCAGTGGCAGGATTCGCCGCAGGTGCAGGCCTACATCCGCGAGCTGGGCTTGAAGGATGAAGAGGCGCTGCAGTCGCACATGCTCAAGCGCCTTGAAAAATACCTGGAAGAGCACGACCGAAAGTTGATCGGTTGGGACGAGATCATTGAAGGCGGGCTGCCGCCGCAGGCGACGGTGATGTCCTGGCGTGGCATCGAAGGTGGCATCGAAGCGGCCACCCACGGCCACGACGTGGTGATGGCTCCCGGCAACACGCTGTATCTGGATTTCCTGCAGACCAACCTGCCTGACGAACCGCCGGGCCGCCCGAAGTTCACCTCGATGCAGCGCATCTACGCGTTCGATCCGGTGCCCGCACAGTTGACCGAAGCCCAACGCAAACATGTGATCGGCGTGCAGGCCAACATGTGGACCGAGCACACCCGCACCTTCGCGCGTCTGCAGCACAACGTGTTTCCGCGCATGGCCGCACTGGCTGAGATCGCCTGGACGCCGCTGGAACGCAAGCGCTACGACGACTTCCTCGCGCGCCTGCCGGCGCAGCTGCAGCGCTACAAGGCGCTGGGTATCGGCTACGGGCAGACGGCATTGTCGGTGGCGATGACGCGTCAGGACGACCGTGCCGGCGGCAAGGTAGCGGTGCAACTGTCCAATCCGTTGAGCTACCGCGACATCCGTTACACCACCGATGGCAGCACGCCCACCGCGCAATCGGCCAGCTACGGCGACACACTGACCTTGCCGGTGCCGACCACGCTGACCGCGCAGACCTTCTTCAACGGCACGCCGCTGACCGATGCGCCCAGCCGCTGGGTGTTCGATGCTGCATCACTGCTGAGCCGCACCGACAAAACGCTGGCTACCTGCCCCGAGGGCGGCCGTCTGCAGTTGCGGTTGGAAGACGACAATCCACTGGAAGGCCCGCGCGATTCGTTCGACGTGACCATCTTCAATCCGTGCTGGTTGTGGCAGAACGCGCAGTTGCAGGACATCGCCTCGGTCACCGTTCGGGCCGGTCGCATTCCCTACAACTTCGGCCTGCTGAAGCCTGAGGAAGCCAAGCGCGGCTTCCGCAAGCCGGTGGCCAAGCTTGGGGAGTTCGAGGTACGCGCCGGTTGCCACGGCCGTGTCCTGGCCACCGCACCGCTGCCGGAAAACCCGGGCAAGGACGGCTTCATCAAACTGGAAGCACCGCTGCGGGCAGGCCCGGAACAGGTGACCGACCTGTGCATCACCTTCAGCGGCGATACGCGCCCGCAGATGTGGGTGCTGGATGAGATCACCCTCAATCCGCGCAAGTGACGGCCCGCGCATGATGCAACCCGCGGTAGAGCGCAGCCATGCTGCGCTCTACCCTTCCCGGCCATGCCTATGTGGAGCATCGCTCGGCATGGCGGTGATGCGTCGCACTGCGGGGATAACGCCGTGCTACATCCCCGCCGACGACTGCAACATCAAGCTCGCGGCTGCAGCCGCAACAGCACATCCTTCAATGGCGTGACCGCTGTCAGCATGCCCGCCAACACGCCGATGCTGTTGGCCAACACGTCCATCGGATCGGCCATGCGATTGCTGGTGAGTGCGCCCTGCATCCATTCGATGCCAACACCCATCAACAGCAATCCCAACGCGACCACACACAGCGCGCGACGTGTGGCGAACAACTGCACTGCGCTACCGGCCAGCAGGAAATAGGCGAGGAAGTGCTCGACCTTGTCGCTGTTCTGCGGCAAGTTCAGTTGCGGCGGCGGAATCAGGCACACCGCGATCACCGCCGCGCACCACAACAGCAGCCAGAATTTCTGCCGCCGCAGCGGCTTGAGCGTGTTCACAGCCGCCAGGTCATATCACCGAGCAGGAACGACATGGACATATCCACGTCGCGACTGAAGGCCATCACCTGAAAACGCTCGCCCATTTCGGTCGGCAAGGTCAGTTGCTTGAGTTGCCCACGCAGCCGCATGCGCCCCACTTCGTCACTGCGCTCCTCGGCTTGTTCCAGCAACTGGGTGATGCCGTTGCCGAGCAGGAAGTTGGTCTGGCTGCAGTAACCGGCCAAGTCAAAGCCGGCACTGGTGCCCGCCTCGGCCAGCGCGGTGAAATCCACCGAGGCGGTGATGTCCTGCAAACCCGGCCACAGGTAGACATCGTTGTGCACGCGGTGGCGGTAGAACGCACGCAGCGTGCCGTCGGTGCGATCGTCCTGGTAGAACTCGGCGCGCGAGTAACCGTAATCCACGAACAACATCGCGCCGCGCTTCAAGCCGCCGGCCACCGCCTGTATCCAGTACGGCAATTGCGGCAACACTTCGGAACGGTAGTCCTGCGCGAACGGCCGTTCCAGATAGCGTTCAATGTGCCGCACCGCCGCTGAGGTCAACGCGTCTGCCGGTTGTGCACCGCGCACGAAACGGCCTTCGCCATCCAGTTCCACGGTTTCTTCGTAGACCTCGCCTTCGTTGATCAGGAAGCGCGGCGTCGGCAGGGCGTCGATCACTTCGTTGGCGAACACCAGTCCGTCCCACTCGCCATCGAACGGACGGTCCAACCATTCCACCAACGCAAACACCGGCGGGATCAAGGCCTTTTCCAGACGTTCGCGTTGGCGCTCGCGCAGGTCGGCGCTGGGCTCAAGGATGGCGTAACGCTCGGGCAGCGCATCCAATTCCAGCAAGCGCTTGAGCATGACTTCGGCGAAGGCACCGCTGCCGCCGCCCAGCTCCAGCATGCGTGCCTGCGGCCCCAGTTGCTGCAACACCGGTGCCACGACATTGGCAGTGGTGGCAGCGAACAACGGTCCCAGCTCCGGCGAGGTGACAAAGTCGCCGGCAGCACCGAACTTGCTCGCACCGGCGCTGTAATAGCCCCAGCCCGGGGCATACAAGGCCAGTTCCATGAAGCGCGAGAACGGCACGGCGCCGCCTTGGGCGAGGATGTCCTCGCGCAGGTACGCAGCCAGTTGGTCACTGTGCGCAAGCGCGTCGGGGGCGGGTGTGGGCAGGTCGGAATGCATGGGAATGCGGTTTGCGAGGACAATGCACAGGATAGCCGAGTGAGGAAAGCGCAGATGACAGAATCCCAACGGGTGGCCCTGGTCACCGGCAGTGCACGCCGCATTGGCGCCACCATCGCCCGGCACCTGCATGCCCACGGTTATCGGGTGGCCCTGCACGCGCACCTGTCCTGCGATGAGATGCAGTCGCTGGCTTTCGACCTGGAAAGTGAACGGCCGGGCAGCGTATTGACCGTGGAAGCGGACCTGCGTGATCCGGCCACACTGCCGGACATGGTGGACCAGGTGGTCAGCCATTTCGGCCGGTTGGATGCGCTGGTCAACAATGCCTCCAACTTCTTCCCCACCCCATTTGGGCAGGTGGACGTGGCGCAGTGGGACGCGCTGCTGGCCGTCAACGCGCGCGCGCCGTTCTTCCTGGCCCAGGCGGCGGCGCCGCACTTGATCAAGCAGCGTGGCGCCATCGTCAACCTGACCGACCTGCACGCCACCCAGCCACTGCGCGAGCACCCGGCCTACAGCACCGCCAAGGCCGCGCTGGAGATGGTGACGCGCTCACTGGCGCTGGAGCTGGCCCCGCATGTCCGGGTCAACGCGGTCGCCCCCGGCGCCATCCTGTGGCCCGAGCAGGGCAAGAGTGAGCAGGCCAAAGAGAAGCTGATGGAACGCACGCCAATGGCGCGTATCGGCACCCCGCACGAGATTGCCTCAGCGGTGCGCTGGCTGCTGGATGACGCCGGTTACATCACCGGTCAGACCTTGCGGCTGGATGGCGGCCGGACGTTGACCTGAGCGGGAATTCGGGATTCGGGCACCGCGTAGGCTGGGATGACATCCCAGCGTTCTGGCATCGCTGAAAAGCCGCCCTCCCCAGCCCTCCCCATCGCTTTGCGAAAGGGCGGGGCCAAGCGGCCGCCTTCACGGCTTACTGCTGCCCTTCAAGCGCTACCGTGTCGAACGTCTGCCCGTACTGCGGATGCGCTTGCCACATCTGCGCCAAGGTCTGTTTCCGCACCGGGTCCATGAATTCCGGAGCGATGTCCGCCAGCGGCTTGAGCACAAACGCGTGCTTCAACTCCGGTCGGGGAATGCGCAGGTTCTTCGGGCCTTCGACCACCAGGTCGCCGTAATAGACCACGTCAATATCCAAGGTGCGGTCGCTGAAACGCGGGCCGGAACGGTCGCGGCCGTGCGCGTCTTCCACCGCGTGCAGCCACGTGTCCAGTTCGATCAGTGGCAACTCGGTGTCCAGCATCACCGCGTTGTTGAGAAAGTCCGGGCCATCGAAGCCAACCGCGGGGGTGCGGTACGCCGGTGAAATCCGGATATCGCCGAAGCGCTCCCGCAACACGGCCACGGCCAATTGCAGATACCGCTGCGGTTCGAGATTGCTGCCCAGGCTGAGGAGCACGGTGGTCATGAAATGGGTTGCCTGCGGGCCGGCCTACGCCCTGCGGCGCCAGCATTGGCCCCGCGTCGTGGTGGGGACGCACATGATAGGGCAGCAAACGCGCAGGCAAACAGTCGCCTGTGCGCTTGACGTCACTCTGCCCCCAGGGCGTCGGCCACCGCGCGGAACACCCGCTGCATCTCCAGCGGCTTGGGCAGCACATGCACGCTGATGCCAGCGGGTGCCTGGCCATCGGAAAATGCCGGCATCTGCGCGTCTTCCAGCACGATGGCCGGGCCGCGGTAACCCATGGCCTGCATCTCCAACAGCAACTGTTCGGCAGACAGCAGCGGGATGCCGCTGTCCACCAGCACCACGTCCGGCAAGCCGGCGTCCTGCATCAACCGCATCGCCACCGCGCCATCGCTGGCCAGGCGCATGCGATAGCCCTGGCTGGAGAGCGCGTTGCCCAGCAGCGACAGCCGCGTGGCTTCGTCGTCCACCACCAGCAGGCGCTCGCCACGTCCGGGTCGGATGCTGCTCGGCACCGGCGGTACATCTTCGCCGGCAATCAGTTCCTGCAATGGCAGCAACAAATCGAAGGTGGTGCCGCTATCCAACACACTGCTCACCGCGATCCGGCCGCCGATGCTGTCCACGATGCGATGGCACGACACCAGGCCCAAACCGGTGCCGTCGGACTTGGTGGTGAAGAACGGGCTGAACAAGCGCTGCAACGTGGCCTCGCTCATACCGATGCCTTCGTCGCTCACCCGTATCCGCACCTGCTCATTGCCCTGCGCATCGCGACAACGTTCGGCCACCAGACTCAGCTTGCCGCCGTCGGGCATGGCCTGAATCGCATTGAGGGCCAGGTTCAACAGCACCTGCTGCAACTCGGTGTAGTTGGCGTCCACCGTCATCCGGTCATCGGACACTTCCAGGTGCAGTTCCACGTCGCGTGGCAGGCTGCTCTTGAGCAGCATGCCCACCGCCTGAAACAAGCGCTGCAGCACGATGCGTTCGCTGCGCTGACTGGAGCCGCGCACGAACGACAACATCGAATCCACCATCTCGTGACCACGTCGACCGCACTCGGCGATCACATCAGCCAACCGCATGATTTTCGGGTCGTCACTGCGGTCGCGGATCAGGTCCGGCACGATCAACAACGGCTGCAGGATATTGCGCAGGTCGTGGCCCAATCCGGCGGCCAACAACGCCAGACTCTCCAGGCGTTGCGCGCGCATCAATTCGTCTTCCACGCGCAGCCGTTCGATCTCGCTGCGTGCTTCGCGGATGGCACGTACCACCGCCGAAGGCAGCCGCGCCGTCAGGTGCTTGATGATGTAATCGTTGGCACCTTCCTGCAGTGCCTTCACCGCCGTCTCTTCACCCATGGTGCCGGAAACGAAAATGAAGGGAACACGCGGGTACATCTCACGCAGAATGCGCAGCGCCTGATAGCCGGAAAACCCCGGCATGCTCAGGTCCGACAACACAATGTCCGGCATCTGTTCGGACAGCGCCTCGTACATCTGCGCTTCGTTGTCCACGCACGAAAAACTGGCCTGCAATCCAGACTCCAACAACTGATCGGCGATCAGCTCGGCATCTTCGGGCGAGTCCTCGACCAACAATATCCGCAGGGCACCCAGCGCTGTATCCCGGTTTGACATTGCGGCTTACTCGGTATCCGGTGATTGATTGATGACTGCCCAGAACACGCCGATCGCCTTGACCGCCTTGAAGAACTGCTCGATATCCACCGGCTTGACCACGTAGGCATTCACGCCCAGATCCCAGCTGCAGGCCAGGTCGCTCTCTTCGCGCGAGGACGACAGAATCACCACCGGCAGCCGCTTGAGTTCTTCGTCGGCCCGGATGCGCTGCAGCACTTCCAATCCATCCATTCGCGGCATTTTGATATCCAGCAGCAGCACCGCCGGCAAGCCTTCTTCACGATTGGCAAAACTGCCCCGCCGCAACAGGAAATCCAATGCTTCCACGCCGTCTTCAACATGGACGATGGGATTGGCCAGGTTGGCTTCGCGCAACGCATCCATCGCCATCTCGGCGTCGGCAGGGCTGTCTTCGGCAATCAGGATCGTACGCAGGGGACTCATAGGGTTGCATCCTTGTAAGTGAGTTCGGAAACAGGAGGAACGATGAAGCTGAAAGTGGCCCCCTTGCCCACTTCGGCTTCAGCCCAGACCCGGCCGCCATGCCGGGTTACCACACGGCGTACGCTGGCCAGGCCGATGCCGGTGCCTGCGTACTCCGACGCCTTGTGCAGGCGCTGGAAAACACCAAACAACTTGGATGCGTACTGCATGTCAAAACCGGCGCCGTTGTCACGCACCGAGAACTGGTGACTGCCATCGGGCAGCTGTTTTGCAGCCACTTCAATCACCGCCCTGTCGCGCCCTGCGGTGTACTTCACCGCGTTGCCCAGCAGGTTCAACCACACCTGCCGCATCATGTTTTCGTCGGCGACCAGCACCGGCAACGGGCCGATATTCCATTCCACATGCCGGCTGACAGCGTCGGCGCCCGCTTCGGCTTTGAGATTGGAATCCAGCAGTGCGCGCGTGTCGGCCACCAGTGACTGCATGTCCACCGGCTGCATCCGCATCGCGCCGCGGCCCAGTCGCGAATACACCAACAGGTCATCGATCAACTCGGCCATGCGCTGCGCCGATTCGCGGATTACCTGCAGATAGTGATGGGTTCTTTCATCGGCAGACTCGCCCAGATGTTTGCCGAGTTTGTCGGAGAAACCGGCCACATGCCGCAGCGGCGCGCGCAGATCGTGCGACACCGAATAGCTGAAGGCTTCCAACTCGCGGTTGACGTCGGCCATCTGCTCGACCTTGCCTTCCAGCTGCCGGTTCAGTTCCTCCACCCGCACCTGCACGGCACGCTGCAAGGTGATGTCACTGACTGTCATCAACACCACTTCGTCATCCACGTCCGGCAGATGCATGCGCCGCGCGTTGATCAACATGGTCCGCGCCATGCCATCCACACCCTGCTGCTCGTGCTCGAAATCCCACAACTCGCGCCCGCGCAGCAGCACGTCGGCCAGACGCTGGCGGATGATGGCGTCCTTCCACGCGCCATCGCCGATGTCCTGCAATTTGCGTTGACTGATATCCACATCGTCGGCGCCGTACATTTCTGCGAACGCGGTGTTGTGCAGCACCACGTGCAAGTGTTCATCCAGCAACACGATCGGCTCACGCACGGTCTGCAGCACCGCGTTGGCGCGGGCACTGGCGCGACTCAAGCGCTGCTCGGCCACGGCACGGCTGCCAATCTGGCGTTTGAGCAACCACAGCACCAGCGCCAGCAGCAACAGCTGAACCACCAGCGCGCTCCAGGTCACCACCGAGGACAGCTGCTGCTGGCGCCTGGCCTTGAGCGTGCGCTCGGCCAGCAGCTGGTTTTCATGTTGCTGCAGTTCTCCCACCAACGGCCGGATCGGGTACTGGAACGTCATTTCCTCGATCAACGCCTTGCGCTCCGGCGAATCGGTGCTGCGTGCGATCTTCCGTGCCAATTCCATGCGGTGATCGAGCAACGATTCAATCTTGCCCAGCCGCACCAGCTGATCGGGGCTGTCGCTGAGCAGCCGCACCAGTTCGTTCAGATCATGGGTAACCCCATCGCCGCGCATCAACCGCTGCTGCAACGCCGGCGACTGCACGCCCAGCGACAGGGTCAGCGCCGCCGATTCGGTATCGCGGATGCCGGCATGCAGGTTGTACAGGCGCGCACTGACGGCCTGGGTATGCGCCAGCCAGTTGGCCGCGTTGACGCTTTCATGGGACAGCCGCTGCAGGGTCAGCGCCGGCACGATGATGATGAGCAGGGCAGCCAGCGCCAGGCCGATCAGACGCCAGCGGCCCCAGTCTTCGTCGGTCAATCGCGGCGCCATCCCTTCCCCTTTGCACGGGCAAGCCCGCAGCAATTACGGGCCGGCATGTCATCGACGGTAGTAACAGACGGTCAGCAAGGTTGCCGCCGGAACGACACTTCTGCTGGCCTGTCGCCACAGGATTGCATGAAATCCGGAAGGTGTGAACGCCCCGTGATGCCATCTGTGACCGTATCCCGGCCGGGCGTCGGCTTCAGCCCGGTTTACCGCCCGCCGGTTTGATCGCATGGCCACCAAACTCGTTACGCATGGCGGCAAGCATGCGATCGGTGAACGAGTTGTCCTCGCGCGAGCGCAGCCGTTCCAGCAACGACAGCGTGATCACCGGCGCCGGCACATCCAGCTC
Organism: Stenotrophomonas sp.; assembly: GCF_050737575.1. Taxonomy (GTDB): domain Bacteria; phylum Pseudomonadota; class Gammaproteobacteria; order Xanthomonadales; family Xanthomonadaceae; genus Stenotrophomonas. Next base: position 309,324 of record NZ_JBOHXW010000005.1, read on the forward strand.
AATCGCCTCGCTGACCGTCCAGCGCCCTTCACCCGAATCCTCCACATACGGCGCGATACCGGCCAAACCCGGGTTGCCCTTGAGCGCGTCGGCACTGAGGTCCAGCAACCACGAGCGCACCACGCTGCCGTGCCGCCAGACTTCGGCCACCTGTGCCAGATCCAGGTTGAAGTCGGCCTTCTTGTCCATCAGCGCGAAGCCTTCGGCATAGGCCTGCATCATTCCGTACTCGATACCGTTGTGGACCATCTTGGAGAAGTGGCCCGCGCCCACCGGCCCGACGTGTGCCCAGCCGCGATCGGGCGCCGGTGCCAAGGCCTTGAACAGCGGTGACAGCCGCGCCACCACGTCCTGCTCACCGCCGATCATCAGGCAATAGCCTTCCTGCAATCCCCACACACCGCCGCTGGTGCCGCAGTCGACAAAGCCCACCTGATGCTCGGCGCAACGTGCGGCCCGCTGCAGCGAATCGCGGTACCAGGAATTGCCGCCATCGATCACCACATCCTGCGGCGACAGCAACGGCAACAAGCTATCCAACGTGGCATCTACCACCTTGGACGGCACCATCAGCCACACCACGCGCGGTGCCGGCAACGTCTGCACCAATGCCTGCAACGACGCCACCGTTGCCACGCCCTTGCCCTGCACCAGCGCACGCGCCTGCTCGCCCGGATCAAAGCCAGTGACGGTGATACCGCCGCGCTGCAACCGCTGCGCCATGTTGGCGCCCATGCGCCCCAGCCCGATCATGCCCAGTTCCATGTTCCATCTCCGTTGGTGGTGTAGGTGAGTGCGTGGCTGCAGGCGCGCAGTTGCGCGTCCAGCCAACGCCGATACAGCGTGGTGTGCAGGTTATGCAACGCCAGGTCGATGCTGAAAGGTGTGCGCGGATTGCGGTCAAGCAGTCGCGCGATGTGATACCCCAGCGGCTGTACGCCTTTGGGGTGCACATAGAGCATCAACTCGCGATACACCGGGTCGGCCAGCAGCGCGTCGATGCGTGCCAGCAGCGGTTGCTGTTCCGGCGGAACGGCTGCGCGCAACATCGGATCGCGCTCATGCAGCAGGCGTTCAAAGCGGCGCCAAGCGCTGCCCGGCATCTGTTGCGACAGCTCCCATATCTGCCGGTTCACCGCATCGTAGTGGGCAAAGCCGCCGTGCTCGGCCAGCGCCTGTGCGGCGGCATCACTAAGATCGGTGATGACAAAATTCTCGGCCTGGTTGTGGATGTCATCCAGGTACTTCTTGTCGAACACATGCGCGATGAAACCCGGCGCGCCCATGAACGCCTGCCGTCCCATCGCTGAGGTTCGCACCGCCTTGCCATCGGCGAAAAATTCGCCTGCGCTGCTACCGAGCAGAATGCTCTGCGTGTTGTGCAACGTAAGGAAGGTGCCAATCGACAACTCACCGGCACTGAACTCGCGGTCGAACAACGCATCGCCATACAGCTCACGCTGCGTGGCCAACTGCGCGATCTGCCGCCCCACGCCGCACTCCGAGCGCACCCGCCCGCTATAGAACGTCTCCACCGCCTGCGCGTTGCTGCCCACCGGCGCGTAGCCGCGACCAAAACTACGGAAGCGCTGCCAGCCCTGTGCCTTGGCGCCGCCCAGACCGAAACCAATCCAGCCCATCTGCACGGCACTGAAGCGGTAGCCGTTGTTCTCCTGCAGCCGCGCGGTTGCCGTGCGCGTCGCATCGCCCAGTTTGAACAGATACGCACACAGGCTCGATGGCTGCTGCAACACCTCGACCGCCAGCTGCTCGCGTTGTGTCGCATCGAAACCACGCGGCACCTGCAACTGCAGATCGCCCTGTGCATGTGCATCGGCCAGAGAAGCGCGCCGGCACGGCGTACCACCTTCGATCCTCGCCTGCGCCTCCGGCGTTTCGCTCACTTGCCAACCAAGCTGCAGCAGCAGACGCATGCCACACGCATTGCCTGCCGATGCGGCTGGCGCGCCTATTCCACACACAGCAATTGCCAACAGCGCGCGGCCTGCGATTCGACGTGCAGCACGCGCGTGACGACTCACTGGATCGGCGCCCCGCTTGCCGGTGCAGGCGATATTTCATCCACGTACTGCTGCAGGCGCTCGAAGAAATTGCGATAGAACACCGCGTCCTGCACGGTGCTGCTGGCCACCCGCACCAACGAATCATCGTTGCTGCCAAACGGCAGCGATACCGAACCCAAGGCACCGACGCCGACGCTGGCCGAAGTCGGCGACTTCTTCAGGGCATAGCGGTCCTGCACCGCACTGACGAACACCTGCGCCTTGCCATCGCCACGCGCCGCGCACGACACCCGCAGCACCAGCTGCTCGTGTACCTCGTCCTTCGGTTGAAAATTTTTATTGCCTTCGACGCTGGCCGCATCGGCGCGGGCGATGGCGTAGCCCTGCCCCAGCAATACCCGGCGCGCGGCCTCGCAGGCCTGCGCGGGCGCGACCTCAAGGTTGCGCGCGTAGGTATCGCCGGAGTTGAAGGATTCACGCAGCACGGTGCTGTTGATCGGCTTGCTGGCACAGCCGGCCAACACCAACGGCACCAACAGGATTGCGACATGCAGTGGATGCGTGCGCATAGGCCCTCCACGTTTTCCGAAGACCCAAAGCATAACGCCGCCAACGTACACGGACGTTGACGGCGTCATTCACATCGGCCTGGCGTTGGGGCCAGACTCAGCAAGCCTGATTCAGTCGGCCCAGCGGCCCGGGCCGGTGGACTGCGGCAGCACCTGCGCCGACAGCGGCAGGTCCTTTTCCAACAGGTTCAAGGCATCGGCCAGGATCGAAGCGGACTCCTTCAACAGCGGGTCCGGACGCTTCTCCGCAGCCTTTTCGCGGGCGGCATCCTTGACGATGTCACGCTCGTTGCCGGTCAGGCCGTCGTCACTGCTGTCGTCGGCCAGCGGGTCCAACGGCAGGCCCAGGTCCTTGCGGATCTGCTGACGCTGCTTGCGCTGCGCTTCCTGCTTGTCACGCTCGGTGCGGCGCTCGGCCTCATTGAGCGAAACGTACTTCTTGGCGGCTTCGGTGCGGAACTGCTGCACGTCTTCTTCCCACCACTTGAATTCGCGGTCGCTCTGGATGCGTTCGGCATGACGCGATTCCAGGCGCGGCAGGATCGGCGCGAAGTTGCCGTAACGGGTGTGCGGCACTTCAGCGATGCGGGTCCACGGCAATGCGTTGTCGTAGGTGCTCTCGCCGAACTCGCTTGCGTCCACGCTGGCCGGGAAGGCCAGGTCCGGCACCACGCCCTTGTGCTGGGTGCTGGAGCCACTGACGCGGAAGAACTGGGCGATGGTCAGCTTCACCTGGCCAAAGCGCTCCTTCTCACTGGCCGGCCAACGGTCCAGCGGCACCACGTTCTGCACGGTGCCCTTGCCGAAGGTGGTTTCACCAATGATCAGGCCACGGCCGTAATCCTGGATGGCGCCGGCAAAAATTTCCGATGCCGAGGCCGAGCCACGGTTGATCAGCACGGCCAGCGGGCCGTCCCAGGCCACGGCCGGGTTGCGGTCGCTGTTGACGGTGACGCGGCCACCGGACTCACGCACCTGCACCACCGGGCCCTGTTCAATGAACAGACCGGTCAGTTCGATGGCTTCATCCAGCGAACCACCGCCGTTGTTGCGCAGATCCAGCACCACGCCATCGACCTTGTCGGCCTTGAAGCCGGCCAACAGCTTGGCCACGTCGCGGGTGGCCGACGCGTAGTCCGCCGCATTGCGGCGACGGCCCTCGAAATCCTGATAGAAGGTCGGCAGCTTGACGATGCCGACGCGACGCTCAGCCTCGCCGGGCGCGCCCGGGATGGTCATGGTCTCGCCCTTGGCAGCCTGTTCGGACAGTCGAATCTTCTGCCGGGTCAGGGTCAGCATGCGGTGCTTGCCATCCACGCCATCAGCGGCCGGGATGTACTCCAACCGCACCTGCGTGTCCTTGGCGCCACGGATCTTGGACACCACATCGTCGATGCGCCAGCCGATGACATCTTCGACCGGGCCAGAACGGCCCTGACCGACACCGACAATGCGGTCGCCAGCCTTCAGCGTGCCGTCCATCGCCACCGGGCCACCCGGCACCACTTCGCGGATCACCACGACGTCGTCCTGGCGCTGCAGCTGGGCACCAATGCCTTCCAGCGACAGCGACATGGCCTGGTTGAAGTTCTCGGCCGTGCGCGGGGTGAAGTAATCCGTGTGCGGATCAACCGCGCTGGTATAGGCGTTCATGTAGAACGAGAACACATCCTCGTTCTTCAGTTCGCTGATGGTTTTACCCATCGTCTCGTAGCGCTTGTCCAGCGTCTTGCGGATGTCCGATGCCGGCTTGCCAGCCAGCTTCAACCGCAGCCAGTCGTTCTTGACCGACTTGCGCCACAGGTCATCGAGCTCGGTGCTGGTCGCCCACGGCACGTCTTTGCGGTCGTAGTTGAAGCGCTCATCCAGGGTGAAGTCCGGCTCCTGCTTGAGCAGGCGGCGGGCGTACGCCACGCGCTCGCCCACGCGCTCGCGGTACACCGCAAACACCTGGAACGCCGGGTCGAGCTGGCCGGTGCGGATGGCGTCACCGGTCTGTGCAGCCAAGGGCGCGAAACGATCCACGTCTTCCTTGGTGAAGAACTGCTTGCCGCTGTCCAACGACTCCAGGTAACGCTTGAACACGTCCTGTGAGGTCGCCGCATCCAATGGACGTGGGCGATAGGCGTAACGGCTGTCCGAAAGCAGCCCGTATACCAAGCGCGAAGTGGTGGTCTGGTCGAGCGTGGGGGCCGACGCCGGCACGCTGGTGTCGGCACGAGCCGACAATGCAGCGGGTACGGTCAGCGCCAATGCCAGCAGAAAAGCGGGAACTCGGTAGTTCATCAAAGTACTCGTGGCACCGGACGATAGGGGGAGATTGCAGACTGCTCAGACCGCCTGACAGTGCCGAAAGTTTCAGCCCTTGTCACGCGGTCCATCAGCAGACTAGCCGCTGCGATGTAGCAGAATGTGAATCGACATGACCGGCCCCTGACCGCCCGCACATGCGTGCAGGCGGCAGCCGGTGGATGCGGCAGCGCTTGGGCGTGCTCAGACGGCGACGCCGGCACCCGCGGCCTGCTGGTCGGCGTGGTAGGACGAGCGCACCATCGGGCCGGAGGCGACGTGGGTGAAGCCCAGTTCGTAGCCGTAGTCCTCGAACGCCTTGTATTCCTCCGGCGTCCAGTAACGCAGCACCGGGTGATGGTGTGCGGTGGGCTGCAGGTACTGGCCGATGGTGATCATTTCCACGTCATGCGCACGCAGGTCGCGCATCGTGGCCTGCACCTGCTCCAGCGTCTCGCCCAGGCCGAGCATGATGCCGGACTTGGTCGGCACGTTCGGGTGCTGTGCCTTGAAGTTCTTCAGCAGGGTCAGCGACCACTGGTAATCGGCGCCCGGACGCACATTGCGGTACAGGTCCGGCACGGTTTCGATGTTGTGGTTGAACACGTCCGGCGGGTTCTGCGCCAGGATTTCCAGCGCGCGCTCCATGCGGCCCTTGCCACGGAAGTCCGGGGTCAGCACTTCGATGCGGGTGCCCGGCGACTTCTCGCGGATGGCGCTGATGCAATCGACGAAGTGCTGGGCACCGCCGTCGCGCAGGTCATCGCGATCGACGCTGGTCACCACCACGTACTTCAGGCCCATGTCGGCGACGGTCTGACCGAGGCTGGCCGGCTCGTTGGCATCCGGCGGCTTGGGACGGCCGTGGGCCACATCGCAGAACGAGCAGCGACGGGTGCAGACCTCGCCCAGGATCATGAAGGTTGCGGTGCCGTGACCGAAGCATTCGTGGATGTTCGGGCAGCTGGCTTCCTCACACACCGTCACCAGCCGGTTCTCGCGCAGCTTGGCCTTGAGGTTGGCCACGGCATTGCCCGAAGGAATGCGCACGCGGATCCACGATGGCTTGCGCAACACCGGTGCCTCGGCGAACTGCACCGGCGAGCGGCCGATCTTGTCACCGCCAATCTGTTTGACACCGGTCTGCAGCGGCGCGGACGGAGCGTCGGCCTGCACGATCTGCAGGGGAATGGAGCGCGAGGTGGTTTCAGTCATGGCGTTATCGGCGGCCTCAGAGCCGCATAGTCAGGTCGGGCAATTCGGGGGTTGCATGCAGTTCAAGGCCGAACTGCTGCGCCAGGTGGGACAACAGCACCGGCTTGATCGCCTCGACGCCCGAGGGGCCGCCCAAGTCTAGCACCGAGGTCACCTGCATCCCGGCGTAGCCGCAGGGGTTGATGCGGTGGAATGGTTCCAGATCCAGCGCGGCGTTCAGGGCCAAGCCGTGGAAGCTGCAGCCACGGCGCACGCGGATGCCGAGGGCGGCGATCTTGGCGCCCCCCACATACACACCGGGCGCGCCATCCAGGCGCTCGGCGCCGATGTTCCATTCGTCCAGCGTGTCGATGATGGCCTGCTCGATGCGGCACACGTAATCACGCACGCCAATGCCGAGCCGGCGCAGATCCAGCAACGGATACACCACGATCTGGCCGGGGCCGTGATAGGTCACCTGACCGCCGCGATCCACGTGCAGCACCGGGATATCACCGGCTGCCAGTACGTGTTCGGGCTTGCCCGCCTGGCCCAGGGTGAACACCGGATCGTGCTCGACCATCCACAACTCATCGGCGTGGCTGTCATCGCGGCCATCGGTAAAGCGCTGCATCGCATGCCAGACCGGCTCATACGCCTGCCGCCCCAGATCGCGCAGCACCGCCGAACGCGGCGCAGCTGACGACACGGGGGTCACTGCGCAGCTGCTTACAGCGTCCACTTCACTTCCGGATGATTGCGCAGGGCTTCGTGCGCGGCGTCGTACTGCTCGCGGTTCTCAGCCTTGATGGCGATACGCACGGACACGTACTTCTCGTTGGAGGAATGCTTCCAGCTGATGCGCTCTTCCAGCACTTCAATGCCGGCGTTCTGCAGCAGTTGCGGCAGCTCCCGCTCCAGCCCGATGTTGGCCGCGCCCATGGCGCTCAACTCAAAGGTGCCGGGGAACTGAAAGCCGTGTTCGGGGTTGTCGGACTTGATTTCCATGCCCGACATTATCGGGCCGAAAGCAGGCAAACCCAAGGCCATGACCGGCCCACAGCCTTCCATGAACGGGGATTCGCCCCCCACCGAGCCCGGCTCCGGGAGGACTTGCCCAGGAACTTCCCGCATCTGGCAGCCAACACCGAGCCTGAGACGGCATCAGCGGCATTCCCTGCCGGAACCTGACACTGCTCTAAACAAGAAGGGCCGCTTGCGCGGCCCTTCCGTGGCGTAAACCGGGGTTTACTTGGACAGCTGCAGCAGGGTGGACGACACCCAGCCACGGTTGCCCAGCTCATCCTCGACTTCCCACATCACGCCTTCCTTAGTGCCGGTCGGGTACAGCATCATGCCCGGGTCCAGGGTGCGCACCGCAGCGCCGGTACCGCGCGCATTGGCCAGCAGACGGCCAGCGCGGGTCACGGTCACGGCCTGCTGCGCGTTGGCGGCGGAAGCGTTGTCCGGCAAACCGCCCAACTGGGCAATGATGTCGGTGTAAGCCTGCAGGTACGCCATGGTGATCACCTGGCCGATTTCGGTGTTGGCATAGCCGCCAACGCCCGCTGCGCCCAAGCCGCTGCCGCCAAACAGGCCGCCGCTGGCGCCGAAGCCCATGTCGCTCTTGCGCGCCGAGCCTTCGGAGATGGCCACCTGCTCGGACGAACGCACGTCGGTCACGGTCAGCACCACGTCGGCGGTCTTGCTGGTGAAGTTCAAACCACCCACCACCGCACCGGCGCGACCACCGATCAGCCCGCCCAGCAGGCCGCCCAGCGCATTGCCGCCAGCGTTGCTGTTCTGCGAGATCAGGTCGGGAATCATCACGTAATCGGCCGCCTTGATCTGGCCCTTGCCGACGTTGGAACGACCACGCAGGTCGCCGCTGGCGGCCAGCTCACGCTCGAACTGGCCCGCCGCCATGCCGGCGCCACGGTCAACGAGGGTGAAGCAACGCGAACGGTTGACGAAGGCCTTGATCAGGCGCGACGGCGCCGGCAACTGCTGGCCGGTCCACCAATGCGTGGAGTCTTCCGGCTCGATCACCGACAACGTGCCGATCGGACGCTGGCACGTCGGAATCTGAGCCGCCGCTTCCTTGCGCTGTTCCTGCGCCTGAGTGCCGCGATTCTTGAACGCGGCTTCGGCCGGCTGGCTGAGCAGCACTGCACCGATACCCACGGTCAAAGCCGCTGCGACGAGCGGCGAAAATACATTACGCATAACTAAGAAATCCCCGTTACCTGCACCAGCTGAGGTGCGTTCCATTGGTTTAGAGACCTTGCGGCAAGATCCTGGTCCTTGGTATTACCGATCAGGCTAGCGCGGGCCGGTCCGCCCGGATGCTACCGCACGTAATAGGGCGTTTCCATCATAAGAGGTACGGATTTCTCCCAAAGTGCCCTGTGCCTATCGCATGCCACGCACGATCTGTGGGCTGGTTGCCATTCCACAAACCTTAACAGGCGAACTCACGACGTCCCCTTGGCTTGGCCCGGCCAGTACCTGCCACGACACGCAGCGCACGCTTGCGCAGGCATGTCACCGACACCGTCACAACGATGTGTCTGCCCCGTGACGCTGCGCCGCCCAAACCCCGCCCGTTAAGCTGCACATCTGAAATATGGGCAGGGAGTGGAAGCATGAAACGCAGCACCGTGCTGCCACTGGCAGCGCTGCTCGCCGGCGGCTTGATGAGCGCCTCGGCGATGGCAGCCGACCAGTGCGCGCAGAGCGCATTGCGCGATCATCCCCCGGCCATCAACTTCCGCGTCGACAACGATCTGCTTGGCGGCTCCCAGCAAGACCAGGGCTATACCAACGGCGCGATTTTCACCTTGGTCTCGCCCAACCTGCAGGACTTCACCAACGACCCCTGCCTGCCCCGATTGGCACGCTGGATGAACCGTCATCTCGAACGCCTGCATCCGGGCGAGTTCGAGCAGCAGAACATGATTTTCAGCTTCGGCCAGGCGCTGTACACGCCCACCGACAACACCCGCGCCGACCTGATCGAAGACGACCGCCCGTACGCAGCCGCGCTGATGGTCAACTTTGGCTACAACGCCCGCAGCGGCAATGAACTGCGCACCACCCAGTTGGCGATGGGCATGATTGGCCCGTCGGCACAGGGCAAGCAGGTGCAGGAAGCGGTGCACAGCGTGTTGGGCGATGAGAAATTCATGGGCTGGAAGAACCAGCTGCATGACGAGCCGGTGTTCAAGCTGCTGCACGAGCGCATGCAGCGCTGGCCCGCAGATGGCAATACCGAAGGCTGGGGTTGGGATGCAATCAGCCACTGGGGCGGCGCCATCGGCAACCTGGCCACCTATGCGAATGCAGGTGGCGAAGTACGTTTCGGCTGGAAACTGCCGGACGATTTCGGCAGCTCTCCCATGCGCCCGGCCGGTGAGAACACCGCACCTACGCGTTACGGTCGCGCACAGGGTTGGTCCAGCCATTTCTTCCTCACCAGCGATGCACGCTGGGTCGTGCGCGACATCACCCTGGACGGCAATACGTTCCGCAACAGCCACCGCGTGGACAAGCGTCCGTTCGTAGGCGACATCGGTTACGGCGTGGCAGTGATGCGTGGCAAGTGGAAGTTTGCGCTTGCCCGGTATCACCGCACGCGTGAGTTTGATGGGCAGAAGGAAACGCCGGTGTTTGGGAGTTTCACCATCAGCCGGACGCTTTGATCGCGGGTTTTGGTTTTGGGTTTTGGGTTTTGGTTTTGGTTTTGGTTTTGGCTTTTGCGTTTGCTTCGGCTTCGGCTTTTGCTCTTTTGCTTTTGCTTTTGCTTTTGACTTTGCTTTTGACTTTGCTTTTGACTTTGACTTTGACTTTGACTTTGACTTTGACTTTGTCCCCTCTCCCGCCTGCGGGAGAGGGCTAGGGTGAGGGCAGCTTTTGCCTGGCTGTTGCTGCTTTGCTTTTGCCTCTTCCACAACGACGAAGCCAGTGCATGAACACGAGCCAAGACAACAGCGACTTCAGAAGCGCCCTCACCCCTACCCCTCTCCCGCAGGCGGGAGAGGGGACAGCTTCAAGAGCCACCTCAAAAGACAACTACAACAGCAACAGCAACAGCAACAACAACAGCAACAACAGCCACTCCAACTGCAACAGACAACAACCCCAAAAACAAAAGCGGCGTCGCTGCATCCCATCAACCCGAACTCCGGTCAACGAAACGCGGCAACGCCGCTCGGCTTTTCAGCCGGTGAAAGCCCTTATTCGGACTTCCACCACATCATGAAGGCATCCCACAGACGCTTGAAGAAACCACCTTCTTCAACCGCCTGCACCGCGACCAGCGGCGCCTCGGCAACGACCTTGCCGTCCAGCGATACCTTGACCGTACCAATCTGCTGACCGGCGGCAATCGGCGCCACCAACTGCTTGGGCACATCCATGCTCGGCTTCAGTTCGCTGTAGCGGCCGCGCGGCACGCTGACCAGCATCGGCTCGGCAACGCCCAACTGCACCACATCCGCGGCGCCCTTCCACACTTTCTGCGTGGTCACGGCCTTGCCCGGCTCATACAAACGGTGGGTCTCGAAGAAACGGAAGCCCCAGTTCAACAGCGCCAGGCTGTCGTTGGCGCGCTGCTTCTCCGAAGCGCCGCCCATCAGCACGGCAATCAAACGCTGATCACCGCGCTGGGCCGAGCTCAGCAGGCAATAACCGGCGGCCGAGGTGTGACCGGTCTTGATGCCGTCCACGCTCGCGTCGCGCCACAACAGCAGGTTGCGGTTGGGCTGGGTGATCTTGCCGACCGTGAATTCCTTGATCTTGTTGTACGCGTAGGTTTCCGGGTAATCGCGTACGAACGCGCGGCCCAGCAGCGCCAGGTCATAGGCGCTGGACTGGTGGCCTTCGGCGTTGAGACCGTGCGCGTTGACGAAGTGCGAGTCCTTCATGCCGATCTTCGCGGCGTAGCTGTTCATCAGCGCCGCAAAGGCTTCCTGGCTGCCGGCAGCGTGTTCGGCCAGCGCGATTGCCGCGTCGTTGCCGGACTGGATCGCCATGCCTTTTTCCATGTCTTCCAGACGTGCCGTCTGGTTGACCGGGAAGCCGCTGTAGCTGCCGTCGGTGCCTGCGCCGCCTTCGCGCCAGGCGCGCTCGCTCATCATCACCTGGTCGTCCGGCTTGATCTTGCCGGTCTTCATTTCAGCCGCAAGCACGTAGGACGTCATCACCTTGGTGATGCTGGCCGGCGGCAGCGGTGTGTGGATGTTCTCGCCTGCCAGCACCTGGCCGGTGGCGTAATCCATCAACACCCATGCGGTGGATGTGGTCGGCGCCGGTGCCGGCGGTGTTGCCACCTGGGCCGGTGCAGCGGCGGCAGCCGGAGCAGGAACGGGCGTGGGGGTCGGCGTCTGGGCAGATGCCAGGCCAATGGCGAACGTCGTGGCCAAGGCGGCGGCAAAACAGAATTTCATCGGAAAGCGGTTCCTGATGGACGAGGAAGAAAAAAGGGGCGGTCATTGTAGGACTCCAGCGCCTATCCAGCGGGAGCCCGGAGTGACTGCGTTCAGTCGCGGACGATCTGTGGGCTGCCAAAGCCCAGACCCGCGATGCGCCCGGCAAGTTCCGCTGCCGTGGTTTGATCGCTTGCCGGTACGCGCAGCCGCCACAAGGTGCGGCCGCCGCTGACGATGTCACTGAGGGTGGCGCCGGCAATGCCGGCCGAGGACAACTGCCCCAGCGCGCGAGCGGCATTGTCGCGACTGGAGAAGCTGGCGACCTGCAACAAAATGGCGCCCAGCGCGCGCGTTGCTGGGTCCTGTGCAGGACTGGCAGCGACGCTGGGTGCGGCTGGCGCCAAGGCCTGCACCGTCACCGCGTCAGGCGCATTGCCTGCTGCCAGCGTGGTGGCGGGACGTGCGCCGTTGCTGGCGTGAGCGGCCACCGGTGCGGCCGGCAGCTTCTCCACCAATTGATCCATATGACTGGGCCTGGCGGCAGCAACAGGACGCGGCGTTGCCGGCACGGCAGCCACTGCGGCGGCGCGTTCGCGACGCTCGCGGCGGCTGTCACCGGAAGCCAGTTGGTTGTCACTGCCCGGTGTCAGTGCACGCACTTCCACCCGGCCAGTGCCGCGCTGGGTGATGCCCAAACGCACGGCGGCGGCGTAGCTGAGGTCGATCACCCGGCCGTCGTGAAACGGGCCGCGGTCGTTGACGCGCACCACTACCGATTCACCGTTGTCCAGGTTGGTCACCCGCGCAAAACTCGGCAGCGGCAATGTCTTGTGCGCGGCGCTGAAGGTGTACATGTCGTACACCTCCCGGTTGGAGGTGAGCCGGCCGTGGAATTTCTGGCCGTAGTACGACGCGGTGCCCTGCTCGACGTAACCGTCCACGCGGTCCATCACCCGGTATTGCTTGCCCAACACCACATACGGCGATTTATTGCCGACCGGCGAACGCGCTTCGTTGGTCACCACTGGCTCGGGGATGCAGCCGACGTTGGGTACGTAGTCCGGTGTGGTGTCCTTTACGCCGGGCCGATACAACCCGCCAGCGGTGTAATTGCCGCGTGTACTCAAGTCTTCCTGCGCCCGCGCGTAAGGCGAACCTTCCGGGCAACCACTGCGGGCATTGCCGCGGCCGTGCACCAGTGCACCCGGCTGGGTGCCATGGGTTCCGGCAGCGGTTTTACCCGGCTTCTTCGGAGCACTGCTGCAGGCGGCCAGCCCGAGCACGATCAACGCAGGGACCAGCCACTTGATGTTCATGCCGGGGGAAGTTCCTTGCCGGCGATGGCCTGGGACAACTGGAAGACGGCCATCGCGTACATCTTGGAGATGTTGTAACGGGTGATCGCGTAGTAGTTCTGGAAGCCCAGCCAATACTGCTTGCCGTCACTGCCTTCCAATGTGATCGGCGTGGCCGTGGCGCCTGCAGCGCGCACCGGCACCAGCGGCTGGTAGCCGCGTGCGGCCAGGTCGGCCATCGTGTGGTTGGGGGTCCAATCCACCGGGTTGAATTCTTCACGGCCGGCCGCCAGCGTGGCCGGTACGGCGACGGTGCCACCGCGCACCCAGCCGCCCTTCTTGACGAAGTAATTGGCGATGGACGAGAACACGTCGTCGTAGCTGTTGAACAGATCACGGCGGCCATCGCCATTGCCGTCCACGGCGAAATCCAGATAGCTGGACGGCATGAACTGGCCCATGCCCATCGCGCCGGCATAGCTGCCCTTGAGCGTGTTGATGTCCAGCTGTTCCAGCTTGGCCAGCTCGAACAACTTGGCCAGCTCGTCGCGGAAGAACAGCTCGCGGCGCACTTCGCGTTCCAGCTTGGCCGGGTCGCCGGTACGCGGGTATTTGAAGGCCAGCGTGTACAGCGCGTCGATCACGCGGTGGTTGCCGGCATTTTTGCCGTAGCTGGTTTCCACGCCGATGATCGACACGATCACTTCGGCCGGAACGCCGGTGCGCTCCTGCACGCGCAGCAACTCGTCGCGGTGCTCGGCGAAGAACTTCTTGCCGCCGTCGATGCGGGCCTGGGTGATGAACATCGGCCGATATTCATTCCACGGTTTGACCCGCTCGGCCGGGCGCGACATCGCCGCGATGATCGGCTCGCGGATCTGCGCCTGCGCCAGGGTGGCTTCGATGTAAGCGGGATCGATGCCGTAGCGCGCCGCAGTGTCGCGCACAAAATTGGCGCGTGCGGTTTCAAACGGCACCGGGGTCAGGTCAACCGGGGGCAGATCCTGCTTTTTTTCCGGAACCGCTTCGGCCGGGCCCGTCGCCGGTTTTACCGGCGTACTCGCGGTCGAAGACGGGGTGACGGGGGCATGCGGCTGGGTCGCACAGGCAACCAGGCCGAAGGTGATACAGCAAATAAGTGCGCGTCGAATCATCGGCCGAGATTAGCAGGTCAAAGATGAATTTCCATCAATAAGGCCATGAATCACAACAAGATTGAAGCGCAAATGCGGAGTGGCGTATGGATGACATAGCGTCATTCGCGGGAGCCGCGCGGATGAATACGCGCAAGCGTTTGTTACGCACCGTGGGAATGCAGAGGTGAAGTTCTGCCCTGCTGGGCGTTAACGGTGACGCCGCTACCGAGCGTGGCTCGACACTATCGGTACGGCGGCCGTCCAAAAAAAGAACGCCGGCCATCTCCCCATCCCACAGAGATGACCGGCGTCCTGATTGACCCTTGGGGGAACCGGGTGGCATCTCCCCACGCCAACCCGCCAAAGGCCAATCTAGCTGTCACAGCGCAATCGCAGCAGGTGACGGGCGCAATTGTGAAGAATTTGTCAACGCAAGTGTTTGATCTGGATCAACCCTTGCGCACGCGGTCAGCCGCCGTGGACGGGCCGGTGCGCACGCACGGCCATGACCAGGCCGAAACCGGCCAGCAACGACACTGCCGAGGTGCCGCCGTAGCTGATCAGCGGCATCGGCACGCCCACCACCGGCAACAGGCCGGAGATCATGCCGCCGTTGACCAGGATGTAGACGAAGAACGCCAACCCGGTGGCGCCGGCCAACAGCCGCGAATACCCATCGCGCGACTCCACCGCGATCCACAGGCAGCGGCCGATCACGAACAGATACAAGGCCAGCACGATTGCCACGCCGATCCAGCCGTACTCCTCGCTGAGCACGGAGAACGCGAAGTCGGTGGTCTGCTCGGGAATGAAGTTCAAGTGCGACTGTGAGCCCAGCCCCCAGCCCTTGCCGGTGAGCCCGCCCGAGCCAATGGCGATCTTGGACTGGATGATGTTCCAGCCCGCGCCGAGCGCATCGCTCTCCGGGTCGAGGAACATCATGATGCGGTCTTTCTGATACGGCATCAGCAGCCAGAACCAGGCCACCGGCGCAGCAGCGGCAACGCCGGCCACGCCCACGCCGACCCACCACCACGGCAGGCCGGCCAGCAGCAGCACGAACGCGCCGCTGGCCGCGATCAGCACGCCGGTGCCGAAGTCCGGCTGCAACATCACCAAGGCCGTCGGGATGCCGATGATCACGCCTGCCACCAGCACCACCGGAATGCGCGGCGGCAACGGCATGCGATTGAGGTACCAGGCCACCATCATCGGCAGGCTGACCTTGAGCAGCTCGGCCGGCTGCAGATAGAAAAAGCCCAGATTCAACCATTGCCGGCCGTACTTGCCGGTGCCCAGCACGAACACCGCCAGCAGCGGCAGCATCGAGACGGCGTAGATCATCGGCGTCCATGCGCGGATGCGCAGGATCGACATGCGCGAGATCGCCCACATCGCCACCAGACCAACCGCAAAACGCACGCCCTGGGCCATCACCAAGCCACTGCCGCCGGCGCTGTCCAGCACCGAAAGGCCAATGACCATCAACGCACACAGTGCGATCAACAATGGCCAGTCCAGGCCGCGGGTGAGCCGCTGCGCCATCTCCAGCGCCCAGCGCAGAAAGTCCCTCATCGCTGCGCCTCCAGCGGCGTGCTTACCGGTGCGGCCGGGCGCGGTGCGGTTTGCGACACCGCTGGCGCAACCACGGGCTGCGACGGCACACCCGGCTCCGGCGCGGGCGGCGGTGCGCCGACCATCACCGGCAAATCGCCCAGCGCCAGCGCTGCCTGTTCGGCGCGCGCACGCGCATTGGGATCTTCGGTATCAAATGTCGCCACGCCCACCACCACGGTGCCGCGTTCGGCATCCAGCGGCTGCAGGCCTTCGGGCATCACGCCCAGCAGCCAGGCATCAAACACTTTGCGGGCGATGGGCGCTGCCGCCGAGCCACCGTAGCCGCCGCCTTCCACTGCAATGGCGATGGCGATGGCTGGCTCTTCGGCCGGTGCGAAGCCGACAAACAGCGCGCGGTGGCGCAGGTGCATCGGCAGGCTTTTGGGGTTCAACGCGGCCGTGCCTTTGCGGCTGATGACCTGCGCAGTGCCGGTCTTGCCGGCCATGCGGTATTGCGCGCCGGACGCCACGCGCCAGCCACTGCCGCCGGGCTGCATGGTGCCCATCATGCCTTCGCGTACGGCCTGCAGATTGGCCGGATTGGGGCTGATCGGCCGGCCGGCCGGCTGCACCGTCGGGATCCAGTCGTGATCGAAACCCGCGCGCTGTTCGGTGACCAGATGCGGGCGACGCAGCTGCCCGGAGGCCAGCCCGCCAACGCCGCGCACCAACTGCAGCGGCGTTACTTTCCACAAGCCCTGGCCGATGCTGGCGTTGACCGTGTCGCCGGGATACCAGCGCTCTTTGCGCGCCTTCATCTTGGCTGCGGGTGACGGCAGGATGCCTTCGATTTCGCCGGCCAGATCGATGCCGGTCGCATGGCCGAACCCATAGCGTCCGCCCATGTATTCGTCGTACCGCTCGATGCCCATGTCGATACCGAGCTGGTAGTAGTAGGTGTTCACCGATTGCGAAATGGATTTGCGCAGGTCGGTCCAGCCGTGACCGCCACGGTTGGCATCGCCCCAGCCACGGCTGACGCCGGGCAGATAGAACATGCCGCGCGAGAGGATCTTGTCTTCCGGGCGACGCAGGCCGCTGTCCAGCCCGGCCAGGCCCAGGAACGGCTTCACCGTCGAGCCCGGCGCCACGCCACCGAGCACGAGCCGGTTGAACTGCGGCCGCGACGGGTTGTCGTTGAGGGCTCTGAAATCGGCATGCGAGATGCCGTTGACGAACAGATTCGGGTCATACGACGGCAGGCTGACCATCGCCAGGATTTCACCGGTACGCGGGTCGATCGCCACCGCCGAGCCTTCCTGCTCGCCGAAGGCCGCCACCATCACGCGCTGCAGGTCGGCGTCGATGGACAGCCGCAGGTCGGTGCCCGATTGCGCCGGCACCCGGCCGATGGTGCGGATCGCCCGCCCCTGCACATTGGTCTCGACCTGTTCGTAGCCGATCTTGCCGCGCAGCTGTTGCTCGTAAAAACGCTCCAAGCCGGATTTGCCGATATGCGTGAGCGCGGCATTGCCCTCGCCCAGTTCTTCCAGATCCTTGTCATCGACCCGGCCGACGTAACCGATGACATGCGCCAGCAGATCGCCATAGGGATAGCGGCGGGTGAGGTAAGGCTCCAGCTCCACACCCGGGTAGCGCCAACGGTCCACCGCGAAACGCGCCATCTCGTCGTCGCTGACACGCAACTTCAAGGTCACCGGCATGAAGCTGCGGCGTGCCTTGCGCGATTGCTTGAAACGCTCGATGTCCTCTTCGCTCAGCGAGAAGATCTGCTGCAGGCCGGCCAGCGTGGCAGCCATGTCCTCGACCTTGTCCGGCGTGACATCCAGACGGAACGCCGGCACGTTCTCGGCCAGCAGCCGGCCGTTGCGGTCGTAGATCAGGCCACGCCCCGGCACCACCGGCCGCGCCTTGATGCGGTTGGCTTCCGAACGCGTGGCGTAGATGTCGTGGTCCAGCACCTGCAGCTTGAAGTACCAACCGCCCAGCAATCCCAGCGTCAGCACCACGCCCAGGAAACCCAGCGCCGCACGGCGACGGAACTGCTCGGACTCCGCGTGCGCGTTCTTGGTCTGCCGCCGGTTGTACATCATCAGCGACCGCGCTTGCCCAGCCGCAGCGCATCCAGCAGCGCATACAGCGGGAGCCACAGCGCCATGCCGAGCAGCGGCGCCCACCAGTAACTCCAGGGCAGCGGCGGCTCATCGGCCAGCAGATGGATGGCCGCATCAATCACGCGGTCATTGAACAACAGCCCGCCGATGGCCAGCGCCTGTTGCGACAACGGGAAGAAGCGTAGCCGCGCGCGGAAGCGCTGCAGGATGAAGGCCATCACCACCAGCCGCAGCGCCTGCTCGCCGAGAATGCCGCCAAACATCACGTCGGCCAGCACGCCGATGCAGAAGGCAAAGCCCAGGCCGACCCGGTCGGGCGTCTCGATCACCCAAAAGGCCAACACCAGCGCCAACCAATACGGGCGCGCCGGCAGCAGCAGTTCCGGCAGCGGCACCAGCCCCAACAACAATGCCAACGCAATGCTGGCCGGCAACACCCAGCCTTTGGTGCGGGGGCGGCTCATCGGCGCAGCTCCGGCGACGCGGCAGGCGTTGCCTGTGCCGGCGTGTTTGCTGGCGGCACAACCGTGGTCGGCGCGGGTTGGCTGGTGGTGTCGGGCGACGTTGTGACTGGCACTTGATTGGGCGTGGTGGTCTGCGCTGGCGCAGGCTGCGTCACGTCAGAGGTCGGTCGGTGAGACGGCGTCAGGCCGGCGCCGGTAGCCGGCACGGCCACATCGTTCGTCGCAGCGGACTGCGGTGACGGTTCCAGCCCGGTGGTGACCGGCAACTGCGGCACGCTGGCCACCGAACGCAGCAGCAACACGTTGCGACCACGGTCGAGCTTGGCCGCCGGCTCCAGTTCGCCCACCAGGAAGGCGTGGGTGTCGTCGGGGCGCAGCTTGAGAATCTTGCCGACCGGGAAGCCGGCCGGGAATCGCCCACCGAGGCCGGAAGTGACGATGTCATCGCCCACTTCCACGCCCGCACTGAGCGGGATGTCACGCAGCTCCACACGGTCACCACGGCCGTAGGCAATCAGCCGCACGCCGTTGCGCGCCACCGTCACCGGCACCGCGTGGTCGGGGTCGGTCAGCAGCAACACGGTGGAATGACCGGGCGTCACCACGATCACCTGCCCCATCAACCCGCCGGCATCGATCACGGCCTGGCCAACGCGAACGCCGTCGCGGCTGCCTGAATCCAGCACCAGCCGCTGCTTCACCGGGTCCAGGTCGATATCCAGAATCGGCGCCAGCTGTACGTCCAGGCCGGCACGTTCGGACACGTTCAACAGTTCGCGCAGCTGGGCGTTGTCCAGCGCGGCGGTCTGCAGGCGGGTCAGGCGCGCGTTGGCGACCAGCAACTGATTGCGCAGCTCGCGGTTTTCGGTGACCAGCTGGCCGTGGCTGGCCGCGTTGTCCTTGACCGTGGCACCCAAGCGGCCCGGCAGCCCGGCCAGCGCCCAGATCGGCTGCACCACCAGCGTGGCCTGCATCCGCAGGCGCGACAGCCAGCCGCCCTGGTTGTCGAGCACGATCAAGGTGATGGCCAACGCCAGGTACGCCAGCAAGCGCAGCGTGCTGCTGGCGTCGCCCTGTCGGGAAGCTACGGGAGGACCGGCGTAAGGGGGCACGAAGTGGACACTGGGAACAGGAAACGGGAAATGGGCAATGCGGGCCGGCGAGTCCGCCGGACTTCAACGCATGCAACGGGCTGAATCGATGGAATCGATGGAGCGGGGAAAGGGCAAAAAACCGCCGGAAACGTCGAAAACCGATACTGCGTCATTCCCGCTTCCCGGCGTCCACGCCCCATTTCTGCGGCAAGCCGCAAAAGGGACTGCACGCCGGCAGGAAGGCCGAAACCAGCGTTCTCACATTCCCGGTTCCCCATTTCCCTGATCCCCGCCTCACTCCGGTGCGAAGAACTCGTTGCCGTGCATGTCCACCAGCTCCAGCGCACGACCGCCACCGCGGGCCACGCAGGTCAACGGGTCATCGGCCACCTGCACATGCAGGCCGGTTTCCTCGGAGATCAAGCGGTCCATGTCACGCAGCAGTGCGCCACCACCGGTCAGCACGATGCCGCGCTCGGCGACGTCGGCGCACAGTTCCGGCGGGGTCTGTTCCAGCGCCAGCTTGACCGCCGAGACGATGCCCGACAGCGGCTCGTGCAGGGCTTCCAGCACTTCGTTGGAGCTGATCTTGATCATCTTCGGCACACCCTCGGCGAGGTTGCGGCCGGAGATTTCCATCTCGATCACTTCCGCCTGCGGGTAGGCGCAGCCCAGCTCCACCTTGATGCGCTCGGCGGTGGCTTCACCGATCAGCATGCCGTGGTTGCGGCGCACGTAATTGGTGATCGACTCGTCGAAGCGGTCGCCGCCAATGCGCACGGAGGCCGAATAGACGATGCCGTTGAGCGAGATCACCGCCACTTCGGTGGTGCCGCCGCCGATGTCGATGACCATCGAACCGCGCGCCTCGGTGACCGGCATGCCGGCACCAATCGCAGCGGCCATCGGCTCTTCGATCAGGAACACATCACGTGCACCGGCCTCTTCGGCCGATTCCTTGATGGCGCGGCGCTCGACCTGGGTGGAGCCGGCCGGCACGCAGACCAGCACGCGCGGGCTCGGACGCAGGAAGCGCGACTTGTGCACTTTCTTGATGAAGTGCTTGAGCATCGCCTCGGTGTAGGTGAAGTCGGCGATGACGCCGTCCTTCATCGGGCGGATGGTGGTGATATGGCCCGGGGTACGGCCGAGCATCTGCTTGGCCTCGGCGCCGACGGCAGCCACCGAGCGGGTGCCACCGATGGCACGGTCCTGGCGCACCGCCACGACCGACGGTTCGTTCAGTACGATTCCCTGGCCGCGCACGTAAATAAGGGTGTTGGCCGTGCCCAGGTCAATGGACAGGTCATTGGAGAACATGCCACGCAGCTTCTTGAACATCTGGGAAGTGATCCTGACGGGTGTCGTGCCCACGCCGGTTGGCGAAAAAATGGGCAGAAATTGAGGGCGGTTAGCCTATCAACCCACCATGGCCCGAGCAAGGGAAATCCTTGTAATTTCGGGCCTCCGCGGCCATTCCCGCAGCCAACGTACAGATTCAGTTCTGGCCGTGCGCCGTTGCAGCCGGTAACCTTACGCGCTTTGGCGCCAATCGCGCCGAGCTGCCTGCGCGTGCATGGCGGCGACTTCCCCTTTTTCGCATAGGCCTGTTCGCGATGTCCGCTTTGATCTGTGGTTCCCTTGCCTTTGACACCATCATGGTGTTCCCGGACCAGTTCAAGAACCACATTCTGCCGGACAAAGTTCACATCCTGAACGTGTCGTTCCTGGTGCCGCGCATGCGTCGCGAACTGGGCGGTTGCGCAGGCAACATCGCTTACAACCTGAAGCTGCTGGGCGGCAGCCCGATCCCGATGGGCACCGTGGGCCAGGATTTCGGTCCGTACCGTGAGCACTTCGAGCGGATGGGCATCGACCTGAGCCAGGTGCGGGTGCTGGAGGACATGTTCACCCCGCAGTGCTTCATCACCACCGACCACGACAACAACCAGATCACCGCCTTCCACCCGGGCGCGATGATGCGTTCGCACGACAACCACGTGAAGGACGTGCCGGGCGTCACCTTCGGCATCGTCGCGCCGGATGGCCGCGACGGCATGATCCAGAACGCCGCCGAGTTCGTGGAATGCGGCATTCCCTTCATCTTCGATCCGGGCCAGGCGCTGCCGCTGTTCAACGGCCCGGAACTGCGTGCGTTCATCGAGCAGGCCGACTACGTCGTGGTCAACGACTACGAGTCCAACCTGCTGCAGGAACGCACCGGCTGGAGCGAAACCGACATCGTCGCCCGGACCAAGGCCTACATCACCACCCAGGGCCCGCGCGGCGCGATCATCCACACTCCGGAAAAGAGCTATGACATTCCGCCGGCGCACGAGCGCCGCGTGGTTGACCCGACCGGTTGCGGCGACGCCTTCCGCGCCGGCCTGATCTTCGGCATCGAGAAGGGCTATGACTGGCTGACCATCGGTCGCATGGGCAACCTGATGGGCGCGCTGAAGGTCGAACATCCCGGCACCCAGAACCAGCGGTTTGATTTCGCCGAGTTCAACGACCAGTTCAAGCAGCAGTTCGGCTACAGCCTCTAAGAAAAACGGCGCCTCGGCGCCGTTTTTGTTTAACCGTAGGGCCGAGCCACGCTCGGCAGAAGCTTCACCGGTAACGCCCCAGCCGAGCATGGCTCGGCTCTACCCCAACGCTGCCGCCTGCCACTGCTGCAGCAACTGTGCGCAATCGCGTAGCTGCCATTGCGCCATGCCTGGCCACGGATCATCCGGCACATTGATCAAAATCCCCGGCACGCCAGCAGCCTTCGCAGTGGCCAGGTCGTAGTAGTGATCGCCGACCATGCGCATCGCTTCTGGCGCCACCTGCCAGCGTTCAACGAAGAACTGCAGCCCGGCCGGCGACGGCTTGGGCTCAACTTCCCAGCGGCCGACGATCTCCTCCGTGGCAAAGCACTCGCCCAGACCAATCGCCGCGAGCGTCACCTGCGCCAGCTCGCGCGCATTGCGGGTGAGGATACCCAACCGGCAACCATCGGCATGCAGCGCGCGTATCAGCGCCACCGCGCCCGGCGCCGGCGTTGCCGCCAGTGCCAGTGCATGTTCGTGCTCCATCAACCACGCGTGGCGCTGTGCCGCCACCTGCGCGGGCAATGCGGCCAGATGCTCCAGGATGTCGGCCTCGGCCGGCACGCCCAGTTCGCGACGGATCAATGCGAAGTCATGCACCGGCTCGGTCAACGTGCCGTCCATGTCGAAGACCCAGTGGCGGCTGTTGCCCACGGCGTTCATGGCGGCGACGTTGGCCGCGTCGTTGAACACCCGGCTCAATCCCAGTTCGGCATCTGGCTGCCGTCCAGGCCACCGACCTCGAACACCGCCTTGCGGGTGCCGCCGGCCTTCACCGGGAACTCGATCTCGATGACCTTCGCCCGGCGCGCCTGACGCCACAAGCCACGGTTGTCGACGATGAACATGGCGATGGCTTCGTCGGTGTCCGGGCGATTGGCCGCCATGTTGCGAGCGGCGCCGCCATCCAGACTCACTTTGACCTGGCAGCTGCGGTAGCACTCCTTGGCGAAATCACTGCTCTGCAGCACCAGATACGCGTGACGCTTCCATTCGGGATGGTCGCGGAACACCAGGTTCACCTGCTTGGCCGGGCTGCCATCCACATCGACGCGATCCTTGCTGTAGATCGCCGCCGAACGCTGCGTGCCACCTTTCACCGGCACCTGGTTGTAGTTCCACAAGGCCTGCATGCGGCGCAGTTCGCGCGCGGTTTCAGCCTTTGCTTTCACTTCGGCAAAGCCTGGCTCGATGCGCTTGAACGTTTCCGAATCCGGGTATTGATCCAACAACGCGGCGCCGTGGATGCGTGCCTTCTCCCAATCGCCCCCGTTGATGGCCGCGTCGTACAGCTTGCCAATGCCTTCGGCGTCGGCTTCACGCTGGGCGCGCTCCTGTGCAGCAATGGCTTCCTGCTGTTGACGCTCGGCTTCGGGATTGCCGCAGGCGGCGAGCGCGACGACGCACAACGCGCCAAGGATCAAAGGTTTCATCAGGCAGCTCCATGGAAACGGGCGCGACGCCGTGGCCGCGCGACGGCGTCCACTTTAACAACATGGGGATTGGGGAATCGATGCGTCATGGTCTGCTTTGCTCTGGGCTTTGTTTTTGGCTATGGCTTTGCTCTTAAGCCGTCATTCCCGCGCAGGCGGGGCGAGGCAAAACACGACGACACAAACAACAACGGCGGGCTTGCGCCCGCCGTTGTTCTGTTTCGCGCTCTGGCCGATTACTGCTTCGGCGCAGCGTCCTGCTTCGGTGCGGCTTCAGCCTTGGCGATCATGTCTTCCACCGAGGCGGTAGTGATCGGGTGGTAACCCGGCTTGGCCTTGGCGAACACGTCCTTGGCGAAGGCCAGACCTTCCGGCGTCTTCAGCAGTTCGGCGTAGATCGGCAGCACCAGCTTGCGACGGCCAACGGTCTGGATGAACTCACCCGCAGCGGCCTGTGCATCGGTGTAACCGCTGCGGATCGCCAGCGGATACCAGCGCATGGCGATTTCGCCATTCGGCGTACCGGTGAAGTGATAGGCCTTGTCCAGCTGCGCCATCTTTTCCAGCGGCAGGGTCTGGCCCAGGCCATCGATGAAGCGCACCCATTCCTGCGTGCCCCACTCGCTGGTCACCTGCTTGTTCGGCACCTCCGGGCTGCCCAGGAAGGCGATGCGCGCGGTGTCAACCACGGCGAAGTTACGCGAGCGCGCCTTCGTGGCGAACGCCGGGATGCCCGACTCTTCCAACCATGCCTTCAGCTCAGCCTCGGTCACTGCGGTCGGGTTCTTCGGCAGCAGATTCTTCTGCATGTAAGCGACGAACTGGTCGGTGTTGGCGCTCTGGAAGGCATGGTCGTTGAACCAGCCACGCAGGAACGGATCAAACACCGCACGACCAAAACGCTGCTCCAGGAACTGCAGGAACCATGCGCCCTTGACGTAGGCCACGTTGCTCAGCGCTTCGTCCGGGTCACGCTCGTTGAGCGGCGGCAGTGCCAGCGCCTGGTCGGCCGGGCTCATGTCCTTCACTTCATTGAGCAGATCGGTCTGGTCGATCTCACGCTCCATCTCGGCCATTTCCGTGCCGTACAGCGCCTCGGTGATGCGGCCCTGCACATAAGTGGTGAAGCCTTCGTTGAGCCAGATGTCCTTCCAGCTCGCATTGGTCACCAGGTTGCCGGACCAGCTATGCGCCAGTTCGTGCGCGACCAGCGACACCAGCGACTTGTCGCCAACGATCACGGTCGGGGTGGCGAAGGTCAGGCGCGGGTTTTCCATGCCACCGAACGGGAACGACGGCGGCAGCACCAGCATGTCGTAACGGCCCCAGCGGTATTCGCCGTAGAGATTCTCGGCCGCGCCGATCATCTTCTCGGTGTCCTCGAACTCCTTGGTGGCCTTGCCAACCATGGTCGGCTCGGCCCACACGCCGGAACGCTCGGAGATCGGCTCGAACACCAGATCACCGGCAGCGATGGCCAGCAGATAGGACGGAATCGGCTGCGGCATCTTGAAGGCGTAATCGCCATCACGCGCGGCCTTGGGATCGTTGTCGGCGCTCATCAGCACCATCACGTCCGGGCGGCTGGTCACATGCGCGCTATAGGTGAAGCGAACGCTCGGTGTGTCCTGCAACGGCACCCACGAACGTGCGTGGATGGCCTGCGACTGGCTGAACATGAAGGGCAGCTTCTTGCCCTCGGTCATCGACGGCTCCAGCCACTGCAGGCCGGAGGCGGTCGGCGCGGTGTGGTACGTGATGCGCACGGTGGCCGGCTGCTGCGGCGTTTCAATGCTCAGCTTGCTGCCGAACACCTTGTCGGCCGGGGCCAGAACAAACTGCAGCGGCGAGACGGCGCCATCGGCGGCAACGGCTTCGATCTTTTCAACGGTCAGCTCGCGCGTGTCCAGCAGCAGCTGCGTGGCCGCCTTGTCCTTCCACTCCAGCGTGTAGGTGGCGGTGCCGCCGATCTGCTTGGCGTCGAAATCGACCTTCAGATCCAGCGCCAGGTCCTTGATGACCACCTTGTCCGGCTCGGCGTAGGAGCTTTCATCGTGGCTGCGGCTAACGGAATTCACGGCGGCGGCAGGCTTCTGGGCGACGGGGTCGACGGTAGGCGCAGCGGGTTCTTTGGCGCAACCGGCGACAAGCGCCACGGCCAGGGGCAGCATCAGGAACGAAGAACGCATCAGAATGGAACCAGTTCAGGGAACAGCCGCCGATTTTAAACCCGAAAGGCCGCGGCGAATGCGGCGGTGCGACATCCGCCGCGTCGGGAGGCTTTGAAACCTGTCGGAATAGCTGAAGTCATCATCCCCGCCTTCGCGGGAATGACGGCGCCAAGAGCAAAGAACAAAAACCAAAACCCGAAGCTCGAGGCCCGAGGCCCGGGGCCAAAAGCCCAAATCATCACTCCCACATACGAAAAGAGCGGCCAATGGCCGCCCTTTCCTCTACACACCCACCCAACCTCAGAGCTTGTAGCCGGAGTGGATCGAAACGATGCCAGCGCTCAGGTTCTTGTAATGGCAGCGGCCGAAACCGGCCTCGGTCATCATCGCCTTCAGCGCTTCCTGCGGCGGATGCTTGCGGATGCTCTCGGCCAGGTACTGGTAGCTGTCGCCGTCGCCACGCGCGAACAGCTTGCCCAGCTTCGGCAGCACCTTGAACGAATGGAAGTCGTAGATCGGCTTGAACCAGTCCAGCGTGACTTCCGAGAACTCCAGCACGCGCGCCTGGCCACCGACCTTCAGCACGCGGTACATCTCACGCAGTGCGGCGTCCTTGTCGGTCACGTTGCGCAGGCCGAAGGAGATGGTGACCAGATCAAAACTCTGGTCCGGGAACGGCAGCGCTTCGGCGTTGCACTGCACCCAGTCAAAGCCGGACACATGGCCGCGGTTGATCAGCCGGTCACGGCCCACCGACAGCATGCCGGCGTTGATGTCACCCAGCACCACACTGCCTTCATCGCCCAGGCGCTCTTTCAGCAGCACTGCGATGTCGCCGGTGCCACCAGCCAGATCCAGCGCGCGGTCGCCCGGCTTCACCTGTGCGGTCGCCACGAAGTAGCGCTTCCACAACCGATGAATGCCGAGGCTCATCAAGTCGTTCATCAGGTCGTAGTTGTCGGCCACGGAGGTGAACACCTGGCCGACAAGCTTCTGCTTGTCCTTGGCCGGTACATCGCGGAAGCCGAAGTGGGTGGTGCCGCTCTTGTAGGGGGATTCGCTCATGCCGGCAATTATCGCACCGCAGGCGCGCAACGTCGCCGGTGCGACCAAACGCCGCAGCTATCATGGCCGCTGCCGGCGCGCCCTGCGCCATGAGGACCCCGCATGATCACCACGCCTGACTACCGCGCCCTGCTCGAAACCGCCATCACCGAAGCCCGCCAGGGCCTGGCCGAAGGCGGCATTCCGATCGGTGCGGCGCTGTATCACAACGATGGCCGCCTGCTCGGCTGCGGCCACAACCGCCGCATCCAGGAGGATGACCCGTCCATCCACGGCGAAACCGACGCCTTCCGCAAGGCCGGCCGCCAGCGCGGTTACCGCAACACCATCATGGTCACCACGCTGGCCCCGTGCTGGTACTGCAGCGGGCTGGTGCGCCAGTTCAACATCGGCACCGTGGTGGTGGGCGAATCGGTCAGCTTCGGTGGCGGCATCGACTGGTTGCGCGAGGCCGGGGTCAACATCATCGACCTGAACGACGCCCGCTGCATCGAGATGATGGGACGCTACATCGCGGAGAACCCCGACATCTGGAATGAAGACATCGGCGAGTGACAAAAATGACCGGGGCCTGACCTGTTTCATTCCAAAATGAGACATCTGCAACGAAATAGTAAGACCGCCGCGTTATGCTCCAAGGCACAGGGGGCTCTGCCATGGAGGTGAAGTGATGCAAGTCACGCCCAATCAGCACCGCAGTCGTCGGTCACTACAGGAAGCCAGTCACCGTTTGCGGAGGCACTACGACCGTTACCGGAGTTCCGCGCCATTCTGGGACGCCTACCAGCAGGTGCAACGCGAGCTGGTAGCTGCTTTTCCCGAACACCAGGCCGAGTTGTGCAATCGCCTCGCCGTTTTCGCGCAGCGTCTCGGCGCCGTGGAGAAAGCCCAGTTGCTGGAAACCGCGGATCTGGAACGATGACCGCGCGGTCAGCAGCACGAACGAAAACGCCGGGGCCCGCCTCGGCGTTTTCGTTTTTGAAGCTGGGCCGCCATCGCAATCCGTAGCGCCGGGCCACGGTCGGCAAGCGCCGTACTGCTAGCCGCTCGACGAACCGCTGCCCTGTCTCTACATCTCCGCCGCGACAAACGCCGCAAAAGAAAACGCCGGGCAATGCCCGGCGTTTTCAGTATTGCCGACGCTGCACGTTACTGCGGCAGGTCGCCATTGTTGGCCAGCTGCTTGCGGTTGAACAGGCGCTGCACCACCACGAAGAACAGCGGGATGAAGAACAGGCCCAGCAAGGTGCCGACCACCATGCCGCCCAACACGCCGGTACCGATGGCGCGCTGCGCACCCGAACCTGCGCCGGACGCGATCGCCAGCGGCAACACGCCCAAGCCGAACGCCAGCGAGGTCATGATGATCGGACGCAGACGGTCGCGTACCGCATGCATCGTCGCCTCGATCACGCCCGCGCCCTTCTCCAGATGTTCCTTGGCGAACTCCACGATCAGAATCGCGTTCTTCGAGGTCAAGCCCACCGTGGTCAACATCGCCACCTGGAAGTACACGTCGCGCTCCATGCCGCGCATGGTGTTGGCAAGCACCGCACCGAGGATGC
Source organism: Stenotrophomonas sp. (assembly GCF_050737575.1). Lineage (GTDB taxonomy): Bacteria > Pseudomonadota > Gammaproteobacteria > Xanthomonadales > Xanthomonadaceae > Stenotrophomonas. Next base: position 337,338 of record NZ_JBOHXW010000005.1, read on the forward strand.
CCAACGGTGCAACCATCAGCACCGAGGTCGGCACCGACCAGCTTTCGTACAGGGCCGCCAGACACAGGAACACGATCAGCAGCGACAGCGTGTACAACAGCGGCGTCTGCGAACCGGCTTCGCGTTCCTGATACGACACGGCGGTCCACTCGACGCTGAAGCCTGCCGGCAGATTCTTGGCCAGCTTTTCCACTTCCAGCATCGCGTCACCCGAGGCCACGCCCGGTGCGGCTTCGCCCTGGATTTCCAGTGCCGACACGCCGTTGTAACGCTCCAGACGCGGCGAGCCGTAATCCCAACGCTGGCTGGCGAAGGCCGAGAACGGCACCATCTCGCCGACGTTGTTCTTCACCGTCCACAGGTTGAAGTCTTCCGGATTCATGCGGAAGCCGTCATCGGCCTGCACATACACGCGCTTCACGCGGCCACGGTCGATGAAGTCATCGATGTAGCTCGAACCCCACGCCGTCGCCAGCGTGCTGTTGATCGTGTCCAGCGACAGACCATGCGCACCGGCCTTGGCCACGTCGATATCCAGACGCAGCTGCGGGGTGTCGTCCAGACCATTGGGACGCACGTTGGCCAGCAGCTTGCTTTCACCGGCCATGCCCAGCAGCTGGTTACGCGCATTGACCAACGCTTCGTGGCCCTGCCCGGCGTTGTCCTTCAGGAAGAACGAGTAACCCGACGCAATACCCAGCTCCGGCATGGCCGGCGGCGGGAAGGCGAAGATGAAGGCGTCCTTGATCTGGCTCAGCGCCGCCATCGCGCGGCCGGTGATCGGGCCAACGCCCTGGTCCGGCGTGCGCTCGCTCCAATCCTTGAGCTTGACGAAGGCCATGCCCGAGTTCTGGCCCATGCCCGAGAAGCTGAAGCCCTGCACCGAGAACACCGACTCAACCGCGTCCTTTTCATTGTTGAGGAAGTGGTCTTCCAGCTTGTAGATCGACTCCAGCGTGCGCTCCTGCGTGGCACCGACCGGTGCCTGCACCAGCGCCATCAGGATGCCCTGATCTTCGTTGGGCAGGAACGAGCTGGGCAGGCGCGCGAACAACACGCCCATCACCACCGCCAACGCCAGGAACACCGTCATGAAGCGGCCCGGGCGGGCGAGAATGCCGCGCACGCCGCGCTGATAGGTGCCGCTGGTGCGATCAAAGCCGTTGTTGAACCAATTGAAGAAGCGGCCCGAGATACCCGTGTGTGCAACGTGATGCTCGCCCTTCTTCAGCGGCTTGAGCATGGTGGCGCACAGCGCCGGGGTCAGCACGATGGCGACCAGCACCGACAGCGCCATCGCCGACACAATCGTCGCTGAGAACTGTCGATAGATAACGCCGGTGGAGCCGCTCATGAAGGCCATCGGCACGAATACCGCCGACAGCACCAGGCCGATGCCGACCAAGGCGCCGGTGATCTGGCTCATCGACTTGCGCGTGGCTTCCAGCGGCGACAGCCCTTCCTCGGACATGATGCGCTCGACGTTCTCCACCACCACGATGGCGTCATCGACCAATAGACCGATCGCCAGCACCATCGCGAACATGGTGAGCATGTTGATGGAGAAACCCAGCACCGACAGGATGCCGAAGGTACCCAGCAACACCACCGGTACGGCGATGGTCGGAATCAACGTGGCGCGGAAGTTCTGCAGGAACAGGTACATCACCACGAACACCAGCACGATGGCCTCAAGCAGCGTCTTGACCACGCCCTTGATCGAGACCTTCACGAACGGCGTGGTGTCGTACGGGATCACCGCGTCCAAGCCGGCCGGGAAGTTGGCCTTCAGGTCTTCCAGCGTCTTGCTCACGCCCTCGGCCGTTTCCAGCGCGTTGGCGCCGGTGGCCAGGGTGACGGCCAGACCCGAAGCCGGCTTGCCGTTGTAGCGGGTCACGAAGTCGTAGGTTTCCGCGCCCAGTTCAACGCGCGCCACATCGCCCAACGTCAGCGTGGAGCCGTCGCTTTCGGTACGCAGCACGATGTTGCGGAACTGCTCCGGCGTCTGCAGGCGGTCCTGCGCATTGATGGTGGCGTTGAGCTGCTGGCCCTTGATGGCCGGTGCACCGCCCAACTGGCCGACTGCAACCTGCGCGTTCTGCGCCCTGACCGAGGCGGTGACCTCGTCAACGGACACCTTGTAGGTCTGCAGCTTGTTCGGATCCAGCCAGATGCGCATGGCGTACTTGCCACCGAACACCTGGATGCTGCCCACGCCCGGCACGCGGCTGAGCGGATCAACGACATTGGAGCCGACGTAATCGGAAATGTCGTTCTCGTCCATGCTGCCGTCTTCGGACACAAAGCCGATGACGTTGAGGAAGCCGGAACTGGACTTGGCAACGTTGATGCCCTGGCGCTGTACTTCCTGCGGCAGCAACGGCATCGCCAGCTGCAGCTTGTTCTGCACCTGCACCTGGGCGATGTCCGAATCGGTTCCGCTTTCAAAGGTCAGGGTGATGCTGGCCTGGCCGTTGGAGGAACTGTTGGACGAGAAGTACATCAGGCCATCCAGGCCTTTCATGTTCTGCTCGATGATCTGCGTCACCGAGTCTTCGACCACCTTGGCCGAAGCACCCGGATAGTTTGCCGAGATCGACACCGCAGGCGGTGCCACTTCCGGATACATGGAGATCGGCAGCTTGAGCATGGCCAATGCGCCGGCCAGCATGATGATGATGGCGATGACCCACGCAAAGATGGGTCGGTCGATAAAGAAACGTGCCATGTAGTTCTCCGCTTACTGCGTGTCAGCCGGCGCCGCCGCAGGCGCGGCAGCAGCAGGCTTGGCGGATTCGGCACCCTTCTCGGTGGCTTGTACCGGCATGCCCGGGCCGATCTTCTGCAGGCCTTCGACGATGACCTTGTCGCCGGCCTTCAAGCCACTTTCGACCAGCCACTTGTCGCCGATGGAACGACTGACCGTGACCGGACGCACCGCGACCTTGCCTTCGGCATCGATCACCATCGCGCTGGTGTCACCCTTCGGGTCACGCGCGATGCCCTGCATCGGCACCAGCAGTGCATTCGGGCGCACGCCACTGCCCAGCACGGCGCGCACGAACATGCCGGGCATCAACACCTGCTCGGGGTTCTCCACGCGGACACGCAGGCCATAGCTGCCGGTGGACGGATCCACGCTGACTTCGGAGAACTCCAGCTTGCCCTTGTGCGCGAAGGTGCTGCCGTCTTCCAGCAGAATGTCCACCGGCAGTTCGGATGCGCCTTCCAGGCGGCCTTCAGCCAGCTCACGGCGCAGCTGCAGCAGCTCGGCCGAGGACTGGGTGACATCGATATAGATCGGATCAAGCTGGTTGATCGTCGCCAGCGCCGCTGCCTGACCGGCACTGACCAGTGCGCCCTGGGTAACCGAGGACTTGCCGATCTGGCCGCTGATGGGCGCGGTGATGCGGGCATAGCCCAGCGTCACGTTGGCCGCATCCAGCGAGGCGCGCGCGGCCAGCACATCGGCTTCGGCCTGCTTCCAGGTGGCCTGTGCGTTTTCGTCGTCCTGCACGCTGATCACCTTGCTCTTGACCAACTCGGCACTGCGACGCGCTGCCAGACGCGCGGCATTGGCCGTGGCTTCGGCCCGCGCCAGCTGTGCGCGGGCGCTGTTGGCCTGCGCGCGGTACGCCGCATCATCCAACTGATACAGCGGCTGGCCTTCCTTCACCAAGGTGCCTTCGGTGAACAAGCGCTTGGCAACAATGCCGCTCACCTGCGGGCGCACTTCAGCCACCTGATAACTGTTGGCACGGCCGGCCAGTTCGCGCGTCAGCGTGACCGACTCCGGCTTCAAGGTGACCACGGTGACCTGCCCCGGACCGCCCTGTGGAGGTGCTTCACCGCCGCCCTTACACGCGACGAGCGCAACGGTTAAGGCGAGAGAAAGCGCGAGAACACGGCAATTGCTGATTCGGGACATGAGAAGGCTCGAAAGGAAAAATGACGCTCGCAGAAGGCGGCAGGCAACCATCCAGCTGCCAGGAACTGTGTCCATACGGTACGGGTACAGCCGTAGGGCTGCCACCGAAAAACACAGTGAACCCCTCCTGCAAAGCAAGCGGCGGAAATATACATACATGCACGGATGTTTGTAAACGACTACACTTCGGGCCGGTTCATCCAGCATTTGCACAACGCAATGGCCAGAAAAACCAAAGAAGAGGCGCAAGCCACCCGCGAAGGCATCCTCGATGCGGCCTTGGCGTGCTTCCACGAAACAGGCGTGGCCAGCACCTCGCTGGCGGCCATTGGCGAGCGCGCCGGGTATTCGCGGGGCGCGGTGTACTGGCACTTCAAGAACAAGACCGAAGTGCTCGAAGGCATCATCAATCGCGAGCGCATCCCGTTCATCAAGCGTCTGCACCGCACCTACTCGCCCCATCGCGACACACCGGTGCTGGACCTGCGTTCGGCGATGTTGGTGTCGGTAAGTGAGCTGGCCAACGAGCCACGGCTGCGCAACATGATGGAAATCATGCTGCGCAACGATCTGTCCGCTGAAAGCCAGGCCATGCAGAAGCTGCAGCACGACAGCCTGGACGAGGAGCTGTCGATCTTCCGCCGCGTGCTGGAGCGCGCACAGGCACTGGGACAACTGCGCGACAACGTGGACGCCGGCACGGCCGCGCGCATCCTGTATGCCGGCCTTACCGGCGTGCTCTACAGCGCAATGATGGAGCCCAAGCATTTCGAGCTGGAGCGCGACAATCTGGAAACGATGGACGCGCTGCTCTCCTATTACGTGAAGCCGGGCGTGTTCACCCCGGGCGACCCGCCGTCGCCGCTGCCCGAACCCGATCCCGACGAAGCGGATTGAGTGCGGGCGTGAGTACGTAGAAGCACACAGCGCGGTAGTGCCGAGCCATGCTCGGCAAGGGACTTCACCGGTAGCGCTTCCTGCCGAGCATGGCTCGGCACTACCAACCTTCCGACGTTCAAACAAAAAAAAAGCGGCAGCACCGGAGTGCTGCCGCTCGCGCCAATCAGGCACGCAGAAATTACAGGATGTAGCGGCTCAGATCCGGGTCCTTCACCAGCTCACCCAAATGCTTGTCCACATAGGCGCGGTCGATGCTGATGGTTTCGCCATCACGATCCGGCGCTTCGTAGCTGAGCGAATCCAGCAAACGCTCCAGCACCGTGTGCAGACGACGCGCACCAATGTTCTCCTGCCGCTCGTTCACCTGGAACGCGATCTCGGCCAGGCGATCCACTGCATCCGCAGTAAAGCTCACCTTGACGCCTTCGGTCGCCAGCAGCGCTTCGTACTGTTTGGTCAACGCCGCCTTCGGCTCGGTGAGGATGCGCACGAAATCTTCCTTGCTCAACGCGCCCAGTTCCACACGGATCGGGAAGCGGCCCTGCAACTCGGGAATCAAGTCGCTCGGCTTGGCCAGGTGGAACGCACCGGAGGCGATGAACAGAATGTGGTCGGTTTTCACCGTGCCGTACTTGGTGGACACGTTGGAGCCTTCCACCAGCGGCAGCAGATCGCGCTGCACGCCTTCGCGCGACACATCACCGCCGCCGACGTTGTCACCGCGCTTGGCGACCTTGTCGATCTCGTCGATGAAGACGATGCCGTGCTGTTCGCAGGCTTCGATTGCCGCGCTGCGGACGTCGTCCTCGTTGACCAGCTTTGCGGCCTCTTCCTCGATCAACAGCGGACGCGCGGCCTTGATGGTCAGCGTGCGCTTGTTCGACTTTGCGGAACCGAGGTTGGCGAACATGGACTTCAGCTGCTGGCCCATTTCTTCCATGCCCGGCGGGGTCATGATGTCCATGCTGACGTTGGCAGCGACGTCCAGTTCGATCTCGCGCTCGTCCAACTCGCCTGCGCGCAGCATGCGGCGGAACTTGATGCGGGTTTCGTTATCAGCGGCCGATGGCTCGTTGCGTGCCGCCTCGGCGTCAAAGCCGATGCCCACACTGCGACGCGGCAGCAGCGCATCCAGGATGCGGTCTTCGGCCTTTTCTTCGGCCTGCGTGCGCACCCGCACCTTGGCCTGCTCGCGGTACAGCTTGACCGCGGTGTCGGCCAGATCACGGATGATCTGCTCCACGTCCTTGCCGACATAGCCGACCTCGGTGAAGCGCGTGGCTTCGACCTTCACGAACGGCGCATTGGCCAGCGTGGCCAGGCGACGCGCGATCTCGGTCTTGCCGACACCGGTCGGGCCGATCATCAGAATGTTTTTCGGCATCACTTCGTTGCGCAGCTCAGCGGGCAGCTGCATGCGGCGCCAGCGGTTGCGCAGCGCGATGGCGACCGCGCGCTTGGCGTCGTGCTGGCCAACGATGTGGCGGTCCAGCTCCTGCACGATTTCGCGCGGCGTCATGCTGGCGGAAGAGGTTTCGATCTTGAGCGTCATGGGATTCAACAACCGGAAAGTGGGAATGGGGGTGGAAAGCAGGGATCAGGATTCGGGGAACCGGGAATGAATGCTCCCGTCTACGGAAGGAAGCCAGCGCCGGGAAAGATTCACTCCGCGCTCGCTATTCCCCGCGCCGCGCCTTACAGCTCTTCGACCACCACATTCTTGTTGGTGTAGATGCAGATGCCACCGGCGATGTTGATCGCTTCGGTCGCCACGGTTTTTGCATCCAGCTCGGTATGCGCCAGCAGCGCACGCGCCGCACTCAGTGCGTAGGAACCGCCGGAACCGATGGCGATGATGCCGTCCTCCGGCTCGATCACATCACCGGTGCCGCTGATGATCAGCGAGGTTTCCTTGTCGGCGACGGCAAGCAAGGCTTCGAGCTTGCCGAGGCGGCGCTCGGTGCGCCAATCCTTGGCCAGCTCCACTGCGGCGCGGGTCAGCTGGCCGTGCTTTTCGAGCTTGGCTTCAAACAACTCAAACAGGGTGAAGGCGTCGGCAGCGGCACCGGCAAAACCGGCCAGCACCTGGCCATCACGACCGAGCCGGCGCACTTTGCGTGCATTGCCCTTCATCACCGTGTGGCCCAGCGTGACCTGGCCGTCACCGGCAATCGCCACATGCTCGCCGCGACGAACGCAGCAGATGGTGGTGGCGTGGAAAACATTCGGGTTCTGACTGGGGTCCATACGGCCTCCGGGATACTGTTCAACGGTAATGGGGCCGACAAACGTCGGCATCAAGCCTCCCCCCTACCCCGTCACCGACAGCCCGCGTTCAGCCAAACAGCAACGTCGTGCCGAGCCGTGCTCGGCAGAAGCGTTCCCGGCAACACCCAGCCTACGGCTTGAGCTTGGCGTGACTGGGCCGATCAGCTTCAGGCTCGATGCCCCACGCCACATACCAGTCCTCGCCCTGTGTTTCGATCGGGTGCAACGTGCGCCCGGAGCCATTGCCGCAGGCCAACGCGTCCGTCGCGCAATAGCGATCACAGCCCCAGCAGATGCGCTCGGGGTGCTTGGGCTTGAGCGGGAATGGTTTGGCCATTTGAATGCCTCCGCGGTGAATTCCCACGATGCGCCCGCAACCATGCGGCCGCCCTGATGGAAATCAAATTCCGCGCATTCACCTGCCGGCAATTCAGCTGACCGCAACCGACCGGCTCGCTCGACACACAACCGCCGCGCCTGAATCAGGACTTCCGCTTCGCGCGCGGATGCGTGGCGTCGTACACCTTGGCCAGGTGCTGGAAATCCAGATGCGTATAGATCTGCGTGGTGGCGATGTCGGCGTGGCCAAGCAACTCCTGCACGCCGCGCAGATCACCCGAGGATTCCAGAATGTGGCTGGCAAAACTGTGCCGCAGCATGTGCGGATGGACGTGCTTGAACAGCCCTTGCCGCTGCGCCAGCTGCTTGATGCGGATCTGCACCGCACGCTGTGTGATCGGCCCACCGGCGCGGCCTGGAAACACCGGCTTGTCGTTGCCGCCACCGCTGTCCTTGCGCCACTCCTGCAGCGCGTTCAACGCATGCGTACCGACCGGAACGCTGCGCTCGCGATTGCCTTTGCCATGCACCAACACCAAGCCGCTGGCCATATCCAGATCGCGCCAATGCAGGGCGCACAACTCGCTCAAACGCAGGCCCGAGGAATAGAACAGTTCCAGCAGCGCGCGGTCGCGCAGGCCCAGTGGCGCATCGGTGGGCAGCTCGACCAGCTGCACCGCTTCATCGGCGTCCAGCACCTGCGGCAGTTTGCGCGGTGCCTTGGGCGCACGCAGCCCGGCGGCGGGGCTGATGTCGATGACGTTGTTCTTCAGCAACCACGCATAGAAGCTGCGGCAGGCAGACAGCCGGCGTTGCAGACTCTTGGCCGCCAATCCGCGCCGATGCTCGGCCGCAATGAAGTCACGCAACTGGTCGCCTGCGACGGTCTGCGGATCGGCAATCTCGTTGCCTTCGCACCACAGCGACAACGCCGCAAGGTCGCGCTGATACGCATCGAGCGTATGCGCCGACATGCGTCGCTCGACCTGCAGGTAGGACAGGAATTTCTGGACGGCGTTCATCGCCGCATCACCCGATCAAACGCTGCGAAAACGCTGCAGGCCAACCACCAGCGACTCGCCCATCATGCGCAGGAACAACGTGCCCATGCCCGGATAGAAACGGTTTGAATCGTGGCTACCCACCGCAATCAAGCCGACGCCCGGCAACGGCAACAGCGCGGTGGACGACACTTCGCCGACACGCTCGCCGTACAGCAGCTCGTTCTTTTCCGGCTGCAGGCGGCCGCAGATCGGCTCGCCGTCCTGCAGGCAATCGTGGAAGGCGGCCAGGCGCGAATCGTCCGGCGCAATGATCTGCAACCACGGCGCCTGTTCCAGCTCCGGCACCGGGTCGAAGGACACGATGCGCACCAGATCGCCGGCGAAATCCTCTTCCAGCGACGCCGCCATTGCCCGCAGCGTGTCGGCGGCGCTGGTCTGCCGCATCAGCGCCAGCGTCAGCTGATGCGTGCGCACGGCCAGGCGCTCATTGATCTGCGCGTTGCTGCCCAGGTCGGCCAAGCGCCGCGACAGTTCACGGTTCTTGTCGCGCAGCACTTCCAGCTGGTAGCTGGCCAGCGACGCGGTCGGGCCGTCGTCGCGCGGCACCACCAAGGTGAGCGCCAGATCGGGGAACTGCTTGAGGAAGCCCGGATGACGTCGCAGCCAGGCGGCTACTTCGTGGGCGCCGATTTTCTCTACGGTATCGTTCATCCCATCCACTCTCCGTCGAAAACGAATGCTGCGGGGCCGGACATCACGATGGCCGACTGATCGTCCGGCCACTGGATGCGCAGGTCGCCACCCGGCAATGAGATACGCGCGTCGCGTTGCAGGCGTCCACGCTGCATCAGCACCACGGCCGCAGCGCAGGCACCGCTGCCGCAGGCCAGGGTTTCGCCAACACCGCGCTCGAACACACGCAGTTTGATGTGGCGGTTATCGATCAGCTGTGCGAAGCCGACATTGGCCGACTCGGGGAACGAGGCGTGCTGCTGCAACAGCGACCCCACCCGCTCCACCGGCGCGGCATCGATCAAACCTACTTCCAGCACCGCGTGTGGGTTGCCCATCGACACGGCGCCGAAGCGCACGTTCTCGCCTTGCAGCGACAACGCATATTCCTCGCGTGCACGCGGGAAACCGACCAGCGGAATCTGTGCCGGCTCGAAATCCGGCTTGCCCATCGTCACCGCATAGTGATCGTCTGCCAGACGCTGCACGGCATGCGTGCGCAACGGGCTGTCGATCACGAACGCATCGCCCTGCACTGCACCGTCGCGCACCAGCCAAGCGGCCACGCAGCGCGCGCCGTTGCCGCATTGCTGCGAGCTGGAGCCGTCGGAATTCCAGATGCGGTACGAGGCTACGGAGCCCGCTTCGCGCGGTGCTTCGATGGTCAGGATCTGGTCGCAACCCACGCCGCGATGGCGGTCGGCGAGCTTGGCCGCCAATGCCGCGTCCGGAGGAAGCGTGCCGTCGCGCAGATCCAACACCACGAAATCATTGCCGGCGCCGTGCATCTTGGTGAATCTGAAGCCGGTCGCCTGCGAGCGGGAGCGGGAGCTGGAGGTTGAGGGCGCTTGCGGACGCGCTGCTGCCACTTCAGTCATTGTGCTTGGCGTCGCTATCGGCCGGCTTGGTTTCGGCATCGTCCTTGGTCTCGACCGGCGTTGCCGGGGTGCCCTCGTTGGGGGTTGCATCGTCCGGGACGACTTCCTGCTCCTCGATCGGCACCGGCTTCTGCGGCATGACCAGCGGCCCCTTGTTGCCGCAGGCGGAGAGGGCCAGCAGCGCGCAGGCCACCGGGATGAGCATCAGCAAACGGGACGTCGTGTTCATGGCCGAAGTATAGCCACTGGACCATGAAATCCGGTGGCGGCACGCGCCGTTCAGCTGCTTTTCGGTGGCAACGGCCGCATCCACAGCCACAGGCAGACGCACGCCATGATGCTGATCGAGGTCCACTTCACCCATGCCAACGGCACGCACCACAGGGTGATCAGGGCGCAGACCAGCATGGTGATGCTGGCCATCCACTTGCCCTTGCGGCTCACCGCGCCATGCGCCTGCCAGTCGAGGATCGACGGGCCGAAGCGCGGGTGCGTCACCAGCCAGTCATGCAGCCGCTTGGAGCCCCGCGAGGCAGCCCAGGCAGAAATCAGCACGAACACCGTGGTCGGCAGGCCCGGCACGAAGATGCCGACAATGCCGACGCCCAGGCTGACATAGGCCAGCAGCCACCACGCCCAGCGCATGCGCACCGGGCGGGGTTCTGGCGATTGCGGGGGCCCTGACATGCGTTCGCCGTGCGGTCAGTTCGCCACGCCCAGCTGCGACAGCACGAAAGCGAACGACTCGGCCTGTTCCTTGTAGCGCTGGAACCGGCCCGACTTGCCGCCGTGGCCGGCTTCCATGTTGGTGCGGAACACGATCGGCAGGTTGCCGGTGTTGACGTCACGCAGGCGCGCCACCCACTTGGCCGGCTCCCAGTACTGCACCTGCGAATCCCACAGGCCGGTGCCGACGAACAGCGACGGATAGGCCTGCGCCTTTACGTTGTCGTACGGCGAGTAGCTGAGCATGTAGTCGTAGTACGGCTTCTGCTCGGGGTTGCCCCACTCGTCGTACTCGTTGGTGGTCAGCGGGATGCTGGCGTCGAGCATGGTGGTGACCACGTCCACGAACGGCACCTGCGCCACCATCACGCGGTAGTCCTGCGGCGCCTGGTTGGCGACCGCGCCCATCAGCAGGCCACCGGCACTGCCACCGGACGCGGCGACACGATCCTTGGCGGCATAGCCCTGTGCGACCAGCGCGCGGGTGACATCGACGAAATCGTTGAAGGTGTTCTGCTTGTTCAGCAGCTTGCCGTCTTCGTACCAGTTGCGGCCCATCTCCTCACCGCCACGAATGTGGGCGATGGCGTAGACCATGCCGCGGTCCAGCAGGCTCACCACGCTCTGGTTGAAGCCCGGGTCCATCGACATGCCGTAGCTGCCGTAGGCGTACTGGTACAGCGCGGCGCTGCCGTCCTTCTTGAAGCCCTTCTTGTAGACCAGCGACACCGGAACCTTGGCGCCATCGCGCGCGGTCACCCAGACGCGTTCGGTCTGGTACAGCGACGGGTCATAGCCGATCACCGGCTGCTGCTTGAGCTGGCGGCGCTCGCCGGTCTTGACGTTGAGTTCGTAGGTGGTGGCCGGCGTGGTCAGCGAGGTGTAGCTGTAACGCAGCCATTCGGTATCCGGCTCGGCGTTGACCGACAGGCCCATCGAGTAAGCCGGCTCATCGGCCTTGACGAACTCGCTGTGGCCGTCGGCGAACAACAGGCGCACGCGCTCCAGCGCGTCGGCACGCTCGGCGATGGCGGTGTAGCCGTTGAACAGCTCGAAGCCTTCGATCAGCACCTGCGGGTCGTGCGCGACCCAGTCCTTCCACTGGGTGCGGCTGGTGGCATTTTCCGGTGCGGCGACCAGTTTGAAATTCTTCGCGCCGCCGGCATTGGTGCGGATCACCCAGCGGCCGTCGAAATGGTCGGCGTCATATTCCACGTCGCGCTCGCGCGGCGCCAGCACGGTGAAGGTGCCGGGGTTGGCGGCCGAGGTGTAACGCAGCTCGGAGGAAACGGTGCTGTCCACGCCGATGGTGATGAAGCGGTCATCGCGGGTGCGGCCGATGCCCATGTAGAAGCTGTCGTCCTCTTCCTCGTAGACCAGCGTGTCGGCGCTGACCGGCGTGCCCAGCACATGCTTTTTCACGCGCACGGTGAGCAGGGTTTCCGGGTCGTTCTCGACGTAGAACACGGTGCGGTTGTCGTCGGCCCAGACCACGTTGGCCGAGACGCCGGTGATCACGTCCGGCAGCGGCTTGCCGGTTTCCAGGTCCTTGAAGCGGATGGTGTATTGGCGGCGGCCGACATCGTCCTCGGCCCAGGCCAACAGGCGGTTGTCCTGGCTCACTTCCATGTCGCTGACCGCAAAGTAGCCCTTGCCTTCAGCCATGACGTTCAGATCCAGCAGCACTTCTTCGGCTGCCTGCATGTCGCCCTTGCGGCGCGCGTGGATCGGGTAGTCCTTGCCGGTTTCGTAGCGGGTGTAATACCAGTAGTCGCGCTCGCGGTACGGCACGCTGGCATCGTCCTGCTTGATGCGGCCGACGATCTCACTGTAGAGCTTTTCCTGCAGCGGCTTGAGCGGCGCCATCAGCGCGTCGGTATAGGCGTTCTCGGCCTTGAGATAGGCCAGCATGTCCGGGTTCTCGCGCTTGTCGTCGCGCAGCCAGTAGTACTCGTCCTGACGCTCGGCACCAAACGGCGCCTTGACCGTATGCGTGCGTTTGGCGACATCAGGCGGGGTGGGCGTTGCGGCGACGGCGGTGTTCATCATCAGGCTGGCTACCAACAGGCAAAGGGCAGGTTTCACGGAGAGGGCTCCCATCGGCAGGAGCGACGCCCCCGCGCAAGGCCACAGTGTGCCATGCGCAGCCGGCGCCTTTCGAGGCAGGGACGGCTTCAACACGCCGGTCATCATGCGCCGTTGGTCGCAATGCCACGGCAACCGCCTCGTCCTATGATGCGGCGATGAACACGCCCGCCCCCACGCCGTCCGGCTACAGCCGCCGCAGCCACGAGATCGCCCCTTTCCACGTCATGTCCCTGCTCGCCCGCGCCAATGCGTTGGAGCAGGCCGGTCACGATGTGATTCATCTGGAAATCGGCGAACCGGATTTCACCACCGCCGCACCCATCGTGCGTGCCGGCCAGGCCGCGCTCGGCGCCGGCCACACCCGCTACACCGCCGCACGCGGCCTGCCGGCGTTGCGCGAGGCCATTGCCGGCTTCTATCGCGACCGCTACCGGTTGGAGATCGACCCCGAGCGCATCCTCGTCACCCCCGGCGGCTCCGGCGCGTTGCTGCTGGCCTCCAGCCTGTTGGTGGACCCGGGCAAACATTGGTTGCTGGCCGATCCCGGTTATCCGTGCAATCGGCATTTCCTGCGTTTGGTTGAAGGCGGGGCACAGTTGGTGCCGGTCGGCCCGGACAATAGTTACCAGCTCACGCCGGCGTTGATCGAACAACACTGGAACAACGACAGTGTCGGCGCGCTGGTTGCCTCGCCAGCCAACCCGACCGGCACCACACTCGATGCCGGCCAGCTGGCCGCGTTGTCGGCGTCGCTGAAGGCGCGTGGCGCGCACCTGGTGGTGGACGAGATCTATCACGGCCTGACCTACGGTTTTGACGCCCCCAGCGTGCTGGAAGTGGACGATGAAGCCTTCGTTCTGAACAGTTTTTCCAAATATTTCGGCATGACCGGCTGGCGCCTTGGCTGGCTGGTGGCCCCACCGCGCGCCGTGCCGGAGCTGGAGAAGCTGGCGCAGAACCTGTACATCAGCGCGCCGTCGATGGCACAGCATGCCGCGCTGGCGTGCTTCGAGCCGGAGACCATCGCCATCTTCGAGCAACGCCGCGAGCAGTTCCGCCAGCGCCGCGACTACTTGCTGCCTGCCCTGCGCGAACTCGGCTTCCGCATTGATGTGGAGCCGCAGGGCGCGTTCTATCTGTACTGCGATGTGAGTGCGTTCACCGAGGACGCACAGGCGTTCTGCGCGCACTTTTTGGAAACCGAGCATGTGGCGTTTACGCCGGGCCTGGATTTCGGCAATTACCGCGCCAACCAGCATGTGCGGATTGCCTATACGCAGAATGTCGCGAGGCTGCAGGAAGCGGTGATGCGGATCGGGCGGGGGTTGGGAAGCTGGCAGCAGAAGAGGTAGCCGCTGGGCTGTTCCCTTCTCCCGCCTGCGGGGCGACAACGCGGCAGGATTGCCGAGTTGCACGGCGAAGCCGCCCGAAGGGTGAGGCACAGGGACGTGCCGAATGCAGGTGCCCGAAGGGCGGATGGGGGGAGCTTTTGGCTTTTGGCTTTTGGCTTTTGGCTTTTGGCTTTGAGCTTCTGACTTCGAGAACATCTGCCTCAGTTCACCATCAATACTTCGTTCTGCCCTCACCCCAACCCCTCTCCCGCGCGCGGGAGAGGGGCTTCAGCAAAAACAAAAACAAACGCCACCTTTCGGTGGCGTTTGTTTTGCATCACTTCAAAGCAATCGCCGCTTCAAAGCAGACATCACTTCAAACCAAGCATCACTTCTTGCTCAGCTGTTCCCACAGGAAGCTGTACGCCAGTGCCGACATATGCGCGGCCTGCGCGTTGTTGGCTGCGCCGCCGTGACCACCTTCGATGTTCTCGTAGTAGGTCACGTCCTTGCCGGCGTCGATCATCTTGGCCGCCATCTTGCGGGCGTGGCCCGGGTGGACGCGGTCATCGCGGGTCGAGGTGGTGAACAGCACCGGCGGGTAGCTCTTGGCCGGATCGAACAGGTGATACGGCGAGAAGGTCTTGATGAAGTCCCAATCCGCCGTGTCCGGGTCACCGTATTCGGCCATCCACGACGCGCCAGCCAGCAGGTGGCTGTAACGCTTCATGTCCAGCAGCGGAACCTGCACCACCACCGCACCAAACAGCTCCGGGTACTGGGTCAGCATGTTGCCGGTGAGCAGGCCACCGTTGCTGCCGCCCTGCACGCCCAGGTGCTTGGCCGAGGTGATGTTGCGGCTGACCAGATCCTGCGCCACCGCAGCCATGTCCTCATACGCCTTGTGGCGGTTCTGCTTCAACGCCGCCTGGTGCCAGCGCGGGCCGTACTCGCCGCCGCCGCGGATGTTGGCGACCACGTACACGCCACCCTTGTCCAACCACGCACGGCCCATGCCGCCGGAGTAGTTCGGGGTCAGCGAGATTTCAAAACCACCGTAGCCGTACAGCAGGGTCGGGTTGGAACCGTCCCGCTTCATCGCCTTGTCGTGCACCACGAAGTACGGCACGCGGGTGCCGTCCTTGCTGTTGGCGAAGTGCTGCTCGATCACCTTGCCGCTGGCGTCGAAGAACGCCGGCATGGTCTTGAGCACTTCCGGCTGCTGGCCGATTTCCGCCAGTGCCAGTGTGGTCGGGGTCAGGTAGTCGGTGACGGTCATCCACACCGCATCGCTTTCGTCCGCGTCCACCGCACCAACACCGATGGTGCCGAAGGTCGGGGCGCCGGTGAACTCGCTGGCAACCCAGCCGTCCTTGCCGTGGGTCATCACCTGCAGGCGATTCTTGACGTCGTCCAGCACGTTCAACACCACGTGCGACTTGGTCCAGGACATGCCGGCCAGCGAGGTGGTGTCGGTCGGCGCGAACAGCACGTCGAAGTCGCGCTTGCCGGCCATGAAGTCATCGAACTTGGTCACCAGCAGCGAACCGGCCGCGTAGGTCTTGCCGCCCACGGTCCACGGCTCGCGCAGTTCCAGGGTGAACCATTCGCGGCGCACGCCCTTCTCCGCCGAGTTCGGCGCATCCACCTTGGTCAGCTTGCCGTCGGCACCGAGCACGAACAGCTCGTTGTTGTAGAAGGCGATGGTGCGGCTGACGAAATTGCGTTCAAAACCGGGCGTGTCGTCGTGCATCGCCGCGATGTACATGTCTTCCGGCTTGCCTTCGTATACGGTCGTGGCCGCAGACATCGGCGTACCGCGACGCCACTGCTTGACCACGCGCGGGTAGCCGGAGGTGGTCATCGAGCCATCGCCGAAATCGGTGTAGACGAACACGTTGTTCTGGTCGATCCAACCCAGCCCGCCCTTGGCCTCGGCGCGGAAGAAACCGTCCTTGATCCACTGCTTGTTGGACAGGTCGAACTCGCGGGTGACGTCGGCATCGGCGCCGCCGCGCGACAGCGCGATCAGGCAGCGGGTGTATTCCGGGCGCAGGCAGTTGGCGCCGTGCCACACCCAGTTCTCACCCTCGGCCTTGTTCAGCGCGTCCAGGTCCAGCACGGTTTCCCACAGTGGCTCGGCCTTGCGGTATTCCACCAGCGTGGTGCGGCGCCAGATGCCGCGCTCGTGCTGCTTGTCCTTCCAGAAGTTGTAGTAGTAGTCGCCAATCTTCTCGACGCCCGGAATCTTGGCGTCCGAATCCAGCACCTCGCGGATGCCGGCCTCCATCTGCTTGAACTGCGGGCTCTGCGCCAGCCGCCCTTCAGATTTTGCGTTCTGCTCCTTCACCCAGTTCAGCGGCTTGTCACCGGTGACATCCTCCAGCCAGGCGTAGTGATCCTGGGGGGCGTCAGCGGCCATGGCAGCACCGGCCAGGCCAGAGGAAAGCAACCCTGCAACGAGGCAGGCGGAGGTGATTCGGGACATATTGGCTCCACGCGGTCATAAGCGCCGAACGCTAGCACAGGCAACCCGCAGCCCTCCCGTGTCGAAGGTCAGGCTGCCTGCGAACCGCGCCAGCGCACTGCCCGACGGGTACGACGGGCCTGCGGACCACGGCGGCGCTGCACCGCTTTGCGGTTGCGCCAAGCCGCCGGCAGGCGGAACCGGTACAGCGCCCACCAGGACGCCAACGGCATGCCCACCAGCCACAGCGGCAGCCAGCCGATCCACACGCTGTGCCCGCGCGCAGCCGGCCACACCAGCACCAAGGCCATGCCTGCCAGCGCAACTTGCCTGACGCAACGCAACACCCGTGGATCGGGGCTCGGGTCCTGCTTACGGCGGTATGACGGTGCGGACGGCTTGGGCATGACGTTCTCCGGCAACATGGCTGTGGTGGAGTGCATCCTCAACGTCCCTCATCTCACAGACTGCGACCTGCCATTGACGCGCCTATCGCTGCCCGTCGAACATGCTGCCGTCACCCACCAATGGCGCTCCAATTCGTAATGCGACCAATTCCAGCGTTTCTGTCTGCCCTGCTGTTGAGCCTGACCCTGCCGCTGGCACCTGCACACGCGCAGGACGCCCCCGCCGCGACACCCATCGTGGAAGGTGACTCCGAAGGCCCGGTGGACCTGCAGCGCTTCATGGGCCGCTGGTATGTGATCGGCCGGGTGCCCAACTTCGTCGAGCGCGGGCATGTGGCCAGCGTCAACACCTATACGTTGCGCGAAGACGACAAGGTCGCCATCAACTACGAATTCCGCGAAGGCTTCAGTGAGCCCGCCGAGGAACTCAGCATCCGCGCCAAGGTGGACGAAGACAGTGGCAACCGCCGCTGGCGCACTTGGTTCTACCGCGTGGTGCCCACGCATTCGCGCATCCTGGAAGTGGCGCCGGATTACTCCTGGGCGCTGATCGGCTACCCGGGCCGCGAGATGGCCTGGATCTTTGCCCGCGAGCCGGACATGGACAACACGCTGTACCGCCACTTGGCCCTGCGCCTGCGTGACAAGTACGACGTCAACACCGACAAGCTCAAGCGCGTGCCGCAGCACCCGGAGCAGGTCGGCCGCCTGGGTTTTGAAGTACCCAACAAGAAGTGATGCAGCGGGCGTGAGTGCAGCGCGGGTTCCCAGGCGCTTCACTCACTTCCGCAGGCCCTGCCCTGCCGCTTAGTCGTAATTGCTCAAGGCCAGCGACAACAGCGCCTTGGCTTGCTCGCGCAGGGATTGCGGTTCAACGATTTCCGCATCCGAGCCGTAATGCAGCACGTCCATCAGCAGTTCGCGCGAAACGCTGTACGGCAGTTTCAGTTCGTAGCGACCATCCGGCAGGAACCGGCCCTGCTGCTTGGAATGCCAATGCTCGTCGGCTACCCAGCGCGCGGCCTTGGCGCTGAACACGATGGTGGCCCAGCCTTTCGGCGCGCCGGAGAAGATGCCGTAGCTGGCGGCCAGCTGTTCATTCAACTCTTCGTCGGGCACGTCGCGGGCCGGCTGATCGAGCAGGCGCGCCTGATGAATGCGGTCCACGGCGAAACTGCGCACCGCATCGCGGGTGTGATCCCAGGCGTCCAGGTACCAGTTGTCGCGGTAATGGGTGATGCGCTGCGGGGACACCGTGCGGCGGGTGGCCTCGTCGGTGGAACGCGCGCGGTATTCAAAGGACAGCTGCTTGCGCTCCAGCACGCCGGAGGCAACGGTGCGGAAGCTGGCCTCGTCGAGCTTGCGGCCACGGTGCGGAATCACCCGTACCCGCTCTACCGGCCAGGAGGTCGCACCGGCCTGGGCGGCCAGCAGGCTTTCAATGCGTTGCTGCAACGGCGCGAGCACCGAGGACAGCACCCCGCCACCGGTTCGTGCCAGCAGGTGCTGGGACGCCAGCAGGGCGTGCAGTTCTTCCGAACTCAGCCACAGCCCCGGCAGCTCGAAACGGTCGCTTTCGCCACTCAGATAGCGGAAACCGGCCTCGCCATCGCCTTCCACCGGCGCCATCAGCGCATCGCGCAGAAAGGCCAGGTCGCGGTAGACCGTTGCCCGGGAACATCCCAGTTCTTCCTGCAGGCGAGCCACCGTCACCGGATAACGGGCGGATTTAAGCAGGCGATGCAGCGCGTTTATGCGTTCGTAACGATCCATGGGGCCGATTATGTCCGACTCCGGGCCGCAATGCTGCGGGCCGGCAACAGGCCCGGCTGCCAAACGTTGTCTGAAGCCACAGCGCCCCCTGAATCAAGCCACCGCAAGCCTTCCGGTATCATGAAAACGCTTTCTTACCCCGTTTCGCTTCCGGAGATTGACTGATGTCACTGCGTGTTTCGCTGTTCCTGCCGCTGCTGTTGTGCGCCCCGATGGCCGCCTGGGCAGACGATGCCTCCGACCTGGCTGCCATGACTTCGCCCTGGAGCGGCAGTGGCGGCGAGCTTGGTTTTGCCTCCGCGCACGGCAACAGCACCACCGAAAGCTTCAACGGCCGCCTCAAGCTGCGCTACACCGACGACGATTGGGTGCACAGCATGGATCTGTTCGGCCTGCGCTCCAGCGCCCAGTACACCCAGACCAACGACGACGGCACCACCAACCGCACCCGCCAGACCACCGCCAACCGCTATACCGCCGGTGCCGGCAGCGCATTGCAGTTGGGCGAGCACCGCCAGCTGACCGCCACGGTGCGTCACGAACGCGATGATTTCGCCACCTACGACCGCCAGAGCAGCTTCGGTCTGGGTTACGGCACGCGCCTGATCGACGGCGAGCGGCTGATCCTGGACACCCAGATCGGCCCCGGTGTGCGCCGTTCTCACAACGCCGACACCGACGAAGACCGCACCGGCCTGATCGGCCGTGGCTTGTTCGACCTGAAGTTTGCGATCACCGAGAACACCGAGCTGGTCAACAGCCTGCTGGTCGAATCCGGCTCGTACAACACCTTCGCGCAGAACGATTTTGGCGTGTCGGTGAGCATGAACCAGCACTTCGCCCTGAAGGCCGGCTGGCAGGCCCGCCACAACAGCGACGTGGCCGAAGACAAGCGCAAGACCGACACCCTGACCACGATGAACGTGGTTTACAGTTTCAAGTGAGTTAGAAGCGGGGAATTGGGGTTCGGGAACGGGGAATGGCGGTGTGCTGCGGCGCGGGCCATTCCCCTTTTCATTGCGTAGGCGGGAAAAACCCCAGCGACCTTTGTCGCGAATAGAGCGAAGCCATGCGCTGCTGACGGGTTATCGGGAACGCTTCTGCCGAGCATGGCTTGGCACTACGCCACTACGTTTCAGACTGGATTGCCCAGCAACTCACCAGCGCCGGCATCCAGCAGTTGCCGGGCAACGTTGCGACCCAATGCTTCCGGGTCAGTCGCCGGGCCGTGCGCTTCAGCGCGCACGATGCGGCCATCGGCCACGCCGCCAACCAAACCCTGCAACCACAAGTCCTGGCCCTGCCATTGCGCCAAGCCCGCCACCGGTACGTGGCAGCTGCCGTCCAGCGCGCGGTTCATTGCCCGCTCGGCTTCAACGCAGGTGCGGGTGGGCGCGTCGTCCAAGGCAGACACCAGCGCGATCACGTTCGCATCGTCCTGACGGCATTCGATGGCGACGGCCGCCTGTGCCGGTGCCGGCAGCCAGTGCGGCGCACGCAGACGGTCGCGGATGCGCGCGCCCAGTTCCAGCCGCTCCAACCCGGCGCAGGCCAGGATGATGGCGTCGTAATCACCGGCGTCGAGCTTGGCCAGGCGCGTGTTGACGTTGCCGCGCAGGTCGCGGGACTGAATATCCGGGCGCAGGGCGCGCAGTTGCGCCTGCCGGCGCAGCGAGGACGTGCCGACCACTGCGCCCTGCGGCAAGGCGTCGAGCGAGGCGTAATGGTTGGACACAAAGGCATCGGCGGAATCGGCACGGGCCAGAATGGCCGGCAGCGCGAACGGCGCCTCCAGCTCCATCGGCACGTCCTTGAGCGAATGCACCGCGCAATCGGCTTCGCCGCGCATCATCGCCAGCTCCAGTTCCTTCAGGAACAAGCCCTTGCCGCCGATGGCGGCCAGCGAGCGGTCCAGTATTTCGTCGCCGCGCGTGCTCATCGGCACCAGCTCCACAGTCAGCCCGGGATGGGCCTGACGCAGGCGGTCAGCGACGTGTTCGCTCTGCCACAAGGCA
This sequence comes from Stenotrophomonas sp., assembly GCF_050737575.1. Classification (GTDB taxonomy): domain Bacteria; phylum Pseudomonadota; class Gammaproteobacteria; order Xanthomonadales; family Xanthomonadaceae; genus Stenotrophomonas. Next base: position 358,194 of record NZ_JBOHXW010000005.1, read on the forward strand.
AGCGGGCTCTTTCGGGTAGCGATACGCAGGATGGTCATGCGCGCATTATCGCCGTTGCCGGCGCGGCGGTCACAGCCGGATCAGTTCGGTCTTCAGGTTGGCGACGCAGCGGCGGCTGACTTCCAGCAGAACTGGCATGTCGCGCAGCACCGCTTGCACCTGCCCGGCTGGCGTGCGCCGCACTTCCTGCAGCTGGTCGCGGGCGACCAGGCAGTTGCGGTGGATGCGGATGAAACGCTCGCCAAACTCGTCTTCCAACGAACGCAGCGATTCTTCGATCAGATCCTGGCCGCGCTTGTGGTGGACCACCACATATTTTTCCTCGGCCTGCAGATAGACGATGTCTTCCACCGGCACCAACCGCAGGCTGCCGCGCAGGCGTGCGCACAGCACCCGACGCGCTTGCGTCGCTGGCGTAGCCGGTGCGGCAGCGGTGGCGCGCCCGGCGATGACGGTGCGCGCGCGCGCCAATGCCGCTGCCAGACGTTCGGCGCGGATCGGTTTCATCAGGTAATCCACCGCTGCCGCTTCAAACGCGGACAACGCGTGGGCGTCGTATGCGGTGCAGAACACCACCGCCGGACGGGGCTCGAAGTGGGCCAGGTGGCGGGCTACTTCCAACCCGTCGACGCCGGGCATGGCGATGTCCAGCAGCACCAGATCTGGCTGGCTCTGCGCGCAGGCGTGCAGCGCATCGCTGCCATTGGCCGCCTCGGCGACCACGGTGATGTCGGCATGCTCGGCCAGCAGGGAACGCAGGCGCTCGCGTGCCAAAGGCTCGTCGTCGGCAATGACTACCTTCACGCGGTCCTCCCCGTCACGCAGTGTTGGTGCGGCCATGGTAGCCGCACCGGTGCGAAGCCTGCGTGGGGCGGTTGCGAAATTGCGCAGTCCCTCACACCCCGGCCTTCACGCCTCGAACCGGGCCTGGAGCCAGTCGCCCAGCGCGTGGATTTCTTCACCGCAGACCTGGTGCGCCATCGGGTAGCGGTGCCATTCCACGCCAAAGCCCAGTTGCTTGAGCACCTGCAGGCTGTGTTCGGCGACCTGTACCGGGATCACCGGGTCGCCCGTGCCGTGGGCCATGAACACCGGCTGGGTGTTGGCGCCGTCCACCAGCTGTGCGGCGGCGGCGTCGACTTCAGGCAGATAGGTGGACAGGGCGACCAGCCCGGCCAGTTTTTCGCGACGCTGGAGGCCGGTGGCCAAGGTGATGGCGCCGCCCTGCGAGAAACCGATCAGCACGATGCGGTTCAACGGAATGCCGCGCTCCTGCTCGCGTGCAATCAGCGCTTCCACCTGCGCGACCGATTCGGCAACGCCGGTGGCATCCGCGCGGCTACGGAAATCCATGCTGACGATGTCGTACCACGCACGCATCGGCATGCCGTTGTTGATGCTCACCGGGCGCTTGGGCGCATGCGGAAACACGAAACGAATCGCAGGCCAGTGCGGGCGCACCAGTTCCGGCACGATGGGCGCGAAATCATGGCCGTCGGCACCAAGCCCATGCAGCCAGATGATCGACCACTGCGGCGACGCGCCGGTTTCCTGTTCCACCGTTTCCAGCATTTCAATCACTCCCGAAGACAGGCGGGGATTATGACGGTGGGAAGCGAAGAACGGGAAAAACACGGTAGGAGCGGCTTCAGCCGCGAGGCCGACGACGACCGCTGCATCAACGCGATATGGGCAATTGCGGAACCTTGTTGCGAAGAACCCGGATGCGTTGCGACATCCGGGTTCTTTGGCTTCGCGGCTGAAGCCGCTCCTATCGGAGATCAGTCCTGCGGCGGCTCACGCATTGCGGCGGCGCGCAGCTCGGCAGCGCGTACCAGCACACGCGGCGGGTGGCTTTCTTCCGGGATTGCCAGCAACTGATGGCGGCGCAGCCAGTCACCGGCGCGACGCGACGAGGTCCACGCCACCACCGGCACGGCCAGTGCCATGCCGATCACCACCGGTGCCATCCACGCAGCCAGCGGCGGCGAGACGGCGTAGGCCATCGCGCCCATCACCAGGCCGAACACACTCAAGCCACCGTAGCTGCGCAGCAATGCACCCAGCGGCACGCTGCCATCGTCGCGCTGCTGTGCATCCCAGCCCGAATCCTTGCCGGCCAGCACTTCAGACACACCGCGCGACTGCACGTACATCACCACCGGCGCCATCAGCGCGGCCAATACGGTTTCCAGCAGCACCGACACCAGTGCGCGCAATGCGCCGCCACAGCCGATGCGCTCGCTGCGTGCAGTGAGCATGGCCACGTAACCCATCACCTTGGGGGCCAGCAGCACCGCCATGGTCACGGCGAATACCCAGACCACACCCTGCTGATCAAGGCCGCGCCAGTAATGCGCGGGCGACATTTTCAGGTGCAGTTCTTCGACCAGATCGATGCCGCCGTGGATCAGCGGAATGGCGATGCCGATCAGCATCAACATCGCCCACATCGGCGCGGTGAAGTAGTGACCGATGCCGATCATCATGTGCACGCGGCTGATCCAATGCAGGCCCGGCGTCGCCACCACTTTGGAATGCTGCAGGTTGCCCTGGCACCAACGGCGGTCGCGGATGAGCATGTCGGTCAGCGTCGGCGGGCCTTCTTCATAGCTGCCCTGCAGATACGGCACCATGTGCGCTGCCCAGCCGCCACGGCGCATCAACGCCGCTTCGACAAAGTCATGGCTCAGCACGTGACCGCCAAACGGCTTGCGGCCCGGCAGTTCCGGCAAGCCGGCCTGCTCGGCAAACGCATGGGTGCGGATCACCGCGTTGTGGCCCCAGTAATTGCTCTCGGCACCGTGCCACCACGCAACACCGTAGGCCATCACCGGCCCATACACGCGACCGCCGAACTGCTGCATGCGGGCAAACGCGGTGCGACCGTTGACCACGGCCGGCAGCGACTGGATCAGGCCGACGCTCGGGTGTTTTTCCATCGCCGAGGTCAGGCGCACGATCACGTCGCCGGTCATCAGGCTGTCGGCGTCCAGAATCAGCATCTGCGGGTACGCGCCACCAAAGCGACGCACCCAATCGGCGATGTTGCCGGCCTTGCGACCGACGTTGCTGGCGCGGCGACGGTAGAACAGCCGCTCGGCGCCGCCGGTTTCTTCGACCAGACGCAGGAATACCTGCTCCTCGGCACGACCGATATCGTCGCGGGTGGTGTCGCTGAGTACGAAGAAATCGAAGCGATCCAGCTGGCCGGTGGCCGCGACCGATTCGTAGATGGCCTGCAAGCCGGCCATCATCCGGCGCGGGTCTTCGTTGTAGGTGGGCATCAACAGCGCGGTGCGCGTTTCCAGCACCGGCAGCGGCGTATCCGGATAGATACCCAGCTTGCGGCGGCCGCGCAGCAGCGCCTGCAAACCGGCCAGGCTGCCGACGAACGACAGCGCAATCCAGGCGAACAATGCGACGAACAGCACCAGCAGGCAGCCTTCGAGCACGTTGATGCCGCCATTGGCCAGCACGCGCGCCATCATCGCCGTAGCAGCGGCGGTCATCACCGCGGTGGTGCCGAACACGTAAAGCCGGCGCAGGCCAATGTTGGGCGGCGCGGTTTCTTGTCGGCTTACGTTGAGCTTGCCTTCACGCAGCGACTGCTCGGGCATCTCCAGCGGATGCTCGGCGGGCAGCACGGCCATGCCCGCATCCAGGCCCATCGCGACAGGCGCGTGGCTCGGGGCGGACGTAATTGTGGAGCCGCTCATCGATCACTCCGGTGTTGCACCACCGACAGACCATTGCCTTGTGCGGAAAGGCGCGTTGCACCGTGCCATTCACTGCTTGCGTGTTGCACCGGAATTCCTTGAAGGGAGAACGTGACGTGCGGGAAAACTAGAAGATCAAACTTAAACGTGCGGCAAATGCGCTGATACCCGCTGGGTGATGTGCCGTACGCCAGGCACCGCGGGAGCCCCCTCAACCGCGCCACCCACTCCGTGGGTGTCCCGCCCCGACCAAGCGGCCGCCGCGAGCGGGCAGATTATCCACAATGGGCAAGGCCCACCGCCAGCGGGGCTTGCATTTCCCGGCCGACCGCTTCAACGCAATATCAGCGGGCCGCGCCCCACTTCAACGCGGCATTTTTGCGGCACATGCTGCTGCGTGGGGCATTCAAACGACGGCACACCATGCACAACGCTGGCTAAACCGCATATCCCACATTGCGTAGTGGAATGGTGGTTTCATCGGAAAGAACCGCGATGCCGCGCTTGTCCGGCGCGGCATCGGTGGTGTGTGACGGTGCGATCCAGCGACTCAGGGCGTGCGATCAGACAGCAGGCCGATACGGCGGAACCACACTTCCAGCGGCACCGTCACCAGCGGCGGCACCGCGGCGACCAGCGCAACCAGCATGGCCCACAACGGCCAGCGCAGCTTGATCCACGCGTACAGGCACACCACCACGTAGAACAGGAACGCCATGCCGTGCAGCGGCCCGAAGATGCGCACGCCCAGATCGGTGATCTCCAACCCACGCTTGAGCAACATGCCAATCAACAGCCCGGCCCAGGTCACGCCTTCAATCAGTGCGGCAGCGGCGAACAACTTCCCGGTGGGGGACATGGGTTTGGCAGGCATTGCGGCTCCGGTGGGTTCAAGGGATCGGGGATTCTAGGCGAAGGCTGTAAGCGCGTGGGGATGGGGTTTGCGGCGAGAAGGCAACCGCCGGCGCCGGAGCGCCCATGCCCAACTCACAACCATCCGCGCCGCTTGAACCACACCAGCGGCACCACGATGCTCAGCACGATCACCGTCAGCGCGATTCCATACCCGAAGTGCCAATGCAGCTCCGGCATCGCAGCGAAGTTCATGCCCCAGATGCCGACCAGCACCGTCGGCGGGATGCCGACCACCGAGGCCACCGCCATCACCTTCATCACTTCGTTCTGGTCCATGTTGATCAGGCCCAGCACGCTGTCGAGCAGGAATTCGTTGCGGTCTCCCAGTTGCTGCTCGAACTCACTCAACGAGGTGATGTCCTTGAGCACCAGTTTGATCCGCTTGTGCGCATCGGTGCCGAACCACTCCGGCGCGGATTCGTCCAGGTAGTTCAACATCCGCGACAAGCCGTGCACGGTGTTGTGCAGCGCGCCGATATGCCGGCCCATCACGCCCACTTCGTGCAGCATGCGTTCCAGCCGGCGTGGCGCGCGGCGGCCCTTGGGTTTGTTGAAGGCCTGCCGGGAGAATTCACTCATGCTGCTTTCCAGCGTTTCCAGCAGGTCGGCCAGGTAATCAACGATGCGCTCGATCATGCGCAGGAAAAGGTCCGCCGGACCAACGCAGGGATGCTTGCCCAGATCGCTTTCCAGCGTGGCGAACGCATCCACCGGATGCTCGCGCTGCACCACCAAGGCGTTGGGCGCGACCACAAACCCCAGTGGCGCCACCAATTGCGCGGTTTCGTATTGGAAGCGCGGCAGGTTCAGCACCAAGGCCTCGCCTTCCATGCGCACCCGGCTGCTGAACTCGATCTCACTGATGCCGGCCCGGTCGGGGATCGCGAACCCCACCTGCTGCGAAGCCTGCGCCAGCTCCTCCGGCGTGGGTTGGCACAGGTCCACCCACAAGGCGGACCGCCCGCCGGATCCTGCTTCGATAATGGGTCGGCAATGCAGCATTGGGACGTACCTTCATCAACAGCGCTGCACGCATCCTCCCTGCATCCGCGTGTGGCGTAAAGCCAGTGGCCTATTCGCTGCCGAACCGCGCGGCATACCACGCGGCATAAGGCGTGTTCTTGACCAGGTGGCGATTGAAATCCGGTGCGCCGTCGTCCCACCAGACCGGGCCGCGCTCGCCAAGCGCGCGCTTGGCGGCATCCACTGCAGCGCCGGCCCGGGCAAGACGCTCGCGATCCTCTGCCCGACGCGCCGCTCCGACTTCCCTGCGTGCGGCCATCAACTCCGCTACAAATCCCAGCCGCAGCGACTCGGGTAGATTTGGGTTGCTGCTGCGCCAAAGCCGGCCGCGCACGATCAGGTAGCGGCCATCCGGCGTTCGCAACGGGGCTTCGGTCATGGCCCGGCACTCCCGCTTTGACCGGCATCACACGCCATTGGCGACAGCCATGCCCGACGCTCTTCAATCCCCCGTGATGAGGCTTGCACAGCGCCACCGGCTTCACGCAAGCTCTGCGCTCCTTCCGCCAATAGTCCAGCCATGCAAGACAACATCATTCAGATCATCCCCGCCGACGGCTGGGTTGCAGTATTCGAAGAGCACGGTGAAGAAAGCGCGCAGACCCTGGTGTGCTTTGCGGTCGTGGAAGAAGCCGGCAAGCGCGCGGTGCGTCCGATGCTCGCCGACGGCAAGCTGATCAGCCTCGCCGACACCCTGCCCAACTTCGTCCGCGTTGAAACGCTGGAAGCGTTTGAAGGCGAAGACGAGGACGAGGACGAAGAGGAAGAAGGCGAGGACGACGAAGAGGGCGAGGAAGAAGAATACGAAGAAGAAGAGGAAGAAGAAGAGGCCTAAGCCCTTCGTTCCTCGTCTGGCAGCCGGTGCAATGCCGGCTGCCGGGTGTTCAGTCGCGGTGTTCGATACCCAGAGGGCTGGAACACAGTCGGCCTGTCGTTTCTGCTTGTCGGTGTATGCACGCGTGTCATCACGACTCTCCGCTTATGAACGCATACCAACCGTAGCCGCTGCGACGTAAGTACACGTCGAAAACCCCTTGATTCCATGCGTATTGGCTGCGAACTGTGCATTCAGCACGTCGCTTCATGTTGTGTTTTTGAACTTAACCGGGGCTTTGTTCCGTTGGCTAACACCACGGGCGCGCTGCGTTAACACTTGGCCTCTTAGGGTGAGGATGAGTTCGTTGAAGTGAACTCGCCCCATCAACAGATGGAGAACCAACCATGAAGCACCTATACGTTCGTAATCTGCTTTTCGCTGCTGCGCTGTTGCCGGCTTGTGCGCCTGTCGCGCTTGCCAGCACTGCCCATTCGCCGGCACAGGAAAGCGGCTACGAAAAATCAGCAACCACGCATTCCGAGCAACCCGGCAGCGATACCTGGATCACCACCAAGGTGAAAGCCGACCTGCTTGCCACCAAAGATGTGCCCGGCATGGAGTTGAAGGTCGAGACTGTCAATGGCGTGGTATCGCTGAGTGGCCATGTACGCACGCAGGTCGAAGCTGACCGGGCAGTTGCCGTGGCACGCAAGATTGAAGGCGTGGCCCGTGTGGACAGCTCGGGCATCACCGTTGGCCCTGGTGCCAACGGCCATTGATCCCTGCTGTCTTTCCCCATGCCCCTGGCACGCACGGCGTCGCCAGGGGCATGCATACCCAGCCAATCAACAGGCGGATATACATGGACACACTGCATTTTTTTCTCGAAGGTCCCGGCCGTGAAACCATCGCCGTCACGCCGGTCGATGCGCAGGCGTTTGGCCTGGAGCAAGCCCGCGCGGATGACGCACCACGCAGGATGATGGACGACGACGGCAATCTCGCCGATCAAACCGACAAGAGCGGCTACCGCTATCAGTTCCGGGAGCGGTTCGGCGTCTGGTCACTGATCGTGTCGGACTAGCTTCAACACTACGGCGGCGTTGGAAGCAGCACACCGTTCGCCGATCCAATCGCAACGCCAGCACCATCTGCTCGCATTCACCATGGCGACATTTCGGCACAGCAAGGCCCCATCCCGGGGCCTTGCTTACAAGACAAGCCAGCTAATGCTTGGGGTGCATCCGGTCCTTCTGCCCCGACTTTCCATCCTGCATATCCTTCTGATGACTGGGCTCGGTGCGCGATGCCTGGCGCGAAGGATTTGCCTTCTGCGCATCATCCACACCCGGACGACCCGGTCGATTCTGGTCCATCTTCTGATGCGGGTTTGGATGCTGTTTGCTGCCCATCTGCCGCCTCCAGTTCACGGCGTGTTCGCCGCACCGCCAGCCTGCGCGCAACACCCGTTAGCGCCGCGTGGCCCGATGTGCATGCCCCCCCAACAAAGCTAACCACGCAGTCGCGAAGCACTCACCCTGCGCAGCACCTACGCCATCAGCCATGCGCCGATGAACAAGCCAAGCCCGAACACCGCGTGCGTCACCACGCTCTGCGCGCGTGCGCGCCACGGCGTTGGCGTGCGCGAAGCCGCGATGCCGGCGCCAAAGGCCGGTTGAATCACGCACCACGGCACGACGACGGTGGCGATTCCAAATACCAACGGCGGCCCGACGCTGGGATGCTGCAACCAACCGTCACCAACCAATGCCAAGAACGACATCGCAAAGAAAATTCCAAGCGCGTAGTGCGCCGCCCAGCCCAGCAATCGCTCATGCGGCATCACCGCGCTGCGCTGGATGGGTGAATGCCGCCAGCGCTGCTGCGGCATATGCGCAAGCCAACGGCCGACCAGTGCATAGTCCAGCGTCGGCAGACCCGCGCGCCGCTGCAGCACGCTCCAGATGTCCATCACCCCCGTGGCCAACACGCCGATTGCAACGATTCGCATCACCCACTCAAATGTCGTCACGGCGCTTTCAACCTCGCTGGATTCCTGTTTTCATCCAGTCTGCTAGTTCAAGCCAACTTGAGGTCAAGCGTGTCCGAGCTCGATATCGGCCAGGTCAGCCGCCAATCCGGTCTGCCAGCGTCAACCTTGCGGTATTACGAGGAGCGTGGGCTTATCCGTCCCATCGGACGTAACGGCCTGCGCCGCGTCTACGAGGCAGCGGTGATGCAACGGCTGGCGCTGATCGCACTCGGCCGCGCTGCTGGTTTTTCGCTGGAGGAGATTGCCCGCATGTTCGATGCCAAAGGCAATTTCGCGGTGGATCGCCCGCAGTTGCTGCGCAAGGCCGGCGATCTGGACCAGCAGATTCTTCGCCTGCAGGCACTGCGTGACGGCCTGCGCCATGCCGCCCGCTGCACGCAGGCCGACCATCTGCAATGCCCCACCTTCCAGCGCCTGATGAACGCCGCGCTGCGCCGGCACGATCAAACGCGCACCTTGGCGCCGGCCCAAAAAAAACGGCCGAGGTAGCAACCATTGCCCCCCAACCCCATGCAGCCGATCAGGCCACAACGTTCATCGGCTGCTCGGCACTGACCTTGAAGCGCTGCTCCACCTTGACGCTGTCGGTGCCCACGGTGACCACCTCAGCCCTTGCGCTCCAGCGGAATGCGCGCCTGCACGGCGAGTGTGGTGGGATCAAGGCGCAGCACCTGCGCAGGGCCGGCGTCATCACCGAAGCCACCGGACGAGGCGACGAACACCGTATGCTGCGATGGGCTGTAAGCCAGTTTAAAAACCGGGGTCAGAGTCGAGTTTCCGCTTGCTCACCGAGCCGCTTTCCCCTGCCGCAAAGCGATGGTGTAAGCCGTCGCATAGATCGCCGTGACCGACAGCGGCACCACAATCGTGCGCACGATCTCCGGCGTGCCGGCCAACCAGTGAATGCCGGTCAACAAGGTCAACGACGACACCACCGCGACCAACGGTGGCAACCACCACCCGGCGCTCCCCGGCAGCCGTGCAGACAACGTCTCGATCATCCGCTTGAGAAACAATGTGATCAGCGCCGACAACGTGCCCTGCACCACGCCGGCAATCAGCGGATCCGGCATCGGATGCGCACGGTTGGCGAACGTCGCCCAGCCCCCCATTGCGACGAAGGCGACGCCCATATGCAGCGCGCCGCTGCGGGTGGCAGGTTGTGCTTGCTTCATTTCATTCTCGGCAAACAACGAACGTCGGCACCCGCAAGCGGTGGTGCATTCGGAATCATGGTCTACATCCCCGTTACGAAAGTGCCGCCATCGTATCGCCCCTGGAAGGCGTCAATCGGCTTGCCGGTCATGCGCTGTACTTCGGTGTTCAAGGCGGAGTATTCCGACCCGCCCCGCTTGTAGGCGTACGTACGCCCTAGCTGACGCACTGGCGCTCTGCCCGCGCCGAACACCTGCCCCTGGTGATAGCCACCGACCAGCACCGCCGCCAGATTCGCACCCGGCTCAACCGTGAGCATCCAGTTCACCGGCTCATACGCGCTCAGCACCAGGACAATGGGCTTGCTGCCGCGCCGCACGCTCACCTGCACCGATCCCGTGCGGCCCTGCGTACCCGCAACCTGCACTGCATTGCCTGCCTCATACACACCGATTGCTTCGATCATTGCGGTGCGCGCCAGATCGGCCAGCCGGCCGCTGACTGAAGGCGGCGGCGCCGCTGCAACAAGGCGCTGCCTCGCCTGCTGCGACTGCCCCTGCTTGGCCAGCAATGCGCGCAGTTCGAGCTCGGCGATTGCCGCATCCACGTCTCTACGCTCCTGCTCCGACGTCGCCCGCAGCCGGCTGAGCTCCTCCTGCATCTGCCCCTGTTGCCGGGCACGCTCCGCGCTCCTGATTGTCTCCTCCTCCTGCAACTGCTGCACCACCGCGGTGACATCCATCGGCGGCTGCGTGGGAATCTCACCCGGCACAGTGATCTTGACGCCATCAATGATGCCGTTGCGTTGCAACGATGGAATGAACACGAAACGGCGGGAGAGCAAGCCGCTTTGCTCAACCCGTGCGAGCGTGCCTTTTCCGAGTGAGTAGACGTAATTTCCGGTGGAATAGGTGCCCGGCAAGCTCAGGCTGAGCAGCAGCAGATCCGGGTCCGGCATCACCATTGCGGTGTGCACCGTCAACGGCTGCAGCGGGAGCGTGCGTAACTGACGCGATGCGATCAGCAGCTGGCGGGCATCGCTGCCCAGCATGACCGCGTAGCTGCCATCCACCGCCACCACACTCCCCGGTCGATAGCCACCGGCGTCCAGCGACTGTTCGGACACAAGACGAACCTTCCACGCACCTGCGTCCTGGTTCAATTCGATCTCGGTGATCCGCTGCCGCGAAAGCAGCACATAGCGGTGCGGCGCGCCGGCAACACGCAACACATCGCGCAGCTCTCTGCCCTCCACCGGGATCAACTGCCGCTCACCGGTACTGAAATCAAGGAACACCGGCGCGCGACGCTTACCCGACTCGCTCGTCACCTCTTCAACGAAGAGGGCGCCGACGTCGTCCAGCCAATAGAACTGCGCAGGCCGTCCCTTGAAGCTGGCCAGTATGTCGCCCGACGGCGCGTCAAGAATCTGCGTGTCTCCTTCAGCGTCTGCCGCTGCCAGCAACCTCCCGTTGGAAGAGAGCGATGCATTGCCTCCCTGCGGATCGGTCGTTTCATGCAGCACCACGCCGTTGCCGATATCAATCAGCTGTCGCTTTCCCCTCACCTGCAACAACGCTACCCCGGCGCGGCTTGCGAACAGCGCGCCCTGGATGGGATCGGTCGCCACGATCATTTCGGGAGGCGTGGCAGGAATCGGCCGCAACGCTGGCGCTGCCAGCAATAGCCCAATCCGCCGCATGCCCAGCCACTCACGAAGTGCGTCGTCACTGCGCGCGAAGCACGCCTTATCGGTCAAGGCATCGCGCACCGACGCCGCGCTCGCAAACAAGGAAGCGGAATAGCCCCCTGCACATTCGACGGCACGCGCATCCAGTTTCGCCTTGTACGCCCGCTGCAGATCGCTGCCATCGCTTCCCAAGGCCTGCATTTCCGCATCGAGTTTCTGCTTGCTTGCCAGCACCGCACTACCGGGTGGCATGGCATCGGAAATTCGTTCCTCGTTGGACTTTCCGATATTGCCGCACCCGCTCAAACCCATCGCAACCAACAGTACCGCCAAACCCTTTGAGACACGTTCCATGTCGTTCCCCGTTTGGACATCCCCTGGCCCGATGTCGCCAGCGTCGCGATCTTAATACGGCTTCCGCTTGCCCGGGCGCCGGTTCCCGCGAGGCAGCGATCCAGCCTTGATCGTCCCCTGATCCGCCCGACCTGCCAGCGCCCCGAGCGTAAGAGCGACGGGGCACCGGACTCGACGCGCCCCGACCATTCATGCATCTTGCAGGCACATTCCGCACTTGGATCTGCATGGACGCACCTTCCTCACCGGCTCCCCTCGTCACTGCGCCAGCGACATTGCCGACGCTGGCCTACAAACTGCTGCTGGCAGAGGCCAACCGACAAGATGCCGTCGAACCACAAATCAACTCACGCTGACGCTATGGCTCGCTGATCTCGCACGGGACTAGTTCACTCCGCCAACCCAAGGAAAATACGCATCCGCTCAAGCTCAGCGGCGCTCGCTTTACGGAACGCCGCATCGCGTGGCGCGTTGCCTTCCACATAGCCGAACTGTGAGTGCAGTTCGCCACCAACAACACTGAGGTTGGCCCAGCCGATCACCCGGTCATGCCACAACAGCGGCAATGCGTAGTAGCCGAGTTTGCGTTTCGGCGCTGGCGTGTACGCCTCAAAGCGATACGCCCAACCCCAGAACAATTCAAAACGGCGCCGGTCCCACACCACCGGGTCAAACGGCGTCAGCAGCCGAACCGCATCATCGGGCTGCCAGCGTGCCGCGCGTGGATTTTCATCGGCAGGCCAATACCAATCCACGCCTTCAATCCGCGCGGTGCCCAAGCGCTCGCGTGCGCGCTTGAGTGCCGCCGCGCGCAGTCCGCTCCATTGTGGAACGCCACTACGCAGATAGCCCAACAACTGACCGAGACTCGCCGCCGGCAATGGGGCGTACTTGCGAATCACGATATCGAGCAGCGCATCCAGCCGTTCGTGCGCATCGGCTTCATCAATCACCGTTGTGTCACCATCGCGCACGGCGTAAACGCGCGTTCCACCGTCGCGGCGCGCCACCCGCAGCATGCCCCGGTAGTGCATGCCATCGAGCAACTGCGTGCTGGCGTTGGACGAGCCACCAAACCAGTTCGTGGTTTTGCCATGCGCGAAGTGCGCGTCCACGTCGCGCGGATGCACCGCACCGCGCTCGGCGATGAATTCCCGCACCGCATGCGCCTGCTTCCAACGTGCCGGCGGCCACACCACGCGCGCCTCACGCGGATGCATCAACGCATGGTGTGCACGCGGCAGAAAGCCGTAGTTGACGAAGAAGTCCTCCTCCAACGCCAAACGCGGGTAACGCTGCTCCAATTCACCGGCGCGGTAGTCGACAACACGATGACGCAAGGTCAAATCCTGCGCCCGCGCCGGCGCGCGAATGGGATCAGCCTGCACAAAGCCCAGCTTGCCAATCGCCCGCATCAACGTGGTCGGCTTGAACAGCGAGCGGGTGACCGCGTAGCGGCGCAGGTGGTCGAGGGTGATTGGCATGGACGAATGATGCACCAATCCGCGCAGACCGCCCGCGCCCTTTCACTCGCTCAACGGATCCCAGCAGCCGAGCGGCAGTAGTACTCGGCCAACGCGAAGTTCAATGGATGCTGTTCAGTCAGTCCCCACTCGACCTCCAGCGCCTTGCTGCTGAAACGCAGCGCTCGATCCTTGATACCGCGCGCTTCCAGCAATGCCGGCAATTTCCTGCCCAACTCGCTACTGTCCAAGGCGTCGTCGCCTACAATGCACAGCGCCGCGCCGTCCTCCAGTGGCGCTTCGGCCATCATTTCCTCGAAGTCCTCCACGCCATCTTCGTCGTTGTCGAGCTCATCGATGCCAGCACCGCTTTCCGCTAGCCGGTACTGCATCCGATCCGAATCGAACAGCATCACCATCATCGGTGTTGTTTCGCGGGCTTTGGCTGTGCACTTCCTCGGCCATGCTTCGATCTGAACCGGCGCCAGGCTGCCGTCAGACGAGACACGGCGGACGGAAATGCCGCACACCATCATCTTGAAATCACGGACCATCTCGCCTTCGTAGTCCACGCCGGGCTCGGGCACAAACATGCCGTGCACGCCGCGCCCACGCCCGCAGCTCAAGCCCGCGCCCGCGGCGATCTGCGCCTGCAGCGCAACCGGCTGCCCCGGCACCAGCGGGAACTCGGTGTAGTACGGATTGGCCATCAGCTGGTTGCGATCTTCCATGGTGCGGGTGGTCTCGGTCTCCGCAATGCCAATCGATTCATTCGCCCGGCGCTTGCCGACCAGCGCCTTGAAGCTGAGCGACAGCGCACCGGAGCCCTCGATCTCCTCCTCGTACTCATCCTCGCAAGGCGAGTTGGTATACATCGTCAGGCCAATGCCGTTCTGCCCCAACAGACGGATGCGTGCGGGACGCTCGACAGCAGCAGGCGCCGCCGTTGGCTGGGGCGTTGGATCTTGCGCGGCCGAGACGTTGATGCCGGCGATGCCGACCAAGGCCAGCAATAGGAGGGGGGAATACATGATTTCGAACTCCATTTCGAGAAGAGGATCGCTGAAAAGCCGTGCACGGTAGCGTATCGCAGCAAACTGCATCGGCGAAGCGCGGGAAAAGTTGCGTCAGCAGCCCCATACCTCAGCTGGGCGAGGCTTCACACCACAGCCACTTTCCTTGCCCCGCCGACGCGTTACCCTGTCGCCCGCACCATTTCACCTACCGCATGTCCCATGACCACCTCCCCTCACCGCGTCCAAGGCCTCAACAACGATGAGGTGCCTGCCGATTGGCCTCCCATCAACGAGCGCGAGATCGCTTGGCTGCGTGAGCACTTCAGCGCGCTTGAAGGCGCCAGCGCTGCGCTCTGGCACAGCCCGCGTCCGATGTCGGCGGCGGCCATCGTCGAGGGGACGAATGGCAAGGTCTTCATCAAGCGTCATCACCACAGTGTTCGGAACGCTGCGAGTTTGGCCGAAGAGCATCGCTTCATCGCGCACCTTGCAGAAGCGGGTGTGCCGGTGGTTCGTGTGCTGCAGGATCGCGAGGGCGCAACCGTTGTCGAACACGAGGGTTGGACCTACGAGCTGCATGCGGTGGCCGATGGCGAGGACGTGTACCGCGATGCGCCGTCATGGACGCCGCTGACCGAGCAGGATCAGGCGCGGGAAGCTGGCCGGATGCTCGCCACGCTGCATCTGGCCTCTGCAAGCTACGTCGCGCCTCAACGCAGCACGCAGGTGCTGGTGACGCGTGATGATTTGATTCGCACTACCGATCCCATTGCGATGTTGGAACGCGACTTCACCGAGCGCCCGGCGCTGGCTGCGTATCTGTCGCACAAATCCTGGCAGCACGATTTCCAACAGGACGTACTGCCGTTGCACGCAGGTTTGGCCGAACGACTGCAGGCCGAGCCACGACTGTGGGCGCACAACGATTGGCATGTTTCCAACCTGCTCTGGCGTCGTGAGGGCGATGCGATGGTCGTCGCAAGCGTGCTCGACTTCGGCCTCGCCTCGCCGACCAGTGCGCTGTTCGATCTCGCCACCGCCATCGAACGCAACGCAGTAGCGTGGCTGGAATTGGAGCGTGGGCCGCAGGCGGTGCATGTGGATACCGCGCTCGCACTGCTCGAGGGCTACCGCCAGGTGCGGCCATTGTCTGCTGCGCAGGTGCATCTGCTGGCAGACCTGTTGCCGGTGGTACACGTCGACTTTGCCTTGTCCGAAGTCGAATATTTTCAGGGTGCCACCGGCTCGACTGCCGATGCTGACGTGGCGTATCACACGTTCCTGCTCGGCCACGCGCACTGGTTCCGCACCGCCGACGGGCAAACGCTGCTCGCGGCCCTGCACGCGGCTGCCTGAACACGAACGCGAGCAAATCCGTACCGTTTGTGATCCAATGCGGCCCTGAAGCGGGGGTGCCTGGTTGTTGCAGGCTGAGAGAGTCCCTTGGAACCTGACCCGGTTAGCACCGGCGTAGGGAGCTTTGAGCAGCAGGCACACCGCCTTCATGGGCGGTTTTGCGTGCGCGCCTTCGCTTCGTCTCCCCCTCCGGCTGATGACGAACCGAATGAACCGCTGCTACCGAATTTCGCTGTTGACTGCTGCGCTGAGCGCGGCGCTGCCGCTGCACGCCAGCACCCTTGAAGCCGAAGCCCCGGAACGCTCCACCACCGAGCTGGCCGCCGTGCGCGTGCAGGCCAAACAGCCCGGCGCCAAGGACACGCAATCCAACAGCTTCGGTGCCGGCGATTGGAAAAACACACCCGCTTCAATCACCGTGCTCGACCGCACGCTGCTCGACAGCCGCCACGTCCGCACGCTGTCCGAGCTTGCCCGCAACGATGCGTCGCTGGGCGACAGCTACGCGCCGGAAGGCTATTACCAGAACATCGCGATTCGCGGTTTCGCACTGGATACCGCCACCGGTTACCGCTTCAACGGTTTGACCATCGCCGGCGAGCAGCGCCTTGCGCTGGAGAACGTGCAGCAGGTTGAAATCCTCAAGGGTGAAGCCGGCTTGGCCGCCGGCGTGATTGCCCCGGGCGGCATCATCAATTACGTGGGCAAGCGCCCGGCGGAAGTGCGCAGCGTCAGCTTCGCCACCGATTCGGAAGGCACGCGCTATGCGGCCGTGGATGTCGGCCACTGGATCACGCCGCGCATCGGTGTGCGCTTCAACGCTGCGTGGGATGACAGTGGCTCGTATATCGACCACGCCGATGGCCGCCGCAATTTCTATTCGCTGGCCACCGATTGGTTGATCGGCGAGCGCGGCAAGCTGGAAGTGGACGCCAACTACCAGACCAGCGCGCAGCGCTCGGCATCGGGTTATCAGCTGCTGGGCGCCACCGCGCTGCCGCGCAACGTGGATCGCAAGCACATGCTCGGCTATCAAGCCTGGCAGCAGCCGGTCGGTATCGACAGCACCAACATCAGCGCACTGCACACCTACGATTTCAACAGCGCGTGGCAATCGCGCGTGTCGGGCAGCTACAGCCGCTCGGTCATCGACGACAACGTCGCCTTCGCCTATGGCTGCTATTACGCCGCCGAATGCGCCGATGGCAGCGTGCCGGGCAATTATTTCGCGCCCAACGGCGATTACGACATCTACGATTACCGCAGCCCGGACGATACGCGCCGCAATCAGCAACTGCGCGCCGAACTGCGCGGCCGTTTCAACACCGGCAGCGTCGAGCACCAACTGACGATTGGCGCGGACTATTTCGATCGCACTGTGGACAAGCGCCGCAACGTCAACGAGTACGTCGGCACCGCCAATATCCACGACAAGGAAGTGCCGCAGTTCGTGCCGTCGCCGCTGCAGCCGGGCCCGTCGGTGCGCCGTTTGGACAGCGCGCAGAAGTCGGTGTTCGTGCTCGACCGCATCCGCTTCGCTGATGATTGGCAGTGGCTGGCCGGTGGCCGCTTCGTCCGTCTGGACGAACGCGCCTTCGATAAGCGCGGCAATCCCGAACGCGCAAGCCGGCTGTCGCGCTTCCTGCCGCAGACGGCGTTGATCTGGAGCGCGACCGACGAAATCAATCTCTACGCCAGCTACGCGCAGGGCATTTCACTCGGCCAGGAAGCGCCGTTCTGGACCACCAACGAAGGCACGTTCCTGCCGGCGGTACGTTCGCGCCAGCTTGAAGTGGGCAGCAAGTACACGCCGTCGGACGCACTGACGCTGAGCGCGGCGCTGTTCCGCATCAACCAACCGTTCCAGTACGCCAAGCCCGACAACAGCGACTACGGCTACACGTTCGTGCAGCAAGGTCAGCAGAATCACATCGGCCTGGAACTGAGCGCACAAGGCCGCGTCACCGAGCACCTGAAGGTGACCGCCAGCGCCAGCACCCTGCGCGCGCGTGCACGCAACACCGGCACGCCGGCCTATGAAGGCCACCCGCTGATCAACGTGCCGACCACGCGCGCCACGCTGCACGCCGACTACCAGCTGCCGTTCGTACAAGGCCTGGGCATCACTGGCGGCTGGCGCTATGCATCATCGAACGTCGCCACCGCCGACGGCCGCGTGCGCGCACCGGGCTATAGCGTTGTGGATGCCGGCGTGCGCTTCCAGCACCAAGTGCGCGAGCACGCGGTGAACTGGAACCTGTCGGTGGACAACGTGTTCAACCGCTTCTACTGGCGCGACACCGGCAGCAGCTCCGGTGATTACTACCTGTTCCCCGGCGCACCGCGTCAGGCGCGCCTGTCGGTTACCGTCGCGCTATGAACCCGGCACTTCTGGAATGGTCGGCCGTTATCGCCAGCGCCCTCGGCGTCTGGCTGATGGCGCAGCGACGGATGCTGGCGTGGCCGGTCGGGTTGATCTCGGTCGGCCTGTACGCGCTGGTGTTCGCCGAAGCCCGGCTGTATTCGGACACGCTGCTGCAATGCGCCTTCGCTGCGTTTCTGCTCTATGGCTGGCTCAACTGGCGCAAGCAGTCGCAGGCCGAAGGCCGCATCATCATCACGCCCTTGCCCGCCCACCAATGGACGCGTGATCTGGGCATCGGCATCGCCTTCGGCATCGCCCTCGGCGCTGCCATGCACAGCTGGACCAACGCCGCCCTGCCTTGGCTGGACGCCATGCTCGCTGCACTCAGCCTGGTCGCACAGTGGTGGCAGGCCCGACGCCACACCGCCGCATGGTGGCTGTGGATCGCGGTCGATGTGGTGTATGTGGGCATGTACGCGGTGAAGTCGCTGCACGCAACGGCATGGTTGTACGTCGTCTTCCTGGGGCTGGCAGCGATGGGCCTGCGCGCGTGGAAGAAGGAAGAAAACCGGGGTCAGAGTCGAGTTTCGCCAGCTACCTGATTTCACCGAAATCGACTTTCGTGTGGGTCTTGTCGGTCTCCATACAGCGGCATCGTGACTGACAAGGCTTCACGCAACCCCAGGCGCGATGTGATCACGCCTCTGAAAAGCGCAGCTTCCACATCTGCCTACGGTCGGCCACTCGCCGGATTGGCCGTCCGCCAATACCATCGCTCACCCATGACCCGAGAACACCACACGGCGCGTCATCACCCTGTTGGTGACCACAGTTGTCATTGGATCCGCTTGAAATGATCGACATCGATCAGCAGCAAACGCGCCCTCACATCGGCGCGTTGGAAGCCGGCATCCCAGCGCCTCCATCACGCCGCAGCGGTTGAGTAGTTGCACGTGCGGCCATGCTTGGAGGGCTTCCCACGGGCGACCCAGAACCTGCCAGACGACCAGCAGCGAAAGAATGGTCGCAAGCGAGCACGTGTGGGCATAGCCGACGATCTGAAACTAGCCATCCATCATCAGCGCTGCAGTGCACTTCTCAATTCGTCAGAAGGCAGAACAGGCCGCTGGTCGGTCGCAGGATCTGCGACAAACCACGCCCAAAGTCGGGCCCTCAAACGCCCTGACCACGAAGCCTTACAGACCTCGAAGAGTTCATCTGATTTATTTCTTTTCCCACGGGAAGAAATTGGACATACTGTCCCCGTTGTTCCCGGAGATTTCATGAATACGTACCAATTGATCGACCTTTCCCTCCAACGCTTCAGCCCGAAGGAGGTCGCCCAGGCACTGGGAGTCGATCCGAAGACTGTGCGTCGCTGGCAGACCCGCGAAACCGAACCCAAACCCTATGTCGCCGAAGCAATCCGTCAGCGCCTCCTGCCTTTCGGCGAGCCGCCAGCAGGCGAAGGGAAGTTCCGCTTCATCGACCTGTTCGCCGGCATCGGCGGCATCCGTACGGCTTTCGATAAGCAGGGCGGCCGTTGCGTGTTCACCAGCGAGTGGGACCCTTACGCGGTAAAGACCTATCGAGCAAATTTCCATGATGGAGAGGGCCATGTGTTCGCCTCCGACATCACGAAAGTCCACGAAAGCGACGTTCCGGACCACGACGTGCTGCTCGCAGGATTCCCCTGCCAGCCGTTCTCCATTGCGGGTGTTTCGAAGAAAAACGCACTGGGGCGCCCCCACGGGTTTTCAGACAAGACCCAAGGAACGCTCTTCTTCGACGTCGCCCGCATCATTGCCGAGAAGAAACCGCGCGCGTTCCTGCTGGAGAACGTCAAGAACCTGATGAGCCACGACAAGGGCCGCACGTTCTCCACCATCATCGATGTGTTGCAGAACGAGCTTGGTTATCACGTGCATCACAAAGTGATCAACGGCAAGCACTTCGGCCCGCAGCACCGCGAGCGCATCATCATCGTCGGGTTCCGCGAGAAGGTAGCGTTCACATGGGAGGATCTTGAACTTCCGGACTATGGCATCGCTCCCAAGATGGGCTCGGTGATGCACCGCGAGGACGGCTCTGAGCCCGCCGACGCCCCTTACGTCAGTGGCCCCAAGGGCAAGATCCTGGAGAAGTACACGCTGTCTGACAAACTCTGGGAATACCTGCAGAACTATGCGGCGAAGCACAGAGACAAGGGCAACGGCTTCGGCTTCGGTCTGGTGACCCGCGAAACCACCTGCCGCACGCTGTCTGCCCGTTACTACAAGGACGGCTCGGAAATCTTGATCTCGCAGGGATCGAAGAAGAATCCCCGCCGCCTGACGCCGCGTGAATGCGCGCGTCTCATGGGCTTCGATGACAACTTCCGCATCCCAGTGTCCGATACCCGTGCTTACAAGCAGTTCGGCAATTCGGTGGTGGTTCCGGTGATCAGCGAGGTTGCGCGGATCATGGTTCCCCACCTCCTGCAGGCGTCTGCTTCCGAGCCGGCAAAGCCGGCGAAGAAGAAGGCCAAGGCCTGAACTTGGTTGACAGTCTTACCCCGGCGCAACGATCCGCACAGATGTCGCGGATCCGTGGCTCGAACACCAAACTGGAGGTCCTTGTACGCAAGGGCCTCCATGCGAGGGGATTCCGCTACCGCTTGGGCGGAGCTGGATTGCCTGGGCGACCGGATATCGTGCTGCCGAAATACCGGACCGTCGTCTTTGTCCATGGATGCTTCTGGCATGGTCACGATTGCCCGTTGTACCGTTTGCCCAAGACAAGACCGGAGTTCTGGCAGGCGAAGATTCTGAGTAACCGAGCTCGCGATGCACGGGTGAAAGCTGAGCTGCAGATCATGGGCTGGAAAGTCATCGAGACATGGGAGTGTTCCCTTCGCGACACACACCAACGTGAGCAGAATTACTTCTTCGATGCACTCGCCGTGAGCATCAAAACCTGAATTATCTAAACCCTGCCTCCTCGCATGATCAGCACCACAAAGCATGCCCCGCTCCCGTCAATCGGGCCCCCCGCATGCCCACTACCTACAACGAACTCGTACCAACGAAATCTTCAAAGGACCGGAAATATCGCCATGGAAATGCATCTCGAATGGAACGAAATTTCAACTTGGCTAAAGCGCAGCGAACAAATTTTCATAAAGAAGCTTTCGCGCAATGACTGCGGTTGGGCAGATAGCGCAAAGAATGGCCACCAAAATGGCTTCCTTATTCCACGACTCATCGCGGAATCGAATTTCTTCCCTGCACTGAAGAATTCGAATCCCGAAAAGCCTCACATCTACGACGTTGAATATTCTACTTTCTGGCCAGCTTCCAGCGAGATAAAGATTTCTACAATCAAATATTTTTCCTTACGCAACCCTGAGAACAAGGACAAGGCAAAGCCTAGGTACGAGTGGCAACACACAGGAGTGCCGAAGGAACACTTCCAGAAATTATCGCCTGCATCGCTGCTTCTCGTTGGAAAGCTAAAACAGCCACTTTCGGGTGCAAGTCATTGGTTCATTGTCATCGACTCCGAATCTGAAGAAGCCTCGATAATTGAAACATATTTTAATCTAGATGCTGACTTCCATTTTGATCTCTTCGACCCTTCGATGGTGGATGCTCGAGATCCCTTTGCAGATCAGCTTGTTGATGAGCTGGCACAAGCAATTAGAGATGGTTCTCTGGAAACCTATATAAAGAGGCAAGCGATCCCCTCACCGCGTACGCTGGCAACGCAAGCACAAGCCGTATGGCTTGATGAGAACACTTCCGATGAGTTGAATCCATTCGACATCAAGCGACCTGGCGATGCGGTCATGCGCATCAGCCGTGATATCGAGTATGCGATTTTCAAACGAGCCGAAATCCGTTTCCGAGCCGCCCAAGTCGCTCGCATTCTGCTTCATGGTGGCAGTGATCCCTTGAGTAATCTGGTCCGGGGCTTCCCAGAACTGGACTCTATCTTTCTAAGTGCCGCCCAGACTCGAAAAAGCAGGGCGGGACTCTCGTTCGAGTACCACGTGGAACGGCTGTTCAAGGACGGACGGATCCGCCATGAGGCACAGGCTATTCTGGGTGGCCGGCGACCCGACTTCGTACTTCCCAGCGTTGCAACACTCAACTCAAAAACTGAAACAGTCATCGTCTCACTGAAAACCACGCTCCGCGAACGCTGGAAGCAACTTGCCTTGGAAAAATCGTTTGGACAGATTTTTCTCGCAACGGTCGACGACCGTGTCTCTGGAGAGGCCATCGACGAGATGGGGCGAAATTCGATTGCACTTGTCGTACCTGAGTCCCTCAAGAAGGCAAAGGAATCTGCCTATGACGGCTATGAGAACGTCATCACATTCCGTCAATTCTTTGATTCCGAGGTAAAGGAGAGGCGTCCGTCACTTCTTCTATCATTGGAGAAATGACGATCCTACCGTTACTTGCCCAGTGACGTCTAAGAATGCCTGGAATACGTTTACGTGCAGGCGACAAGATTACAAGAAAATCCCATTCCTTAGGTCAGCTAATTCGAGGGTATTACCTCATCACTCTCACTATCTAACAAGATATCTCTGTTTGAGATTCGCCGCTGCGACTGTTCTAATTGAAAAAATTTCGAGAAGGGGGAACGCATGGAGAAGTGGAAATTTTTGCCCAATCCAGGCAGAGAAGACGAAGGTCTTAGCCACGCAGGAATAGAAACGTTTAAGGGATCGCCTTATCCAGGTATCGCACGCGAGTGTTCTCAGAACAGCCTAGATGCAGCGGCGCGTTTGCCGGATGGGTCCTCTAAGCCCGTACATCTCATTTTTAGACTCCTATCGGTCCCCGCGTCGGAAATTCCGGGCCTGCCAGAGCTAAAAGATACGCTCAGTACCTGCCTGAGTCAGTGGAAGGACCAGAAGAAGGAAAGGGAGTTCTTTCAGCGAGCTATAGAAGTCGCTAGTAAACCAAAAATTCCTGTCTTGTCCGTCGAAGACTACGGAACAACCGGCTTGGTCGGCCCTCCAGTCAAAGGCAAAGCATTTCACGCACTGGTCAAGTCTTCTGGAGTAAGCCAAAAACCAGATGCGGACGCAAGCGGCTCGTTTGGCATTGGAAAGAATGCCGCATTTGCTATATCGCGCCTTCGCACCGTGTTCTACTCAACCATCTACACTGAAGAAAGCAGACCTACGCACTTAGCTCAAGGCAAGAGCATTCTTGTTTCTCACGAGCATAAGGATAGTCCCGTTCGCTCGACCGGATACTGGGGGAAAAATGATTACATGCCGATCGAGGACGCAACCATTCTCCCGCAGTGGCTTCGCCGAACTGAAACAGGTACAACGGTTGCCAGCGTCGGCTTCGCAGATGAGAAGAACTGGCATTGGTTGATAGTCGAATCACTAATCCGAAATTTTTTCTCTGCCATTAACAGTAAATCCATTCGATTCACAGTCTATTGGTCTGAGAAAGAAGCAATCGAGATTGATGCAGGCACAATCGAAGACCTCTTTGCTCGGCAAGAGGTCATTGATGCCGCTGAGAGCACGGGCACAACGGAAAATCTTAATTTTAGTGCGGCGATGCTTGCAGCTCTGAGATCACCTGATTCAGAAATAGTGCTCGAGTCTTTCCACAACCTCGGTACTTTTCGGCTAACAACGCTCCAGAAAGAAGGTCTTCCTCGACGGGTCGGCATTCTGCGCAACGGAATGTACATTGCCGACAATCTCCATCACTTTAATCATCCAATGGCTCGCTTCCCCATGTCCAGGGACTTTGTTGCCATCTTGGAACCAAATGATAGAGATACGAGCGTCCTCATGCGGGACATGGAGAACCCCAAGCATGATGAGATATCGGCTGAACGCCTCGACGATCCGGTGCTGCGCGAGAAGCTTAAGACAGCTATGAAGAAAGTCGGATCTTGGATTAGGAGCACAATACGAGCTGCAACTACCAAGCCCGCGGACGCAGACATCCTGTTGGACGAGATGAATCGATTTTTCTCTAGGCCGAATTCCGGAAATTCCATAGCGGATCCCACTAATAAGAACGATGATCCGGAGCGACCGAAGATCACTGCAGTCTCGCACCCCACGAAACCCTTGGTTGGAACCGGAGACCATGGCGAATCCGGATCGTCTGGGGGAATAAAGAAGTCCAAAACGAGCGGTGGAAAGACTTCTGGCGGACGGCTGGGATCGGGACGAGGGGCAGTTGGTGGGCGCGGCGGAAAGAGCATTTCTTATGTCGGGCTCCGCAACTCACTATCGGAGGAAGATACCAGACGAAATATTGCGTTTACTCCGGAAGCAACGGCGACGGTTGCCTTGGAGATCTCTGCAATTGGGGTTTCTAGCGATGAAAATCTTGCGATCCGCTCTCTCAACGGCAACCTTTGCTCGAAGCGCCCTGTGATAAAAGTGACGCAAGGCCAACGAATAAATCTTGAGGTCCAATTCGACACCCCATATCTCGGGCCGATAGGCATTACTTTAGCCGCGGTCAAGGAGGATGAGAATGCGAATTAAATCTTCCACAAGTTTCCCACACCCAATTCTGTGCCAAGACACAGGCGATTACGGAAGCAAAGTTTTCCAGATAAATCTGGAAATGCAAGAAGATCCAGAATCAGGCCACGCAGTACTGGAAGGCAGCATGATGCTTGACGACCAGTCAATCCAAGAACTTCTCGAATCTGGGCATGCGCTTTCTGGCCTGATGATAACTTGTCTGGACACGTATCTGGACAGATTTCAGCCCTGTGCGCTCGGCAATGTACATATAGATCTATCGGGCGGAATTGTGCGGGGTCCAATTTACATCAGAGGTACCGTGGTCGCTTCAAAGAACGACTCGCCTTTGAATTCAAAATGGATTGATTCAGAATTTCCACGACAAGCAAGAGTCGTACATTCGGGCGACCTACTTGCACTCACCGATGAGCTGAGATTTGAGGCCGGCCTAGATAAACTTGCACCGTTGGAATCGATTTTCCATCTCAAACTGCATGAAGACGTACCCGAGGGTGTTTTCAAAGTCGACCTAGAGAGCGAATCCATAGACATCCTAGTCGCTCCAAAACTGCATTCGTTTTTGAGCCTTCTGCGCGAACAAGAAATGAAAGAAACACTTCTTTCGGCATTATTTCTTCCTGCAGTCATGGCGGTTCTTGATGCAATGCGCGAGGACGATGCACATACTGACAAGCGTTGGCACAGCGTCATGACTGCCCGTTGCGGCGCTGAAGGCATCGATTTAAGGCACGATGACATTGTCGATGCGAGCCAGAAACTTCTCGACTCCCCCCTCGGTTCGCTGAAAAGAATTTTCGAGAAGGTGTCTACATGAGCAAACTTCTTTATGTCGGCCAGCAAGTTGCGGATGATTTGAAGAACAACATCACCCAAAACCTTTGTCGCTATAGAGATGGCGATTTTCTTGACTTGGAAGCTGCCGGTGATTGGCGCATACCTCTGTCTTTTGACGCCGAATTAAAGGGACTAGAAGAGCTTAAGCCCGAGGGGGGACCTAATAGCGAGATTCAGAACTCCATCTTGGTCGGACATGCTCTGAAGGCTTTGACTCCCACCCTTGCAAGGGAGAATCGCATATGGATCCGACTTAGCCACATTGAGTGTTTGAAATACTCCAGAAAGCGCTGGCTTCATACTGACAAGGATGACGAAACGCTCATAAAAGAAGCCTCAAAACACTTCTTCGCTCCAACCCTTGCAGGCTGCCGCGACGATCATTCCATCTCACGCCTCTGGTGGAATTATCACATCGCCGAGCAAATCATGCCGGATAACCCTGCGCGAGCCCTTAAAAAGATACTTGCGCTGGCAGACATCAGGCAAGCCCTTATTGAGCGTTCCGGTATTGGATCCCGCCCAACACTTGGAAGAGGGATTATCCGACTCCTAGAAAAGGAAGACAGACTCGCCGAAGGAAAGCTATTCGGCCGATTCATGAAGATAGTTAATCTATCTGGGGCTGGCACTGTCTTTGAAGTATGGGACGAAGATCAGGTTGACCAATTCATGGCTCGATGCCTCGACCGAGCTGAACGTTAACTAAGTAGACAGATAGTAAAAGAGGCGGCCAGTTGGCCGCCTCTTTTGCGCAACCGAGAATAGGATCAAACCCCAACAGGATTAGCCTTCTCCGGATCAATCCCATACTGCTTGATCGCCCGGGCAACATCCTTCGCCGTCATCTTCCCGTCCTTCGCCAGCGCAGCAATTGCCGCATGCGCGATGTAATAACGGTCAACCTCGAAGAAGCGACGCAGGTTCGCACGCGTATCCGAGCGGCCGAAGCCATCGGTGCCGAGCACGGAGTACGTCGCCGGTACGAATGCACGCACCTGGTCGGCATAGGCACGCACGTAATCCGTGGCGGCGATGACCGGGCCCTGCTGGCCTTCCAGCAACTGGGTGACGTACGGCTTGCGCTGTTCGGCTTCCGGGTGCAGGCGGTTCCAGCGCTCGGCATCGAAACCATCGCGACGCAGTTCGTTGAAGCTCGGGCAGCTCCAGATGTCGGCGGTGACGCCGAAATCCTTGTTCAGCAGTTCGGCCGCTGCAATGGCCTCGCGCAGGATGGTGCCGCTGCCCATCAGCTGCACGCGCAGTTCGCCCTTCTTCGGCTTGCCGGCGTCGGTGAGCAGGTACATGCCCTTGATGATGCTTTCCGCTGCGCCCGCCGGCATGGCCGGATGAGCGTAGTTTTCGTTCATCAGGGTGATGTAGTAGTACTCGTCGATCTGGTCTTCCATCATGGCCTTGGTGCCGTGCTGGAGGATCACCGTCACTTCGTAACCGAAGGTCGGGTCGTAGCTGCGCACGTTCGGGATGCCGCCAGCAACGATGTGGCTGAAGCCGTCTTCGTGCTGCAGGCCTTCGCCGTTGAGCGTGGTGCGGCCGGCGGTGCCGCCGAGCAGGAAGCCACGGGTACGCATGTCCGCCGCCTGCCAGGCAAGGTCGCCCACGCGCTGGAAGCCGAACATCGAGTAGTAGATGTAGAACGGCAGCATCGGCACGTTGCTGACCGAGTAGCTGGTGCCGGCGGCCATCCACGATGCAATCGCACCTGGCTCGCTGATGCCCTGCTGCAGCACCTGGCCGCTCTGGTCTTCGCGGTAGTACATGAGCTGGTCGGCATCGACCGGCTTGTACTTCTGGCCGTACGGCGCGTAGATGCCGATCTGGCGGAACAGGCCTTCCATGCCGAAGGTGCGCGCTTCGTCAGCGACGATCGGCACCAGGCGCGGGCCCAGTTCCTTGTCACGCAGGCTGATGTTCAGCGTCTGCACGAAGGCCATGGTGGTGGAGTACGTGCGCTCGCCCGATTCCTTGAGCAGGCGCTCGTAGGTTTCCAGCTTCGGTGCGATGAAGGACTTGTCGGCCTTCTGGCGACGCTGCGGCAGGTAGCCGCCCAGCGCGGCGCGACGCTCCTGCAGGTACTTCACTTCCGGCGAATCCGGGCCCGGGTGGTAGAACGGCACCTGGCCGTCCTTGAGCTGCTCGTCGGTCACCGGAATGTTGAAACGGTCGCGGAAATGCTTGACCGATTCGTCGTCCAGCTTCTTGGTCTGGTGGGTCGGGTTGAGCGACTCACCGGCGCTGCCCATGCCGTAACCCTTGACCGTCTTGGCCAGGATCACGGTCGGCATGCCCTTGGTGTTCACGGCCTGGTGATAGGCGGCGTACACCTTGTGCGGATCGTGACCACCACGGTTCAAGCGCCAGATGTCGTCGTCGGACAGGCCGGCGACCATGGCGGCGGTTTCCGGGTACTTGCCGAAGAAATGCTCGCGCGTATACGCGCCGCCGAAGGCCTTGCAGTTCTGGTATTCGCCGTCGACGGTTTCCATCATCAGCTTCTTCAGGACGCCGTTGGTGTCCTTGGCCAGCAGGGCATCCCAGTAACCGCCCCACAGCAGCTTGATGACATTCCAGCCGCCGCCACGGAACACGCCTTCCAGTTCCTGGATGATCTTGCCGTTGCCACGCACCGGGCCGTCGAGGCGCTGCAGGTTGCAGTTGACCACGAAGATCAGGTTGTCCAGGCCTTCGCGGCCGGCCAGGGCAATCGCGCCGAGGGTTTCCGGCTCGTCGGATTCACCGTCGCCGATGAAGCACCACACCTTGCGGTCGGACTTCTCGATCAGGCCACGGTGCTCCAGGTACTTCAGGAACTGCGCCTGGTAGATGGCGGCCAGCGGGCCCAGGCCCATCGACACGGTCGGGGTCTGCCAGTAATCGGGCATCAGCCACGGATGCGGGTACGACGACAGACCGCCGCCATCCACTTCCATGCGGAACTTGTCCAGCTGCTGCTCGTCGATGCGGCCTTCCAGGAAGGAACGCGCATAGATACCCGGGGCGCTGTGGCCCTGGATGAAGAGCAGATCGCCCGGATGGTTGTCGCTCGGCGCGCGCCAGAAGTGGTTGAAGCCCACGTCATACAGCGTTGCGCCCGAGGCGAAGGAGGCAATGTGGCCACCCAGGTCGCCCGGCTTGCGGTTGGCGCGCACCACGGTGGCCATCGCGTTCCAGCGGATGATGGAGCGGATGCGCCACTCCAGCTCAGCGTTGCCCGGGCTCTTGGCCTCGAGCTGCGGCTCGATGGTGT
This sequence comes from Stenotrophomonas sp., assembly GCF_050737575.1. Classification (GTDB taxonomy): domain Bacteria; phylum Pseudomonadota; class Gammaproteobacteria; order Xanthomonadales; family Xanthomonadaceae; genus Stenotrophomonas. Next base: position 386,751 of record NZ_JBOHXW010000005.1, read on the forward strand.
TGACGTATTCGGTGGTGGGAGAGAACGGCAGGAACGCGCCCGAACGACGGGTCAGTTCAACCATGCCTTCCAACAACTGATGCGCGCGCTCGGGGCCCTCGACATCGATAACGGCCTTCAACGACTCGATCCACTCCTGGGTTTCCAGGGGGTTCGTGTCGTTGTTAAGCATCTCGTTCAACCAGTTCATCAGAGCTCCCAGTTACTGCGCGCACGCGCGCGCTTGTTCGTTATTTTGAGCTGCAAAGTGTAGCGCACCCGGCCCCTTGCCAAGCTGGCTACGGATGCGTATGGCTGTCCAAAAGCCAGTGTCCGCAAGACAGCTGACGACAGCCCGGCGGCGGGTGATCGGACACGCTGGGACAGCGCCGCATCGCGCTTGTTGCTTGATACAGGCACTGAAGCTGCCAGCGGCCCGGGTCAAGGCGGTGACAGTGGAGTCATGTTGCAGCGCAACATTCATCAGGCAACAGGCCGCAGACGGCTGGCAGAACGCTCTGTTTGCTGGTCAGTGGCGTGCGGCGATTGCTGTCGTCGAGTTTTCGATATATCGTTTTCGTCAATTCGATATATCGAAATCGCCACCATGACCGCTACCGAACCCCGCCGTCGCACCTCTCCCCGCCCGCTGGGCCGCGGCGACCTGCGGCTGTTGCTGCTGTCGCGGATCGGCCAAGGGCCGCACCACGGCTATGAGCTGATCCAGCAGATCAGCGAAATGTTCGTGCGTGTGTACACGCCCAGCGCCGGCTCGGTGTATCCGCTGCTGGCTGATTTCGAGAACCAGCGCTGGGTGCGCGCCGAGGAAGACGGCGGCCGCAAGCGTTACCACATCACCAGCTTGGGCCAGGCGCAGTTGAAGCAGCGCGCCAGCGAGGTGGAGGACGCGCTGTTGCGCGCCCGTCACAGCGCGCGCGTGATCACCCGCGCCAACATGCCGCCCGCGCTGCGCGAAGCGATGCATGACTTCACCCATTCGGTGATCGCCCGCCAAGGCCGTTGGCAGAACGCCGACATCGAGCGCATCACTACGCTGCTGGAACAAGCCACCGCGCTGGTGCAGCACGTTCCGCAGGAATGAATCCCCATCTTGATCCCCACGACCCCGCCAGAGCGATCCAGCCAGGTCACCCCGGCCCACGCCGTCTTTGACCACACAGGTACTGCCCCATGTCACTGCACGAAACCCAATTGATCCGCCTGACGCCCCGCTTCCGTCAGTTGCAGGTGCTGCACAGCGAGCGCCTGACCCCGAACATGCAGCGCATCGTGGTGGGCGGCGACGCGCTGGAAGGCTTCGACAGCCGCTCGCCGGACGACCACGTCAAGCTGTTTTTCCCGAATAGCGAAGGCACCTTCGTGTTGCCGGAGCTGACCGAACAAGGCCCGCGTTATCCGGAAGGCCAGCCGCCCTCGCCGGCCCGCGATTACACCCCGCGCCACTACGACGCCGCTGCCAACACGCTGGTGCTGGATTTCGTGCTGCACGGCGATGGCCCGGCAACGACCTGGGCGGCCAATGCGGACGTCGGCGATGAACTGGTGGTGGCCGGACCGCGCGGCTCGCATGTGGTGGCCGATGATTTCGACACCTATGTGCTGATTGGCGATGAAACCGCGCTGCCGGCGATCGCACGCCGTTTGGCCGAGCTGCCGGAAAGCGCGATGGCCGAAGTGTTCATCGAGATCCCCGAAGAAGGCGACCGCCAACCACTGGACAGCGCGGCACAGGTAACGGTGTCCTGGTTCGAGCGCAATGGTTTCGATGCCGCCAGCAGCACCTTGCTGGAAGATGCGCTGGTGGACTTCGAGCAGCCCGATGGCGATACGCATTACTGGATTGCCACCGAATCACGCCGCGCACGGATGATGCGCAAGTTCATCGAAGGCCACCTGCAGGTGCCGAAGGAATGGATCCGTTCGACCGGTTATTGGAAGGCGCATCCGGACGAGATGGAGTGAGGCTCCCTTCTTTCCTTGGGAGAAGGTGTCCGAAGCGCGGATGAGGGTGCAGGCGAAGCGCTTGCATGATTGATTGCAAGTATCACGCCCGACCCTCTCCCCAACCCCTCTCCCGGTGGGAGAGGGGCTTCAAGCGCTAGGAGTCCGCGCCACGGCTATTGGAAGCTGCATCCCGGCG
>NZ_JBOHXW010000006.1:0-255733 GCF_050737575.1 Stenotrophomonas sp.
GCCGTGCAACTCGGTAGTCCTGCCGAGTTGTCGGCCCGCTGACGGGAGAAGGGAAGGAGCGTGGCATCTGGGGACATCGATGCGGGCGGTGCGGGTAGCTGAAAAGTTGCCGTCAGGAATCCAGCTGCAGTGAGCGTGTCTCGCGTTGGAACCACTGGGGTTTGCCGTTGACTGGCTCGAAGACGTGGCTGCGTTGCAGGCTGCGCTGATAGACGTGCACCGACACGGCGATGTCGTCGCTGCGGGCGTTGCGTAGCGTGTGGTATTCGTCGGGTGGAATCAGGTTGCCGGCGCTGCCGCGGCAGCCGTGCAGACAGGGTTGCCGGGCGAAGCGGAAACGTTCGTTTTCGCGTTCGACGAGCTGATATGGCGTGATGTCGAGGTCGCCACGCCAGACGCCTTCCACGCACCAAAGTCCGTCGTGATCGTGAAGTGGGGTGCCCTGCGATGGGCCCCAGGTCATGGCGATGATGCTGTAGCCGTGGCTTGGGCTGCGGTAGAGCTCGCGGCGGGCGTAGTGATCGGTGACCGGTGAATGCACGCTCGGTGGCAGGCTGATGCGGGGATCGTTGATGGCGCGTTGAAGCACCTGCTGTATCTGCAGAACGGTTTCGGTCGCGTCTTTGGCTTGCATCGCTGCATCAATGCCATTGAGCAGATGTTGGCGGCCGGGAAAGTCAGGGTAGTGGTGAGAATCCGAGTGCATGGCCGCAGTCTAGGTGACGGCCGTAAATATTCTGTTGTCGGCAGGTGGGCTTGGCTGGGGAACGTGTAAAGCGCCCTCACCCGCCCTTCGGGCACCCTCTCCGGCGTGCGGGAGAGGGGAGTTCTGCCGACTATGGACCGTCTGCCGGAGCCTCGCGGATCCCGCAGATCACGCCGATTCGGTGACGTTTGCCATGGCGAAAACAAGGCTCAGAATGTCCCCCGCTGGATGAAAGGTGCCTGTTGATAAAGCTGTCGCTCGCCGCCGCGAGGATCATCGCTTTGGTGGCTTTCGGTGTCGAACTGCAGTGTTTGGCGGCGATCCAGCGCGTATTGATCCCATTGCGGCAAGCCGGTGTGATTGGGATTTCCGTGGCGGGCGAAGGCCAGCAAGGCGTCGCTTATCGTGTCGGCGACGCGTTGTGCCTCGGCGCTGTTGCCGGTGCGGGAGCCGGGTTGCTGCAGGTTGTGGAAGACCAGTGGGATGTCGAGGGTGTGGAAGGCGCGCAGGTTGGCGGCGTCGCCGTTGCGGTCGTACCAGTCGAGTTGGTAAGCCCAGGTGGGCGCGCCTTGGCGGGCGCGGGCTTCGAGTTCTTCGACCGCGCCGCGCCAGGAACGGCCGGCGGTGGTGGCGGCGAAGAAGATCTCTGATGGGGTGTAGTTCGGGTACAGGCGGCGGTATTCGGCGATGACGACCGAGGGCAGTAAATCGGTGTACTGCTGGGCTTCGAGCCTGGCCGGCAGCTCATCCCAGCTCAACGCATGGTTCTTGGGATCGTTGCCGAGGAAGGCGCGGGTTTCGTCGTGGGTGTTGCCGATGACCATCGGGATGTTGGCCGATTGCGCGGGTGCCTGTGGCCAGAACGGATGCGCCGGCAGGTTGCGGGCGTCCAGTACCGGGCCGACATAGAGGCTGCTGTTTTCGATGCGCGAAGGGTCGCGGACCTTTACCGCTTCCAGCAGCTTCTCCATCGGCAGCCTGCGCAAGGCATCGGCATCGGCGAGCTTGAAGTGATCGAGCACCAACTGGGCGCGCTGGGTGGCAGCACGCGGACCGGCGGCGGTGACCTGTTGGCCGCTCATGGTCCAGGCGCGGTGGAACAGCCCCTTCGCTGCCGGCATGGCCATCAGCGTGGCGATCTTCGCGCCACCGCCGGATTGGCCAAATACGGTGATGTTGCCGGCATCGCCGCCGAATTCGGCCGCATGCTGACGCACCCATTGCAGTGCCTGGATCAGATCGAGCTGGCCGACATTGCCCGAATCCGCCAATGCCTCGCTGCCGAGCTGGGCCAGATACAGGTAGCCGAACAGGTTGAGGCGATGGTTGACGGTGATGACCACCACGTCGCCGCGCCGGCACAGGTTGCCGCCGTCATACAGCGGGTCGCTGCCCGAGCCGTTGTTGTAGGCGCCGCCGTGGATATAGAGCAGGATCGGCCGCTTGGCGCCGTCGCGCAGGGCGGGCGTCCAGATGTTGAGGCGCAGGCAGTCTTCGCTCCCCGGTGCTTCGCTGCCGGTTTGCGGGGCGGCGGGGCCGTAGGTGAGTGCGTCGCGGATGCCGCGCCAGGGCGCTTCCTGCAGGGCGGGTTGGAAGCGGCGGGTTGAGGTGTCGGCGCCGTAGGGAATGCCTCGGAAAACATGGACGCTGTCTTCGGTCTGGCCGGCGAGACGGCCGCTGCGGACGCGGGCAATGGGGCTGTTGCTGTGGGTGGTTGCCGGATTGGCCCAGCCGGCCGTCGCATGGGTGGCCAGGCCGGCGCCGAGGGAAAGCAGGGTGCCTTGGCGGAGGAAGTCGCGGCGATGCGGGTTGGTGGGCTGGGTCATGGTGGGTTTTTTGGGTGGTTGGTGAGGTCGTGCTGACTTCGGATGGTTTTGGTTGCGCGGAAGGGAGGCGGCTTCGGTTTTGCCCTCACCCCAACCCCTCTCCCGCCTTGCGGGAGAGGGGCTTAAGGAGCAGCTTCCCGCTGCTGCTGCGAAGCCATCCAATCCAGTGCCAGGCGTGGCCAGGCGGCGGTGGTCAGGCCGGTGGTGCCGCGTGTGCCGAAGCCGTGGCCGCCGTGGGGGAACAGGTGCATTTCGCTGGAGATGCCGGATTTTTGCAGTGATTGATAGAACAACAGGCTGTTGCCGACCGGCACTGCTTCGTCGTCGGCGGCGTGCAGGAGGAAGGTGGGCGGGGTGTCGCGGCGGACCTGGGTCTGCATGGCATAGCGCTGCAGCAGCTCGGGTGGGGGATTCGTGCCGAGCAGGCGGGCGCGTGAACCGATGTGGGTGTCGCTGCCGATCATGTCGATGACGGGGTAGATCAGCAGCTGGAAGTCCGGCCGTGCGGATTCGGTGTCGATGGCGTCGGAGGCCGGATAGGCGATCTGGTCGAAGCCGGTGCCCAGGCGTGCGGCGAGGTGGCCGCCGGCGGAAAAGCCCATGACGCCGATGCGTTGCGGGTCCAGGTTCCATTCGCCGGCGCGATGACGGATCAGGCGCAGGGCGCGCTGGGCATCGGCCAGTGCTGCCTCGCGGCCTTCGCGGCCTTCGCCGGGCAGGCGGTAACGCAGTACGAACAGCGTGGTCCTGCCCTGGTCGACGAATGCCGGCACCAGCGCGCTGCCTTCCTTGTCGAGCACCACCCGTTGGTAGCCGCCGCCGGGAATCACCAGCAGCGCGTCGCCATTGGGCTGGGCCGGGCGATAGACGACCAGATACGGCCGGCTGACATGGTCGATGTAGCGGTCTGGCAGGGCGGCATCAGCGCTGCGTTCGACGATGCGTTGCGCTTGCTGCAGCGGCTTGTCCCCCGGTGCCAATCCTTGCGGCCACAACGCGATGCGATCTGCAGAGCCTGGCGCCGGCTCGCCGTCGTTCGAGGCCATTGCAGTTGAGGAGACGACGCTGGAAACCAGCGCAATAAGCAGCAATATCAAGGGTTTTCGGAATGTCAGCGGCTGCATATAGATGATCGGCTCGGCGGGGTCACAAGGCTTCTGGTGCACTGCACATTGTCAGATGACACCGGTTTACCTTATACAGCCAGCCACGGCACTGTCGATTGGCAGTGCAACAAAGACATCAGGAGAGCCACTTGAGCAACGACCCAGGCAGCCAGCCACCGACGAACACCGGACTGGACGACATTGCCCGCAGTTTTGTGGAAGCACGCCGCGAGGGACGTTCGCTTCCGGATTTTCCCGGCACGATCCCGGACGATCTGCTGACGGCGTATCGCGTGCAGGACCTGGCCATTGGTCGCTGGGACGATGAAGTGGTCGGCTGGAAGGTCGGCTACATCGCCGCCGAGCGCCGCGATGCCTCGGGCGATGAGCGCCTGCTTGGGCCGATCTTCAAGCGCAATCTCTGGAATGCTACCGGTGCCATCGTCGATATTCCGGTGTTTTCGGCCGCCGGTGGCTTTGCCGCGGTGGAAGCGGAATACGTGCTGCAGCTGGAAGCCGATGCACCGGCCGACAAGTTCGACTGGACCCCGGAAGAAGCCGAGGCACTGCCGGCGCGCTTGTTCATTGGCGTGGAAGTCGCCAGCAGCCCGCTGGCGACGATCAATGTCCTCGGCCCGCGTGTCGTGGTTTCCGACTTCGGCAACAACAACGGCCTGGTGCTGGGCGTTGAGATTCCCGAGTGGACTCAGCGCGACGAACCGGACCTGCGTGCGCAGACCGAGATCGATGGCGTGGTGGTGGGCACCGGCGGCGCGACGCATTTGCCGGGTGGCTTGCGCGCGGCCTACGCCTTCGCCTTGTCGCGCTCGGCCAAGCGTGGTCGGCCGCTGAAGAAGGGCGATCTGATCGCTACCGGCAATGCCACCGGCATCCACGACATCACCGTGGGCCAGCAGACATTGATCCGATTTGCCGGTTGCGGCGACATTTCCTGCCGGGCTGTGGCCGCCGGATAACGGCGCGGCAATCCGATCACGCGCGGGAGGGCGCAATGGTTACTCGACGAGGTTTTCTCACTACCGGCTTGGGCGTGTTGGCGGCGCCGATGCTGACGGCCTGCTCGGCAGGTGGCAACGGTGCGGCGGGCGGCAGCCAGCTGCTGACCGCAAGCGACGTGCATGTGGCCGACTACCCCACGGTGACGGCGGTGAAGTGGATTGGCCAGCAGCTGCAACAGCGCACCAACGGGCGCTTGCGCCTGAGCCAATACCACTCCGGTCAGCTGGGCCGCGAGTCGGAAGCCATCGACATGGCGCGCTTCGGTGCCATCGACATCACCCGCGTGTATTCCGGCGCGCTGAACAATGCGTTCCCGCTGACGCAGGCACTGTGTCTGCCGTACGTGTTCGACTCGGTGGCGCACATGCGCCGTGCATTGGATGGCGGTATCGCCGAGGCGGTGCTGCGTGGATTCGAGAGCCGCGATCTGGTTGGTTTGGCGGTCTACGATTCGGGCGCGCGCAGCTTCTACAACACCAAGCATCCGATCGTGGAACCGAAAGACCTCCATGGTCTGAAACTGCGTGTCGCCAGCTCGGACATCTTCCTGCAGCTGATGCGCATGTTCGGCGCCAACCCGACGCCGATGTCGCTGGGCGACACGTTCTCCGGCATGGAGACGCACATGATCGACGGCGCCGAAAACAACATGCGCAGCTTCCATTCCAGTCGCCATTTCGAGGCCGCGCATTACTGGTCGGAAAGCCAGCATTCGTACGCGCCGGACATCCTGCTGATGTCGCGCCGCAGCCTGGACGCGCTGAGCCCGGCCGACCGGCAACTGGTGCTGGAACTGGCGCGGCAGTCGGTACAGGTGATGCGTACCGAATGGGACGCTTCGGAAAGCAAGGCACGCGAAGCGGTACTCGCCGCTGGCGTGAAAGCCAATGCAGTGGACATGCCGGCGTTCCGCGAAGCCGCCGCGCCGTTGCTGCGCGATTACCTGAAGCAGGCGGACATCGCCGCGCTCCACCGTCGCATCCGCGACTTCGCCTGAGGACGCCGCACCGATGTCTGACACGAACGAAAACACGGCAACGACGGGCTTCCAGCGCGTATTGGAAACGCTGGCCGATGTTGTCATCCACGTCGCCGTGCTGGCCTTGCTGGGGCTGGTGGTGGTGCAGGGCTGGCAGGTCTTCGCCCGCTATGTGATCAATGATTCGCCGAGCTGGACCGAGCCGGTGACCTTGCTGCTGTTGAGCACGGCAATGAGCATGGGCGCCGCGGCGGGCGTGTATACCAACCGCCACTTCGGCTTCTTCCTGTTGGCCGAGCACATCAACCCGGCGATCAAGCGCGTGATCGATGCACTGGTGCCGCTGATCATCGCGGTCATTGGCGGCTTCATCGCCTGGTGGGGCTGGGTGTTGTGGATGGACGGCCTGCATATCAAAACCGCAGGCGCCAATCTGCCGCAGAGCGTGAACTACCTGCCGCTGAGCATCGGTGGTGCGCTGATGGCGGTGTTCGCATTGAACCGCATGGTGCTGGCCGTGCATGCCGGTGCCGGCAGCGCCGACACCGTTGCTGAAGGGGACCGTTGAGCCATGGGTATCGCAATTCTCTTTGCCATGTTCGGCGTGCTGCTGTTGATCGGCGTGCCGGTGGCGTATGCGCTGGCCGCCGCGTCACTGGCCACGCTGTTGTATCTGGATCTGCCGAGCATCGTGCTGGTACAGCAGATTTCCGCCGGCACCGGTTCGGCCTCGCTGATCGCCATTCCGCTTTTCATCTTTGCCGGTGAAATCATGATGCGCGGCGGCATCTCCGAGCGCTTGATCTCGCTGGCCTCGGCATTGGTGGGACGCTTGCGTGGCGGCTTGGGCCAGGTGTCGATCCTGTCATCGCTGTTCTTCGGCGGCGTGTCGGGCTCGGCCATCGCCGATGTCTCGGCGGTCGGTGGCACGATGATCCCGCAGATGATCAAGCGGGGTTACGACCGCGATTTCGCGGTCAACGTCAGCATCACCGCCGCGCTGGTGGCGCTGCTGGTGCCGCCGTCGCACAACTTGATTCTGTTCTCGGCGGCCGCGGGCGGTGGCTTGTCCATTGCCGATCTGTTTGCCGCAGGCATCGTGCCGGCGCTGTTGATGACGGTGGTGTTGATGATCACCGGCTACGTGGTCGCGCGCCATCGCGGCTACGGCGTTGAAGCGTTCCCGGGCATGCGTGCGGTGTTGCTGCGGTTGGTCGCAGCGTTGCCGGGTCTGGGCTTGGTGGCGCTGATCTTCTTCGGCATCCGCGCCGGCATTTTCACCGCGGTGGAATCGGCCGCGATTGCAGTGGTCTACGCGCTGCTGGTGACCACGGTGCTGTATCGCCAGTTGCGGGTGAAGGAGTTCATGGCAACGGTGGTGCATGCCGCACGCAGCACCGGCGTGATCCTGTTCGTGATTGCCACGGCGGCGGTGTTTGGCTGGTTGCTGGCCTACCTGCAGGTGCCGACCGCCGCGGTGGACTTCCTGCAGTCGTTCGCGCACAGCAAGTACATGGTGCTGCTGATGATCGTGGTGATGCTGCTGTTACTGGGCACCTTCATGGATCTGGCGCCGATGATCCTGATCTGCACGCCGATCTTCCTGCCGGTGGCCAAGGCCTACGGCATCGACCCGATCCACTTCGGCCTGGTGCTGGTGCTGACCGGCGGCCTGGGTCTGGTGACACCGCCGGTGGGCTCGGTGCTGTTCATTGGTACGGCCATCGGCAAGATCAGCGTCGGCGAAAGCATGAAGACCATCTGGCCGTTCTGGCTAGCCGGCCTGGCAGTGCTGCTGGCGGTGGCCTTCTTCCCGGAAATGTCGCTGTGGCTGCCGGCATTGCTGCGCAGTTGATGTGCCTGCTTGAGGGGCCCCGCATGGCGGGCCCCGCTGACCCGGCGCCCACCCGCACCGCGACGAATGGAACGCCTGCCGCATCCCGTTCAGATGGGAAGTGGCGGCAGCCATCACAATGCGACGGGGAGTTTCCTGCAGCGACGCCGGCCTTGCAGGCCGCCGTCACCGGCAAGGCACACACCGCAACATCCGCAACCGCGCTCTGGACCGAGCGCGGGCCGATAGAATGACCGCAATGAACGGTTTCAAGGACATGCCCTTGCGCAGCAAGAAGACCGATATCGACCCAACGTCCCGCAACCTGGGGCGGCCCGCCACGATCAACGATATCGCGCGGTTGTCCGGTGTCTCCAAAAAAACCGTGTCGCGGATCATCAACAACTCGCCGTTGGTGCGCAAAGACACCCGCGACAAGGTGGAGACCTTGATGCGTGAGGTGGGTTACACGCCCGATCCGCTGGCCCGTGGCCTGGCGTTCCGGCGCTCGTTCCTGATCGGCATGGTTTACGACAACCCCACCGCGCAATACGTGGTGGACATGCAGAACGGCGCGCTGGATGCCTTGCGTGGCTCGGCCTTCGAGCTGGTGGTGCACCCTTGCGACACCCGCAGCCCCGGCTACATCGAGGGCGTGAAGCGCTTTGTGCAACAGCAGAAGCTGCACGGCGTGATCCTGGTGCCGCGTGCGTCTGAAGACCAGGCGCTGGCCGACATGCTGGAAGAAATCGGCTGCCGCTTCACCCGTATCGCCTCGCTGCCGCTGGATGAAACCTCGCAGATGGTGATCACCCACGACCGCGATGGCGCGGCCGAGGCGGCAGACTATCTGTTGTCGTTGGGGCATCGCGACATCGCGCTGATCACCGGCCCGTCGGCCTATCGTTCGGCGCATGAGCGCACCGCTGGTTTCATCGAGGCGCTGCGCAACCGGGGCGTCGAGCTGCCGCCGGCACGCATCATCGAGGCCGGTTACACCTTTGAATCGGGTGTGGCGGCGGCCGAAAAACTGCTGCTGGGCAAGCAGCGTCCCACCGCCATCTTCACCGGTAACGATGAAATGGCGGCCGGCGTCTACAAGGTGGCCATGCGCGCGGGCATCAGCATTCCCCGCGAATTGTCGGTGGTGGGCTACGACGACAGTCCCTTGGCCTCGCGGTTGTGGCCGTCGCTGACCTCGGTGCGGCGCAATACCCGCGACACCGGCCGCACCGCTGCGGCCATGCTGATCCAGCCCGAGGGCAAGAACGCCATGCCAATGGCCAGCGTGCGCCCGCACCTGATTGTCCGCGACTCCTGCCAGCCGCCGCAGGACTGATCCACTCAAACGTTTGTTCCATAAAGGAAACACTTCTTTTTGCGGCGCAAAATGACACCGGTTTCCTTTGTGGCTAGAATCACCCCGAACCCGCCCTGGAGCCCTGCTCAGGGGCCACCCGGACACGCCCGCGTCAGCCGCTGAAATGCAGCCGCCGCAACCCTTCCGGCCATGTCGCCGGTTGCAAACCACGAACCACCGCTCAGGGAGAGGAACACCATGACGAATCCATTCAGTCTCGAAGGCAAGGTCGCACTGGTAACCGGTGCCAATACCGGCCTGGGCCAGGGCATCGCGCTGGCGCTGGCCGCCGCTGGTGCCGACATCGCCGGTGCCGGCATCGTCCCGGCCGACGAAACCGCCGAGAAGGTGCGCGCGCTGGGCCGCCGCTTCCTCAACATCGAAGCCAACCTGATCAGCATCGAGCCGGTGGACCGCGTGGTGGCAGAGACCATCGCCGGGCTGGGCCGCGTCGACATCCTGGTCAACAACGCCGGCCTGATCCGCCGCGCCGACGCGGTGGATTTCAGCGAGAAGGACTGGGACGACGTGATGAACGTCAACATCAAGTCCGCGTTCTTCATGAGCCAGGCCGTGGGCCGGCATTTCATTGCCCAGGGCAGCGGCAAGATCATCAACATCGCTTCGATGCTGTCCTTCCAGGGCGGCGTGCGGGTGCCGTCGTACACCGCGTCCAAGAGCGGCATTGCAGGCATCACCCGCTTGCTGGCCAACGAGTGGGCAGGCAAGGGCGTGACCATCAACGCGATTGCGCCGGGCTACATGGCCACCGACAACACCGCGCAGCTGCGTGCCGACGAAGACCGCAACAAAGCGATCCTGGACCGCATCCCGGCCGGCCGCTGGGGCAAGCCGGAAGACCTGGGCGGCACGGCGGTGTTCCTGGCGTCGAGCGCATCGGATTACGTCAACGGCGCGATCATCCCGGTGGATGGCGGTTGGCTGGCGCGCTAACAGCGTAGGAGCGCCCCTCACCCCTACCCCTCTCCCGCAAGCGGGAGAGGGGAACAGCCTGAGATCGCAGGTTGTGCGTTGGTTCTGATTTCCCTTCTCCCGCACGCGGGAGAAGGTGCCCGAAGGGCGGATGAGGGCAGCTTCTGCTCCTCCATCCCAACACCGTTTTTCACTATCAAGAGAGTCACGCAATGAAAATCGCTTTGATGCAGGAGTTCAGCCAGGCCGCCAAGAACCCGGTGATCCTGGAACAGCTCAACACCGTGGCCGCCGCACAGGGCCATGACGTGTTCAACGTCGGCATGGACGGTGACAACGATCACCGCCTGACCTACATCCACCTAGGCATCTGCGCCGCGCTGCTGCTGAACTCCAAGGCCGTGGACTTCGTCGTCGCCGGTTGCGGTACCGGCCAGGGCGCGATGATGTCGCTCAACGCATGGCCGGGCGTGTACTGCGGCTACTGCATCGAGCCGACCGATGCGTTCCTGTTCGCACAGGTCAACAGCGGCAACGCGCTGGCGCTGCCGTTCGCCAAGGGCTTTGGCTGGGGCGCGGAAATCAACATCCGCTACATCTTCGAGAAGGCATTTGCCGGTGAGCGTGGCCAGGGTTATCCGGCCGAGCGCAAGGAATCGCAGATGGCCAATGCCGGCATCCTGGCGCAGGTGAAGCAGGGCGCCTCGAAGGACTTCGTGGAAGGCCTGAAGTCCATTGATCCGGAACTGGTGAAGCAGGCCATCGGCGGCGAGCGCTTCCAGAAGGCGTTCTTCGACAATGCACAGGACGCGGACATCGTGGCCTACGTGAAGGGTGTGCTGGGCAAGTAAGCCCACGCATGCGGTAGCGCCCTTGCGGGCAGACAAGGGCGCCTGAGGGCGCCTTTGTTGTTGGTGGTTTTGATGTGTGGCACAGGTAGCAGCAGACCTTGAACACGAAGCCTTCTCCCCCTGTGGGAGAAGGTGCCCGAAGGGCGGAAGAGGGGAGGCGTGCGTAGCACGCGTGCTTCTCAGTGTTGGCGGCCGATATAGCGGCGATCTTTGATCGCGCTCCCGCTCCCCAACCCCTCTTCCGCAAGGGGAGAGGGGCTCAAGCCAAAGCCCAAACCAAAGCCATAGCAAAAACCAAAACCAAAACCAAAACCAAAGCAGGAACGGGTTCCATGAAGCGTCTACTTCTCAGCATGTTCTTGCTGTGTGCGATCACGGGCGGTGCACAAGCCGAAACTTCACCTCATCGCATCTTCATCGCCGCAGACTCCACCGCTGCCAGTTACGGCCCCGAACGCGCGCCGCAGGCCGGTTGGGGGCAGGCGCTGCAGAGTTGGTTGGATCCGGTGCAGTGGCAGGTGCGTAATCACGCTGTGGGTGGCCGCAGCACGCGCAGCTTCATCAATGACGGTCGCCTGGATGCCATCGCCAGCGCGTTGCAAGCTGGTGATGTGCTGTTGATCCAGTTTGGTCACAACGATGCCAAGGCCGAAGACGCCACGCGCTACACCGATCCAGACAGCGACTATCAGCAATTCCTCTCACGCTATATCGCTGTCGCTCGTGCGAAGGGCGCGACGCCAATCCTGATCACACCCGTCGCGCGCCTGCTCTACGACTTCGGCGCGCTGCTGGATACGCACGGCCGCTACACGCTGGCGATGAAGCGTGTGGCGCGTGAACAGAACGTGCTGTTGATCGACCTCAACGCCAGTTCGACGGCGTGGATCCGCGCACTGGGCGAACAAGGCGCAAAGCCGTATTTCATGTTTGTGCCTGAGCAGAACAAGGCCGACGGCACGCACTTCAGCATGGCAGGTGCCACGGCGGTGGCATGCCTGGTGACGCGCGGTTGGGTGGACGTGCAGCCGCAGATGAAGTCGAGCCTGCAGCGTGATATCGACTGCGGTGCGATCACCGCGCCGGTGCCGACCGGGCCTGCCAAGCCGGCCGCTTTGCCTGCGGCCGCACCGACCACAGCCGATGTGCAGAACGCTCACGGCTCACAGGTAGTCCGCGAGCAGGACATCGCGCGCGAACAACCCGGCCCGCACGGCGGTGCCGGCCCGACCACGGCGTACTCGTTCTTCGCCGACGTCGGCGATCTGCCGTTCGTGCTGCGCAAGCGCGTGTTGCACAAAGGGGCGGGCATCGGCCTGCACCCGCAGCACAAGGACGAGATCTACTACATCGTCAGCGGTCGCGGGATGTACGTGTTGGACGGCCGGCAATACGAGGTCGGGCCCGGTCATGCATTGCTGACCCGCAGCGGCAGTACGCATGCGTTGCAGCAGACCGGTGATGACGATCTGGTGGTGATGCTGGCCTATCCGACCGGCAGGTAGGCGCTTGCCTTCCGCGTTTGCCGAGTGTGGCTCGGCGCTACTTTGGATCTGGCGCGACCGTTGTTGCCCACGGCGCCTGCTCCAGTCGCGCGGCGAGGTAGTCAATCAGCGCCTGCACGCGTGCGGGCCGGTGCAGGCCGGGCGGGGTGATGATGCTCAGTGCCAGCGGTTCGACTTTCCAGTCGTCCATCACTGCTTCCAGCGTGCCGTCGCGCAGCGCTTCCCACACCAGAAAGTCCGGTTGCAGGGCCAGCCCCAGCCCGGCGCGCAATGCGGCATCGAACACTTCTGCGTTGTTGGCCTGCAGTTGTCGCGGCACGGTCTGCGCGAATTCGCCGTGGCGGGTGTGGCGGAAGCGCCAGGTGTTGCCGCTGCGCGTGTAGCTGTACTGGAAGCCGCGATGATCGACGAGATCACGCGGGTGCTTGGGCCGGCCGTGTTTTTCGAAGTACGCCGGGGCGCCGACCAGCAGGATGCGCACCTGGCAGAGCCGGCGCGCACGCAGACTGGAGTCGGCCAGCGTGGCGATGCGCAACGCCATGTCGAAGCGCTCGCCGACCATGTCCACCATTTCGTCATTGAGCTGGACGTCCAGTTCCACGTCCGGGTGTGCCTGCATGAATTCCGGCAGCAGCGGCGCCAAGCGCGACACGCCGAACGACATCGGCGCGGCGATGCGGATCAAGCCACGCAACGCGGCCGAGCGGTCAGCAACTTCGGCTTCCACCGCTTCGCCTTCGTCCAGGATGCGCGCGGCCCGCTGCAGTGCCGCTTCGCCGGCTGCGGTCAGCGACATGCGCCGCGAGGTGCGGTGAAACAAAGTGGTGCCGATGCGCGTTTCCAGCCGGGTGATGGCTTTGGAAATGGTGGCCTGCGACAGCTGCAGCGCGTCGGCGGCGCGGGCAAAGGAGCCGGCTTCGGCCACCTTGGCGAAGATGGCCCAGGCTTCCAGATCGGGGAGTCGGTTCATGGCGGGCAATCGCAGGGAGTGGGCCGATCATGTCACAAACGGAATGGATGCTTTTCCATTGGTTCTATTCTCGGCAGGCAAGTGCCTGCCTAGACTGGGCCCATCGAAACCACACACCCGCAGGAGAACGCCATGATTGAACGTCGCCCCTTTGCCAGCCTCGGTGGAGCCAATCACGGTTGGCTGGATGCCAAGCACCATTTCTCGTTTGCCGAGTATCACGACCCCAAGCGCATGCACTGGGGGGCGATGCGGGTCTGGAACGATGACACCATCCAGCCCGGCACCGGCTTCCCGCCGCACCCGCATGCGGAGATGGAAATCATCACCTACGTGCGCGAAGGCGCCATCACCCATCAGGACGACCAGGGCAACAAGGGACGCACCGAGGCCGGCGATGTGCAGGTGATGAGTGCCGGCAGCGGCATCCGCCATGCCGAGTACAACCGGGAGCCGGGTATCACCCGCATCTTCCAGATCTGGATCTTCCCGGATGAGCGCGGCGGCACGCCGTCGTGGGGCACCAAGCCGTTCCCCAAGGGTGAGCGCTCGGGGCGTTTCGTGACCCTGGCCAGCGGTATGCAGGGCGATGACGATGCACTGCCCATCCGTGCCAATGCCCGTGTGCTGGGTGCCTCGCTCAAGGCCGGTGAAACCACCGAGTACCGTTTCACCGATGCCACGCGCCACGGCTATCTGGTGCCGAACATCGGCAAGGTCGAAGTGGACGGCGTGACCCTGGAGGCGCGCGACGGCGCCGCCATCACTGGCGTGGAAAGCATCCACATCCGCGCGCTGGAAGACACCGAGCTGGTGCTGGTGGATACGGCGGCCTGAGCGGTTTGTCGCGGGTATGAAGCCACGAAGCAAAGGCGCAGGTGACTGCGCCTTTGCTGTTTCTGCCAACGCGAAAGTTGTCGGGCAACGCGTGTCGACGCGTATCCGGGTTACGACGATTCGCCCGTACTTTTCTTCTTTCGCGGTGCGCTCTTGCGCTTTGCAGGTGCGCGGCCGGTTGCGAGGTTGCCGCCTTCGCCACCACTCAACTGGTCCATCCACGTCAGCACATCGACATAGGCGATGAAGTGCTGCAGGTAGTCGGGGCTGATGTCCTGCATCAGCGCCATGGCGCGGTAGGTGAGCACGCTGGAGTGCAGCGGGCCGGCATCTTCGGGCAGTGAATCCAGGCACTGTCGCAACAGGCTCTCGATGCGGATGCGGCTCCACAGCTGCTGGAACTCATCCAACACCGGCATGCGCGCCGCATCATCTGCGTCGTCGCTGCGGTTGCTGTCTTGCGCCTGCGCAGGATTGGCGGCATGCAGGGGCAGGGGATATTGCAGTGGAACCGAATTCAAGTGTTCCAGCAGGGCTTTGAGCGGGCTTTCGTTGGCAACCTTCTGCGCCGCTGCAGGCGCCGGCCTGGCGAGCAGCTCGGCATACGCGTCGGCCAGCGCCGACAAGCGCGCATCCAACTGCTTTCGCACCTGCCCCTCATGCCGTGCGGCGCGATCCGCCAGCGCACACATCACGCCGAAGCGCAGCGGACTGACGCGGTCGGCGCCGGCTTCGCGCCAGGCGTCCAAGCGCGACTGCGGCGTGGTGGCGTTACGGTGCATCCGCCGTGCCGTCCTGTTTCGGTCGCGGAATAGGCGCGATTTCGACGCGGCGGTTCTTCGCGCGGCCGGCTTCATCGTCGTTGGAACTCACCGGCTGCTCGGCACCGAAGGCGGCGGCAAACACCGATGATGCCGGCATGCCATCGGCGATCAGGGTGCGGGTCACGGTGAGTGCGCGTGCGGCTGACAGCTCCAGGTTGTCGGCGAAGCGCGCATTGGCCACGCGCACCGGCTGGTTGTCGGTGAAGCCGCTGACCATCAGGATTTCTTCGCGCGCATGCAGGTACTCGCGCAGCGGGCCGGCGATGCTCTGCAGCAGCTCGCGACCTTCCGGCTGCAGCTGGTCGGAGTTGAGCGCGAACAACACGCTGCCGCTGATGCCAATGCGGCCATTGATGACGGTGACGCGGCCGGCGGCCAACGGCGCGGCCAAGGCCTGCTCCAGTGTCTTGAGTTTGGCGGTCTGTTCCTGGCGCTGCTTTACCTCTTCATCGAGGCGGTTGTGCAGCAACAACTGGATGCCGATGACGCTGGCCAGGATCAACACGAACGCGCCCAACAGCACCGACATCAGATCGCCGAATGCCGCCCAGGTGGTGGCAGTGGATTCGGCGTCGAATTCGATTTCGTCGCTCATGCCGCGCCGGCTCCGTTGCCGTCACGGGCCACGGCCAGCTGCTGCAGTTCGCCGATGATCTGCTTCTGCGACAGCATGCTCAGGTCGATGACTTCGCGTGCCTGTGCAACGTAATACGCCAGCTGCTCATCGCTGCGTGACAGCGACTTGTCCAGTGCGGTTTCGATCAGCTGCAGGCGTTCGTTCAAGGTTTCGGTGGACTGCCCGAACAACTGCACCGCGCCGCCGAAGGCTTCACCCAGGCTGGCCACTTCCACCGCGCTGCTGGTGACATGCGCGGCAGCACTGTCGAGCTTGCCGGCCTCGGTTTCGATCTGCGTGCTGAAGCGATTGCCGACGCGTTCCAGCAAGTCGGCCGAGGTGCTGACGAGTGCGTCAACGGCGCTGCGCTGTTCGGTCGATGCGTGAGTGACTGCGTTGAGCAACGTTTCCAGCGTGGACAACAGATGGCTGCGTTCTTCCAGCATCGCGGTGTCGCGCACCATGCTGTCGGACAGCTTCTGGCGCAGCTCGGCGACCACTTCCGCGGCGGCGCGCGGGGCTTCGGCGGCGCTTTGCACCAGTCGCGAAATTTCGCTGATGGTGTCGCGGGCCTGCGCTTGCGATTGCTCGCTCATGGCCTGCGTGGTCTGCGCCAGCGTGTCGCAGATCTGCTGCTGACGCTGCGCGACCTGTTCGCCATTGCGCTGCCAACTCTGGTCCAGTGCGGCGACCATCGTGGTGAGCGATTGCGACCAGTTGTCCAGGCGCTGCGTGTCGTTGGCGGCGAACGCCGACTGCAGTTCGGCATGCGACTGCTGCAGGGCATCGAGCAGCGAACGCGAGTGGCTTTCAAAACTGGCCGACGCCGTCACCAAGGCGTGTTCGTTGCGCTGCGCCAGCGCATCGTGCGCGCTGTGTTGCTGGGCAAGTGCGGTGTTCCACGCCTCGGCGGTGCGGCCGACGCTGTCTTCCATGCGCGTTGCCACGCTGTCGAGCAGCGTCGCCGAACGTTGTTCAAACGTGGCGGTGAACTGCTGCAAAGCCTGGTGCAGTTCCTGCGTGAGTGCGGTGTTGCCGCGCTGCTGTTCGGCCAGTGCGGTGCTCCAGCTTTCGCTGGCAGCGGTTGCGGCACCGCGCACGGAGGTGTTGATGCCATCGAGCTGCTTCTGCACCGCGTTGTCGATGGCCGCGTGCAGCGCGTTGGATTTCTCCGACAGGCCGAGCATGGTGGCATCCACCACCGGCTGCAGCGCCGCGCCAACGGCATTGGCCTGCTGCTTGATGCCGTCGTGCATGGATTGCTGCAGTGACGACGCCAACTGCGTGTAGGCCGCTTCGGTGCGCTGGTGGAATTCCTGTTGACCGCTGTGCAGGCGCTCGTTGTTGCTGAGCTGCTGCTGTTCGAGGCTGGCCATCATCGCCTGCAGGCGATCGACCAAGGTCGGCATCAGCGCGTTCTGTTCCTGCAGCAGACGGAAGGTTTCGTTGCGCTGGAATGCCTGCGAATGCAGACGCAGATGCGCGGCGATACCGGCATCCAGTTCCTGCACCGCGTTGCTGCGCTCGCGACGCAGCAGCGCCGACAACAGGCCGAGTGCGGCCGACGAGGCGACGCCGGCAATCGAGGTGCCGAAGGCGAAGCCCAAGCCCTTGACCGGCGCGGCCAGCGAGCTGCGGATGGCGTCCAGGTCGGTGGCGCTTTCCAGCGCCAGACCGGTGCCGCGCAAGGTGGCCATCATGCCCAGCAGCGTGCCGAGCATGCCCAGCAGCACCAGCAGGCCAACCAGGTACGGTGTCAGTGCCGGTGCCGGCAGGCCAACGCGTTCGCCCTGCACGCGCAGGCGCACGGCGTTGCGCAGGCCCGGGTTCAAACGCGACAGCCAACCGTCGAGGTTGTCGGCGCCTTCATTGATGGCCGGCAATGCCTGCAGCAGCGTGGTGGTGGCCTGGCGATAGCGGAACAACTCCACCGCGCCGACCAGGTAACAGGCGGCAATCACCGAGGCGACCACCGCCGCCAGTGGATGCGTGCCGGCGTAGCCCACACCGATCCAGCAGACAGCCAACAGGCCAACGAGGAAAACAACGACAGCGACGAAATTTCTAAGCATGAGCGTTGGGTTACCGGGTACGCAGGGCGGCAAGCAGCCCTTCGATGGGATGGAAACGGACATCCAGTTCGGCCAGCAGCGCGGTGCGCAGGTCCTGGCGGAAACTGGCCAGCCAAGGGCTGGTGGGTGCCGCAATGGTGTCCGATGCGGGGGCATCGGGCGAGGTTTCAGTGTTGCGGTCGTACAGGCGCTCGAAATGCAGGCCGAGCAGGGCCGGGACGTTGGACAGCAAGGTGTGTTCGCGCGGGCTGAGGGTGGCTTCCATCACCGCGTCCACTTCGGCCAGCCGCGCCTTGGCCTCGGACTGCCGCGCCAGCATGTCGCGCAGCTTGCCGCGCAGTTTGCCGGTGGCGATCTGCATCGAACGCTGCTGCTTGAGGCAATGCTGGCGATACGGCGCGAATGCGGCCTGGGCAGCGGTTGCCGCGGCCGGTGCGTTGCGCGGCGGGGTCATGTCGATGTCGGCGTGGATGGCATCGGTCAGCAGGGCGCGGATGCGGGCGCAGTCGGCATCCTGTGCGGGGTCGAAGGCGGGGCCTTCCGGCGGCGGTGGCGGGAGGTTGTCCAGCGCACGCGACAGGGTGATGGCGCGGTTCCAGTCGAACCACTGCGCCAAGCGCTCGGGCACGTCCGGCGCGGCGCGCGAGACGGCATCGTCCTTGAAACGGGCCAGCAGGCGAATGAACGCCGGGCCCAGAACGGGCGCCCGTTGGATAGCTTTCGCCATGTGTCCTGACTAAAAAATCAGCATTTTACATGGCCCCGCAAGCTTCGCCCCGGCAGGGGTATTCAGCCTGTTTCGAGGCACGCCTTGATTTATGCCGTTGTTGCGAATGAGTATTGTTCGTACAATGCCGCGCATCAGCCGCTGCCCCTGCGCAGTCAGCCAATACTCGTTCTTATCAGTAGGTTGACTCCGTGTCCTTCCCCCTCCGTTCTGCCGCCGCCCGGCCGGCGCTGTTGTCCATGGCCGTTGCCATGGTCCTGTTCCCCGTCACCGTGTTGGCGGCCGCATCCGAGGTGGGCGACGCGCCCGCCGATGCAGCCCGCACGCTCGATGCGGTGCACGTCAACGCTTACCGCACCACCGCGCATGCCTCCAGCGCGACCAAGACCGACACCGCCATTGCGGAAACCGCGCAGTCGGTGTCGGTGATCGCGCGTGAGGAACTGGACGCCCGTGGCGTGCAGAACCTCAACGAGGCCATGCGCTATGTCGCCGGCGTCACCCTGGAAAGCAGCGGCATCGACAACCGCGTCGACGACTTCCGCATCCGTGGCTTCGATGCCGGCAGCTGGTCCAACAACGTCACCGTGGACGGCATGCGCGCGCCGCAGGGTAGCCAGTGGAACCGCAGCATGGTCGACAGCTGGAACCTGGACCGTGTCGAGGTGCTCAAGGGCCCGTCGGCGGTGATGTACGGGCAGGTGGCGCCGGGTGGCATGGTCAACCAGGTCAGCAAGACCCCGACGCCGGATCAGCAGCAGGTGCTGCGGCTGGGCATTGATGGCAACGGCCAGTACAACACCGCCTTCGACGTGGGCGCCGGCACCGACGACAACCGCCACCTGCTGCGACTGGTCGGGCTGTACCGCGACGGTCAAACGCAGATCGACCACACCGAGCAGCAGCACTGGTTCCTGGCGCCGAGCTACACCTTCCAGATTGCCGAGCGCACCCGCCTGACCCTGCTCGGTCTGTACCAGAAGGATGACGGTGGCTCGACCTACCAGTTCCTGCCAATGGACGGCACGCTGGTGGCCACGCCGTACGGCCGCATGAAGAACACCACCTTCATCGGCGAGCCGAACTGGAACACCTACGACCGCACCATCTGGACCGCCGGTTACCTGTTCGAGCACAGCTTCAACAGCAACTGGACGCTGAGCCAGAGCGCGCGCCATACCGACGTGCAGTCGGTGTTCCGCACGGTGGTGACCAACGGTGGCCTCAATGCCGACGGCCGCACCCAGAAGCGTCGCGGCACCTGGGGTGAAGGCGATTCCAAGGGCGACACGGTCGATACGCGCATCACCGGCAAGTTCAGCACCGGCGCGGCCGAGCACACCTTGCTGCTGGGCGTGGATTACCAGAAGGCGGACTGGACCGGCGCGCGTGGCGCGATGGTCAACCCGGCCGACATCGACATCTTCAACCCGGTCTACACCAACTATGTGCCGGTCACGACCAGCATCAGTTACTCCGGCGGCATCAATCGCCAGACCGGCGTGTACCTGCAGGACCAGATCGCGCTGGACAAGTGGCGGCTGACTTTCGGTGGCCGTTATGACTGGACCAAGGACGACACCTGGACGCAGAGCTACACCGTTGCCAGCAACCGTTACGGCCCGGTGGTGCCCACCCGCATCAAGGATGAGGCGTTCACCGGCAACGTGGGCCTGCTGTTCGTGGCCGACAACGGGCTGACGCCGTACATCAGCTACGCCGAGTCGTTCCAGCCGTCGGGCACCAACACCAACATGAGCTACACGCTGTCGCCGTTCGATCCGATCACCGGCAAGCAGTGGGAAGGCGGCATCAAGTACCAGCCGGCGTCGTTCGACGGCCTGGTGACCTTGTCCGGTTACGACCTGCGCCAGCAGAACATTCTCACCAACGATCCCGACACCGCGCACAACACCTGCGGCGCCAACGGTGCCAGCCAATGTCAGGTGCAGGACGGCGAAGGCCGCGTGCGCGGCGTGGAACTGGAAGGCCGCATCACCCCGCTGGACGGCTTCAGCGTGATCGGCGCCGCCAGCTGGATGGATTCAGAGGTCACCCAGAGCAACAACGGCTACACCGGCAAGCAGCTGGCGATGGTGCCGGACTGGACTGCTGCGTTGTGGGCCGATTACACCTTCCAGGTGGGCGGGCTTGAAGGCCTGAGTCTGGCGGCCGGCGTGCGCTACAACGGCAAGAGCTACGGCGACAGCGCCAACCTCTATCTGATTCCGTCGTACACGCTGTGGGATGCGGCCATCCGCTACGACGTCGGCCAGCACGGCGCGGTGGGCACGCAGTTCGCGCTCAACGTCAGCAACCTTGCCGACAAGCGTTTCGTCTCCACCTGCGGCGGCGTGTCCTCGTGCTACTTCGGCACCGGCCGCACCGTTACCGCCACCGCACGTTTCAGTTGGTAAAGCACCGTTGCGCCCGCCGGGTTCCCCGGCGGGCGTTCTTCATCGCCAGCCTTAGAGCCAGACCGAATGAACACACATTTCCATTGCACGAGTGCTGCGCCATGAACCTGTTGCTGGCGCTCGTTGCCACCACCGCCGGCATTGCCGCGGCGCTGTTGTTGTACGTGGCCACACCGCAGCAACAACTGCGTGCAGCAGGTCGTTGGCCAACGCGGCATGCGTGGTGGCCGGGCACGCTGCTGGCGCTGGTCGCGTTGTTGTTGATATGGCCCTTGCTGGCACCACTTGAAGCGATCAGCACATGGCTGGTGTTGCTGATGCTGGTGTGGTCGGTGGCACCCTTCCTTGGCGCGTGGCGTGCGCGTGTGCGTGCATCACGGAGCCGCGCATGAGCGAGACGCGCGTGCGACTGCAGAGCAGTCACTGGTTCGGCAAAACCTGGGCCGGCGTGGTGCTGGGTTTCGGCTTGGCATTGGCGTTGTCTGGCCTGTTTGCCTGGCTGGGGCCGGACGGCATCAACGCCGGTGGCGGCAAGAATCAATTCAATATGTGGTTGATGGCGCCGATCTGGGCAGCGGTGTTGTCGTTTGTCTATCTGTTCCGCGACAGCCTGCGTGCCTGGGTGTGGCTGGGCGCGGCCAACGTGCTGGCGTTCGGCCTGTTGTGGTTGACGCGCTGGTGGATGGCATGAAGGTGCAGGCATGAAGATCCGCAGCGACATCATCAAGGTCTACAAGGACGTCCATATCTGGATCGGCATCGTCAGCGGGCTGATGTTGTTCATCGCCTTCTATGCCGGCTCGATCACCATGTTCGAGAAGCCGCTGGAACGCTGGGCGACACCGCCATCAACGCTGGCCGTTGCGCCATCGCTGCAGCAGGCCGATGCGTTGGTCGATGCGGTATTGGCCGAACATCCGAAGGCCGCATCGCGCTATTTCATCTCGGTGAAGCCCGGTGCCGATCAGCCGGCGCGTGTGTACTGGCAGGAGCGCGCCGGTGGTCGTCGTCAGTTCAAGGAATACGCGGCCAGCTTCGGCGCCGATGGTCAGCTGCAGGTGGAACAGACCCGCAAAGCGCCGGTCGCGCAGTTGGTGGATACGCTGCACCAGCTGGTCGGCCTGCCATTTGCCGATGCGATCTCGCGGCCGATCATGGGCGCGGTGGCACTGGCGTATGCGGTGGCGCTGATCTCCGGTTTGATCGTGCTGCTGCCAACGCTGACCAAGGACATGTTCGCGCTGCGCATCGGCAAGAACATCAAGCGCATGTGGCTGGACGCGCACAACGCGCTGGGCTTGTTCAGCCTGCCGTTTCATCTGGTGATCGCGCTGACCAGCGTGGTGTTCGCTTTCCACGACCAGTTCTATGACGCGCAGGGCGCGGCGGTGTATCCCACGGAAGTCGAGTGGGCCGAAGCGCCGCACGACGATCCGCCGACCGGCGCGCAGGTGTTGCCCGCGGCCGAGTTGTTGCGCCGGGTGCACGCGCAGCTGCCGGGATTTGAAGTGCAGAACTTCGGTTTCCAGCGCAAGGACGGCCATGTCGAAGCCACGGTGACCGGCCTGGACGTGCGCCACGGCACCCGCGCGCGTCTGTATGCCAGTACCCATCTGGACCCGTACAGCGGCCAGGTGGATCCGCATGATCTTCCCGGCCACATGGACGGCTGGAACGAATCGGTCAACGCCTTCTTTGCCCTGCATTTCGGCAGCTTCGGCGGCAACCCGGTGCGCTGGTTGTACCTGCTGATGGGCTTGGCCGGCGCGGCGCTGTTCTACACCGGCAACCTGTTGTGGGTGGAATCGCGACGGCGCAAACGCAAGGGGCCGGAGATGCCCGTGCAGAAAATTTCCGGCTGGGTATTGGGCTGCCTGACGGTGGGTGTGTCGCTGGGCTGCGTGGCCGGCATCTCGGCCAGCCTGGCCGCAACCAAATGGTTGCCTGCGTTGGTGAGCGATTTGAAGGCGTGGCACACCGGCATTTATTACGCTGTGTTTGTGTTGGCGATTGCGTGGGCGTTCCTGCGCGGCGCATCGCGTGGTGCGGTGGAATTGCTGTGGGCCAGCGCGCTGCTCACGTTGGCGATTCCGCTGTCGAGCCTTGCAGGAATATGGGGCGTTGGCGGCGCATGGAGCCATGCGGGCAGCTGGCCGGTGGATGTCACCGCGCTGTTGTCGGTGCCGGTGATGCTGTACCTCGCTCACCGCACGCAGCTACGCATAGCGCAGGGCCACACCGACAGCATCTGGGCGCAGGCCAACCATCAGCCGGTGTAGTGCGCAGCTGTTGCCGAGCATGGCTCGGCATTACTGAAGAAGCCGCCGATAGGCGGCTTCTTCATGGCTGCCATACGAGGTGCTGATTCAAGTGTCGCCTGCGGGGCCGGGGTGGTGGCCGCGCGCAGGATTCAAGCGGCGACTTCCGTCGCGCGCACTGCCGGTTCGGTGCGATCCACGCTGGTCTGGCCGTCCACGCCGTAGGGCACGTCGCCGGCGATCGTGACCCGGCGCATTACCCGGTGTTGCTCGCCATAGTCGTTGATGGCGTAGTGCTGGGTCGCGCGGTTGTCCCAGATCGCCACATCGCCTTCGGTCCATCGCCAGCGCACCGTGTTCTCCAGGCGCTGCACATGATCCTGCAGCACGCCCAGCAGGTGGCGTGAGTCGGAGCTTGAATGGCCGACCAACCGCTTCACGAAATGCCCCAGCACCAGGCTGCGCTCGCCGGTTTCCGGATGCACCCGCACCACCGGGTGTTCGGCCTCGAACAGGAGGCGGGTGAATACGTCTTTGTAGCGTTTGAAAACCGTGTCGGCCGTCGCGACTGGCGGGCGCGCGGCGGCGTAGTCGAAATCGTTGCCGTGCAGGGCACGCAGTTGTTCGGCGAGTGCCTTCAGTTCGGCCGGCAGGCTGTCATAGGCGGCCACCGTGTTGGCCCAGACGGTGTCACCGCCATAGGGCGGAATGACGACGGCACGCAGGATCGATACCTGCGGGTAGGCGACTTCGAAGGTGACGTCGGTGTGCCACGAGTTGGCGCGTCCACCGTGGTGTGAGTCCAGTTCCAGCAACTGTGTACCGCTCTTGGAGGGCACGGTGGGATGCACCACCAGCTCGCCCCATCGCCGGCCGAACGCCTGATGCTGTGCATCGTCCAGGTGCTGCTGGCCACGGAAAAACAGCACTTTGTGGGTGAGCAATGCCGCCTTGATGGCCGCGAACACCGCCGTCGATAGATCACTGGAGAGACGCACGCCTCGGACTTCGGCGCCGATGTGGCCGGCCTGGCGAATAAGGTCCAGTTCAATGTCTGCTGCTTGCGGTGTCACGCGGGGGGAGGAAGCAAGAGTGCGCATCGGAAGTCCTTTTTCGGGGTTCACGATGATTCTGCGAGTGCGCGCTGGCGTTCCCAAACAAGTGGTGTGCAGCTGGTCATGCCCGCTTCGCCTGAGGTCGGATGGTTATATCGATCTGTGCGATGCGAAGTGCGGCGCTCAGGTGATGGAATCGCCGCTGCGCAGCACCCGGTCCAGAATCTGTTTCTCAAGCGTCGCGAACGCCGGATCGCCCTGCGAACGGGGCCGGGCCAGAGGAATGGCTTGGTCCAGTGCGACGTGGCCGTCTTCGATCAGGATCACGCGGTCTGCCAGCGCCACGGCTTCCTGCACGTCGTGGGTGACCAGCAGCGCGGTGAAACCGTGGCGTTGCCACAGGCGTTCGATCAGGTGCTGCATGCCGATGCGGGTGAGTGCGTCGAGCGCGCCAAGTGGCTCGTCGAGCAGCAGCAGGCGCGGCTGGTGCAACAGCGCCCGTGCCAACGCCACACGCTGACGTTGGCCGCCGGACAGGCGCGCGGGCCACTCCTGCTCGCGTTCGGCCAGGCCCACCTGCGCCAGCACCTCGCGGCCGCCGGCGCTGGCCTCGGCCGGCAGGCCCAAGGTCACGTTGTCGAGCACACGGCGCCACGGCAGCAGACGCGGTTCCTGGAACAGGATGCGGGTATCGGCATCGGGGCCGTTGATATCGCGGCCATCAAGCTGAAGGCTGCCGCTGCTGGCGTGCTCCAGGCCGGCGACCAGCCGCAGCAGCGTGCTTTTGCCGCAGCCACTGCGCCCGATGACGGCGATGAACTGGCCCGGCTCGACGACGAGTTGCGTGCCGCGCAGCACCTCACGGCTGCCGTAGTGCTTGTGCAGGTTTCGCGCGTGAAGGCGCATGCCACCGCTGACCGGATCAATGGGAAAGGGAGAACGCATGAGCGGAATTCCTGGGAGAGGGCTGGCAGGGTTTGGCGCAGGCGTTTGTGCCGGGTGCGAGCAAGGCGGCGCGGCTGTCGGCCTCATTCCGCTGCCGGCGATTGGTAGCCTGGATGCCAACGCAGCCACCACCGTTCCAGACCCCGGGCGCACAGGTCGGCCAGCTTGCCGAGCAGTGCGTAGAGCAGGATGCCGACCAGCACGATGTCGGTCCGCAGGAACTCGCGGGCGTTCATCGTCAGGTAGCCGATGCCGGACTGCGCCGAGATCGTTTCGGCCACGATCAACACCACCCAGACCAAGCCCAGTGAGAAACGCAGGCCGACCAGGATCGACGGCAACGCGCCGGGCAGGATCACGTCGCGGTACAACTGCCAGCGCGAAAGCCCGTAGCTGCGGCCCATCTCGATCAGCTGGACATCCACATTGCGGATGCCGTGGAAGGTGTTGAGATAAATCGGGAAGAACACCGACACCGCGATCAGGAACAACTTGGCGCCCTCGCCGATGCCGAACCACAGGATCACCAGCGGGATCAGCGCCAGCGCCGGGATGTTGCGCAGCATCTGCAATGACGTGTCGAGCAGCACTTCGGCGACCTTCACCGAGCCGGCCAGCAGACCCAGCAGCAACCCGGCGCTGCCGCCGATGGCCAAGCCGAATAGGGCGCGGGCCGCGCTGACTTTCAGGTGCGTCCACAGTTCACCCGATACGGCAAGCGCCCACGCGGCTTTTGCAACGTCCCACGGCGCGGGCAGCACGCGCATGCTGAGCCAGCCCAGCGATGCCGCCAGCTGCCAAACCAACAGCAGGCCGACCGGAACCAGCCACGGCAGCCACCGCGCACGGGTCATCGCGTGACCGCTGTGTCGCGCACGCACGCTCATGCGATCGCCGCCACGGCGGCGGCGTGCAGGTCGATTCTGTTGGGGATCAACTTCAACGCGAAGAAGGTGTCGGCGATCTGTTGCTGCTCGGCCAGGATCGCGGCGGTGATCGGCCCGGTGCCGTAAACCGTGCGGCTTTCGGAGTGCTCGGCCACCGGCAGCGGCAAGCCCCACAGTGCCGACAGTTCGGCGGCCAGCGCCTTGCGATTGGCCGCGCCCCATTGATCGACCTTGCCGATCTCCTCGACGGCGATCGCCAGAATGTCCGCGTTGTTGGCCGCGTAGTCGCGTGAGGAAAAGTAATAGGCGCGGTTGTCGACCACGCCGGTGGCATCAACCAGCACCCGCGCGCCCAGCGCTTTTTCGGCGGCGGCCATCAGCGGATCCCAGATCACCCAGGCATCGACCGCGCCGTTCTCGAAGGCCGCGCGCGCATCGGCGGCGGCCAGATAAACCAAATTCAAATCGCTATAGGCCAGGCCATGTTTCTGGAACAGTTTGACGATGAAGTAATGAACGTTGGAACCCTTGTTGAGCGCGATTTTCTGGCCCTTGAGCTCGGCCACGCGAGTGATGGGCGAGTGCTTGGGCAGCAGCACCGCCTCGGCTTGCGGCCGTGGTTGGGTGGCGGCGACATAGGCCAGTGGCGCACCGGCGGCCAGCGCGAAGATCGGTGGCACCTCGCCCACGTCGCCGAAGTCGATGGCGCCGATATTCAGTGCTTCCAACTGCACCGGCCCGGCCGGAAATTCGGTCCACTTCACACTCACCCCCAGCGGCGCCAGGCGTTGCTCCAGCGTGCCTCGGCTTCTGAGCAGGCTCAGATAACCCTTCTGATGGCCGATGCGGAACTGCCGCGTGGGCGAGTGCAGCAACGCGGCCAGCGAGGGCAGGCCGATGGCGGCCGCAGTAGCCGCCAGAATCAAACGGCGCCGGGGGAGGGAAATGCGGGTCATGGAACGCTCCTGTCGAAAGTGGCGGTGAAGCACGCGATGCCGGCGCGGCGTGGAGCCGGCCGACAACGACACACCTGCACCGCGCGCGCTGTGCTGGCGCAGCGGCAATTCGGGAAGGAACAAGGTGGAGCTGCGCCGCAGTGGCATGGAGTCCGTTCCCGAACGCGCCGTGTCGCGGTGTCCAACATTCTTGATTGCGCGCCGGAAAATCGGAACGAGCGAGTTCGCAGCTCGTGATAGCCAAATCCACTAAGCCGATGCTTATCTTGTGCAGTGTGGCTGGCAGTGTCAGGTGCATGCTTCCCGCACGTTTCCGGCGCACAAAAAAAGAAGCCGCCTTTCGGCGGCTTCTTCATGGTGTGCAACACGCGGCGGTGATTCAAACGTCGCCTTCGCCCGACCAGCCTTCGCCCGTGCCGCGCTGGAACACGTTGTCGCTGTCCTGCACGTCACCGGCCGGGAAGTGTTCCTGTGTGGCCAGGCGCGCGTAGATCGGGGTGAAGTCCGGATCGGTGGCGGCCATCAGCTGATCAAAGCCGTCGATGACGAAATACGTCTTCTGGAAGGTGTCGATGCGGTAGCGGGTGCGCATGATCCGCTCCAGATCAAAGCCAATCCGATTGGGCGCGGCCGATTCCAGCGAGTACAGCGATTCGCCTTTCGACGACACAATGCCGGCGCCGTAAATGCGCAGACCATCGGCGGTGTTGATCAGGCCGAATTCCACCGTGTACCAGTACAGGCGGGTGAGGTTCTGCAGCGCGTCCGGGCCGATCGCATGCGCCTTGACGCCACCGCGACCGTAAGCGGCCATGTAGTCGGCGAACACCGGGTTCATCAGCAACGGCACATGGCCGAACAGGTCATGGAACAGATCGGGTTCGGCGATGTAGTCGATCTGGTCCGGGCGGCGGATCCACCACGTCACCGGGAAGCGGCGGTTGGCCAGGTGGTCGAAGAAGTCGAGCTCCGGCAACAGGCCTTCCACGCCCACCAGCGTCCAGCCGGTGGCCGCGCCCAGCACTTCGTTGAGCTGGTCGAAGCGCGGAATCATGTGCTCGCTCATGCCCATTTCGTCCTGCGCATCCAGGAACTCCTGGCAGGCGCGGCCGACCAGCAGGTCACGCTGGCGCTGGTACAGCGTGCTCCAGGTGGCATGGTCGTCGGCGCTGTAGCTGTCCCACGGCTGCTCCACCACGGCCGTGGTATAGACCGGCACGTAACCCTTGTCGGTCTGTTGGTGTTCGACGCGGCGCGGGTTGGCTTCCATGACGGCAGCTCCAGAAGGGAATAGATAACCGCATGGTAGGAAGCATCGCGCGCAACAGGTTTGCAAAATTGCACGCTCAACCCTTTGTGGCGCAATATTGTTGCGTCAATTCAATGTTGCGGAGCAACAAAGATGGCTTCAGTCACGCTTGATCGCACGGATCTGCGGCTTCTGGCCGATATCCAGCAGCATGGGCGCGCCACCAATGCCGAACTGGCAGCGCGGGTGAACCTCTCGCCATCGGCCTGTCTGCGGCGGGTGCAGCGGCTGGAGGCGGAAGGCGTCATCGCTGGCTATGGCGCGCGCCTGGAGCCACGCGCGATTGGTTTGGGCCTGCAGGCGTTCGTGCGGGTGCAGTTGTCCAAGCACGGCCAGGCGGCCATCAACCATTTCGTCGAAGCCGTGCAGCTATGGGATGAAGTGGTGGCCTGCCACGCGCTGACCGGCGACATGGACTACCTGCTGCACGTCTACGTGCGCGACCTGGACCACTTCTCGGCGTTCCTGCTCGACAAGCTGCTGGATGCGGCCGGCGTGGCCGACGTCAATTCCAGCTTCGTGCTGCGCACGGTGAAAGAGTTCCGCGCGCTGCCGCTGTCGCAGCTGGGGCGGTAAGGGGTGCGCTTGTGGCTTTGAAGCCCCTCTCCCGCAAGGCGGGAGAGGGGTTGGGGTGAGGGCGCTTTTGCTGTTGAGGCTGGGCCTGGTAGCACCGGCCTTGGCCGCGAAGCGAGCACCCTCACCAACCCGACATGGAGTGCGATTTTTTCCCGCTGATGGCGGGCTTTTCGACTCCACAATTATGGTCAGCTTCGCGCCTGAAGGCGCTCCTACCCGCGGGCAGTGATTCAACGCGCCGGCGCGCTGCAATCCTTTTCCACACCACGCAGCTTCTCAAGGCGGCTGCGGCTGTCCTGGCAGCGCTGATGCGCTTCGGCCTGGGCGGCGCTGGTACGCGCTTCAGCGGTGCGCAAGGCGGCGGCCTGCGCCTGCTGCAGGCGGGCGACGCCGGCACGGATCTGCGGCATCGCCGCCATCGCGGCCTTTTCGCCTTCCAGAATCGCGCGGCCACGCTGCTCGAAATCGGCGGCGCCGATGTCCAGTACCGCCGGGCGGATCACCACGTCGGCGCGGCCCAGTTCCTGCTCGCCAAGGCGCTGACCCATGATGGTGATGGACTGGTTCACCGCGCCCAGCAGGCCGCTCGGGCGCTGGCCGCTGGCACGGCTGGAGATATCCACCGCGATGACGAACTCGGCGCCAAGCTGCCTGGCCGCGTCCACCGGCACCGGGCTGACCACGCCGCCGTCCACATAGGTTTTGCCGCCGATGCTGACCGGTTCAAACACGCCCGGGATCGAGCTGGACGCACGCACCGCCTGGCCGACATTGCCGCGCACGAACACCGCGCGGTCGCCGGTTTCCAACTGTGTGGCGACGGCCGCAAACGGCTTGCGCAACTGCTCGGCCGGCTTGTTGCCAACCTGCGTGTTGACGTAATCCTGCAGCTTCTGGCCCTGGATCAAACCACCGGAGAACAGGCGCAGGTCGCGGATGCTGGCTTCATCCAGCGCAACCGCCTTCTGCTGCATGTCGAAGGCGTTCATGCCGCTGGCATACAGCGCACCAACCACGCTGCCGGCGCTGGTGCCGGACACCACCACCGGCTCGAAGCCGTTGGCTTCCAGCATCTTGATCACGCCGATATGGGCAAAGCCCTTGGCCGCACCACCGCCCAGCGCCACGCCGATCTTCACCGGCTTCGCGGCAACGGCCGGGCGCGTGGCCGGCGGCGGCGAAGGCTTGGTGTTCTCGCCACCACAGGCGGCCAGCAGGCCAAACAAGGACAGGGACAGCAGCAGGCGGGCGTTGCGCGGCTTCATGATGAACAGGGGGTTCTGGAAAGGGCGCCAGCATAGCGACAATCGCTGGGATAGCGGGATAGCGGGATAGCGGGATAGCGACAGCCGCGCCCGTTGCGATTCCTGCGTCAGGGCCGTGCTGTTACGACGCTTCTTGTCGCAGTGATTGTGGAAGCTGACGTCTTGACCACTGATATCGAGGGAATACAGAAGTGATCGATCTGCAGCAACGATATCTGGGCTGCCTACTCGGCCTGGCCTGTGGTGACGCGGTAGGTACGGCGGTGGAGTTCTCCACGCGTGGCTGCTTTGAACCGGTGAAGGGCATGGTAGGCGGTGGTCCGTTTGAGCTGCTGCCGGGGCAGTGGACCGATGACACATCCATGGCTTTGTGCGTGGCTGAAAGCCTGCTGGAATGTGATGGTTTTGATCCACTCGACCAGTTGCGTCGCTATGTGAAGTGGTGGAAGCATGGGCATCTGAGTTCGACGGGCGAGTGCTTTGATATCGGTACCACCGTGGCCGGTGCGCTGTACTTCCATTTACGCAACGGCAATGTTCAGGCTGACACCGGCGATCCGATGATGGCCGGCAACGGTTCGCTGATGCGGTTGGCGCCGGTGGTGCTGTGGCAATACCCGGAGGTGGCTGCTGCGGTGGATCTTGCCGCGCAAAGCTCGCTCACCACCCATACCGCTGCAGAAGCCGTGGATTGTTGCCGCTTGCTGGCGGTTGTGATCTGTAATGCGCTGGCGGCAAGGTCGAAGGAAGATCTATTGGCCGGCAGCGTCGCTTTTCTCACTGAACCGAAGGTGCGGGAGCTGGCCGATGGCTGTTACCGGGGAAAGTCCCGTGAACAGATATACGGCAGTGGCTATTCGGTGCAATCGCTGGAGGCGGCGCTGTGGTGCGTACACAACACGGCCAGTTTCGAGCAGGCCATTTTGATGGCGGCCAACCTCGGGGATGACGCCGACACGACTGCTGCGATCAGCGGGCAGATCGCCGGTGCGCTGTATGGCGTGGAGGGTATTCCCCGGCAATGGTTGAAATGCCTGCATCAAACGGAGCTGATCGCGGACTTCGCACGGCGTATCCATCAGCACGCAGGACGCGTCTGCCGTGGAGCCATTTCATGAAAGAGGTGTTGACCGGATATCTGTTCACCACGTGGCCGCGCATTTTCGCTGCCAGTGGAAGTGATCTGGCTATCCTGCCACTGGAACAGCGCATTACCTGTGGTGATGGCTGGTTTCCCATCATCGCCGCCTTGTGTGAGGCCCTGCAGTGGGAAACCGATCATGAAGCGGCACCGCAGATTGTCGTGGCACAGATCAAGACCAAATTGGGTTCGATGCACCTTGCCGCTTTCGGTCCACGCTCGGAGCGCCAGGCCGGCATGATCCAACTGGTGCATATGCTCTCGGCGCGTATAGCCGAAGGCCCTGCTTCACTTCCCGACGAAGCAGAAATTGCCGAAAAACTACCCTGGTGCGCATGTGTTTCCGCCGGTGGAGGCCTGCTCCGGCATGGTGCCGATACGATTGTCCGAATCGCACGCGCAGGCGGCGGCCCCGTTGTCGTCGGTGAAAGCCTGGGCACGGATGCCATCGTTCGCATCATCAAAAGTACAAGGGCACCAATAGTAGTCAAGGCCCGAAACCGCCCGGGCGACGCGCTTGTCCGCATCGCCAGGGCCGGTGGGAGTCGTATCACCATCGATTTCAGTTGATGGTGATACCGAAATGACTGAATCAAGCCGATGGAATTGAATGAATCCAAAGATGCAGAAGGATTACAGGATTGCGAAATCCAACCCCTCAAACGGTTTCCAATTCCGCTGGCATTCGCCCGGATCCAGCCGTTCTTTGATCCAGTAGCTGCTTTGGGATCTTCTTGAACTGGGCAACATAGCTGTCGATTTCTGCGGCACTTGCAATCTGATTGAGATAGAACCTTTTTTCGATGAGGTCACTCCACGTACTCACACCCAGCGCTTCGCAAATTGTGAACTGAGCGGTCCCAAGAGCGGGTGGTAAGGAGTTGTTGTTCTTCTTGCTTTCAATATGGACGCGGAAATATGGTTGGCTACTGTCCTTGTCAATATTAATTCCAAACAGTGGAAGGCCTCGCTTCTTGCCGAATCTTCCAATTCGGATTCTTTTCTTGTTGCCTCTGAGGTGCTGCGCGATATACACATCGCATTGGGGGAAGTGGGACCGGACAACAGAGAATACTCTCTCCAATCCAGCCCAATGTGCTTCCGAAAATTCGGCTCCATGGAGGTCGACAATGGCTCGGTCTCGATTTTCGCTCATGGCTTTTTAGTTGTTCTCTTGATTCTGAGTTGACGGTTGGTGGTCGGCAATTCTGGGGCACATGGTTAGTCTTTCATGTAAAAAGTACCTCATCCCGTTTCAATGCTCTGTTTGGTGCGTGATGTCCGTAACTGCCTCCCCAAATCCTCTCAGCCACCGTCGCAGCAACATGCTGTCCACAACGGTCGCGTTGACCTGCAGCCAGCCGTTTTCCAGTTCCACGACTTTCTGGTCCGGTGATAGCGGGGTTTCCAACAGTTGTTGTCCGGAGTTTCGGGTGATCCGGAAGCTGAGCTGGATGCGCTCGCCCTTGCCAAAGCCGAAATGACCATCTTCGTCGTAATGTTTGAGATCGAAATCCAGCGGACGCTCGAACGACAGTGTGGTGACGCTGGCTGAAAGAATGCGATGCAGTGCGAGGTTGCGGTTGTCGTCGTAGTCACGGAAGCGGCAGACCAGATATAGACGTGGTCCCTGCTGGGCCAGGCCCAGTGGCATGACATCGGCTTGGCTGCGCTTGCTTTGCGAATTCCGGTAATCCAGATGCAGCCAGTGATTGCGGTACAGAGCATCACTGACTGCTTCCAGTACCCCGGGCACGATCTTCGGTGGCAGCAGGGGCTGGCTGGTGGCAACCACGCGTACCTTGGCGGGCCATTCACGCTCCAGTCTGGCACTGCTTTCGGGGCCGAGGTTGCGGCGGGCCTGGGTGAAGAAGCCGTCCATGGACTTCATCAGTCGCGCGGGCAACAGATGTCGAAGATGCTCTTCGGCCAGTTGGAGCAACAATGATTCCTGGGCGCTCAGGTTGGGTACCACCAACGCGTTGGAATGTTCCATCCACCGGTAGCCATAGGGCTTTTCGCGGTCATCACGCTCGATGTCGAAGTGGGCGCTGAGCAATTCGAGCTGTCGTTGGATGGTGCGCAGATCGCGTTGAATACCGGCTTGGTCCAATTGCTGGTGCAGTTCGCGGGCAGTGACCTTGCGGCTGCGCGGGATACGGCGGAGCAGTTCGATGGCCAGAATCAGGGTTTCATGGGTGTTGGGGCGCTTTGCCATTGTTGCTGTCCACTCGTGCCGAGCAATCCTTTGCACTGCCCGGATAGACCGGGCGATGCGCCTACCTACAGGAAGCCTATCGGCCTACTGATGTGTTCCTTGATTGCGCATTCTGCCTGCAGTGCCGATACCAGCAGGGCCGGTGTGGTTATGGGGCGGAAACCATGCTGGCGGGCGACGGCGGCATAGTCCCCCGGGGTCAGATGATCGAGCTTCTTCATGCTCGGCAGCAGCGATGATGACGGTGTCCCCAGGTCGAGTTGCGAGCAGTACCGGCACAGCAGCTCCCAAGCCTGGTTCTGGCGCAGGAAGCCGAACTTCACTTTGAGGTCAAAGCGACGCAATGCCGCCGGGTCCAGGCCATCCATCAGGTTGGTGGATGCGATGAATACTCCAGGGAAGCCTTCCATCCGGGTCAGCATCTCGTTGACCGTGCTGACCTCCCAGCCGCGCTGGGCGTTGCGGCGATCCTGCAGAAAACTGTCCACCTCGTCGATCAGAAGCAGTGCGCCCCGCTGCTCTGCCTGGCGGAAAGCAGCGGCGATGTTCTGCTCGCTCTCTCCCACATACGGTGACATCAGGTCAGAGGCGCGTTTGACCAGAAGGGGCATGTCCAGCTGCTGGGCCAGCCAGCGGCCATAGGCGGTCTTGCCGGTGCCCGATGGACCATACAGGCATAGCCGGCCGCTGCGCGATACGCGCAGCCCTGTGGCTACTTCGACCAGATTGGTGTCGGCATGGATGAAGGCCGGGTCATAGAGCCCAGGTGCACGGTCTGCCGGACGGGGTGACAGTGTTGGCAGACGCTGCGCCTGCAACGTGTTGTTGATCAGCTGCTGCATCGCGTCGGCGGTATTTTCCTTGCCGATTTCATCGCCGATGGCACGCATTACCTGGCTGGCGCGGGTGACGACGGCCGGTGCCAGCTGATCCAGTTCGGCGAAGCGGGCGATCTTTTCGCTGTCGAGCAGGCCTTTGCAGTGTGAACGCAGGATCTTCGCGCGCTGTCGCCGTGGTGGAACCGGCAGTTCAAACACCATGTCGAAGCGGCGAATGAAGGCGGGGTCCATGCAGGCAATGTTGTTGGACAGCCACAACGTGGGTACCGGGTTTGTTTCCAGCATGTGGTTTATCCAGGCTTTGCGCAGCGGTGCTGCGTTGCTGGTGTCATGTGCAATGAAGACATCCTCGATTTCATCGAACACCATCAGCACCTGGCGCTTGGCGAGGAAGCACTGGGCGGCGCGGAAGGATTTCAGGCGTTCTTTGCCGTCAATAGGGTTGCCGTCGCCGTCCTCATGGGTGACCTCAAACAGATCCGTGGACAAGGCTTTGGCCAGTGTCCGTGCCAGTTGGCTCTTGCCGGTGCCGGGCACGCCGTGGATGAGTAGATTGACGCCGCTGTTGCCGACAGCCAGCGTCTGGCGCAGGTAGGGTAGGGCGATATCCAGCGATGACTGGACGTGTGCGTAATCGGACAGCTTCAAATGTCCTTTGCCCGCCTTGGCGACAACGCCACGCAGCAGGTTCAGCGGGTTGGACCGGGGCGTGAGCATGGCGTCAGCGAAACCGGCTGAGAGCAGGTCCAGCCGATCATTCAATGTCAATGTCTGCATGCAGCCGTGGTGGAGGGTGACAAGGCCCGATTGTGAAAGTGCGCCCTGTTGCCGTAGGGCATGCCGTGTATCTGCCTCGTCCAGATCAAGAATCGTAGCCAGCGCCCGGGGTACCTTGGCTGACGGCAGGATTCCAAGTGTCTCGGCGGCGGCGGCCAGCATTCCCTCGGCATGAAGGCAGGTAGCGAACTCCAGAATCCTGCATTCAATATCGTTCAGGGCGGTCAGTCTTGATAGGCGTTCGATATTGCCGCGCAGGCCCGTGGGCAACCGGGCCCGAGCATGTTTTTGTTCAGCAGTGAGATGGAGCTGGCGCAACTCGGACAGCACGCGTCTGCGCGAAAAGTCTTCGTTTTCGACATCGATCCAGTGTGACAAGCCCACGGCTTCTGCAAGCTCATCGTTGCTGAAGTCATGTCGACGGATAAGGGCTTGTTGCCCATTCAAGTGCATCAGAATACGCAGCATCCACAAGCCCACACGTGGATTGATCCCACCCGCTAGGAGAACCCGTACACGACGGGAGCGATGTGGTTTGCGCAAGAGAAAGTCCGGGATCGTGGTCATGATCCGGATGTTCCGTGCGCGAACGACAAGATGTGTCGCAGGAGGGTATGGATTCGCTACGAAGGAGAGTTCCGCCGCGATGCAGTGTTGTTGGAACAGGCAATCGAGGCGGAAGCCCCTTCTACAGGGACGGGGTTATTTCAACGGCCGGCTCAGAACTTGTTGTCCCCATCCAGCAACCTGCCCAGCCCGCCCAGCACCGAGCCTTCGCCGCGGCTTTGCCCACCGCCCTGCGGTGCGGCAGCGAACATGCGGCCGGCCAGGCGCGAGAACGGCAGCGACTGCAGCCAGACCTTGCCGGGGCCGGTGAGGGTGGCCAGGAACACGCCTTCGCCGCCGAAGAACATGCTCTTCAGGCCGGCGACGCGACGCACGTCCATGTCCACGCCGGCGTGATAAGCGACCACGCAGCCGGTGTCCACGTCGATGCGCTCGCCGGCGGCCAGTTCGCGTTCGACCACGCAACCGCCGGCATGCACGAACACCCAGCCGTCGCCTTCGAGCTTCTGCATGATGAAACCCTCGCCGCCGAACAGGCCGGTCATCACCTTGCGCTGGAACTGCACGCCGATCTGCACGCCGCGCGCGCCGGCCAGGAAGCTGTCCTTCTGGCAGATCAACTTGCCGCCGTGCTGGTCCAGTTTCATCGCCAGCACCGTGCCCGGGTACGGTGCGGCGAAGGCGACCTTGGCCTTGCCGTTGCCGGTGTGCGTGTAGACGGTGGCAAACAGGCTTTCGCCGGTGATCACGCGCTTGCCGGCCGACATCAGCTTGTCCATGAAGCCGCCGCCCTGACCGCTGTGCGAGCCATCGCCAAACACGGTCTCCATCTGCACCGATGAATCCTTGAACATCAATGCGCCGGCTTCGGCGATGGCGCTCTCGCCCGGGTCCAGTTCAATTTCGACGAACTGCATCTCGTGGCCGATGATCTTGAAGTCGATGTCATCGGCGCGGTTGCGGTTGCTGCCCATCGGCGGCGGCATCGGCGGCGGTGCGTTCTGGCCACCGAATTCGGGCACCTGCGCCACGGCCAGCCAACCCTGCATGCCGTCGCGCCAGGCCATCGCCTGGCCGTTGGCCTGGGCGAATTGGCGGGCGGCGGCTTCGTCGAGGGGGCCAACGCGGTCGGCGTTGCCGGGGACATGGAAATACCACTGGGTCATGGCGCGTTGCCTGCAACGGGAAAGGAACGCCAAGTCTATGCATACCGCGGGCTTCACGCGCCTGACTGCGGTCATGCGGCTGAATGGCCGACCATTTGCGGTGTGTCGGACGGACTGTAAAAATTTCGTGCTAGGCGCAGTCCCCATTCCTCCCACACAGGCTCCCTCCGCCATGCCCCTGACCCGTCCCCTTCGTCGCCGTTCCCCGGTGGCGCATCCGCTGTTTGTCGCAATTGCCGCACTGCTCCCCTTGGCTGCCACGGCCCAGGACGCGACCACCGCACAGAAGGAAGCCGCCACCCTGGATGCCGTGAAGGTCACGGCCGCACGCAAGGTGGAAAACATCCAGGACGTGCCGGTCTCGATCAGCACCGTCAGCGGCGAGAAGCTCGACGCACTCGCCTCCGGCGGCACCGACGTGCGTTACCTGTCCGGCCGCGTGCCCAGCCTGAACATCGAATCCTCGTTTGGCCGCGCCTTCCCGCGCTTCTACATCCGTGGCTACGGCAACACCGATTTCCGCTTGAACACCTCCCAGCCGGTGTCGCTGGTGTACGACGACATCGTGCAGGAGAACCCGATCCTGAAGGGCTTCCCGATCTTCGACGTGGACCAGGTGGAAGTGCTGCGCGGTCCGCAGGGCTCGCTGTTCGGCCGCAACACGCCGGCTGGCGTGGTGAAGTTTGATTCGGTGCGCCCGACTCAGGAGTTCGATGGCTACGCCAAGGTCGGCTACGGCAGCGACAACCTGTGGAATGTGGAAGCGGCCGTTGGCGGCGCGTTGAGCGCCCGCTGGTCGGCACGCGTGTCGGCCTTGTACCAGCGCCGCGACGACTGGGTGAAGAACACCGGCACCGGCCCGAATGATGGCCTGGAAGGCTATGACGAATCGGCCGTGCGCGTGCAGTTCCTCTACGAAGGCGACAACTTCGAGGCGTTGCTGGGTGCGCACAAGCGTCATCTCAACGGCACCGCGCGTCTGTTCCGCGGCAACATCTTCCGCAAGGGCAGCAATGACTTTGTGCCCGGCTTCGACGAGAACAAGGTGTCCATCGACGGCCTGAATCATTCGGAGCTGGACAGCAGCGGTGCCAACGCGCGCCTGAGCTGGGATTTCGGCAACTACAAGCTGTCCTCGATCACCGGCTACGAGACCGTGGATACCTTCAGCGTCGGCGATATCGACGGCACCTCCGGCCCGTACTTCACCGCCGAGGTTCC
The DNA here is from genome assembly GCF_050737575.1 of Stenotrophomonas sp. Taxonomy (GTDB): domain Bacteria; phylum Pseudomonadota; class Gammaproteobacteria; order Xanthomonadales; family Xanthomonadaceae; genus Stenotrophomonas. The sequence goes on from NZ_JBOHXW010000006.1 coordinate 37,764, forward strand.
GTTCGCCTCGGAAACCGCCGACGGCATTCCCAAGCACTCGCAGTGGACGCAGGAATTGCGTCTGGAATCGCTCAGCGACGGTCCGCTGAACTGGCAGGCCGGCCTGTTCTATTTCAAGGAAGACTATGACGTTGACAGTGTCAGCTACGACACCACCAACGGCAGCAAGCAGGACGGCTTCCAGCGCATCAACCAGACCAACGATGCGTGGGCGGTGTTCGGCGGCGCGAGCTTCCAGGCCACCGACAAGCTGGAGCTGCGTGCAGGCGTGCGCTACACCGTCGACAAGAAAGACCTGACGGTGAAGGATTATTGGAACACCGGTTTTGCGCCGTGCGTGCTGGCGGGCAAGTGCGATCTGGCCGGTCTGCTCGCCGCACAGCAGGCCGCGTTTGCTGCAGGCGATGCTGTCGATCCGTATCTGTCGGCCGCGACCAAGGACAAGAAATTCAACTGGGACGCCTCGGCCACGTACGCGGTCAATGACGACGTCAACGTGTACGGCCGCGTCGCCACCGGCTTCCGTGGCAGCTCGATCCAGTCGGCTGGCGCCTTCAACGAAAAGACCGTGGCCGATCCGGAAACTGTGTTGTCGTTTGAAGTGGGCGTCAAAGCCGACTTCTGGGACAACCGCGCGCGTTTGAATGCCAGCGTTTACCACTACCGGGTCAAGGACCAGCAGTTGACCGCCGTGGGCGGCTCCACCGGCAACGCCAACATCCTGCTCAACGCCGACAAGAGCGTGGGCAAGGGCGTCGAGCTGGACCTGCAGGCCTACCTCACCGACAACCTGTTGGTGACCCTGGGCAGCGGCTACAACCACACCGAGATCAAGGATGCCGATCTGAGCGTGGCCGGTTGCATGTCCTGCACCGTGACCAATCCGCTGGATGGCAACGGCAAGGTGCTGATCAATGGCAACGCGTTGCCGCAGGCGCCGGAGTGGACCCACAACATGACCGCGCGCTGGTCGCTGCCGCTGGCCGATGGTGCACAGTTCTACGTGTTCACCGACTGGGTGTACCGCAGCGAAGTGAATTTCTTCCTGTACGAGTCGAAGGAGTTCACCGGCAAGTCGTTGCTGGAAGGCGGCCTGCGCGTGGGTTACCAGTGGAACGACGGTGATTACGACGTGGCACTGTACGGCCGCAACATCACCAACCAGATCCGCGCCACCGGCGGCATCGACTTCAACAACCTCACCGGCTTCATCAACGAACCGCGTTTGTGGGGCGTGGAGTTCAAGGCGCGTTTCTAAGCGCAGGTTTGTAGGTTGAACACAGAAGGCGCGGAGCAATCCGCGCCTTCTGCTTTTCTGTAGTGCCGAGCCATGCTCGGCAATGGGGCATTACCGGTGAAGCGCCTGCCGGGCATGGCTCGGCACGACCGGATCAACGCGCCGCGTCATGCAGTGCTTTGTGCAGCACATCCAACAACTGCTCGTTGTCGTCCTGCCGCTGCTCCCAATACATGATGCCGCCCAGTCCGTGCTGTTTCACATACGCGGCCTTGATCGCCAGTGAGCGCGGATCGTCGTAGCTGACCATGCGGCGTTCCTTCGGATTCCACAGCCACGGCACCTGCGCTTCTTCGTCCCAATGCTGCTCCCACTCCGGATTGTTGAGGCGGGTGTGGACGATGTCGCGCCAGGAAATGAAGCCGCCTTCGCTGCTGAATTTCTGGAAGCGGCCGTGGTTGTCGGTGCCGACATCACCAAACGTGCGGCCGTAGAACGGCACACCGACATTGATCTTGTTGGCCGGCACGCCGGCATCGAGGAAGTACTTCACCGCCGCTTCGGTGTTGCGCCCATCGGCCGATGCCAACGGCGAACGCGACAGCGCGGAATGATGGCCGGTGGTCTTGGTCAGGCTGCCGTAGAAGTCGTAGGTCATCAGGTTGATCCAGTCCAGCGACTGCGCGATGCGCGGCAGCTCCAGACCTTCGGCGGCGCGGCCTTCGGCGGCAGCGATGGTCAACAGGTAATGGCGCTTGCCGGCGCCTTCGGTATCCAGCCGCGCGCGCAGTTGTTCCAGCAGCACGGTGAAGTTGTGGCGGTCATCCGGGCTGTGACTGATGCCGGCATCACCGAGCGTGGGGTATTCCCAGTCGATATCCAGGCCGTCCAGTTTGAACTGGTGCATCAGCGCGATGCTGCTGTCGATGAAGCGCGTGCGTGCGGCATCGGTGGCGGCGGCCTCGGAGAAGTTGCCGGCGGCCCAACCGCCGATCGACAACACGATCTGCAGCGACGGGTTGTCCGCACGTTTGGCGACCACCGCATGCAGCCGCGCCGGCGCGACGTAGTCCGGCAGGTAGACGCTGCCGTCTGGCCGCACCACGGCGAAGGCGAAATTCACCACATCCAACTTGTTGGCTGACAACTGCAGCGGTGCCGGGCCGTCCATCACATAGCCGATCACGCGCGGTGATTGCGCTTGCGCAGTGGCGGCGCTCAAGGAAAGCAGCGCGGCGGCCAGCAGCGTGCGCAGGTTGCAACGTCGGTGGAATACAGCCATGGGAACCCCCCAAATACAGAAGAGTCCGGACTGTAACCGGCCGGATGCAATCCAGCGCATGGCGGTGACGTTGGAAACCATTGCGTCGAGCGTCGGGCGCGCAAACCGAAAGCGTGCAACCCGCAGGCTGGGATGACATCCCAGCGATTCGATTCGAGTGCAACGAGGCGCCGGGATTACGCGTTGCTGCATCCCAGCCTACGGCGCGGCACTACCGGTGCAACGTTCGACGCGACAGGTTCATCCCGCGTCGAACGCCGCACGTTGCCGTGGCGTTACCGCGCCTCGGGAATATCCGACGTCAGCGCAGCCGTCTCGGCGGCGCAGTCGCGCGGCATCGGCAGTTTCAGCGTGCGCGCGTGGTCGAGTTCGCGACGGGCTTTGGCCAGGTCGGCATTGAACTCGGGGTTGTCATGCAGGCGCGCCACGGCGGCGGCGCCCATGAACTGGCCCTGCTGCACGTCGCTGTACCAATGCACGTTGCAGACCAGGCGGCTGTGGCCGTAGTTGCGGCCGCGTTCCAACAGCGCGGTGGCGTGGTCCGGCGCGATCTCGGCCAGGATCAATGCCCAGGCCCAGCCGATGGCCGTGTGGCCGGACGGGTACGAGCCGTTGCTGCGCAGGTTGGCTTCGTCGTCCGGCGTGCAGGTCGGTTCGTTGTTGACGGTGAACGGACGTGGGCGCTTGTAGTGATTCTTGGCGGCCTTGGTGGCAGCGCTGGCGTCGATGCGGCTGCGTTCAAGCAGGCGGTACAAGGTCGGCGTCTGTTCGGCGGTGACCGGCACACCCAACGCACAGCTGAACTGGTCGGCGCCGGCCGGGAAACTCAGGTCAGCATCGGTATGCGCCTGCTGGAAACGCGCGCTGCCGCGCATGGCCACGGCTTGGCGGGCGACGGCTTCGTCCAACTGCGCCCACGCCGTGCCGGGGGCCGGCGGCGCGGGGCTGAGCGCCAGGCTGTCGGGGATGGCATCACCGTGCAGGTAGCCGATCGCGCGCGGGGCGGTGTCTTTGCCGGATGCAGTGGGTGCGGATGGAGTGCTGGAGCAGGCGGCCAGCGCAGTGGCCAGCACGAGCGCGGCGCCGATGCGCAGCGGGGAAACGAAAAGGGACATTGGAGCGACGACGGGGTGGTGAAACGGACCGGCATCATCGCACTGCGAAGCGGGGAGTGGGGAATCGGGATTGGGGATGGGTTTGGAGCAAAAGCCAGAGCAAAAGCAAAAGCCGCCGGTCGTTCCCGCGCAGCGCCCAAGTGAGAGGGTGTGTCTGCAGTCTTTGCATTTGCTGCTGCCGTTTACCCCTCCCTTTCACCGAAGGTGAAGGGGAGGGCGGGGGAGGCTCTGGCTTTCGCTTTCGCCCTTGCCTCTACCCAATCCCTATTCCCGACGCCCCATTCCCGGCCCTCAAACCACCCGGGCGCTCAACCGGCCATCTTCCTCACGCACTTCAATTGGCCCGCCAAACACCTCCGACAGCGGCTCGGAGCGCAGCAAGTCCTCACGCTTTCCGTCGGCAAAAATGCGGCCGCCCTTCATCAGCACGACGCGGCTGATTTCCGGGATCACTTCTTCGATGTGGTGGGTGACCAGCACCAGCGTGATGCCCTGCTGGGCCAGGTGCTGCATGGTGTCGATCAGGTGCTGGCGTGAAATCAGATCCAGCCCGGTCGATGGTTCGTCCAGCAGCAACGCCTTGGGTTGGTTGACCAAGGCGCGGGCGATCAACACGCGCCGGGTTTCGCCAGCCGACAACTCGGCGTAGCTGCGGCCCAGCAGCGGCAACGCGCGTGCCAGGCCCAGTGCGTCGCGGGCGCGTTGACGCATGGCGTCGCTGACATCGCGGTGTGCCGGCACCACATAACTGGCGAAGAAGCCGGAAATCACCGCCTCTTCCACGCTCAGTCCGGGCATGTCGGACAAATTGCTGGAGAGATCGCCGGTGATGATGCCCAACTGCGAGCGCAGCCGGTCCACCTGCCAACGCGTCTGCCCCAGCACCTGCACCGGCGGCGGGCCCACCACACGCGCGAGTGGATACAACTCGCGCGTGATCAGCTTGATGAATGAGGACTTGCCGCAGCCGTTCGGGCCGAGGATGGCGGTGTGCTGGCCCTGTTCGATGCGCAGCTTGAGTTCATGCAGAACGCGCACCTGGCCACGGACGACGCAGGCATGGTCCAGCTCGATCAGGGGTGCCGCGATGGCGGCCGGGGCAATGGTCATTCAGGTGTGGGTTTTGATGTGAAAGGCAGCTGAGGATTCGACCAACGGACGAACCGCAGGCGGATGAAGTTTGCAGCGACAGGCCCCATCATGTGTAGCACTGGTTTCATCTGCCACCGACCTGGCTGGAGTTCTGCAATGTCCGATGCGCTGCTCACGTTTCTCACTGGTGGCATCGCCGGCCTGGGCTGGTGGGGCATGCTGGCGGTGATGTTGGTGTTCACCCAGCTCACCATCTTTGCGGTGACCTTGTACCTGCACCGCAGCCAGGCGCATCGCGGCGTGGATTTCCACCCGTTGATCTCGCATTTCTTCCGCTTCTGGGTGTGGCTGACCACCTCGATGATCACCCGCGAATGGGTCGCCATCCACCGCAAGCACCACGCCAAGGTGGAGACCGAAGAGGATCCGCACAGCCCGGTCACCAAGGGCATCGGCCAGGTGTTCTGGCGCGGCGTGGAGCTGTACCGCGAAGCGCGCACGCAGCGTGCCGACATCGAACAGTACGGGCGCGGTGCACCGGAAGACTGGATCGAGCGTCATGTGTACACGCCGCATGCCAACCTTGGCCCGGTGGCCTTGTTCGTGATCAACACGGTGCTGTTCGGTTTGCCGGGTATCGCCTTGTGGGCGATCCAGATGGCGTGGATTCCGTTCTGGGCCGCCGGTGTGGTCAACGGCCTCGGTCACTGGTGGGGCTATCGCAATTTTGAATCGGCGGACACCTCGACCAACCTGACGCCGTGGGCGTTCTGGATTGGCGGCGAAGAGCTGCACAACAACCATCATGCTTTCCCCAGCTCGGCACGTTTCTCGATGCGGCGTTGGGAATTCGATATTGGTTGGCAGGTCATCCGTCTGTTGCAGGCGATGCGGCTGGCCAAGGTGCTGCGCGTCGCACCGAGCATGGACGTTCGCCCGAATATCGCGGTGCCCGACGCCGACACGCTGAAGGCGCTGTTGTCACATCGCTTCCAGGCGATGACCGACTACCAGCGCAATGTGTTCGCACCGGCACTGAAGGAAGAAGCCGCCGCGGCCGGCGCCAAGCTGCGCAAGCTGTTGCCGCGCCGCATGCGCAAGGGCTTGGTCAATGACGGACGTTGGCTCAAGCCGGCCTGTCGTGACCAGTTGAACCAATGGGTGCAGCAGCGCCCGCGCATCCAGCAGTTGGTAGAACACCGCGCGCGGTTGTCGGCGTTGCTGGAAGCGCGCAGCCATGACGCCGCCGAGCGCCTGCGCCAGCTGCAACAGTGGTGCCAGGACGCGGAGGCCAGCGGCAGTGCCGCGTTGCAGGCTTACGCGGCGCGCCTGAAGGGCTACTCGCTCAGCGCGACATGAGGGCGGTCATCTTGGGTGTGTGCGTGCTGGTCTTGTCGCTGCCGGCGATGGCGCAGGTGCAGGACACCAACCAATACCTGCAGCGCATGGATACCGACGGCGATGGCCGGGTGAGCCCGGAGGAATACCTGCAGTGGATGCTGTACGCCTTCGACCGCATGGACCGCAACGGCAATGGCGTGCTCGAAGCGGACGAACAACCCGGCGGGCGCGGCAAACCGATCACCCGCGAGGAGCAGCGGCAGGTGATCCTGGCGCGCTTCGCCCGGCAAGATGCCAATGGCGATGGTTACCTGAGCGCCCGCGAGTTGATGGCGCCGCCGCGTTGATCAGAATGCGCGTAGGAGCGGCCTTGGCCGCGACGCCGCTATCGCCAAAACAACGCTCGCACAGCGCACAAATGAACGGATGCTGGCCGTTCCACAACGCCAGCTTCGCGGCCGAGGCCGCGCCCACGAGAAGCGTGTTTCATGCCTGAATTGCCTGAAGTAGAAACCACCCGGCGCGGCCTGGAGCCGCATCTCACAGGGCGTCGCATCCACGGTGTGATCCTGCGCCGGCCGGACTTGCGCTGGCCGATTCCAGCGGAGATCGAACAGCAATTGCCGGGCCAGCGGATCGAGGCGATCCGCCGTCGCGCCAAGTACCTGCTGCTCGACACCGAGGTCGGCAGCGCGCTGCTGCACCTGGGCATGTCCGGCAGCCTGCGCGTGCTGCCGGGCGACACGCCGGTGCGCGCGCACGACCACGTCGATATCAGCCTGGAAGATGGCCGCTTGCTGCGCTTCAACGATCCGCGCCGTTTCGGCAGCCTGCTGTGGCAACCGGCAGGGGAAACCCACGAGCTGCTGCGTGATCTGGGCCCGGAACCGCTGGACGCGGTGTTCGACGGTGACTACCTGTTCCAGCGCAGCCGCGGCCGCAGTGCATCGGTGAAGACCTTTCTGATGGACCAGCGCATCGTGGTTGGCGTGGGCAACATCTACGCAGCCGAAAGCCTGTTCACAGCGGGCATCAATCCACTGCGCGAGGCGGGCAAGGTGTCGCGTGCGCGCTATCAGCGATTGGGCGACGCGGTGAAGGACATTCTCGGCCACGCCATCACCCGCGGCGGCACCACGCTGCGGGATTTCATCAGCCCTGACGGCGCACCCGGATACTTCGAGCAGGAGCTGCTGGTGTACGGCCGCGAGGGCGAAAACTGCAAGCAGTGCGGCCGCCTGCTGCGCTACGCCAGCATCGGCCAACGGGCGACGGTGTGGTGCGGGCATTGCCAGCGGTGAGAGCGGAGCCCCGGTAGTGCCGAGCCATGCTCGGCACCACCTGCATCTGCTTCCTCCCTTTGCCGCAGGCAAGGGGAGGGTTGGGGAGGGGGAGGTTTTCGCTGGCTGAAGCGGATGTTCATCAGGCGAACGTTCCGGGCTGTTGATTCACACAATTCCACCTACCATGCAGCGGTCCCCAACTGGCACGTCTTTCCATGCAACGACGCGACTTCCTGCGCAACGCCTCCGCTGCCCTGGCCGCTTTCGGTCTGCCGTCCTTCGCCGCCTGTGCAGCCGCGCCCGCGCAGATGGGGTTGCGCCGCATCGGCCAGCCGCAGCCATTCGACTTTGCGGCCCTCAAAGGCCAGGCGCGCGCGCTGGCGCAGGCGCCTTACCAGAGCCACAAGCGGACCCTGCCGGCGGAGCTGGAAGCGCTGGATTGGGACCAATACCAATCCATCCGCTATCGCCAGGATCACGCCCTGTGGGCCGACCAGCCGGGCAGGTTCCAGGCGAAATTCTTCCACCTGGGGCTGTACTTCCACTCGCCGGTGCGCATGTTCGATGTGGCCGACGGCAAGGCGCAGGAGCTGGCCTATGACGGCGCCGCGTTCGATTACGGCAAGAGCGGCATCCACGGCAAACGCCTGCCGGCTGACCTGGGCTTCGCCGGCTTCCGCCTGAACACCCGCGCCGACACCGACCGCGACTTTGCCGCGTTCCTCGGCGCCAGCTACTTCCGTGCCGTGGGCAAGGAAGGCCAGTACGGCCAGTCCGCGCGTGGCCTGGCCATCGACACCGGGATGGGCAAGCCGGAGGAATTCCCGGACTTCATCGCCTATTACCTGGAGCAGCCGGCCGGCGATTCGGACACGCTGATTGTGTACGGCCTGCTCGATTCGCCCAGCGTGGCCGGCGCCTACCGCTTCGCCATCACCAACGGCGACGTGCTGCTGATGGACATCGACAGCGCCCTGTACCCGCGCCAGCAGATCGAGCGCCTTGGCATCGCACCGTGCACCAGCATGTACCAGGTGGGCGAAAACGACCGCCGCATGGACTGGGACTGGCGCCCGGAGATCCACGACACCGACGGCCTGTCGATGTGGACGGGTTCCGGCGAATGGATCTGGCGCCCGCTATGCAACCCGGCGCACCTGCGCTTCAACATGTTCATGGACAACAACCCGCGCGGCTTTGGCCTGCTGCAGCGTGACCGCAACTTCGACCATTACCAGGACGACGGCGTGTTCTACGAGAAGCGCCCATGCCTGTGGGTGGAGCCCAAGGGCCAATGGGGCGAAGGCTCGGTGCAGCTGGTGGAGATCCCCACCGTTGATGAAACCTTCGACAACATCGTTGCCTTCTGGAATCCCAAGGCCAAGCCGCAGCGGGGCGAGGAACTGCTGGTCGGCTACCGCCTGTACTGGGGCGCCGAGCCGCCGGCCCGCCCGCCGTTGGCACATTGCGTGGCCAGCCGCACCGGCCTGGGCGGCGTGATCGGCAAGAAGCGCGAGGTTTTTTCGTGGCGCTTTGCGGTGGATTTTGAAGGCGGCGAGCTGGCCAGCCTGATCGACAAGGGCGAGGTGGAAGCGGTGGTGGAAACCAGCGCTGGCAAGCTGGAAACCATTTCCGCGCGACCACTGCGCGAGATCAAGGGCTACCGCGCCATGTTTGACCTGGTGCCGCCGGAAGGGAGTTTCGACCAGATCGACGTGCGCCTGTACCTGCGCAGCGGCGGCAAGACGCTCACCGAGACCTGGCTGTACCAATACACCCCGCCGGCGGCAGACGCGCCGGAGCGGACGTTGTATTGAGTGATTGAAGGCGTTGCTTGAAGCCTTTGCTTGAGGCTTCTGCTTAAAGCCCCTCTCCCGTATACGGGAGAGGGGTTGGGGTGAGGGTAGGGGGCGAAGCCACTCCTGGTGTTCTGTTACACAGGGCTTCGCCCGTACCCTCATCCGCCCCTTCGGGGCACCTTCTCCAGTAGGGAGAAGGGGAGGGGGTTACAGCGGCAGCGGTGCCTGCATCGGGTCAATCCGGCCTTCACCACGGGTGATCTTCTTGAACTCGGCGCGGCTCACCGACACGTAACGCTCGTTGCCGCCGATTTCCACCTGCGGGCCGTCCTGCACGGCGAAACCATTGGCATCCACGCGCACGGTCATCGTCGCCTTCTTGCCGCTGTGGCAGATGGTTTTGATTTCCTGCATCTCGTCGGCCCAGGCCAGCAGGTATTGGCTGCCCTCGAACAGCTCGCCACGGAAATCCGTGCGCAGGCCGTAGCACAGCACCGGAATGCGCAGTTCATCGACCACTTCGGACAGCTGCCACACCTGGGCCTTGGTCAGGAACTGGGCTTCGTCCACCAGCACGCAGCCGAGCTTGCCGTGCGCGGCGATGTCGCGTTCGATCAGTTTCTGCAGGTCGGTGTCCTGCTCGAAGGCGGTGGCCTCGGCCTGCAGGCCGATCCGCGAGGCCACCACGCCGGCGCCGGCACGGTGGTCCAGGCGCGGGGTCAACAGGGCCACCCGCATGCCGCGCTCACGGTAGTTGTGCGCGGATTGGAGCAGGGTGGTGGTCTTCCCGGCGTTCATCGCCGAGTAGTAGAAATAGAGCTTGGCCATAGTGCAGACGTAAGTGAATAGGAGTGGGAAGCGCGCGCGGGCGGCAGGCACTTCCGGGTAATGACAGAATACCCCGGCGCTGGTGGTCTGCCTTTGCGTTCTCTCGTTCCTCATTGATCTTCATTCGCCCCTAGATGCTCGATTCCCTCAATTCCCCCCAACGCGCTGCCGCTGTTCACGCCGATGGCCCCTTGCTGGTGCTGGCCGGTGCCGGCAGCGGCAAAACGCGCGTGATCGTGGAAAAAATCGCGCATCTGATCAGCATTGGCCGCTATCCGGCACGGCGCATCGCCGCGATCACCTTCACCAACAAGTCCGCCAAGGAAATGCGCGAGCGTGTGTCCAAGCGACTCAGTGGCGAGGACGCGGCCGAAGTCACTATCTGCACGTTCCACGCATTGGGGCTGAAATTCCTGCAGATTCAGTACGAGCAGGTGGGCTTGAAGCGCAGTTTTTCCATCTTCGATGCCGACGACGCCGGTGCGCAGATCAAGGATCTGCTGGGCGGCAGCAATGCCAAGCCTGACGATGTCGAGGACATCAAGAATCTTATTTCGCGCGCCAAGAATGCCGGGCTGTCGCCGGAGCAGGCGATGGCGGCGGCGCGTAGCAGCCGCGAAAAAAATGCGGCGATGGTTTACGAGCTGTACCAGTCGCGATTGACCTCGTTCAACGCGGTGGATTTCGATGACCTGATCCGCCTGCCGGTGCAGGTGCTGGAAGAGAACCCGGACATCGCGCTGGCCTGGCGCGAACGCATCGGCTACCTGCTGGTCGACGAATGCCAGGACACCAACGACGCGCAGTACCGGCTGCTCAAGCAGTTGGCCGGGCCGCGCGGCAACTTCACCTGCGTGGGTGACGACGATCAGTCGATCTACGCTTGGCGCGGTGCCAATCCGGAAAACCTGCAGCAGATGGCGCGCGACTACCCGGCGCTGCAGATCATCAAGCTGGAACAGAATTACCGCTGTTCCAACCGCGTGCTGCGAGCGGCCAACGCGCTGATCGCACACAACCCGCACGAGCATCTGAAGACGCTGTGGTCCGATCAGGCCGATGGCGAACGCATCCGCGTGTGGGAGTGCCGCAACAGTGAGCACGAGGCGGAGAAAGTCGCTTCGGAAATCCACTTCCTGGCAACCAGCCGCAAGATTCCGTGGAGTGAGTTCTGCATTCTGTTCCGCGGCAATTTCCAGTCGCGGCCGCTGGAAAAAGCGATGCAGCTGGTCGGCGTGCCGTATCACCTCAACGGCGGCACGGTGTTCCTGGAACGGCAGGAAGTGAAGGACACGCTGTCGTGGCTGCGCCTGCTGGTGAACCCGGACGACGACACCGCGTTCATGCGCGCGGTGCAATCACCCAAGCGTGATGTCGGCGCCAGCACGCTGGCCAAGCTCGCGGAGCTGGCGTCGGATAAAGACATGCCGATGGCGCAGGCCGCCGAAGCGATGGGCGCGCTGGCGCAGCTGTCACCGCGTGCGGCCAATAGCCTGAGCAAGTTCACCGACATCCTGCGCGCGCTGCGCATGGACATGCGCGACATGACTTCCGGTGATCTGGTGCGTCGTGTCGCCAAGGATTCAGGCCTGCTGGCGGAGATGCGCAACCAGGCAAAGGACACCACCAGCTATGAGCGCCGCGCCAACAACATCGAAGAGCTGGCGTCGTGGTTCGAGAGCGGCCCGCGTGGCGCCAGCGCCGCCGACATGGCCGCGCAGCTGGCGTTGATATCGCGCAACGACAAGGACGACGGCGGCAACCAGGTGCGGATGATGACGCTGCATGCGTCCAAGGGCCTGGAGTTTCCATACGTGTTCATCGTTGGCTGCGAAGACGGCGTGTTGCCGCATCAGGTCAGCCTGGACGAAGGCACGCTGCAGGAAGAACGGCGTCTGCTGTACGTGGGCATCACCCGCGCCAAGATCCAGCTGTGGATGAGTTTCAGCCGGCTGACGCGCAAATATGGCGAGCACATTCGACTCAAGCCGAGCCGGTTCTTCGATGAGATTCCGGCCAGCGAAATCCAACGCGACGGCGCCGACCCGGTCGCCGATGCCGCGCACAAGCAGGAGCGCGCGAAGGCGGGGTTGGCGGCGATCCAGGCGTTGTTTGATTGAGCTGAGGGTGCGCGGTTCTTCTGCGCTTTGATTCATTGCTTCTTGCTCGTCATTCCCGCAAAGACGGGAATGACGGTCTGATGGATGGTCGCGATGGGGGATTGCATCGCAACCGATGATGCACCGTGCAGCACTTGCATCGGATCGCCGCGCACATGACGCTTGTCTCATCTGAGACCCCGGAGTGCCCAATGCCGCCCTTGATCGAAACCGACCGCCTGCACCTGCGCCTGCTACGCGATGACGATGTGGACGCCGCCGGCATGCTGGCATTGCTCAATGAACCGGGCTTCCACAAGTTCATTGCCGACCGTGGTGTGCGCACGCTGGAGCAGGCGCGCGAGTACATCCACAAAGGGCCGTTTGTCAGCTACGCGGCCAATGGCTTCGGCATGTATGTGATCGAACGCCGCAGCGACGGTGCATGGATGGGCAATGCCGGGCTGGTGCGCCGCAACGGTCTGGTACACGTCGATATCGGCTATGCGTTGTTGAGCGATTTCTGCGGCCAGGGCTACGCGCTGGAAGCAGCACGCGGCGTGGTCAAGCATGCGCGTGAGGTGTTGGGGATCGAAACCCTGTGCGCGATTGTTTCAAAGGGCAATGCGCGGTCTGTGGGCTTGTTGGAGAAGCTGGGATTCGTGGCGGATGGGGTGACGCGTTTGCCTGGGGAGAATGAGGATGTTTTGTTGTTTTTGTTGGGTGAGGCTTAGAAAGAGAAGGGCTAGCAACAATTCAGTTTGTAGGGAGCTGTAGCAGAACTCCCTTCTCCCCTTGCGGGACGACAACTCGGCAGGATTGCCGAGTTGCACGGCGAAGCCGCCCGAAGGGTGAGGCACATGGATGTGCCGAATGCAGGTGCCCGGAGGGCGGAAGAGGGGGGCGCGAAGCGTGCTTTCTGTTGCGGTTGTTTGCCATTGCTGGCTTCGCCGTACCCTCACCCCAACCCCTCTCCCGCTGGCGGGAGAGGGGCTTGAGCAAAGCTCGGGCTCAACCCGGCCTTACGGCATCACCGGTGGCACATACGCCAGCGTTGCGCCCAATGCCCACAGCAGTATCAACACCAACGGAATGTGCACCAGCAGCTGCACGAAGGTGAAGCCGATCAGGTCGCGTGCCTTCAAACCCAGCACGCCCAGCAGCGGCAGCATGTAGAACGGGTTGATCAGGTTCGGCAGTGCCTCGGCGGCGTTGTAGATCTGCACCGACCAGCCCAGGTGGTATTGCAGGTCGTTGGCCACCTGCATCACGTACGGCGCTTCGATGATCCACTTGCCGCCGCCGGACGGAATGAAGAAGCCCAGCACCGCCGAGTAGCTGCCCATCAGCAGCGCATAGGTGTCGTGGCTGGCGATCTGGGTGAAGGCGGTGGAGATGATGTGCGCGACGCTGTGGCCTTCGCTGCCGTTGACCGTGGTCATGATCGCGGCGATGGAGCCGTACAGCGGGAACTGGATCAGCACGCCGGTGGTGGACGGCACCGCGCGCGCCACCGCGTCCAGGAAGTTGCGTGGGCGCCAGTGCAGCAGCGCGCCCAGCATCAGGAACAGCAGGTTGTAGGTGTTCAAACCGGAGATGGCCTGGATGGCCGGCTTGGTTGAGAACTCGTGCATCAACCAGCCGCCGGCCAGCACCACCAGCAACAGAATCAGCAGCGGGCTGTGTTCCAGCCATTCGCCCGGGCGCGTGGGTTTGGCCTTGGGCGGGGCGACATCGTGGTGCACGTCCACACCGCAGTCAGCCGCGTCACGCGCGGAGCTGGCGTTGGGGGCGGTGACGTAGGAGATCACCAGCGACACCAGCACCAGGGCGCCGAGCAATACACCGGATTGCCACAGGAAGATGGTTTCGGTGAACGGGATGACGCCGGTGATGGACAGGATCGAGGTTGGCAGGCTGGCCGGGTTGGCCTGCAACTGCGCGGCCGAGGATGACAGGCCCAATGCCCACACTGCGCCCAGGCCGAGATAACCGGCGGCACCCGCGGCGCGGTAGTCCATCTTCAACTCGGTGCGGCGCGCCAGTGCGCGCACCAGCAGGCCGGCGAATACCAGGCTCAGGCCCCAGTTCAGCAGCGAGGCCAGCATCGACACGATGGCGACCAGTGCAACCGCGGTGCGGCCGTTGCGCGGCACCCGTGCCAGGCGGTCGATCAGCCGCGAGGCCGGGCCGGAAGAAGCCACCACATAGCCGCCGATGACTACGAAGGCCATCTGCATGGTGAAGGGAATCAGGCTCCAGAAGCCGTCGCCGAACGCCTTGGCGGTGTCGGTGGGCGCTGCGCCGATGGACAGCGCGGCCAGGCTGACGGCCGCAAGGGCGAGGGCGGCGAACACCCAGGAGTCAGGGAACCAGCGCTCGGCGAACTGCGCGCAGCGGATGGCGAAACGCGCCGAAGCGGTGTCTTGGGAGGAGGTTTGCATGGGAGCTACCGTGAGGGACTACGGCGGTGACGGTAGCGTGTGGGTGCGGGGCGCGGAACTGGACCTTTGGATAGGGTCGGATGTGGTTGGGAGGTATTTCTTCTGGCCTCCCCAAGAGCACCCCTCCCCAGCCCTCCCCTTCGCTGCGCGAAAGGGAGGGCAGGAGCAGCTTTCGCTGCAATCCGACAACCCAAGCAGAACCACCCCCTCCCTTTGGCCGAAGGCCAAGGGGAGGGCTGGGGAGGGGTAAGGCCGTTGGCAGTGAAGCCTCAGCCCTCCACCCCTCCCACCTCACTCAGTAGCGTCGAACGAGAACTGGATGCCCGCCGTGCCACCGGTGCTGATGAACAGTTCCATGAACTGCTTGGCGGTATCGCTGCGGTTCCAGTCGCGCTGCAGTTCGCAGAACAACTGGGTCACGCTGATCGGCTTGGCGCCGGCCTGTTCGATGCGACGCAGCGCGGCGTCGTGCGCCGCCAGCGAGGTGCCGCCCACGGCGTCCACCGGCACGTACACCTCGTAGCCTTCGCGCAGCGCATCCAGCGCCGGGAAGGTGAGGCAGGCTTCGGTCCACAGCGCGGTCATGATCAGCTTCTTGCGGCCGGTGGCTTCCACCGCCTTGCGGAATTCCGTGTCTTCCCACGAGTTGATCGTGGTGCGGTCATAGGTGGGCTCGTCCTTCAACACCTTGCGCAGCTGCGGAATCGGCGGCTTGTTCAAACCGGTGTTGACGTTGACGGTGGAGTGCACGATCGGCAGACCAAACACCTTGGCAGCCTTGGCGACACCAACGATGTTGTTGATCAGCAACTGTCGGTCCATCGACGCGATGGAATTCACCTGTACGGGTTGATAGTCGATGACGATCAGCGCGGAGTTTTCCGGGGTCAGCAGGTCGTCTTTTTTCGGATCACGTTTGCTTTCACTGGCCATGATGTCGCTCTCTTCTGGGGATGCGCAGTACGCGCCTGGGGTGGAGGAAACCAACGCGCATCCGCGGTTGAACTGCGTGACGCGCGCTGTTTCCGTTGGTTGAATCGCAGCAGCGGATCCAACGCGCAGCGCCGACGTTCGTGTCGCGCGCTGTGTTCGTTGAATGGCTCGTCCGTGAGGAGGTTCAGTCCATCGCGCCGCGCTGTTGTCAGCCTTGTCGGGTACAGCGCGACGAACGGGGTTGAGTGCTTCCAAAACTGAATCGGGGGGCGGCAACCGCGTGTTGCCGCGTTGCTTCGACGAAGGCCCGGCCGTTGTGGCCGGGCCACGTCGTGCGTGCAGCCTTATTTGCGCTGCGAATCCAGTGGTTCGTGATTGGTGACCACTTCCTGCGCCTTGGTGTAGCTCTCGATCAGCAACTGGTAGTTCGGGAAGATCTGGGTATAAGCCTGCGCCCATTCGGCGGCGTCGTCACGGTTCCAGGTCTTCTGCAGTTCCGAAGCCACGGCGGCCACGTCGATGACCACCACGCCGGCCTGCACCATTCGCGCCAAGGTGATTTCCTGCGCCATCTTCGAGTAGGTGCCGGAGGCATCGATCACTGCAAACACCTGGTAGCCGTCGGCCACCGCGGCAATCGACGGGAATGCCATGCACACGCTGGTGATGGTGCCGGCGATGATCAGCTGCTTCTTGCCGGTGTCCTTCACCGCCTGCACGAAATCGGGGTTGTCCCACGCATTGATTTCACCCTTGCGTGCCACGTACTTGGCATGCGGTGCGTTCTGGTGGATTTCCGGAATCAGCGGGCCGTTCGGGCCCTGCGGCACCGAGGCGGTGGTGATGACCGGAATCTTCGCCAGCGTGGCCAGTTTGGCCAGCGTCGAGGCCAACCGGCGCAGCGTGGTGAATGGCATGTCGTGCACGGTCTGGAACAGGCCGCTCTGGTGATCGATCAACAACATGGCGACGTTGGCCGGGTCGATGACGGGTTTTGCACCATTGAAATTGGCGACGTTCGGGAAGGCGTTCATGGCGGGATTCTCTTGGTGAGTGGCATAGCGTCGCGCCGCCAAGCGAAAGCCGGCGCGAACGGGAGATGACCGGGCGGGCCCTGTCATCGGGGAACACGCGGTTGTTTACGTGGTGCTGGCTTCGTTCTGCCCTCACCGGAACCCCTCTCCCAGAGGGAGAGGGGCGTGAGCCTTACGCGGTGATCTGGCCGAAGCGGCCGGAGTTGAAGTCGTCCATCGCCTGACGGATTTCGTCCTGCGTGTTCATCACGAACGGGCCGTAACCCGCGATGGGCTCGTCGATCGGCTCGCCGGCCATCACCAGCACGGTGGCGTCGGTGTTGGCTTCCAGTTCCACCTGCCCGGCGCTGCGGTCGAACAGCACCAACTGGCCTTCGCGCGCCACCTGGTTGCCGTTGAACAGCACCGTGCCGTGCATCACCACCATCGCCACGGTGTGTCCCTCGCTGAAGTCCAGCGTGGTGTGGTGGTCGCGCTGCAGGCGCAGGTCCCAGACATCCATCGGCGTGTGGGTGCGGGCCGGGCCGCGCTGGCCACCGAACTCACCGGCAATCACGCGCACCTTGCCGGCGCCATCAGGCAATTGGACGACCGGAATGTCGGCATTGCTGATGTTCTGGTAACCCGGCGCGGACATCTTGTCCTTGGCCGGCAGATTCACCCACAGC
This sequence comes from Stenotrophomonas sp., assembly GCF_050737575.1. Lineage (GTDB taxonomy): Bacteria > Pseudomonadota > Gammaproteobacteria > Xanthomonadales > Xanthomonadaceae > Stenotrophomonas. The sequence continues at coordinate 54,919 of NZ_JBOHXW010000006.1, forward strand.
TGAATCATCTCCAGTTTGCCGCCCTTGCGGGTGAAGGCTTCGGAGTGGAACTCCTCATGCAGGATGCCGGAGGCGGCGGTCATCCACTGCACGTCGCCAGGGCCGATTTCGCCGCCAGCACCGGTGGAATCGCGGTGAGCCACTTCGCCTTCATAGACGATGGTCACCGTCTCGAAACCACGGTGCGGATGCTGGCCAACGCCACGCGGGGTGTCGGTGGGGGTGAATTCGGCCGGGCCGGCGTGATCGAGCAGCAGGAACGGACTCAGCTGACGACCGTGTGTGTTGTAGGAGAACAGCGAACGGACCGGGAAGCCGTCGCCGACCCAATGCGGGCGGGGTGCGCTGTAAAGGCCACTGATCTTCTTCATCTTTCTGCTCCAGTGCGGCGCGGCTGCGCCTTCGTTGGAGCAAAGATTAGATTTGGAACGCTGCCCCCGGTAGATGGCAAAAAGTGGTCTCATAGTCCTATCCGGTGAACGATGGAGCGGCCCATGCAGGACCTGAACGACCTGTACTACTTCGCCAAAGTGGTTGAGCACGGCGGCTTTGCCCCGGCCGGGCGCGCGCTGGGCGAGCCCAAGTCCAAGCTGAGCCGGCGTATCGCGCTGCTGGAAGAACGGCTGGGCGTGCGCCTGATCCAGCGCTCCACGCGGCACTTTTCGGTAACCGAGGTCGGCCAGACCTTCTACGCCCACTGCCGGGCCATGCTGGTGGAGGCCGAAGCGGCCGCCGAGTCCATCGAGATGACCCGCTCCGAGCCGCGCGGCGTGGTGCGGGTGAGCTGCCCGACGATGCTGCTGGATTTCCGGGTGGCGGCGATGGTGGCCGACTTCATGGCGCGCTGCCCCGAGGTGCAGGTGCACCTGGAAGCCACCAACCGCCGCGTCGATGTCATCGCCGAAGGCTTCGACCTGGCCATCCGCGTGCGCCCGCCGCCGCTGCAGGACAGCGACCTGGTGCTGAAAGTGCTGGCCGAACGTACGCAGTGCCTGGTCGCCGCACCGTCCTTGCTGGACCGTTGCGGCATGGCACACGGCCCCGCCGACCTGCATCTGCTGCCGAGCTTGGCACTGGGCGTGCCGCAGGGCGAACACGTATGGCGCTTGATCGGCCCGGACGGCGCCACCGCCGAAGTGCCGCACCATCCGCGCCTGATCACGCGCGGCATGAGCGTGCTGCGCGAAGCCGCCATCGCCGGCGTGGGCGTGGCGCAGCTGCCAACGATGATCCTGCGCGACGCATTGGATGACGGCCGCCTGCGGCAGGTCGCCGAGGGTTGGGCGCCGTCGAAGGAAATCGTCCACGCGGTATTTCCATCACGGCGCGGCCTGTTGCCTTCGGTGCGATTGTTCATCGACCATCTCGCGGCGGGATTTGCGGCGTTGGAAGAAGCGTAGGAGCGGCGTTCGCCACGAAGCTGAGCCTCTGCAAGCCTGCACGCAACCTGCAATTGCACGATGCCTGATCGCGGTTGCTCCACCGGCATCGCGACCAAGGTCGCTCCTACGAGAAGCGCATGCTCCCACCATGCCTAACGGCCCGTGCCGTCGATGCCGCAGCGGCGCATCATGGGCCTCTCTGAAAACTACGAGGTTGGTGATGCATGTACTCCGTCCTGCAGTGCTGGGCTTTGCACTGATGAGCGCCATGGGCATGGCGAACGCGGCGCCGGATGTGCCGACCGTGGACGCGCGCGGCGTCAGCATCAGTGAAGCGGCGTATCCGGGCACCATCGTGCTGGATGTGGACGCCACCGATCTGGGCCAGCGCGTGTTCAAGGTGCGACAGACCGTGCCGGTGCGCGGCGGCGTGCAGCGTTTCCATTACCCGGCGTGGTTGCCGGGCAGCCATTCGCCCACCGGTCAAATCGAAAAACTGGCCGGCTTGGTCATCACCGCCAACGGCCAGCGACTGGAGTGGATGCGCGACCCGCTCGACGTTTACACCTTCAACGTGCAAGTGCCCGAAGGCGCAACCGAACTGCGCATGGAGTACCAGTTCCTCAGTCCCACCGATCCGGCGCAGGGCCGCACGGTGATGACGCCAAACATGCTCAACCTGCAGTGGAACGCGATGGTGCTGTATCCGGCCGGACATGCCGCGCACGCCATCACCTACCAGGCCAGTGCGCGCTACCCGCAGGGCTGGGAAGCGGCCAGTGCGTTGACCGTGACGCGTCGCGACGGCGACACCGTGCATTACGCGCCCACCAATCTGGAAATCCTGGTGGACTCCCCGGTATTCGCCGGGCGTTATCACCGCACGATTGATCTTGCCGCTGCCGGCACGCGCCCGGTGCGCCTGAATGTATTCGCCGACCGTGCAAAAGACTTGGAGGCCAAGCCCGAGCACCTCGAACAACATCGCGCGCTGGTGACGCAGGCGCGCAAGCTGTTCGGTGCCGAGCATTACGATCACTACGACTTCCTGTTCGCGGTGACCAACCAACTCGGTGGCATCGGTCTGGAGCATCAGCGTTCCAGCGAAAACAGCGAAGACCGTGATTACTTCAGCGGCTGGGATGCCAAGGTCGGCAGCAGCGATCTGCTCGGCCATGAGTACACGCATTCGTGGGATGGCAAGTACCGTCGCCCGGCGGATCTGGCCACGCGCAATTACAACGTACCGATGCAGGGCAGCCTGCTGTGGGTGTACGAAGGGCAGACCCAGTATTGGGGCAACGTGCTGACCGCGCGTTCGGGCATTCGCCCGCTGGATGCCTCGCGTGATGCGTTGGCGCTGGTGGCCGCGACGTACGCCGATAACCGTCCGGGTCTGGAATGGCGTTCGCTCGGTGACACCACCAACGACCCGGTGATCGCACGTCGCAAACCCAAGCCGTACCGCGGCTACCAGATGAGCGAGGACTACTACCAGGGCGGGCAGATGCTGTGGCTGGAAGCAGACGTACGCATCCGCAAACTCAGCGGTGGCAAGCGCAGCCTGGATGATTTCGCCAAGGCGTTCTTCGGCCAGAACGACGGCCAATGGGAGCGCCCGGACACCTACACGTTCGAGGATGTCGCCGCGACGTTGGAGCAGGTGCAGCCCAGCGGTGACTGGGCGCAGTTCCTGGGGGATCGCGTGGAGCGCCGGCAGGGCCTGACCGGCGGCATCGAAGCGGCGGGCTGGAAGCTGGTCTACAACGACAAACCCAGCGCCTATTACAAGGCGATGATGAAAGGCCGTGGCGCCAGCTTCATCTACTCGATGGGCATGGCGTTGGACAGCAGCGGCCGGGTAAGCGAAGTGCGTTGGGATAGCGCGGCGTTCAATGCAGGCATCGGCAGTGGCATGCAGGTACTGGCGGTCAACGACTTGCAGTACAGCGCCGAGGAACTGGAAGAAGCGGTGCGCGCAGCCAAAACCGGCACGCAGCCGATCCGCCTGCTGGTGAAGCAGATGGACGTGTACCGCACGCTCAGCATCGACTACCACGACGGTCTGCGTTACCCGGCGCTGGAGCGCATCGAAGGCAGCACGGATTACCTGACGCCGATTCTTAGTGCGAAGAAATGATGCCGTGTAGTGCCGAGCCATGCTCGGCATTGGGGTTGCATTGGTAATGCCGCAGCGGAGCGTGGCTCCGCTCTACAGGGATCTACGGGCCCGCACTCTCTTCCCCCGCGCGCGGGGGACAGTTCGGCAGGAGCCGAACTGCACGGCGAAGCCGCCCGAAGGGTGAGGCACAGGGATGTGCCGAATGCAGGTGCCCGTAGGGCGGAAGGGGGGGCTTTTGAATTTGGCTCGGCCACTTTCACTAAATGGCGCAGATCAAAACCAACAGCACCCCCTCCCCAACCCTCCCCTTGGCCTTCGGCCAAAGGGAGGGGATGGATCGTGATCGCTTCACTTCATCGATCGCGACACTCCATCCATCAGTTCTTTATCTGCACATCATCGATGTAGACGTTGAGGTCGTAGGCGGTGTTGGCGTGATACAGCCAGATCGCATCGAGCTTGACGCTGGTGGCGGTGATGCTGCCATTGCCGTTCACCCAGGCATTCCATTGCGCGGCATCTGCCAACGACCACGACACGTATGTCCAGGTGTTGGCGGCAATCGCCTTGTTGACCGAGCGCTCGGTGCCGTCGCTGTCGTCGATGCCAACGCCCACGCTGGTGCCGCTGCCGCCGCTCCATACCCAGAAACCGAGCACACCGTTGCTGCGGGTCAGCGCGGTGTTGCTGGCCGGCGTTCCGCCGCTGGACAGCAGCCGCACGTTCCAGTCGCCACTGCTGGCGGTGTTGTCCTTCAGCAGCACCCGCAGCGAACAGCTGCCGTTCTTGCGCGTGGTGCAGTCGCGCGTCGCCGTTGAGGCAGTGCTGATGCCGGTGGTGCTGCCCGAATAGCTCGGGCTGGTGTCGAAATGCCCGACGCTGGTCTCGAAGCGATCCAGATAGCTGATCGTGCCGGTGCCACCGCCACTGCCGGGGTTGATCAGGGCGTAATACTTGGCCCAGTTCCAGTTGATGCCGGGATCGGTGTGGGTCTGCCCACTGTAGTGCTGGTGGCCCTTGATCTTGACGCTGGTGGACAGCACGTTGATCCCGCTGCTGGCGGCACCGCTGTACGCGCTGGCGCAGCTGATGGCGCTGTACTTGGTGCAGAAGTTGCGCACCAGCGCCGCCGACGCTTCGTACATCGCGTTGGTGTACCACGAGCTGTTATCAACGAAGCCTTCGTGCTCGATGCCCAGTGTGTAGCCGTTCTGGCTGCCCACATGCCAAGCGGTATGCGCGTCACGCACCATCTGCGTCACCTGGCCATCGGAAGAGCGGATCACGTAGTGCGCACTCACCTGCGCGCTGGCGTTCCTGAACCAGGAAATGGTGCCGGCGTAACTGCCCTGTGTGGTGTGGATGGTCACCGCGCTGATCGCTGCCGAACGTGAGGTCGAGTAGTTGGAGCTGGACGCTGCGCTCCATATCGCTGGGCCGTAGTCGGTGCTCTGGATCGTGGCATCGAGCAGCGGACTGACCTGCGTGCCTGCGCGCGTCTGCAAGGTTTCACTGAGCGGGTCGATACGGAACGCATCGGTCTCGACGCGATCATTGGCCACATCCAGCCGCACCATCGGTGCGCGCAGCATGACCAGGCGCGGCGCATCGAAGGCGTCTTCCCAGGCGATGGCGCGCTCGGGCACCACGATGCCGCGATCATTCACGCCACGGTCCTGGGAGAGCAGCACGTCGTAGGCAAAGCTGGTGCGCGCGTAGTCGTCGATGCTGCCGGCCTTGAGCGTGGCCAGAGTCGAAACCGGCGCAAAGCCGGCATAGCGCATCAACGCGGGGCGGATGCTTTCAGCCGATGGCGTGGTGCTGCGTGCGGCAGCGGGAAAGTCCTGGCGGATCTGCGCATCCAGCAAGGCCGCCGCCGCGAGGATGTTGGTCGCCGGTTGCCTGCGCACCGCCTCCGCGCTCACCCCGAGCAGGCGCGCGCCGTCTTCCACCTGGTTGGCGAAACCGCCACCGGCATACAGGCCCATCACGCCCCAGCTGGGCGGCATGCGCAGATGGGCGGTGTCCTGTGTTGCAGCCGGTTGCAGATTCGACCAACGGCTCTGCACATGGGCGATGGCTTCCAGCGTGCCGGCCGGAATGGACGGATATTGTCGGTACGCCTGTTGGAAATAGCGCAGGTACAACGCACGTTGTGGAGCGAGCCGTGCTTCCTCGGCATTCAATTGCGCTTCAAGCGTGGTGCCCGGGTTGAAACTGGACTGGGCGAAGGCGGGTGCGGTCAAAAGACTGCTGATGACGGCAGACAGCAGCACTGCGGCATGGCGATGCATCATCGTGTGGACCCCTAGGTTGTGATGTCCCCTGTGGCCGCCGTTCTACTGGAGCCGCAACCTCCGGAAGTGAAGGTTTCCACCTGCAATGCCGACAGTGCAGAGCGGTGTGCATATCCCGGGTGATGCCGGTCACAACCTGCACCGGAAATCAGGTGAAAGCCGCGTGGTAATGCGGCAGGTGCAAAAAAGCACCTGGGCCCTGCGTGTCACAGCACTCGTTACAAGGGATTCACTGCTGACGCGGGCCGGCGCCGTTCCAGCCACCACAGCAGGGCGGCGACCAGCACGAAGGCGAGTAGCCACGGCCAGCGTGGGCCGGGGGTGGGAATGCGGTTGGCGTGCTGCGGATTGGAGTTGCCACGCAACGCCAGCGTTGCATCGCGCATCTGTTGCGAATGCAGCGCACGCGCATCGGCGGGGTTCAGTACCAGCAGCGTTGCCTGCGCATCGGCGGTGCTGATCGTGTGCCAGCCCGGTTGCGTCGGCCACCAGCCGCTGCAGTTGTTGGCTTGGGGATCGGGTAGCAATGCGTTGCGGGTTCCATCGGGTGCCTGCGCCTGCGCACCGGCAAGCAGGCCGCACAAGGCCGTGCGTTCGCCCGCCCAGGCCCATGCGGGCAGCTGCGACAGCGGCGATTCGGGGAGCGGCCGAGCCAAGGTTGCCAACACGCGATTCCACAGCTCGGCGTGATGCGGTGCGTGGCCAGCGAGCACCAGCGTGTAGCTGTCGCTGACCGGCAGCACGCCCAACCGGCCCTGGCCGATGGCACGCCAGCTGCCAACCGCGCTGCCGTCGGCGGCGTGCAGCAGCGGCACGTCATCGTTGCCGGGCGTGCTCAGGTTGAAGCGTTCGAGGGCGGGAACGGCGGTGTTGGGTTCGCTGGGCTGGCCCGCATCGGCAACCAGTTTCAACGGCGCGGTCTGTTCGCCGCCGCGCGCCTCCATGCCCCAGTCGCGCAGGGCGCGGCGGGCATTGCCGTCCAGCGGCCCGGTCATGCGTACCAGCACGCCGAGTCCCGCGCGCATCGCGTTGCCGATGCTGCTGCGTTGTGCCGAGGACAAGGCCGCAAGCCGACGTTCGTCGAGCAGCAGCAGATCGAGCTTGGCCAGGCTGGAGGTGTCCAGTGCTGCCGGCGCATCGCCCAACTGCACGCCGCCGCCGACCTGGATGCCGGTCTGCAAGGTCGCGCCGCTATCGGCGGCCCAACGTTGCAGGTATTTCAACTCCGGCCCTGGCGCGGCGGCCAACAAGCGCAACGCCGGTGCAGCGACGGCACGCACGCGCACCGGCACCGGCAATTGGTCGAGCACTTTTCCATCGGCATCAAGCACGCGCAGGGCGAACTGCACATCGCCGGCATCGCGCGCGCTGGCGGCAAGGCGCACGCGGCCGTTCTTGTCCGGTGCGGCGATATCGACGCGGTGCGCGGACGGATCAAGCAGTTCCACGCGTACGTTCTGCAAACCCTGCACGCGCGTGCTCACCTCAAAGCGTGCGCCCGGAACGAGCAGTGGCGGCGCATGCAGCTCCACCAGACCGGTGGGCGCCGGGCCTGCGATATAGCGCAGCGCACCTGGCAATGCGGTGTCGCGATCACGCGCCGGCAGACCTTCACCGACGATGACCAGCTCGCGCGTGCCCGGATGCTGACGCAAGGCCGTGGCCAGATCCGGAACCAAGGCAACGCCGCTAATTTCGGCAGCTTCCGGCAACCGCAGCCGCGTTGCTGCAGGCAGCTTTGCGACATCGGCAGCGGTGGCGCCGCGCGTGGCGATGACCAGCGAGCCGGCTTGTGTTGGTTGTGATGGCGGATACAACGTCAGGTACAGCAACACCGCGGCGGCGGCCTGCAGCAGCAACAACAGCAGCAGACGCATACGCGGCGGGCGCGGAGCAAGACAGCGCCGCACGCTGGCGACAAGCACGGCGACGGCGAGGATGACGAGGGGAAGCCAGCTCATCATGTGCGCTCCTGCGGTGCGGCCAATGCATCCAGATAGCGGCGGCCGGCGGCATCCGGTGCGCTGCGTCGCGCCGGTGGCCCGAGCGGACGTTGCAATGCCGGCCACAGTTGTTCGCGCAGCCGCAAACGGCACGGCTGGCAATCCGGTTGCTGGCGCACCTCATCGATGGCGGCGATCACATCCAGCGGGTCGGGCCACGCATTCGGGTGCGCGTCGAGCCAACGCGAAAGCGCGTCCAGATCCACCTTGCCGTCGGCCTGCGCCAGCGCCTGCCAAGCATCGGCGACGATGCGGTCGCTTGCCGGCCGTGTGGCCAATTGCAGACCACGACTGCCCAATCCATCGCGCTTGCCGGTCATGCGTCGGGCCATGTCGATCGGCGGCAAGGCACTGCCGACACGCGCCAGATAGATGCGCTCGGCCTGCTGCACCTGCTTGATGAACCCCAGCGCTTTGTACGCATACGGCAACGCGAGATCGGGATGTCCCTGGCGCAGATGGCCTTCGGATTGCCACATCTGATCGAGCGCGGCCTTGAGGATGGCGCGCGTCTGCGGATCAAGCAGCGTGGCCGCTTCGGCGTGGTCGTGGGTGTGGCCGTACTCGGACAGCACATCGGTGGCGCTGCCGAACACCGGCGCGCTTTCCGTCGAGGTGCTGCCGCCGTGATCGTGGCCGTCATCCTGCGCGTGCGTGTCGCCATGATCGTCGTCGTGCGCATCGGCAGTGGGTGCATCGCTGGTCGGCAGGTCGCCGGTGGGCGGTGCCTTCGCGCCGCCTTCGGCTTCCTCACCGAGGAACTGGCCGTAGCGCAGGCGCAGGATGCGTTGATCCACACCGATGGCGTCAGCACGCTTGATGAAGGTGTCGCTGTCCAGCGTGCCACGCTGCTTCTGCAGCGCCTCGGCGTCGATGATGATCTGCCGTTGGCTGCGGAAGTAGGCCGGCAATACTTTCTTGATCGCACCTTCCAGCTCGCTGGTCTGCACTTCCTGCGCGCTGGGCAGGCGCAGGATCAGGCTGGCACTGCGCGCTTCCTGCGGCTGCGGATTGCGGTTGTCGCGCACGCTCAGTCGAGCGACCACTTCATCACCGGGGCCGACGCCGAGCGCGCTGAGGTCTGCGCGGTAGGCAAAGCGTCGCGCGGTAGCCGGGCCGCTGCCTCCCAGGGTGACTTGTCGTTGCTGGAATTCGATGTTCTCGCCGCTGCCCTTGGCGGTGGTGATGTCCAGCGTCGCGTTGGGATTGATGCCGAAATCATCGGTCGCCTCGAAACGCAGCTGCCAGTGGCGCTGATTGGGCGCGGCCTGGTTGAGTGTCTGCGCAGGCTCCAGCACCTTCACCTGCGGTGGCCGATCCGCGATGACGTCGAGACGATAGGCGCGTCCCGCTTCAGCAAGTGCGGGCTCGCTGACGATGCGATACAGGCCCGGGCGCTGCAGCGACTCCGCCGCACGCCAATGCGCGCCATCGCGCTGCAGCGGCAGGCGGCGGCCGTCGTGGAATTGCAGCCACGCGCGCTGCGGCTGCGGCGTGAATTGCAGCTGCCATTGCAGGCGACTGCCTTGCACCGCGCGCACGTCGAGCTTCTCACCCGCGCTGGCGGCCTGCCCGGTATACGCCGGCGGCGTCACCTGCAGACGTGCGGCGCGCAAGGCGGGTGCATCGGGACTGTCGGGCGCCGCGCTGCGTGCAGCGTCATTGCGGACGGAAGTGTCGGTCGCCTTGCGCGGCCAGCCCAACGCGCCTGCCGCGATCATTGCGGCGATGGTGAAACACAACAACAGCTGCTTCCACGGCCACGGTTGACGCAATTCCGGCGGGGCGTCGCGCAGCCGCTGTTCGACATGCCGGCGCTGACGTTGCTGCAGTGGATTCAGTGTGTCGTTGGCGCTGAACAACAAGTCCGCGCTGTCTTCAAAGCGACGGTGCTCGTTGATCCGGGCGATCAGCCACGGCGTGTCCAGTCGCCGCGCGCGCCACATCGCCACGCCGGCAACGATCAACAGCGTAATGGTGAGCGTCAGCGTCGCGACGTCAAACGTGCTGATGCGAAAAGCCAGCAGCGCAAACGCGATTGCGATGGGAATTCCGGCAATCAACGTGATTGCCAACACGCGCCGACGCGCACGCTGCAACAGCGGATGCGCGCTCATGCGACGCCCCGGCGGCGACGTGCCGTCGCCATCCAGCGTTCAAGCAGGAACAGCAAGGCGATGGCGGCGATCAACCACGGCGCAAGTTCACGCGCGGGTTGTGGATAGGTTGCTGCCACTTGAAGCGGCGCCATTGTTGTCGCGGTGGCGCGACCTGGCGACGGCGCTGTCTGCAGCTGTGCCAGCAACTGCTGCGGGAAGCGGGCATCCAGCAGCGCCGGCATCGACGCGGCATCCAGTGCGCTGCTCCAACGCAGCCAGCGCGTAGTGGCGACGCTGATCTGTTCCAGCAACACGTTGCCGGCGTCGTCCTGCCACAGCGGCGTGCGCTGCGCGTCGGCCGGAACCGGCGTGCGCGCATCCACCAGCAGCGTGCCGCCGGTGCTGGCCCACGCCAATGTCGTCGCTGGAATTTCGCTTGCCGAGAGCCACACACGCACGGCGGCACCGTCGTTGAAGGCGCGGCTGTGTTCGGCGCTGTCCAACGTCGCGTCCGGGTGCCAGGTCTGGTTCACCGCGCGTAGATAGCGCAGCGCGCTTTTGCCTGCTTCATCGTGGCGAACCTGCAGTTGCGGTGCCGTGATCCTTGCATTGGATGCGGCGGATACAGGCGTTTCAATAATCTGCCATTGCACCGCACGCGAAAGCTGCGGGCGCTGCGCATCCAGACCGTTCAATACCGAAGGAACGATCACCGTCAGCGGTGCTTCCGGCGGCAGCGTGGCATCCAGTTCGCGCAGCAGGCTGGCGATGGGCTGATCTGTTGCAGGTGTGGACGTGCGGTCGTCGATGCGCGGAAAATCCGTGGCCAGCCAAAGCCAGTTGGCATCGGCCACATCGACCACACCGCGCGCTTTGCTGATCTCCACGCCGGGCGCTACGGCGACACGCGGGGTTGCATCGAGCACGCCATTCAACGCCGGCCGCGCCAACAGCACTGCCAACAGCGCGAGCAGCAACAAGCGCAGCAGCAACAGCGGCCATTCGTCGAAGCGGATGTGACGACGCGGGCGTGGCTTGGCCGACAACCAACGCAAGGCCGCAAAGTCGATCAACTGCTGCTGGTCGCGCCGCGCAAGGTGAATCAACAGCGGCAGCAGCAATGCGGCCAGCGCGAACAGTCCAGCCGGGAACAACCACAGCAGGCTCATGCGCCGCTCCCGCGCCGGCCGAACAGGCGTTGCAGCGGTGCGTCGATGGGTTCGTCGAGAAAGGCGGTGTCATGGCGGATGCCGGCCGACTGCAGGCGGGCATCCAGAATGCGACGTGCCTCGCTGAAGCGGGTTAGATAATCAGCGCGGACGCTGGCGCCATCGCTCAGGAGTTCTTCACCGGTTTCCGGATCGCGGAAGCGGTGGCCGTCGCGGAAGGGGAAATCGCGTTCCTCAACGGTGAGCAGCTGCAGATGCACGACATCGCGGCCAGCCTTGGCCAGTCGCTCGGCCAGCGCGATGGCCGCTTCATCAAAGCCATCGCCGATCATCACCACCAGGTCGTGCGCGCCGATGCGTTCCCATACCGGCGCCAGACGTTCCTGCACCGGCCATTGCCCTTGTGCGCGGAGGCCGTGCAACTGCAGATGCAGCCGGTCGCGTTGACGCAGACCGTTGCCAGCGGGCACCAATTGCAGGCCGTCGCCGCTGATGTGCATCAGGCCGAAGGCATCGCCTTGCTGCAGGGCCAGTTCGACCACGCAGCCCGCCAAGGCCTTGGCTGCGTGCAGCCGCGTCCACTCACGCCGCGCTTGATCGGCCTGCTGCATCGACGCGGTGGCGTCGAGGATCAGCCACACCGTGAGCGGGCTTTCGCGTTCGGATTCGCGTACGAAGAAACGGTCCGAGCGCGCGTACAACTTCCAGTCGATCTGGCGCAGCTCATCGCCGGGTTCATAGGCGCGGTATTGCGCGAACTCCAGCCCGGCGCCGCGACTGCGGCTGGCGTGCATGCCGATGCCACGGCTGCCGCTGGCCCGCTGCGGCACCAGTCGCAGCGCACGCAGGCGGCTGCGCACGTCGGCGGGAATCAGCGGTGGCGTGGAAGGCGACATCGTGCGTGCCCGAATCAGGCCGGGAACGGCACCGCGCGCAACAAGGCGGCGATCACGTCGTCGGCACTCTTCTGCTCGGCCTCGGCGGAGAACGACAGCAGCAGGCGATGACGCATCACCGGTGCGGCCAGTGCAAGCACATCCTCGCGGGTGGCGGCGAAACGGCCATGCAGCAACGCACGCGCCTTGGATGCCAGCACCAGCGATTGCCCGGCGCGCGGGCCAGCGCCCCACTTGATCCAGCTGTTCACTTCATGCGGCGCGCCTTCGCCCGGACGGCTGGCGCGCACCAGGCGGGTGATCCAACTCAGCAGGTCGGGGCTGACATGTACGTCGCGCACGGCGGCCTGCAAGGCCTGCACCGAATCGGCGTCCATCACCTTCGGCACCACGCCGCTGTGGCTGCCGGTGGTCTGCGCAAGGATGTCGCGCTCTTCGGCTTCGCTGGGATAGTCCACGCGCACATGCAGCAGGAAGCGGTCCAGCTGCGCTTCGGGCAGCGGATAGGTGCCGGCCTGTTCGATCGGGTTCTGTGTGGCCAGCACGAAGAACGGCGAGGGCAGGGTGTAGGTGGTGCCGGCGTAACTGACGGTGCGTTCCTGCATCGCCTCAAGCAATGCGGCCTGCGTTTTCGGCGGCGTGCGGTTGAGCTCGTCGGCCAGCAGCAGGTTGGTGAAGATCGGGCCCTGCTGAAAGCGGAATGCCCGCTTGCCGGTGCCGTGGTCTTCTTCCAGCAACTCGGTGCCGAGGATGTCGCTGGGCATCAGGTCCGGGGTGAACTGCACGCGCCGGAACTGCAGCTCCAGCGCTTGGCCGAGCGAACGCACCAGCAAGGTCTTGCCGAGACCGGGCGCACCTTCCAGCAGGCAGTGGCCGCCGGCCAGCAGGCCGATCAGCAGTTGTTCGACAACGTCGTGCTGGCCCACCACGGCCTGCGCGAGCGCGCTGCGCAGCTCGGTCAGGCGCGGCAGCAGGGAATCGACATCGTGGCTGGGATCGGGGGCGGTCATGCGGTCACCTGTGGGGTCAATGCGTCAGTGCGTACATCACGATGTTCACGCCGAACTTGGTGTTGTCTTCGGCCAGGAAGCGTTTGTTGCGCCAGTCGTAGTCCCATTCGCAGCCGTAATCCTTGTTGCTGTAGAGCACGCCCAGGCGGCCATCGATGTCGATGCCCTTGAGGTAGTCGTGCACCAGGTCATCGCCCCAGCCATTGAGCTCGAAGCCGGTGGCGGGCGGGCCTTCGGGGAATTTGAAGAAGCTGTTGTACAGCGCGTGGTTGTTGGGCAGCTTCTTCAGGCCATTGGCGCCGAAGATGCTGCGCATCTGCGCCTCGAACGAGGTAGCGAACAGGCCGTCGATGTCGTGGTTGCAGTCATCGACGAAGACGAAGCCGCCGTTGCGCACGTAGCGCTCGAAGTTGCGGCGTTCATCGGGATTGAACTCGACCAGCTTGTGCCCGGCCAGATAGCAGAACGGCGCGCGCAGCATTTTGGGATCGGACAAGGCGATGACGTGTTCGTTCGGGTCCACGCGCAGGGTGGTGTAATCCACCAGCGAGGTGATCAGGTTGGACGGCATGCGCGCGTCCACATCCCAATCACCGGAGTCGTACTTCAGCCGGGTGAACCAGAAGTCGTAACGGCTGGCCTGTGCCCGCGCCACGCCCGGCAACGCGGCCGTCACCGCGCCGCCCAGCAGCAGGTGAAGGAATTGCGCTCGCGTTAGAGGGGACTGGAACAAAGGTGGGAAATCTCAGGAGAACCAAAAGCCCCTCTCCCGCGTGCGGGAGAGGGGTTGGGGTGAGGGCGCTTTTAGAGCACGTAGAGCAGAAGCTCTCCCCTCATCCGCCCTTCGGGCACCTTCTCCCGCAAGCGGGAGAAGGGATAAAGCAACAGCTAAAAGCAACAGCTAGAAGCCAAAGCCAAAAGCCAAAGCCAAAAGCCAAAGCCAAAAACCAAAGCCAAAAACCAAAGCCAAAAACCAAAGCCAAAAACCAAAGCCAAAAACCAAAGCCAAAAACCCTTACACCGCATCCGACAACGACGTAAACGTGAAGTCACGCAGCTTCATCGGCGGGATCATCATCACGAAGCTGGATTCGTCACCGGCCACGCGCACCGGCTTGCCCAGCTCGTCGATGTTGTTGAGCATGATCACCGGCGATTCGTTGAAGCGGAAATTCTTCACCGGGTGCTTGATCTGCCCGTTCTCGATGTAGAACGTGCCGTCGCGGGTCAGGCCGGTCAGCAGCACGGTCTGCGGGTCCACCATGCGGATGTACCAGGTGCGGGTGACCAGGATGCCCTTCTCGGTGCCGCGCACCAGCTCGGCGATGGACTTGGTGCCGCCGCTCATCAGCAGGTTGCCCGGCTGCGCGTTGGCGGTCTTGCCCTGCTTCTGCGCCCAATAGCGCGAGTAGTTGAGGTTGGCGACCTTGCCGTTTTCGATGATGGCCATGCGCTCGCGCGGCATGCCTTCGCCGTCCCACGGCAGCACGGCGGCGTCCGGGTGCCACGGGTCGGCGAACAGGTTCACCTGCGGGTCGTACACCTGCTCGCCCTGCTTGTTGCCGCCGCCCTTCTTGGACAGGAAGCTGCGGCCTTCATCGGCGGTGCGGGCGCTGAAGAAATTCATCATGAAGCTGACCAGGCCCGCCGCTGCGGCCGGCTCCAGGATCACCGTGTACTTGCCCGGCTCCAGTGCCTTGGCTTCGGCCGATTCGGTGGCCTTGCGCTTGGCGATCTCGATGTCCTGGTCGGCCCGGAAGTCCGCCGCGTTCGCCAGGTTGCGGCCCACCCAGCCCGAGCCGCGACCGTCTTCGGTGCGCACGGTGCAGGTGTAATTGAAGTTGGTGCTCTTCTGGTAGCCGAAGTTGCCGTTGCTGTTGGCGATGGCGACAAAGCCGTTGCCGTCTTCCAGGAAGCCGGCGGCGATCAGCCCGTGGCCACGGCAGGGCGTGATCGAATCGGCCGCGACCTTGGCGCGGAAATCCGGATCGATCGCGGCGGTCGATTCGCTGAAGGTCGGGCTGGAACGGTAGGCCTGCTTGGCGATGGCCGGCATGAACTCCGGATTCTCCGGCGCCAGCTTGGCCAGGTCTTCGGCGCGACGCACCACGCGTTCCAGCGAGGCGTCGTCGAACTCGTTGATCGAGGCGGTGCCCACGCGCTTGCCGTAGGCGACCTGCACGGCCAGCTCGGCATTGCTGACGATGCCGCTGGTGGAGACGTTGTTCAACGCGAAACGGATGTTGCCGTCGACCGAGCCGGCCAGCGTGGCGGTGCATTCATCGGCCTTGGACAGCGCGATGACCTTGTCCAGGATGGCCTTGGCTTCCTGTTCGGTGAAGATGCTCATGGTTCAAAAGCTCCTTGACGATCAGCCGAGGCTGCGCGCGGTATTGATGACGTTGATGCCGTCGAAACGGGCGGTGGACGAGCCGTGCGACACGGCCGAGACCTGGCCCGGCTGGCCCTTGCCGTCGAAGAACGAACCGCCCAGGCGGTAGTCGCGCTCGTCGGCCACGGCGCTGCAGGCGTTCCAGAATTCCGGCGTGCGGATCTGGTAGGCCACGTCTTCGAGCATGTGGGTGATCTGGCCATTCTTGATTTCGTAGAACAGCTGCCCACCGAACTGCGCGTTGTAGCGCTGCTGGTCGATGGAGAACGAACCGTCGCCGATGATGTAGATGCCGTTCTCCACGTCCTTGACCAGGTCGGCCACCGACAACGGCGCCTTGCCCGGCGCCATCGACACGTTGGCCATGCGCTGGAACTGCACGCTGGACCACGAGTCGGCATAGCAGCAGCCGTCGGACTCTGT
This sequence comes from Stenotrophomonas sp., assembly GCF_050737575.1. Classification (GTDB taxonomy): domain Bacteria; phylum Pseudomonadota; class Gammaproteobacteria; order Xanthomonadales; family Xanthomonadaceae; genus Stenotrophomonas. Next base: position 70,712 of record NZ_JBOHXW010000006.1, read on the forward strand.
TTTGCCGAGGATGTGTGCCTGATCGCGGATGGTCTGGTAGTCCACCAGCTTGCCGTCGGTGATCAGATCCCAACGCTTGGTCTTGACGCCTTCGTCGTCGTAGGCGACCGCACCGAGCGAGCCGGGCTGGGTCTTGTCGGCAAACATGGTGACCTTGTCACTGCCGTACTGGAAGCGCTGCTCGCGCTTGTCCAGCGTGGCGAAGCTGGTGCCGGCGTAGTTGGCTTCGTAGCCGAGCACGCGGTCCAGTTCCAGCGGGTGACCGACCGCTTCGTGGATGGTCAGCCAGGTGTGCGAGGGATCCAGCACCAGGTCGTACTTGCCCGGCTTGACCGATGGCGCTTTCAACTTTTCCTGCGCGTGCTTGGCCGCAGCGATGGCGTCTTCGCGCATGTCGTAGGACTGGCCGTAGACGGTTACGCCGTTGGGCAGCACGGTCTTGGCGGAGGCATCGCCGTCCAGGTATTCAAAGCCCAGGCCCATCGGCGAGGACAACCCGCCACGGGTGCGGAACTTGCCGCTGGTCTTGTCGATGGCGGTGACCGTCATCGGCGCCCAGATGCGGTGCACGTCCTGGTCGATGTAGGAGCCATCGGTGGAGGCGAAATACTTCTGCTCGTTGACCAGGAACAACATGGAATTGACGAAGCTGGCACCGGCGCCCATGGCCGCGGCGTTCACGCCCAGCAGCAGGTCGGCCTTGTCCTTGATCGGTACTTCCATCGCGTTCTTCTTGATCGGGGTGCGCCAGCTCACCTCGCCGTAGCCCGGCGCCTTGGCGAACTGCACCGGCGCGGTCTGCACCTTGGCGTTGGCCTTGGCGATGGCGGCGGCCTGCTGCGCGGCCTTGACCACGCCGGCCGGGCTGAGGTCGTTGGTGGCGGCAAAGCCCCAGGCACCGTTGACGATCACGCGGATGCCGGTGCCGGTGGACTCGGTGTTCACCACGTTCTGCACCTTGTCCTCGCGGGTGATGACGAACTGGCGCAGGTAGCGGCCAATGCGCACGTCGCAGTAGGTGGCACCAGCGGCGCGGGCCGCATTCAGCGCGTCATCGGCCAAACGCTTTTTCAGCGCCGGGTCGAGCACGGTGAGTAGTTGTTCGGCGGCGATGGCCTTGCCGAAGAATGCGGGCACCATCAGCCCGCCAGCGGTGAGCCCGGTCAGGGCGAGGAAGTCACGTCTTTGCAAGGCTGCTCTCCAAGGGACACGGCCCGCGCGGCGGGCGATACGGCAACGAACGACGATGGCTTCGCGATGCATTGCGAACCGGACGATTCTTGCGGGCGCGTGATTGCAGCGGTAGTGACTTTAGGCACAGAGATGCGAACAATTTGTAGATCAAAGGCTGCCCTCATCCGCCCTTCGGGCACCTTCTCCCGCCCGCGGGAGAAGGGATTAAAGCAGCAGCGCGAGCAGACCCTCCCTTCTCCCGTTTACGGGAGAAGGTGCCCGAAGGGCGGATGAGGGGAAGCTCTTAAAGCCCTCAACCCAAAGACCGCGCCGTATTGATGATGCTCACCCCATCAAAGCGCGTCGTCGCCGAACCATGCGACACCGCCGACACCTGACCCGGCTGGCCTTTGCCGTCAAAGAACGAACCACCCAGACGGAAATCGCGCTCGTCGCAGATCGCGCTGCAGGCATTCCAGAACTCCGGCGTGCGGATCTGGTACGCCGCGTCTTCGACCATGCCGGTGATCTCACCGTTCTTGATCTGATAGCAAAGCTGCCCACCAAACTGCGCGTTGTAACGCTGCTGATCAATCGAGTACGAACCACGGCCGTGGATGTAGATGCCGTTCTCCACGTTCTTGACCATCTGCGCCGGGGTCAGCGGTGTCTTGCCCGGCGCCAGCGACACATTGGCCATGCGCTGGAACTGCACGCTCTTCCACGAGTCGGCATAACTGCAACCGTGCGACGCGTTCTCACCGAGGATATGCACTTCATCGCGGGTGGCCTGGTAGTTGACAAGGATGCCGTCCTTGACCAGATCCCAGCGCTTGCACTTCACGCCTTCGTCGTCATACCCCACCGCGCCCAGGCTGTAAGGCTCGGTCTTGTCGGCGGTGAAATTGACGATGTCACTGCCCCAGCGATAGCCCGCCTCGCGCTTGTCCAGCGTGGCGAAACTGGTGCCGGCGTAGTTGGCTTCGTAGCCGAGCACGCGGTCCAGTTCCAGCGGATGACCGACGTTCTCGTGGATGGTGAGGAACAGATTGGACGGGTCCAATACCAGGTCGTACTTGCCCGGCTTCACCGACGGTGCGGTGAGCTTCTCGCGCGCGTGCTTGGCCGCAGCGATGGCGTCTTCCACCGGGTCATAGGAATGGCCGTAGGCGACCACGCCGCCCGGCAGCTGATGCTTGTCGGCCGCGTTGCCGTCGAGGAATTCCCAGCCCATGCCGGCCGGCGCGGACAGCCCGGCGCGGGTGCGGAACTTGCCGCTGGCCTTGTCGATGGCGGTGGCGGTGAACGGCAGCCAGATGCGGTGCACGTCCTGGTCGATCCACGAGCCATCGCTGGAGGCAAAGTACTTCTGCTCGTTGACCAGGAACAGCTGCGAGTTGATGAAGTTGGCGCCGGCATTCATCGCCGCGGCGTTGATCGACAACAGCAACTCCACCTTGTCCTTGACCGGCACCGCCATCGCGTTCTGGCGGAGCGGCGTTTTCCACTGCACCTCGCCGACGCCGGGCGTTGGCGCCAGCTGCACGGCCTTGGTCTGGATCTTGGCGTTGGCCCGGGCAATGGCGATGGCCTGCGCCACGGCGGTCGCCACGCCCTGCGGATTGGTCTGGTTGCTGGCGGCAAAACCCCAGGCGCCATCCACGATCACGCGGATGCCAACACCGGCCGACTCGCTGTTGGTGACGTTCTGCACCTTGTCTTCGCGGGTGACGATGGCCTGGTTGAGATAGCGGCCGATGCGCACGTCGCAGTAACTGGCGCCGCCGCGCTTGGCCAGCGCCAGCACGGTGTCGGCCAACACCTTCTTCTTGCCGACGTCCGACGGCGCCAGCAGCTCCTCGGCGGCGATCAAACGGGCATTGGGCAGCATCATCCCGGCGAAACCGAGGCTGGAAAGCGTGAGGAACTGACGGCGTTGCATGGTGGGCGAGGCTCCAGAGCAGCGATGCCACGCATCGCACAAGACCCCCGAATCTCGGCGGCGACACGCCCTCGGCACAAGTGACCATGGTCATGCGTGGGGCAAAACCCCCGTTGCGGCACAATCAGCGCTGGTTTCCGTTGCCACCGTGATGACCCAAAAACCCTATTCCGAATCCTGCGAACGCAACCGCGCGCCGATCCTGTCGGTGCTGCAGCGCTATCTGGGTGACGCCCGCCATGTATTGGAGATTGGCAGCGGCACCGGCCAACACGCGGTGCATTTCGCCGCGGCCCTGCCGTGGCTGCGCTGGCAGGCCAGTGACCACGTCGACCATCTGCCAGGCATCCGCCAATGGCTGGAAGAGGCGGCATTGCCGAACACTCCAGCGCCCATCGAACTGCAGGCCGTGGCCGGTGCAACGCCAGGATTGCAGCCGACACCGGAAGCCGACGTGCGCTTCGATGCCATCTTCGCCGCCAACACGCTGCACATCATGGGCTGGGACAACGTGCAGGCATTGTTCGCGGGCCTGCCTGCGCTGATGGCGCCGCAGGCGTTGTTCATCGCGTACGGGCCGTTCAACTACAACGGTGCATTCACCAGCGACAGCAACCGCACCTTCGATGACTGGCTCAAGGCGCGCGATCCCCGCTCGGGCATCCGCGATTTCGAGGCCATCGATGCATTGGCCGCTGCGCAGGGACTTGCGTTGCGCGAGGACGTGGCGATGCCGGCCAATAATCGCCTGCTGGTCTGGCAGCGCCTGTGCGGCTGACGCCGGGCTAGGATGCACACACTTCTCGGGAGGGCGGCACGTGGTAAAGCACGGACGTAACTGGTTGTTGGCGATGGCGCTGGGCATGACCCCGTGGCTGGTACAAGCGCAGCAAGGCGACGCACGACAGGCCGCGATGCAGGTGCAGGCCAGCTATCCGGGTGTGATCGAACTGGAGGTGGACGCCAGCGACGTCACGCGCCGCATCCAGCGCGTACGCGAACGCATTCCGGTGACGCCCGGGCCGCTGACGCTGTGGTATCCGCAGTGGATTCCCGGCAATCACGCACCCACCGGGCCGATCAACCAGATGGCCGGCCTGGTCATTCGTGGCAATGGTCAAACGCTGCAATGGACGCGCGATTCCGGCGACATGTATGCGTTCACGCTGCAGGTGCCCGAAGGCGTGAGCACGCTGGATATCGAGTTCCAGTACCTGTCGCCGACCGCGTCCGATCAGGGCCGCGTAGCGATGACGCCGAACCTGCTCGACCTGCAATGGCACCGCGTGGTGTTGTACCCGGCCGATGTTGATGCGCGTGGCATCCAGGTCAAGCCGTCATTGCGGCTGCCCGACGGCTGGCAGAGCGGCAGCGCGCTGGACGTGGCGCGCCGTGAGGGTGGCACCGAGCACTATGCAGCCGTGCCACTGATGACCTTGATTGATTCGCCGGTATTTGCCGGTCGCCACTTCAAACGTTTTGCCTTGGATGAAGCCGCCAGACAGCCGGTGTGGCTGGACGTGGTCGCCGAAAATCCGCAGGCGTTGCAGGCCGATGCAAAGGTGCTCGACGCACACCGCGCGCTGGTGCGCGAAGCCGATGCGGTCTTCGGCTCGCGGCCGTACACGCGCTACAACTTCCTGCTGGCGGTGTCGGATGTGTTCAGCGGTATCGGGCTTGAGCATGCGCAGAGCAGCGAAAACGGCATGCACGACGGCTATCTGCGCGGAGAACGTCCGTTCCTCGACAACGACCTGCTGCCGCACGAATACGCGCATGCGTGGATAGGCAAGGCGTGGCGCCCGCGCCCGACCTGGGTGCCGCATTACAACGCGCCGATGCACAACGATGAGCTGTGGATGTACGAAGGCCAGACCCAGTATTGGGCGGTCGTGCTGGCTGCGCGTTCGGGTCTGTGGAAGCCGGACTACGCGATGGCGATGCTGGCGCAGCTGCAGGCCAATTACGCCAGTCAACCCGGCCGTCAATGGCGCGACCTGCACGACACCGTTCACCAGGGCATTCTCGATTTCAACGACAAGCCGCAGGCGTGGGCCGACTGGCAGCGTGCGTTTGATTTCTACAACGAAAGCACCTTGCTATGGCTGAGCGTGGACGCGCGCCTGCGCGCATTGTCCAAAGGCAAAGTGACGCTGGATGATTTCACCAAGCGCTTTCATCAAGGTGGCAAGCAGGGCGAGATCCGCCTGTACGACCGCGCCGATGTGATGCAGGGATTGGAAGCCGTGCAGCCTGGCGATTGGGACGCCTTTATCGGCAAGCGACTGGACGCGCGCGATGGCAGTGCGCCGGACGGTTTGAAAGCGGCAGGCTGGGAGCTGCACTTCAACGATCAACCCAACTTAGTGATCGTTGACGGTGAAGCCGATGGCGCGACCGACCTGCAGTATTCGTTGGGAATGAAGGTCGGCAGCGACGGCGTGCTGCAGGCCGTCGGTTGGGACAGCCCCGCGTTCAAGGCGGGGCTGGCAAAGGATGTGACGGTGTTGGCGGTGAATGGACTGGCTTACAGCGGTGCGCGTTTGAAGCAGGCCGTCATCGACGGAAAGCAGAACGTGACGCCGATTGAGTTGATCGTGCGACAGGCGGACAACTTCCGGACGGTGCGCATCGATTACCGCGAGGGATTGCGTTATCCGCATCTGCGACGGATTGAAGGAACGCCGGATCTGTTGACGAAGATTCTGGCGGCGCGGCGCTGACGAATCGCGCCCTTCTCCCTTCGGGAGAAGGTGCCCGAAGGGGCGGATGAGGGTACGGGCGAAGCCGCTTGAACCGTGTCTTGCGGGCTTCGCGCCAACCCTCACCCCAATCCCTCTCCCGGAGGAGAGGGGCTTAAAGCAACAGCCTTGGTAATACCCAAGCCCAAACGTCCGGCCCTCCGCGGACTCACGAAGCAGGCTTTCATACTCCTGGAACGCAAGGATGCCTTCAATGTCGATGCCCCCGCACTCACGTCTGATCAACGCTGCGGCAAAAGCAGCCCTTCGTCCTCTGGGCTGCGTGCAGAAGGGGCGCTCCAGAACCTGGCTGGACGACCATGGCTGGTGGGTCGGGGTAGTCGAGTTCCAGCCATCTTCATGGAGCAAAGGAAGCTATCTGAACGTTGGAGTGTGCTGGCTCTGGTACGAGAAGGACCACCTGTCATTCGATGACGGCTACCGGATCGAGACTTTCCAGGAGTTCCATAGTGAGGAACAGTACTTGCCGAAGGCGGAGTTCCTTGCCAAGCGTGCAGCCGAAGAAGTGATGGTGTTACGTCAGCGCTTTTCAACCACTTCGCATGTGCAGGCATGGCTTGCTCACAATCGCAGTACTTCGGTATGGAGCCTCTATCACAGAGCCGTTTCGGCGGGACTCTCTGGAGCACTCAACCAGAGCCGGCAGCTGTTTGGGCAGGTGATTGACGATCCACATGACGTGCCTTGGGCAATCACGCTCAAACAACGGTGCAAGGAGCTGCTGTGTCGCCTGGAAGAGGGCGCTGCATTTCAGGGGGAGGTTACGGATACCGTCAAGCGCACGAGATTGCGGTTGGGGCTCCCAGCGCTCGACGTTGGGATGGCGGAGCCTTTCAAGCTTGCATAGGCGCTTATCAGGTGCAGTGCGTGCTGCGTGACTATTGAGGAAACGGGGGCAGAGTGGAGTTTCAACCCTGAAGCAGCCAGTGCAGTCGTGCATCCTGCTCAGTGCCAAGCTTCCTCGTTTGTACTGGCAAGCCAATGCAAATGCCCATTGAAAAACAGAGGCCAATCTAGAGGCCGATTCTTATGAACCCCGACTCTGACCCCTGCTTTCTGCCCTGACGAACTGCACTGCACCAGCACAATCCTCGCCACGGCAATCTCGGAAAGAGGAGGGATTTCTGGGCAATAAAAAGTAAGCGTTCGTAGACATTTGATAGATGTCGCCGAACGCTTACTTTGAGCGCTGTCTCTTGGCGCAACGCAGGCACTTCTTTGCCGAGACGGACTCAGGCAACCGCTGATGCAACGCAGACATTGCTTTCCCGCAATGCACTGCATGCGTTGCTTTCAGCAGGCTCACGCCATCTGCACGATATGCAGTGCCTTCGGGTTGCGCCACGTTGCCAGCAGCGCCGCTTCGCGGGCCTTGGCTTCGTGCAGGTGCGCTTCCTTGACGTGGCCGTAGCCGCGGATGTGTTCGGGGATGCTGGCGATATCCACTGCCAGCGCCAAGCGACGTGCATCCAGCGAGTCGATCAGTTCCTGCAGGGTCTTCTCGTAATCCGTAATCAGCTGGCGCTCGCCACGGCGCTCTTCGGTGTAGCCGAAGAGGTCGAAGCGGCCGCCGCGCAGGCCCTTGAACTTGGCCAGCAGGCCGAAGGCCTTGAACATCCACGGGCCGTACTCCTTCTTCTGCAGCTGGCCCTGTTCGTCGCGCTTGGCGAACAGCGGCGGCGCGAGATGGAAACGTACCTGGTAGTTGCCTTCAAACTTCTCTGCCACGCGCTTGGCGAAGTCGCCGCTGGTGTACAGGCGGGCCACTTCGTACTCATCCTTGTACGCCATCAGCTTGAAGAAGTAGCGCGCCACCGATTCGGCCAATGCGGTGCTGCCCGGAATCGCCCGCTGCTCGGCGCTGCGCACCGCATCGACCAGCGTGCGGTAACGGTTGGCGTAGGCGGCGTCCTGGTAATCGGTGAGGAAGCTGCTGCGGCGGGCGATCAGTTCGTCCAGCGAGCGTGACAGGTGCGCGTCGTCCAGCGGTGCGAACGCGGCTTCGCCGTTGAGCACACTCGCTGCGGGCAGACCACGCACGTCCGGTTCGTTGTCCGGGTTGCGCGGTGCCGACGGCGCGCCGGCTTCGCTGCCTTCCCATTCGCCCGGCGGCAATTCCTGCAGCTTGCCCGGCGCACGCGCGGCGTCGGTGCTGGCATTGCGCACCAGACCGGCGGCCTGCTGCACCGCCTGCGGATCAATTGCAGCCAACCGGCCCCAGGCGAATGCGGTCTGGTTCATTGCCACGGCGGCGCCATTGAGTTCCACCGCACGCATCAGCGATTCCAGCGACAGCGGCACCAGCCCCTGCTGCCAGGCGAAGCCGAGGATGAAGAGGTTGGAGGCAATCGCATCGCCGAGCAGCGCGGTGGCCAGCTGGGTGGCGTCGAGCAGGATCGGGTCGCGGCCGCCGAGTGCCACTTTGACGCCGGCAATGATGTCGGCGGCCGGGAACTGCATGTCCGGGTGCGTGGTGAAGGTGCCGGGCATCGCTTCGTAGGTGTTGAGCACCACCTGCGTGCGCTCGCCGCGCACCTTGGACAGCGCCCAGTAGTCGTTGACCACCACCATGTCGCAGCCCAGCACCAGGTCGGCTTCACCGGCGGCGATACGCACCGCGTGGATGTCGGCCGGCGTGTTGGCGATGCGGATGTGCGTGGTGACTGCGCCACCCTTCTGCGCCAGACCGGTCTGGTCGAGCACGCTCGCGCCCTTGCCTTCCAGATGACCGGCCATGCCAAGCAACGCGCCGATGGTGACCACGCCGGTGCCACCGACGCCGGTGATCAGGATGTTCCAGGGCTGCGAGAAATCAGTGCGGAAGGTCGGCGCCGGCAGGTTATCGAGCAGGCTGGCGGCGTTGCTCTTCTGGCCCTTGCGCAGCTGGCCGCCGTGCACGGTGACGAAGCTCGGGCAGAAGCCCGTGGTGCAGGAGAAATCCTTGTTGCAGTTGGACTGGTCGATGTCGCGCTTGCGGCCGAACTCGGTTTCCTTCGGCAGCACCGACACGCAGAAACTCTTCTCGCCGCAATCGCCACAACCTTCACAGACCAGCGAGTTGATCATCGTGCGCTTGGGCGGATCGATCAGCTTGCCGCGCTTGCGGCGACGGCGTTTTTCGGTGGCGCAGGTTTGTTCGTAGATCAGGATGCTGGTGCCCTTCACCGTGCGCAGCTGCTTCTGCACGGCGTCCAGCTCGGCGCGGTCGTGGAACTCCACATCGCTGGGGAATTCATGGCGACGCGCCTTCCACTTGGCGATCTCGTCGGACAACACGACGATGGTGTACACGCCTTCCGAACGCATCTGGTGCGCGATCTGCGGCACCGTCAAGGTGCCGTCCACCGGCTGGCCGCCGGTCATCGCGACCGCATCGTTGTAAAGAATCTTGTAGGTGATGTTGACCCCGGCAGCGATGGCCTGGCGGATCGCCAAGGAGCCGCTGTGGAAGTAGGTGCCATCACCGAGGTTCTGGAACACATGCGCGGTGTCGGTGAACGACGCCTGGCCTGCCCAGGTGACACCTTCGCCGCCCATGTGGGTGAAGGTGTCGGTGTCGCGGTCCATCCACGTCACCATGTAATGGCAGCCGATGCCGGCCAGCGCACGCGAGCCTTCCGGCACATTGGTGGAGGTGTTGTGCGGGCAGCCGGAGCAGTAATGCGGCACGCGCGGGAACTGCGCGCGCGGCAAGGCCATTTCGGCTTCTTTTTCGTCCATCCAGCGCAGGCGCTGTTCGATGGATTCGGTATTGAAGAAGCGTTGGATGCGACGGCCAATCACGCCGGCAATGGTGGCGGGCGTGAGTTCGCCGGTGGACGGCAGAATCCATTCGCCCTGTTCGTCGTACTTGCCGACGATGGACGGACGCGCGCCCCAGTGGGTCGGCCAGTTGTAGAAGTATTCCTTCATCTGTCGCTCGATGAAGGCCTTCTTTTCCTCCACCACGACAATGTCTTCCAGGCCGCGCGCGAACGCGCCAATGCCCTGCGGCTCCAGAGGCCAGGTCATGCCGACCTTGTACACGCGGATGCCGATCTCGGCGCAGGCCTTTTCGTCCAGGCCCAGGTATTCCAGCGCCTGCAATACGTCCAGGTAACTCTTGCCGGTGGTGACGATGCCCAGCCGCGCGCGTGGCGAATCCATCACGACTTTGTCGATGCCGTTGGCGCGGGCAAACGCCTGCGCCGCCTTCACCGCGTAACGGTGCAGGCGCATTTCCTGCTCCATCGGCGGGTCCGGCCAACGGATGTTGAGACCGGCGGCCGGCATCTCGAAATCTTCCGGCAGGATGATCTGACGGGCGAATGGATTCACGTCCACCGACGCGGACGACTCCACTGTCTCGGCAATCGTCTTGAAGCCGATCCAGCGGCCGGTGTAGCGGCTCATCGCCCAGCCGACCAGACCCATGTCGAGGATGTCCTGCACGCCGGCCGGGTTCAGCACCGGCATCATCGCGCTGACGAATTCTTCTTCGCTGCCATGCGGCAGGGTCGAGCTGCGGCACGCGTGGTCATCGGCGGCCAGCGCCAATACGCCACCGTACTTCGAGGTGCCGGCGGCGTTGGCGTGTTTGAACACGTCGCCACAGCGGTCCACGCCCGGGCCCTTGCCGTACCACATGCCGAACACGCCATCGACGTTCGCGCCGGGGAACAGCGTGGTCTGCTGCGTGCCCCAGACCATGGTCGCGCCCAGGTCCTCGTTGAGGCCGGGCACGAACTTCACCTTGGCCGCTTCCAGATGCTTGCGCGCGCGCCACAGTTCCAGGTCAAAGCCACCCAGCGGTGAGCCGCGATAGCCGCTGACGAAGCCACCGGTGTTCAAGCCCGCTGCGATGTCGCGCTGCTGCTGCATCAACGGCAGCCGCACCAGCGCCTGCACGCCACTCAAATAAATGCGGCCATCGGTCCGCGTGTATTTGTGCTCCAGCGTGTAGTCGTGGTCGCGCACGCCGATCAGAGGCGTGTTGGCGGAAGCGGGCGAGGTGAGTTCGGCGGTACTGGTCATGGCTGGCCCATTACTGAAACGGCTGGCGGCAGGCACCGCACTGCGGCGCAGGCGGCGGTCGCGGATTGTACCAGCGCCGCTTTCATCACCCTGTAACGCAGTCGCGTCATGGGCTGGGAGCGGTTAGGATCAGCCACTTGGCTTGTCAACTGTTTCACGGGGATTGCAGTCATGGGGGTTATGAGGCGTGTGGCTGCCGGCACAGCGTTGCTGGTCGGTCTGGCTGTTTCGAATGTGCAGGCGCAAAGCCTGCCCAAGCTTGTCGAGTTCTACTTTGATGAAGACGCGGCTGCCAAGCCGATCCAAGCGGTGCCGCCGGAACAGGCGGACGCGGTGGATCAGCTGATGAAGCTGCGTGAGCGTGGCCGCAAGGGGGTTGAAGCCACGGCGCAGCTGGCGAGCATCGCCTACGGCGAAGGTCGCGATGAGCTGGGTGCCAAGCTGTACCAGGAGGCATTGGCGTCTGTGGTTGATACCTCGGCACAGGCGCGTGGCATCCGCTGGAACCAAGGCTGGGATCTGTATCGCCGGGGTGACGCCGAAGGCGCACTGGGCATGTGGCTGAAGGCGACCGAGAGCGTGCGTGGTAATCCGTCATGGATGCCGCAGACGCTGGCGCTGGCGTTGTGGAAGTTGGGCCGCAAGGACGAGGCCGTGAGCTGGTTCGCCGCTGCCGTGCGCACCGAGCCGGACCTGTGGCGCGATACGAGCCGCTTCGCGCAGTTGCTGCCGACATGGAAGGACGACGAGCGTGCCCAACTGGCCGAAGTACAGCAGGCATGGCTGGCCAATCCGCCAGCGTGGCCCTGAGTTGAAGGCCTGACGTCGCAGGGGTGCGGGTCAGGCCGGATGTTCTGCTTGGAACGGAATGAACGGAGAAGGGGTGTTGGTTCCTGCTCTTGCGTTGCTGTTGCTGCTTGGCTCGTCATTCCCGCCTGCGCGGGAATGATGAACGAAACTTCCAACGCCGCATCAGTACCGTCGTTCGACCGGACGGTCCCGCGTCCTCTCCCGAACCACATCGTCAGCACGCACCAGCATCCTTATCAGACTTAGGTCTGATGCCGATTCCATCGGCCCTTTCGGCAGTGCATGCTGGGGCCATGGCCTTCGACGCATTCGCATTGATATTAGCCATGCTCGCACTGGGCATGGTCTTCGCACGTTTCCGCACCTTCCCGGACAACGCCGCCGACACCCTCAACAAAGTGGTGCTCTACGTGTGCCTGCCGGCGGCGGTGCTCACCTACGTGCCCCGGCTGCAGTTGGACGTGTCGCTGGTCGGCATCATCGCCACGCCGTGGTTGTTGATGCTGCTCACGCTGGTACTGGTCAGCCTGGCCACCCGCATCTTTGGATTCGAGCGGCAGGTGCATGCGGTGCTGTTGCTGTGCGTGGCGCTCACCAATTCCAGCTTCATCGGCTACCCGATGGTGCGCGCGTTGCTCGGCGACCACGCCTTGCCCTACGCCGTGGTCTACGACCAGTTCGGCACTTTCGTGATGCTATCGACCTTTGGTTTGTACGTGCTGGCGCGTTACAGCGGCGACACGCCGCCGACCACCGCGCAGATCCTGCTGCGCATTCTCAAATTCCCACCGCTGTGGGCGCTGGTATTTGCGGTGACGTTGATGCCGGCCGCGCCGCCGTCGTGGATGGCATCGGCATTGAAAAACCTGGCCGATGCGATGTTGCCGCTGGTGATGCTGGCAGTCGGTTTGACCATCCAGCTGCGTTTGTCACGCGCGGAGTTGGCACCGCTGTCGGTTGGCCTGCTGCTCAAGCTGGTGCTGCTGCCGGCGGCGGCGATTCCGTTGTCGCTGGCCTTTGGGCTGCAGGGCGAAATGCTGCGGGTCAACGTGCTGGAAACCGCCATGCCGACCATGATCACCGCCGCCGCGCTGGCCATTTCGCACCGGCTGGCACCCCGTTTGGCTGCTGCGATGGTCGGCTACGGCATCGTGCTGTCGCTGGTCACCTTGCCGGCCTGGGTGTGGGTGCTGGGAACGCTGTCGTGATGGCATCCACGGCCTGACCGTGGCAGGGTCATTGCCCAGTCCAGGGAGGCGACGGCGATGAAGAACAGGCAGTGGATTGTCGGTTGCGTGGCCGCGATGGCGGCCGTGGGTTCCTTCAATGCGATTGCGGCAAGCGCGCCTGCGCCGGCCACGCAATCGGCAGTCGCCGGGGATGTTGATCTTTACGCGACGCTGTTGGAGCGGGCGCGAGCTGTGGCAGCCAGCGGCCAGCCACTGGATTTGCTGGTTGCATCGCGGTTGGCGCTTCCTTCAGAGCTGCCCGCGCAACCCGCCGCGTCAACTTCACCGGGCCAAAGCGATGCATGGCTGGACGAAGCAATACGCCTCGGCAGCGACCAGCCGACGATTGCCCGCGCCGCCGTGACCCGTTGCCTGGGTGGAGGCAGCTGCGATATTCCCGCTGCGATCCAGACCCTGCAGACGCGGGAGTCGGATGAAGTCGTTGCGCAGCTGTTGTTGTGGCGGCTGCATGTAGCCAAGGGCGATACCGAGGCCGCAGACAAGGCTTGGATACGCGCCACGCAGGCGACGCGCTATGTGGATGATTACGCGGAAGGCGTGGCGTTGATGGATCGCGCTACCCGTGGCGGGCAGTGGTCGGCACCTCCCGCCGGTTCCTTTCAAGGCAAGCCCGTCGACGGCGAGACGTCACGCAGCATCGCGGTGTTCGCATTGGCAGCAGCGACCTGGATGCCCGGGCTTGTGGATGCCCATCGGCAGTGCCCGGCCAACGCTGTGGCCGAACAGCGCCAGCAATGCCGTCAGCTGTTCACGACGATGGCCAACAGCAGCTCGACAGTTGCCGTCAGCCTCGGCATCGCGAGGATGATTGACCTCAGCGATGGGCCGGCAGAACGCCAGAACTGGGAAGCTCGTAAACGCGAACTGGCATGGCTGTCCACGCGCTCGGTGGAACTGTTGTCGGGTGGACACAATGACGCGTCACGGGTGAGCCTGAGTGATTACCTGCAATGGGTCGGCGAAGCGGGGGAGTTGCCCGCGACGCGCCGACTGCTGGCCCGCAACGATGTCGCGGCACAACAGCCGGCCGGCTGGGAGCCCCCACGAATCACCCAGTGACTGCGTCGGGGTAGTGTGCGTTGCAGTTGTACAGGACAGGGAGTCGCATGCCGGCCTGAAGCCCACGGGCGTACGATTGCCTCCAAATCAACGTGGCTCTGGGGAGAGTTCGGATGATGCGTTGTCTGGGGATGCTGGGGCTGCTGTTCGTACTGACCGCATGCGGACCAAGGATAGACAAGGACTTCACCCAAGCCTTCGTGGATGCCAACCGGGGGTTGGAGGACGATGCGTGGTCGGCGGCTTATTCGCCGGAGATGAAGTTGCTCGCGGTCGGGCGTGAATCGGGTCGGCTGGAAGTGTGGGACACGCGCAAGAAAGATGCCCGCATCACGATGGACGCACATGAGCTGCGCGTGCAGGACATCACCTTCGGCGTTGACGACGGCATCGTGATCTCGCGCTCGGCCAGCGGCAATGTGGCCTTCGACGAGATCGTGCAGTTGGAGAATGGGCCGAAAGTGTGGGATGCCGGCAGTGGCGAACTGCTGGTCGCCTTCGGCCAGGAACATTGGGCGCCGGGTGCCATGTCGGCGACGCCGCTGCCGGGCCTGTACCTGTTCGCCAGTTATGACGAGTTGTACATCTACGACCACAGCAAGCGCGCGTTGGTTGGTCAGCCGCTGCAACTGGAGGGCGACGGCGGTATCCGCGCCATTGATTGGGACGCCACCTCCGGCAGGATCGTCGCCGGCACCGACAAGGGCGTGATTGTCCTGTTGGGGCTGCATCGCGATGAGCGTGGTGCACGCCTGGAAGTGCTGCAGCGGCACGCGCCGCATGGGGTGGGTCCGCGCAACGATATTCTGTCGGTGATGTTGCTCGACGAAGGCACCCGGCTGGTCACGGTGCAGTATTCGCCGGAGAAGGCACAGGCGATGGCGGAGACGGTTCCCCCGCTGTATCGCGGTCAGCAACACGAAACCGTGCGCTGGAATCTGGCCAACTGGCAGCGTGAGCATGTGTACTCGACGCAGTTGATCGGCGTGCATCAGGCCAGCTTTACCCGCGGCGAAGACTGGCTGGTGCTGGCCGGTGTCGCCGGCGGTACGGCGCGGGTGGAAGGCAAGGTGGAGTTGGTGGACCTGCGCAGCGGCGTGGCGTGGCGCTACAAGGCCAATACCACGCACGCCACGGCGGTACTGTTGCCGCAGACCCGCGAAGGCCTGGTGCTGCAGAACGGCCGGGCCACGCGCATCAAGTATCTGGACCAGAGCGAAAGCGTGCCGTGGTCCGCACCGCGCTGAGTGGGGTGACTTCACTCCGTTGAGATGATTGCCGCCTCGGCGGGAGACCTCCCGCCGAGGTGATGCCGGCTCAATCTGACGGCACCGTGCGCTCGCGTGCCCAGTCGCGCAGGCCTTTCGGCCATCAGCAGCGCGGTATCCAACGGTTTGTGTTCGGCCTCCTCGCGCAGCATCTTCAGCAATGCGTTGGCATCGGGCAGGCGCGGGTTGAAGTGCGCGGCCAACGCTTCCAGCTCCGGCGGCAGTTCGACCTTGGCGCCGACCAGCACCAGCACGTGCGGCTGGCTGTGGCGGCGCTGAAGGATGCCGCGCTGGTCGGCGTCCTGGATCATCTGCAGCACCGAGCTGGCATCGGGCGGGCCAACCGCAGCGCAGCGGCCACTTCCTCACTCGATGACTACCTTTGGCGATGCGCCGCGGTGTACGCTGCGGACAGGTTCAGCGGAAGCGAGGCGTGCATGAAGACGATCCTGGTAGCCGGCTCCAAAGGCGGTGTCGGCAAGACCACCATCGCCACCCATCTGGCTGCGCAATCGGCCTTGTCCGGCAAGGCCACGGTGATCGCCGACGCCGATCCTCAAGGCTCCAGCACGCGCTGGGCACAGCGGCGCTCCATGTTGGACAGCGCCGTGCTGCCGGTGGACGTGCACCGCAAGAAGAACTGGGAAAAGCTCATTCCCGATGGTGCCGAGCAGGTCATCATCGACGCCCCGGCCGGTGCTTACGGCGACGACCTGGAGCGTTTCCTGGACCTGGCCGACGCGGTGGTGGTGCCGGTGCTGCCTTCGGCGCTGGACATTGAAGCCATCGTCGGCTTCCTCAACAGTCTGTCCAAGATCAAGCGCGTGCATTCGCGTGCGTTGCCGGTGGGCCTGGTGCTCAACCGCACCAAACCATGGACGCAAACCTCGCAACAGGCCCAGCAGATGCTGGCGCAGTGGCCGTATGACGTTGTCGCGCAACTGCGTGACAGCCAGAGTTACGTGGTGATGGTCGGGCTGGGACGCAGTCTGTTCGACTATCACTCCGCCCAGGTACGCGAGCACCAGCAGGATTGGGACCCGCTACTCAAATGGTTGAACAAGGTCTGACAGGAGTACTACCCACCCATGCGCGAACTGATCTTGCTGCGGCATGCCCATGCCGAACCGGCCGACAATGGCCAAGCCGATATCGACCGACCGCTCTCCCCGCACGGGTTGGCCGAGGCCGAAGCCGCCGGCCGCTGGCTGCACGAGCAGCGGCTGGTCCCGGACCGGGTGCTGTGCTCACCGGCACGACGCGCCCGCGAAACGTTGGAAGCGGTGCTCAGCCTCACCGGCTATGTGGAGCAGCGCCTGGAGGAGCGTATCTACGACGCGGCGCCCGGCACCTTGGCGGCCCTGCTGGACGAACACCGCGAAGTCGAGCGGGTGTTGGTGGTAGGCCACAACCCTGGTCTGGAACAACTGGTGGCGCTGATGCACAGCGGCCAGTCCGGCGATTACCGTGGCATGCCGCCGGGTGCGGTGGCGGTGCTGTCACTGCCGATGGACGCGGCGATTGAGCCCGGGATTGCCCGTTTGGCAGCCTTCTGGTGGCCGTAAGCGCATGGCAGCAGTACGGGGGATGTTGCTGCTGATGGTGTGGGCATTGGCGGGGGAGGCGTTTGCCAAACCTCCGCCGGTGCCCCCCCAGATTGATACGGCGCGCTCGCACTTTGGCTTTGAGATACGCACCCGGTTCGGTCAAAAAATAGAAGGAAACTTCCCGCGCTTCGAGGCGTTGAGCACGCAGCTGCCCGATGGCCGCCACCAGGTGCGGCTGCGGATGTATGCGCAATACGTGGAAATTCCGAACAAGCCCCGCTACACCACATGGATGCGGGGCGAGGATTTCTTCGACGTGGCGCGTTACCCGCTTATCGAATTCCAGTCCGATCCGTACGCGCCGGAGGTGATCACACAGGGCGGAGCGGTCGAAGGCTGGCTGACCATTCGTGGCATCAGTCGCCGTGAAACACTGCGTCTGGCAGAACCTGAATGTGCAAGGCCCGGCTATGATTGCGACCTTGTCAGCCGAGGTACCGTCCTGCGCGGTCGTTACGGCATGGACAGCTGGCAGATGGCTTTAGGTGATCGAGTGACCTTTATCTTGCGTACGCGCCTTACCGGCGCACCTCATCCGTGAATCCGGCCGCGCGGCTTTTGCTGCTGCTTGCAGTGCTGTTGGCCGGTGGCTGCGCGTCGCTGTCGCCGCAGCAGCGTGCGCGCGCCGAAGGCATTGCGGTATCGGCCCGTTCGACCACGGTGGAGTGCACGCAGCCGGACCGCTGCGCGCTGGATTCGCCGTTGCGGGCGCTGGGCGGCCGTGCCATGGCCGAATCCACCGAACAGGTGCCGCGCCATTACGCCACCATCCTTGATGAGGGCGAGCTGTCGCTGGTGGCCCGGCTGAACCTGCTGCGCAGTGCCACCCGCAGCATCGACCTGCAGACCTACATTTTCGACACCGACGACAGTGCGCGCTTGGTGATCGACGAATTGCTGGCCGCCGCCCGGCGCGGGGTCAAGGTGCGGGTGCTGATCGACCAGTTGTCAGCGATCTCCGATGTGCAGATGCTCGGTGCCTTGTCCGGCGCGCACGCCAATTTCGAGTTGCGCGTTTACAACCCGACCTTCGGCAAGGCCAAGCTCAATTACCTGGACTATGTCGGCAGCGTGTTGTGCTGCTTCCGTCGTTTCAATCAGCGCATGCACAACAAGCTGCTGGTGATTGATGACGTGATTGGCGTGGTCGGTGGCCGCAACTATCAAGACGACTATTACGACTGGGATCGCGAGTACAACTTCCGCGACCGCGACGTGATCGTGGCCGGGCCGGAAGCGCGCGAGATGGCCACCAACTTCCAGGCGTTCTGGGAAGCGCGGCGCAGTGTGCCGGCCGAGCGCCTGAATGATGTCGGCAAGACATTGCTGCGCGGGGGCGTGCCGGCCATGCCCGACGCCGCGTTCCGCAACCCCGATCGTATTGAACGGGTGGAGGCCGAAGCCTCCGATGCCGAGTTCATCAGCCGCGAGTTTGTTGATACGGCGCTGCCTGTGAAGTCGGTGAGCTACGTCGCCGACCTGCCGCGCAAGCACCGCAATGAACCCGAAGACGAACCGTTGGATGGACAGCACCTCACCGAGCCGACGCTGGATGCCCTGATCGCCTCGGCGCAGAGTGAAGTGCTGCTGCAGACGCCGTACCTGGTGTTGTCCAAGCCGGCGCAGACGTTGTTCAAGGACCTGCGCAAGCGCGCCGCGCCGCCGCGCGTGGTGGTCTCCACCAACAGCCTGGCCGCGACCGACAACCCGGTGGTCTACGCGCTGTCGTACAAGTACAAGCGCCGCAATCTGCGCGAGCTGGGCTTCAACATCTACGAGTACAAACCATTCCCGCTGGATGCGCCGGTGGACTACCAGAAGCTGGTGTCGGCGCCGTTGGGCGACGTGGGCAAGGACACCTCGCGCAACCGCGTGATCGGCGGCAGCGCGGCCGGCAGCAACGTGCGCGGCAGTGGCTCGGGTCGCAGATCCACGCCGGGTGGCAGTGAGGTGGAGCGCGATGTGCTGCGTACCGAAACCCGGCCATCGTTCCTGAGCACGCGCCCGGCCAACCGACCGGTGCCGGTGACCCGCGCCGGTGCGCGTATGGGCCTGCATGCCAAGTCGCTGGTGGTGGACCGCCGCATTGGCGTGATCGGCACCCACAACTTCGACCCGCGCAGCGAGAACTACAACACCGAAGGCGCGGTGATCATCGACGACCCGGTGTTCGCCGAGCAGCTGGCGCAAAGCATCCTGCGCGATGTTCACCCCGACAACTCCTGGGTGGTGGCGCCACGGCAGAAAGCGATGGTGTTCTCCGGCCTCAATTACAGCCTGGGCAAGGCGTCCGAAGCACTGCCGGTGCTCGACTTCTGGCCCTGGCGCTATGCCACCGATTACGAATTCCAGCCGGGCCCGGACTGCCGAACGCCGCTGCGACGGCAGGATCCGCGCTTCCACGACTGCTACAGCGCCGTCGGCGATTTTCCTGAAGTGGATGTCGGCCCGAAATGGTTGCTGGTACGCATGCTGACCGCCTTCGGCGCCGGCCTCGTCCCCATTCTGTAAGCGCGTCTTTCATCCCCCGAACAGGTCATACGCATGTCCCGAGTATTCCGCGAACCGGTCGATCTGCAGCAGGTCAATGCACTCAGCCGTGGCACGTTGATCGACCACCTTGGCATTGTTTTCACCGCTGCCGGTGACGACTGGATCCAAGCCACGATGCCGGTGGACGAACGCACCCGCCAACCGTATGGCCTGCTGCACGGCGGCGCCTCGGTGGTGCTGGCCGAAACCCTGGGCAGCAGCGCCGGCAATCTGTGCGTGGACCCGGCAAGCCAGGTCTGCGTGGGCTTGGAGATCAACGCCAATCACCTGCGTGCCGCCCGCGAAGGCGTGGTCACCGGCACCGCCCGCGCGCTGCATGTGGGCCGCACCACGCAGGTGTGGGAGATCCGCATCGAGAACGAAGCCGGCAAGCCGGTGTGCATTTCGCGGTTGACGTTGGCGGTCGTGGCGATGGCGTGAGGGCAGGGCGGTGTGGGTTGAGGCAATGCGCCTCAGCGCGTCGTTGGGGTAATCGCGATCAGTGGCGACACCGCTCCGGGGATTGCTCCCGCGCTTTCGCACGTATCACCCATGACGACGTACGTGCTGCTTCCCTCTGCGCTCAGCTCACCCGCACTTTTCCCTCACTCCTGGCCTTTACCCAGCGCGCCAATGCCGCCGCTGGCAACGCCGGAGTGAAGTGAAAGCCCTGTGCGATGTGGTAACCCTGCGCGCCCAACAGCTGCAGTTGTTCAGCGTTTTCCACGCCCTCGGCCACCACTTTCAGGCGCAGGCTGTGGCCAATGTGGGCAATGGCCTGGGTCAAGGTGCTGGTGACGCTGTCGTGGGCCATGTCGTGGACGAAGCTGCGGTCGAGCTTGAGTTCACTGATCGGCAATTGGCGCAGGTAGCTCAGGCTGGAATAGCCGGTGCCGAAGTCGTCCATCGACAGCCGCACGCCCAGTGCGTGTACCTCGCGCAGCGTGCGCAAGGTGTTTGGGTCGGCGTCGAGCAATACGTTCTCGGTGATCTCCAAGGTCAGGTCTGCGGCGGCGAGTGATTCCTCGCGCAGGATCCGTTCGATGGTGTCCGGCAAGGCCGGGTTGTGGAAGTTGGTCGGCGAAAGATTGACCGAAATCGACGGCACGACCAGGCCTTGCCGACGCCAGTTGCTGAGCTGGTGGCAGGCTTCCTTCAACGCCCACAAACCCAGTTGCCCGATCAATCCGCTTTCCTCGGCCAACGGGATGAAACGCACCGGCGATACATCGCCCAGCCGGGCGTGGGTCCAGCGGGCGAGGGCTTCGACGCTGTGCACGCGGCCGCTGGCGATGTCGATCTGCGGCTGGTAATGCAGTTGCAGCTGGTCCTGATCCAGCGCTTCGCGCAGAGCGGTTTCCATGCCCAGGCGTTCCTGCGCGCTGCGGTCCATTTCGCTGCTGTAAAAACGCGCGTGGCTGCGGCCGCTGTGCTTGGCCTGGTACATGGCCATGTCGGCGTGATGCAACAGGCTTTCCATGTCGCAACCGTCATCGGGAAACACGCTGATGCCGATGCTGGCCGACGGCCGTATTTCCACGTCGCCCAACTGCAGGGGTTGCCCCAGTGCGCGCAGGATGTGTTCGCTGCGCTCGCCGGCGGTTTGGCCGTCACAGGAGGTGAGCACCGCCACGAATTCGTCGCCGGACAAGCGCCCAACGATATCCATCGGCCCGGTTTCCTGCTGCAGCCGCCGCGCCACGGTGCGCAGCAGTTCGTCGCCGCCGGGATGGCCGAAGGAATCGTTGACTTGTTTGAAGCGGTCCAGGTCGATGAACAACATCGCCAGCGAGTCGCTGCGATGGGCGGCGGCGGTAATCGCGTTGTCGGCCTGTGCATGCAGCAGGCTGCGGTTGGGTAGCCCGGTGAGGTCGTCGTAGAACGCTAGCCGGCGGATGCGGTTGCGCGCTTCCTCGCGCTCCAGCGCCAGCGCGCACAGGTGCACGATCACTTCGACCAAGCGGCGATGGAACGTGTCCGGGTCGTGCGGTTGCCGGTAGTAGAACGCGAACGTGCCCAGCACGCGGCCATCGCTGGCCTTGATCGGCGTGGACCAGCACGCGGCCAGACCATGCTGCAGGGCGAAATGGCTGATGCCTTCCCAGTTCGGGTCGTTGGCGATGTCGCGCGACAGCACCGGCTCGCCGCTGTAGGCAGCACTGCCACAGCTGCCGCAACGCGGGCCGATCACCAAACCATCGACCCGCTTGCTGTAGGCGTCGGGCAGGCTGGGCGCGGCCAGCGTGCGCAGCTTGCCGTCCTCCAGCCGCAGCACCGAGCACAACACCTGTGGCGCGATGCGTTCCACTTCCAGACACATCTGCTGCATCAGCTCGACGGTGGGCACCTCGCGCACCATCGCGTCGAGCATCTTGTGCTGCAGCACCTCGTGCACCTTGGTGCGGGTGATGTCCATCAGCACGATGACCAGGTTCGACAGCGCGCCGTAGTCGTCGAAGATCGGGTTGGTGCTGACCGAGCACCACAGCGGTTGGCCATTCTTGCGGTACACGCGTTCGTCGGCCTGGATGGGGCGGCCGGCGCTCAGGCGCGAGGCATAGGACGCCACATGGGCCGACGAATAGCCGTCCGGCGCCAACAAGGCCGGCACGTAGTGGCCCAGCGCTTCGGCATCGACAAAGCCGAACAAGCGGCGGAAGCCCTTGTTCAAATGCACGATGCGGCCCTTGGCATCGGTGATCAGCACCGCGCTCTGGGTTTCGTCGAAGCCCAGCGACAGCAGCCGTTCGCGGGCCTGGGTCATGCGCCGCGCGGTGACATCGGTGACCAGCGCCATGCGGATGTCGCGGCCCGCGCTGTGGATCTGCGACAGGGTCACGCTGATCCAACAATGGCCGCCGTCCTTGCGGATCAACTGGATGTCGTGCGGTGACTGCACCAGCTCCTGTACCCGGTTGCTGTCACCGGGATAGATGCGGGTGTCGTAGCGCTCGCGCATGGACATCGGTGCCAGCACGCCCAAGTTCTGTCCCAGCACATCCTTGCGCTGCCAACCGGAGATCGCCTCCATGGCGTGGTTGAAGTACAGGATGCTGTTGCTTTCGTCGAACAGGATCACCCCGTTGCCGATCTGCTCCAACGCTGTGGAAAAGAACTGCAGCATGTCTTCTGTCGACGACAACAGCTGCCGGTCCATCGTTCGCCCCCTTGGCTTAGACGTTCACTTTTACACCTTATTGCGTCCCTGCGGTGTGTAGCTGGTGTCAGCGCACAGGGGTCACTGCCTGCCAACAGCGTGCGCAGCCGTACGTTTCCGGGTCGGTGCCGTGGCGGCGGGTGGCTGCGATATCGCGCTGGCGGAAGCCTGACCGCATCCGGTATCGTGCGCGCATGAATTCCCCCCGTCCCGCCCGCCAGGGCGGTGTGGCTCGCGTGTTTCGTTACCTGTACCGCGTCCCGCTGTTGCTGGTGCACATCGTCCTGTTCTTGCCGCTGATCCTGCTGCTGATGCTGCCGCCGTTCGGGCGCATGGGCGGGCCTGCCGACCCCCTGGAACACCGGGTGGTGCGCTGGTGGTCGAGTGGTTTGATGTGGCTGTTTGGTTTCCGTCTGCACCGCTACGGCCAGCCGTTGCGTGGGCCAGTGCTGTTTGTGGCCAATCACGTGGGCTGGGTGGACATCTGCATGGTCCACAGCCAGCAGATGGTCGGCTTCGTGGCCAAGCGCGAGATCGCTGAATGGCCGGTTGTGGGTTGGGTCGCCAGCCGTGGCCACACCATCTATCACCAGCGCGGCAACACCGAGTCGCTGGGCGGGGTGATGGAGGAAATGGTCAAGCGCCTGCAGGAGCAGCGCCCGGTGGCGGTGTTCCCGGAAGGCCGCACCCGTGGGGGTCAGGAAGTGGGACCGTTCCACGCACGCATCTTCCAGGCGGCGGTAGAAACCAACGTGCCGGTGCAGCCCATCGCGTTGCGCTACGGCGAGCGCGGCAACGCGCAGACGCTGGTTGCGTTTGCGCCGGGAGAGAGCTTCTTCGGCAACTTCCTGCGGCTGCTCGGCGAAGCGCCGCGTCGCGCGGAAGTGCATTTCCTGGAGCCGATCAGCGGCTCGGATATGGAAGGCCGCCGCCGCATCGCGGAAACCGCGCGTGCGCGTATCGTGGCGGTGATGGAAGGGCCATAAGGGCATGGCGATGGTCAACGTCGCACCGCACCGCAAGGGCGCAGCATGCACGCCGTGTTGAACGCCGCCGATTACCTGCCGCCCAAGTGGCTGCGCAACCGACACCTGCAGTCGATGCTCGCCTCCAGCCGGGTGCGGCTGCGCCGTGGGCAGCAGCTGCTGGCCGCGACTGGCGCGGTCACCACCGAGCTGCTGCTGGATGGCGGCGACGGTGTGCGTCTGCAGGCCTGGCACAGCCGCCTGCCGGGCGCGTCGCCGGTCGGCATGGCGTTGCTGCTGCATGGCTGGGAAGGCAGCGCCGAGTCCAGCTACATGCGGATGACCGCCGCGCGCATGTTGCAGAACGGCTTTGACGTGGTGCGGCTGAACTTCCGCGATCACGGCAATACCCATCACCTGAACCCCGGCATTTTCCATTCCTGCCGCATCGAGGAAGTGGTCAACGCCGCCGGTGATATCGCCGCGCGCTTCCCGCAGTTGCCGCTGGTGGCCGCCGGTTATTCGCTGGGCGGCAATTTCGTCCTGCGGCTGGCCTTGCATGCGCCCGCTGCCGGAGTGCCGTTGCGGCACGTCGCATCGGTGTGCCCGGTGCTGGACCCGGCAGTGACGATGGACAGCATCGAAAACGGGCCGGTGATGTACGACTGGTATTTCCGCCGCAAATGGACCAGTTCACTGCGCCGCAAGCGCACCTTGTTCCCCGAATTGGCCGACTGCGATGACACCGTGCTCAAGCTGGATATCCGCGCGCTGACCCGCTGGCTGGTCGACCGGCATACCGATTTCGCCTCATTGCAGGATTACTTCGACGGCTATTCCATTGCCGGGCAGAAACTGGCCGCGCTGCAGGTGCCGGCCGACATCCTGATGGCGCAGGACGACCCGGTGATTCCGTTCGCCACGTTCGACCAATGGCAGCTGCCCACGCATGCGCACCTGCAGATCGCGCGCTGGGGCGGGCACTGCGGTTTCATCGAAAACGTGCGTGGCGATGGCTTTTCCGAACGCTGGGTTGCACAGCAACTGGTGGCGGCGATCCGCGGCTGAACCGTAGTGCGGTGGGCATGGCCGCTACAATGCATTTTTTGTGCTCACGCTGGACCGCCATCGCCATGCAAGACAAGATCATTGAAGCCCTGCGCCGCAACGCCACCGATGAGGGGGTGTCCCTGGCCCGCGAATGGGTCGCTGCCGAACCGCAGCAGGCACCGGCCCACCGCTGGTTGGCGTTGGCACTGCAGCAGCAAGGCCAGTTGGCCGACGCCCAGGCCAGCCTGGAGCAGGCCCTGGCGCTGGCGCCGGATGACGCCGCCCTGCATCTGCAGCAAGCCGGCCTGTTGCTGGCTCTGCGCCAGATCGAGGCCGCCGGTGAAGCGCTGGAGCGCAGCACCACGCTCAATCCCAATGAATTTTCCGCCTACCTGATGCAGGCGCATCTGGCGTTGGCCCGCGATGACGCGGATGAAGCCGATCGTCTGGCCCGGATGGCGGCGCGCGTGGAACCGGACAGCCCCGAGCTGGCCGGCATCCAAGGCATGGTCGCGCTGCGCCGTGGCGACGTGGACCGCGCGCTGAGCGTGCTGTCGGCGGCCAGCCAGCAGTTGCCCAACGATCCGCGCCTGCTGCACGCATTGGGCTTTGCCTATCTGGGCAAGGACATGCTGGCCTTCGCCGAACAGGCGTTCCGCCGCGTGCTTGAACTGAGCCCCGGCACCCACGCGCTGCGTGGCCTGCTGGTGCAGCTGGCCTTGCGCCAGGGTCACGTCGACCGCGCCGCTGAAGTGATGCGCGACGTCCTCGCCAACGACGGCGACAGCCCCGGCATGCGTCGCTTGGCCGGTGAACTGGAACTGGCTTCGGGCCAGCCACTGCAGGCGCTGGAACACCTGCGCCCGCTGCTGGCCCAGTTGCCGGGCGACCGCGCCACGCTGCAGATGCTGTTGGTGGCGTGGCAGCGTCTGGGCCGCGACGAGGAAGCGCGCACCGATCTGGAAGCCGCGCTGCAGGACAACACCCAGTTGCATGACCTGTGGCTGGCCCGTTTGGCGGTCGCGCCGGTTGGCAGCGACGAAGCGGTGGACGTGGTTGACCGCTGGTTGGTGGCGATGCCGGAACACCTGCCGGCGCTGGAAGCCCGCATGAGCCTGCACGACATGAGCGAGCAGGCCGATGCCGCCGAAGCCATCGCGCGTCGCATCATCGCGCTGGAGCCGGGCCGGGTCAGCGGCGAACAACGCATCGTCGAAGCCCTGCTGGTACGCGAACCCGCCGCGGCGATCGCGCACGTGCAGGCATTGTTGGACAACGGCCCGGAAAGCGCGCAGCCGGCGTTGCGCACCTGGCTGGGCAGCGTGCAGGACCGCGCCGGTGATCCGGCCGCCGCAATTGCCACCTGGGTGAGCCTGCACGAAACCCTGGCGCCGACGCGCCTGCCGCTGCCGCCGCAGGCCAAGGCCCCCGTCGAGTGGCCGGCACTGGGTGAAGTGAGCGAAGACAACGCAACCCGTCCGATATTTGTCTGGGGCGCGCCGGGTTCGGGCGTGGAGCGCGTGGTGGCGGTGATGGAGGCCGGCAGCCGCGTGTTGCGCGGCGACCGCTTCGGCGCGACCCCGCCCAACGATGGCTTCCAGAGTTTCCTCACCCTGCAGCGTCTGGCCACCGATGCACTGAGCCCCGAGCAGCTCGTGCAGCAGTGGCGCGAACAGCTGCCGGCGCGCGGCATCGAAGACGGCAACGTCATCGACTGGCTGCTGTGGTGGGACAACGCACTGCTGTGGGCGCTGCGCCCGCAATTGCCGGAAGGCCGCCTGATCATCGCCCTGCGCGACCCGCGCGACATGCTGGTCGAATGGCTGGCGCTGGGCGCACCGGCACCGCTGGCGGTCACTTCGTCCAGCGAAGCCGCGCAATGGCTGGCCCGTTCGCTGGAGCAGGTGGCCGAGCTGCACGAGCAGGATCTGTACACCCACCTGCTGCTGCGCACCGATGACGCCGTCAACGATCCGGCCGCGATGGGGGCGTTGATGGAACAGGCCTTCGGCCTGCGCTTCCCGCCGGTACGCAGCCTCGGCCCGGGCACGATCGCCGCCGGCCATTGGCGCAAGTACGCCAAGGTGC
This sequence comes from Stenotrophomonas sp., assembly GCF_050737575.1. GTDB lineage: Bacteria > Pseudomonadota > Gammaproteobacteria > Xanthomonadales > Xanthomonadaceae > Stenotrophomonas. The sequence goes on from NZ_JBOHXW010000006.1 coordinate 97,388, forward strand.
TGTCGTCTGAGTTCTCGCGCCTGACCCCGGTTGCGGTGCGTCTGGGCTACCCCGAAGTCTGATCCGAGGAACGACGATGAAACTGGACAGCCAAAGCTTCCACAACACCCAGCCGATTCCGGCCGAGTTCGCCGCCGGTGATGCCAATGGCTTTGCCGGCAACCGCAACCCGCAGCTGGCCTGGAGCGAGGTGCCCGAAGGCACCCGCTCGTTCGCGCTGCTGTGCGTGGACCCGGACGTGCCGACCGTGCCGGAGCTGGTCGGTCGCGACGACGTGACCATTCCGCTGGACCAGGTGCGCAGTGATTTCGTGCATTGGGTGATGGTGGATATCCCGGCCGACGTGCGCGCGCTGGCGGCAGGCAGCTGCAGCGATGGCTTCACCGTGCAGGGCAAGGCGCAACCGGCTGGCCCGGCTGGCGCGCGGCAGGGCATCAACGACTACACCGGCTGGTTTGCCGGCAACGCGCAGATGGCCGGCACCTATTTCGGCTACGACGGCCCGTACCCGCCGTTCAACGACGAGCGCCTGCACCGCTACTTCTTCCGCGTGTTCGCGCTGGACGTGGCGACGCTGCCGGTGGAAGGCGCGTTCACGGCGGCCGATGTGTACCGCGCCATGCAGGGCCATGTGCTGGCCGAAGCGGCCATCCACGGCACGTATACGCTCAATCCGGCGTTGGCGTAACGGTGGGTGGTTTGGGTGGGTGGTTTTTTCCCCTCTCCCAACCTCCGAACAACACCCCTCTCCCCAACCCCTCTCCCGCAAGGGGAGAGGGGCTTTGAAGCTGCAATTGCACATGACGCTGCAACTTGCCTTGGACGTAGCCCCTCTCCCCTTGCGGGAGAGGGGTTGGGGAGAGGGGGGCGCTTCCAACGCACCACAGTCTGAAAACAAAAAAAGGGCGCCTTACGGCGCCCTTTTTCGCATCACCTCGCAACGATGAATTACTTCACCAGTTCCGAGCCGACCACCATGTCCAGCACGTAGGCCTGCGACGGCGCATCCGCCGGCGGGTTCTTGATCTCGTAGCGCTTCAGACGCAGCACATTGCGCACGCCCGGCTCGTGGGTGTAACCCTCGATGTTGCCGTAGAAGTTTTCATACGCGCCGCGCTTGCCCTGTTCCAGGCCCTTGTCGTCGTACTTCACTTCACGCACCTGCAGGCAGGTGGCGTCCTTCATCAGCGGGTGCGGGCACGGCTTGGTCTGCGCGTCCACTTCCATGAACACCTGCTCGCCGGCGCCGCCGTAGCGGGTTTCAGCGGTCGGGTTGGCGCGGAAAGTCAGCACGTCGCCGGTGGCGGTGGTCAGGGTCAGGGTGGAGGCGTCCAGCGAGCGCACCGTCAGCGTGCCCTCCAGGCGCTCGCCAACCAGCTTGTCCAGTTCCATCACGCCCGGTTCGGCGCAGGCCTTCATGGTGGAGGCCAGGCTGCCCACGGTCAGGGCGTCACCTTCCAGGGTGTAGCTGCCGCCGATGTTGTTGCAGGTGTTGCTGGCGCTGAGGCGGCCGTCCTTGAAGTCCAGGGTGACCGGCTTGTCAGCACGCACGAACAGGCCATCGATGCGCTTGCCGCTGGCGTCCACGGCGTTGTCGAGCAACCAGTGGTTCGCGCCCAGCTGGGTGGCGTCGATGCTGGCCGCTGCCGGAGCGGCGGTTGCGGCGGCAGCGGTGCTGTCTGCCGGCGTAGCGTCGGTCTTGGGCGTGTTGGTCGGGTTGCTGCAGGCGACCATCATGGCCACGGGCAGGGACAACAGCAGGATGCGCTTCATCATGTTCAACTCCTTTGGAGCATGGGTAGGTTCGGGACGATAAACGGCCCGGGAAGAGTACCGGGGTTGCGTTTATCGTGACGCATTCAGTTTCCAGCGGGCAAGAACAGCAACAGGCCAACGCCCAGCGCGATGCGGTATAGCGCAAAGCCTGTGAAGGGGCGGCGTTTGATATAGCCCAGCAGCCACTTCACCACCACAAAGCCGGTGACCACGGCGGCGGCAAAGGCCACGCCAACGTCGGCCCAGTTCTCGCTGCCCAGCTTCCCGTCCTTGGCAAGTTCCAGGAACGCGTAGCCACTGGCCGCGAACATGGTCGGAATGCCGACCAGGAACACAAACTCCGCAGCCGCCGAACGGCGCGTCAGGCCCAGCAGCATGGCCAGAAAAATGGCCGCCGCCGAGCGCGAGGTGCCGGGGAACACGCCGGCCACCACTTGAGCCAGGCCCACGGCGATGGCGATCTTCCAGGTGACGGTGTCGCGGTCGGGCATGCGCGAGGCGAAATGCTCGGCGACCAACATCCACACGCCGCCGATGACCAGCGCCCAGGCCACCGGGGTGACGGTTTCCGGCAGCTCCCAGCCGGCCAGGCGCACCGGCAGGCCGACCAGCGCGGTGACCAGAAAGGCCACGCCGAGCTTCATCACGTAGTCGCGGTTCTCGCGCTCGCCCAGCCCGGTGGCCAGCGACCATAGCCGCTGCCGCAGCGCCAGGGTCACGGCGAGGATGGCGCCGGCCTGGATGACGATGTTGAAGAAATCCGAACGTTCACCCAGCCAGTGCTGCGCGATCAGCAGGTGGCCGGTGCTGGAGATGGGGAGGAATTCGGTGAGGCCTTCGAGGATGCCCAGCAACAGGGCGGAGAGCAGGTCGGACATGGAAAAGGGGGAGTAGAAAGGCCGGCACAGCATAGTCCATTCGCTGTGGTGCACTATTTTGGTGCTTGTCGATCATTCTGCACCACAAAAGTGCATCGGCCTGATGCCAGCGCAACTGGGTATTCAATAAAAACAACCACTTGGCCGAATTTGAAAGTTGGCACACAAGTTGCTCAAGTACAGGCACATCATCCATCCACCCGAGGTTCCACCCGATGTCCCTGGAAAACGTTGAGAAGCTGATCAAGGACAACCAGATCGAGTTCATCGACCTGCGTTTCGTCGACATGCGTGGTATCGAGCAGCACCTGACCTTCCCGACCTCGATCGTCGAGCCGGCGTTGTTCGAGGAAGGCAAGATGTTCGACGGCAGCTCGATCGCTGGCTGGAAGGGCATTGCCGAGTCGGACATGGTGCTGCTGCCGGACGCCGACAGCGCGTACGTGGACCCGTTCTACGCCGACCCGACCCTGGTGCTGATCTGCGACGTGCTCGACCCGGCCACCATGCAGGGCTACGGCCGCTGCCCGCGCGGCATCGCCAAGCGCGCCGAGTCGTACCTGAAGTCTTCGGGCATCGCCGACCTGGCGTTCTTCGGCCCGGAGCCGGAATTCTTCATCTTCGATTCGATCCAGTTCGCCAACGACATGGGCCACACCTTCTTCAAGATCAACTCTGAAGAAGGCGCCTGGAATACCGGCAAGAGCTACGAAGGCACCAACACCGGCTACCGCCCGACCGTGAAGGGCGGCTACTTCCCGGTGCCGCCGACCGATTCGCTGCACGATATCCGCGCCGAGATGTGCAAGGTGCTGGAAAAGGTCGGTATCGAAGTCGAAGTGCACCATCACGAAGTGGCCAATGCCGGCCAGTGCGAGATCGGCGCCAAGTTCAACACGCTGGTGACCAAGGCCGACGAACTGCAGCGCATGAAGCACGTCATCAAGAACGTCGCGCATCGCAACGGCAAGACCGTCACCTTCATGCCCAAGCCGCTGGTCGGCGACAACGGCAGCGGCATGCACGTGCATCAGTCGCTGGCCAAGGGTGGCAACAACCTGTTCTCCGGTGACGGTTACGGCGGCCTGAGCCAGATGGCGCTGTGGTACATCGGCGGCATCTTCAAGCACGCCCGTGCGATCAACGCGTTCACCAACTCGGGCACCAACAGCTACAAGCGTCTGGTGCCGGGTTTTGAAGCGCCGGTGATGCTGGCGTATTCGGCGCGCAACCGTTCGGCGTCGTGCCGCATTCCGTGGGTGTCCAACCCGAAGGCACGCCGCATCGAAATGCGTTTCCCCGATCCGATCCAGTCCGGCTACCTGACCTTCACCGCGCTGATGATGGCCGGCCTGGACGGCATCAAGAACCAGATCGACCCGGGCGCACCGAGCGACAAGGATCTGTACGACCTGCCGCCGGAAGAAGAGAAGCTGATCCCGCAGGTCTGTTCCTCGCTGGACCAGGCGCTGGAAGCACTGGACAAGGACCGCGAGTTCCTCAAGGCCGGTGGCGTGATGAGCGACGACTTCATCGATGCCTACATCACCTTGAAGATGAAGGAAGTCACCGCGTTCCGCGCAGCGACGCATCCGCTGGAATACCAGCTGTATTACGCAAGCTGAGTTCAGGTGGCGATGACGAAGGGCACCCCTCCCACCTTCGTCATCGCCGCTGCTTTCGTGGCTGGGGAGCCACGGAAGCGGTCTGAAGTACTACGCAAGGCAACACCAGGGGCAAGAGAAACCGTACGCGCGTCATGGGCCATTCCTCCCTCCCGCGTCACTGCTGCCGCCGCCGTCAAGGGCGGTGACAACAGTTCGGCTCGTGACACGTTCGGCGCAACAACCAGCGGCTGCATTGCAGCCGGTGGAAGACACGATTCCGGCCCGCAGGTTGGGGCCGGCCTTCTCCACATCGGGACATGCGCATGAAATTGATCTCCGCCATCATTCGGCCGTTCAAGTTGGACGAAGTACGTGAAGCACTGGGCGCCGTCGGCGTGTCGGGCATCACCGTGACTGAAGTAAAAGGGTTCGGGCGCCAGAAGGGCCACACCGAGCTGTATCGCGGCGCCGAATACGTCGTCGATTTCCTGCCCAAGATCCGCATTGAAACCGCCGTCACCGACGACCGCGTGGACGCGGTGATCGAATCGTTGCAGGCCGCTGCCGGCACCGGAAAAATCGGCGACGGCAAGATCTTCGTTACCCCACTTGAGCAGGTGGTGCGCATTCGCACCGGTGAAACAGGCGCTGACGCGCTCTAAGCATCCGCACACGTTCCTGCTGCGTTCGACAGTTGGTCCGCACGCGGTGCAGGGAATGCTCGCGTATCACGCATACGTTGCAGCCCTGCCCACCGACGGCATGACTGGAGTCGCACGCCACAGCGCGTGATCGGGTTCTAACCCCCTACAGTCGGAGTCGAAAATGCGAACGGAAATTTTCACCGGGTTGAAAGCCCGGCTCGGTGGTCTGTGCCTGTCATTCATGCTCGCGGTGGTTGCAGCGGGTGTGTTTTCCTCGGTGGCCATCGCACAGGAGGCTGCGCACACGCAGCCATTGGCCACCGAAAGTGTCGCGGTGGAACCGCTGCACACCGCAGCGGTGGATGCACCGGCAAGTGATGCGGCGACTGCTGAAGCGGCGCCCAGTTTCGACAAGGGCGATGTGGCGTGGATGCTCACCGCCACCCTGCTGGTGTTGATGATGGTGGTGCCGGGGCTTGCCCTGTTCTACGGCGGCTTGGTGCGCGCCAAGAACGTGTTGTCGGTACTGAGCCAGGTGCTGGTGGTGTTCTCGCTGGTACTGATGCTGTGGGTGGCGTACGGCTACAGCGCGGTGTTCAGTGCGGGCAATCAGTTCTTTGGTTCGTTCACGCAGTTTGCTTTCCTCAAGGGCTTCACCCCCGATTCGGTCGGCAACACGCCGATTGCCGGCTTGCCTGATTTTCTGTTCGTTGCGTTTCAGTCCACGTTTGCCGGCATCACCACCGCGCTGATCGTTGGCGCCTTCGCCGAGCGCATCAAGTTCCGCGCGGTGCTGTTGTTCTCGGCGCTGTGGTTCACCCTGAGCTATATCCCGATGGCGCACATCGTCTGGGGCGGCGGCTATCTCGGCGAGATGGGCGCGATCGATTTCGCAGGCGGCACCGTGGTGCACATCAACGCCGGCGTCGCCGGTCTGGTCGCGGCCTGGTTTGTCGGCAAGCGTCTGGGCTACGGCCAGAGCGCATTGAAGCCACACAACCTGCCGCTGACCTGGATCGGCGCGATGCTGTTGTGGGTGGGCTGGTTCGGCTTCAACGCCGGCTCGGCGGCCGCCGCGGATACCGTGGCGTCGCTGGCCTTCATCAACACCGTGCTGGCCACCGCCGCTGCGGTGCTTGGCTGGACGCTGGTGGAAGCGATCACCAAGGGCCATCCGTCGGCATTGGGCGCGGCGTCCGGTGCCGTGGCGGGCCTGGTCGGCGTGACCCCGGCCTGCGGCACGGTTGGGCCATTGGGCGCGATCGTCATTGGTTTTGTCACCGGCATCGTCTGCGTGTGGGGCGTCACCGGCCTGAAGCGCGTGTTGAAGGCGGACGACACCGCCGACGTGTTCGGCGTGCATGGCGTGGGCGGTATCGTCGGCGCGATCCTCACCGGCGTGTTCAGCGCGCAATCGCTGGGCGGCACCAAGGTGGATCTGGATATCGGTCACCAGCTGTGGGTGCAGGTGGTCAGCGTTGGCTTCACCGTGTTGTGGAGCGCGGCGGTGACCGCGGTGATCCTGTTGGCGGTACGCGCGCTGGTCGGCCTGCGCGTCAGCGAAGAAGCCGAACGCACCGGCCTGGACGTCACCACGCACGGCGAGTCGGCGTACGAGGTTTAAGCTTTTGCTCAACGCCCCTCTCCCGTTTGCGGGAGAGGGGTTGGGGTGAGGGCGCTTCTGCAGTACGCAGTGCGTTACCCCTTCGCCAACACCAACGCCTTCACCTTTTCCGCCTTCTCAAAATGATCCAGACGATGGGTCTGAATCCACCACGTCGCCGCTTCCATCAACAACGCCGGATCATCATTGCGGTTCGCGAAAAACGCATAGAACGACAACCCAACCGTCGGCCCTTTCGTTGCGATTTTCCGGTCGCAGGTTTCAATGATTTTCTGTTTGAGTGAATCGCGCATTGCTTGTCCGCCAGACCGCCGAAACATGAGTCTGCACAGACTAAACACAACGCGCAGCCATCACAGCGGAACGTGTTTTGAACAAGCCACGCATGTTCCTCCAGCAGCACACCGGAAACCCCAATTCCCCGAGCAGGCCTCTCGATGCATGCACTCGACATCGCTGCCGTTGCCGGTCAATTACCGGCCGCATGCCTGAGCGCACTTGCAAAGCCGCGCGCGGCAACGTGCAATGCCCCGCATGACTCCCAAACTCCTGTTGCCGCTGGCGCTGGTCGCCGCACTCACCGCCTGTTCCTCCGCACCGGTGCGCAATCCGCTGGCGCAATGGGTGCCGTCGCCCAACCACAATGCGCGCAGCCCGGTGATCATCGTGCTGCACCACACCGAGCAGGATTCGGTGCAGGAGAGCCTGGACACGCTGCGCTCGGCCAACAGTGGCGGCAAGGTCAGCTCGCACTATCTGGTGGGCCGTGACGGTGATCTCTACCAGCTCGTGGCCGACAGCGAACGCGCCTGGCATGCCGGCGGCGGGCGCTGGGGATCGATCACCGATCTCAACTCGGCGTCGCTCGGCATCGAGATCGACAACAACGGCGACAGCCCGTTCACCCAGCCACAGATCGCCACCTTGCTGCGCCTGCTGGACGACCTGTGCACCCGCTACAACATCCCGCGCAACCAGATCATCGGTCACGCTGACCTGGCGCCCACCCGCAAGGCCGATCCCAGCCGCTTCTTCCCGTGGCAGCAGTTGGCCGACGCCGGTTTCGGCATCTGGCCGAACCCGGCACACGGCCCGGCCCCGGAAGGCTTCGACCGCTGGATGGCGCTGCAGGCGTTGGGTTACGCGCTGGAAGACCGCGCTGCTGCCGCCAAGGCCTTCCATCGCCGCTTCCGTGGCAGCGACACCTTGCCGGCCGAGCTGGACGTCGAGGACGCACGCATCCTGCATTCGTTACTCCTGCAGAAGCAGTGAGTCGCGGTCTTTGCACTATATTGGTGCAATGATCGATCCCGCCGCCGCGCCTTCCCCTGAAATGATGGCCACACCGCTCGTCTGGAGCGGTGCCGATGGCCGCATTCTCGGTGCCAATCCGGCGTTCTGCCGCTGGTTGGGCGTGAGCGTGCGGCGCCTGTTGGGCCAGCCGCTGGCGTCGCTGGAAACCCAGGGCGAGGTGCTGGCCAGTCGTCTCGCCGCAACGGCCATGCTCGATACCGTGCGTCTGCCGCGACTGGCGCTGGCGCTGCCGGGCGACGCCCCGCGTTTCGCCGATGGCTGGTTGAGCGCCTTCGACGGCGACGGCTGGCTGCTGGAGGCGCACCCGGTGGACGAATTCCAGACCGCCGACCCGGCGCAGGTGCTGCCCGGTGCGTTCAGTGCCGCACTCAAGGGGTTGGCGCACGAACTGCGCAATCCGCTGGCCGGGCTCAAGGGCGCCGCGCAATTGTTGGCGCGGCGTGCGGTGGGCCGTGATGCCAGCGAGATGGAGTTGATCGAACTGATCGGCTCGGAGATCGAGCGCCTCAACACGCTGCTCGAACAACTGCTGTCGCCGGCACCGCCGCGCCCGCACGCACCGCTGAACATCCACGTCGCGCTGGAACGCGTGCTGCGCCTGGTCGAAAGCGAAGCCGGCTGGTCGGTGCGCCTGTTGCGTGATTACGACCCCAGCATTCCCGAGTTCCCCGGCGATACCGATCGCCTCACCCAGGCGTTGCTCAATCTGGTGCGCAACGCGATCCAGGCCGGCGCCACCAGCATCACCTTGCGTACCCGCGTCGAACACGGCCAGCGCATCGCCGAACAACCGCACCCGCTGGCGTTGCGGCTGGAAGTGGCCGATGACGGTCGTGGCGTGCCCGAAGAACTGGCCGAACACCTGTTCCTGCCGCTGGTCAGTGGCCGCGCCGAAGGCACCGGCCTGGGCCTGGCATTGGCCCAGCAAGTGGCGCGCGAACACCGAGGCACGCTGAGCTACCGCTCGCGTCCGGGCCACACCGTGTTCACCGTGCTGCTGCCGCTGCCCCTCGTCGAAGAAACCACGGAGGTGGGCGATGCGTGATTCCCCGCAACGGCCGGCAACGGTGTGGGTGGTCGATGACGACCGCTCGGTACGCTTCGTGCTGACCACAGCATTGCGCGATGCCGGCTATACCGTCGAAGGCTTCGACAGCGCCGCCGCCGCGCTCGAGGCAATGACGCAACAGCCGGTGCCGGATCTGCTGTTCACCGACGTGCGCATGCCCGGCGATGACGGGTTGGTGCTGCTGGACAAGCTTAAGGCCGCGCATCCGCAGCTGCCGGTGATCGTGATGTCGGCCTATACCGATGTGGCGAGCACGGCCGGCGCGTTCCGTGGCGGCGCACATGAATTTCTGTCCAAACCGTTTGATCTGGACGACGCGGTGGAGCTGGCGCGTCGCGCCTTGCCTGAAGTGGATGCAACGCCCGCGCCGGTCACGCCGCCGCCAACAGCCAACGCTGCAGAACGCAGCCCGCAGTTGATCGGCGACACCCCGGCGATGCGCGCGCTGTTCCGTGGCATCGGGCGTCTTGCGCAGGCGCCGTTGTCGGTGCTCATCAACGGCGAAACCGGCACCGGCAAGGAGTTGGTGGCCAACGCACTGCACCGCGAATCGCCGCGCGCCAAGGGGCCGTTCGTTGCGCTCAACACGGCCGCCATTCCGGCCGAATTGCTGGAGAGCGAGTTGTTCGGCCACGAAGCGGGTGCGTTCACCGGCGCCAGCAAACGTCACATCGGCCGCTTTGAACAAGCCGATGGCGGCACCTTGTTTCTCGATGAAATTGGCGACATGCCGCTGGCCTTGCAGACGCGCTTGCTGCGTGTGCTGGCCGAAGGCGAGTTCTTCCGTGTCGGTGGACGTGAGTTGATCCGCGTCGATGTGCGGGTGGTCGCCGCAACGCATCAGGATCTGGAAACACTGGTGGAGCAGGGCGGCTTCCGCGCCGATCTGTTGCACCGTTTGGACATGGTGCGGCTATGGCTGCCGCCGCTGCGCGAACGCCTGGGCGACGTGCCGCAACTGGCCGACACCTTCCTGGCCAACGCCGCACGACGGCTCGACATGCCGGCCAAGCGCCTGTCCGCCCCTGCCGTGCAGGCACTGCGCGAGCATGCGTGGCCGGGCAATGTGCGTGAGCTCGAAAACGTCTGCTGGCGTCTTGCCGCACTGGCCGTGGCCGACACCATTTCCGCCGACGACGTGCGCGAAGCCCTGGCGCGCGGCGGACGTGGCCCGCGCCCGGGCACCGCAACCGCGCCGGATCAATGGGACCGCGCACTCGCGGCCTGGGCACATCAACGTCTGGCCGAAGGTGCACACGGCCTGCATGCACAAGCGCGCGAACGGCTGGACGCGGTGCTGCTGGAAGCCGCGCTGGCCTTCACCGACGGCCATCGTGCCGACGCCGCTGCTCGATTGGGTTTGGGCCGCAACACCATCACCCGCAAGCTCGGCCCAGGTCGCCGTCGCTGAGTGGCTGCATGTGCTTCGCGCTGCAAGGTACGCGACACCAGCGCTCGACCGCGTGCCGGCAAACAGGCATCGTTACGCCGACATCTCTGCAACAACGCACTGCCGGGCCGGGCATTCACCGCCGCCGGCACGCACTTCAAAGGAGTTCCCCATGCGTCAGCGCCTCTTTCTGATGACCGCCGCCAGCACGGTGTTGCTGGCCGCCTGCGGTTCCGGCCCAGCTCCCAAACAGGCGCCGCCCGTTGAACCGGCAACCGTCAGCACCGCACGCATGGCCGAAGCCAACCTCGCGCCGGCATCGGCCAGCCTGGTCAGTGGCCGCCTGGCCTTGGTGCCCGAAGTGGGCGGCGTGCATATCACCGGCGTGATCGGCGGCTTGCCGCGCGGCCAGCAAGCCGCCTTCCATGTGCATGAAAAAGGCGATTGCAGCGCGATGGATGCCAGCAGTGCCGGTGGCCATTTCAATCCGACCATGCAGGCGCACGGCCGCGCCGGTGCCACGGCACACCATGCCGGTGACATGGACAACCTGGTCGCCAATGCCGAAGGCGTCGCACATGTGGACGTTCATCTGCGCGGTGTCACGCTCGGCGGTGGTGCAGCCAACGACATTGCCGGGCGCGCACTGGTGGTGCACGCTGCGGCAGATGACTACCGCAGCCAGCCAGCCGGCAACGCCGGCGCCCGCGTTGCCTGTGCCGTGATCCGCGTCGTGCGCTGAATGCGCTCTTTGTCCTGATTCACCCATTCAAGGGAGCAAGACCATGCGATTGATCCACACCACGTTGTTCCTCGCCAGCGCGCTGGCGCTGACCGCCTGCAAGCAGGGCGCCGAGCCCGATGCTGCGCCGGCTGATCCCGCCGCCGGCAGCCCCGCAGCGACGGCGTCTGTCGAAGCCCCCGCCGCCGATCCGGCCGCACCGCCTGCGATGGACAAGCCCGTTGCCACCGCACAGCTGCAGCCGACCAAGGACAGCAGCGTCGCCGGCACCATCACCTTCAGCGTTGTCGACGGCATGCTGCGCGCCAGTGGCGACATCAGCGGCCTGAAGCCGGACAGTGAGCACGGCTTCCACATCCACGAGAAGGGCGATTGCAGCGCGCCGGACGCCACCAGCGCCGGCGGTCACTTCAACCCCATGCATGCCAAGCACGGCATGATCGTGATGGCTTTCCACCATGGCGGCGACATGCCCAACATCAAGGCCGATGCGCAGGGCAACGCGCATGTCGATGGCCCGGTGCCCAGCAGCGTCAACGCCGGCAAGGGCGATGCGTTCGACATCATCGGCCGCGGCCTGATCGTCCACGCCGACCCGGACGACTACAAAACCCAGCCGACCGGCAATGCCGGCGCACGCCTGGCGTGTGCGGTGATCAACAAGGCGGAGTAAGCGGCTTTTGGGTTGGGTGTGCGTGCGGTTTCTGTTCGCAGATACGCGGAAAGCACTCCTCCCCAACCCTCTCCTTCGCCAATGCGAAAGGGAGGGGGTAAACGCACAAAGAAAAAGGCCGCTTTCGCGGCCTCTTCTCAATCCATCAGCGCAGTTCAATGCGCCAGGATCGCCTTCGCATCCTGCCCGTCGTGCACATGCACATACAGCACGTCGACGCCGTGGGCTTCCAGCACCGCGGCCATCTGCCGCTGGCGCATCAGGTATTGCTCGTAGACCCGCTGCAGTCGGTCGCAGTCGTTGTTGTCATGCGCGTAATGCGAGCACCAACCGGCCGGGTCGAACAGCGCCATGCGCACTTCACCGCCGACGTAACGCAGCAGTGGCTCGGGCGGCGCTTCCAGCCATTGCTCCTCGCCGGGCGCGAACATGGCCGTTTCCAGCAGCGGCCACAGCGCAGCCAAGCCCTGGTTGTCGTATTGCATGGCCATCATCGCGGCCAGATCGTTGAGCGTGAAATACCGCGCGTGCTCGATCTGTGCGCCGAACGCGTTCTGCGCCAGCATCGCGGTGTCTGGCTGCGCCATGCCATTGGCCAGCAACACGTCTTCCAGTGCGTCGCGGGCTTCCTGCAGCAGGCCGGTATCGCTGCCGGTCAGCACGAAGGGCACCACCCGCAAGCCGCCGCCCGTCAAGGCTGAGTCGGCCTGCAATGGCAGTGGCACGTCGCCATTCACATCGGTGCCAAAGGCGAGCAGGCGCGGGCCCTGATTGCGGCCAGGCGCGCGCATCTGCAGTTCTTCCAGGCGGCGGTGAATTGGCCAGCCCGGGCGCAATACTTCGGCCGGATCAAAATGCGCAGCCGCCAGCACCAGGTCAAGACCGCTGACCTGCGGCACCAGTTTGGCCAGATCGCGGCCAACCAAGGCGGTCAGTTCACCGGCCTGATCGGAAGGCAGCGCGGCCTTGTTCGGTTGCTGGCCACCGGCCAGTTCCAGAGCCATCAGGCCCAAAGCGTTCATGTCGGGGTTGGAATTGCTCATGGTTCGCGGTTGGCCCATCACGGCCTCGAAGCTACACTCAACGCCATTATGCCTGCTATCTCCTGCAGGCCACATCGCACTCAACTTCCATGTCAGGTACCCCCATGCCCAGCGCTCGTCCCGTCGCCATCCTCGGTGGTGTACGCATTCCGTTCTGCCGCCAGAACACCGCCTACTCGGATGTTGGCAATCTCGGCATGTCGGTACGTACGCTGGGCGCGCTGGTTGAACGGTTCGGCCTGCACGGCCAGCAGCTGGGCGAAGTGGCGATGGGTGCGGTGATCAAGCATCCCAGCGACTGGAACCTGGGCCGCGAAGCCGCGCTGTCGTCGGGGTTGTCGCCGCTGACCCCGGGCATCACCCTGCAACGTGCCTGTGGTACGTCGCTGGACAGCATCATCACCGTGGCCAACAAGATCGCGCTGGGCCAGATTGAATCCGGCATCGGCGGCGGTTCGGATACCACCTCCGATGTGCCGATTGTCTATGGCAAAAAGCTGCGCGCGCGCCTGTTGGCGGCCAACCGCGCCAAGAGCACCGGCGACAAGCTGCGTGCGCTGACCAAGGGCTTCAAGTTCTCCGAACTCAAGCCGGAGTTCCCCGGCGTGGCCGAGCCGCGTACCGGCAAGAGCATGGGCGACCACTGCGAGGACATGGCCAAGGAATGGAATATCTCGCGTGATTCGCAGGACGAGTGGGCAGTGTCTTCGCACAAGAAGCTGGCCGCTGCCTACGAGCGCGGTTTCTTCAACGACCTGATCGCGCCGTTCCGTGGCGTGGAGCGCGACAACATCCTGCGCCCGGATACCTCGCTGGAGAAGCTGGCCACATTGAAGCCGGCGTTCGACAAAGTGTCCGGCCGTGGCACGCTGACCGCCGCAAACTCCACACCGCTGACCGACGGCGCCGCTGCGGTGCTGCTGGCCAGCGAAGAATGGGCACGCGCGCATGGTCATGAGCCGCTGGCGTACCTGCGCGATTCGCAGGTGGCAGCCGTAGACTTCGTGCATGGCGAAGGCCTGCTGATGGCGCCGACCATCGCCGTGCCGGAAATGCTCAAGCGCAATGGCCTGACGTTGCAGGATTTCGACATCTACGAAATCCACGAAGCCTTCGCCGCGCAGGTGCTGTGCACGCTGCGTGCGTGGGAGAGCGAGGATTACTGCCGCAATCGTCTGGGGCTGGATGCCGCGTTGGGCAGCATCGATCCGCAGAAGATCAACCCGCTGGGTTCGTCGCTGGCCACCGGCCATCCGTTCGCCGCGACGGGCGCACGCATCATCGGCACCGTGGCCAAGGAACTGGCCGCACGCGGCGGCGGCCGCGCCCTGGTGTCGATCTGCACCGCCGGTGGCATGGGCGTTGTGGCGATCGTCGAGCGCTGATTTGGTTTTGTGGACGCTGCGCCAGTCGTCAGGCTGGCGTGGTGTTCTGGTGTGACGGCGGTGATCCTTGCTTGCCGCTGCAGATTGTTGAACGTGAGTGCTGGGATTTCATCCCAGCCTACGGTTGCGCCGCCAACGGCTTGTTGGGCGCCTGTCTATTTCAAAGACGATAGTCGTATCAGTCTTCATCCGCCGCTTCGGCGTGATCCAACAAGAACTGATTGATGAGCGCACGCAGCGGCGCGTCATCCGTGCTGCTGGCAAATGCGGCGGCCTGCTGTGCGTAGTCACGCGCGGCATCGAATGCATCGAGGTTTGAATGGCGCTCGGCCACGGCAAGGCAGATCGACGCGGCGTAGTCGGCTGCATTCGCGCTGATGGCCAGCGGCAGGGCGCGCAGATAGAGGCCGATGGCATCGTGGTCGTCGTCGGTGAAATCACCCAGCGTTTCCCACAGGAATGGATGATCGCGGCCGTCCGCGGCGACGGCGTCGCAATAGTCGCTCAGTTCCTGATAGCGCGATTCACCGGCTTCCGCATCACCGGATTGGCCGGCATGGATGATGGCGTTGGTGAGTTCCACGACGCGCTCGTGGATGTCGGCGGGAATATTCATGGTGCGGTGACAGCCATTCGGGAGCGGGGGTTGCTGCGTCACTCTTTCAAGCGCGGGAAGCCATGTTCGTCGCGGTCTTCGGCTACCGCCTGATCCTGGATCTGCTGGCGCAGGTCGCGGCGGTTGAGCGGCAGTGGTGCGTGGTTGCGACGTTGGCGCACGGCGTTGAGCAGGCATTGCCGTGCCAATGCGTCATCGCCCTGCGTGGCAAACCCTTCGCCCAGCATTTCCCAGGCGTCCGGGCCGGCGCCCTGGGCGATGGCGCGATGCAGGAATTCCTCGCTCTGCGTCCATTGGCCTTGACCGTTGGCCAGTCGTGCCAAGGTCAGCAGCAATGCCGGGCTGGACGGATGTGACTGCAGCCAGCGTTGCGCGCTGGCGCGGCGCGAGTCGAGTTTCTCCACCGGCAGTTCGCCATACAGCGTGACCAGCGCTTCGTCCCACTGGCTGTCCAGCGTCTGCTCGATGACACGCAGCGCGACATCGTTCCAGTTCAAGGCGACCGCGCGCTGTGCATAACGCGCCACCGCGTCGGGGCTGACCCGCAGGGTTTTTGGCAGCACTTCCCAACGTGCCGCCAGTACGTTCACATCGCTGGCTTCGTCCAGCATCTGCAACGCAAGGCGGGTTTCGAGCGCGGCAATCGCATTCGGTGGCAGCGCCTGTTGCTGGCGCAGTGCGCCGAGCTGACCGTAGGCTTCTTCAGCGCGTCCGGCGCGGGCCAGCGCATCGGTGCGCAGCGACACGCCGCGCGGTGGCAGCGGCTGAATGCCGGGGACGTCCAAGGCGGTGATCGCTTCCAGCGGCTTGTCCTGCTGCAGCCAGCGCTCGGCGCTGTGCAGTGCATGCAAGGTGGGTTCGGCGGTGCCAAGTTGTTGCAAATGCTGGCCGGCCGCGGCGCTGTCGTCCCGCGATTCGGCGGCGCGCATGGCCGCGACCAGCGCGATTGGGCGCGCTTCCTTCTCCGTGGCGGCGCTTTGCAGCAGCTTTTCCGCACGCAGCCATTGGCCGCCATCCAGCGCCTGCAGGCCATCAATCAGACGCGCGCGGCCTTGCTTGCGGCGGTAACGTGCCCAGGTGCGGAACGGCGCACTGACCAGCGTCCACAACAGCCACAGCAACAACGCGGCGATCAGCAGTGCGAGCACCGCTTGCGGCAGCGTGGCGATGTAATCGTGACCGCCGGCGCGGACGATCACTTCACCCAGCGAACGCACCGATTCCTGACCCAGCCATTGCGCCCCGAAGATGCCGAGGGCCGCGACCAGCAGGATGATCAACATGGAACGGAACGCCTTCATGGGCTCTCCTTTGCGGCGCGCATCGCGCGCAGTTGCTGCAGGGTGCTGCCAAGTTCGGGAATGACCGGACGAAGCGCCGTGTCGCGCATGGCGCGCAGCTGGTTGCGGTGTTGTGTGCGCTGCGGCGATTCAGGCCACAACCGCAACAACCAACCATCGGCGCGGTCCAGCGCCTGCTGCCAACCTTGCTCGTCACCACGTTCAAGGGCGGCGCGGGCCAGGCTCAATTCGATCTGCAATGCATCGTTGGCGGCCATGCGCTCGGAGCGCGCCACCAGCACGCGGCTGTCGGAGGGATGGATCTGCACCAACGGTGACAGCAGTTGCTGCCACCACGGCTGCTCCGCATCGGCGGCGTGCGCGACCTGGTCGGGCAGGGTCTCCAGCGACGTGGTCCAGGTGCTCAGTTGCTCGGCGGTGCTGGCGCGGATGCCCGGGCCGAGCGCGTCGATTGCGTTGCGTTCCTGGATCAGCGCCTGGCGCAGGTTGAGATAGTCGGCGCTGTCGGTGTTCTGCAGCACCTCGGCTGCCAATGCATACAGGCGGCGCGCGCCGTCGATGTCACCGGCATAGACCAGACGTTGTTGCGCCTGGCTGAGCAGCAGTTCGGCTTCTTCGCGGCGCACGGCCTGCGCGCCCTGGTGCGAGCTGTCGGCGAGTTTGGCCAGGTTGTCTTCCAGCAAAGCGCTGCGTTGGCCGAGGCCGAGCACTTCATCGCGCAGCACGCGGTTGGTGGCGGCGGCGTCCTGCAGGCTGCGGGCATTGTTGCGCTGGTCGCTGCGCAGGGCATCCATGCTGTCGCGCAATGCGCTCAGTTCCTGACTGGCATTGCTGCGGGCCAGCGTGTTCTGCTGTTGCCAGGTTTGCCAGGCACGCCAGCCGAACCAACCCGCCGCGCAGAGCGCGCCGAGCACGACCAGTGGCAGCACCCAGCGCAGTCGGCTGCGGTGCGTTGGAGTGGGGGAAACGTCGTTCATGGAAGCACAGCATCCTTGGCAGGCAGACGCATAACAGGGGATGTGTGACGCGGGTCTGCTGACAAAGCATCGCCCGTGCCGCGGCTTGCCTGCAAGCTGCGCGCGGTTGCCGAGTCAGCTGGGCGACGGGTGCAGCGCGGCGCTGGCAGCGTCCACCAACTGCGCCGGCAACGGCCCGGCAGCGGTACTCACCTGCTGGAAGCCCAGCGCCTGCACCAGCGCGGTAAGCCGCGCGCTGGCGGTCACCACCGGCGCCTGTTGCCAGCGCTGCAGCAGGGCAGGTGGCAGGTACGGCAATACGGTTTCCAGTGCCTCACCGCTGCTGACGGCCAACACCGTCGGTTCGGGCAGTGCCTGCAGGCGCGCAATGATGGCTGCGCTGACCGGCAGCGGGATGCGTTCGTAGACATCCACTCGCATCAGTTCAGCGCCGCGTTCAACAATCTGCGCGGCGATCATGCCGCGTCCGCCGGGCGCGGTGATCAGTGCCACACGCAGGCCCTGCAACGACTGCATGCAGGGCAATGCGAGCAGGCCTTCGCTGTCCATCCGCGTCGGTGCCTGCACATCGACGGCGCCGTGCTTGCGCAGGACGCGCGCGGTGCCTTCACCCACGGCGACAACCGTACCTGCGCGTAGGGTGTTCAGCGGCAGCATGCGCGCGGTGGCATCGGCGGCGGCGGGGCTGGTGAAGATCAAACGATCACAACGCGCCGCGTTGGCCAGTTGTTCGCGGGTAAGGGGATCATTGCGGAGCGCAAGCCGCCACGGTGACAACGCCACGGTGCGCGCGCCCACACGGGCAGCGGCACTGCGCAGGGTGTCGTGTTGCCCCTGCGGGCGTAGCGAGATCAGATGCCAAGCTGTGTCGGCTGGCACATAGGCGCGGCGGTTCATTCGATGCATTATGCGTGCGCTTTCCGTTTCAGTGCTTTCTTCCATGTCCGAACACGTCGATACCACCGCTTTGCTTGCGCAGCTGCAGGCAACCTTGTCCGCAATGCCACCGGTGGCGGCGATGGATATCCGCATTGTTGGTTACGACAACGGTGTATTGCGGATGCAGGCGCCGCTGTTGGCCAACGTCAACGACAAGGGCAATGCCTTCGGTGGCAGCTTGGCATCGGTGATGACCTTGTCCGGCTGGGCCTTGGTCAGCCTTCAGTTGGCAATGGCCGGCAAAGAGGCCGAGGTGTACGTGGCTGACAGCAGCATCCGCTACCGGGCACCGGTCTATGGCGAACTGATGGCGTCGGCCAAGGCGGCGCCGGACCAGAACTGGGACAGCTTTCTGGCGGTGTTCAACAAGCGCGGCCGTGCACGGGTGACCGTCCGTGCTGAGATCGTGGGCGGTGCGGCGGAGCTGGAAGGCCGTTTCGTTGCCATCAGCAAAGGCTAGGATGGGCGACTGCCCGGGGGGATTCCATGTACAGGTACCTGCTTCAGTTCGTCACCGCATTGATGTTGCTTGCTGCCGCAGTTGCCCATGCCGGTGACGGCCCCAGCCGCAGCCAGCGCGCCAAACTCACCCAGACGCAGGAGGCCTATGTGGCCCTCGTGCGCTGGAGCGACTTCGAGGGCGCCGAGCGCTTCATCGACCCGGAATACCTGAAGCTGCAGCCGTTCACCGACCTGCAGCGCGAGCGCTACCGGCAGGTGCAGGTGTCCGCGTACCGCGAGCGCTCCAGCAATGCCGGTGCCGACGGCAGCATCGAGCGCCGTATCGAAATGAGCGTGATCAACCGCAACACCCAGGCCGAGCGCACCGTGGTGGTGAACGAGCGCTGGCGCTGGGATCCGGAGAACAAGCGCTGGTGGCAGGCCGCCGGTTTGCCGGACCTGTGGCAGGGCCGCTGAGGCCCCCGGCCGCCTTGGCGCCGGCTGTGCGACAATCCCCGCCCGCTTAATCGACCCGTGACCTGAGTGAATTACGAAGAGTTGCTGGCCTTCGCCGGCCGAAATCCGATGCTGTCGCTGGCCCTGGTCGGCCTCACCGTGGCCATCATCGCCACCGAAATCGCGCGCCTGTTCCGCGGTTACAAATCGCTCAAGCCTGCTGAGCTGACCCACTTGATCAACAGCGGCAACGCGGTGGTGATCGATCTGTCGGCCAGCAGCGAGTTCGAGAAAGGCCACATTGTGGGCAGTCGCAACGTGCAGCCGGCCCAGCTGACCCCCGCGCACAAGCTGTTGGTCTCGGCCAAACAGTCGCCGGTGGTGCTGGTGTGCCGCACTGGCAATGCCTCGGCGACCGCCGCCAAAGTGCTGAAGAAGGCCGGTTTCGAGCAGGTATCCGTGCTCGACGGTGGCATCCCGGCATGGCAGGCGGCTGATCTGCCGCTGGTCAAGGGCCGCGGTTGAGCAGTTAATTTGCGTTAAGGCCTTGTGCACGGCGGGCGCCGCCCCCATCGCTGGTCTTGTACTAATCCCATTAATTGAACAAACAGTTCTGGAGTCTTGAGAAATGTCCGAAGAGAACACCAACGGCGTCGTCCCGGCTGACGAAACCGCCAACGGCCCGGCTTTCACCATCGAGAAGATCTACGTCAAGGACGTCTCTTTCGAATCCCCGAACTCGCCGAACATCTTCAACGAGAACGTGCAGCCGGACCTGCAGCTGAACCTGAACCAGAAGGTGCAGCGCCTGTCCGACACCGCTTTTGAAGTGGTGCTGGGCGTGACCCTGACCTGCAAGGCCGGCGACAAGAATGCCTACGTTGCCGAAGTGCAGCAGGCGGGCGTGTTCGGCCTGATCGGCCTGGAGCCGCAGGCCATCGACGTGCTGCTCGGCACCCAGTGCCCGAACATCCTGTTCCCGTACGTGCGTTCGATGATCAGCGACCTGATCCAGGCCGGCGGCTTCCCGCCGTTCTACCTGCAGCCGATCAACTTTGAAGGCCTGTACGCCGAGACCCTGCGTCAGCGTCAGAGCCAGGGTGAAGGCACCTCGCTGGCCGATTCCGAGCCGGCTGGCAACGCCTGATCGGCGTTTGCACATCGCATGAGTACACCTGACGCGAACAAAATCGCCGTCCTCGGCGCGGGCTCCTGGGGCACCGCGCTGGCCACCTTGTTGGCCCGGCACGGTCACCCGACCGTGTTGTGGGGGCGTGATGCAGCCATGGTCGAGGCGATCGATCAGCGTCACGAGAATCCCCGGTATCTGCCGGGGATTCCCTTGCCTGAATCCCTGCGCGCCAGCACCGACCTTGCCGCCACCGTTGCCGGTGCCAGCTGGATATTGGTGGTGGTGCCTTCGCATGCCTTTGCCGAAACCGTCCGCGTGCTGGCGCCGTTGTTGCCGGCCGGCGCCGGTGTGGCCTGGGCGACCAAGGGCTTTGAGCCCGGCTCGGGCCGCTTCCTGCATGAAGTGGCGCGCGAAGTGCTGGGCCCGGACGTGCCGTTGGCCGTGGTCACTGGCCCGTCCTTCGCCAAGGAAGTCACGCTGGGCCTGCCCACCGCGATCACCGTTCACGGTGACGACGAAGCATTTGCCCAGGAAGTGGCCGATGCCATGCACGGCCCGGCGTTCCGCGCTTACACAGGCGACGACATGGTCGGTGCCGAGTTGGGCGGGGCGATGAAGAACGTGCTGGCTGTCGCCACCGGCGTGGCCGATGGCATGCAGTTGGGCCTGAATGCCCGTGCCGGCCTGATTACCCGTGGTCTGAACGAAATGCTGCGTCTGGCCGCCGCCATTGGTGGCAAGCCGGAAACCCTGATGGGCCTGGCGGGATTGGGCGACTTGGTGCTGACCAGCACCGGCGACCTGTCACGCAACCGCCGTCTGGGTTTGGCCTTGGGCCGCGGGCAGAGCCTGACCGATGCGGTGAAGGAGATTGGCCAAGTGGTGGAATCGGTGCAGACCGCCGATGAAGTCATGCGCCAAGCCAACCGTCACGGCATCGACCTGCCGATTTCCAAGGCGGTGCAGTCGGTCTTGCACGGCGAACTCAGCCCGTCCGAAGGCCTGCAGCAGCTGCTGGCCCGTGAGCAGAAGCCGGAGTATCCGGACACGCTGTTCAAGTAAGGATTGACGACGTTTCAAGAAAAAGCCCGGCGATGCCGGGCTTTTTTGTGGGTTTGTTTGGCGAAAAGCGGAAAGCTACCTCCCAGCCCTCCCCTTGGCCTACGGCCAAAGGGAGAGGGTGAAAGCGGCGGCGCTGCGAACTGCCAGACCTGCGCGAACCGCCCCCGGCCTTGCGCCGAAGGCGGAGGGGAGGGCTGGGGGTAACGCTTCCAGCCAATAAATCCCAGGCAATAAAGAAGCCCGGTCTGGGGGAGACCGGGCTTCCGGGGCGCGTGGGAGAGAGATCACGCGCCTTTGCTGCTCTGTACTGCTAACCGCTTACCAGGTGAAGCGCGGACCGACGAACCACTCACGGTCGCCAGCCTTGGCCAGCTTCACTTCGCCGGTCAGGCCCCAGTTCGCGTTGAACTTGCCGGTGGCACCGACGCGGCCGTAGAACTCGCCGTCCGGGTTGTAGCCGTTCTTCTTGCTGTAGTCCTCGTAACCGGCCAGGACGTAGGCTTCAAAGTTCGGGGTGAAGGCGGTGCGGGCACCCACTTCGGCGCTGTAACCGTTGAACTTCGGGCCGTGCTGCAGATCGAACTTCTGGTACGCGGCGCGGGCCAGCAGGTCGGTGTTGGGGGCCACGGTGTAGTTGTAGCCCACGCCCAGACGCCACTGGTCGACGTCAACGTTGCCCTTGTCGGTTTCCTGGGCGTTGTATTCACCGAAGATGCTGAAGTTCGGGTGCACAGCAACCGAGCCCTTCACTGCCCAACCATCCGCATCGCCACCCTTGGCGTCGGTGTTGACGTAACCACCTTCCACATAGTTGTAAGACAAGCCATCGGCAGCCGAGGCAGCGAACGGCAGAGCGGCCAGCAGGCCCAGAGCGATCAGGGAAGTCTTCATATTCGGGATTACCTTTTTTATTGGTTTGGTCGACGCTGCGTGGAAACGTTTGCAGCTGACAGGTGTGAATTATCCGTTAGCCAACGGAATCAACCCTGAATATCAAACTGACCAGTACATAAATTAAGCATGCCCACGGGGAACTTATTTAGCAGTGGATATGCCAGCGCAACTGAGGATCCAGCATCAAGGCAGCCATGGTTGTGGCAGGCCGGCACCGCGCCGCGCTCCACCTGCCGTTGAGTTGCGAGCAAAGGCCAGACGTTGGGGGCGGACAGACTCCATCACCACCATGGGCGATGGAGGCGACCCGCCAAGCGGCCATGCGCTCCAGATCGGAAGCAGAGGCCTTGAAGGTATCCGCAGGCGCTTCCGTGAGGTCGGAGAGCACCGCCACCAGATGTAGACGCAAGCCGATATCGATGCCGACTACCCGGCCGTGAATGGACGGCAGGAAACGACGCTCCGAACGGACCTCCTACGTCTGCTAGTCGAGGTGCGGCAGCTGTAAACCAGAGCCAGGCCGCATTTCAAAGGAAATAAGCCTTGTCCTACAGAAAAGACCCGCGAGCTAGAGCGTTCTCCCGACAATCTTCGCGCTGCAAATGGACTGGGTAGTGGTCAATCTACCTGCGTCCAAGCACTCAGGCTGCTTTCGAAGTCCGCATGGTCCGGTTTGCTGGGGCACGCATATCTGTCCGCTTGGCAGGACGAAAACCCATCAATGCGGATAGCCGAATGAGTCGCTCACACAGACGAATCCCCCAGCGATCGACCAATCGCCCAACAGGCATTGTCGAGGCAACGTACGCACAAGAGCTTGCCCTCTACCAACGGAATCAGCTGAGCCAGGCGCTGGAGCTTTGCCACAGCAAGCTACTGAAACTATCGCCGGAGCATCCGGGCGGCGTGGTCTGCGCGGGCGTAATTTGCTATCTCAACAAGCCAGATCGGCAAGCGGGAGCGATGGAATGCTATCGCCAGGCGATCAAGGCGGATCGAACGTATGCCAACGCTTACAACAATCTCGGCCATGCACTCGACGCAGTCGATGGAGACAAGACCGCAGCGGCGGAAAATTTTCGTTCGGCCATTGCCTGCGATCCAAGCTACCTCCAGCCATGTCTGAATCTCGCAGGCATTCTTGAAAAAACGGGAGAGGAAGCGGAAGCCCTTGGCTGCTTGCAGAAGGCACTGGAACTTCAACCGGGCAATGTCGAAATCGTTGGGCATCCGCTCTTGCGACAGCTCCGCTGGTGTCGTCGATTGCCCATGCGCAGGATGGACGTTTGCGTATCGGCTATCTGTCAGCTGATTTCCGTAACCATCCGGTCGCGCATCTGATCACTCAGGTCATTGCTGCCCATGACCGCAAGCAGTTTGAAGCGCATCTCTATGCTTATGGCCCGGAAATCGACGATGAAGAACGACGCAGACTGATTGAAGCCGCCGATCACTTCACCGGCATCAGCCGAATGGACGACGTGGAGGCCGCGCAGCGGATCCGCGATGACCAGATCGATATCCTGATTGATCTCACCGGTTACACAGCGCATGCCCGTCTTGGCATTTGCGCGCTGCGACCAACACCCGTCATAGCCTCTTGGATTGGCTACATTGGCACCTTGGGGGGAGGCGCGGCTGGCCGACTACATCACGCCAAACGCCAAACGCCAAACGCCAAACGCCAATCACTCGCCGATCACCGTGCCCGTATTGCGCTTACCGATATTGCGCTGGACACCTTCCCCTACAACTCAGGCGCAACCGCGAGTGATGTATTGCGCGCAGGTGTTCCTCTGGTTACCTGCATGGGCGAAACCTTCGTCAGTCGCATGGCGGGTAGTTTGTTACACACATTGGGGATGGATGAACTCTGCACCTCGTCTCGACCTGACTACGTGTCCCTAGTCATCGAACTGGCCAGGAATGCCTCGAAGCGGGAAGCAATCCGCCGCAAGCTTGGTGAGCAACTGAGCACTTCGGTTCTCTACCAGCCCGACAAATTTGCTTCGCAGCTCGAGCAGTTGCTGCGTGCCATGCACGAACAGGCAAAGGGCGGACGGAGATCGATCT
This sequence comes from Stenotrophomonas sp., assembly GCF_050737575.1. Taxonomy (GTDB): domain Bacteria; phylum Pseudomonadota; class Gammaproteobacteria; order Xanthomonadales; family Xanthomonadaceae; genus Stenotrophomonas. The sequence goes on from NZ_JBOHXW010000006.1 coordinate 121,424, forward strand.
GACGCGTCGTGGCGCCGTCGCGGAATAATGCCTGCAACAAAGTGCGTCCCAGTGGCTGGTAGCACTGGGGCGCAAGACGTTTCTTCATGCGCTGACGCCGATATCGCTCACTGTTAGCAAGAGCGAAGGCGCTTTAGGGAGAACGGAGCTGGTCTGGTCGAGTGCAGGCCGATGCGGAAGTTTGATGCGCTCAACCCAACAATCCCACCTGTTCGCCGGCCGGGCCGCGCAGGCTGCGTCGCCTGCCGACAGCGGTGACCTTATTCCATGCATGCCTGTGAATCGAACGTTTTCCCGGGTACGTAATGCTTACCCGGGCTACGGAAAATTACAGGTTGCCGAGGATGGTTTGGGACGTTTCTATAGCGGCTGTGACGTGCCGGATGTAGTGCTTACCGGTCACCGCCTTTCACCTTGAATTTCCACCGTGTTGGGCACTATTGGAAGCTCGGTCGCCGGCTGTTGTGGGGCTGCCTCGTACGAACCACCAACCGTGTTGCATAAATCAATCAGGAGCACGCTGCCCATGAATCTTCCGTCGCAATTTGATCTCACTGGCAAGGTGGCCATCGTCACCGGTGGCGGCAATGGTATCGGTCGCGCCAGTGCGTTGATGCTGGCTGCTTACGGTGCAGCGGTGGTGATTGCGGACTTGAAGCTGGCCGATGCGCAGCGGGTGGCCGAGGAGATCACCGCACACGGCGGCCGTGCATTGGGGCTGGAGTGCAATGTGCTCAAGGATGAAGCGCTGGTGCAGTTGGTGGAGCGTACTGCTGCCGAATTGGGCGGTATCCACATTCTGGTCAACAACGCCGGTGGCGGTGGTGGCGGGCGCGAAAGTCCGTTCCAGATCACGCTGGAGCAGTTCGAGTGGCCGTTCAAGATCAACGTGTTCAGCGCATGGCGTTTGTCGCAGTTATGCGCGCCGCATATGGCCAAGGCGGGTTACGGCTCGATCATCAACATGTCGTCGATGAGTTCCATCAACAAGAGCCCGGCAATCAGCGCCTATGCCGCATCCAAGGCGGCGATCAATCACATGACCGCCAATCTGGCGCATGACTACGGCCCGGACAACATCCGCATCAATGCCGTCGGCCCGGGGGCGGTGCGCACTGCGGCGCTGGCGTCGGTGCTGACGCCGGAAATTGAAGAACGGATGTTGTCGCACACACCGATCAAGCGGCTGGGCGAGGCCGATGATATCGCCGGCGCAGTGCTGTATTTCGCCGCGCCGATTTCCAGCTGGGTCAGCGGGCAGACCTTGTTCGTCAACGGTGGCGGTGTGCAGACGCTGGATTGACGCCGGCTTACTCGGGCAGCGTGGACAGGTATTCGATCACCGCCTGACGCCGTGCCGGGTCGGCGGTGGCATTGATCATCTTGCTGCCGGGCACTTGCTTGGTCGGCGATTTGAGAAAGGCATCGAGGGTCTGTGCATCCCAGGTGATGCCACTGGCTTTCATCGCCGCGGAGTAGTGATAGCCGGGCGCAGTGCCCGCCTTGCGGCCGATCACACCGTGCAGGTTCGGGCCGACGCGGTGGCCAAGATCGGCGCGGGTGTCATGGCAACCGGCGCAGATGGCGAAGGCGCGTTCCAGTTCGCGCTGGTGCGGATCGGCACTGGCCGAGTGGTTGAAGGCATCACGCTGACCGCAGGCGCTGAGTACGAGGCTGGCAAGAGCGATCAGTGGCAGGCGGAGCATTGCTTTCTCATTGCGACGGCGGGCGCGGGTGTGTGGCTCCGGCAATGATGGCCGGTGTCGGGATTGGAAAGCAAAAGGTTGAGTCAGAAAGGGACCTGCGGAAGTCATCCCCTCTCCCGCTTGCGGGGTGAGAGGGGTAGCTTACGAACCATTGGTTCGTTGCCCATCGAACGCACTTGCGCCAGCGCAGGGCGCGGGCAGGGGGAGGCCGCATTCAAGAGCACGCATACAACGCTTTTGCTTGGTCATCAAATCCCAGGCAACACGCGCATCCATGGCGGATTGCGGTGTCCAGGTTCACCGCTGTCTTGTCCGTCATGCGGAACAAGACAGCGGGAAAACTCACATCGCCGGGTAATTCGGTCCGCCGCCACCTTGTGGGGTCACCCACACGATGTTCTGGGTCGGGTCCTTGATGTCGCAGGTCTTGCAGTGCACGCAGTTCTGCGCGTTGATCTGCAGACGCGTGTCGCTGCCTTCGCCGACGAATTCGTACACGCCCGCCGGGCAGTAACGCGCTTCCGGGCCGCCGTAGGTAGCCAGGTTCACGCTCACCGGGATGCTCGCGTCCTTCAGCGTCAGATGGCTGGGCTGGTCTTCTTCATGGTTGGTCGAAGACAGGAACACCGAGCTCAAACGGTCGAAGGTCAGCACGTTGTCCGGCTTGGGGTAGACGATCTTCGGCTGCGTGGCGGCCGGCTGCAGGCACTCGTGGTCGGCCTGGGTGCGGTGCAGCGTCCACGGCGCGGTGCGGAAGCCCAGCATCGGCAGCACCAGCTGTTCGATACCGGTCATCAACGTGGCCACGGTGCGGCCCTTCTTGAACCACTGTTTGAAATTCTTGGCCTGCATCAGCTCGGCCTTCAGCCAGCTGTTCTCGAACGCCTGCGGATACGCGCTCAGTTCATCGCGCGAACGGCCGGCCACCAGCGCATCGAACGCGGCGTCGGCGGCGAGCATGCCGGTCTTGATCGCGGCGTGGCTGCCCTTGATGCGGCTGACGTTGAGGTAGCCGGCTTCGCAGCCGACCAGCGCGCCGCCCGGGAACACCGTCTTGGGCAGCGACAGAATGCCGCCAGCGGTGATCGCGCGTGCGCCGTAGGCGATGCGCTTGCCGCCTTCCAGGTGCTTGCGGATGGCCGGATGCGTCTTGAAGCGCTGGAATTCCTCGAACGGGCTCAGCCACGGATTCTTGTAGTCCAGCCCGACCACATAACCGATCGACACCTTGCCGCCGTCTGCGTGATACAGGAACGCGCCGCCGTAGGTGTCGTTGTCCAGCGGCCAGCCAGCGGCGTGCACCACCAGGCCCGGCTCATGCTTGGCCGGGTCGATCTGCCACAGCTCCTTGATGCCGATGCCGTAGGCCTGCGGATCCTTGCCGGCGTCGAGCTGGAACTTGCTGATCAGCTGGCGGCCGAGATGGCCGCGCGAGCCTTCGGCGAACACGGTGTACTTGGCATGCAGTTCCATGCCGCGCTCGTAGTTCGGGCCGGGCGTGCCGTCCTTGTGGATGCCCATGTCGCCAGTGGCCACGCCCATCACCGCGCCGGTGTCGTCATACAGCACTTCGGCCGCAGCGAAGCCCGGGAAGATGGACACTTCCAGCGCCTCGGCCTGCTGTGCGAGCCAGCGGCTCACTTCACCCAGCGAGACGATGTAGCTGCCTTCGTTGTGGAAGCACTTGGGCAGCAGCGCGTTGGGCGTAGTCTTGGCGCCGGTCTCGTTGAGGAACAGGAATTCGTCGCGGGTGACGGCCTGCTTCAGCGGCGCACCACGCTCGGCCCAATCCGGGAACAGCTCGGTGAGCGCGCGCGGGTCCATCACCGCACCGGAGAGGATGTGCGCGCCCGGCTCGGAGCCTTTTTCCAACACGCAGACCGACAGGTCCTGTCCCTTCTCCACGGCCAGCTGGCGCAGACGGATGGCGGTGGCCAGACCGGCGGGGCCGGCACCAACGATGACGACGTCAAACTCCATCGCTTCGCGCGGCGGCAGTGCGGAGGTGGCTTCAGTGTTCATGCAAGGGCTCTTGGGTAAAGGCCGGCGCGTTGGCGACGACGGTTGCCTGGAACCGCCGCCTCAACGTGAGGCGGCGATGATCTCCGAAGGTGCAGCGTTCCAGATCAGCCCAGCGCGGTCGGCCAAGTGGGCGAACACGCGTTCCAGGTGCTTGATGCGGTGCGGCTGGCCCATCACCCACGGGTGGATGTTGAGCGCGAGCAGGCGTCCCTGTCCGGTGTGCTGCGCTTCCTCAAGCAGGAAATCGCAGGCATCGACCATCTGGTCCGCATACTCGGCCTCGGCGTGCAGATTTTCGCCGACCACGAAGCGATCTTCCAATTCCAGTGACAGCGGCAGTGCGGTGAGCGGGCCATTGGCGGTCTGGAACGGGTAGGGCAACTCGTCGTTGACCCAGTCGCCAAACCACTGCAAACCGGCCTGCTGCAACAGTTCCGGGGTGTTGTGCGACTGCGACCGGGCCGGCGACAACCAGCCCGTGATCGGGCCATCGGCATACGGGGCCAATGCCTGCAAAGTGCGCTGGATGTAGTCCGCTTCGCGCGCTTCGGCCAGGCCGCCGTGGTGAATGCGTCATTGGTGGAGTGGACCTTGTTCCTGCATGACATCGATGTCTGCTGGGCACCAGTGAAACCCCTCACCGAAGCCTTCAATGACCTGCCCGCGCCCGCGAAATGGTCTGGACCGACGACAAGGGCGGCACCCACCTCCGGCATTCCAACCAAGTTCGCTGTGGCTCCTGCTGTTGCTCCTGCTCAAGCCCCTCGCCCGCTTGCGGGAGAGAGGTTGGGGAGAGGACAGCCGTTGCCGTGTTGCTCCTGCGCCTGCTTAAGCCCCTCTCCCCACGCGGGAGAGGGGTTGGGGAGAGGGGGGAAGCTTCTGCTTCTACTCCCGCTCCAACATCAACGCCCCAAGCCCCTCAATGCACCACCCCACCTACCGGAATGGGCGCCACACCAGACCAGCTCAATCAACGGGCATCGCGTGCGACGGGCCTTTCAATTCAATCGCGTTGCCATCCGGGTCGGCGAAGTAAAGCGACAACCCGTCACCTTCCGCGCCGAAGTTGATCGCGGCCACTGTTGGCGTGATGCCAAATGCACGCAGATGCGCTGCGATGGCTGCCTCATCGAAGGGCTCAACGCGCAGACAAAGGTGATCGGCATTCCGGCCTTCCGCTGCAGCGGCCGCACCACCGCGCGCGCCCAATGGGCCGCCCACGCTGATCAGGTCGATCATGGAAGCTCCGGCGCGCAGATGCACCAAGCCAAGAGGGTCACGCCTTCGTACGATCTCGCATCCAAGCACGGCGTGATAGAAATCAATGCTGGTTTCCAGGTCGCGCACGCGGAACACGATATGGTCGATACGCTGCACGGCAAAGGGCTGCGTCATCTCCGTTTCCCTGTAGGTTGGTGGTGTCTTTTCAGCCGGTGATCATGGATTCGGCACGCGTGCCGCGGATGCGCCGGCACGCCTCAATCGTCAGACTTCCGACGAAAGATGCCTTGCTTTCAGGCAACGCCACTGTTCAAGAATGGCGTGCCGTTTGTTGAGATCATGCTCGTTCTTGAGCGCGGAGTATGTGGAGATAAAGCCATCGCGCAGGGCCGTGAACGGCGGCATGTCCATCGCCTCGCTGATCCAATGCCGCTCCGCTTCAGTGGGTTCATCCAGAAATTCGGCGATGGCCTGGAGATAGTCTTCCTGGTGCCAGTTGCTCGGAAGCCAGACATCGCCGACATCGATCGTTCGGCCGGTCAGGTGCGGCAGGAGAAATGGGTTGCTCAACTGGGTTGCCAGCAGCCGGTCGCTGGCCTTGTTGAGCTCTTCGCATCGGTAGGCGGCCAGTGCGCTGTACAAGTGGAAAACAGGCTCGCCGGTGTCATCGGGAAATTCGTCATGGAACGCATCGAACGCGTCGGCCGACTTCTGCAGCTCACCGGCCATCAGGAAGTAGACGCCGATGCGATAGCGCTTTCCGCTGCCGTCGTCGATGTAGCCAAAGGTGGATTTCTCTCTCTTGAGTGCACGCGCAGCACGTGTAGCGCGATCCCGGAGTTTGCGCTTATCAATGGGCATCACTACGTCTTCATCTCAGGACCAGATTGGGATGTCAGTGGCGGTAGGGAGCGAATCAATTCATGCCATGCATCGGCTTGCGTGTTTGGTCCGTAATCGCAGAATCACGCATCCACTGGCGGCTCCCACAACTCCACCTTGTTGCCTTCCGGGTCAAGCACCCAGCCGAACTTCCCTTGCTCCGAGGTCTCGGTCTTGTCGAGCACATTGCAGCCTTCGCTGCGTAGCGCCGCAAGCAGTGCATCAAGGTCATCCACCCGGAAGTTGATCATGAAAGGTGCCGTACTCGGCTGCATGTAATCGGTGTCCTGCGCGAACGGACTCCAGATGGTCATCCCGGCTGGGCTGTCAGTACCGCCCCACTGGAACACCGCGCCGCCCCAGTCGGAAACCTCCAGCCCAAGATGATCCCGATACCACGCCCCCAGCGTTTTTGGATCAGCCGATTTGAAGAAAATTCCACCGATGCCGGTTACACGTTTCATTGAAGTTCTCCAAGCGTCGCGGTGAGTTGTACTCGCATTTCATACGCCGGTCCACGCCGCGCCAAGCAGTCGTTGGATCAACGCCTTGTTCACGCGACGGGCAGCAAGAAAGCCAAGAATCAATCCCGGAACTGCCGTCAGTAACGGGAGCCAGAGACTGCCAAACAGATACGGAACTCCAAACCAGATGCCGATGCTGACAACCAGAAACGTCAGCACGCCCGCAGTGGTCGTACACAAGCCAAACCACAACGCTCGCAACCAGCCCAGCGTGCGCCCGTGTTGCCGTGATCTGCTGCGTAACGTCTGCGCCTCAAACGGGGACATCAACGCGATGATCGACGCGCCGATGACCATGAGTGCTTCCAGTGTGGTGCTGTCCATGAATGATGTTGCACCCGGAAAAAGGGAGTAACCCGTTCAGTGCGTGCGAGTGCCAGACGTATGTGGCGCCCTTGCCGGCATTGCGCATGAAGACCTGTGCCACGCGCCGATCCTACAGGTGCTTGACCAGAAGCTTTGTCAATGAAAGTTGAATCTCGCGCGCCGTAACAAACGCATCCCAGATCGTGTCCTGCGCCAGGATGGAATAGCGGCCGTCCTTGATATGGGGCCGAAGTGCTTCATGGTCTGAGTCCGTTAGTTGCTTGTCGTCATGAAGTCGCAGCCAGTCTTTGTCGTAGAACGCTTCGAGTCGCTTGATATCGTGGTTGAGCGTGTCGACCGTCTCCAGCATTGGCGCAAGCGCTTCAGTCTGATCCAAGACTTTGTCACACAAGGCCTGCATCTCTATCAACAGCTGAAGATCATTTTTTTGAAGCGCCATGCGGCCTCCGTGCAAACGAAAGTTGGAATCATGCCGAACATTGAGGCGGCTTCGGCTTGCGCCAACGGTCAGGTGTCGCTTTTGCGACGCTGGCCGAACAGTGGATTGAAGGAAAGTAGCAGTGAAAGCGCCATGGCGATATCCAATAGCCGCTGCAGCAACCCCCGCCAAGGCGACACGTCCGGTTGAACCATCAGTACGAACATCACAGGGAAGGCGATGCCTGTCAGCAGCAGGAAGGTGCGCCGCCAGGGAAATGGTTTGAAATTGGGCGCAAAAGACATCAAGAAAATACTGGCCCCCATACCGACGTACGCGAGAATGGCGAACAGATTGTGCAGCAGTTGGCTGGTGGAGCCTTCAAAGGGGCAGCCAGCGTCGCACGGGGCGAGCGCACCGAGGAGAAATGACGCAGGAAGCGACCACAAGAGCCAGAACCCCAGTCGGCTGCCGCCAGAAACATGCGCAAGTGGCCGGGCACAGATCAGGAATGCTGAAAGAAGAACGGCAGTGGCAAGAAAGCCACCGTAGGTGAGTGTCCCAGCCCAGGCAGTGCCGGTTGCGTTGTACTCACTCACGAAATTGGAAAGCTGCGAGTAGCCAGGCTTCAACGCGCTCCCGACAAAATAGAAGGCGACCACATACAAGATGGACGCGATGAGCAACGTGCGAGTCAGCGTGATTCTATCCATGGGCTGTGACAACTTCTCCGTAGGGTTCAACGCATGAACCAGGCCGTGCCGTGATGCCGGTTCGGTCTGATTGAGTGGTCAGGTGCCATATCGTGAAACCTCAACTAGCCAGTAGGCAAGGCTGGCAATCACCATCAGAGCAAAGGCAATAGCGGTGGTCGCCGCAAAGAATCCCGCAGAGATAGCCAGTGCGCGGCCGCAGGAAAGATTGCTGAGGCCGCCATGCCGGAGTTCCGGAAAAACAATCCAACCGACGGGTATCAACCAGCAAGCCAACAGAAAGAACGTCATGCCGAGCGCGGGTATCTCATGACTAATGAGAACAATGCCTGCAGCTGGAACAAGGACGCTGCAGATGAGACAGGTAGGCCAGAATCGCAGAATGGGGCGGCGAACTGTCCGAGCAGGAACATGGGTTTTGGGTGCGGCGTAAATTGGCTCGTCAATTTCGCTCATGGCAGCTGACGCTTGAAAGAGTTGTTAGGCAGTGAGTGGCCAGAACGGTTTGGTACTGCAACCGTGCTCCCCAGCACTGCCGCCTTTGCCGAGCTTGCCACAGACTGCGGGATTGGGCGCGCCCGTTGAACCGTGATGCGAAGTATTTGCCGAAGCCGTGACCAGGCGATACCGGAAGCCTACCGAAGCGACAACCACCTAGAAGCTTTGCTCCACCACGGCCAAACGCCGGAACTAAGCCGAGCAGCGAAGTGGCTTCGCCTTGAATGAATTGTTAGGTGCTTAGCCCATTGCTAGCGAGCAGACGGGCCAGCACGTAATGACCGAAGTTTGCCAGCTCTTCCTCTGGGAGTGCAGCCAAGTCCTCAAGGGTGCCAGGTGAATAGTCCTTGAAGGTAACCAAGCTTTCGTATGCCCAAGCGCCCGGTTCTTGGCCCTTACGAGCGTCATCGAGCATCACTCTCAATGAGCCATCCGGGAGTAGCGCCAAGCTGCACAAGACAGCCATATTCTTTGTTGGGAACGTATGAGAACTATCCATTGCACCTAACGCCTGAGTTAAGCCGCATTGCGGAAGCAACGTCGGCTTGAATGAACTGATAGGCAGGGCATGTTGCGCATGCCTGCGGCCAAAACAATTACTTAACCGCGTCTTCCTTACTTTGATGTACTAGCGATCTCAGTTGTGAGCCTTGCGGCTGCTTGTGAGGCGGGATGGCTGGTATGCGCATACACGCACCCACCACTGAATGGAACTTGACATGCTGAAGTCTGCCGCAACTATTTCGCTGTTCGCTGCTTTAGGGGTAACCGCTTCAGCTATCGCTGGTGCTCAGAATTCACCTCAATCGGAGCCAAGGACCCTGGATACGGTGGTTGTAACTGGCACGCTGCCCGGGCCGGGTCTTTGGAAAGTAACTGATGGCGATAGGGCCTTGTGGTTGCTAGGCACAGTTAGTCCGCTCCCGAAAGACATGATATGGGACACAGCTGAAGTCGCGGAAATCATTTCCCAAGCCGATGAAATTATCGCGCCTGCTGGGGCCGAAGCTGACATTGGTGCTGCAGATGTATTCAAAATGGCGCTGTTGGCCCGCTCCGCAATCGCCGCCACGAAGATTGCCAACGGAGGTGAGCTGAAGGACGTGCTGCCCGAGCCTGTCTATGCGCGGTGGGCCGCGATGAAGACGAAGTACATGGATGACAACCATAAGGCTGAGCGCTCACGCCCGATGTTTGCCTCGCAGGATTTGTACTTCAGTGCGATTTCCGCAGCGGGCATGACTCAGGAAAGCATTGTTTGGAACAGGGTTGTTGAAATTGCCGAAGCCAACGATATCTCAATTACCCAAACTCGGATCCAGTACCCTTTGGACATTGATAGGAAAGCCTATAGGGCAGGAATAGCTGCCTTGACAGAGTCGCGAATCAACGATCAGGAATGCTTTACTAGAACAGTTGACACACTTGAGGCCGACTTGGATGTAATGAAACGTGGCGCGAATGCTTGGGCCACCGGCGACTTGGGCATGCTGCGTCAGTTGAAGTACAACGAAATACAACCTGCATGCAGGCGCACCTATGATGCGGTTATGGGCTTCCAAAAGAAGCCGGGGTTGGCTGAGCAGGCTTCCCTGGTCTGGCTCGTCGCTGTGGAGCGTGCGCTACAGCGGAATGCGGTTACATTCGCAGTGTTGCCGATTAGCGAAATGGTTGGTGCGGACGGCTTGCTTGGGCGATTGAAGGCTCTCGGCTACGTGGTGGTTGAGCCGGACGAGGCTTAACGCCTGAGTTAAGAGATGCCGCCGCGAAGCGGCTCCGGCTTGAATGAATTGTTAGGACTCAGACCCAACGGCGCACTGCCCTTTTGTACGCAGCGTACTCCGCTGGGAATCGGATCGACAGATGGCGTTCCTCTGGCAAGATCTGGAAGACCGTTACGTAGCCGACGAAAAAGGCAACCATCACAACGCCAAGAGGTTGTCCTTGGCAGATCGCCCAGCCCAACAGGGCCAAGGCATAACCTAGATACATTGGATTGCGGGAATAACGATACAGTCCCGGCGTGACCAAGACTGAGGACCGCTCCGGATGCAGAGGATTGACGCTCGTACCGACATGCCGGAATAGAGCCTTGGGCCAGGCGTTGAGCGAAAGGCCCAGCATGACGAGAGGTAGGCCAAGCGCGATGTGCACAAGCGAATAGGTTGACCCTGGGGATGCCCAAACGATTGCGGCCAGCGCCAGCAGCAGGACTGGTGGTAGAACCCTCGTCTCCAAAATCGAGAACATGTCTACTGTGAGCCCTAACTCTGGAATTAAGCCGAGCCGCGAAGCGGGTTCGGCTTGAATGAATTGTTAGGTATCATTGCTTGGAAGCACTGAGTGCACACAGATACTTCCTGGCCATTGCCCTAGATGACCACGCATCTTGGTCGTGTAGACACCACGTAATGTAACTCGACGCTCGCTACTTACATTACGGTTAGTACTAATTAATGTCCAAATCCCATCAGAGGAATTAGTCGAGAAAGGCTCTTGCCGAGTTGGATAAATAGCTGAGTGCTCAAACAAGCTAATGTGATAGCCAGAAATCTCGATAGCTTTGCCGTCGAAGGGCGCAGGGTTTGCGATAAGCTCGGGAATAGCTACGGGTGCGTATGTCCCGGACGCACCTGGGCAGTTGAACATGGACAGAAAGTCCGATGTCTCAGCGTCGACATGCACCCTGTCAGGATTGCAGCCGACGAGTAGAGCCGCACAGGCAGTAATCGCAATCGCTCTCATAAGGCCTAACTCTGGAATTAAGCCGCGCCGCGAAGCGGCGTCGGCTTGAATGAATTGTTAGGCGGCAACTGGAAGTCCGTCCAATCGCTCGCCGTCGTAGTCAAAAATAGTGCCGTGGATGAATAGCAAGCCATTCAATCGGGACACCAAATCGCGCAGAAACCGCTCAATGACACCGTCTTGGTCAAAATCTGGCGTAATGACGCAGCCGCCAACGAGTTGGACGTGATAGATGCGGGAGAGTGCATAGAGCATCTTGTCTCTGTCAGTGATGGTTTGCTGGGCGAACCCGGTGAGTCCTTCAAGGTGGCGCTGAATCTGCTCTCCGGGCATGAAGTTGATCGTTACCCTCCCGGGAGGGAGATGAAACACCACGCCAGTAGCGGTCTCACCATCCGATAAGCTCTCGTAAGAAGAAACATTTGTGAGACTGTTAAATACTTTAGATCCGATCATTCCTGGGTCGGCAATGTATATTGCTGCGTTTCCTGCCATTTCTACCAATCTCCGATAATGTTTCTTTGCCGCCTAACGCCAGAATTAAGCCGCGCCGCGAAGCGGCGTCGGCTTGAATGAATTGTTAGGCAACATTTTGCGCGACCCATCGGTTGAACTGGTCTTTTGAGCCCGCGTCGCCCATGTCGTCAGGGTGCTTCACGATCTCCAAGCCGATTTGCGGAATGACGCCCGGAAAAGTTGCTTGAACCCATTGTCTATACTCTATGTTTGGATGAACTACAAACGATCCATCCAAAGGTGGAGGGGCAGCGAAGTCGCTGCCCCAGCATATTTCGTCGTATCCAATGGCAAGCAGCCGAACAAAATCGACGGGGTCGTCCGCAAGAATGCAGGTCATCACAGAGCCAGACCCAGAACCAAGGTGGACGAACTTTTGATCGCCGTTCGGGGCAAGCCAGAGTGCTGCCATTGAACCTTCAGCTCCGGTCTTGGCAAAAACGCAAAGCCGGTCCAAGACCTCAGGACGCTCATGGCCAAACCAGTACTTGAGATTGGCGTTGCCCTCGGCAAAGAACTCGATGTTGGTTCCCCCTTTCCGCTCCGTTTCCGTCCAGCTGTCACGAAGCTCAGCTTCCGGGAACAAGAAGCCTATGCGTTCACCGGTTGGACGGTCGATATAAAGGCCGTTCCCCTCAATCCAGTTGAACAGCGCTTGAAGCGGGTGTGGTAGATGCATGCCTGGTAACAATTTGCCATTGACCTGCTCTTCTAGTTTGCTCACGAGAAACTTTCCTTGTTGCCTAACTCTGGAATTAAGCCGCGCCGCGAAGCGGCGTCGGCTTGAATGAATTGTTAGGCAGCGGCTTAGTAGCCATCTGCCTGCAAACGAAGGACCATCTCTCCGGGCTCCTTGTCCGGTAAAACATCGAGACTTACCAATGCGCCACGATCTTGTGAGCCGAATGTAGCTGAGAAAGTTCCGCTATGGATGTCCAAGTCTTGGCCTATTCCTGGAGCAAAGGCTAGGCAGTTCAAAATGCGCTTGGCGTTGAAACCTGCGAACTCCGTGGAACTGTGCTCCATCAGGTAGGCACATAGCTTTTCGCCCGGCTCATAGTTGTGGTGTTCACAGGTTTTTGAGCCCATCACGATGTGGTCCCCTTCTACCCTGGCGCCCCAGAAAGTGCGCAACGTGAGGCTGCGTGTTTCATCCGGCTTCACCGAGGTCAAGAAGCTCCCAAGCTCAGAGCAAAGTTCGTCCGCTTGTTCGTGAGCGTAGGCGGCGACGCTAGAAGTGGCTAGAAGTAGGGCGAGTGTCAGATTGGGGATGATCTTCATCTGTTGCCTAACGCCCGAATTAAGCCGCGCCGCGAAGCGACTTCGGCTTGAATGAATAGTTAGGCCGCAAATCTGCGAAGTGGCCTTGGCATCACTACGTGTGCCTCTGGATACGGTCCTGATACGCCTAGTAGAAACATGGCTAGTGAGAACGCTCTGTGGAGTGCTGGCTGGAGAATTGCTCGATAAAACGACGAAGCCAGCGGCTGCACGAACGTGAAAATCTGTGAGCCTAATAAGAGAATAAAGAGATCTAATCCAAGGGCATCAACGAGCGGTAGCAATAACCGCAACTCTGGATGAGAGGCTAAGACAGTTATCGCAAGGATCGTAGCGACAACTACTAAACACCGATACCAACGCTCTTTACGCCACTCGAACATCTGCATTTTTCAGCCTCATGGTTGAATTCAGCGGCCGTGGTAGACAGGCCGCTGGAATGATGGGTTAGCCGGTATAGCGCACGCCAGAGCTTGCCTGAAATCCCCTCGGGTCAAAGGTTGACCAGGCTACGCCCCAACTGAACGTGCTCCCGTGATCGGCAATTGTGGTGCGTAGCTGTGCGCTGAGTTCCTTTCTGACGAACGCAATCTCGTCATCGATGGCGCCCTTAGTTGGCCAACCACTTTCAATTTCAGTGTTGGGAAGCATGACACTGAAGTGAAGCTGGGTCATTGATCCATGGAAAAAGCACAGAGCAAATCCACACGGATGACCGCCGAACGTGACCCCATGAAATGACAGCCACTCGTACCCGTTGCCATGATTCAGAGTTGAGCGATAGAAAGAAACCAGTGCCGACGGCACTGCTTCACGCGACAGGCCGCCGCGCAACCGAATGGGTATGCCGGAGATAGAGGCAGAGCCATCGGATGGATCGAAGGTAAGCGACGGATTCATGAGTGCCGGCTAACGCCTGAATTAAGCCGAACCGCGAAGCGGTTTCGGCTTGAATGAATTGTTAGGCGCGAATTGCCTGCGGAACTCGAAAACGATCACGCCGTAGACGAGAAGGAAGGCAAGCCGGCCCTCAATAAAGCTAGCGTCCCGTATGATCTCCATTGGACTTGCAAATGGCAGCGAGCCAAAGAACGGAAGCAGCCAAAGGGCAAGAAAGCTGATGGGCCCAGACCAGCGAAGGCGCCAGAGCTGAACAGCAGAAGCGATGCATGCGAGGCCAGCTAGCAATGCGACAGGCATGATCCACGCCGGTATCTCGTCGATTCCAACGAAGCCTTCAGTGGCTAGCCAGTAGGCCATAGCACCAGCAACAACCAGCCCCAGGATGGTCTGGACGAGCGAGAGTGCTGCAATGGGAAATGGGGGTGCTTTCATTGCGCCTAACTCTGGAATTAAGCCGACCCGCGCAGCGGGTTCGGCTTGAATGAATTGTTAGGCGGCTGTGGCCACTTACCGACCCCTGGACCAATGCCGCCTTGCTTATGCAGCCAAACGCAAGTCGATCATGCCACAGCTTGCGGGATGGAGCTTGCTCAACAAACCTAGCCGAGCGTCGCCGCCGAAGTGCGATGGAATGATTGCGGCAGGGCAATGAAGCGTAATGCGAAGCGGTGAATTTGACGGTGCCACGAATAGTTGGAGCTGCTAGCTGGAACCGACCAGTGACTGCCGATGCTGCTGTGGGAAAAATACCGGCCAGCCAACCCAGCCCATCGCGGCCTTGCACAAGGGTTAATCCGCGCCGAAGGGCTAGTTAGGCGACTCATCGGCGCGGCGGACTGTGAACACGACGCAATCCCCGCTGCCAAGATATTTTTTAGTCAACGCGATTCGAGCAGAATTGTAGTCGCTGAAGTCTCTATTGCCTGGTGACCAACAGGAGCCGTATGTGTAGAGACCTCGTTCGGAGCGCCAGACATCAAAGCCAAGAAGCAGCACGGCATTTGATTCAAGTAAATCGATGAAGTAGTTTGCGTCATCGAAGCTCAGTCCATGGCTAGAAACGAGCTCAGCCAGTATTTCGTCATGGATGGTCCGCCCGTGGTGATCAAGAAATGCGCTTACTACCTCTAGAACATCAGTGGATTTTTCAGTCATGACAGCCTAACGCCAGAATTAAGCCGACGCTGCGAAGCAGCGATCGGCTTGAATGAATTGTTAGGCAACGTTGGCCAGGGATGTGTAACCGTTGACCAAACCGCCCGCTTGTACAACCCAACGCAGGCCGATCTTGCCACAGCCCGCAGGATCGTGGTTTGCCCCGTAAACCGTGAAGCGCGGTGCTGCCGAAGCCAAGCGAAGTGAGCACGACGCGGCAATGAAACATAAGGCGAAGTGGCGAACCACCCGACGGCAGAAGCGCTTGTAACCGCTCCCCGGAGCCGATTGCCAAAGGGCCAGTGCTGCACCTGAAGACAGAACCACCAACCCACTTTTACCAACGCGGCCTAACGTCAGAATTAAGCCGACGCTGCGAAGCAGCGGTCGGCTTGAATGAATTGTTAGGCAGCGTTGGCCAGAGATGTGTAGCCGCCGACCAAACCACCCCCTTGTACAACCCAACGCAGACCGATCTTGCCACAGCCCGCAAGATCCGTGGCTTGCCCCGTAAACCGTGAAGCGCGGTGCCGCCGAAGCCAAACGAAGTGAGTGCGACGTGGCAATGAAACAAAAGGCAAAGCGGCGAACCAACCGACAGCAGAAGCGCTTGTAACCGCTCCCCGGAGCCGACCGCCAAAGGGCCAATGCTGCACCCGAAGACAGAACCACCAACGCACTTTTACCAACGCGGCCTAACGTCTGAGTTAAGCCGACCCGCGAAGCGGGTTCGGCTTGAATGAATTGTTAGAGAGCACCGAGTGCCGTAGCGATGCGTGCTGCGGAATTTCTTGATGCCTCGACATTAACGGCCCGTCCGTACTTGGACGCCAAGCCACTTAGCACATCCTCCACTGATGCGGAGGAAGCTTCGTTCTTAAGGCGCTCGATGATGGTAGTTGCCTCATAGCCGTAGATCTGATCATCGAAGCGATCTCCACCATACTTGGCCATGAGCCCGTGGGGGTCGTGCTCTTGAAGCAGAGCCCGAACCGCTAAGAAGGTCTCACGATACTTGGACGTCGCTGACATTGCCGTGCTCTCTAACGCCTGAATTAAGCCGACCCGCGAAGCGGGTTCGGCTTGAATGAATTGTTAGCTGCGTCCATGCATAGCCTCTTCTGCGATCTTCTGAGCTTCTTGAGCGCTCAGGCCATGATGATAGTGGACGGCTAGTGGATGGTCGCTCGGTTGCAACTCAAGATATGGTCTTGCGCTGCCATTTCTGGGCCGCACATTTGTCTTTAGGTTGATTGTGTCAGGGTAGTACGGAAGGCGATTGCTGAACCAGCCGAAGTAGCTGTCGGATTCATCATGCTCGCCCCAGGTTGACGTGTACTTGTCAAAGCTCTCTTTGCTAAGCGAAACCCAGACACCCCAAAGGAACGGCTCTTCAGTCCCGTGAATGGGAAGCTCCAAAACAACCCGAGCAAAGTAGTCGGTGCCCTCCGGGTGATCGATCTTGCAAAGGTCGTCGTTGATCTGCGCGATTGATTGCTTGTCGTGCTCTGACAAGTGGTCAAAGGGCATTGGAGTCTTATACCCGAAGCTGGGCGAGCCCTCATGAAGCTCCCCACAGCATGAGCAGGTGAATAAAAAGATCGCGGCCATGTCTGTTTGCAGCTAACGCCGGAATTAAGCCGCGCCGCGAAGCGGCGTCGGCTTGAATGAATTGTTAGGCATCAAGCCGACACCAGAATGCCAGCGAGTACCTGCCCATGTCGATTGACTCCCAATCAGAGGACTCATGAATTGGCATCTTAAGGACGATTGTGTTGAGGTCAACATGAGTTGGGAACTCTGAAAGAACAATATCCGCCGCTTCTTGCCCGAGCTTGTGAGTGATTTTGAACAGCGGGGAAAAGCTTGAGAGCTCGGCAGCACCTACGCGAAAGCTGTCGCGGGTCAGCAGTTCGTCACCTTCAAAGAGGGCTAAGTCAACGCGCACAGATCCGTCCTTTGATGCCTAACGCCGGAATTAAGCCGAGCCGCGAAGCGGCTTCGGCTTGAATGAATTGTTAGGCCGCAGAGCTACGCTCTATCCGCTTCCCTTGAACTCTCTCAAGAACGGCCAACGATACAACGGGCGAAACAACAAAAACTAGAGTATTCAATAGGAGTGGAAAGCCACCGGCCTGAGCTAAGGCGAGTGCCGATACAGATCCACCGACGGGAACCGCAAGCCAATGGTAGGTGAAGGTGATAGATGCATATATGACAAGTGCTAGTCCCGCCGACACGGAAAGGATGCCACGTTTGGACAGCGCACCGCTACGAAGCGCCATGAATACAGAGACGAGTGCGGCGATTGGACTAACGCAGTCAAATGCCGGACTTAACTCTAAGCTAGCTTGCAACCAAACAAGCGCCGCCGAAATGGCGATGTAAGCGACACAGAACAGAGCATAGGGAGTTAATCTGATCATGAGCGATCCTTGCGGCCTAACGCCTGAATTAAGCCGACTTGGCCGCGCCAGCGGACAAGTTCGGCTTGAATGAATTGTTAGGGCCCACACCGAGGATGTCTAGAAGCTGACAGAGCCTTCCGTGGATCTTGGTGTGTGCGCTTACAGGCAATGCGGACAGGTACGCAGATTGCCACCGCTCCAATAGTGAATCAAAGTCTTGAAGGTGAGCAAAGTGCGCAGAGGCTATTGCCCGATACATCCTTGGCTCTAGGTTGTTACACAAGTGATGTGACCGACTTGTTGGCTCTGTGTTGAGACCAACGGCACACTCTTGGAGTGAGGCGTAACGTGCGCAGAAACCCGACAAATCAGTTGTCACTGACTTTTCGATGCAACTAGCTACAGCATGAAGATCGTGCTCTGGCAAGAAGTACGAATATTGCCTCTCGGGTGAGAGCGGGAATATTTCAAGTGGAGTGTCAACAGTCGTAGTGGCACTTTGATTGTCACTGCCATAGATGAGGCCGAGCTGGTTGACCACGTCCTCCACGATATTGTGGCGAACGCCAACTATTAACGAATAGTGTTGTCCGGCAATACCCCTAATTACAGTGGGGTATGTGGCAAACACGAACTCACTGAAGCCATGAGACTCCTTGCGGACAAAGGCGTTTCGCTTCCTGATGTAGCGATACCCCTGGATCTCGCCGATGGCTTTGTAAAGTCTCAATCCGAGTGACATTTCTTGTGGGCCCTAACGCCAGAATTAAGCCGACGCTGCGAAGCAGCGGTCGGCTTGAATGAATTGTTAGGCAGCATTGGCCAGGGATGTGTAACCACTGACCAACCAGCCCGCTTGTACAACCCAACGCAGATCGATCTTGCCACAGCGCACAGGATCGCGGCTTGCCCCGTAAACCATGAAGCGCGGTGCCGCCGAAGCCAAACGAAGTGAGTGCGGCGCGGCAATGAAACATAAGGCGAAGTGGCGAACCAACCGAGAGCAGAAACGGTTGTAACCGCTGTCCGGAGCCGACCGCCAAAGGGCCAATGCTGCACCCGAAGACAGAACCACCAACCCACGTTTACCAATGCCGCCTAACGCCTGAGTTAAGCCGGACCGCAGCCGGCGAGTGAGACTCGCGCGAGACCGAGAAGCGGTCTCGGCTTGAACGAATTGTTAGGCTGCACTTGCCATCAACTCTTTGGTGAGTGACCGCCAATTTTCCGGGCTAAATTTTGAGCGTGTTGCCGCCACAACATACAGATCAGACCCGCGCTGAACAATGCGGAAGCTACTGAGGAAGTTGGATGGTTCCTGGTCCTCGATAACTCTGCTCAAGCCTTCAATTTCTTGATGCCATACGGCGAGTTGATCTGAGAGGAAGTAGATCTTCTTAGCGAAGCGGGGAACGAGGTAGCGCGTAACGGCTGAAACCACATTTTGGGCCTCAGATTCGTCAAGAGCGATGGTCAGATTTGACGAGGTCACGCGAAATTGCATGGTGTGCAGCCTAACGCCAGAATTAAGCCGACGCTGCGAAGCAGCGGTCGGCTTGAATGAATTGTTAGACAAGGTTAGCGGTAGGCGCCAAGCAATCCGACCTTATAGCCTGCGCCGCGTAAGAATGCGGTAGCCTTGGCACTAAGTACGAGTACTGTGATCGTGCTGATTAGCGGAACAAACAAAAGTAAGAACACGAATGCCTTCGTTAAAAAGGACCATCCAAGCCCGTTGCTGATCTTAATCATCCCGTACACGCTCATGATGCTCGCAACAAGCAGAAGTGCCCATGCACCGAGCACTACATAGGCTCCGGCTTGCTCGGAGATGCCAAGAGTAGGTGCGATCATCATTGCGACTACAACAGTCGCAGTGATCAGAACGGCGCGAATCGCAGACTTTTGACCTATTGCTACTTCCTTTGCAGAAGCTTCCGTCCTATCCGCAGGCGCGTTGCCAGGCAGATAGGACTCTCCGAAGCGACGTTGCATAGATGTCTCTCCTTGTCTAACGCCAGAATTAAGCCGACGCTGCGAAGCAGCGGTCGGCTTGAATGAATTGTTAGGCAGCATTGGCCAGAGATGTGTAACCGCTGACCAAGCTGCCCGCTTGTACAACCCAACGCAGGCCGATCTTGCCACAGCCCGCAGGATCGTGGCTTGCCCCGTAAACCGTGAAGCGCGGTCCTGCCGAAGCCAAGCGAAGTGAGTGCGACGCGGCAATGAAACATAAGGCGAAGCGGCAAACCAACCGATGGCAGAAGCGGTTGTAACCGCTCACCGGAGCCGACCGCTAAAAGGCCGATGCTGTACCCGAAGACAGAACCACCAACCCACTTTTACCAATGCTGCCTAACTCTGGAATTAAGCCGACCCGCGAAGCGGGTTCGGCTTGAATGAACTGTTAGGCGGCTGTGGCCACTTACCGCCCCCCGGGCCAATGCTGCCTTGCGTGTGCAGCCCAATGCGAGCTGATCATGCCACAGCTTGCGGGATGGAGCTTGCCCCGGAAACCTTGCCGAGCATTGCTGCCGAAGTGCGATGAAATGATTGCGGTAGGGCAGTGAAGCGTAAGACGAAGTGGCGAACTTGCCGATGCCAGGAACAGTTGGAACTGCTACCCGGAGCCGACCAGTGACTTGCCGATGTTGCTGCCGAAAGAAGAAGGGCCAGCCAACCAAACACACCGACGCCTAACTCTGGAATTAAGCCGCGCCGCGTAGCGGCGTCGGCTTGAATGAACCGTTAGGCGGCTGCAGCCAATTGCATAACCCATGGCCAACGCTGCCCTGCTTGTACAACCCAACGCGAGCCGATCATGCCACAGCTAGCGGGACGGAGCCTGCCCGGGAAACCTTGTAGAGCGTTGCCACCGAAGTGCGATGAAATGATTGCGGTGGGGCAGTGAAGCGTAAGACGAAGTGGCGAGCTTGCCGCTGCCAGGAACAGTTGGAACTGCTACCCGGAGCCGACCAGTGACTTGCCAATGTTGCTGCTGAAAGATGAAGGGCCAGCCAACCCAGAACACTGCCGCCTAACGCCTGAATTAAGCCGCGCCGCGAAGCGGCGTCGGCTTGAATGAATTGTTAGGGCTCACAGCCGCATGCCCAGCCAGATAACTGCTTCAGTTGAGGCAGACACAATGGGCGTGAGAACCCTAGGCCAGAATGTACCAGCTTGGATGTGCCCCGAGGATTGATCGTGGTGCTCCTGCTCATCGGCAACGATAGATGAGATTGCTGACACGGCGGCTGGGTCACGGCCATGCAGTACTACAAGCTGATGCTGTAGATGCTTAAGTACGACGCTCTCAACAGCCGTGGTAGTTGCAGCAATAGCACTGCTGCCGAGCAGGCCAGTTATGGCCCCGAGTACGAAGCCACCAATGGCACAGAGCCAGTAACTACGGCAGCGACGCCGGCCACGCCGCTCCAACTCAGCGCCAAAAATGGCGCGGTGCCGTCTTTCGTGTGAGCGGAACTCACGAAGCTCTGCGAGCATGCTTGGGGCGGTGAGCCGGGCCATAAGGATCTGGCCTGTGTAGATGCCTATGGCGCCATTCTCACCGGCGTGATTGACCTTGATGATGCGGTCACCCAGATCAGTGGCTACAGGTTGCATGACTACTTCCATGTGAGCCCTAACTCCGGAATTAAGCCGACCCGCGAAGCGGGTTCGGCTTGAATGAACTGTTAGGCGGCAACTGCGCGCCACCTGCCTTGTAAAACACCGAACTGCATCTGCGCTTGGGCGAACGCGTCAGCGACTGATATGTGCCACGTATCTCCGTTGAAGGAATCGCCCCCAAAGGGCGCAGAGCTAACAAGGAAATACCCTGACGAGTCTTTGAAAATCCCCAAATGAACGGGAACGGTCACGTCGTTGACGATGGCAGAAAAGTCATCTATCTCAAAGGTGAGGATTTGCTCCATTGCCGCCTAACGCTCGAGTTAAGCCGAGCCGCGAAGCGGGTTCGGCTTGAATAAATTGTTAGAGTGCAGGCTAGCCGAAGCTGCGCTCATGTGCATTTGCGACCCAATCACGATCTACTGAGCCGTCGAAGCCCACAACCGCATCTACGGTGCAATGGGGACAAAGTGCCGTCTGTCCTATGCCTTCGGTGTCCTCATCTATCCAATCGACTACTGCGGTGGGCGGGAACTCAGTGCAACAGTAGTAGCAGACAGCAAATTGACTGCGAAGTAGCCGATTTCGATGCCCGGAGGATTCGCAAGTCCTTCCCATGCGCTCTAACGCCAGAATTAAGCCGACGCTGCGAAGCAGCGGTCGGCTTGAATGAATTGTTAGGCAGCATTGGCCAGGGATGTGTAACCACTGACCAAACAGCCCGCTTGTACAACCCAACGCAGACCGATCTTGCCACAGCGCACAGGATCGTGGCTTGCCCCGTAAACCGTGAAGCGCGGTGTTGCCGAAGCCAAACGAAGTGAGTGCGGTGCGGCAATGAAGCATAAGACGAAGCGACGAACCAACCGACAGCGGAAACAGTTGTGACTGCTATCCGGAGCCGACCGCCAAAGGGCCGTTGTTGCACCCGAAGACAGAACCATCAACCCACTTTTACCAACGCGGCCTAACTCTGGAATTAAGCCGACCCGCGAAGCGGGTTCGGCTTGAATGAATTGTTAGGCCCCAGGCAGCGAACTGGCGCCAGTGGCCCATGTGGCGACGAATTTACCGTGGCACTCACTGCAAAGCCAGACATGCCGATGAGAGCCTGTGACATAGCCTTGCCCAACGCTGGGGTCGTCCGAAATAGCTAGGGTCCACCAACATATGAAGCAGTGATTGTGGTCTTTGGTGTTGGTGTACTGCGAGCGGAGCCAGGGCCGCTCTTTGCACCAAGCGATGTTGTCGGCTATATCAACGAGTTTCCAAGTTTCACCGTGAATAACGACGGAGCTTTCCATGGGGCCTAACTCTAAGTGGACCGCCCAACAGCGGTGTGGCGCCGAGTATGTACATTTCTCGACAGCATTGAAACCGGATAATCTCACCCGCAAACATCAACTTGGCCGGTTCCAGTCCGCACAGGTGCAAGTCAATCTCCCTTGCATATGCCGCCTGGGAGCCGTGCCATGGAATACACCCCCGAACCGTCCGGTGTAACGCCTACAAAAACGCCGCGATTGCTGGACTTGGTGCGGCAGCAGATTCGGGTCCGGCACTACAGTTTGCGCACCGAGCAGGCGTACGTTGCGTGGATCCGGCGCTTCGTTCTGGCCAATGGCAAGCGCCACCCCAGCACGATGGGCGCGGAGGAGGTTGGGGCGTTTCTCACGCAGCTTGCGGTGGTGGGCAATGTGGCGGCGGCAACCCAGAATCAGGCCTTGTCTGCGTTGTTGTTTCTCTACCGCATTGTGCTGGGCGTGGAGTTGCCCTGGATGGAGGACGTGGTGCGCGCCAAGCGGCCGCGCCGGTTACCGGTAGTGCTTTCGCCGGATGAAGTGGCGCGTTTGTTTGCGGCCATGCCGGAGGCCATCACCGCGACGATGGTGCAGTTGCTGTACGGCACCGGCATGCGGTTGATGGAATGCCTGCGGCTGCGCATCAAAGATGTGGATTTTGCCCGCACTGAAATCTGCGTGCGTAGCGGCAAGGGCAATAAGGACCGACGCGTGCCATTGCCAATTTCATTGCGTGAACGTTTGTTGCGGCAACGCGAATGGGCGCTGTTGCAGCATGCCTCCGATCTGGCCAAAGACATGGGCCATGTCTATCTGCCGCATGCACTGGCGCGCAAATATCCCAACGCAGATACCGAGCCGGGATGGCAGTACTTGTTTCCATCCACCAGAGTTTCCACCGATCCGCGAACGCGGCGCATCGGTCGTCACCATGTGAGCGAGGAGATGCTGCAGCGTGCGATCAAAACCGCGCGTGCCGGCGCAGGCATTACCAAGCCGGCCACCTGCCATACGCTGCGTCATTCTTTCGCCACGCACCTGCTGGAGGCCGGCCACGATATCCGCACCGTGCAGGAGTTGCTTGGGCACAAGGATGTCGCCACCACGCAGATTTACACGCATGTGCTGGGGCGAGGTGCGGGTGGTTTGTTGAGCCCGCTGGATCGGTTGCCGGGGACGTCACCGTCCCCGTTCTGAGATTACCGATCAGCCGTCGAGCAGGGCTTTGTCGCGCACCGCGCCCTTGTCGGCACTGGTGGCCAGCAGTGCGTAAGCCTTGAGCGCGGTGGTTACCTTGCGTGGACGCACGTCAGCAGGCTTCCAGCCCTTTGCGTCCTGCTCCGCACGGCGGCGTGCCAGCTCGGCGTCATCCAGCAACAGGTTGATACCGCGCTGTGGAATGTCGATGCGGATGCGATCGCCATCGCGGACCAGGCCGATGGTGCCGCCTGCCGCCGCTTCCGGTGAACAGTGGCCGATGCTCAGGCCGGACGTGCCACCAGAGAAACGACCATCGGTGAGCAGCGCGCAGGCTTTGCCCATGCCTTTGGATTTCAGGTAGCTGGTGGGGTACAGCATTTCCTGCATGCCGGGCCCGCCCTTCGGGCCTTCGTAGCGGATCACCACCACGTCACCGGCCTGCACTTCGTTGCCGAGAATACCTTTCACGGCTGCGTCCTGGCTTTCGTAGACGCGCGCATTGCCCTCGAACACATGGATGGATTCATCCACGCCCGCCGTCTTCACCACGCAACCGTCTGCCGCAAGATTGCCGTACAGCACAGCCAATCCGCCTTCGTGCGAGAACGCATGGGCAACATCGCGGATGCAGCCTTCGGCACGGTCGGTGTCCAGTGATGGCCAGCGTGTGGATTGGCTGAAAGCCACCTGGGTCGGAATGCCGGCCGGGCCCGCCTTGTAGAACTGGTGGACGGCCTGGTCCTGCGTCTGGGTGATATCCCACTGCGCGATGGCGGCTGCCAGTGTGCGGCTGTGCACGGTGGACGTATTGGTATGCAACAGCCCGCCGCGTGCCAACTCGCCGAGGATGGCCATGATGCCGCCAGCGCGATGCACGTCTTCGATGTGGTACTTCTGCGAGTTCGGCGCCACCTTGCACAACTGCGGAACACGCCGCGACAGACGGTCGATGTCGCGCTGGTCGAAAGCCACTTCGGCCTCCTGCGCCGCAGCGAGCAGATGCAGGATGGTGTTGGTGGAACCGCCCATGGCGATATCCAGCGTCATCGCATTCTCGAACGCTTCAAACGTGGCGATGCCGCGCGGCAACACGTTGGCTTCTTCGCCGCCGTACCAGCGGTGGCAGAGTTCGACGATCAAACGCCCGGCGCGCTTGAACAACACTTCGCGGTCGCTGTGCGTGGCCAGCACGGTGCCGTTGCCCGGCAGCGACAGGCCCAGCGCTTCGGTCAGGCAGTTCATCGAATTGGCGGTGAACATGCCCGAGCACGAGCCGCAGGTAGGGCAGGCGCTGCGTTCGATGACGGCGACTTCTTCATCGCTGACGGCTTCATTGCCGGCGGCCACCATCGCGTCGATCAGGTCGAGCTTGTGGTCGGCGAGCTTGGTCTTGCCCGCTTCCATCGGCCCGCCGGAGACAAACACCGCTGGGATGTTCAACCGCAGCGCGGCCATCAACATGCCGGGCGTGATCTTGTCGCAGTTGGAGATGCACACCAGCGCATCGGCACAGTGCGCGTTGGCCATGTACTCGACCGAGTCGGCGATGATTTCGCGGCTGGGCAGCGAATACAGCATGCCGTCGTGGCCCATGGCGATGCCGTCATCCACCGCGATGGTGTTGAACTCCTTGGCCACGCCGCCGGCCGCTTCGATCTCGCGCGCCACAAGCTGGCCGAGGTCTTTCAGGTGCACGTGGCCGGGCACGAACTGGGTGAAGGAATTGACCACCGCGACGATGGGCTTGTGGAAGTCGCCATCGGTCATGCCGGTGGCGCGCCACAGTGCGCGGGCACCGGCCATGTTGCGGCCGGCGGTGGAGGTTTTCGAGCGATATTCAGGCATGGAGGCAAGCAGGAGCGGGCTAGCAAAAGCGCAGTGGGATCGATTCTGCATGAAGATCCCGGTTGCTGTTGCAACCATCCGGGGGTGGGAGATTGCGTGATGCGCGGTGGCTCAGAGCGACTCCTCCCCAACCCTGCCCTTGCCTGCGGCAAAGGGAGGGGGCCGGTCATGTGGGCTGAAGGAATTGCAGCCAAGCCGCCTTTAGCCCCCTCACTTTCGCGCAGCGAAGGGGAGGGGTGCTTTTCAGTCAGTAAAAAAGCAAACACCTGAAACCCGGTTCAGTTTCAAGACCATTCTCATTGACGCCTCGCCGACCGGATCAGGCATTATTCGGAAACAACTTTCACGGGGAATCGACGATGAAGCGATCCAGGACTACCGCGCTGCTGCTGATGAGCGCTGCGCCGCTGCTGTTCACCGCCTGCCAGAAGGAAGAAACGGTGCAGGTGAAGGAAGGGCTGTACACCTCGGTGGAAGCCTGCAGCGAAGCCACGGGCGATCCGTCCAGCTGCCGCCAGGCCTTTGCCACCGCGCAGCAGCAGTCGGCCGACGCGGCGCCCAAGTACGCCAGCAAGGAAGAGTGCGCCAAGGAATACCCGGCCGAGCAGTGCGTGCCGCAGCAGACCAGCGCCGGCACCTCGTTCATCGGCCCGATGATGATGGGCTTCTTCATGTCGCAGATGCTCAACAGCGGCCGTGGCGCCGTGGCCGCACCGCCGGCCTCGCAGCCGGCGTTCAAGGACAAGGCCAAGGGCTGGGCCAAGGCCGCACCGGGCGGCAGCGGTGGCATGAACACCGGCAGCGCCATTGGCGCGGGCAAGGCCGGCCTGGCGCCGGTGACCAGCCAGCCCAACCGTGCCGTGACCGCAAGCCGTGGCGGCTTTGGCGCGCGCAGCGGTGGCCGTACCAGCGTCGGCGGTTGATGCAGTGAAACGTGTTGCGATTGCCGAACGCGGCAACTGGCGTGCCCGTGCCGCTGAAGCTGGCTTCCGTTTCCACACCATCGACGGGGCGCCGTATTGGGATGAAAGCGCGTATTACGCCTTCACCCTGCGCCAGATCGAAAACGACCTGGAAGATCCCAGCGCCGAGCTGCATGCGATGGCGCTGGACCTGGTGGGCGAGGTGGTGGCCAGCGAGGCGTTGATGACGCAGCTGGCCATTCCCGAACCGTTCCGCGACTGGATTGCCGAGAGCTGGCGCCGCCGCGACCCACACCTGTACGGCCGCCTGGACTTTGCCTATGACGGCACCGGCCCGGCCAAGCTGTACGAGCTGAACTACGACACGCCGACGTCGCTGTATGAAGCGTCGTTCTTCCAGTGGCAATGGCTGGAAGACCAGCGCAACCGTGGCGCGTTGCCGCAGCACGCCGATCAGTTCAACTCCCTCCATGAAACGCTGGTGGAGCGCTTCGCCGAACTGACCGCGCGCTTGCCGCCGCCGCTGTATTTCAGCGCGGTGGGCGAATCGACCGAAGACCAGGGCACGGTGGATTACCTGCGTGATTGCGCGGCGCAAGCCGGGTTGCACGGCGCAGCCATCGCCATCGAGGACATCGGCCTTTCTGCTGACGGGCGTTTCACCGATCTGGACGATGTGGTGATCGGCAGCCTGTTCAAGCTGTATCCGCTGGAAGATCTGATGCGCGAAGAATTCGGCGCGGCCTTGCCGCGTTCGGGCGTGCAGTTGCTGGAGCCGGCGTGGAAGGCGGTGCTGAGCAACAAGGGCATTTTGCCGTTGCTGTGGCAGCGTCATCGCGGCCATCCGAATCTGCTGGAATCGCACTTCGATGACGGCAGCGCGCTGCCGGCTGGCTGGGTGCGCAAGCCACTGCATTCGCGCGAAGGCGCCAACGTGGCCATGCACATGGCCGACGGCAGCTGGCAAGAGAGCGAAGGCCCGTACAACGGCCCGAGCATCCGCCAGGTATTCCATGCGTTGCCGGTGTTTGACGGCAACTATCCGCTGGTGGGCAGTTGGGTGGTCGGCGACCGCGCCTGCGGTATTGGCGTGCGCGAAGACAACAGCCGCATCACCCGCGACAGTGCGCGCTTCCTGCCGCACGCCATCGTTGATGATGCGCCGCAGGGAAGTACGCGCATCTACCTGTAAACAATTGTTGTGGTGTTGCAGGAGCGGCGTAAGCCGCGAAGCCGATGATGTCCGGAATGCCAATGTAGTGCCGAGCCATGCTCGGCACTACATGGCTCGCCTTCTTTTCTGGGAAGCGGCGTTAGCCGCGAAGCCGGTTACAACAGGCCGTCGCGTTTGACCGCCAGGTAGCGTTCCACCAGCGCGGCCGGCAGTTCTTCAGCGGTGACATCCAGCACCATCACGCGGTGGCTGCGCAGGGCTTCGTGGGCGTCGGCGCGCTGCTGCAGGTAGCGGGCGAGTGCGCCGGCCTGCACGGCGTCGGGCAGGGTTTCCACGTCGCGTACCAGGGCTTGGTCGAGTTCGCGTTCGCGCAGGCTGGCCACGCAGACCAGGTGCCGCTTCTGCAGCAGGCGTACGGCGGCGAGCAGGTCTTCGATATCCTCGTCGCGTACGTTGGTCACCAGCATCACCAAGGTGCGGCGCGAATGCAGCAGCGACAACTCGGTCGCCGCTGCCAGATAGTCGGTGGCCACCGGCTTCGGTTGCAGGTCGTAGCTTGCCCGCAACAGCGTGTCGATGGCGCCGAGTCCACGCTTGGGCGCGACCCAGCGGCTATCACCACCGCTGGCGAACAAACCCACGCCGTCGCCCTGACGCAGCGCAAGGTAGGACACCACCAGCGATGCGTTGAGCACATGATCGAAGTGCGACAGCCCGCCTTCGTTGGCCATCATCCGGCGGCCGGTGTCGATCATCATCACCAGCTGTTGGTTCTTCTCGTCCTGGTATTCGCGCGAGATCAACTTGCGTGCGCGTGCGGTGGCTTTCCAGTCGATCTGGCGCAGGCTGTCACCGACGCGGTATTCGCGCATCTGGTGGAAGTCGGTGCCTTCGCCACGGCGGCGTTTGAGGTGCGCGCCGACCAGCCGTGAGGCCATTTCCGCACTGAGCAGGGCCAAGCGGGTGAGCGGGGCGAAGTTGGGGTAGACGCGCACCGTCTGCGCTGCGCCGGCGATGCGTTGTTGCCGCCACAAACGCAGTGGCGAATGCAGGCGCAGTTGCACGCCGTCGAAAACAAAGGTGCCGCGGTTGGCCGGGGTGAAGCGGTAGCTGAAGCGGCTTTCGCTGGCCGCTGCCAAGGTGAGCCGGCGCGGCAGGCCGTGGGTTTCCCAGCCATCGGGCACCAGGTCGAACACGTCCACGCGCTGGCGACCGAATGCCTCCAGTTGCAGCCAGCATTCGCGCTCAATGCCGAGTGCGAGGGAGTCGGGCAGTTCGCGACGAAGCTGCGGGCTGGGGCGGCGATGGAGCAGCACGCCATCGAGCACGGCGAACAGCACGATCACGCCGATTGCGGCATTCCAGACCTGCTGCGGCAGGTAATGCAGCGCGACCGGAATGCCGAGCAGGCCCCACAACACCAGCAGCGCGATCAGCAGGGGGGACGGCCTCACGGTGTCTGCTCCGGGGTTTGTGTGCTGAGAGCACCCCTCCCCAACCTTCCCCTTTGTGCTTTGCACGAAAGGGAGGGAGCAGAGTGCAGGCCTCCGCTTCGTGTTGTGCACGTCGGGGAAAGCGCAGTGCGGGCTTGCGCTTGGCTCACTTGCGCGGCGCCTCGACCTTGGCCAGCAATGCGGTCAGAACGTCGTCGGCCGACTGGCCTTCGATCTGCAGTTCCGGCGCCAGTGCGATGCGGTGACGCAATGCCGGCTTGGCGATTTCGCGCACATCGTCGGGGGTGACGAAATCGCGCCCGGACAACACGGCCTGCGCGCGTGCGGCACGTACCAGCGCAATGCTGCCGCGCGGGCCAGCGCCAAGGGCGATGCCCGGCCACTTGCGGGTGGCGGCAACGATACGCACGGCGTAGTCGATCACCTGCGGATCCACCGTGATCGCCGCCACGGCTTTCTGCAGGGCGACCACGTCGGCACCGCTGAGCACGCGCGGCACCTGCGACAGATTGAAGTCACTGGCCGCGCGGCCGGTGGTGATGGCTTCGACCATGCGCTTCTCGTCTTCCAGCTGCGGGTAGTCGATCAACACCTTGAGCAGGAAGCGGTCCAGCTGCGCTTCCGGCAGCGGATAGGTGCCTTCCTGTTCGACCGGATTCTGCGTGGCCAGCGTGAGGAACGGCGGGGTGAGCGGGAACGCCTTGCCTTCGATGGTGACCTGGCCTTCCTGCATCACTTCCAGCAACGCCGACTGGGTTTTAGCGGGCGCGCGGTTGATTTCATCGGCCAGCAGCAGGTTGGTGAACACCGGGCCGCGACGGATCTTGAAGCTCTCGGTCTTCGGGTCGTAGACGGCGTGGCCGCTGACGTCGCTGGGCATCAGGTCCGGAGTGAACTGCACGCGTGCGTAGTCCAGCTCCAGCGCCTGCGCCAAGGCGCGGACCAGCAGCGTTTTGCCGAGGCCGGGAACGCCTTCGATCAACACATGGCCGCCGGCCAGCAGTGCGATCAGAATTTGATCCAGCACATCGGCTTGGCCGATGAAGGCGTGGCCCACCGCGTCGCGGATGCGCTCGACACGTTCAATCAATTCGGCGTTGCCCGCAGCAGGCGCCGACACGGGAGCATCGCCGGGAAGGGCGGGCGGGAAGGGCGTATCAGTCATAGCTGGTTTCTCATCTGGATGAGCAAGCGGATGCGTTCGCGCAGTGCGGTGTCGTCCCGCGACGGCGGAACCTGCAGGGCGGTCTGCACGCGGGAAATGGGCCATTGCAGGTGCTCGGCGATGGCATGTGCCTGGGCATCACCGCTGAGTGCGGCGGCCACCGGCGCGCGCCGGCGCAGACGCGCAAGGAAGGATTGGCGCACCGCGTCGTACAGCAGCGGCGCCTTGCCGTAACGGTGCAGCAGTTCGCCACTGGCGCGGACGTGTTCCAGCAGCGAGCGGCGCTCCTCGCGCGGTGACGGCAGCAGCGCGCCGAAGCGTTGGCTGCGTGCCCACAGCCACGCCAGCAGGGCCAACAGCAGCGGCAGCCAGATCGGCCAACCGCGTTTGATCACGGTTTTCCACAGCGATGGCATCTCCATCGCGTAGATCAAATGGACGGTGCCCTTGCCGTAGTTGGGCGCGAGCACCAGTCGTGCCAAGTCACGATGCGGCAGGTCGCGCAGGCCGGTGTCACCGTCGTTCTCACCGTTGAGCAGGAAGTCCATTTCACCCAGCACATCGACGCGGCCGGCGCCGTAACGCAGGCGTGCCCATGCCACGGTCTGATCGTCGTTGCCATCGCCCCAGCGGCGTTCGACGCGGGTACTGCCGTCCAGTGCAAAGCGATGGCCGGTGCAGAACTCCTGGTGGCTTTCCTGCCCGGGCACCTGCCATTTCTGGCAGCGCGCCAGCGCGTCATGGGTGACAACCCCCAAGCGCTGCAGCAGGTTGTTTGTGTCGCCATCCAGGGCTTCGTCGGTATCGGGAGCCCGCAGCAGCAAATGGCCGCCGAACTGCACCCATTCCAACAAATCATCGACCTGCGTGGGCGTGAGCAGGCGTGGGTCGTCCAGCATCAACACGGTGTCACCGGGATGCAGGCGCATGCTCGGCAGGTCGAGTTGGCGCCGCGACTCCGCCTTGCCGCCGTCGCGGCGGATGGTTTCGCGCAACGCGAACAGCGGGTTGTAGGTGGGCTCGCCGTAAGCGGGCAGCGTGATGTCTTCGCTGCCGCGTTCGTAGTTGTGCAGGAACACCGCCGCCGCCACGCCGCACAGCAACAGCGCGACCAAGCCGATCAAGCTGTAACGCCAGCGCGGGCTCATGCCGGCCACCCGTATTGACGGTGGAGGTCGCCCAGCAACGCTTGGAATTCATCCTCACTTGGCAGCTGGCCTGCGTACGCGGCGTACTGCCAGGTGCGCACCATCTGTGCGAACAGCAGGCGGTCGGCGTCTTGTGGCATGCGCCGTGAGGCACGCAGGCACTGCGCTTCGGTAGCGCCGGGCGGCAGCACCACATCGGCGCGTTGCGACAGCACTTCCACCGATGCGCGATACAGCAGTGCCAGCGCGTGTCGCGGCTTGCCTTGCTGCCAGAGCTGGCGTGCGCTGCCCAGAATGTCCGGCGGCAGCACGTCGGGCAGCAACAGCGCTTCCTGTTGCAGCGGACTTTCGCTCTCGCGCGTGCGGCGACCGCTGCCACGCAACCACGGCAACCACCAACGCGCGGTGAGTGCCAGGGCGATCAACAGCACGCCCACCACAATCCACAGGATGCTTTCGCTGATCAGCGCCAGCAGCTTGGCGAATGTGCCGAACGGCAAATCCGGCAGATCATCGCGTTGCTTGCGCTCGGCTTCGCTGGGCTTCTTCACCCAACGATTGACGGTACGTTTGGCGCCCAGCTGCGGGTCTTCATACACGCGCGCAGCCGCCTGCCGGAAGCCGGCGGTGTCCACCGGTGCGTTGCCGAACACGCTTTGCGGTGTGGCGGTGCTGGCATCCGCGCCGGGGGCGGTTTTGTGGTTGTCGTGCAGCGCCGGCGCAGCGGTGTCGGTGTGCTGCGCATGTGCGGGCAACATCGGCAGGGTGAGTACCGCCAGCATCAGCGCCAATAACGGTGTCGCACGCAGCAGGCGTTCGCGCAGGCGACGGAAAGCGATCTCCACATCCCATGCTTCCAGCGCGGTGCGCCGGTTGAGATACAAGCCAAAACCGGCGCCGCTGAAGAATGGGCTGATCAGCGTCATCGCGGCCCAGGCCAGCAGGTTGAAGCCGACCAATACCCACGCAGGCGTGCCGTTGCCGATCAACTCCCAGGTTTCACGCAATGATTCGGACAGCCATTCCACCGGCACGAACATGAAGATCAATGCCACGCCGGCTAACTTCAACATCGTCTCGAAGTGCCAGCATGTCCAGGTCAGCAGCGCGGCATGGCCATAGCTGCCGCCGCCCAAGGTGTTGCGCCGGTTGCGACGTTGGCCGGCATCACCGCCTTCGAGCAGATCCACCGGCATCAACAGCGAACGGGCCGGGCTCAAACGCCGCCAGGTGAGGTAGGCCAGCGTGCCGCGCCAGCCCCAGTTCCACTGTGCTCGCAGCGTTTCCGCAGTGCCGGGCTCGGCACCGAATGCGCCGCGCGAAATCACGTACAGCGGAATGCGCTCGAACGCGGGCTTCAGCCACCACAGTGCGAACGCCGACAGCCACAGGTTGTCCAGCCACCAGCCGGCGAGGTTGAGCAGCGCGAACACTGGCAACGTCAGCAGCAGCCACGGTTTCCAGATGGCGCCGGCATGGCGCCGCACCAAGGCGGTGCCCAGCTCCATCGCCTCCCATTGCGAGCGTGCACGCAACACCACGTTGAGCTGGTCAATGCGCATTGCCGGCTCCACCGCGTCCGCCGCGCCACAGCCACACGATCACCAGCGTCCACAGCACGCCGGAGGCGGTGAGCTTGCCCCACATCGGCACCCAGACAATGGCCGACCAGAAGGCTTCAATGAACGCCGCCACCAGCAGCATGAAAGCCACGCCCAGGCACAGCCGCGCGCCGATCACGCCGCCCTCCACCAGCGCATCGATGCGCCGCTTGCGGCCCGGTGCCAGCAAGCGCAGGCCCAACTGCAGGCCGGCGCCACCGGCAATCACGATGGCGGTGAGTTCAAACGGCGCATGGCCAACCACGAAGCGCCAGAACGGCTCGCCGAAGCCGGCGTTCTGCAGGTGCCCAGCGACTGCGCCGATGGTGATGCCGTTGAATACCAACACCAGGATCGTGCCCACGCCGGCCAGCAGGCCGCTGGCAAAGGTGCGCAGGCCGATGCTGATGTTGTTCATGATGTAGTGGCCGAACATCGCCCAGTTGGTGCCGCTGTCGCGGCCCAGGTGATCGGCGGCCGGGTCGTACATTTTTTCCATCTGCGCGACCTGACGTGGATCGAGCAGCAGGTGGATCAATTCCGGCTGGAACTGCAGCAGCACGAAGATGCCGATCAGCGGCACCGCGAACAGCGCGCAGGCCACCCACATCGCGCCGGCCTGGCCGCGCACCAGTTGCGGGAAATCGGCGATCAGGAATTCCACCGCACGCTGCCAGCGGGGTGCCGGCGTGCGGTACAGCAGGTTGTGACCGCGCTGCATCAGCTGCTGCAGGCGCTCGACCAGTTGTGGGCTGTAGCCACGGCGGCGCGCCAATGCCAGCTGCTGGCACAAGCGGCGATACCGCTGCGGAATGGTTTCATCGCCGGGTAAGTCGGGATCGAGCGCGCTGCGGCCCTTGCGCGCTTTTTCACCACGGCGTTGCAGCCAGTCCTCGAACTGCTGCCATTCGTGTTGATAGCGAGTGACGAACTGCTCCTGTCTCATCGCCGCCCCAGCAACCAGTTGGCCATCGCGTACAGACGCAGCACGCCGGTCTGGCCGTCGGCCTGGCTCAGCGGCGCGACGATGTTGGCCAGCTCGCGCTGGCGCGGCACCGACAAGGCCGGGGCGCGTTCGGCAAAGGCGATCAACGCGGCCTGCTCGCTCGGCTGCAAGGGTTGCGGCGGCGCAAGTACGGTGTCGATGCGTGGCGGAGCATCGGCAGTGCGCGGCGGGCTGTGCACCACCAGCGAACCGGCCACCAGATCACCCAGGCGCCGGCCATGCGCATCGCACAGGCAGCTGATCAGGCCCAGCGCATAGCCGAATGGCAGGATGTCCACGGTGCGCAGCAGGTTGCGCACGATCGCCGGCATCCAGCCCAGCGGCGCGCCATCGCGTGCGACCACGCGCAGTCCCAGCACGCGTTTGCCGAGGGTCTGGCCCAGCCACACTTCCAGCACGATGGGGTAGACCCAGAACACCAGGAACATCAGGCCCAGATAGATGCCCTTGCCCATCTCGCCGAGCATCAGCAGCAACGGGCTCATCACCAGCAACGTGCCGAAGCGGATCACCAGGTCGATCAACCAGGCCAATGCGCGTGGCACTGGGCCGGCCGCCGGCAATTGCAGCGGCACGCCTTCGGGCGTGATGACTTCCAGATAGGTATCGAGCATCGGCAACGCGGTGCTCATCGCGACACCGTCGGCGACGGCTGCGAGGCATGCGTGCGACGAAGGTAAGTCCGGTTTCCGGCCCGGACGGATGCCTGGGGCATTCGGGTCTCTGCTGCGTCCTGTCAGGACGCCGACTTTAACCGCCGCCAAGCCGAAAACCCAGCCTGCGGTGAGCGTGGGCTGGGCAGGCTCAGTCCTGCATGCCGCGGTACTGGTCTTTGACCTTGACGTAGTGGTCGGCCGAATAGCGCAGGCCTTCGATGTCCTTCTCGCTGAGCGGACGCATCAACCGCGCCGGATTGCCGGCCCACAACTCGCCACTGCGGACGACCTTGCCGGGGCCGATCACCGCACCGGCAGCAATGAAGGCGTTGGGCTCGATCACCGCGCCATCAAGGATGCAGGCGCCCATGCCGATCAGGCAGTAATCGCCAATCGTGCAGGCGTGGATGATGCAGCCGTGGCCGACGGTAACGCCTTCACCGATCAGCGTCGGATAGCCGCCCTTGTTGTACGGGCTGTCGTGGCTGACGTGGATGACCGTGCCGTCCTGCACATTGGTGCGCGCGCCGATGCGGATGTAGTTCACATCACCACGGATCACCGTGCCCGGCCAGATCGAGGCGTCATCGCCAATCACGACATCGCCGATCACCGTACAGGCCGGATCCACATAAACGCGCTCGCCTACGACGGGCATCTTGTCCAGGAAGGGGCGCAGTGCGGTCATGGGTGGAGTTCACCGGACAAATGGGAGCCCAATGATAGGGCTCATCATTCTTTTCTTCTATTGGGTTCTGGCAACTGGGCGCATCCTGTACGGACCTGTCTGAAGTTGTGTGGGGGTTTAGGGGAAGTGTTTGAGTGCCTACTCGGTAGCGATCGAGAGTAGCTGACGTTCTCAGGCTATCCATGATTTCTGGGCTGCCTACTCGGCAGCGAACTCTGCGCTCAGGCGTTCGCTACCGGTGCCGTATTTCTGAGCTGCCTACTCGGCAGCGAACTGGGCCATCAGTAGCTGCCACTCATCATGGTATTTCTGAGCTGCCTACTCGGCAGCGAACCTCAGTGAGGCGCCCCCGGGCATGCTTCCACTTTTCTGAGCTGCCTACTCGGCAGCGAACAGGCCCTCCCCAGGGACTCAAAAGCCCCTTCATTTCTGAGCTGCCTACTCGGCAGCGAACGCTGGATCGGCGCCGGGTACTGATGGAGGAATTTTCTGAGCTGCCTACTCGGCAGCGAACCTGTTCAGGCACAACAACAGCAGCGTGAAGGTTTTCTGAGCTGCCTACTCGGCAGCGAACGCCTCGAAGGAGGAACACTGCCGTTTGATCAGTTTCTGAGCTGCCTACTCGGCAGCGAACGCCCAGCCCGGCACCGACTCTCCCGCCAATTCTTTCTGAGCTGCCTACTCGGCAGCGAACAGGATCTCGATACCACGCGGATCGACCCAAGTTTTCTGAGCTGCCTACTCGGCAGCGAACTGCTTTGCCGGGGCGGCTGCAATGGACGAGAATTTCTGAGCTGCCTACTCGGCAGCGAACGTTGGCGCGCGTCTCAATCCGTGAACCGGGTCTTTCTGAGCTGCCTACTCGGCAGCGAACCCGAGAACCTTCAGCACCGAACGGGGCCCAACTTTCTGAGCTGCCTACTCGGCAGCGAACGCTGGTCCGAAACTGAGAGTTCATCCAAATCGTTTCTGAGCTGCCTACTCGGCAGCGAACTCCGTCCGGATCGAGGGCTTCTATCGTTTCAATTTCTGAGCTGCCTACTCGGCAGCGAACACGTTGCCAAGTGTCCGGGGCTTCTGCAGTGGTTTCTGAGCTGCCTACTCGGCAGCGAACAAGGCGGGCAGGCGGCACCGCATGCGGCTGATTTTCTGAGCTGCCTACTCGGCAGCGAACGCATCGACCGGCGCGTTCTGGCTGATCACGATTTTCTGAGCTGCCTACTCGGCAGCGAACTAAAGAAGTCGCTGTTTGATGACGGCCTGAAATTTCTGAGCTGCCTACTCGGCAGCGAACCACCACCGGCAAGGTCATCTGGCATACGGAGTTTTCTGAGCTGCCTACTCGGCAGCGAACTGCGTACAGATCCGCCAGCAGGCCCTTGATCTTTTCTGAGCTGCCTACTCGACAGCGAACCCTGGCTGGTGCACCTGGGCGTGCATCCAGAGTTTCTGAGCTGCCTACTCGGCAGCGAACCCTTCTTGCCGTGCTCGGCGAACCTGTAACCATTTCTGAGCTGCCTACTCGGCAGCGAACAGCTGATGGATGGGTCAGGAGGTTCCGGAATGTTTCTGAGCTGCCTACTCGGCAGCGAACGTCACGTCGCTTTGCAGAGGCCTGTCGTATGGTTTCTGAGCTGCCTACTCGGCAGCGAACTCAGGGCCAAGTTCGGGTTGGCGGATGTAGGTTTTCTGAGCTGCCTACTCGGAAGCGAACCAGAACGTCACCTGGTCGTGCGTGACGTGCATTTTCTGAGCTGCCTACTCGGCAGCGAACGCATTTAAGGACAAGAAATCTAGTGACTACGTTTTCTGAGCTGCCTACTCGGCAGCGAACGGCAGGGGGCCATTGGGGAGGTTGATGGCGGCTTTCTGAGCTGCCTACTCGGCAGCGAACGAAGTCGCAGTCGGCCAGATACAGATGGCCGTTTTCTGAGCTGCCTACTCGGCAGCGAACACACGCGGTGTGTGTTGCTCTTGGTTGCTTTTTTTCTGAGCTGCCTACTCGGCAGCGAACGCCCACTATGCCCGGCAGGCTACGCCCGAGTTTTTCTGAGCTGCCTACTCGGCAGCGAACCGCTGCACCGATCAGGAGCTGCGCGATGAGTTTTTCTGAGCTGCCTACTCGGCAGCGAACTACCGGGAGCTGACGAACCTGCGCAAGCGCTGTTTCTGAGCTGCCTACTCGGCAGCGAACCAATGTACCAGCAGGCCCCCTTGGGCTCGCTCTTTCTGAGCTGCCTACTCGGCAGCGAACTGCCATCAGCAGTTCGAGGACTTTGCCCTCGTTTTCTGAGCTGCCTACTCGGCAGCGAACAGGATCTCGATACCACGCGGATCAACCCAGGTTTTCTGAGCTGCCTACTCGGCAGCGAACTTCGCGGCAATGTGGCTGCGGGACGCGGGGAATTTCTGAGCTGCCTACTCGGCAGCGAACCCGTCTTCCAGCATCGGCAGCAATGATTGGATTTTCTGAGCTGCCTACTCGGCAGCGAACGTCCAGCGATTTGATTGAAGCCTCGTTGAACCTTTTCTGAGCTGCCTACTCGGCAGCGAACTATGTCACGACGGCGCTGGGCGACAAGCTTCTTTTCTGAGCTGCCTACTCGGCAGCGAACACGCAGCTGGTACTGCACAGCGCGTTCACTCTTTTCTGAGCTGCCTACTCGGCAGCGAACCGAACCAGCGTGTCCAACCGTTGGCGTCGGTATTTCTGAGCTGCCTACTCGGCAGCGAACGTCCGCGGCTAATCGACAGGAGCTACAGTCATTTTCTGAGCTGCCTACTCGGCAGCGAACTCTGGGGATTTCACCTTCAGCGGGCCCATACGTTTTCTGAGCTGCCTACTCGGCAGCGAACTGGTACGGCCGTGGGCAATACAACGCCATTGTTTTCTGAGCTGCCTACTCGGCAGCGAACGTCAGCAGCTCCAGCAGTTTTTTGCGTGCAATTTTCTGAGCTGCCTACTCGGCAGCGAACCGAAGAACCTTGCAGCACAAGGTTGGCCCATTTTTCTGAGCTGCCTACTCGGCAGCGAACCGTGGCTATCTGGTTCGAGGCGGACGGTGCGTTTTCTGAGCTGCCTACTCGGCAGCGAACGTGATGGCCGATGACTTCGCCAGTGGCGGGAATTTCTGAGCTGCCTACTCGGCAGCGAACTCAGTGAGTGAGGCGGCAAAGCCCGGGGTCGTTTTCTGAGCTGCCTACTCGGCAGCGAACACCGACTGGAACGATCTGCACCTGCGCGCACTTTTCTGAGCTGCCTACTCGGCAGCGAACCGTGGCGCTACATGGCGCGCAGAACTCTATAATTTCTGAGCTGCCTACTCGGCAGCGAACCCTGCCTGTGGTCACACTGGACTGACCCGAAAGTTTCTGAGCTGCCTACTCGGCAGCGAACTCACAGCGCTGCCATCGCTGCACCGGAACTGCTTTCTGAGCTGCCTACTCGGCAGCGAACTAGACGTAATCTGCGTCAAGCAATTGATAAATATTCAAAATCCCCCTAATACGCGCATGCCCCCTAAACTCCGGGGGCATGCATAACTCCTTGATTTTGAAAGAGCGGTTTGTGGTGCTTGGAAAAGGGTCAGAACCAGGGAATGGTGCTGGCGCTGCTCAGTCCGTGGCTGTTGAATGGCCCGGGCACCGCGGTTGGGGTCAGTGGTCCCAATGAGATGAACAGGCAATAGCTTTGGCCGCTGCTACTGCTGCGCATTTGTGCGTAGGGAAGGTCGGGGTGACGCTCAACGGTGCTGGGAATCGCCTGACGCGATTGCTCCTCCGTCTCGCCCTTGCGGCGCATGCGCCGCCGCCGCATGCGTTCGACATTGGTCTTGAACTGCCGGCGTTGCACGGTGCGGTGGGGGGCGCCTTCGGGGGCGGCGGCGATTTCGGTCAGGCGCACGTGATCACGCAGGCCTTTGAGCCAGTCGGCCTGCAGGAACTGACGCAATGCCTGGTCGCTGCCATGCAGCCTGAGTACGTGGCCGAGGTTGCGCGGTGCCGTGCTGTAGCTCGGGAAGCTCACGCCAATGTCATCCCGGCGCTGTTGCACCAAGGCCAGATGCAGGCGGTCGTACAGTGCGCCCAGCAGATGCGCTGCGCTGATTTCCGGGTCGGGCATCAGGGTGATGTCGAGATGGTGGCTGGTCATGGCGCTCAGCCTGCTTCGCCGAACACGCCACCGCGTACCAACGTGGCGATGACGAAGTGCTGCTGTTCGGGGGCTGGTGCCTTGTCCTTCAATACCCAGGCATCGAGCAGGTTGTAGAAGTCCTGCTTCTCCTTGGGCTGGCGATAGGCCTTGCCCTGCGTGGTGACCGAGCCATACGGCTCGATGGCGATGGGGCCGTTTTCACCGGCTTCCGGATACCAGGTGTCCACGGTGCGCAGGGCATTGCCGATCTTCTGCGAGTGAATCGCGGCGACATCTTCAACCTGATAAAGCGTCTTGCTCTTCTTGCTGGCCGCCTTGTCCAGGATCAGCTCCTGCGAGGGAAACACTTCCTGTCCAGCGCCCACACGGACGAAGGCGGTGACCTGCAGCAGCACATGGCCATTGCCGGACAAGCCCGTGGCGATACATTCGCCCAGTGCGATCAGTTGCTCGGCTTCGGCGGCGGGCGCGGCAAGCTCGCGCAGTGAATGTGCCAATGCGTCGAAGGTCCACTCCGCCGCTGCCTTGCCGTCGCGCAGGTGTGCCACGGTCACTTCGATCTGTTCGGCGCCAATGCGGTTGCGCCACAGGAAGCGGCCATTGGCCAGGTTGGCGGCGTAGCGCCGTGCCAATTCGTTGAAGCCGTGCTGCTGCACATAGCCCTCCACGGTGGCCAGCAGCTTGTGCCGATAAGCGGCATCGTTGCAGGCAGACGGCTGGCCGGTGCCGCCCAATACGCGCAGCGTGAACTGCACTTTCAGCGTGTCGGCGTCGGCCGGCAAGGCGGCGACATCGACCGTCTGCAGGTTGGGGTTCTGGATGGCGGCGTCCAGTTTGGCGGGGTCTTGCCCAGCGGTCTTCAGGCGGTTGGAGATGGTGCCGCGCACGGATTTCTCGCGCAGTTTCACCGGCGCCCAATTGCTTGATGCGTCGCGCGTTGCCCAGTTGCCGCTGCTGAACACGGCATCGGAAGGATCCAGCTTGCGTTCAAAAGCCAGGACGGAGGCGGTCTTGAGTTCCTTGGACATGTCGGTATTCCTTTCTGTGTGATCAGTAAGAGGTATCGAGGTCGAACGTGACATCCAACTCGGCGTCGTCGAGCGTCGTGGCATGGTCGTTGCGGCAGCGGTACACGCCGGCGTTGGTGGGGCGTTCCGCGTACCAAAGCAGGCTTTCAACGCAGTGCAGGCGATGGGGGCTGATCCACTGGCCGACCGAGTACAGGCTTTCGACGAAGCGGAAGGGCGTGTGGGCATCGCGCGTATTGGCAACGCTACCGGCGCTGTGCAGTTCGCCCAGGGCGCCGTATCCGACGGGAATGGGCACTATCCAACCGTTGCCAGCGCGGTCATGGGACCAAGCGCCTTTGCCGTCGGGTTCGTCTGTTGCCCAGCGCCAGTTGATGCGGGCCAATGACAACCAGGCGTCCAGTGGATTGGCATCGCCGCTGGCTTCGCGTTGTTGCTGGCGCTGTGCCAGCAGGTCATCACGGCCCACCAATGAAAAACCTGGCAGCAGCCGCATGCGGGCTTTGGCGAACAAGGCCTGGCGGTCCTTGCCGGTGCCGGTGAGGTCAAGCGCCCACGGTTGATACCGGCGCCGCCACGGCTGTGCTGGCGGCATCACGCTGCCACCGGCGATGCGCATGCCGGCCAGTAGTTCGGCCAGTGTTGCAAGGTCCGCATCGCGTGCGGCCGGTTCCAGCGCCCAGCGCGGGCTGTCGGCAGCCAACAGCAGACTCAGTTGCAGGTGGATGCGGCCTTCTTCGACGATGGCTGCGCTGCCACCGTCCTTGCCCACCGGGTTGCGGGTGAGGTGAAAGCTGCCGATGAAGCCGCCCTCGGTCGCTTGTTCCTGATGCTGGTGGCAAACCACGCCCACAGCACTGAACTGGATATCCAATCCCGCAGCGTTGGCTTT
This sequence comes from Stenotrophomonas sp., assembly GCF_050737575.1. Classification (GTDB taxonomy): domain Bacteria; phylum Pseudomonadota; class Gammaproteobacteria; order Xanthomonadales; family Xanthomonadaceae; genus Stenotrophomonas. Next base: position 162,610 of record NZ_JBOHXW010000006.1, read on the forward strand.
GCGTTGCAGGGCCCACATCAGGCCAAGGAAGGCCGTCATCGAGGGAAAGCCGTGGGTCAACGGGCTGGAGATGGCATTGGCGTTTTGCACGCGCAGGTGCGGGAACACCAACACATGGCTGAACGCAGGACAGGCACTCATGCCGGGTCTCCTTTCGGTACGCGCCGTTGCTGAGGAACCGGCCATGCGGCATCGACGATGGCCTGGCGTGCCCAATGCCGGTATTCGGTATCGCTGACCGTTACCAGCCCGGCCGCGCGCAGGCGGGCGTTCAACCAATTGGCAAAGTCGCCCGCCACCTGGTCGGGCCAATCATCGAAATCGACGGCGGCGCGGAAGGCCTCGTCCTCGGTGGCAGCCAGTTCGGGTTCCTTGCGCGGTTCCAGTTCAATGCGGTCCGGGTCCAGCCAGATCTGCTGATGCAGGGGCAGGATGCAGGTGGCATCACGGGTCCAGCCGGGGCTGAAGCGTGCGTGGGTTTCAGCGGCGTAGATGGCCAACTGCGCGCCCAGTTCACGCGCCAGCGTGCCGCGTTTTTGCCGCGTGGCAGCCGTGGGCGGCGGATCGGACAACAGAAAGTCGGAGAGGTCTTCCAGCGTGTTGCGCACATCGCGCAATCCTGTCAATCGCTCCATGGCCGACTCCAGATTGAGCAGCGTCTTGGGTTGCTGTGTCTCCCACGTTGGCGGCAGCGAGGCGAGCAGGTAGTTGATGCCGCCGCGTTCACTGTTGAGCTGGGACACATTCTGCGGTTTGGTGCCGCCGAGTTTGCGGGCCACCAGGTTGCGATAGTCGCGGTACGGTGCATCGTGCGCTTGCTTGGCGCGGAAGGCCTGCCGCGCCGCCTTGTTGTCGTCACCAAAGCGCGCGTCCTGGATGTCGGCATGTACCGCATGGGCCAGGCTGCTGGAGAACAAGGGTTGCAGCAGGTGGTAGCCGGTATCGTCGTCGGCCGGTCCGTGGGCCAGCCAGTACAACTGTTTGGCCGCTTCGTGCGAGGCAGGGGCGCTATCGCTGCGGACCAGCCCACTGAAGGCCTTCATCCATGCGTGTGCGGTGTCGGCATTGGCGCTCAGTGCGCTGCACAGGTCGCTGTCGCCGTCCTGCATCCAATCCAGCAGACGGCGTCCCTCCACGTCCAGTTTGAGGAACTTGAACACGTCCAGCGCGGCGGCATTGCCCACCACATCCTCGGCAAAGTCGCTGCCCAGCACATGGCTACCGATCTCGCTGCGCGGGGGCAGGGTGGCCGGCCGCACATGCAGGCTGGTGCCGCGCGCATCCGGGTGGGTTGCCTTCAGTACATGGGTGACCGCCTGGATCTGGCCGACCCGCCGTGCGGCATCTGCCAGCCAGGTGTCGTAGTCGTACTTGGCGGCGGTGTCGCCTTCTTCATCCTTGCCTTTCAGCTTGGCCTCGCGCCGGGCGTCGATGAAACCTGCGATGGCGGCGCGGAAACGGCCGGGGCGTGTGAGGCCTTCCGTTGTTTCGTTCATGGGAATCCTTTCATTCGCCCCTTACAGGGCGTGCCTGTAGAATCCCCACGGCAGTCATCACTGACTGCCGTGGGGAGTGAACGAGGGCTTGGCCCTCAGCCAGTTCTTCTTATGAAGCGTTGGAACACTTCCTGTATCCCCCGATGCACGCCTAAACCCCGTGCCTGGGTCCGGAGACCAACCGGTTTGAAGTAACGCCCGGGTGCCGTTGGCGCGGCATCCGGGCATCTTCATCGTAGGGGGCGAATTTGAATTTTACAAGTCCACTGTATGATCAGTTGTATTACCACTGTCTGATCGGTTTTAATCCCCTTGCCGGTTCTGCTGAAGAAGCAGCTCAGAAAACTGTTTGACCGGTTGTTAACCCCAATTGCTGCCGAACAGGCAGCGGGGGCATGGATGCCCCTCTTACAGCTTCCCTCCAAACCCTAGCAACGGGTGCCAGCGCCAGCCACGATCGCTGTCGGGGACCTCCACGGTAGTGAAACGTTGCGCGCAGTAGTCCAGCGAATCCCCGGTGTGTGCGGCCTGTTCTTCCAGCAAGCTCATCAGGTCGAACTGGCCCCATGCATTGATGCGTGGCCCCATCGTCAAATGCACGGTATGGCGCTGGCTTTGATCGATCAGGATGCGCTGGGGTTGGGCATGGCGTGCGGCGGCTTCTTCGACCCGGTGCAGCAGCAAGTGCTCGCCGTCGTCATCGGGTAGAAAGACCAGCGTGGTGGTGCGCAGTGTGTTTTCGCGGAAGGGCTGCTGCTGCGGCAGTACGCCGGTGAGTGCGGCCTGCGGGTATTTCCATGCGGCATAGGCGCCCTCCCGTTCCAGCGCAGCTAGTTCCGCGCCTTCCTTTGCAGGAGGCGGCAGCATGCTGGCCCAGGTGCGGTATTGCTCCAGGTCAACAAGGTTGCGCTGTGTTTCCCATTGCTGGGGCGGCCTTGGCTGGATGCGAGGCAGGGCGGTGAGGGTTTGGTAGTGCGTTTCCTGCAGCAGTTCGGTGAGCTGGTGACTGGTGAGTTGCAGGCGCTTTTCTTTCGGGCCTGCGCCTTCCTTCTCGTAGCCAGGGTGCAGGAACGCGGGATGCCCGTGTTTTCCCTCTGCGAAATGACGCAGGTTGGTATCGAACACCAGGACATTTGGCGCGCAGGGGACGCGACCACGATGGCGTTGCACGCGGCCCGCCAGCTGGATCAACGAACGCATCGACGAGGGTTCGGCGACGGCCCAGTCCGCATCCCAATCGCGCCCCACTTCGCACACTGGCGAGGCCAGTACCACGAACAACTGGTGACGTTCCGGATGTGCGTCCAATGCATTGCGGATGGCGGGCAACTGGAACACGGCGTTGCTGTCGCCGCGTCGATTGAAGTTGGTGTCCAACAGGTTCTCGATGGCCGAGCGTTGCAGCAGCGGGAAACGGGCGTGGTACACGCACAGGTGGATGCGCGTGTCCTCTGGCGCGCCGTGCGTAAACAGCGCCTGCGCCACGTCGAACAGCGGACTGATGTTGGCCATGCGCACCAAGCCAAAGCTGACCTGCTTGTTGCTGGAGGGATCGGACTGGCAGTGTGCGTGATGCAATTTCAGGCAGGCATCGCGAAGGTGCGGCGCAAACTCCGCATGCTGTTGTTCCTTCTTCGGTGCCTTGAGCAACAGCGGCAGCAAACCTGCCTGCCGCAATGGTGGGGCTTTGCGTAGTTGGGTAGCGCGTTTTTCGACAAACTGCAGGTGCTGCTGCATGAAGCCGCGTTCGCCGGCATCAGCAACCAGCACGCCGAACTCGTCGGCCCAAAGGCAGGGAATATCGGCGTCCAGATTGGCCGCACCGGGCTCACCGCGATTGCGTCGATACAAGCGACGCCCTGCGCGGTAGGCCTGGTACATGCCGGTCACCAGCGATGGCGGCAAGGTGGCGGAAGACAGCACCACGCGGCTGCCGAGCATGCCGGCCCAATGCACCAGGCGGGTGAGGGCGGGCATGTCATCCAGGTCGTAGTCGTCCAGTTCGTCCAGGACAAGATCGGCACTCATCAAGCGCAGCATCGGTGCGATCTGCCGGCCGGCGCGCAGGGACTCAGTGGCCGGCACCATGTGGTCCACCGTGCAGACCAGCATCGGCGCGGCTATCAGGTTGCGGATGTCCGGGTCGTGCAGTGCGCGTGACAGCAGCGGATGGTCGCTGGTGTTGCCTTCGTAGAGGATATGGCTGTCTTCTTCGATCAAGTCCTGGATGGATGCAGAACCCCGCACCTCGGCTTGTTGTTCGTAATAGTCGAACAGTTGGCGGCTGGCTGAACCGCCGACACGGATCGCCAGTTCGTCGTCGTCCAGATGCAAGTCATTGCGATAGCTGCGCCCGGTTTGCAGGGTGAGCGTGCGCAGGCCCAGCGCATAAGTGGCGCGCATGCCGCGCTGCGGGTCGGACATGGCATACAGAATGCGTGCGTTGGCCAAGGTCTTGCCGCAGCCCGTGGAGGCCATGTTGACGATGAAGCCGCCGCGGTTTTGGCTGTCCTCGCGCATGGCAACGGCGGCGTCGGCAGCTTTGTCCTGCCAGCTGAATTTTGGATTGGCGCTGCGCTTGCGCAAACCCCGGTGGTTGGCCAGGCGCGGCAGGTGGCGCTCAAAGCCGGGCAGTGCGTGGGCGATCATGCCGGCATCGCGGGCGACGCCAAGCAGGTGTTCCAGCAGCGTCTGTTTGAGCGCACCGTCTTTATGCGTGTTGGCATAAAGAGGACTGTCGGTGGCGACCTTGAGGCGCTGCACGGCATCGGGCGACAGACTGGAATAGTGGTGGTCAGCCAGCATCAAGCTCAGGCGCGCAAGGTGCATCACATAGGCGTTGTCCAGCCAATGCGTGGTGTCACGTTGCTGCAGCTCAAGCAGGGCCTTGGCCGCGCGCGCTGCCTGATTGCGCCACTCCTTGTCGATGACGGGAAGGGCGGCATCGGGCTGCCAGTACGGATGCGCTTCAGCGTCGTTGTGTGGCTGACGCTTCTCGTTCCAGTCGTGCGCGACCAAGGCCAGCGGTTGTTCCAGCCATAGCGCCCGCCAATGCGTGGCGCGCTTTCCAAGCCACTCCTGGGTGCCGTCACTGTCCTTGTGCACGGGGACAACCGGCAGGCGGTGATGGGTGACAACCAGCCACGCGACGGCCGCCGCCAACGGTGGCAGTTTCTGAAATGGATAGGCATGCGCCGCATCCAATCCGTCGCGTTGATAGCGGTCAGGTGCGATCCAGTCCTGTGCATTGCATTGCTCGGTATCGGCCAACCGGCGTAGCCACGTTGCGTCATCGTCATCACCGACGAAGGCCTGGAACAAGCGCAGTGACACCCATTCGTGGCGATAGAGATTCTTCCCCATGCGCTTCCCGCGTAAACGCTCCTGGAACGCGATGCTGGCTTTGCCAAGGTCATGCAGCAACGCCGCCAGCTGCGCCAGCAGCCGGATGGGCTGCGCGGTATGCCAATCATTTTCGTCGTGCGCGCGCAGCACGTTGCGCGTGGTGGTGTTGGTGGGTGTCGCGCCGTCGGCATTGAAGCGACGCGCATCACCGACGACCCACAACAGCTCGCTGTGATCGCGCGCGCGTATCCAATGGCAGGCGACGGCGGTGTTCTTGCGCGCGGTCTTGCGCAGCAGCCGGCGCAGGGTACTCAAGCCTTCCTGGGTGATGGCGGTTTGCCACGTGCGCTCACCCCGGCGCTCGGCGAACTGATCGAGAATGCGGCGGGTTTCAGTGAGGCCGCGCTTGCCGCATTGCGACACCAGCAGGATGTTCACGCGTTCACCTGTGCAGCCGTCGTGGTTGCGATGTCTTTCAGACTGTCGATGATGAAGTCCAGTGATTCGCTGCGGGTAAGTGTTTCTATGCAATGGCGGCGGAAGCTTTGTTCATCATCGCCGCGCATTGCCGACAGAAACGCATGAGGCAGGATGCTGGCGTCCTTGATCAAATCCGCAGCGTCAAACACCAGCCCGCCGCGCCGGGTTTTTCCATGGAGCACGGCAAGGCCATGCGGCAGGCCCAGCACCCAACACGCGCTGGCGCCAAGGCCATAGGCCAGATAGTTGCCGTGATCGAGAAAGCGATTGGCGGGGTCGGTGCCGGTGCCGCGCTTGGCCCGACTGAAATCGCCGTAGCCCACCGTGTCCACCGCCAGTTTGAACAGCGCTTTGCTCAGCCGTGCCTCTTCGGTGAGCAGCGCCGTGGTGTCCTGTGCCCGCTCGATGTTGCCGCTGATGGGCTGGAGTAGTTTTTCCAGCCGCGCCACATCGACGTTGAAACCCGCATCGCGCAATGTGCGGTGCTGCCATTGCTGCGGGAGGCGTTGAAGCCGTAGTTGCTGCAGTTTTTTAGCGGCCAACAGGCGTAGATCGTCGTCGAACCAGAATTTGACCCAGGCCTGCAGGTACTCGGTTGGCCGGTACTCGCTTTGTGGAGAGAACCAGGCGACTTCAATATCCACCTCGTTGGCACTGAACAAGGGAGTGCCGCCACCACCGCAGAAACCCACCAGTACACCGGCCTTGGCCAATTCGCGCATCGCTGCCTGGGTGACGGATGTCCCGGTTCCCAGCAGCACCGTCGTGGTGTTGGCGATGGGAATGTTCCAGTACAGCGATTGCTTTCCGGCGTCGGTGACATATTCAACGCGACCGCCGTTGACCAACACCCTGCAGTGCTGCAGGTAGTAAATGTTGGCCCGCTTCGAGTGCAGGATTGTCTTCATGTCTGAAGACGAGAACGGTTCCATGTCTTGCCCCCGTGACGTATCGCCATGCATCGCATGGCCCGATTGTCACGGGATGGAACTGTAGCGCTTATCGGAAGGGCAGGGGCCCTCAAGCCACCTTGCCGCGACGCGCCCGTTCCAGGTGCACCAGCAACAGCGAGATCGCCGCGGGCGTCATGCCGGGAATGCGTTGTGCTTGACCAATCGTCTGCGGGCGAACGCGCTCCAGTTTCTGCAGTGCTTCGGCGGAGAGACCATGCACCGAGGCGAAGTCGAAACCTTCCGCGATCGGCGTGCTTTCATGCCGCTGCTGGCGTTCGATTTCCTCGCGCTGGCGATCCAGATAACCGGCGTACTTGATGCTGATTTCCACCTGCTCGGCCACGCGTGCGTCATCCACGCCGGGGCCGAGTGAGGCCACCTGCATCAACTTGGCGTAATCCAGTTCCGGGCGTTTGATCAGGTCGAGCACATTGGTTTCGCGGCTCACCGACACGCCGGTGGCGTCGGCCACTTCGCGACCCAGCGCATTGCCCGGCGTCGCCCACAAACCACGCAGCCGCGCGCTTTCGCTGGCTACCGCCGCCTGCTTGGTTTCAAACGCCGACCAGCGACGGTCATCCACCAGGCCGAGTTCGCGGCCGGTCGGCGTCAGTCGCGTATCGGCATTGTCTTCGCGCAGCTGCAGCCGGTATTCGGCGCGGCTGGTGAACATGCGATACGGCTCGGTGGTGCCGTGGGTGATCAGGTCATCGACCAACACGCCGATGTACGCCTCATCGCGACGCGGGCACCAGCCGTCCTTGCCCTGCACGAACAACGCGGCGTTGATGCCGGCCAGCAGACCCTGCGCGCCGGCTTCTTCATAACCGGTGGTGCCGTTGATCTGCCCGGCGAAAAACAGGCCGTTGACCTGGCGGGTTTCCAGCGTGTTCTTCAAGCCACGCGGATCGAAGAAGTCGTATTCGATGGCGTAACCGGGGCGGGTGATGTTTGCATGCTCGAAACCACGAATGCTGCGCACCAATTCCAACTGCACGTCGAACGGCAGCGACGTGGAAATGCCGTTGGGGTAGATCTCCACCACGTCCAGGCCTTCGGGCTCGACGAAAATCTGGTGGCTGTTCTTCTCGGCGAAGCGCACCACTTTGTCTTCAATGGACGGGCAGTAACGCGGACCGATGCCTTCAATCTGGCCGCTGTACAACGGCGAGCGATGCAGCGCGCCACGGATGATGTCGTGGGTGCGCTCGCTGGTGTGGGTGATCCAGCAACTGACCTGCTGCGGATGCTCGCTGACGTTGCCCAGGTAGGACATCACCGGCATCGGATCGTCGCCGGGTTGTTCGTCCATCACGCTGTAATCCAGCGAGCGGCCATCGATGCGCGGCGGCGTGCCGGTCTTCAAGCGGTCGATGACGAACGGACGCTCACGCAGCCGCGCAGCCAGTGTCGTTGCCGGCGGGTCGCCCATGCGGCCGGCGGTGTATTGGGTTTCGCCGATGTGGATCTTGCCGGCCAGGAACGTACCGGCGGTAAGCACCACGGCCGGTGCATGGAAGGTCAGCCCGGTCTGGGTGATGGCGCCACGCACCGCGTCGCCTTCAATCACCAGGTCATCGACCGCTGCCTGGAACACCGTCAGGTTGGGTTGCGATTCGACGATGCCGCGGATCGCCATGCGGTACAGATTGCGGTCCGCCTGACAGCGCGTGGCACGCACCGCCGGACCCTTGGAGGCGTTGAGCGTGCGCCATTGAATGCCGGCGCGGTCGGCGGCATGCGCCATGGCCCCGCCCAGCGCGTCGATCTCCTTGACCAGATGGCCCTTGCCGATGCCGCCAATGGCCGGGTTGCAGCTCATCGCGCCGACGGTTTCGACGTTGTGGGTCAGCAGCAAAGTGCGGGCGCCGCCACGTGCGGCAGCCAACGCGGCCTCGGTGCCAGCGTGGCCGCCGCCAATGACGATGACGTCGTAACGGTAGAAGGTGTCGCTCATGCGCGTGGGATCGAAGAGAAGTGTGAAGTCCGTCAGCGGGGTAGTCCCGCACGGCGACGGCGTGTTTGGTGATTTTACCGCCAATGCCAGCCAGACATGCTTTGCGCCCTAAAGTTGGCACGCAACCTGCAGCTATTACTTTGCACCCAGCGTGGCATGCGACTTGAGCGCACATGGTCGGAATTGGAACAGGGGCCGACTGACGCGCACGTTGGGGGAGCATGGGGCCGGTAGTCGGGGGACTGCCGGCCCTGATTCTTTCTGGCTTTCCCGTCCCCCGACAACGTAGAAAAACAAAGCCCCGGCCATGGCCGGGGCTTTGTCGTTTTAGGCGCCGATGTCCGACAGGGCCGGAACAGGGGGGATCCAGATTTTCTGGCGGACATCGACATTGAAGCGGTTGAGTGACGCCGGTTTGGGTCAGATTGCGACGCAGCCGGTCACTCGTGACGCCAAGAATGCCTGCATTTACGCCAAATGCAACCCTTTAGCGTTCAAGTGTCCTGACCCGCTGGCCACTTCGGACTTGTGACGGCTGTCGGGAGGCTGCGGGGCGCTCCTGGATGGCCGGACGTGGTGCGGCCATGGCCTGCGGACGCTGCATGCTCTGCTGCATCGGCTGGGCGCTGGCACGCGGTTGCGGGCGCTGCAGGTTGTTCAGGTCACGCCACGGCGACTTGCCGCCACCTCCGTTGTTGGCCGGCGGTGGGCGCGGCGGACGGCCATCGCCGTTGCCGGGACGGGGCGGACGACCGTCACCATGGCCCGGACGCGGCGGCCTGCCGCCCTCATTGCCCGGGCGCGGCGGTCGGTTGCCGTTGTGGTTGTGACCATTGCCCGGCGGCCGATGACCGTTGCCGTGATGAGGCGGCTGCGGGCGGTAGTACGGCCGATAAACCGGATAGCCGTAGCTGCCGTAGCCGTAATAGCCACTGCCGTACCCGTAATACCCCGAGCCGGACGGATAACCGTACGGATAGTTGTATTGCGTGGACGGAGAGCCGTGGTAATAGCCGCCCGAGCTGCCGCCGACGTAGTCATACGTGGCACAGCCGGACAGGCCCATCAACAGGCCGGCGGAAACAATCAGGCGCTTGATCATGTGAGTCCCCCCAATGGGAATGACGCCAGCATCGGGCTGGCGCGTTGAATTGGCCCTTAATCCGGGGGCGCCCCGCTGAATGCAGGCTGTGCCCGGTTTGTCTGGCCTCTCCCCAGTGCCATCCCCAATGGCTGCCGCATCCCGGAGCAGCGGTGCCGTTTGGGAGATGGCCCAACCCGGTGAGCCTACGCTAACCTTTCACCATGAATGAACTCCCCCTGCCCGGATTTGCCGAGGTACTGGCGGCCGCGGCACGCATCGCGCCGCATGCAACGCTCACCCCGGTGCTGCGTTCGCGTGAACTGGACGCAATGACCGGCGCCAGCCTGCACTTCAAGGCCGAGCACCTGCAACGCGGCGGGGCGTTCAAGTTCCGTGGCGCCTGCAATGCGGTGTGGTCGCTGGATGCCGAACAAGCGGCCAACGGCGTGGTGACGCATTCCTCGGGTAACCACGGCGCTGCGTTGGCGCTGGCTGCACGTTCGCGCGGCATTCCTTGCCATGTGGTGGTGCCGGAAGGTGCGGTGGCCACCAAGCTGGCCAATATCGTCCGCAATGGCGCCACGCTGTGGCGCTGTGAACCGACCCAAGTCGCGCGTGAAGCCGAGTGCGCACGCGTGCAGCAGGAAACCGGGGCGACGCTGGTGCATCCCTATGCCGATGCGCGCGTGATTGCCGGCCAGGGCACGGCGGCGCTGGAACTGGTGCGCCAGGCCGGTGCCGAGTTGGATGTGCTGGTGGTGCCGGTCGGCGGCGGTGGCTTGGCGGCGGGCAGTGTGTTGGCTGTGCGGCAGTTGTTGCCGGATTGCGAACTGGTACTGGCCGAGCCGATGGGCGCGGCCGATACCGCGCGCTCGCTGGCCGCGGGTGAGCGGCAATTGGATTTCGTTCCCGATACCGTTTGCGATGGCCTGCGTGGCGCGCTGGGGTGGCCGAATTTTGCGGTGCTGCAGGGCAATGCCCAGGTCATCACTGTTGATGACGCGGACACGGTGGCGGCGATGCGATTGATCTGGCAGGTGATGAAGCAAGTGGTGGAGCCATCGTCGGCAATTGCCCTGGCTGCGGTGCTGGCACAGCCGGCGCGTTTTGCAGGACGCAACGTCGGGGTGGTGCTGTCCGGCGGCAATGTGGATCTGGATGCCTTGCCGTGGGGGCAGGGATGAGTGGACGTCGGCGGATCGGAGTGATGGGGTGGTTGTGGCGGTTGGGTGCGCTGTTGCTGCTGTGGCTGCTGGGTGTGGCCGCGTGGATCATCTGGGTGGGCGACCGCGACCAGGCTGCGCCGGCCGACGCGATCATCGTGCTGGGTGCGGCGGCGTATGACGCCAAGCCCTCGCCGGTGTTTGAAGAGCGCATCCGCCATGGCCTGGATCTGTACCGGCAGGGCTATGCGCCAAAGCTGATTTTCACCGGTGGGTTTGGTGGCTCGCGCGCACGCTTTTCCGAATCGCAGGTGGCGCGGCGTTACGCGCTCAAGCAGAAAGTGCCGGCGGCGGACATCCTGATCGAAACCAAATCACGCACCACGCGGCAGAACCTGGTTGAAGCCAAGCAGGTGATGGCGAAGCACGATCTGCACCGGGTGATCGTGGTCAGCGACCCGTTGCACATGGCGCGCGCGCTGCGCTTGTCCAAAGAGTTGGATATCGACGCATTGGCCTCGTCCACGCCGAGTACGCGCTTCCGCAGCTTCCACACGAGTTGGCGTTTTCTGCTGCAGGAAGTGTATTTCTTCCATCGCGATCTGTTCGTCAAAGGCGCTTGAGGGTTGCTGCGAAGCGCAGCGGCAGCAACGGCTTCCCGCACGGGCCCATCCTGCCCTCATGCAGAGCTTTCGGGCGTTCATCAGGAGCTCTTCTTCATCCACTTTGCCAATCCCGATTGACGTTGAGTCTCTGATTGGGAAGTGGGAAGGGAAAACAGCCACCACTGGCGCTGCAAGCCGCCAAAACGTACAGTTCGCCGCCTTCCTTTCCAGCACCTGCCGCCATGCCCAATTTCAACGCGACGTTCCCTTGGGCTGCCCAACTGCAGCGCCTTCAACAGCGCGATCCCGCATTGGCTCCGCTGGCGTTGTTTGATGAAGCCGAGTTGACGGAAGCGGGCCGTAGCCTGGAGCTGTTGCTGCAGGCCGGGCAGGCTTTCGCGCAGAGTGACGTGGATGTGGGTCTGGTGGCCGATGAGCTGCGCCGTTTCCAGAAGTTCGCGCCACCGGGACGGCCATCGGTGCAGATCGTGCAGTTGCGGCGGCAGCAATCGACGGTGCAGCAGGCGCAGCGGATGGCGCGTCAGGCGTTCATCCGTCAGGCCGATGCATTTGCACGCGCGCTGCCGTTGGTGGTGCCGGCCAAGCTGGGCCTGGTGACCACGGTGGAGCGTTGGTTGCAGGCCAAGCTGGCCTGAGCAAAGCAGTTGCTCAGCGGTTGCTGCCGCTGCCGCTCTTGCTTTTGACTTACCGGGTTCCCTTCCGCAGCGACGGAGCTGGCAGATAAGACCCCGAATGGGGCGACGTGCAGGACGCACGTCGTTTTTCGACGAGACAGGGATGTCTCGTCGAAAAATCCTGCCGGCGGAGTGGACCTGCGATGCGCAGCATCGTGGGCGCGGAGGCAGGGTGTGCTTTCTTTTGGTTAGCTTTTCTTTGCACAAGCAAAGAAAAGTAACTCGCTCCCCAAAGGGGAGTGAAAGCCTTGGCTTTGGTTGTTGTTGTTGCCAAAGCCAAAGCCAAAGCCAAAGCCAAAGCCAAAGCCAAAGCCAAAGCTACCCTTCCCCAGCCTTCCCCTTGCCTTCGGCAAAGGGAGGGGGCTAGAGCTCCAGCTACAGCCTCAGTGCCACAAGCCGAGGATCAGGCCAAACAGCACGAACTGCACCGTGTGATAGCCGCCATCAATTGCCCACAGCTTTCCGCTGCGCTGGGCGAACTGGTAGTTGATGCCGAAGCTGGCAGCGACCATGCCGAAGCCAACCACCACGCCGCAGAGCAAGGCCTTGCGCAGTTCCGGGGCCGGGCCCAGCCACCAGGCGAATGCAAACGCGGCCAGCAGCGAGAACACGAAGCTGACGCCGAAAACCTTGGCGGGATGGCCCTGCGGTACGTCGCCGCCGTTTTCACGGTTCCAGGCGCGGCCAAACAGCACCGGTGAATACCAAAGACCGCCCAGCAGGAAGCTGGAGACGGCGGCAAGCACTACGGCGTACACGTTCATGCGTTTCCCCTCGAACCGCGCGGATGGTGCGTGCATCCTAGCGCTCCGCACTGGCTTTGCGGCGTGCAGGGCGTGCAGCGTCTGCCGAGGCAACAGAGCGCGGCATGCGTAGCGCTTCAGCGCCGTAGCGTCCGCTGGGTTTTCACCTGGGCGGTAAAAAGAAAAGGCCGGTGGTTGCCCACCGGCCTTCGCTACCTCGTCGCACTTCTACAACATGCCTGGGTCAGGCCTCCAGCGCGGCGGCTGGGCCAAAGAACTCGTAGCGGCTCTGCGCTTCCGGCACGCCGACATCACGCAGCAGCTTCTTCACCTGGGCCATGAACGGCTTCGGGCCGAGGAAGTAGGCATCCATGTCGCGCGTTGCAGGCAGCCATTGCTCCAGCAGCTCGCGGCTGAGGAAACCCTCGGCGTCGGCGGCATCGCCCGGCAGCGCTTCGCTGTAGCAGGTGTAGCTGCGCAGCTGCGGGTGCTGCTTCTGCTTGTCGGCGATGAACTCCTGGAACGCATGCACCTTGCCGTTGCGCGCGCAGTGGATGAAATGCACCTGGCGGCCGCTGGCCAGCGCCTGTTCCAGCATCGGCAGGGTCGGGGTGATGCCGATGCCGCCGCTGATGAAAGCCACCGGGCGTTCGCTGGCGGCCAAGGTGAAATCGCCGGCCGGGGCGAACAGCTCCAGCGTGTCGCCGACCTGCACGTTGTCATGCAGGTGGTTGGACACCTTGCCGTTGCCTTCGCGCTTGACGCTGATGCGGTAGCCCACGCCGTTGGCGGCACGCGACAAGGAATAGTTGCGGCGGGTTTCGCCGTCGTCGAGGTCCAGCTTCATGCCGATGTACTGGCCCGGCTGGAAATCCACCACCGCGCCGCCGTCTACTGGCACCAGGTGGAAGGAGGTGATTTCAGCGCTCTCGGGCACCTTCTCGGCGACACGGAAGCTGCGCGCACCGCGCCAGCCGCCCGGGGCCTTTTCATTGGCTGCATACACTGCTTCTTCGGCGCCGATCAGCAGGTCGGCCAGCATCTGATAGGCCGCGCCCCAGGCATCGATGATCTCGTCGGTGGCCACGTCCGGGCCCAGCACCTCGCGGATTGAGGCCAGCAGGTGGTGACCGACGATCGGGTAATGCTCCGGCAGAATCTGCAGGGCAACGTGCTTGTTGACGATCTGCCCGACCAACGGGCCCAGGGCTTCCAGGCGGTCGATGTGCTTGGCGTACATCAGCACCGAATTGGCCAACGCGCGCGGCTGGTCACCGCTGCTCTGGTGCTTGGGGTTGAACAGCGGGCGGGCGACGTCGCTCTGGGTCAACATGCGGCCGTAGAAGTGCTTGGTCAGCGCTTCGCCCCCCGTTTCCAGCAGCGGAACGGTGGCCTTGATGAGCTCGCGTTGGTTGGTCGTCAACATGTGGGTGGCTTCCTTGTGGGGGGGCCACCATCAACCCATTTTGGGGCTGCCGCTTCATTGATGAATATCAAGGAAGGGTGTTTATTCCGGTTTGCGGCGGGCTGGGCGCCACTGGGACGGCAAGGTTGGCATGCCGATCACGGGCCGGTGAGATTCGCGCCGCAGGCGTCAGCTTTCGGGCCGGTTCAACACGGCGGTCATTGCCGCAGCGTCTTCGCGCGACAGGAACAGGTATTCCAGCTCGCAACCGCCGAACTTGTCCTCCAGCTCGTGCTGGCGCACCGGGTGGCTGCCGAAGCGGTAATGGGTGCTGCCGTCATCGGAATCGATGACGTAAACGCCAAAGGACGGCGGATTGGTCAGGGTGCCTTCCAGCTTGACGGTTGAAGGGTCGATGGCGCGCTGGATAAGGTCGTCTAGGTCGATCATGGCGTAGCGAAAGGGCAGTGGATTGGGGGCTTTGGGCGCGCTCGCCGGCCCGGCGTCCGAGGTGCGGCGCGGTGGCGTGATGAGGCTCCAATGCGCGCAGACTGCCGACAGTGGCGGCGTAAAACAAGCCCGCCATGTAGGCGGGCTCGTCAACAGCCTGTTTCGGCACGATCAGCCGTTGCGACTGCGCCGCGCCAGCCCGCTGCACAGCGCGATGAAAGCGGTCAGCGCGGTCATCGACAGGAACTGCAGGCGGGTCTCCGGGGCGGCCATCAGCAGCGCGAAGATCAGCGCCAGGATCACCAGAGCCAGCACCGACAGGTACGGGTAACCGGCCATCTTGAACGGCAGCACGGTGCCGGCCCGCTCGGCGCGGGCGCGCAGGATCAGCTGCGAGACCAGGGTGATGGTCCACACCAGCAGGCAGGTCGAGCCGACCACGTTGAGCAGCACTGGCAGTACCCGGTTGGGGTACAGCAGTTCCAGCGCGGTGGCGGCAAAGCCAAACAGCACGCTGGCCAGCACCGCCAGCACCGGCACCTGGTGGCCGCTGGTGCGGGCCAGCCAGCGCGGGGCTTCGCGGCGCGAGGCCAGCGAATACATCATCCGCGAGGCGCCATAGAGGTTGGCATTGAGGGCCGACAGCAGCGCGATCACCGCGATCAGGGTGATGGCCGTGGCCGCGCCGGGGATGTTGGCCACGCTGAGGACGGCGGCAAACGGCGAGTTGAGGGTCTCGCTGGTCCACGGCACCACGGCGATGATCACGCCGATCGAACCGATATAGAACACCAGGATGCGCCAGGCCACAGTGCGGATGGCGCGTGCCAGGCTGCGCTCGGGGTCCTGGGTTTCAGCCGCGGCGACGGCCACGATCTCGGTGCCGCCAAAGGCGAAGATCACCACCAGCAGCGCTGCGCCGATGCCAGCCAGGCCCTTGGGCATGAAGCCGCCGTGGCCGGTGATGTTGGACAGCCCGGGCGAGGCCACGCCTGGCAGCAACCCCAGCAGCAAGGCGATGCCGATCAGGATGAAGGCAATGATGGCCCCCACCTTGAGGATGGCGAACCAGAACTCGAACTCGCCGTAATTGCGCACGCCCATCAGGTTGATCGCGGTGAACACCAGCATGAACGCCAGCGAGGTCAGTGGCACCGACAGCTGTGGCCAGACCGTGGCGAGCAAACCCGCCGCGCCAACGGACTCGGCCGCGATCACCACCACCAGCTGTGCCCACCACAGCCAGCCCACGGTCGCGCCGGCGGTCGGCCCCAGGGCGTCGGCGGCATACACCGAGAATGCACCGCTGGTGGGCCGTGCGGCGGCCATCTCGCCCATGGCGTGCATCATGATGATCACCAGCGTGCCGGCGACCAGATAGGAGATCAGCACGGCCGGGCCAGCGGCCTGGATGCCGACACCGGAGCCGAGGAACAGGCCGGCGCCAATGGCGCTGCCCAGTCCCATCATGATCAGCTGGCGCGGCTTGAGCGCACGCTCCAGATTCTGCGACGGCGCACTGGCCGGGGCGGAAGGATTGGCGGGCATTGATCTCGTTCAACAGGTTTTGGAGGCGGACACGATACCGCGTCCGCCAGCAATCGTGACGCCCGGATTGCAGGGAAAACAGCGCATGCCGGTACGATGAACGCCCCGACGCCGATGTGCGTCTGCAGCAAGCGGAGCTCCGATGCGCGGTCTGGATTTCAGCTCATGGCAGGGCCTGCTTTCGACCTTGGTCGGCCTGGCCATCATCACCTTGATCGGTGTCGGCATCCGCCTGTTGATCATGCAGGCGGTGCAGCAGAAGCGTGAGGCGGCCAACCGGCAGATCAACGAACGGCTCAAGACCCTGATCGCCGCCTACAAGACGCTGGGCGGCTCGTTCACCGGTGACCTCAGCGTGGACCCCACGCACCTGCGCGAGCGGCGCCTGCGCGCTGCCGAGCTGGCACAGGGCGAGCCGGCCACCGCCGCCGATGGCGCCCTGTTGCTGCCATCGTTTGCTGCCAATGATGGCGACCGCGCACGCCGCATCCGTGATGCGGTGGAAGGCGCGTTGTCGGATGTGATCCTGCTCGGCACCGAGGAACAGGTGCAGCTGGCTGCGCGCGCTGCCACGGACATGGTCGAAGGCCGGCCGATTCATACCGCCGAGTTGGTGGTGTCGCTGCGCGACTTCATCCGCACTGTGCTGGATCTGGACACGATTTCTGCGAGCGTGGCGATTCCACGGCAGGGCCCGTCGCGCCCGGCGAGTAGCGGTGGTGGCAAGGGTGCTGCTGGCGGCAAAGAAGGTGGAGGTGGAGGTGCCAAGGGCGGTGGAGGTGGCGGTGCGGGCGGGATGGGCGCTGGCATGGGAATGGGCGCCGGCCTGGGTTACGGCGCTGGGCGTGGCGGCGATGGAGATGACGGCCGCGCCTGAGCGCGTAGGTCTGGTCAGGGCGCGCTCGGAATCAGCAGTTTGGTGCGGTGCGCATCTTCGAGATTCGGCGCGCCGAAATGCTGGGAGAGGAAGCATTCTTCCTGCCGCAATTTGAACCAGAACGACTTGAATCCGCTGGCCACGGCGATCACGCCGCGCCAGTCGCCGACGATCAGCGCATTGCCGCAGAACAGCGGCAACAAGCCGCTGTAGATGGGATGCGGCACATATGGGTTGGGCCATTGGAAACCCGCAGTTGGGGCAACGGCCTGCGCGTTCTCGGAAATCGCGCCGGGCCGTTTCGCGCAGACCCTGCGCTGGAACAACACCCCGTTCGGGCGTATCCACTTCGCTGGCGAGCAGACCGAGCTGGGCGTTCCGGGCATGGAAGCCGCCGTGAGGTCCGGTGAGCGTGCGGCTGCAGCAATCCTTTCGGCCTGATTGAACTACCTTATCCCCCACCTTCCGGGCGCGGATGCGCCTTCCAGAGACAGTAATGAGCCTGAAGACATTGAACCCCTACGATTTGTTCGACGTGCGTTCGCTGCTGAGCGAGGAAGAACGTGCGGTGCAGGATTCCGTTGCCCGTTTCACCAACGAGCGCGTACTGCCGATCATCGGCGACTGCTTCGACCAAGGCCGCTTTCCGACCGAGCTGATCCCCGAGATCGCCGACATGGGCCTGCTCGGCTGCTCGCTGCCGGAGCAGTACGGCGGCGCCGGCTTGAACGGCGTCAGCTACGGCCTGATCTGCCAGGAACTGGAGCGCGGCGATTCCGGCATCCGCAGCTTTGTCTCGGTGCAAAGCTCGCTGTGCATGTACCCCATCTATGCCTACGGTTCGGAAGAACAGCGCATGCGCTGGTTGCCGGACATGGCGCGCGGCAAGGTCATCGGCTGCTTCGGCTTGACCGAAGCGCACGGCGGCTCCGACCCGGCCGCAATGAAAACCCGCGCCGTGAAAGACGGCGGTGATTGGGTGATCAACGGTTCCAAAATGTGGATCACCAACGGCTCGGTGGCCGACATCGCCATCGTCTGGGCGCACACCGACGACGGCGTGCAGGGTTTTGTCATCGAAAAGGGCACACCGGGTTTCACCACCCAGGAAATCAAGCACAAGATGAGCCTGCGTGCCTCGGTGACCGGCGCTCTGTTCTTCGACAACGTGCGCGTGCCCGATGCCAACCGCCTGCCCAACGTGACGGGTTTGAAGGGCCCGCTGGGTTGCCTTACCCAGGCCCGCTACGGCATCACCTGGGGCCCGATCGGCGCGGCCATTGCCTGCCTGGATGAAGTGCTGGCGTACACCAAGGAACGCATCCTGTTCGGTCGCCCGGTGGCGGCCACGCAGAGCGCGCAGATCAAGATGGCCGACATGGCCCGCCGCATCACCGCCGGCCAGTTGCTGGTGTTGCAGCTCGGTCGCTTGAAGGACGCCGGTGTGATGCAGCCGCAGCAGGTGTCGTTGGCCAAGTGGAACAACTGCCGCCTGGCCATCGACATCGCACGCGAATGCCGTGACCTGCTCGGCGGCGCCGGCATCACCACCGAGCACGGCGCGATCCGTCATGCGCTGAACCTGGAATCGGTCATCACCTATGAAGGTACCGAGACCGTTCACCAGCTGGTGATCGGCCGCGAGTTGACCGGCATCAACGCGTTCTGATCGATGGACGGCTTGCATCCTTCCATGCAGGCCGTCTGCCTGCGGCATATTCCCGAAGGGATGCCGCAGGTGCAGGATTTTGAATTGCAGCAACAGCCATTGCCGCCGCTCGGCGATGGCCAGCTGCGGGTGCAGGTGCAGTGGTTATCGCTGGACCCGTTCCTGCGTGCAGTTGGGCGGTCGCTATACGTTGCTGGAATACCGCAGTGGATGCGTCGCTGTCGGTGTGCCTGGCTGGACCGAAAGCGCCGTGCTGTCACTGCTACGACGGCACACCTGCTGTGGTGTTGAGCGGTTTGAATGACCTGAACAACCGAGTCGGCCAACCGCGTCCCCAGCCCCACCCGCCAAAATGAACAGCCCCGTGCAAGCGGCGATCACCGCTGCCCTGTTTTCATTCCGTACCATCGGCAACAATATGCCCCCTTGATCCCGTCCTATCGGGTCACGTTCGACGCCGTTCGGACGGTCACCCCATTCCACACCGAGAGACTGTGAAGACACCCCAGCAACTACAGGCACTGATCGACGACGGCGTCATCGAAGAGGTGTTGCGCCCGCTCAAGAGCGGCAAGGAAGCAGCGGTTTACGTGGTCCGCAGCGGCGGTGAAGTGCGTTGTGCCAAGGTCTACAAAGACATGGCCCAGCGCAGTTTTCAGCAGCGCGTGCAGTACCAGGAAGGTCGCAAGGTCCGTGGCAGCCGCGAAGCACGCGCCATCGGCAAGGCCAGCAAGTACGGCCGCAAGCAGCAGGAAACCGCCTGGAAGAACACCGAGGTGGACGCGCTGTACCAACTGCGCGAAGCCGGCGTGCGCGTGCCCGAGCCGTTTGGTTATTTCCACGGCGTGCTGGTGATGGAGCTGGTGACCGACGCCGAGGGCTTCAGCGCCGCGCGTCTGGGCGAAGTGGAACTCAGTGCCGAGCAAGCGCGTGAATTCCATGACGTGCTGGTGGAGCAGGTCAAGCTGATGCTGTGCTGCGGCCTGATCCACGGCGATCTGTCGGCCTACAACGTGCTGGTTGGCCCCGATGGCCCGGTGGTCATCGACTTCCCGCAGGTGGTCAGCGCCGCCGGCAACAACGCCGCGCGCACCATGCTGCTGCGCGACGTCAACAACCTCACCGCCAACCTCGGCCGCTGGGCACCGGAGCTGCTGGAGACCTGGTACGGCGAGGAAATGTGGGAGTTGTTCCAGGCCGGCGAACTGCAGGCAGACACCAAGCTGACCGGTGAATTCACCCCGGACGAAAGCGCCATCGACCTGGACAGCGTCCGCCACGCGATCAACGACGCCCGCGAAGAAGCCCTCATCCGCCAGCAAGGCCGCGAAGCCGCCGCCGAAGAAGAAGGCTACTGATTCCAGCTGAGCCCCTGTCCCGCATACCGGCGGGGACTGCCGACCCATTCCGTCGGTAGTCCTGCCGTTGTGCCCGCGTGCGCAACAGTTGTGCAGGGTGGTGCGATCACCCCGGGATCGCGGAAAGGTCTCCCGCTTGAATCCATCGCGCCTGTTCCGGCCGGAAGGCGCTTTCCCGGGTTGTCAGGGCAGTGATTTACCGGTGGCATGGCCACCCTTGCGATGAAAATATCGCCACACCGCCAGGAAGACCAGCGCGGTTCCCATGCCCTGTGATCCCATCATGGCGAGCAGCAATTTATCTTCAAAACCGAGTGGAAAATTGATGAGAAAGAGGGCGGCTACAGCGCAGGGAACGACGAGGCCGATGGCCGCCATTGCCCAGTAGTTGAGCATCTGGAAGCGCGCAAGCACCAATGTCGAAGGAATGCAGACAAGCAGTATGAACGGGATGAACAGTACGCCCATGAAAATGCTGCTGAACAGGAGGATGGTCAGCGTGCTGAGAGAGAAGCTGTTCGACAGCGACGGAGCCATCCATAAAAAATAGATGACGGCTGCGACCAACATTGCGACGACGGATGCCATCGCAAATGCGCCGGCTTTCCCCGCGGATTGCATGATGGTAGCGGCGTTTACGACCATTCCAGCAGGGCCGGCTTGTGGTTCGGTAGGAATGAAATGTCCATCAAGTACCGGCGGGGGTTGCCGGGGTCAATGCGCACGGCCACCTGATGATCATGGATGAACTCAGAAGGGTCATACCAGATGCTTTTACTGGTGAAGAGATGAATCTCGTTCAAGTCGGGGTCGTGCCATTGCGCGGTGATGACCCAAGGGCACTTGCCGTTGACAACCAACCCTTCATCGAGGTCGACCGAGAGGATTGTTGCTGAAACAAGGCGCCCTTGCGCCATCAGGAAACGCGCATCCCGCTTCTGCTTGAAGCGGAAGAAGGAGAATGCAAATCCGACAAAGAGGAAAGCGGTGCCGATGGCAAAAAGTAGAATCGGCTCTTCTTCGGAAAAGAAAGAAGCGGAAACAACGACGAGGCCAATGAGCAGGAAAAGCCACTTGATCACTGAAATTACGGGGTGGTCCATCTGCGTTATCGTCCTTGATGATGGGCAGGGTTGCGCGGGGGCCGATCATGCCATGGCCGGTCAAACCGAAGGGCGTTATCAGCAGCATTGAAGTGCTTTCAAGGCATATCTGAAAGTAGCGCTTGCACCGCTTGCACCGCTTGCCAGGAAGCGGCTGAACCGTCCAACGCCTACGGCAAGCTTGCAATGTGGCTGCAAGCGCGATGAGCAGATGGCTGCATCGCGCCCATGGGGAAACGCCAACGGGTTGGGTAACCACCCCCCGGACTATCTTCCTGCTGCATCGCGCTACGTGCGGAGCCGATCGCGTAGCGTTGGGACGATGCGCACAGCCGCACCCACCACAAGAAAGGCAAGAAAAAGGCCCAGCGAATTCAATAGCACCTGCGGATATCCAATGCTCGCCACGTCGATGAAGTGGTACGGATACGCACCAAGCAGCTCTCCGCGTGCGAACACATACACGAGGTAGCCGAGCGGATAGATGCACCACACAAGCGGTGCAAGCGCGCTGAATTTCGTGCGGGGAGTAAAGACCAGCCAGTACACCAGCGTCGAGATCGGCACCGCGTAGTGCAGCAGGTTATCGGCGAGCAGTTGCAGCCCTTGTGGATTCCATACATTGCGCAGGAGCAGGTGGTAGCCGATGCCGACCATCACGATTGATGTGGTCGCGCATCCAAGCACCATGGGCCTGGCGAAGAAGCGGCCAAGGCGCGTGTCGCCTGCAACGAGCGGCAACGTAGCAGCGAGCGCGACGAACAGATTGCTCAGTACCGTGAAGTAGCCGAAGTAGGCAATCGCACCGTCGACGACGGTGCCTCCGTTGGCGATCGCCAATCGGGTCGACAGCCAGAACTGGAGCAGCAACGCTGCCCACGCAATCAGCGCCAGCAAGGCCAGCGCGGGTTTGTTGACCACTTCATTCTTCACCTTCATGCCGTACCCCGGGGAGTGATTGCAGGCGGCGAATTCCGTTGGATTCGCCGCTGAGGAAATCCTGCTACAGCATTCTGATCCTGTTGCCCGCAACCGCCCAGCGATATTCGTGCCGACCTTCAGTCCTGATGCGGCTCCACCACAACCGCCGTGCCGTAACACAGCACCTAGGTCAGCCCCGTCATCAGCTCGGTGGCGTCGTAGCGAACGGCGATGATCGCGTTGGCTCCCAGCTGACGCGCGTGCGATCAGGCGCGCTCCAGCTTGAGCTTGATCCACGGTTGCCAGCCAGCCTTCTTGCTTTTCAGTTCCCAAAGGCCAGTGAGCTGATTGTTGTCCGCACTGAACTTGCCCTGGAAACGAACGACCTCTCCGGTGATGGTCCACCGCTTGCCTTTCAGTGCGACCTCAAGCACCTCGGTTCCGCCCTGGTCGTCGTACGAACGGGCGACATACTTTCTGCTTGCACGGTCGTAGCCAACAATTTCCATGGAGCGGGTAGGGCTCTGACCAAAGCGCGCATCGACGTCATGCAGCATGAAGTGCTTTCCGGGAAGCCAACGGTAGGTATCCGTCGCGGACAGGGTCGTCGCAGGCCCGCCCTCTGTCTCAAGCACTTCACCGGTGGTGTTCCAGGTGCCAATGAACACTTCCAGACGCGACATACGATTCGTGGCCATGCGCAACTCCGTTTCAGTGTTGATGCGGTTGCTGCGGATATTGGCGGCAGAGTGATGGGGAGACAACGGCCATGTGCCATAGGTGTGATGCCTTCATCGAAAGGGCACTCTGACCCCGGCTTTTCCTCAACTGACGAGATCACGCAGCAGCGCAAATGCCCAATACGCGGCAATGGCGAGCTGGATTGCAAACGCTGCAAATCGCAGATTCACCGCTGCGGTGTTCACGGAGGCCACATGGATCGAGGATTGCGCGAGGCGTGCGCCGAGGACGACAAGCGCGAGAGGATCCGTCACTGCACTATGTCCGGTGGCAATCGCAGCCAGGAGCAGGCCGCCGATCAGCGGAAAGCTTTCGATGCAATTGGCGTGGGCCCGGGTCAGGCGTTGCATCAACGGTGAGAGATTGCTGTTGTCCGGCTTGAACTGGCCAGCGTGGAATTTGCCTGCGATCACCAGCCTGACTCTGCCCACCTCCATCGCCAGCAGCAGGAGCAGGGCCCATACGATGAAGCCAACAAGTGCGATGGCGCTGGTGCTCTGCATGGCAGTTCCTCTTGAGGGTGGGCGTGGAGAAATTCCAATCAGGGGCGGAGAAGCTTAAGCGGGAAATCGGCTGGCGGTTCAAGCTTTCCGCTCTTGGCTGAGGCGCGGTAAGTAAAGCTGCACTCTGGGTTGGCCCGCTCTTCTCCAAGGCATGTGCTTGCCCCCTTCGCTTGATGCGTTGACTTGAGGCTCTGGCTTCAGCCCCTCTCCCTTTACGGGAGAGGGATTGGGGAGAGGGCGCCGTTGTCGCTGCGGCCGTACCCTCATCCGCCCTTTGGGCACCTTCTCCCGCAGGGAGAAGCACCTGCAACTGCACCCTCAGCGGTGATTCCGCGACAACACCATCGAATACGCGAACTTGCCCGGCGGATGCAGGCTGGTCGCCAGCAGCAACAGGCGGCCGTTGGCATCGCGGTAACGGCGCTGCACGCGCATGGCCGGCTCGGTCTTTTTGATGTCAAGCAACTTGGCGTCGCTTGCATCGAACGAAGCGGCATCAAACACCTGTTCCACCCGCGACAACTTGGATGGGTCCAGGAACTTGGCCACCGCACGCGCTGCGCCGGCAACGTCCAATAGCTTGTCGGTGGGTACACCGCTGCGTACCGGTACCAGCATCTCGGTCACCGCGATCGGCTCGCGGGTTTGTTCTTCAAGACGCAAGCAGTGCAGGCGCAGGTATTCCTTGCCTTCGTGGATATCCAACCGCTGCGCCATGCCGGCATCGGCAATGTGGCGTTCGGCGCTTAACACGTTCAAGCGGGTGCTGTTGCCGTACTGCATCAGCAGATCGACGGTGTCGATCTCGTGCTCGTAACGCATTGCCGCGCTCTGCGCGATCACGCGGGTGCCGGCGCCGGGGCGGCGCTGTACCAGCCCGGCGCTGATCAACTGTGCCAATGCGGCACGCGCAGTATGGCGGCTGACGCTGAAGCGTTCGCACAGCTCCAGCTCGGTGGGCAGCAACGTGCCGACCGCGTACTCACCTTTCTCGATTGCCGTCTGCAACAGATCGCCAAGTTCGGCATAGCGGGGCTTGCTGCGTCTCGTACCAGTCATCTGTACTGATCCTTGTTCAACGTCTGTGCGAAAGCGCCTGCCAACTGCGTTCCAGGGCTTCGCGGTGTTCGGGAGCGGCAATGGCGATCAGGGCACGGGCCCTGGCGTGGACATCCAGGTGACGCAGATCGGCGACACCGTATTCGCTGACGATGCAGTCCGCATCCACGCGTGCCAGGCTCACTGGCCCCGCGGGAAGCATCGGCACAATCCTGCTTTCGCCTTTGGGAGTACTGGCAGGGAGTGCAATGATGCCGCGACCACCTACCGATTGGCGAGCACCTTGCAGGAAGTCGGGCAGGCCGCCAACACCACTCAGTTGGCGTCCAGACAGGAACTCGCCGTTCACCTGGCCCAGCAGATCTACCGAGGCATGTGTATGGAAAACGTCGCGGAACGAAGCGATGCGCTTGGAGAGAATATGGTGGTACTACCGACCGCGCCGCAACGCGCCTTTGCGTTCGGCACGCCGGCACCGGCCAGCCAGGCCGACCTCACCGCGTATGCCAACCTGGCCGGCAATCCGGCCTTGTCGGTGCCGCTGCCGGTCGCGGCAGGCGAGTTGCCGGCGGGCATGCAGCTGGTCGGCAACATCGGCGATGAGTTGCAGTTGATCGCGCTGGCCGAAGCCTTCCAGCAGGCGATTGCATGGCAGCCTGCGGTTCCTGATGCCTGTGCTGCGTGGTGGCCGAAATGACGTTGCTGGAAGGGATTCGCATACTCGATCTGTCGCGCATCCTTGCCGGGCCGTGGGCCACGCAGGTGTTGGCGGATTTCGGCGCCGATGTGATCAAGGTCGAGCGCCCGGGCGTGGGTGATGACACCCGTACCTGGGGCCCGCCGTATCTGAAAGATGCGGACGGCAACGACACCACCGAGTCGGCGTATTACCTGTGCGCCAATCGTGGCAAGCGTTCGGTCGCCATCGACTTCACCACGGACGACGGGCAGGCGCTGATCCGCGAACTGCTCGCCCATTGCGACGTGTTGGTGGAGAACTACAAAGTCGGTGGCCTGCAGAAATACGGGCTGGATTTCGCCAGCGTGCACGCCCTCAATCCCAAGCTGGTGTACTGCTCCATCACCGGCTACGGCCAGGATGGGCCGTATGCACAGCGCGCCGGTTACGACGCTGCCATCCAGGCCATTGGCGGCTTGATGAGCGTCACTGGCGAGCCGGACGGTTCACCCGGCGCAGTGCCGCAGAAAGTGGGCGTGGCTGCTACTGATCTGATGACTGGCATGTACGCCGCCACCGCCATTCTTGCCGCCTTGCGCCATGCCGAACGCACCGGCGTGGGCCAGCAGATTGATCTGGCGTTGCTGGATACGCAGGTGGCGTGGCTGGCGAACCAGGCATCGAATTACCTGGTCGGTGGCGTGGTGCCGACCCGACAAGGCACTGCGCATCCCAATATCGTGCCGTATCAAGTGATGCCGGCGTCCGATGGATATTTCATGCTCGCCGTTGGCAACGACGGCCAGTTCGCGCGTCTGTGCGAGGTGATCGGCGAACCGCAGTTGGCCAGCGATCCGCGCTATGCCACCAACAATGCCCGCGTCGCGCATCGCGGCGAATTGGTGCCGTATCTGCAGCAACGCCTGTGCACGCGACCGGTCGCCGAATGGTTGGCGGCATTGGAACGCGCCGTGGTGCCGGCCAACCCGGTCAACCGCATCGATCAGGTATTCGACGATGCGCAGGTGCAGGCACGCGGCCTGCGCATCGAGCTGCCGCATGCCGGCGGCGGCAAAGTGGCGATGGTGCGCAACCCGCTGAAATTCTCGGTCACGCCGTTGCAGTACACCCAAGCCGCGCCGGTGTTGGGGCAGCACACCACGCAGGTGCTGGACGAAGTGTTGGGGACGGATGCAACGCGACTGCAGGAATTGCAGGCGCTGGGTGTGATTGCGGGGTAGGAGCGTTACCCCTCCCCAACCCTCCCCTTCGCGATGCGTAAGGGAGGGGGCAGATTGCGCACGATGTGGGATTGCGGGTGTTGCCTTGCTTCACCCCCCCTTTGCCGAAGGCAAGGGGAGGGCGGTGGAAGGCTGCACTTCGCGATTGATCCACAGCGGATGCATTCCCCGCTTCGCGAGCAAGCTCGCTCCTACGCGCCGCCGGGAAACCCGTGCTGGCGCCACGCCTCGAACACCACCACGGCGACCGAGTTGGACAGGTTGAGGCTGCGGTTGTTGGGTTGCATCGGCAGGCGCAGACGGCGGCCGTCGGGCAGGCCATCCAGCAGATCCTGCGGCAGGCCGCGTGTTTCCGGGCCGAACAGGAAGGCATCGCCATCGGCGAATGGCACGCTGTCGTAGCGCACGCTGCCGCGGGTGCTCATTGCGAACAGTCGCTTGGGCGCGATGCGCGACAGCGCGGTATCCAGATCCGGATGGACCTGCATCTGTGCGTACTCGTGATAATCCAGGCCGGCGCGCTTGAGCTGCTTGTCACTGAGGTCAAACCCCAAGGGCTCGATCAGGTGCAGTCGCGCGCCGGTGTTGGCGCAAAGCCGGATCACATTGCCCGTGTTGGGCGGGATCTCGGGCTGATACAGCAGGACGTCGAAAACGGGTGCGGAAGTCATCGGCGGAGTTTACGCCGCGTCGCTTCCGGCGGGGTCTGGCTCAGTACGAAACCAGACCCTTGGCGACCACGTTGCCGACGGCATCGGCGGCCAGTTCGGCAGCCAGTGCCTGCACCTGCTGCACGTCCGGGCGGACGGTGACGGCGGGCAGCGACACGACCCAGTTGGCGACGCTGACAATCGGCGTGGCGGCAGCCAACTGGGTGGCGGCGTTTTCGGCCATCAGCTCAACGATCTGGCCGACGGTCGGACGGACCTGCACCGCAGCCAGCGTCGGGATGCTGCTGGTGGCTTCGTGGTTGGCCTGGGCCAGCTGATCAGCCGACGGGCGGACCTGCACGGTGTCCAGGGTGACGATATCCGAGGCCTGCACGGTCGAAGCAAAGCCGGCGGCGAGGACGAGGGCGATGGCAAGAGACTTGGCGTTCATGGCGGGACCTGTTTGGTGTGTGTGAGCAGCGGTGTGGTAGTAAGGTAGTACACCAAATAACGGGGCGCAAGGACTTTCTTAACTTCCCGGTATTTGTTCAGCGATCAGTCATGTTTCGTTTGATTGATCTTGCTGCACCCAGAAGTACGCAGGACGCGTGCCAACTGCATCGTATTGAATTAAAAGGGATTTGCAGAAGATTGGAGTGTCCGCTGTCCGGACACTGGGTCCGCAGGACGGCCGTACGCGGACACTTGGCCGTCCGCACAGCGGGCATGACCCATGGCGTATGCGGCAAAGGCCTGTGGGCGGTTAGGATCGGCGTTCACATTCATACCCAAGGAAAGTGGAATGAGCGCAGCACCCCGTACCGCCCTGTTGACCCTGGCTCTCAGTGCTGCCCTCGGCGGATTCGTCGGCATGCCGTTGCCGGCCGAAGCCAAGTCCAAGCCCGCTGCTGCGGCGTCCGTGGACATTCCCTATGAGGAGTTCACCCTGCCCAATGGCCTGCGCGTGGTGGTGCACACCGACCGCAAGGCACCGATCGTGGCGGTGAACATCTGGTACCACGTCGGTGCCAAGGACGAGCAGGTCGGCCGCACGGGCTTTGCGCATCTGTTTGAACACTTGATGTTCCAGCGCAGCGAAAACCACGACGGCGAGTTCTTTGAACCCTTCAAGCAGGTGGGCGCCACCGACCAGAACGGCACCACCAACACCGACCGCACCAACTATTTCCAGAATGTGCCGACCACCGCGCTGGACATGGCGTTGTGGATGGAGTCGGACCGCATGGGGCATCTGGTCGGCGCCATCGACCAGGCCGCACTGGATGAGCAGCGTGGCGTGGTGCAGAACGAAAAGCGCCAGGGCGAAAACCAGCCTTACGGCCAGGTGTGGGACAAGCTCACGCGGGCGATGTACCCGGCCAGCCACCCGTACCACCACGGTGTGATCGGTTCGATGAACGATCTCAACGCCGCATCGCTGGATGATGTCAAAACCTGGTTCCGCACCTGGTACGGCCCGAACAACGCGGTGCTGGTGCTGGCCGGTGATATCGACGTGGCCACCGCCAAGGAAAAGGCCGCCAAGTTCTTCGGCGACATTCCGGCCGGCCCGAGCATGGCGCAGCCGCAGGTCAATGTTGCCCAGCGTCCGGCCACCACCCGCGAAGTGATGACCGACAAGGTGCCGCAGGCGCGCATCTACCGCGCCTGGAACGTCGCCCAGATCGGCACCATCGATATCGACCAGCTGGATCTGTTCTCGTACGTGCTGGGTGGTGCCAAGTCCTCGCGTCTGGACCAGCGCCTGCTGCACACCGACAAGCTGGTGGACAACATCAGTGCAATGACCGACGCCTCGCAGCTGGGTTCCAACTTCCTGGTCATGGCCACGGTCAAGCAGGGCGTGGACCCGGCCAAGGTTGAAGCGGCCATTGATGAAGAGATCAAGCGGCTGATCGCCGAAGGCCCGACCGCCGACGAACTTGCGCGCGCCAAGGTGCAGTCGCGCGCCAGCTTCGTGCGCGGTATCGAGCGCATTGGCGGCTTCGGCGGCAAGGCTGACGCGCTGGCGCAATGCGCCGTATATGAAGGCAACCCGGGTTGCTTCCGCACCTCGCTGGCCAACATCGAAGCGGCCACCGCTGCCGACGTGAAGGCTGCCGGCGCCAAGTGGCTGGGCGTGGGCGACCACACCCTGGTCGTCGAGCCGGGCGAGCGCGTGGCATTGGAAGAACTGCCCTCGGGCAAGCCGACGCCGTTCAACGTACCGGCCGTGGATGCCAAGTTCACCACGCTGCCGAGTCAGGTGGACCGCAGCACCGGTGTGCCGCAGACCAAGACCTTCCCGGAACTGAAGTTCCCGCAGCTGCAGCGCGCCACGCTGAAGAACGGCACCCAGGTGGTGCTGGCCGAGCGCCACGACATCCCGGTGGTGCAGTTCAGCTATGAATTTGCGGGTGGCTTCACCGCCGACCAGGGCCGCAAGCCGGGCACCGCTAACTTCACCATGGGCATGTTGGATGAAGGTGCTGGCCAGCTCGGCTCGCTGGCGTTTGCCGATGCGGTGGAAAGTCTGGGTGCCAGCATTGGTGCAGGCGCGTCGCTGGACGGTGCCAACGTGTATCTGTCGGCGCTGAAGGAGAACCTGGCGCCGTCACTGGCGCTGTATGCCGATGTCGTGCGCGCACCGCGCTTCGATCAGAACGAGATCGATCGCATCCGTGCCACTTGGATTGCCGGTATCCAGCAGGAAAAAGTGCAGCCCAACGCGGTCGCCATGCGCGTGCTGCCGCCGCTGCTGTACGGTGCCGGCCATCCGTATGCCATCCCGTTCACCGGCAGTGGCGACGAAGCGGCCATCAAGGCACTGACCCGCGACGACCTGGTTTCTTTCCACAAGGAATGGGTGCGTCCGGAAGGCGCCACGCTGGTAGTCGTCGGCGACACCACGTTGAAGGACATCGTGCCGTTGCTGGAGCGTCAGTTCGGTGATTGGAAGGGCGAAGGCGCCGCACCCAAGGTGGCCGCGCCGGCCGACGTCGCGCGTCCGCAGGGCGTGCGCGTGTTCCTGATCGACCAGCCGGGCGCGGTGCAGGCCAATCTGTTTGCCGGCGAAGTAACGCCGTCGACGATGAGCCCGGGCGCCACCCGCTTCGACATCGCCAATGGCGTGCTGGGTGGCGACTTCACCTCGCGTTTGAACATGAACCTGCGTGAGGACAAGCATTGGTCCTACGGCGCACGTTCCATGGCCTCCAACGCCCTCGGCCAGCGGCCGTGGATGGCGATTGCCCCGGTGCAGATCGACAAGACCGCCGATGCACTGAAGGAAATGAACGCCGAAATCAGCCAGTTCGCCACCGGCCAGCGCCCGCCCACCGATGCGGAAGTCAGCCGCATCCGCAACATCCAGACGCTGAGCCTGCCCGGTGCGTATGAAACTGCCTCGGCGGTGATGAACACCGTGGGCAGCATCGTGCGTTACGGGCGTCCGGACGATTACGTGTTCAAGCGCAAGGCCGAGATCGAAGCGATGACCCCGGCACAGGTGGCCGAAGCGGCCAAGACGCTGGATCCGTCCACGCTGACCTGGGTGGTGGTGGGCGACCTCAAGCACACCGAAGCACCGGTCCGCGCGCTGAAGCTGGGCGAAGTCACCGTGATCGACGCCGACGGCAAGCCGGTCGCAGCGAAGGCGAAGTAAGCGCCGCCATCGCATACGCCTGCCGTAGCCGAAGCCCCTCTCCCGCAGGCGGGAGAGGGGTTGGGGTGAGGGGAAGCTTCAAGCAAGCAATCTTCAGCCTCCCCTCCTCCGCCCTCCGGGCACCTTCTCCCCAAAAGGGGGCTGCAGTCCCGCAAGCGGGAGAAGCGATGGCAAAGGTGGTTTGTCGCTTCGGATCATCACGGGTTCATGCATTCGCGGCACAATCCGTTCTGATCATCACAAGGAATAGTCCATGCGCGTCCTGCTTCTGTCCGTCCTCATCGCCAGCACCGCCGCCTGCACCTGGGTGCCGATCGAGTCCGGTGGCAAGGCCGTGCGTGTCCTGCCGGCTGGCCCGGTCGCACCGGGTTGCGTCGCCAAGGGCGAGATCGTGGTGTCGGTAAAGAACAAGGTTGGCTTCTACAACCGCAACCCGCTGCGCGTGCAGGAAGAGCTGGAAACCCTGGCCCGCAACGAGGCGCCCAGCGCCGGAGCCAATGCCGTGCAGGCTGCCGGCCAGCCGGCCGATGGCAGCCAGCGCTTCTCCGCGTGGCAGTGCCCGCCGCGCTGATACGGCATCGCTGAGGCCTGCGCCAGCAGGCGCTTGTACTTGGGCGGCAGCAGAACGGCCGCTCTTACGCGCGTTATTGAGGCACTCCCGCGTTCCATACGCCGGAGTGCTGATTTGTAAAGATGCGGTAAAAAAGCGCAGACGCTAGAATAGCGCCCCCTTCGCCTGAGTCTTGGCGCTTTCCGATGCCTTTCCAGAATGTCTCGATCGCGGGACTGGCGCATATTGATGCGCCGCATACGCTGACCTCCAAGGAAATCAACGAACGGCTCGCGCCGACGTTGGAACGCCTTGGCATCCGCGCCGACGTGCTGGGCGATATCGCCGGCATCCACGCGCGTCGCCTGTGGGACCAGGGCACGCTGGCTTCAGACGCAGCCACCATGGCCGGGCGCAAAGCGCTGGAAGATGCTGGCATCACTGCCGACAAGGTCGGCCTGCTGCTCAACACCTCCGTCAGCCGTGACTACCTGGAGCCGTCCACGGCCTCCATCGTGTCCGGCAACCTGGGCATCGGCGAAGACTGCGTCACCTTCGATATCGCCAACGCCTGCCTTGCCTTCATCAATGGCATGGATGTGGCCGCGCGCATGTTGGAGCGGGGCGATATCGACTATGCGTTGATCGTCGATGGCGAGACCTCCAACCTGGTCTACGAAAAGACGCTTGAGCGCATGATGGCTCCGGACATCACCGCCCAGCAGTTGCGCGACGAAGTGGCCGCATTGACCACCGGTTCCGGCGCTGCGGCGATGGTGCTGGCACGGTCGGAGCTGGTGCCCGACGCCCCGCGCTACAAGGGCGGCGTGACGCGTGCAGCCAACCAGTGGAACAAGCTGTGCGTGGGCAACCTGGACCGCATGGTCACCGACACCCGCATGCTGCTGATCGAAGGCATCAAGCTGGCGACGAAGACCTTTGAAGCCACCCGCATTGCCCTGGGTTGGGCCGTGGAGGAGATCGACCAGTTCGTGATCCACCAGGTCAGCCAGCCGCACACCAACGCCTTCATCAAGGCCTTCGGCATCGACCCGAAGAAGGTGATGACCATCTTTGGTGAGCACGGCAACATCGGCCCGGCCTCGGTACCGATCGTGCTGAGCAAGCTGCGCCAGCTGGGCAAGCTCAAGAAGGGCGACCGCGTCGCACTGATGGGCATTGGCTCAGGCTTGAACTGCACGATGGCTGAGGTGGTTTGGTAAGTTTTTGGCCGTAACGCCAGAACTTTCAGATCGCATGTTGTTCCCTTCTCCCCTCGCGGGAGAAGGTGCCCCGAAAGGGGCGGAAGAGGGGGAGCGTGCAGAGCACGTTCTGGATCACGAAGGCTCGGGGTTGAGTGGCAGTTCCCGCTCCTCCACTTCGTTCCACCCTCTCCCCAACCCCTCTCCCATGAAGGGAGAGGGGCTTTGTTCCCAAGGCCGGTTCTGCCGGCCTTTTTCGCAGGCGCGACCCGATGAGCAAGTTCCCCGGTTACCCCAGCAACACCCAGCGCTTTGAAGTCCGGCCCGGTTTGTCGATGAACTACATCGACGAAGGTCCGCGCGATGGCGAGGTGGTGGTGATGCTGCACGGCAACCCGTCGTGGAGCTATCTGTGGCGGCACCTGGTCAATGGCCTGAGCGACAAGTACCGCTGCATCGTGCCGGACCACATTGGCATGGGCCTGTCCGACAAACCGGACGACAGCCGCTACGACTACACGCTGCAATCGCGCGTGGATGACGTGGAAGCGCTGCTCAAGCACCTGGGCATCACCGGCCCGGTGACGCTGGCGGTGCACGATTGGGGCGGCATGATCGGCTTTGGCTGGGCGCTGTCGCACAACGCGCAGGTCAAGCGGCTGGTCATCACCAATACCGCCTCGTTCCCGTTGCCGCCGGAAAAGCCGATGCCGTGGCAGATCGCCATGGGCCGGCACTGGAAGCCGGGCGAGTGGTTCATCCGCACCTTCAATGCGTTCTCCTCCGGCGCCTCATGGCTGGGCGTGAGCCGGCGCATGCCGGCCGATGTGCGCCGCGCCTATGTGGCGCCGTACAACAATTGGGACAACCGCATCTCCACCATCCGCTTCATGCAGGACATCCCGCTGTCGCCGGCCGACAAGGCGTGGTCGCTGCTGGAGCGTGCGGCGGCGGCATTGCCCTCGTTCGCCGACCGCCCGGTGTACATCGCCTGGGGGCTGCGTGACATCTGCTTCGATCACCACTTCCTCGCGGGCTTCCGCAAGGCATTGCCGCAGGCCGAAGTGACCGCGTTCGAGGACGCCAATCACTACGTGCTGGAAGACAAGCACGAAGTGATCGTGCCGGCGGTGCGTGCGTTTCTGGAACGCAACCCGATCAACTAACGCGCTGTGATCCGCCCCTCTCTTTTGCGAAGCTAAAGGGGAGCGGCGGGCGTTTCGTCATCCGGTTTCGCGGCCGGGGCCGCTCCTACGGCGGGCGCAGCTGTGCGAAGCTGCGCGCTCTTTCCGACGATGGAGCGATGGATGGATTTCGACAGTCTGGACCGCCAGCTGCGCGACAGCGTGCAGGACCTGGCCCTCAGTCCGCAGGAAAAATCGGAGCTGCGTGAACTGGGCAGCGAGCTGCCGCCGGATCGCGTGCGCTTCCTGCGCAACCGCGCCTTCGATATCGCCCGCGAGCAGATGCAGAGCAACCCGGCCGAGGCGTTGCCACTGCTGAAGTGGGTGGAGCAGATCGTGCGCACGCTGGATGTGGCGGTGGATGTGCCCGACGCGCAGACCAGCATCTACTTTTCGCCGGGCGACGCCTGCATGCAGCGGCTGCGCTCGCTCTGCGCCGGCGCGCGGCAGACGATGGACATCTGCGTGTTCACCATCTCCGATGACCGCTTGAGTGAGGTCATCCTGGACGCGCACAAGCGCGGCGTGCAGGTGCGCATCATCAGCGACAACGACAAGGTTTTCGACGACGGCAACGATATCCGTCGCCTGCATGAGGCCGGCATCGTCGTGCACGTGGACCACAGCCAATACCACATGCATCACAAGTTCGCGGTGTTCGACGGCAAGCTGCTGGCCAACGGCAGTTTCAACTGGACGCGCACCGCCACCGAGCACAACGACGAGAACCTGGTGGTCACCAACGACCGCAACCTGGTGCGTAGTTTCGTGCAGCAGTTCGATGTGTTGTGGGGGCGTTACAAGCCGCTTTGAGTGCGCACGGCCGTGCGCTTAAAAGGCGCCCGGCGGTGCTGCTTTGGACGACCCCGCAGTTATGGGCGCGTCATTCCCGCGTAGGTGGGAATGACGGCTTGGGGGCCAAAGCCAAAGCAACAACTACCGCATCACCCTCACGCTGCAATCGGCGGGCTCGGCGACGACGGGCTGTTGCCGTTGTCGTCGGGATGATCGTCGTCGTTGTCCGCATCGTCGCGCCA
The DNA here is from genome assembly GCF_050737575.1 of Stenotrophomonas sp. Taxonomy (GTDB): domain Bacteria; phylum Pseudomonadota; class Gammaproteobacteria; order Xanthomonadales; family Xanthomonadaceae; genus Stenotrophomonas. The sequence continues at coordinate 196,972 of NZ_JBOHXW010000006.1, forward strand.
GCGCCAGTCGGCCAGGGTCAGGGCCGGCATGCCGTGGGCAATGCGCGCGCGGTCGCACTGCGAGCTGGCCGTGCCGTTCTCCCAGGACGCATCCACCTCGCGGCACACGCTGGGCCGGTTGGGGTGAATGGTGCAGCGCGAGTACACGCCGATCTCCGAATCCAGTGCCACGCAGCGGATCGGGTCCGAATAGGTGCCCTGCATGCACAGGCGATGCGGGTCCAGGCGCTGGGTCAGCTGGTGCGGAACGCCGCCTTCGGTCACTTCGTCCGATTCCATCCAATGGAAGGCAACGCGGTACTGGGTGCAGCAGGCGCCACAGGTAAGACAGGGATGGGGCATGAGCGCGGCCTTCGGGCGGCGATTAGGACAAGGGGAAGGCGCGGATTTTCCACGCTGAGGGCCGGCGCGCAAGATTTTTCTGCAGCGGCGACAATAGAAAGATGAACAACGCTTGCAATATTGCCGCGCGTTTGCCCGAGCTGGCACGTGAACGGCCCGACCAGATCGCCATCCGCTGCCCCGGAAAACCCGGCGCCAACGGGATGGCCGCCTACGACGTCACCCTGGATTACCGCAGCCTCGATACCCGCAGCGATGCCATCGCCGCCGGCTTGTCCGCCTATGGCATTGGCCGCGGCGTGCGCACGGTGGTGATGGTGCGACCGGGCCCGGCGTTCTTCCTGTTGATGTTCGCCCTGTTCAAAAACGGTGCCGTGCCGGTGCTGGTGGACCCGGGCATCGACCGGCGCGCGCTGCGCCAATGCCTGGACGAGGCACAGGCCGACGCGTTCATCGGCATTCCGCTGGCGCATCTGGCGCGGCTGCTGCTGGGCTGGGCCAAGTCGGCCAAGCGGTTGGTCACGGTGGGCGCGCGCTGCGGCTGGGGCGGCACCACGCTGGCGCGGATCGAGGCGAGCGGCGCAGGCGCGGGCGGCCAGCTGGCGGCAACCTCGCCGGAGGACGTGGCCGCCATTCTGTTCACCAGCGGCTCCACCGGCGTGCCCAAGGGCGTGGTTTACCGCCACCGCCATTTCGTCGGCCAGGTCGAGTTGCTGCGCAACGCCTTTGGCATGCAGCCCGGCGGGATCGACCTGCCCACCTTCCCGCCGTTTGCGCTGTTTGACCCGGCGCTGGGGCTGACTTCGGTGATCCCGGACATGGACCCGACCCGGCCTGGCAGCGCTGATCCGCGCAAACTGCACGACGCCATTGATCGTTTCGGCGTGACCCAGTTGTTCGGCTCGCCGGCATTGATGCGGGTGCTGGCCGAGCATGGCCAGCCGCTACCCAGCATCACCCGCGCCACCTCGGCCGGGGCGCCGGTTCCGCCGGACACCGTGGCCAAGATCCGCTCGTTGTTGCCGGAGCATGCGCAGTTCTGGACGCCTTACGGCGCCACCGAATGCCTGCCGGTGGCGGTGATCGAAGGCCGCGAACTGCAGAACACCCGCACCGCAACCGAACAAGGCGCCGGCACCTGCGTGGGCAGCGTGGTGCCGCCGAACGAAGTGCGCATCATCGCCATCACCGACGCGCCCATCGCCGAGTGGAACGGCGTGCGTGAACTGCCTGACGGCGAAGTGGGCGAGATCACCGTGGTCGGCCCGACCACGACCGACAGCTATTTCAATCGCCCGCAGGCCACCGCCGCGGCCAAGATCCGCGAAGTACTCGCCGATGGCAGCGAGCGCATCGTGCACCGCATGGGCGATGTGGGTTGGTTCGACGAACAAGGGCGGCTGTGGTTCTGCGGGCGCAAGACGCAACGCGTGGAAACCGCGAGCGGAGCGCTGTACACCGAGCAGGTCGAGCCGATGTTCAACACCGTGGCGGGCGTACGCCGCACGGCGTTGGTCGGCGTGGGCGCCTACGGCAGTCAACGGCCGGTGCTCTGCTACGAGCTGCTGCCGGGCGCGGATGTTGCGGGCATTGAAGCGCACTTGCGCGCGCTTGCGGCAGCGCATCCGACGTTGGCCGGTATTGCGCATTTTCTGCAGCATCCAGGCTTCCCGGTGGATATCCGGCACAACGCCAAGATCGGGCGCGAGAAGTTGGCGATATGGGCCGGTGAGCGGATCACGCGCTGAGCGTGTGAAGCGTCAGCCCGCCCGCACCCAAACGCTTGCAGCAAAACCTCCGCCCTCGCCGTGCCGCTGCTGCGATACTTGGGCCCGCAAATGCTGGCGCAGGGGCCGGCGATAGAGGCTATCGAGTACATGAAGATTCTGGTCACCGGCGGTGGTGGATTTTTGGGGCAGGCGCTGTGCCGCGGCTTGGTCGAGCGTGGGCATGAGGTGCAGAGCTTCAACCGTGGTCACTATCCCGCGCTGCAGGCGCTGGGAGTGGGGCAGATACAGGGCGACCTGGCCGATGCCAATGCCGTGCATCACGCGGCAGCCGGGGTGGATGCGGTATTCCACAACGCGGCCAAGGCCGGCGCGTGGGGCAGCTATGACAGCTATTTCCAGGCCAATGTGGTGGGCACCCGCAACGTGCTGGCCGCGTGCCGCGCGCACGGTGTGGGCCGCCTGGTCTACACATCCACGCCTAGCGTGACCCACCGCGCCACCCATCCGGTGGAAGGTCTGGGTGCCGATGAAGTGCCCTACGGCGAGGATTTCCAGGCACCGTACGCGGCCACCAAAACCATCGCCGAGCAGGAGGTGCTGGCCGCCAACGATGCCGAACTGGCCACCGTGGCGCTGCGGCCGCGCTTGATCTGGGGCCCGGGTGACAACCAGTTGGTGCCGCGTCTGGCGCAGCGGGCGCATGCCGGCCGTCTGCGTTTTGTGGGCGATGGCAGCAACAAGGTGGACACCACGTTCATCGACAATGCCGCACAGGCGCACTTTGATGCGTTTGATCACCTGGTGATTGGCGCGGCCTGCGCCGGCAAGGCGTACTTCATCTCCAATGGCGAGCCACTGCCGATGCGCGAATTGCTGAATCGTTTGTTGGCCGCGGTGGGCGCACCGGCGGTGGAGAAGACGATTTCGTTCAAGGCGGCGTATCGCATTGGTGCGGTCTGCGAAAAACTCTGGCCGCTGCTGCGCCTGTCCGGCGAGCCGCCGATGACCCGCTTCCTGGCCGAGCAGTTGTGCACGCCGCATTGGTACTCGATGGAACCGGCACGGCGCGATTTTGGTTATGTGCCCAAGGTGTCGATTGAAGAAGGCCTGCGCCGCTTGCGTGAAAGCACGTTGGGCGGGAAGGCCTAATACGAAGGGTGTTCTTCGCCCGAACACCCTTCGTGGCACTGGTGCAATGGGCGATTGACGGACAGTGAACCCATACTTCGTACTTTACTCGCGCGGCTTCCGTCGAATTGGAATTGCTGACAGCGGCACTGCTGCAATGTCGTGGCCTTGCTCGCGAATGGGCGCGCCCGGTTCCGGTGCCCAGGCTTGGGCGTAGATGACTTCCCAGCTGCTGGGCAACTTGCCGTCGGCGCGGCGCATGGGTTCGTAGGCATCGCGCGCGGCGGCAAAGCGGCTGCGGCCGGTCAGCGTGTGGCGGCGGTTGTGCATCGCGTTGGTGGCGCCAATGGCCTTGAGCTCACGCATCAACGCGGGCAGGTCGTCGTAGGTGAGCGTGAACAGGTCGCGATCCAATACTGGATTGCGGAAGCCGGCCATCATCAAGGCGTCGCCGAACTGGGCGATCTGCACGAAGTTGCTGACGTGGGCGGTGTCGTCGGCGTGCGCGAACGCCTCGCGCAATTCCACCAGCGTGTCCGGGCCGAAGGTGGAACACACCAACAGGCCGCCGGGCTTCAGTACGCGGCGGAAACCGGCAAACACCGCCGGCAGGTCTTCCACCCATTGCAGGCACAGGTTGCTGAAGATCACGTCCACGCTGTTGTCGGCCAACGGCAGTGCGCGGGCATCGGCACACACGCGGGAGAACGGCCGCCACCAGCCGGCCTGTTTCTTGGCTTCGACCAGCATCGGCATGGCCAGATCCAACGCGATCACCTGCGCCTTGGGCCAGCGCTTCTTCATGACGGCCGTCGAATACGCCGGGCCGCTGCCGATATCCAGCACCACGCCTGGCTGTTTGTCTTCCAGGTAATCCAGCGATTCCAGCAGGCGTTTGGCCACTTCCTGCTGCAGCACTGCCGCGGCCTGGTAGCTGGAGGCGGCGCGCGAAAAAGCGCGGCGGACGTGCTTGGGATCGAACAGGGAAGGCATGACGGTTACGACGCTGGGAGCAGAATTAGAGGGAATAGCTGGGCGACATGATCACGCATGCCGCCGCAATGGACGCGCAACGCATCACGCGCAACTCGAAACGAACTGTTGCAGCAGCTCGGCAACCTGATCGGCATGGCCGAGGAACGGTGCGTGGCCGCCGCCGTCGATGCTGTGTGCATGGTGCAGGCCGTGCGGCGCCAAGGCTGCAGCACTGTGCATGGCGCGTGCGGAGACCAGCCGGTCGCGCTGGCCGCCAATCCACAGGCCGGGCTTCTGCAGGCTGGGCAATGCACCGCGCAGATCGCTGCGTTCAAGCAAGGCCAAGCCTTCGTGCAGTGCGCGTGGGGTGGGTTCGCCGCGTTCGACCAGCGATTCGCGCAAGGTGCGCAGTTCGCTGCGTGCGTGCTGCGAGCCCATCACGTCCAGCGCGAGAAAGCGTTCCAGCGTGCCGCGGTAATCCTGTTCGAGATCGCGCCCGAACTGTTCAAACACCGAGGGCTCGACTGCATCGGGCCAGTCGTCGCCGCGTACGAAACGCGGCGTGGCAGCGAGCATGGCCAGCCCGCGCACCTGCGGCAAGGTCGCCGCGGCATGCAGCGCTACCAGCCCGCCCAGCGACCAGCCGCACCACACCGCGGCCGGTGTTGCGGCAGCGATGGCATTGACCAGATACGGCAGGCGCAGCGGTGTGCTGTCGTCGCGGCTATGGCCGTGACCGGGCAGGTCGACGATATGCAGTTGGAAGTGCGGCGCCAGCCGTTCGACCAGCGGCGCGAAGATGCCGCCATGCAGTGCCCAGCCGTGGATCAGGACCAATGCCGGGCCGCTGCCGGTGACGTGGATATGCATGGGGACGACTGTCGGATCAGGCGTTGACGGTGTTCAACGAGCGCTGATACAGCACTACGTCGCGGGCGCGGGTGATGGCGTCGATCAAGGCCTTGACCTGCTCCACGCTGTGCAGCGCCGACAACGTCACCCGCAGCCGTGCCTTGCCTTCGGGCACGGTCGGCGGGCGGATCGCGCTGACCAGGAAGCCGGATTGCTCCAGCGTCGCCGACAACGCCATCACCGTCGATTCGTCACCACACAGCAGCGGTTGGATCGGCGTTTCCGATGGCATCAATTCCAGCCCCTGACGGCGTGCGCCGTCGCGGAAGGCGGCGATCAGCTCGGTGAGTTTTTCGCGGCGCCAATGGTCGCGGCGTGCCAGTTTCACCGCCGCCAGCGACGCGGCCGCCTGGGCCGGCGGCAACGCAGTGGTGTAGATGTAAGGACGTGCGGTTTCGGCCAGATGCTGGATCAGGGCTTCATCGCCCAGCACCACCGCGCCGTGGCCGCCGAGCGCCTTGCCCAGCGTGGCCAACTGCAGCGGCACTTCGTTCACGCCCAAGCCGGCGGCGGCAACGCAACCACGGCCGTGATCGCCCACAACGCCCACGCCGTGCGCGTCGTCCACGTAGAACAGCGCCTCCTGCATGCGCGCCACCAATGCCAGCGAGCGCAGCGGGGCGATGTCGCCATCCATGCTGAAGACGCCGTCGGTGACCAGCATGGCGGCGCTGTCGGCGGTGTTCTTGAGCTGGCGCATGGCGCCCTCGCTGTCCAGGTGCGGATAGCGGCGCAGGCGGCAGCCGGCCAGGCGGCTGGCGTCGAGCAGGCTGGCGTGGTTGAGCCGGTCCTGCACGCAGACGTCGCTGTCCTCGCTCAGCAGCGCTTGCTGCACGGCCAGGTTCGCCATGAAGCCGCTGTCGAACAGCAGGGCGCGCGGGTAACCGAGCCAGTCGGCCATTTCGCGCTCCAACTGCTGGTGCACGCTGTGATGGCCGCAGACCAGATGCGAGGAGGTGCTGCCGGCGCCTTCGCGCGACGCAGCATCCTGCAAGGCGGCCACTACCTCGAACTGCTGCGACAGGCCGAGGTAGTCATTGCTGCAGAAGCCGATCAGCGAGCGGCCATCGATCTCCAGGCGCACGCCATCGCGCCGGCCAACCGTACGCCGGGTGCGGATGCGGCCCTGGGCAAGCCGCAGCTTGCGCTGGTGCTGGATGCGTTCGTGCAGGTCAGGACGGGCCATGGCGATGGTTCATGGTCAGGCGGCCGGCTAGCGTACCCGGTTGCCGGTCAGAATTCCTACGACCGGGCGGGCGCTGCCGGAGGGCCTGTCAGGCACTTACGGCGCAGGTCGGGGCGATGTCCAGATGCACGGTGCCGGGGTGGTCGTGATCGTCGGCATCCACCGTCACCGCCATTGGCCGGATGCCCAGCCGGGCGAACAGGGCCTGGTCGCGCTCGGTGTCCGGGTTGCCGGTGGTCAGCAGCTTTTCGCCATAGAAGATGGAGTTGGCGCCGGCCAGGAAGCACAGCGCCTGCAGCTCGTCACTCATGCTTTCGCGGCCGGCCGACAGCCGCACCATCGAGCGCGGCATGACGATGCGGGCCACGGCGATCATCCGCACGAACTCGAACGCATCCAGCTCGGCGCTGCCATGCAACGGTGTACCGGCGACCTGCACCAGCCGGTTGATCGGCACCGAATCCGGGTGCGCCGGCAGGTTGGCCAGGGCCAGCAGCAGGCCGACGCGGTGGTCGCGGGTCTCGCCCATGCCGACGATGCCGCCGCAGCAGGTCTTGAGACCGGCGTTGCGCACGTGTTCCAGCGTATTCAGCCGGTCCTGGTACTGGCGGGTATGGATGATGGAATCGTAATAGTCCGGCGCGGTGTCCAGATTGTGGTTGTAGTAATCCAGCCCGGCGTCCTTGAGCGCCTGCGCCTGATGGCCTTCCAGCATGCCCAGCGTGGCGCAGGTCTCCAGCCCCAGCGCCTTCACTTCCTGGATCATCGCCGCCACCTTGGGGATGTCGCGGTCCTTGGGCGAGCGCCACGCCGCACCCATGCAGAAGCGCGAGGCGCCGGCCTGCTTGGCGGCGCGGGCGCGGGCGACCACGCTGTCGGTGTCCATCAGCTTCTGCGCGTCCACGCCGGTGTCGTAGCGCTGCGCCTGCGGGCAATAGGCGCAATCTTCCGGGCAACCGCCAGTCTTGACCGAGAGCAGCGTGGAGACCTGGACTTCGGCCGGATCGAAATGCAGCCGGTGCACGCTGGCCGCGCGATGCAGCAGCTCGGGGAAGGGCAGGTCGAACAGCGCCTGCAGCTCTTCGCGGTTCCAATCGTGACGGATGACGGCGGACATCGGTGTTACCTGAGGGTTGGGACTACGGAAGCGGCGCAGTCTGGTGAGCATGGATGATGCTGTCAACCTTGATGAGTTGAGTTTGGTTTACAGGGCCCGGGCGCGGCTGTCGGCTTGGCTGTTCCCGCCGCGCTGTTTGATCTGCGCCGAGCCGGGCATGCCGGGCCGCGATCTGTGCGTCGCCTGCAACGCCGGTTTGCCGTGTGCGGTGGCCAGTTGCTGCCGCTGCGCCATGCCATTGGCGGTCGCCGATGACGAACAGCTTTGTGGTGCCTGCCGGCAACGCAGTTCCCCCTTGAACACGGTGCGCGCGGCCTTTATCTACGCTGCGCCGGTAGATGGCCTGTTGCGCCGGTTCAAGTTTCATCAGGATCTGGCGGCGGGCCGGTTGCTGGCGACGTTGATGCAGGCGCGGTTGGCGGATGGGGAGCGCCCGGCGGTGTTGGTTCCGGTGCCCTTGCACGCATCGCGGTTGCGTCAACGCGGTTACGACCAGGCGCTGGAGCTGGCGCGGCCGTTGTCGCGCGCGCTGGAGGTGCCGCTATGGCAGGGCCTGCAGCGCATCCGCGCCACTGCGCCGCAATCGGAGCTGGACGCGCGGGCGCGCCGACGCAACCTGCGGTCGGCCTTTGCGGTGCTGGCGCCGGTGCCACCGCAGGTGCTGCTGGTGGACGACGTGATGACCACCGGCGCCACCCTGCACGCTGCCGCCACGGCATTGCGCCGGGCCGGCGTGGCGCGGGTGGATGCGTGGGTCTGCGCGCGCGTGCCGTGAGCACACGGCCGCAACACCGCTCGGTTTACAGTCGCGGGGATGGATATGTTTTCAACGCGAAACCCAAGGAGAAACGACATGAGTGCATCGACAGGCTTCCCAACCGGCTCGCTGTTCAGCGCGTTGTCGCGCAACTGGTGGGTGGTGCTGCTGTTCGGGCTGTTTGCGGTGGTGTTTGGCGTGTTGGCGGTGATGGCGCCGGTACGCACCGCTGCAGTGCTGGCGTGGTGGCTGGGTGTGATGGCCGTGGTCGAAGGCGTGGTGGTGCTGGTGGCCGCGATCAGGGGTTCGGCGCCGGTGTCGCGCGGATGGGCCGTGTTCTATGCGCTGGTGTCGATTGCGTTCGGCGTGCTGGCCATCCTCAATCCGCTGGCCACGGCGAGCGTGTTGCTGCTGTTCCTGGCCGCGTGGCTGGTGGTGGCGGGCATCTACCGCATCGTGTTCGCCATCCGCGTGCGCAAGCAGATCGAAGGCGAGTGGTTGTTGATCGTCAGCGGCTTGCTGGCGGTGGCACTGGGCGTGATGTTCGCGCTCAACCCGTTGGCAGGGCTGGCGGTGACCTCGCTGTGGATCGGCGTGCTGGCTTTGATCTACGGCGTGCTGCAGATCGTGGTTGCGTTCCGCCTGCGCTCGCTGGGCAAGGCGCTCTGAGAACGCGTTTCCCCGGCGTAGATGCAAACAGCCCGCCGAAAAGCGGGCTGCTTTGTATCAGTCGAGGTACTGGCTGGCGACGATGCCGGCAAACAACACCGCGCCGACCCAGTTGTTGTGCAGGAAGGCCTTGAAGCAAGGCTCGCGCTCGCGGTTGCGGCACAGCCAGAATTCATAGACCACCATCAGCAGCGCGACCGCCATGCTCGCCCAGTAAGCCATGCCCAGTTCCGCGCGCTGGCCGACCAAGGCCATTGCGCCGAAGAACAGCGCGTAGAGGATGCCCTGGATCACCAGGTCCAGATCGCCGAAAAGGATGGCGGTGGAATGCGAGCCGACCTTCAGGTCGTCGTCGCGATCGACCATGGCGTACCAGGTGTCGTACGCGGTGGACCACAGGATGTTGGCGCCGTACAGCACCCAGCCCAGCGGCGGCACTTCGCCCTGCACAGCGGCGAACGCCATCGGGATGCCCCAGCCGAAGGCCATGCCCAGATACACCTGCGGCAGATGCGTGTAGCGCTTCAGATACGGATAGCTGGCAGCCAGAAACACGCCGACGAAACTCAGGCCGATGGTCAGCGCGTTCATCGTCAACACCAGCGCAAACGCCACCAGCATCAGCCCGGCGAACAGCGCCAGCGCTTCGCGCCCGGACACCGCACCGGTCGCCAGCGGCCGCTCCTTGGTGCGTTTGACATGCGGATCCAGCCAGCGGTCGGCGTAATCGTTGATCACGCAACCGGCCGAACGGGTCAGCCAGACGCCAGCGGTGAACACGAACAGCGTCCACAGCGGCGGCATGCCACCGGTGGCCAGCCACAGCGCCCACCAGGTGGGCCACAGCAGCAACAAGGTGCCGATCGGACGGTCGGCACGCATCAATTTCCAGTAGTGCCCGAACCGCGACGAAGTACCGGCGGTGGGCGGGGTGTGGGGCAGAAGGCTCATGGGTGCAAAGGGTACCAGCTGTACCCGATTTGCCCCTTCGCCAGCGCCGTTGCGAAGGTGGGGGCAGACCTGCGCGCGCTTTGCCGCTAGAATGCGCGTCCGTCCGGCACTGCCGGCCGGTTCTCACTGCGCTCGTAGCTCAGCCGGATAGAGTAGTGGCTTCCGAAGCCATTGGTCGGGGGTTCGAATCCCTCCGGGCGCACCAGATTTGCACCAGCTTCGTGCCGGTGTTGCCAGAAAGCCCCGCCTTGGTGGGGCTTTCTGCTGTCTGGCGATGGGTATCCGTGCTGCGCTTGATCAGTTTGAGCAAGGTCCGCGCCTTGGCCCGGGGAAGCCCAATGATTCTGGTTGGCGCGTTGATCCTGCACCGGTCTGGGTGAGGGTGGCAGATCGCAGCAATCCCGCCATCGCCCCGCTATCGCGCAACGCTGTACGGAAGGTTCCTCGCCCGCAGTGCGCGGCCCACCCGCGATTCGGTGCGGCGGTCGAGCATGCAGTCGATGTACTCGCCGGCCAGCAGCAGGCCGTCCAGATCAACGCCGCAGTCCATGCCCAGGCCGGTCAGCAGGTACGCCAGTTCTTCGGTGGCCAGGTTGCCGGCCGCGCCGGGGAAGTACGGGTTGCCGCCCAACCCTGAGATGGAACTGTCGAAGGCGCGGATGCCTTGTTCCAGCGCCTCCATGACATTGGCATTGGCCAGGCCGAAGGTATCGTGGAAGTGGCAGGCAAGCGTGTGCATCGGCGCTTCCATCAAGCAGCTGCGCAGCAACGTGCCGACGGTGCCGGGCGCGCCGCTGCCGGTGGTGTCATCCAGGCAGATCTGCCGGCAACCCAACGGCTGCAATCGGGCGACGATCGCAGCCACCGCCTGTGGCGCGATGACGCCCTCGAACGGGCAGTCGATCACCGTTGAAACGCGCACGCGCACGGCGATGCCCAAGGGCCTGGCGTGTTCGATGAGCTGGGTGATGCGGTACAGGTTCTCTTCGATGTCGCAGCCCAGCGTTGCCCGGCAGAAGGTGCGGGATGCGGCGGTGGTCACGGTGATGTCGCGACAACCCGCCGCATAGGCTTGATCCAACGCGTTGAGATGCGGCACCAGCACGCTGCGGATTCTGTCTGCAGGCGCGTGGCCCAGCGCTTCCAGTACCGGCAACGGTGGCGTCGCTGCGGACATGCCGGAGATCAGTGCGAACGCGCCTACTTCGATTGAGGACAGTCCTGCGATTTCCAGCAATTCGATCAGGTTGACGCGGACCAATGTGTCCACGGTGTTGGAAAGGCCTTGCAGACCATCGCGTGCACCCAGCTCGATGATCTCCACGCCATCCACCAATTCCAGTGAGGCATCCACCATGGCCTGTGTTACTCCTGTATGCCGATGTCGGTGAACGTGCGGGTCGTTCTGCCGAAGCCGGCCATGTTGATGACGGTCGCCGCAACAACGGTGGTGTCACGTTGCAGTGTTTCGAGTGCCTGCGTGCGCAAGGTCGCCAGGCTCTGCGCCAGTGCAACGGAAGCCAGAATCTCCGCGCTGCCAAGCGGCGCTTCGTCATCTGCAAAGGCGGACGCGCAACGGCGTTGTTCGGTGCCGTGATGGACGGAGCAAGTGTCGCATTCAAGATATGCCGGCACCGGCATCACCACGCTTCCATGCAGATTGCCCTGTGCATCCAATTCCCAATGCGCCAATGACCTGCAACCGCCGTTGCGCGCGGCCCATGCATGCGCACCTGCGTCGAGTACGCGTCCGTCGTTGCCGATGGCAGCCATGACGGGTGCGATGCCCCGCAGAATGCTGGCGTTGTGATCACGCGCACTACGGGCGCTGCGGTTGATGCGCTGATACAGATCGACGATTTGTTCGCAGAGAGGTTGCCCGCGATATGGGCCGCAACCCAGCGTCTCCACGGGAAAAGAAACGTTCGTCTGTACCAGTCGCTGCGGGGAACAGCGTGTTGGCGCTTGCATGCGCGCGGTGCCGCCAGTGATTGCTTCCACTGCAGATAGCAACGCGGACGGCGTTGAGTGCAGTGCATGCATCACCTCGTCCACGCTTCCTGCAAACATCAACTCCAGTACCAGCAGCGGCGTGCCGAGTGTGAGATCGGAGACATGCGCTTGAATGTTTCTACAACGGACGCTGCTCGCGGAGAAAACGATTTCAGTGATCTCCATCAGCTGCTCGCGCTCGCGTAGCAGCGCTTTGCAGGCGCGAAAAGGATCCGTTGTTGCTGTCACCACCAGCTGTACCCAGCTCAGTGGACCCGAGCATGAGGTAGTGAAGCCGCCATGGTTTTGCGCAATTTTGGCGATGCGGTTTGTGCAAGCAAAACTGACCAAGTCGTCAGCCGCCAATGGCAGCAGTACATCGCAACCGTTCACGCGAAAGTCCGCAGCTATCGTGAATGCGCGAGTTGCATTGGTCGGACAAATCGAAACGCACGATATGTGCTGTTTTTCAGGGTTTTTGCAGTGTGCGCGTGAAAAATTCTGTGCAACTCCTACAACGTCGGCGAGTGAAGTAGACGTGAAAAATGGGGGCAGAAAATCGCGATTCATGGTGACCATCCTTGGCAGGAAATGACCGTTTTTGACAGTTCTGCGGCCATCTTCTGTGCGTGCAAAACTGTGATCTAGGTACAGTTTTTGAGGGCAGTGTTTGCACGCGCAGCAAACCTCTCTTTGCTGTCATCTGTTTGTACAGAATGCGTCTACGCCGGAATGCAGCACTGCATCCAGCGATTCGTTTCGTTCATTGGATGTCGCACCGTTACGGAGAACCATGACACCTACGTCCCCATCAATTTCACTGGCTGAGAAGGTCGCAACGGATATCGGTCGCCAGATATTGGCCGGTGTACTCAAGCCCGGTGACAAGCTGCCTTCGCTGCGCGAATACGCGCGGTTGAATGGTTATTCCAAGAACACCGTCATCGCTGCGTTCGATTTGTTGAGCGAACGCGCCATGGTTCACGCACAGCACGGAAAGGGATTTTTCGTGCGGGGAATGGATACCCATGTCGAGCGCGAGGATGACGACGAACCCGCCGGCTACAACCGCGCGATCGACACGATCTGGTTGATGCGGCAACAGGCATTGCGTGAGCCGGGAAGTTCAAATCTCGGCGAGGGCTTTCCTCCGGTGGAGTGGTTGATGGACATGCGCCTGGATCGCTTCCATCGGCAGATCACGCGTTCGGGGGTTGGTACGTTGTTCCGCTACGGAAACCGCTACGGCTATCTGCCACTACGCCAGCATCTGGTGCGGCGTCTTGCCGGATACGGCATCGATGTGGGGCCGCGGCAACTGGTGACGACGTTTGGTGCCAACCACGCGCTGGATCTGGTCACGCGCTGTCACGTGCAGCCAGGTGATTCCGTGCTGGTCGAGGAGCCGGGCTATTACCCGCTGTTTGGAAAATTGCGCATGCAGGGCGCCATTCCCATTCCCATCCCGCGACTGCTCGATGGGCCGGACCTTGCCGCATTGGAAGTCGCAATCCAACAAAGCAAAGCGCGCGTATTTTTCATGCAGGCGGCGGGCCACAATCCCACCGGCACCGACATCTCCGAAGCGGTCGCGCAACGGTTGGTGCAGTTGGCGCAGAAGTACGATCTGCTGATCGTGGAGAACGATTCGTTGGCCGACTTCAAGGCCAGTTCAACGCCACGCATCTCCGCGCTCACTCAGTTGAAGAACACCATCTACATCGGCAGTTTTTCCAAGTCGATATCGGCCGCGCTGCGGGTGGGTTTCATTGCCGCCGAGAGCGCGCGTGCGGAAGAACTGGCCGATGTGAAAATGCTGCTGCACTTCGGCGGCAGCGAGTATGCCGAGCGTGTGCTGGAAGCGATTCTTCGCGAAGGCAATTTCCTGCGGCACATCAAACGGCTGCAGGATCGTCTACGTATGGCCACCCAGACCGGACTGGAAACACTGCGTCAGTTCGACGCAACCGTGTACGCCGCACCCGAGCAAAGCCTGTATTTGTGGGCGCGCTTCCCTGGTGTCACCGACACCCGTCTGCTTACCGTTCGCATGTTGGCGCGTGGCGTGGTGTTGGCGCCGGGTGCGTTCTTTAATTTGAATACCGAGCGAATTTCGCCGTGGACCCGTTTGAATGTGGCTTACCTTGGCGACCCGTTGTTCATCAGCAGCCTGCGCCAGGAGTTGGATCAGGCTTCCGGTCAAGTGATACCGCAATTGCGCTCCGGTTTGTTCACGCCGCCGGAGTGGGCGACCTGAGCGGGGTACTCACGCCCAATCCGACAACGACAGTTTCAGTGCGGCCTCGAAGCCTTTGCCTGATCGCAGCGGCACCGTGAATACATTGGGCGCTTGCTGGATGATGCCGATCGCCGCACGGCGAGCCACATCCAGTTCGGCCTCGTTCTTTGGTCCGCCGGCCCATTGGTCGTCGGCCCAGACATACCGCAGCCGCCAGCTGCCGTCTTCGGCGGGCCGTGCGAACAGCACCAGCGTGTTGCGGAACAGGTGCTCACCGGGAATGTGATTTTTGAGGAACAACGCGCCGTCCACCTGGTAGCCGGCATTGGTCACGGCCAGGTTGATGGAGAAGGCAATCTCGCTGCCGGCCATGATCCGCCTGCTGTCCAGGAACACCGAGAACAACACCGGCGCGCGCGCCTCCGGGCGGATGCTGCCGTCGGCGTTGAACATCTCCTTGTACTCGCGGCGGATCGCACATTGATTGGCTTCGGTGCGCGAGGTCAATTCGTAGGTATAGGCGCCACGCGGCGCCACCGTGGCCTCGATGTAGTACGAGGACTCGATCTTCTTGCCGCGTTTGCGTGCCGCTTCAATTTCCGGCGGGAACGGCAGTGCCGTGATATCCAGTTGCGCGGTGGCGCAGGTGTCGCCGAACAGGAACCGCACCAGATTCTGGTAACCCTCCTCGGAGTTGACGATGCCGAAGTAGCCACTGTGGCTGCGGTTGACGAAGGCGCGCGGCGCGCCTTCCACGTAGGCATTGGCAATGCGCACCAGACCATCGCTCAGCGAACCGACCGCAAAGGACGACAAGCCGTGCGCGGCCGCATAGTCGCGACTGTTGGTGCCGATCAGGCAGAACATCCGCTCCGGCGGGAAGCCCGAGTCGCCCAGCGTGTTGACCTTGTCCTTGGGCACCTTCAGGTATTTGCCCATGGTGCTGCGGTTGAAGTTGTTCATGTCGTTGACCGACAGCAGGTTGGGCACGTTGATGCCGGCCACGTCGATGCCGTTGTGCGGGGTGGCATAGGTGAACACCTTGTCCACCATCGCCCGCGTTTCGGCGGTGCCCACGTCCGGATTCTGCAGCAGGCAACGGCAGATCAGCCCGCCCATCGAATGCGCCACCAGGTAAACGCGGAACGCTTTGCGCATGGTCGCGTTGGTGCCGCAGATGCTGTCGCGCAGTTCCAGAATGCGCCGGCCCAGGCTGGCCGCTGCGTCGGCGATGGTCGGTGTTTTGCCATCACCGAACGCCGGGTCGGCCGGATCGTAGTAACGGTGGATGACGATGCAGCGCGGTGAGATGCGGCTGCGTTGTTCGGCGCCGAATTCGTAGACGTCGCGGTAGTTGTGGTCTTTCATCAGCCGGATCAGCGGCGACTCGAACACGAACTTCACGATGGAGCCATCCTGCGCCTGGCGCATCTTGGTCGAACCGGCCTCAAAGCCCATGAACGGCGTGGAGGTGGTTTCGACGATCTCATCGCGGGTCATCGCGTAACCGCGGACATAGATGATCGGGAAGTACGGACGTTCGATGCGTTCCATGATCGGTCCCTGTGCCGCTACTGCATCTTCGCCCCATGCGCGGATGCTTGGTTTGGCTGGCAAGTGCCGATGATGCACCTCAACGGTCTTGCTGGCTGCGATCCAGTTGGCGGTAGCCGATGGCTTCGGTCAGATGACTGCGCTGGATCTCGGCAACACCGGCCAGATCGGCGATGGTGCGGGCCACCCGCAGAATGCGGTGCATCGAGCGTGCCGAGAGCTGCAGGCGGTCCATCGCCTGCTCCAGCAGATCATGGTCGGCCGAGCACAATCCGCAGTCGCGCAGGGTCTGTGCCTGATCGAGATGGGCATTGGCAGTGCCAGCGCGTTGCAGCTGCCGCGCACGGGCCTGCGCTACCCGCTCACGCACGCAGGCGCTGCTTTCCCCAGCAGGCGCATCGCCCCGCAGTGCAGACGGTGCCAGTCGCGGCACCAGCAGGTGCAGGTCGATGCGGTCCAGCAATGGGCCGGAAATCCGCGCGCGGTAACGGTTGATGGCATCCAGCGAACAGCGGCAACGGCCGCTGCTGTCACCGGCCCAGCCGCACGGGCACGGATTCATCGCCGCGACCAATTGGAACCGCGCCGGGAATTCGAGGCTACGGGCCGCACGGGAAATGGTGACGGTGCCGGATTCCAGCGGCTCGCGCAGCACTTCCAATGCATGGCGATTCCATTCCGGTAGTTCATCCAGAAAAAGCACACCGTTGTGCGCGAGGGAAATCTCGCCCGGGCGCGGATGCGAACCGCCGCCGACCAAGGCCACCGCGCTGGCAGTGTGATGCGGGGATCGAAAAGGCCGTTGACGCCAACGCCCCGGATCCACGCCACGGCCGCTGACGGACGCGATGGCGGCGGCCTCCAGCGCTTCGGTTTCGCTGGCCTCGGGCAGGATGCCCGGCAGCCGCGAGGCCAGCAGCGTCTTGCCACAGCCGGGCGAACCCAGCAGCAACAGGTGATGCCCGCCGGCCGCGGCGATCTCCAGCGCCCGCCGCGCCTGCAGCTGGCCGCGCACATCGGCCAGATCAGGTTGGGCGGCCGCCTGCATGGGCGGCCGCTGCGCCGCTGGCAGCACCTTGTCGCCGGCCAACGCTGCACAGACTTCCAACAGGGTGCGCGCGGTTTTGACGCTGGCGTGCCGGGCCAACGCCGCTTCGCCGGCATTGCCGGCGGGCACGATCAGGGTGCGTTGTTCGGCGGCCGCCGCGATGGCCGCGGGCAGGGCGCCATCGACCGCGCGCAGCTCGCCGGTGAGGGCCAGCTCGCCAATGAATTCGTGGCCGGCCAACGTGGCGCGGTCGATCTGGCCGCTGGCGGCAAGAATGCCCAGGGCGATGGGCAGGTCAAAACGCCCGCCGTCCTTGGGCAGATCGGCGGGCGCAAGATTGATCGTGATGCGGCGCGCCGGGAACTCGAACTGCGCGCAGAGCAGGGCGGCACGTACCCGGTCGCGGGACTCGCGCACCGCTGCTTCGGGCAGGCCGACAATCTGCGTGGACGGCAGGCCACCGGACAGGTGCACTTCCACCTGCACCGCCGGCGCCTGCACGCCCGCGCGGGCGCGGCTGTGCACCAACGCCAGGCTCATCGCCTGGCTCAGGCGTTGGGCGGGGTGGTGTTGCGGCTTTCCAGCGTGGTGACGGCCTGCTCCAGCGCGTCGAGCTTTTCGCGGGTGCGCAGCAGCACGGCGCGCTGCACTTCAAACTCCTCGCGGGTGACCAGGTCCAGCTTGGTCAGCCCGGCTTGCAGGGCGGTTTTGAAGGTGGCTTGCAATTCCTCGCGGGAATCGCGCAGCCCACGCGGCACCAGGTCGCTGAGGCGACGGGCGAGTTCATCGATGTGTTTGAGGTCGATCATGGCAGGTCTCCGCAAGGGTGGGCCGAGCCTATAGGGCCTGACTTTTGCGGTGCATCGGTGTCCGTTATGGCGAGGCGTAAGGATAAGCCGTAACGTCAGCGCAGGCACGCGGACACAGAGACGCAAGTCCGCGCGTGTCCACGGTATCCTGCCCGCAGATTCCCAGAGGAAAACGACTGATGAAGATGATCATGGCCATCGTCAAACCGTTCAAATTGGACGATGTGCGTGAAGCGTTGGCCGAGCGCGGCGTGGCCGGCATCACCGTCACCGAGGTCAAGGGCTTCGGTCGCCAGAAAGGCCACACCGAGTTGTATCGCGGCGCCGAGTACGTGGTCGACTTCCTGCCCAAGGTGAAGATTGAAGTGGCCGTCACCGACGCCCAGGCCGACGAAGTGGTGGAAGCCATCGTGAAGGCGGCCGGCACCGGCAAGATCGGTGACGGCAAGGTCTTCGTTTACGACCTGGGCAGCGTGGTGCGCATCCGTACCGGCGAAGTGGACGCTGACGCGCTTTGATTCAGCAGTCGGCGGGGCTTGGGCGGATAAAGCCCTTCCCCGCCATCAGCCCTGATGCTTGATCCGCCGGTACAGCCATTTCCAGCTGCGGCGCAGGCGCTGTACCCAGCCCGGCTCGGCCAGCAATGCGGCCTGCTCGGCCGACGGGCGCTGGCCGGTCAGGCGTTGGCGCATCTTCACCAGGTTTTTCATGTCGCTGCGACGCAGCTGGCGGGTCAGCACGCTGTTGCGCAACCAGCGTGGCCAGCGCAGCGCCGAGGTGAAATCCAGCAGCACCGGCACACCGGCGCTGACCATTACATTGGTGCCGTGCAGGTCGTTGTGGGTGATTCCGGCGGCGTGCAGGCGCGCCAGCGCGCCCTGCAACTGGTCGAACACTTCCTGACTCACACCCTGGACGCTGGCAGTGAGCGTGTCGCCGTGGATGTATTCCATGCCCAGTGCCAAGCCGCCCAGGGTGCCGAGCAGCGCCGGGGCGTGCTTCCAGCCTTGCAGGCGCTGCAGCACCTTGGCTTCATGACGCACTAGCAGGCGCGCGACGGGTGAGAGCGGGGTGCCCTGATAGCGGCGGTAGTCCTTGACCACGGCTGGACGGCCTTCCAGCTGAATGCGGTAAACGTCCGGCTCGAGCAGGCGCTCGCCGCGCTTGAGCAATTGATTGGCAGGAACGACGGGCATATCGCCGTCGAAAGTGGGCAGTGTGTTCATAAAACCTTCCTGACGCGGCGGGCGCAGAAAGCGTCTTGAAATGCCGGTCTTGCGGTGCCCGTAGCAGGGCGGGGATGTGCGGCGAATTATAAAACTGAACGGTATGGCAATTGCTGAATGTAAAAAAAATGTAGGAAAATCCCCACAGAAAGCATCGTTGCACTGGCGCTACCCTTTCCGCGCTGGCCGCCGACCCCATGTATGTCCGCACCTCAGCGTTCACGCTTCTGCGCCCGGCTGAAGGTGCTCCCCCCTGTTTCCTGACTCCGGCCACGGCCGGGAGGTCGACGTGATCAAACTCGTGCTGGCAGCGCTGTTCGTGGCCTGCGTGCTGTACATCCATTTCCGCGGCAAAGTGCGTGCGCGCTGGTCGCGTCAGTTGCTGGACCATTCCAGCTTCATGGCGCCGATCAACGTGGTCATGTACCTGTTCTCCAAGGTGCCAACCACGCCGTTTCTGGACCCGGGTAAGGAGTTCCCGCAGCTGGAGCTGCTGCGGCAGAACTGGCAGGTGATCCGCGATGAAGCCGTGGCCCTGCGCGATGCCGAAAAAATCGCCGCCGCCAGCAGCTTCAACGATGCCGGCTTCAACTCGTTCTTCCGTCGTGGCTGGAAGCGCTTCTACCTGCGCTGGTACGGCCCGTCGCATCCGTCGGCCAAGGCGCTGTGCCCGCAGACCGTGGCGTTGATTGAGTCGATTCCCGAGGTGCGTGCGGCGATGTTCGCGCAGTTGCCGCCGGGCAGTGAGCTGCGTCCGCACCGCGATCCGTTTGCCGGTTCGCTGCGGCTGCACCTGGGCCTGAGCACGCCCAACGACGACGGCTGCTACATCGAGGTGGATGGCATTCGTAAAAGTTGGCGCGATGGCGAATGGATGATGTTCGACGAGACCTACATCCATCACGCGCACAACAAAACCGATCAGGATCGGGTGATCCTGTTCTGCGACATCGCCCGTCCGTTGCGTTTCGGTTTGCCTGCGCTGTTCAACCGCGCGGTGGCGGCCACGCTGCTGGCTGGCGGTGCGTCGCCGAACCTGCCGGGCGATCCGACTGGCGGGGTCAACAAGGCCTTTGGTGGCGTCTACAAGATTCGTCTCAAGGCCAAGGCGCTGCGTGCGCGCAGTGCGTTCGCGTATCACGCCATCAAGTGGGGCCTGGTGGTGGCGGTGATTGCCGGCATCTGGGCGCTGTAAGCCTGCAGCGCGGAAGGCCAGACACAAAAAACCCCGCATTTCGCGGGGTTTTTGTTGGCAATGGCGACGGGCTTACTCGCCCAGTGCCTTGGCCACGAACGGCGGGCTGACCAGCACGCCGGTGTGCAGCGGCGCGGTGTAGTACAGCGTGTCGAACGGCTTGGCGGCCGCATCGGCTTCGCGGAAACCGAAGCCGAAACCGGCCTGCTTGCTGGCCACGGTCACCGACCACCAGCCAGTCGGGTAGCACGGCTGCGGGAACGGCAGGGTCTTGAACGACTGGAAGCCGGCCTTGCCCATTTCCGAACGCATGTCCTTGATCAGCTCCAGCAGCGCCAGCGGCGATTCGCTCTGCTGCACCAGCAGGCCGTCGTCCTTCAGCGCACGGAAGCAGCTCTCGAAGAACGCCTTGTTGAACAGGCCTTCGGCCGGGCCAACCGGATCGGTGGAGTCCACGATCACCACGTCCACGCTGCCCGGGGCGCAGTTGGCCATGTAGGCCACGCCGTCGTCGAACAGCAGCTCGGCGCGCGCGTCACCGTTGGATTCGCACAGCTCCGGGAAATACTTCTCGGCCATGCGCGTGACCTGCTCGTCGATGTCGCACTGCGTGGCGCTTTCCACGCCCGGGTGCTTGAGCACCTCGCGCAGGGTGCCGCAGTCGCCGCCGCCGATGATCACCACGCGCTTGGGCGCGGCGTGGGTGAACAGCACCGGGTGGCTGATCATCTCGTGATAGAAGAAATTGTCCTTGGTGGTCAGCATCATGGCGCCGTCGATGACCATCAACTTGCCCCAGTCGGTGCTGTCGTAGATCTCGATCTTCTGGAACGGCGACTGCACTTCGTCCAGCTTGCCGGTGATGCGGAAACCAATGGACGAGCCGGTCGGCTGGAAGTGTTCGGTGAACCAGTTTTCGTTGGACGTCATTGCAAGTTCCTGGAAGGGGAGGCTGTGCCCTTCTCCCGTCGGGAGAAGGTGCCCCGAAGGGGCGGATGAGGGTAAGGGCGAAGCCTGTCATATTCAGGTTTCACCCTTGCCCTCACCCCCGACCCCTCGCCCGGGGGAGAGGGGAGGTAGTGAGGGCGCGGATTGTAACGGAGCCTTGCCCCGCTAGCGTTAGAATGCGCGTCCTTATTTATCCACAGCTGAGAGTTGCTACGCCGATGAGCGATTGGTCCCTCGAACAGGCCCGCAAGACCTATTCGATTCCGCACTGGTCCGACGGATATTTCGACGTCGATGCCGCAGGCCACCTGGTGGTCCGTCCCGTTGGCGCCGACGGCGCAGTGGTGTCGTTGCCGCAGATTGTCGATTCGGCGCGCGCGTCCGGCGCCAAGCTGCCGCTGCTGGTGCGCTTCCCGGACATCCTGGGCCAGCGACTGGGCAAGCTGCAGAGCGCGTTCGCGCAGGCGCAGGCGGACTGGGATTACCCGGGCGGCTACACCGCGGTCTATCCGATCAAGGTGAACCAGCATCGCGGCGTGGCCGGCACCCTGGCCAGCCATCACGGCGAGGGCTTCGGCCTGGAAGCCGGTTCCAAGCCGGAGTTGATGGCGGTGCTGGCGCTGAGCCGGCCGGGCGGGCTGATCGTCTGCAACGGTTACAAGGACCGCGAATACATCCGCCTGGCGCTGATCGGCCGCAAGCTCGGCCTGCAGACCTACATCGTCATCGAGAAGCCCTCCGAGCTGAAGCTGGTGCTGGAGGAATCCAAGGCGCTGGACGTGAAGCCGGGCATCGGCGTGCGCATGCGCCTGGCCTCGCTGGGCGCCGGCAAGTGGCAGAACAGCGGTGGCGACAAGGCCAAGTTCGGCCTGTCACCGCGCCAGCTGCTGGACCTGTGGAAAGCGCTGCGTGACACCGAGTACGCCGATTGCCTGAACCTGCTGCATTTCCACATGGGCAGCCAGATCAGCAACGTGCGCGACATCGCCAACGGCATGCGCGAAGCCACGCGTTACTTCGTCGAACTGTCGCGCCTGGGCGCGAAGATCAGCCACGTCGACGTGGGCGGCGGCCTGGGCATCGACTACGAAGGCACCCGTTCGCGCAGCTATTGCTCGATCAACTACGGCCTCAATTCGTATGCCAGCAACATCGTGCAGCCGCTGGCCGAAGCCTGCGAAGAACACGGGCTGACGCCGCCGCGCATCATCACCGAATGCGGCCGCGCGATGACCGCGCACCATGCGGTGCTGATCGCCAACGTGGCCGAAGTGGAACAGGCCGCCGAAGGCCGCGTGCCCGAAGCGCATGACGACGAACCGGCCGCGATTCGCCACCTGCGTGAAATCCACGAGGAGCTCGACCAGCGCCCGGCGGTGGAACTGTTCCAGGAAGCGCAGCATTTCCACGCCGAAGGTTTGGCGGCGTATGCACTGGGCCAGATCGACCTGCCGCAGCGTGCGCGCATCGACGACCTGTTCTACGCCATCGCCAACGCGGTGCGGGCGCGCCTGAGCTACGACGAAAAGAGCCATCGTCCGGCACTGGATGAATTGAACGATCGCCTGGTCGACAAGTACTTCGTCAACTTCAGCGTGTTCGAGTCCATTCCCGATGCCTGGGCGATTGACCAGGTGTTCCCGATCGTGCCGATCGAGCGCCTGAACGAGCGCCCGGACCGTCGCGGCATCGTCGCCGACATGACCTGCGATTCGGACGGCATGGTCAAGACCTATGTCGAGAACGAGAGCCTGGACAGCTCGCTGCCGCTGCATTCGGTGCAGCACGGCGAGAGCTACCGCATCGGCTTCTTCCTGGTCGGCGCGTATCAGGAAATTCTCGGCGACATCCACAACCTGTTCGGCGACACCGACGCCGTGGAAGTGGTGGTGGACGCCGACGGTTATGCGATCACCCAGCAACGTCGCGGCGACACCACCGACGTGATGCTCGACTACGTCGGTTACAGCCTGGCGGATCTGCGCGCCTCGTACCGCGAGCGTGTAGCGGCCGCCAATCTGTCCGCCGAGCGCGCAGCAGAGCTGGACGCCGCCCTGGAAGCAGGCCTGACCGGCTACACGTATCTGTCGGATGAGCCGTTGGGTTGAGTGAGTGCTCTGCAGCCCCGCTCCCGTTCACGGAGCGAGGCATAAAGTGAAGTGAGTGCAAAAGAGAAAACGGCGAGCAATGCTCGCCGTTTTTCGTTCTCACTCATTCCCAAACAAGGTCCCATCACCATGCGCCTTGTCCAAATAGGCAGCCAGGCCGAGCAGCGCCAAGCCATACACCACCACACCACCAATGATCTTGAACATGTCAGCCTCCTTCGGCCGCTTGCATGACCGAATCCATGATGGATGCGGTGTAGATGTAATGCTGCATCCATCAGGCGACAAAGCCTGTCGCAGGCAATGAAAAATATCGCGCGTATCGGTAGTGAAATGCATTCAATCAAACGTGCGAACGCCCGAGGATGCGCAGGATCTAGCGATTGGGAAAGTTCTGTTTGATACGCGCGGCAATGAGCTCCAGCGGGCCAGCACTGCGCTGGGTAATGGCATCACCTCGACCACACTCCGGGCAAGCCGTGAAATGCGTGACACCGGGGACGCGGCAATCACCCAGCGGGACCGGAAGGGTCCTCTTCCAGCCGCAGTGGCGGCAATGGAATGTGGCAGGTGGTTGTGCAGTAGGCATGGTGGTACCTCCAACAGTGAATTGATCGAGCCTGGTGAGCACATTCCCAGGCTTTGCCGGCGGTCAACGCAGATTCCGGCTCATGGCGGCGATGACGATGGCTTTGGAAATGCCCTCGTCGTACTGGATCTCGAAGTCGGCCTCATCGTCCTGCACGGTATAGACGTCGAACTCGACATCCTCAGACGCGATTTTTTCGCTTTCCCCGACAGGCGTTATTTCAAACGTGGCGAGACATTGATACGCATCGATGCTGCGGTCGTGGTCCAACATGCGAATGTTGCGTACCCGATAGTCAACCTTTGACCTGGTTTGCTTGCCCAGTAAGCTATCGGCGAATCGCTCTTCGATAATCTCGTCCAGCAGCGACAGCGTGTCAGCGCTGCCGCAATCGGGAGTGCCAGAGCACCCAGCCAGCAGGCCAGTGAGCATGACGGGGATGTACCACCTCATACTCCTGCGTCCTCCTTCAGCGGTGGCACATTACCAGCCGCTGGCTCGGCATCGATGGCAGGCAACTGTGTGGCGAAGAAGTTGGCGGCAACCAGCGCGTTGACCAGGATGTAGCTGCAAAGTCCAACCTGCAGCCAGGCGTTGATGGAAAACGCCAGCACCAACCCAATCGCAGCCAGTACGGCCGTGACGATGAAATTGGCACCACTGGCCTTACGTGAACGTGCCAATGCCACGGCTTGCCGCCACCAAAAGCCCTGCTTGTAACTACGCCCCTTGGCAATGCCAAGGTTGTAGCGCTGCACGTTGATGCCGCGGATAAAGGCGTAGACCTGCAGGGGCAGGATGATGAACAGGTTGAACAGGAAAAACAGGACGGCCAGAGCTTCCATCAGAGCACCCTTTTGAAGGCAGCCGGGATGGCTGCGAGCGGGTGATGGTGACGAAGGGGGGCGACATTCTGTGTCGCGCCTTTTTCAAATTCCGGAAAAAGGTGCCGACAGAGTTAGTTCGATCAATGGTCAATCGCTTGCGTGCTTCGGATTGAAATGCTTGACCAATGGAACCTCTGAACAACACTGGCATCGGTGCCAGGCTTCCGTCCCCGATTCGAGAACAAGATCCACCGATGCAACTGACCTTTGGCGATGCCGGGCAACAGGGCCGACGCAAGCGCACGCGGCGTGAGACCTTCCCGTCCGAGCTGGAGCAGGTGGTGCCGTGGAAAGCATTGTTCGAGCCGCATTACCCGAAGTCGGGCGGCCTGGGCCGGCAGCCGTATCGTTTGGACACGATGCTTCGCATCCACTTGCAGCAGCAGTGGTATGCGCTGAGTGATCCGGCGATGGAATAAGTACTGTGCGACACGTCGTTGATGCGTCAGTTCGCCCAGTTGAATGGGCTGGAAGAAATCCCAGATAAGACGACCATTCTCAACCTCCGGGGGCTACCGGAGAGGCACGCGTTGTCGAATTTGAGGATGACGCGGCGGCAACTGCTGCCGTAGGCGGGCTAGCTGCGTCTGCAGGATGGAAAATTCCGTCTTGCGATGCGAAGTTCGATCTCGAAGCTATTGGTTTTCGGTCGTTTTGGCTGCGGCATCAGTTCGAACGTGAAAATCTGCACTTCTGAGCTGGTTGTTCAGAGTTTTCTGAGGTGCTCGGGCGGGCCAAACTGAGCGAACCGTAGACCACGGCACTACCGACTATCTTGAACATCACCGACTTCAGTTGGTTGGGAAAGCAGCGGCGACGAGGGGGCAGCATGAAGCGATTATGCGGGATCGTTACGCCAAACTATTTTTCCTGGCTGGCCGTCGTGCCAATCAGCCGCCTAAATGTAAGTTGATCGAATATAGAAATATTGCGACTCCAATTATGTTGAGTACGGTCAGTGCCAAAAGGAATGAAAGAATCCGTGCCTGCCATCGCATGGCGACCTGATGGGCATTCAATATGGATTGGGTTTGAATGAAAATTCCATTCTGCAAATTTTCGGTTTGTTTAAAAGAGCTGGTGATAAATCTTGTCAAATTATCATGATCTCGTTTGGTTTCGTCGGCTCTTTGACGGGTTTCGTTCGCCAAGCTATTAAGGCTATCCCTGTGAAAATTTTCAAATTGTTGGAAAGAGCTGATGATCAGTTTGGTCAATTCGTCATGATTCCGGGTGGCTTCATCGGCTCTTTGACGGGTAAAATTCACCCAGTCATGGAAGTTCTCCTTACTGTCCCTGTTGTCGGGATCGCAAACCCAGTCGCGGAAAGTTTTTGCATTTTGTTCCACTTTCTTCCTGATCTCCTGCGAAACGTCAAGAATCTCGTTCTTGATGTTTGATGCACAATCCTTGACCTTCGCGTCGACATGGTCTTGCAGTGGCTTGTTGATCAGCCTGTTGAGCATTGCGCTGAGTTCCTGCTCAGACTCATCCAAGTTTTCATTTTCCATGATCATGCGGTTACTCCGTTTTTCATTTTCTCATACTCCCGTTCGATGAGTGGCAGGATTAATAGGGCTTGAAACCTGCGCGCTGGATTCTTTTCATTCTTCGCAATTTCGCCGCGTCGACTGAGTTCTGCGTCGAAGGCGGACCGCATATGCGCCATAAATCGGCTTCCGTACAAAATTTTCCGCTGCGCTATTGCCTTGAGCTTTCGATTATTTTCAAGTGACTCGAAGTAAGTTCTATCTTTTTCCTTGCTGATTAATTCTAATTCAACTACTTTAGATTGCAGTGCTTTGCTACGGGCTGATGCGTTCTCTATTTTTCTTTGCAGGCGCGCGCGTGACATCTCGACTCTTCTGCTTATTTCGTTGGCTATTTCTCTTGCATGACGAGTGCATTCGCATTCGTACGCACGGCGAAGATCGCTCTTGTCCGTTTCCCAAGAGGATTGACGCCAGTAGCTATCAATCTTGTATTTGTCAAGTTTGATAAGAAGTTTTATGAATGGTTCGATTGTGTTCGGTGGTTTGAGTTTGTCGATGATTGAATTCGGAAGGTGGCGCTGTGCCTCTTCGATTAATTTATGATGAAATTCATCGATTTTTTCTATGGACGAATCCACTAGATCCCTCATTTTTTGGACATTATCCTTGGTGATGCCATTCCCCGGGAATTCTGGAGGAGTGCTGGATAAGTTGAAAATTTTTAGCCCATTGCGCTTACTTTTGATGCGTTTTATCTCTTCCTTCAACCTGTCGTCATGCCCGCGGTAAGTAGCAATTTGCCCGCGTGCATCGATTGCCGCTTCACGAAGGGAGTGCCTTGTTTTTGTCCATTGGCTGCGCTCTTGCTTGCGGAGGCTTTGAATGATAGCGGGAGATCTATACGCGTATTTCAATCGAAACCAGGGGTTAGTTGTCTGCTTGATGCTGTGCTTCAGTTCGTTCAGAAATGTGTCTGCTAGGGGGGAAGCAAGCGCGTGGAGTTCCGGGGTTTTTTCCCGCATTTCGTGTCGGGACTGTCCGATCTCCACCGCGTAAAGATGTGCCTCCATCTCCGAAGGAATATGGAAGTCTAGAGTGCGTAACTGTTTCATCATGAATCCTCGAATCGCGTCTGTCGACGTCAATTCATGTTTGAGGAGTCGTTCGGCGGTGCTGGAGTCGGAAAAAACACGAGTGCAAACAATGCGAAAGCGGTAAGGGGTAGCCTGCCAATTCTTTAGCGCATCTAGGCCGATTGCTTCGGGAGAAAGAAATGTCAGAGAATTTCCGGACCCAGCGAGGATAATGAGATCCATGTGAGGGACGATGCGATGGGCTAGTGTTGTGACATGTTCGCGCTCGTGTTCGTTCTCGGCACCAATGCCCGGCAGGTCGATGATGCGCATGTCCGTGCCGGCAGCATCGGTACTGGTATCGTCAAAGCATGATGCTGGGAGGAATACGTTGGTCGTGCCGCCAGCTTCCGCGCGGGCCGAGCCGCGACCGGCTTCGACGTGTTTTCGTAGTTCATGGAAATGTTTGCGTGCAGCCTCATCATCGAGGCCGGCAGATTCCTGCGTGCCTAGATGCCAGAATGAATCGCTAGATCGGCGATAGAACAAAGGCATGGCGGTGGCCGAATGCCCTTTCTTGGCACCACCACGCAGTATATCTGCCAGCCGTTCCACATGATCGGGCGCCACGCCCAGCAGGTGCAGAATCAATGTGGTTTTACCGACTTGGGTTGATCCGTAAACCGCTACTTGTACGTGCTTGCCATGGTTGCCACCTTGCGCCAGCCCGGAATCGAGCTGGGCTAGGAACTCGTCATGCGCGGCAAATGCCCAATCGCGCTTCGCCGCATATAATTCATGCCAATAACTGCTTGACACGCAAATCCCCCATGAGCGTCAGGCGTGCACGTTTGGCGACTTCGATAGCCCGTAGGAGATTGTCCTGCTGTCCTAGTGATTGGCCCAGCCCGTAGGCGCGATCTAGATTGTCGCGCATCCGCTCCTCTAAGCTGTCCATCGCGTCATCGTAAATTTCAAGACAGTTTTGGACATGCGCCTCAGCGTATTCATTGATAACTAAGTTGATATAGGAGCGATTCGCTGCATCCAGTTCCTGCACATGTTGGGTGACTTTGTAGCCGATTACGCCGGCAACGATGACCCCCGCCGCAGCCATTGATAGCGTTGCTCCCAGGCTCATGGCCGTTGCGGTCCCTGCATTCACGCTGGTCGCTACTGTCGCACTGCTTACGGTTGTTCCTGCCGCGACGGTTCCTGCCGTTGCCGCAGTACTCGCGGAAGCACCACCGAAAATGGCATGAAGCAGGCCGGGGATTGTGTCCACGCTTCCGTCAATGGCGACATCCACAGCAAGGATGGCGGCAATGGTCTTTAATATTGTTTTTCCGGTGAGTTGCGCCGAGTCCATATCCTGCGCCAGTTCGGTCATGAACTGGCCAATGGGTCTGGTTGTGGAAGAAGATGGCAGGCGGTCACGGTGAGCAAGGACCAAACTCTGATTGATCCGAAGATATTCCATTGCAAGCGCGGGGACCAATTTGATCGTGGATTTTAATTTCGTATTTGCAAGCGGCCTTACGTTGTCCAACTCATGTCTGGGGTCGAATATTTTTCGTAGTTCATCCTGCGTCTCCTCATCGGCTAACAGTCTGGATGGGCTGGATTCAGTGTCCAGCCTGTCATAGCCAAGCAATACTTCTGTGTTGCCGGATTTCTCCGTCAGTGGCTCTGGTGCGGCGGTTTTGAGGGTGTATGAGGACTGCTCGCCGAGTGCTCTCCAATCACTTTGGATAAGGGCGATGCCCGGCGCACCACCTGCTTGAGGTGAGGTGGGGAGGTTAACCCAAGAGTCGGCAATGCGCTTGATGCGCTGATCTTCGCGCTCGCCGGAGGTGGTGCCAATCCAACGGCCGATTTTCCGGACGCCATTTTTGAACCCTTCTTCTTCGCGAATGTATTTGTCGCGAGCGATCTCTTTTACCTTGTTGGCGTGGGCTTTTGTGTGGTTCCGGAGGCTCTTCTCATAGCGGCTCCGATAGCTCGTTCGAGCATCGCGGAATTCAGTAATGATGTCGTCCCTGATTTGTATCTCTGGTGAGAGGGAGGACTGAAGGTGCCGCTCCCGCAATGCCTCCCTGATCCCGTCAAGGATGAGGTCGACTTCTCCATCCACTAGGTCGTCCAGCATATTGAGGCGGGCTTCCTTTGATTCCTGGCCGGCTGGTACGTAAATTTGCAGCGAATTCAGTAGCTGGGGAATCCACTCTTCTTCATACTCGCGACCAGTTCCGGTGCAGACGATGCGGGCGGCCTCCTCTTCGTTCACACAAAACCGTTCGGTGGCGCGTTGACGAAGCGCCTCGCGGGTTGGCGTATCTGCATTTTCTGTTCTACTTATGGCGATGACGGGTTTTCCGCCCGGGGCTCTGCCATTCATCACGGCATCCTTCACCGAGTCCTGCGAATGCTCGGCAAGCCGGGTCTGATCAGTAACGATTACACTGCCAATCGCATGCTGAAGCACATATTCCATGAGCAACTGCCAAGCACGGTTGTGGTCGCTCTTCTGTTCAAAGCCGGGCAGCAAGACGAAGCCGCATTCGTTCGTTGGGAAATGCCTTTTTGGCACATAGAGAATTGGAAACAGGTTGCTTTCGGTGTCGCCCCAAGAGGTGATGATCTTCTGGAATTCTCTTGCTTCCACCTCGTATTCGGTGGTGCGGCCATTCGCATCAAGTTTGACCACGGTGCCGCAAGGCTGCTGTATTTCCTTCTCGATGACAAAGACCGGCACTTTCTCGCCGCGCCCGGGGTTGTCGGAAAGCCATGTCGTGTCCAGATCATACAGTGCGCGGAGAAGCCTTGTTTTCCCCGCACCCTGAGTGCCAGTGATGGCAATGTAGTATTTTTTATTCAGCTCGCGGATTAGTCGCAGCTTGCGCACGGTGTCGATGATGTCCTTTTTCCATGGTTTTCGCCCTTCCATGAAATCCGCTGCGACAAGCGTATTGGCCAATGTCTCTTCGAGTTTTTCTATTATCTTGCTATTGACGTTCATTTGTGAATTCTCGTAAATGTGTATTCTTAGTTTCTGGAAGCGGAAAGCTGTTTCCGTATTTCCGCTGACCGAAGGCGAACTCAGGTGCGGGCATACAATGTTTGGACCGCTCTGGAGTTTTCAGAAATTATCGTTGCCCACGATGCCGGTTCATGCACCAGAATATTTTTTCCATGCCCGTACACCCACCACAGCATCTCCTGGTCATCCGGCACGCTTGCCTTTAGTTGCAGCCAATTGGTTTCTGCTAGCGATTCCAGTATCTGGTCATCGCTGAGCGGGGTTTCCTGCAATATGCCGGCGGTATCGGGATGCACATCCGCCACGAGTTCCACCATTCCCGTTCCCTGCCGCGGAGTAAATGCGGCGGTCGGCAGATAGGCATCCATATCGAAGTCGTCGTCGCGTGCCGGTTCACTCAACACTTCGGCTTTCTGGATGCGGTGCAGGGCGAAGTGGCGTACGTCGGTGTAGTCGCCGACGCTGGCGATCAGGTAACTGGCCGGGCCGCGTGAGGCCAGGCCTTTCGGGTGCAGGGTCATGGTTTTGACCTCGCCCTTGACCCGGCTGAAGTAGTCCACCTGCAGCTGGCGTTGTTCGAGCAGGGCGGTGGCCGCGCTTTCCCATACCTGGCCATCCACGCTGGCCGGCAGCAGGGTTTTGCCGTTGGGCAGGCTGCGCACGCGTTGCGCCCAGCGGGTGAGGGGGTTGTGCTGCAACGACTGCAGGTGGTTGCGGGCGGTGGCGAACTGGGGTTCCAGCAAGGCCAGTACGCCGGGGGGCAGCAGATGTTTGAGGTGACCTTCGGCGAGATTCATCGCCAGCGCGGCGGCGGTGTCGGTGGCTGGCAGGGTGATCTGCGCCTGGCTGTCGAAACTCCAGCGAAGCGTTTGGCCATCGTTCTGGCTGATCAACGGGAAACGGGTGCTGAGTTTCTCGCCCAGGTCGCGTTGCAGGGTACGTGCGGTGACCGAAAAGCCGCGCTGCTCAAGGGCTGCTTTCAGTTCCTGCACGGAAGCACTTTTGGGATAGCGCGGAATCAATCCAAGCAGGACAAGACTGCGGACGAGGGGATCTTTGGGATCATTTTTGGACATGGCGTTTGCAGGCAATCCGTCTGGGGTTGCGAGGGGCCGCTGCGCTGGAGGGCGCATGGCGTGGCAGAAAACCGACGTTAGTCAGTTGTCGCGACGGTTCCTGTCGCGGTTGCCGGGCCTTGCGGGCAGGGGGCCGGATTGGCAGGTGATGTGCCGGCTTGCGCTGCGCTGGTGTACTCGGGCACAACCGGATAGGCGATGGCGTCGTCTTCAAACGCATCGGTTTCCATCATCAGGCTGATGATGGTTGGCAGCAGTGCGCCGAGCAGGGCATTGGCATCGCGTAGCTGGTTGCGGTTGATGCTGCTGTTCCAAGTGGCGCCGCCATGCACGAGCTGGTTACGCAATACATAGAGACGGCCCAGCACGATGGTCAGCAGGTCGGCGGTGCGGTGCCCGAGCAGGGCGTCCATTGCCGCTTTGCGGCTGGCGTTGAATTGGGATTTCCAGCGCTCGCTGGGGTCGTGATCGCGCAGTGCACGCCAGAACGGGGCAAAAACGTAGCGGTTATCGATCAGCAGCCGGATCGGGCCGGGAAACTGTTTGAACAGCAAGGAATGCAATTGCTGGTGCGTGTCAGCAGCGACCAGGCGGGCAACGAAACTGGCGACACGCTCACGTTCACTCTGTTCGCTGTCGAACTCGCCGGCGTAGGCCGCATTGAAAGCGATCCATAGCTGGATGAATCGTGTGTCGTTGTCATCTGCACTGCGCTCGGAACGCTGCAGCCAACTGATTGCGCGGTGCAGGCGGATGGCGAGCGCTTCGCTCTGGCAATCCCTTACCGCGCGGTGGCGCTCGCGTAGCGCGCCGGCCGACATGACTTCCATGATGAGACGTGTTTCCTCTTCCGTGCTGCAATATCTCTGCCTTGCCAGTCCTCGGCTCGGCCCCCTGTGCGTGAAGATGACGTTTACTTTGTCATTTGGCAATACACCGCTATAGCGGCTCGGAATTCGGGAAGTTTAGGCGTCGGATTTACACCGCTATCCCTAGGTATCGCCGGTGGAAAAATAAAGCCCCGAGGTCGTGTGACCTCGAGGCTTTGTTGGCTGTTGTGTCGCCTGAGTGGGTACGGCTGGCTTTCAACCTTCGCGCGCCACCTGAAACCCTGCAAATGACTGACTGGTCGGCATCAGTTCCAGGCGGTTGATGTTCAAGTGCGGCGGCAGTGAGGCCACCCAGAAGATCTGCTCGGCGATGTCCTCGGCGGTCATCGGGTTGGCGCCGCCGTAGAGCTGGTCCGATGCGGCCTGGTTGCCATGCGTGCGCACCAGGGTGAATTCGGTTTCGGCCATGCCCGGTTCGATCACGGTCACGCGCACGCCGGTGCCGTGCAGGTCCGAACGCAGGCCCAGTGAGAACTGGCTGACGAAGGCCTTGGTGCCGCCGTACGCGTTGCCGCCCGGGTACGGGTAGAGCGCGGCGGTGGAGCTGATGTTGATGATCGCGCCGCGACGGGTAACCAGTTGTGGCAGCAGGCGATGGGTGAGCGTCACCAGCGCGGTGATGTTGGTGTCGATCATCGTGCGCCAGTCTTCCAGGCTGGCGTTCTGCGCGGCGGCAGTGCCCTGGGCGAGACCGGCGTTGTTGACCAGCAGGTCGATGTCACGGAAGGCCGGTGGCAATGCGGTGAGTGCCGCTTCCATCGCGATGGCATCGCGGATGTCGAAGGCCGCTGCGTGGATGGTGTCCGCGCCAAATTCATCGACCAACGGCTGCAGGCGCTCGGCGCGGCGGCCAGTGGCGATCACTTTCCAACCGGCTGCGGCAAAGCGACGGACAGCGGCGGCGCCGAAGCCGGACGTGGCGCCGGTGATCAATGCGGTCTTGGACATTGCGGAATCCTTGGGGCAGGGGAGGAGGATTTTCGCACTGTGGAGCGGACGGGGGTATGGCTGGGCGGTGACCAACGTTAAAAAGCTAAGACAACCGCAAAGCCAAGGCTGCCCTCATCCCAACCCTTCTCCCGCAGGCGGGAGAAGGGCAAAAGCAAAAGCAAAAGCAACAGCAACAGCAACAGCAACAGCAAAAGCAAAAGCAACAGCAACAGCAACAGCAAAAGCAACAGCAACAGCAACAGCAACAGCAAAGCCGAAGCCCTTCCTTGGTTACGCCAGATTAAGAGGCCGATCATCTGAATCCGGCTGTTGCCCGGGTGCTACGTAGACTGGCTGCGCGCCCTCATCACCCAAGATTGAATTGCCAAGACGCCGGGAAATAATCGGAGATTCAGCTGGAAGCAACGGAGTTCGCTTGCTGCAGCGGCACAAACAAAAAGCCCCGACATCAAACGATGTCGGGGCCTGAATAATCGAGAAGCTTCTCGAGTCGTCTGTCAGTCGCAACAGCCCCCTTTGAGTAAAACGGGGCGCGCCGACAGGCGCGGGGATGTGGATGTAGAAGGCACGGGGCCCAAGGTTTGTTTTACAAGCCTTGGGGTGAAGCCGCCCTAGGCGGCTTCACTGCGCCTTGATCGCCATCGCCTGCAAGCCGCTGCCATCCAGCTTCGATTTGGCTTCGGCCAATTCGCTGGCGGTGCCGTACGGCCCCATGCGCACGCGGTACACGGTGTTGCCGTTGATCTGCGCCGATTCCACGCGTGCGGCCAGGCCCATCATTGCCAGTTTGGCCTTGGTCGATTCGGCATCACCGGACGCGCCAAAGGCGCCGGCCTGCAGGATGTAGCGCACATTCTCGGCCGGTGCTGCCGTCGTCACCGCAGGTGTTGCCGCTGCAGGCTTGGGAGCAGCCTGTACGCTGGCGACCTGGGTCGGCGCTGGCGTGGTTGCGGCCGGGCGGGCTTGCGCGGTTTCACTTACCCGCGTCGGCTGACGTGCAGCTTCGCTGACCGGTGCCGGCAGTACGGCGGCAGCGGCCGGTAACGTGCGGCCTTCCAGCGCGGCTTGCGCGCGCTGGGCGTCGGTCGGTGGTGTTGCTGCGGCGGTGGCGGCGTTGGCTGCAGCGCGTGCGGCAGCCGCACGACGTTGCTCCTCGGCGCGCGCGCTGGCCGCCAGCTCGGCGTCGGACATCTGCACTTCCGTGCCTGGGAGCAGGGTGTAGAAGTCGTACTGCGTGGCCGGCTTGTCGTCGGGCTTGGCGGCGGCGGTTGCTGCCGGCTTGGGTGCTTCGACACCGGCATCGATGTCGGCATCGGCGACTGGTGCCGGCTGTGCGTCCGGGTTGGGTTGTGGGCCAACCCGCAGGAAACCGTCCCCGTCCTTCTTGAACAGGTTGGGTGCCGCCAGGAACACCACGGCTGCGATCGCCGCACCGGCCACCAGCCACACCCAGGCGGGTGTGCCGTTGCCGCTGTTGCGTCGCGCCTGCGTTTTGCCGCGTCGTGCTGCCATGTTTACCGCGTCTCCTTGACTTACATCTTTTCCGGGGCGTTCACGCCCAGGATGCTCAAACCATTGGCCAGCGTCTGCCGTGCGGCGCAGGCCAGGGTGAGCCTGGCATTGCGCGCGCTGGCATCGTCCACCAGCACCTGCGTGCCGTGATACCACGTGTGGAAAGCGTGTGCCAATTCACGCAGATACTGCGCGACCAGATGCGGTTCCAGCGAAATGCCGGCCGCTTCCACGACTTCCGGGTAACGCGAAATTTCGTTCATCAATTCCAGCGATGCTTCGTCGTTGAGCAGCGACAACGACGCCAGTCCATCGGCCTGTTTGTAGTCCAGGCCCTTCTCCTGCGCCTGGCGCAGCAGCGAGCAGACGCGGGCATGCGCGTACTGCACGTAGAACACCGGGTTGTCGTTGCTCTGCTGGCGGGCCAGGTCGATGTCGAAGGTCAGCTGCGAATCGGGCTTGCGCGCGATCAGGAACCAACGCACCGCATCGCTGCCGACTTCTTCGATCAGATCACGCAGGGTCAGGTAGCTGCCGGCACGCTTGGACAGCTTCACTTCCTCGCCGCCGCGCATCACCGTCACCATCTGGTGCAGCACGTATTCCGGCCAGCCCTTGGGGATGCCCAGGTCCAGCGCCTGCAGGCCTGCGCGCACGCGTGCCAGCGAGCCGTGATGATCGGCGCCCAGCTCGGTGATGGCGCGCTCGTAACCGCGCTGCCACTTGCTCAGGTGATACGCCACGTCCGGCAGGAAGTAGGTGAAGGTGCCGTCGGACTTGCGCATCACGCGGTCCTTGTCGTCACCAAAATCGGTGGAGCGCAGCCACAGCGCGCCGCCTTCTTCATAGGTGTGGCCCGACGTGATCAGCTGCTGCACGGTCTCGGCAACCTTGCCGTCCTTGTACAGCGAGCTTTCCAGGAAGTAGATGTCGAAATCCACGCCGAACGCGGCCAGGTCCAGGTTCTGCTCGTTGCGCAGGTAGGCCACGGCGAAGCGACGCACTTCTTCCAGGTTCTCGGCATCCTTGGCGCCGACGATCTGGCTGCCTTCCAGATCCACGGTCTGGCCCAGCAGGTAGGCCTTGGCCACGTCAGCGATGTACTCGCCGTTGTAGGCATCGGTCGGCCACTGTTCGTCGCCCGGCTTGAAGCCGCGCGCGCGTGCCTGCACCGACTTGGCCAGGTTTTCGATCTGCACGCCGGCGTCGTTGTAATAGAACTCGCGCTTGGCGTTCCAGCCGTTGACTTCCAGCACGCGGGCGATGCAATCACCGATGGCGCCAGCGCGGCCGTGGCCGACATGCAGCGGGCCGGTCGGGTTGGCCGAGACGTATTCCACACCGACGCTGCGGCCATTGCCGCTCAGGTTGCGGCCGTAGTCTTCGCCTTCCTTCAATACGCTCACCACTTCACGCTGGAACGCGGCCGGTGCGAACTTGAAATTGATGAACCCTGGGCCGGCGATTTCGACCTGTGCGATGTCGTCGCTGGCCGGCAATGCTTCCAGCAGCGCCTGGGCCAGCGCGCGCGGATTGCTGCGTGCAGCCTTGGCCAGCAGCATCGCGACATTGGATGCGAAGTCGCCGTGTTCGCGGGTCTTGGGTCGTTCGACCACGAAATCCGGCGGCAGGGTGTCGGCAGGCAAAGTGCCGTTGGCGCGCAAGGCTTCGATGCCTTGGCCGATGAGGGCGCGGAGTTGGGCTTTCACGTGACTATTCTGCTTGAAGCGCGGAACTGACCATTTTACCCGACCAATGCCGTGCCCGCCCTCACCGTGCAAGGGCGGGGGTCAGGAATGTCAAAACAAGGGCCTGTCGGGGGCGGTTGTCGTTCAGACCCAGCCGCGTGCGGCCAGCGACACCGGCGGGCCGTCGCCGACCACGAAGTGGTCCAGCAGGCGCACGTCCACCAGCTCCAGCGCCTGCCGCAGGCGGGCCGTGATGGCGCGGTCGGCGGCCGATGGTTCAGGGTTCCCGGAGGGATGGTTGTGGCCCACGATCACCGCCGCCGCGTTGTGGGCCAAGGCTCGTCGCACCACTTCGCGTGGATGCACCTCGGCGCTGTCGAGGGTGCCGGTGAACATTTCCTCGAACGCCAAGGCCCGGTGCCGGGTGTCCAGGAACAAGGCCGCGAACACCTCGTGTGGCCGGTGCCGCAGCCGTTGGGCGAAGTAGCCGCCGGCCGAATCCGGGTCGGTGAGGCTGGCGCCGCGCTCCAGCGCAGCGGCCAGATGACGCTGGCCCAGTTCCAGCGCTGCGCGCAATGCACAGGCACGGGCCGGGCCCAGGCCGGGCAGGCGCGCCAGTGCGGTGGCGTCGCGGTCGAGCAGGGCGCGCAGTGGCCCGTGTTGCAGCAGTAGCTCGCGGGCGGTTTGCACGGCATCACGCCCGCGTAGCCCCGAGCCAAGGAAGATGGCCAGCAGTTCCGCGTCGGAAAGCGCGCCGGCCCCTTGTGCCAGCAGCTTTTCGCGCGGGCGTTCAGCGCGTGGCCAGTCTCGTATATGCATTCCAAAAGGTTGGGCGCAGATGACCCAAAGTGGCATCGGCCCGGACAAACCCTTCGGTTAAGCTAACCGTTCTTTTGTAGCTAGGAACTTCGCACGTGACCAGCGTTTCCCCGACAACCCAGGCGCCCCATCGGCCGCTGGAGGGACAAAAGCTGCTGTTGTGCGTGGGCGGCGGCATCGCTGCTTACAAATCGCTGGAACTGGTCCGCCGTCTGCGTGATGCCGGTGCCGTTGTGCAGGTGGCCATGACCGCCGGCGCCCAGCAATTCGTCACCCCCCTCAGTTTTCAGGCGTTGTCCGGCAACCCGACCCGCACCACGTTGTGGGACAGCAGCGCCGAGCAGGCCATGGGCCATATCGAACTGGCGCGCTGGGCCGACCGCATCGTGGTCGCCCCGGCGACCGCGGATTTGCTGGCGCGGCTTGCCCACGGCAATGCCGACGATCTGGTGACCACGCTGTGCCTGGCCACCACTGCGCCGCTGACCGTGTGCCCGGCGATGAACCACCGCATGTGGCTGCATCCGGCCACGCAGGCCAATATCAGCCAGCTGCGTGAACGCGGCGCACAGGTGATCGGCCCGGAGGACGGCCCGTTGGCTGAAGGCGAATCCGGCCCCGGACGCCTCAGCGAAGTGCCCACGATCATTGCTGCGCTGGCTGCCAACCTCGCGCCCAAGGCGCCGGCCAAGCCGGGCCGGCTGCACGGCATGCGGGTGTTGATCAGCGCCGGCCCGACCTATGAAGACCTGGACCCGGTGCGCTACGTCGGCAACCGTTCCAGCGGCAAGATGGGCTACGCGCTGGCGTCCGCCGCGGCCCGCCAGGGCGCGCAGGTGGTGCTGGTCAGCGGCCCCGTGCAGCTGCCAACGCCGGCCGGCGTGCAGCGGATCGACGTGCGTTCGGCCGAACAGATGCGTGAGGCGGTGTTGTCCGCGCTGCCGGCGGACATCTACATCGGCGCCGCCGCCGTGGCCGACTACACCCCGCGCCAGGTGTCCCCGCAAAAACTGAAGAAGACCGCCGGCAGCCAGACCCTGACGTTGGAGCTGGTGCGCACCGCCGACATCCTGGCCGAAGTGGCCGTGCAGGAGCAGGCGCTGAAGCTGGTGGTCGGGTTTGCCGCCGAAACCCACGACGTGGAGAAGTACGCGCGGGGCAAGCTGACCGACAAACATCTGGATCTGATCATCGCCAACCAGGTCGGCATTGCCGGCAACGGCTTTGAGAGTGACCAGAACGCGGCCATCGCCTATTGGGACGGCGGCCAACGCGAGTTCCCGGGCACCGCCAAGACGCAGCTGGCCGAACAATTGCTGGATTTGATTGCCGAGAGGTTGGACGCATGAGCCTGGACACCGCACTGCAGCCCTTGCAGGTAAAGCTGCTGGACCCCCGTTTTGGCGACACCTGGCCGCTGCCGGCCTACGCCACCGAAGCCAGCGCCGGTATGGATCTGCGGGCCGCCATCGAAGTGCCGCTGACCTTGGCACCGGGCGATGCGGCGCTGCTGCCCAGCGGTATCGCCATCCATGTGGCCGACCCAGGCTTGTGTGCGGTGGTATTGCCGCGCTCGGGGCTGGGACATCGCCACGGCATCGTGTTGGGTAACGGCACCGGCTTGATCGACGCCGACTACCAAGGGCCGCTGCTGATCAGCGTGTGGAACCGTGGCCGCGACGCCTTCACCATCGAGCCGGGTGACCGCATCGCGCAATTGGTGGTGATGCCAATCGCGCGCGTGAGCCTGCAGGTAGTGGATACTTTCGTGGACAGCGCTCGTGGAACGGGTGGATTCGGCCATACCGGGGTGCGCTGACAGGGGAAATCGCAATGAGCCATGGGAATGAGAGCGGGCGCCCGAGCGCTTCGCTGGGTCGTTCAACACCGCTGTTGGCGGTACTGCTGTTGCTGTTGGCGGCGTGGTTTGGCTGGAGCACGGTCAACCAATGGCTGCAGTCCGGCGCAGGCGTCGCACTGGAGCAGGCCCGTGACCAGGCCGTTGCCGACGTGCAGGGCGCGGTCAACGCGCAGACCGCACAGTTCGCCAAACAACTGGCGCTGGCGCCGGTCACCGCCGCGCTGGCCAACGGTGATGCCGCCGCCACCGTGCTGGCAGTACGCGACAAGTGGACCGGCGTGGAAGACGCACAGGTGCTGGACGCAACGCTGGCGCCGGCCTATGCCGACCCCGCAGCCTTTGGTTATTCGCGCTTGGCCTTGCTGGAACTGGCCTTGGCCGAAGGCAAGCCGGTCGCGCGCGTGGTGCGTGACAACGGCGGCCCGCGTTTGGGCTTGGCCGCGCCGGTGCAGCTGCAGGGCAAGGCGGCGGTGGTCTACATCCGCCAGCCGATGACCCGCCTGACCACGGTGTTCGACTCGATTGATTCACCCTCGCGCGCCTTCCTCGGCCTGCGCCAGGGCGGCTTCACCATCGTGCAGAAGGGCAACAGTGAGCTGGGCAGTGGTGCCGATGCGCTGGCCCGCCCGGTCGGTGAAACCGGTTTGCGGGTGGTGGCCGAATTGCCGGATGTGGCCGAAGGCCCGCTGGGTTTGGGTGTGATCTCCGGCACGTTGGTGACGGTGTTGCTGGTGGCGACCGCGCTGTTGTTGCTGTTCGGCCGCAAGCGCCTGAGCAAGCTGACGGTGCTGCGCAAGAAGGAGGACGGCGAGCAGGACAGCGGCCTGACGCTGCAGGAATCGCTGCAGCAGGAGCCGCTGCCGCTGGCGGCATCGACGCGCGCTGCCGACGGTGGTGATGCACCGCGCCCGGAGCCGGGTGCCGAGGCTGTGGTGCCGGGCATCTTCCGTGCGTACGACATCCGTGGCGTGGTGGGCACCCAATTGACCGCCAATGTCGCCACGCTGATCGGCCATGCCATCGGCAGCGAGATGCAATCGCAGGGGCTGCGTGACGTGGTGGTGGGCCGTGACGGCCGCTTGTCGGGGCCGGAACTGGTCGAAGGCCTGATCGAAGGTTTGCGCCGCGCCGGCTGCGATGTCATCGATATCGGCCTGGCGCCGACACCGGTGGTGTATTTCGCCAGTTATCACCTGCGCGCGGGCAGCTGCGTGGCAGTGACCGGCAGCCACAATCCGCCGGACTACAACGGCTTCAAGATCGTCATCGGCGGTGAAACGCTGTCCGGTGATGCCATCACCGATCTGTACCGCCGCATCCAGGAAGGCCGTCTGCATCATGCAGAAAGTGCCGGCAGCCTGCAGCAACGCGAAGTCATCGCTGACTACGTGCAGCGCATTGCCGACGACGTGCAGCTGGATCGCCCGTTGAAGGTGGTGGCCGATGCCGGTAACGGCGTTGGCGGTGCGGTGGCGCAGCAGTTGCTGGAAGCCATCGGTGCCGATGTCATTCCGTTGTACTGCGATGTGGATGGCAGCTTCCCCAATCACCACCCCGACCCCAGCGACCCGCACAACCTGCAGGATCTGGTGCAGACGGTGAAGCGTTTCGACGCGGACATCGGCGTGGCGTTCGATGGCGATGCCGACCGTCTTGGCGTGGTCACCAAGGAAGGCAAGATCATCTATGCCGACCGCCTCTTGATGTTGTTTGCCGCCGATGTGCTCACCCGCAACCCGGGCGCGATGGTGATTTACGACGTCAAGTGCACCGGCAAATTGTCCGACTACATTCTGCGCAACGGCGGCAGCCCGATGATGTGGAAGACCGGGCACTCGCTGATGAAGGCGAAGATGCGCGAAACCGACGCGGAGCTGGCCGGCGAGATGAGCGGCCACTTCTTCTTCAAGGAGCGTTGGTACGGCTTCGACGACGGCTTGTACGCCGCCGCGCGACTGCTGGAAATTCTGGCGCAGCGTGATGAAAGCCCGTCGGAAGTGCTGGACGAATTGCCTGATGGGATCTCCACGCCGGAACTGAAAGTAGCGGTGACCGAAGGCACGCAGCATGCACAGGTGGCGTTGATTGTGGCTGCCGCGCAGGCGGAGGAATCCCCGTTTGCCAGCGCACGGCTTTCCACCATTGATGGACTGCGTGCTGACTTCAACGATGGCTGGGGCTTGGTGCGCGCGTCCAACACCACGCCGGTGCTGGTGCTGCGTTTCGAGGCCAATGACGAAGCGGCGCTGGAGCGCATCAAGAATCTGTTCCGCGAACAGTTGCGGCAGGTGTTGCCGGCAGGGACGGAACTGACGTTCTGATGCGTTGAAGGTGTTTTGCGTTTGGAAGGCTGCTCATGCGATGCATGGGCGGCCTTCTTTTTTGGGGAGGGTAAAGCGCACCGCGCTTCAGCTACCACCAAAACGCAAACCCACGCCCGGTTCGGTGAACAGGTAACGCGATTCCAGCGCGGAATCGCCGAGCTTGTGGCGCAGGCGGCCCACCAGGATGCGCAGGTAATGCGTGTCGTGCTTGTGCGTCGGCCCCCAGATTTCCTGCAGGATCTGCGGCTGGGTGACGACGCGTCCGGCGTTGCGCAACAGCAGGGCCAGCAAGGCGTATTCCTTGCGGGTCAGCGCGATGGATTCACCCTGTACGCGCACCTCGCGGCGGGCCAGATCGACATGCAGATTGCCGTCGTCGAACACCGGCACCTGGCCTTCGCTGTCGGTGCTGCGGCTGCGCAGCAGGGCGCGCACGCGCGCCATCAATTCCTGCGTGCCGAACGGCTTGGTCACGTAGTCGTTGGCGCCGTTGTCCAGTGTGCGCACCTTCTCCGCTTCACCGGCGCGCACGCTGAGCATGATCACCGGCACCTGGCTCCATTGCCGCAGTTCGGCCAGCACGTCGTGGCCTTCGATGTCGGGCAGGCCGATGTCCAGGATCACCATGTCCGCGCCTTCTTCGGTCAAGCGCTGCAAACCTTCAGCGCCGGTGGCGGCCTGGCTGACGGCGTAACCCTGTGCACGCAGTGAGATATCGAGGAAGCGGCGGATCTGCACTTCGTCGTCGATCACCAGCACGCGCGCTGGCGGAATGGCGGAAGCGTCAGTCATCGCCTTGCGGGGTTTCCGGATGCGGTTGGAGCAGGGGCAGGGTCATGCGCACCAGCGTACCGCGTCCGTCGCGGCCCGGCAGCGCTTCGACGTGGCCGCCGTGCGCGCCGATCATGCCCTGGCAGATGGTCAGGCCCAGCCCGGTGCCCTGGCGGCCGCGATCACCGCGCTCCACGCTGTAGAACATGTCGAAGATGCGCGCGCGCTCGTCATCGGGAATGCCCGGGCCTTCGTCGATCACGTCGATGCACAACTCGTTGTCGTGCTGGCGTGCTTGTACCTGCACGGGTACACCCGGCGGGGAGAATTTGGCGGCGTTCTCCATCACGTTGAACACGGCCTGTTCGACCAGCGCCGGGTGCACCCAGATCGGTGCCAGTTCATGCGGAATATCCAGCCGCAGCTGCACGTCCGGCTGGTAGCGCTGCAGGCGCCGCGCGGCCGAGCCGATCAGCTCGTCCACGCCGATCCAGTCGCGGCTGAGCTTCAGACCGTCATGGCCGAGGCGGGTCATGTCGAGCAGGTTCTGGATGTAGCGGTCCAGGCGCTCGCCCTCGACCACGATGGTGTCGAGCAGGGCGCGGCGGTCGTTGGCGTTCATTGCGTCGGCATAGCTGGACAAGCTGTCGGCCGAGCCGATCATCGCCGCCAGTGGCGAGCGCAGATCATGCGAGACCGACGACAACAACGCCGAACGCAGGCGCTCGGTTTCGTTATGCAGATGGGCGGTTTCCAGCTCGGCGACCAGGCGCGTGCGCAATGCCGCCTGCGCGATGTCATCGGCCATCGCTTCGGCCAA
Organism: Stenotrophomonas sp.; assembly: GCF_050737575.1. Lineage (GTDB taxonomy): Bacteria > Pseudomonadota > Gammaproteobacteria > Xanthomonadales > Xanthomonadaceae > Stenotrophomonas. The sequence goes on from NZ_JBOHXW010000006.1 coordinate 239,652, forward strand.
CTGCCGTTGCTCCGGTGCCAATCGCGGATGCTGTTGATTGAACTGCAATCCGGCCACGCCGATGGCGCGGCCTTCGCCGTCGAGCAGTGGCAGGAACCACCAACCGGCGCCGGCCAGGGTGTCGGTGAAGCGGCCCGCCGGTTGTGCGTGACGCAGCGCCCAATCGGCGGCGGCCAGATCGGTGTCGCCGGGTGCGGCGCTGCCGCTGGTGCTGGTGTCATGTGCCAAGCGCACCCATGCCGGTACATCCAGCGCCTGCTCCAGCGCAGCGCGGCCGGCGTGCGCCACCTGTGTGTTATCGACGGCAACGGTGAGTTGCCGCGCCAATGACTGACGCAGATTGGCGTGGCGGTTGGCCGCGCGCAGCGCCACCACCTGCATGCGCAACCGCGATGCCAAGCGCCCGGCCACCAGCGCGGCGGCCAGAAACAGAAACACGGTGATCACGCCTTGGCGCGCACCAATGGCGAAGGTGAAACGCGGCGCGATGAAGAAGAAGTTGTAGGCAAGAAAGCACAGGGTCGCGGCCAGCACCGCCGCGCTCATGCGCGTGCGTGCGGCCACCAACACCACCGCGACGATGAACACCATCGCCAGGTCACTCAGGCCCAGCCAGCGTTCGCCCAGCCACGCCGCAAGGCACGCTGCAGCGGTGGCCAGCACCGCCAGCGATGCGTCCTTGCCCCAGCTTTCGGAATTCATCGGCAGGCTCATGCGCCGTGCTTTCGCGCGTGCCTGCGGGGTGCTGATGATGGTGATTTCGTAATGCGCGCCGCGCTGGATCAACTGTTGCGTCAGCGTTTGGTTGAGCATCCGTGCGAATGGCCGTTCACGGGTGCGGCCCAGCACCAGTGTGGATACTGCGTTGTGCGCGGCGTAGTCCAGCAGCACGTCGGCAACGCCGGGGCCATGCAGTAATTCGGCTTCACCGCCGAGGCGGCGCGCCAGCGCGAAGGCGGCATCAATCTCGCGTCGCGTGGCGTCGTCGTGGCGACGGTGCTGCACGGTCACCACCGTCCACGGCGCATCGCGACGTTCGGCAATGCGCCGCGCCACACGCACCAGGTATTCACTTTGGCCGCTGCCATCAATGGCGACCAGCACGCGGCGCTTCAGTGGCAGATTGCCTTCGCCGCGCGCGGCGCGGGTTTCGCGCAGGCTGCTGTCGACGCGGTCGGCCGCTTCCTGCATCGCCAGCTCGCGCAGCGCGGTGAGGTTGGCCGGCGAGAAGAACGCCTGCAGCGCCTGCGCCGCTTGTTCGGGCACGTAGACCTTGCCTTGTTGCAGGCGCTCGATCAGTTCGCGCGGCGGCAGATCGACCAGCACGATGTCGTGCAGGCGGTCGAACACCACGTCGGGCACGGTTTCGCTGACGCGCACGCCGGTGATGCGCATCACCACATCGTTGAGACTTTCCAGGTGTTGGATGTTGATGGTGGTCCAGACGTCGATGCCGGCATCGAGCAGCTCCATCACATCCTGCCAGCGCCGTTCATGGCGGCTGCCCGGTACGTTGCGGTGCGCCAGTTCGTCCACCAACACCAAGGCCGGACGCCGCGCGAGCACGGCATCCAGATCCATTTCCTGCAGTGGATGGCCGCGATACTCGACCTCGCGCAGGGCGATGGTCGGCAGGCCGTCGAGCAGGGCAGCGGTGTCGCGCCGACCATGCGTTTCGACCAAGCCCACCGCCACGTCCACGCCGCGCCGCAGTTGTTCCTGGGCGCGGGTGAGCATGCTGAAGGTCTTGCCGACGCCGGGCGCGGCGCCGAGGAAAACCGTCAGCTTGCCGCCGGCATCACGTTGCAATCCTTCCACCAACGCATCGGCCTGGCGGCTGCGGGAATCGTTCATGGCCGCGATTGTGCGCTGTTGCCGGTAGGCACTGCATCAAGGTGCATGCGTGGCGGTATCCAGCGCACGGTTGAGCGCGATGATGTTGACGCGCGGTTGCCCGAACACGCCCCATTGGCGGCCCTGCAACTGCGCATCCACCAGTGCCTGCACACGCTCGACCGGCCAGCCGCGCGCCTGCGCCACCCGGGCGATCTGCACCTGCACGGCGGCGGGCGACAGCTCCGGGTCCATGCCGCTGCCCGATTGGGTGACCAGCTCGCCGGGCACCTTGGCGGCGTCGAGGTTCTCGCGCGCGGCCACCGCCGTGGTGGCCTCGGCGACACGCTTGATCAACTCCGGATTGCTGCGCGCCAGGTTGCTGCCCGCTGCGGCCATCGGGTCATAGCTGGCTGCCGATGGACGCGTCTGGAAGTAGCCATCGCCGCTGAACGGCTGGGCCACCAGCAACGATGCGCGTACCGCGCCATCCGCATCGCGGACCAGGTTGCCATCGGCCTGCGCCGGGAACAGCGTGCCGGCCACGCCGGTGGCGGCCAACGCATAGACCAGGCCGGTGCCGAGCAGGCCGAACAACGACAGGCCGATGGCGGGGCGCCACAGCGGATTGCGGGTGCGCGTATTGGACGTTGTGATTGAGCGGTTCATGCGCCGAACACCAGAGCGAGAAGAAGGTCGATGGCCTTGATGGCCGCAAACGGCAGCAGCACGCCGCCCAATCCGTACACCAGCATGTTCCGCCGCAGCAGCGCGGTGGCGGTGGCGGGACGGAAGCGCACGCCACGCAGCGCCAGCGGAATCAAGGCCGGAATCACCAGCGCATTGAAGATCAGCGCTGACAACACCGCATTGCGTGGGCTGGACAGCTGCATCACGTCCAGCGCGGCCATCGACGGCACCGCCGCGACGAACAAGGCCGGCAGGATCGCGAAGTACTTGGACACGTCATTGGCCAGCGAGAATGTGGTCAGTGCGCCGCGTGTGATCAACTGCTGCTTGCCCACTTCCACCACCGCCAGCAGCTTGGCCGGGTCCGAATCCAGATCGACCATGTTGCCGGCCTCCTTGGCGGCCTGCGTGCCGGAGTTCATCGCCAAGCCGATGTCGGCCTGCGCGAGTGCCGGCGCATCGTTGGTGCCGTCACCGACCATCGCCACCAACCGGCCGCCGGCCTGTTCGCTGCGGATGCGTGCCAGCTTGTCCTCGGGCCGCGCCTGGGCGATGTAATCGTCCACGCCGGCTTCGGCGGCAATGGCGGCGGCGGTGAGCGGGTTGTCGCCGGTGATCATCACCGTGCGGATGCCCATCGCCCGCAACTGCGCGAATTTCTCGCGCATGCCGTGCTTGACCACGTCGGCCAGTTCCACCACGCCGAGCACATGGCGGCCTTCGCACACCACCAGCGGCGTGGCGCCACCGCGAGCGACCTGGTCCACACGCGCCTGCAGCTCATTCGGCACGTTGCCGCCGAGTGCGAGCACATGCGCGACGATGGCATCGGACGCGCCCTTGCGGATGCGACGGCCGCCTTCCAGATCCACGCCGGACATGCGGGTTTGTGCGGTGAAGGCCAGGTAGTCCGCCACATCCGGCTCTGCCGTTGTGCAGCCCTGTTCGCGCGCCAGACGCACGATGGATTTGCCTTCCGGCGTCGGGTCAGCCAGCGACGACAACAGCGCCGCTTCACGCAGCTGCGCCGCATCGATGCCGGCCAGCGGATGGAACACGGTGGCCTGGCGGTCGCCGTAGGTGATGGTGCCGGTCTTGTCGAGCAGCAGCACATCCACGTCGCCGGCCACTTCCACCGCCTTGCCGGATTTTGCCAGCACGTTGGCGGCCAACGCGCGGTTCATGCCGGCGATGCCGATGGCCGGCAGCAGCCCACCGATGGTGGTGGGGATCAGGCACACCAGCAGCGCGATCAGCAGCAGCGGATCGAGCGAGACGCCGACGAATCCCGCGATGGCCGGCAACGTCGCCACCACCACCAGGAAGGTCAGCGACATCGCCGCCAGCAACAGCGTCAACGCGATCTCGTTCGGCGTCTTCTGCCGGTTGGCACCTTCCACCAGCGCGATCATGCGATCCAGGAAGCTGTGACCCGGCTCGGCGGTGATACGCACGACGATTTCGTCGGACAGCACCTTGGTGCCGCCGATCACGCCGGAGCGATCCGTATTGGCCTCGCGCAATACCGGCGCCGATTCACCGGTAACGGCGGCTTCGTTGATGGTGGCCAGGCCGCGCACGATCTCGCCATCGGCCGGCACGAACTCACCGGCACTGACAATCACGTGATCGCCCGGGTGCAACTCGGCGGCGGGCACCTTGTCCTCGCTGGCACCGACCAAGACGGTGGCCAGACGACGCGCCACCAGATCCTGACGCGCGCGCCGCAACGACGCAGCCTGACCACGGCCACGCGCTTCGGCCACGGCTTCAGCGAAGTTGCCGAACAGCACCGTCACCAGCAGGATCGCGGTGACCGCCAGGCCAAATCCCATCGGTGCATTGCCGGTGACGGTGAGCAGCAGCGCCAACAGCGTGCCGGCCATGACGATGGCCATCACCGGGTTGTGCAGCAGGTGCATCGGCGCGAGCTTGCGCACCGACTCCAGCAGCGCTCGGCGCCAGCCGGCGGCATCGAGCAGGACAGGACGCCGCGAGACGGCGGAGGAAACAGAAGCGTTCATTGGGGCGTTCATGGTGAGGGGGCTCCCTGCAGCGTCAGGCTGAGGTGGTCGGCCACCGGGCCGAGCACCAATGCCGGCATGAACTGCAGCACGGTGAGGACGACGACCACGCAGACCAGGGTCAGGGCGAAGGTCGGGGTTTCGATCTGCAGGCTGCCCGCGCTTTGCGGTGCCTGACGTTTTGCGGCCAGTTGTGCGGCGATGATCAGCGGGATGATCAGGATCGGGAAACGCCCCACTACCAGCACCAGCGCGCAGCTCAGGTTCCACCACACGGTGTTGTCGGCCAGGCCTTCAAAGCCCGAGCCGTTGTTGGCATAGGCCGAAACATACTCGTAGAACACCTGGCTGATGCCGTGGAAACCGGGGTTGGAGGTGCCGGCCAGGCCGGGGATGGTGAGCGTCAACGCGGTCAGGCCGAGCAGGGTGATCGGCTGCAGCAACACCAGCACCGCGAGCAATCGCACCTGCGGGGTTTCCAGCTTGCGGCCGAACAACTCGGGCGTGCGTCCGGTCATCAACCCGGCCAGGAACACCGCCATCAGGAGGTAGACGATGAACTGCTGCAGACCGCAGCCGATGCCGCCCCAGATCGCACTGATCAGCATGTTGACCAGCGACACCATGCCGGTCAGCGGGCTCATCGAATCCTGCATGCCGTTGACCGAGCCGTTCTGCACCTGCGTGGTAAGGGTGGCCCACAAGGCGGTGCCGTCGGAGCCAAAGCGCGTCTCCTTGCCTTCCATCAGCAGCGCGCTGGCGGCGGTGGCGCTGTGACTCTCCGACCACAGGCTGGCGGCGGTGGACAGCAACGACATACCGAGCATGCAGCCGAACACCAATGCGCCGAATTTACGTCGCCCGGTGAAGCTGCCGATCATGAAGATGATCGCAATCGGAATCAGCAGAATGCCGATCAGTTCCAACGCATTGGACAGCGGCGTTGGGTTTTCCAGCGGCACGCTGCTGTTCGGGCCATACCAGCCACCGCCATTGGCACCGAGCTGCTTGGCCGCGACCATTGCGGCGACCGGGCCGAGCGGGATCTTCTGCGTTTCCATGCCAGCGCTGGCGTCGATCGGTGTGGCCTGCGGGCCAGCCGACAACGTTGAAGGCACGCCCTGCCAGGTCAGCAACAACGTCCACACCAGACACAACGGCAGCAGGAAGCGCAGGCACAAACGCACCACATCGGCGTAGTAATTGCCGACCGTGACGCGCACTGGCGTGGTGCTGTCCGCCGCGTTCTGCGGCGGTTTGGCAAACAACGCACGCAAGGTCGCCACTGCCAATGCCAGGCCCATCATCGGCGTGATCACCTGCAGGCCGGTGATGCCGGTCATCTGCGACAGATACGACAACTGCGATTGGCCGCTGTAGTGCTGCTGATTGGTGTTGGTCAGGAACGACACCATCGTGTGCAGCGCGGTGTCCCAGCGCAGGTTGGGGATGTTGTCCGGGTTGAAAGGCAGCCAGGCTTGGGTCATGAACACGGCCTGGGTCAGCACCGCCAACACCAGGTTGCTGATCAGGAACGCGACCACATAACCGCGCCACGACATGGAATGTTTCGGGTCCACACCGAGCACGCGGTACAGCGGTTTTTCGATCCAATGGAACAGCACATCGATACGCATCGGCGTGCCGCGCATCAACCGCGCCAGGTACAGGCCCAACGGCCAGGCCAGCGCGATGCTGGCCAGAAGGATGACAAGTGTTTCAGTCACGGCATGCTCCTCAGAATGACTCGGGTCGCAGGACCGCGTAGAGCAGATAGGCAGCGGCAATCAGCACCACTACGCCGCACAACAGGGAAAGCCAGCCGGGCATGGAAACCTCGATATCAGAACGGGCGCCGGAGCAGCCGGCACATCGCGTCGATGGAAGGGCGGGGCAGCGGCAACGCACACGCGTGCCGATCACCCCGATCAGGACCGGCATCGTCCTCCCGCAGGGCGTAAACGTTCGACGTCCAGAGCATGGGAACAGCGTAAAAACGCCGTAAAAAAGCCTGCATCACGCAGGTTGGAAAGTGCCAACAGACAAGATGCTGTCGCTGTCGCTGTCGCTGTCGCTGTCGCTGTCGCTGTCGCTGTCGCTGTCGCTGTCGCTGTCGCTGCAGTAGCTGCGGCTGTTGCTTAAAGCCCCTCTCCCCTTGCGGGAGAGGGGTTGGGGAGAGGGGGCCGGGCCGCCGAGCGCGGACTTGAGAGAAGGGAAACGGCAAGGCAAAAAAAAAGCGGCCCGAAGGCCGCTTTTCAAAAAACACGTTGTTGACCGGCTCAGCCCTTGGTCGTCACCGGCGCCGCAGCCGCCGTTTCCGCCGCCGGAACAATTCCCTTCAACTCGCGATAACGCGCCAGGCTCTCGGCGATCTCCACTTCCAGCGTCTGCCGCTGCTGCTGGAAGGCCGTCTGCAGGCGCAGCTGCGCCAACAGTTCGTTGTGGCGCTGGCGGATTTCCTCGGCCTGCTTGTCCGGCACCTTCTGCCCGGCCAATTCCTTGTTGCCGGCCGACAGCAGCTGCGCAGCCAGTGCTTCACGCAGGCTGGTCACGTTGTAGCTGGCGGTTTTGATGTTGTTGTCGACGATGGCGGTGCGCTCGTTGAACACGCGTCGCAATGCATCCTCGCTGCCATACGTGGCCAACATCGCCTGCTCGGTCCGCTTGCGCGTCTCCACCGCGGCCGCATCCACCTCGGCCTGTGCCTGCGCGAGTGCGGCGTCGGCGCGTTCCTCGCTGGTGAGCGCGCGTTCCACATCGGCGCTGCGCAGGCCGCTGCGGGCATTGAACTCCTGCCGCGCATTGTTCACTGCTTCTGCCGGCAACGTGTCCGAACAGATGCGTTCGCCGCGCGCGTTATCCCAGCAATAGAGTTTCTTGCTGGCCGCTTCGGGCTTGTTCTGCGCGATTGCCGGCAACGCCAGCGCGGCCAGCATCAGCAGGCCCGTGGCAAAACCGGTCTTGGACGAAATTGGCGTCATGGCAGCCCCCTGCTGTCAGCCGACTGGATTGCTCCCGTAGCGGGCGCGATAGGCCAGCAACGGTTCCCGATAGCCGACAAGTTCCGGGTTCCCGGAGGCGAAAGCAAGCAGATCGGCCAGGTTGGCCACCGCAATCACCGGGATGCCGGTTTCCGCAGCCACGGCCTGGGCAGCGGAGCGGCTGTCCTGCTCGGAGGCGATTTCCTGGCGATCCAATGCCACCACGATGCCGGCCGGGATGCCGTTGGCCGCACGGATGATCTCCAGCGCCTCGCGGATGGCGGTGCCGGCGGTGATTACGTCATCCACGATCAGGATGCGCTTGCCAGCCATGTCGGCGCCGATCAGGGTGCCGCCTTCGCCGTGGTCCTTGGCTTCCTTGCGGTTGAAGGTCAGCGGCAGGTCGCGGCCGCGGTGCGAGAACTCGCAGGCGATCGAGGTCGCCAGCGGGATGCCCTTGTAGGCCGGGCCAAACAGCTGGTCATAGGCGATACCGGCCGATTCGATGGCATCGGCATAGCAGTTGCCCAGCTGGGACAGCGCAAGACCGGTATCGAAACGGCCGGCATTGAAGAAATACGGGCTCACGCGACCGGACTTGAGGGTGAACTGGCCAAAACGCAGCGCGTCGGCATTCAGCGCCAGCTGCAGAAAGCGGGAACGGTGATCACTCATGTAAATACGTTTTCTTGTCGTCTTATGAAGGCCACTAGGGTAAAGCATGGCTTCAGCGATTGCTGGCGGGCCCACTCAGGCCAGCAATTGCCGCGCGCGGGCCAGCTTTTCCAGCGTCTGCGCGGCGACACGACGCACCGCCAAGTGACTGTACAACCCGCCGCCAATGAGCACGGTGCCCGCAACAGCCGCCTTTTGGCTGGAAAACCCCAGCAGCCGCAAGGCATGATGACGGCGTGGACCGTAGTCGCTGTCGCCCCGTGCGGGTGCCGCCCCGGTGCCATCGGTTGGCCTGATTGGCCCATATAAAACAACAAGATAGGCCAAGCATGCGGATTATCAGCTTCAACGCCAACGGCATTCGTTCGGCGACCACCAAGGGTTTCAACGCGTGGTTCGCACAGCAGCAGGCCGACGTGCTCTGCATTCAGGAGACCAAGGCGCAGGAATCGCAGCTGACCGATGCGCTGTTCCGTCCCGACGGGCATCACTGCTTCTACCGTGACGCGATCACCAAGAAGGGCTACAGCGGCGTGGCCATCTGGAGCCGCCGCGAGCCCGATGAAGTGCGCACCGGGCTGGGTTGGGCGCCGTTCGACGACGAAGGCCGCTATATCGAAGCCCGTTTCGGCAACCTCAGCGTGGTGTCGTTCTATATCCCGTCCGGCTCTTCGGGCGAGCTGCGGCAGGGTTTCAAGTTCGAGGTCATGCAATGGCTGCGGCCGCTGCTGGACGAATGGCTGGCCAGTGGTCGCGATTACGTGCTGTGCGGCGATTGGAACATCGTCCGCAGCGCGCTGGACATCAAGAACTGGAAGTCCAACCAGAAGAACTCCGGCTGTCTGCCGGAGGAACGCGACTGGTTGAACGGGTTGTGCGCCGATCTTCCCGAGCAGGTCGATGTTGCCAGCGGCCGTGGCTGGGTCGACGCCTACCGCGCGCTGCATCCGGAAGGCCAGGACTACACGTGGTGGAGCAACCGTGGCGCGGCCCGTGCCAACAACGTCGGTTGGCGTATCGACTATCAGTTCGCCACGCCCGGCCTGCGTGAGCGCCTGCGCAGCTGCTCGATCTACACCGAGCAACGCTTCTCCGACCACGCGCCGTTCATCGTGGACTACGACCTGTGACCCAAGCCATCGCGGAAACCCCGCGCGGGCTGCAGCGCTTGCGGCGCCTGTTCGTCATCCTGCTGCTGGGCTTTGCTTCCGGCCTGCCGCTGGCGCTGACCGGCGGTGCGATGCAGGCGTGGCTGACGGTGGATGGCTTGGATCTGGTGACGCTGGGTTTCCTGTCGCTGATCGGCATTCCATACACCTTCAAGTTCCTGTGGGCGCCGCTGATCGACCGCTTCGATCTGCCGCTGCTCGGTCGCCGGCGCGGCTGGATCGTGTTGCTGCTGTTCGTGCTCGGCGCCGCGCTGTTGTTGATGAGCACCTTGTCGCCGTCGCGCAATCTGGCGATGTTCGCGTCGGTGGCGGTGTTGGTGGCGTGCTTGTCGGCAACGCTGGACGTGGTGATCGACGCCTACCGCACCGATCTGCTGGAACCGGCCGAGCGCGGTCTCGGCGGTTCGCTGACCGTGTTGGGCTATCGCCTGGCGATGGTGTTGTCCGGCGGCATCACCCTGATCTGGGCCGAACAATGGCAAAGCTGGCCGCAGGTGTATCGGGTGATGGCGGGTCTGTCGGTCGCCGTCGGCGCCTTGGCGCTGCTGCTGATGCCGCAATTGCCCGAGCGCTTCAAGGCGCCGGTCTCCAAGGCCAGCGGTGAGCTGTGGGGCTTCCTGGCGCTGGTGGTGGGTGTCGGCGTCGGCGCTTATCTGGCGCATCAGTTGCTGGTGTTGCTGGGCTTGGACCCGGACAGCAAAGATCGCTGGGTGCGGCTGGTGTTCGTCGTCACCCAGATTGCCGCGGCGATGATCGTGGGCTTCCAGGCGACCCGCTGGGTTCGCTTCGAGACGCTCAATGCCTCGCTGCGCAGCTACTTCAGCATGCGCGGTGCCGGTGCATTCCTGGCGCTGGTGGTGCTGTACAAGGTGGGCGATGCGTTTGCGCTGAGCCTGTCCACGCCGTTCCTGCTCAAGGGCATGCATTTCAGCCAGTCGGAAGTGGGCCTGGCCAACAAGACCATCGGCCTGCTGATGACGATTGTCGGCGCCATCGTGGGCGGCTTCTTCCTGTTGCGCCTGCGCTTGTCCACGGCGGTGATCGCCTTCGGCGTACTGCAGTTGGTCTCGAACCTGGGCTTCTACCTGCTGGCCCGCGAAGGCGCAGGTGCCTGGGGCACGTTGGAAGTGCCGGCCTTCAACCTGTTGATCGTGCACCTGGAAGTGCCCACGCCGATGGACAGCCTGCTGCTGTTCGCGTTGAGCCTGGACAACTTTGCCGGCGGCATGGGCACGGCCGCCTTCGTGGCCTTGCTCAGCGGCCTGTGCGGCACGCGCTTTTCGGCGACCCACTACGCGCTGCTATCGGCTTTCGCCACGCTGGGGCGGGTGTTTGTCGGCCCGTTTGCCGGCGTGTTGGCCGATGCCTATGGCTGGAAGGTGTTCTTCCTGGTGTCGGTGGTGGTGGGCATCCCGGGCTTGTTGATGGCGTGGTGGCTACGCCGTGAAGTGGACGCCACCACCCAGATCAATCGAGCAGTCTGAATGGCAAAAAGGTGGGTGCAATTGAATCCGGCGCCCACCTCACCGATTATGCGGACGGGGGATCTACCGGACAGCTGATGTGAATGACATGGCCGACGTGATCTTGCGGGACATCGACCCGCTCTTGCTTGAACGTATCCGCCGCCTTTCCGTGGCGCGCGGATGGACGCGGGAACACACCTGCATGGTCCTGCTGGAGCAGGGCTTGTTCGCCAGTGAACATGAAGTCCGCAACGGCTTCGAGAACCGCGAAGTCGACGCCCTGACCGAAGCCATCCAGGCCCTGCGCGCGCTGCCAGCGGGCGACGGCCTGTAGTCCAACGGCAATGCGTGAACGACTCCCTTCTCCCGCGTGCGGAAGCAGCCAGCCGCAAGCTTGAGTTTTTCCCTTCTCCCGTTAACGGGATGACAACTCGGCAGGACTGCCGAGTTGCACGGCGAAGCCGCCCACCGGGTGAGGTACATGGATGTACCGAATGCAGGTGCCCGAAGAGCCTGCCCCCGCGAAGGCGGGGGGCGGATGAGGGCATCTTTTGTTTTGCTCTTGGGTGGAAATCAGCCCTCACAGCTGAGGTTCAAACAGCCCCCAGCTCAGCAGCCCACCCTCACGCCAAATGAATCGCCCCAAGAATCCGCAACCCGCACGCGCCGCTGACGCTGGGCAGATTTCCCGGCCGTCCGGCCAGCGTTTCATGCGCCAACCACGCAAAACCCATCGCTTCCATGTAATCCGGGTCCAAGCCGTACGCAGCGCTTGAGTCGATCAACACACCCGGCAAGCGCGTCTGCAGGCGCCGCAACAACGCCGGATTGCGCACGCCGCCGCCACACGCCAACACGCGGCGCACCTCTGGCAGATGCGTGAGCAGGGCATCGGCCACCGTCGCCGCGGTCAGCTCCAACAAGGTCGCCTGCACATCGGCCGGCGCGATCACCTCGGCGGCCAGCTGCGCTTCCACCCATTCCAGATGGAATTGCTCGCGCCCGGTGCTCTTGGGCGGCGGCAGGGCAAACCACGGCTCGGCCAGCAATCGGGACAGCAGTGCTTCATTCACTTGGCCGCTGGCCGCAAACGCGCCATCGGCATCGAACGCATGGCCCAGATGCCGCTGGCACCAGCCATCCAGCAAGGCATTGGCCGGGCCGGTATCGAAGCCACGCAAACTGCCATCGCGGCCGATCAGGCTCAGATTGGCGATGCCGCCCAGGTTCAGCACCGCGCGGTCTTCATCGCTGCTGCCAAGCATCGCCAGATGGAAAGCCGGCATCAGCGGAGCGCCATGCCCACCTGCGGCCACATCACGCCGGCGGAAATCGGCCACGGTGGTGATGCCGGTCAGTTCGGCAATGCGGTTGGCGTCGCCGATCTGCCAGGTGAAGGCCGGCTCGGCCAACGGACGATGGCGGATGGTCTGGCCGTGCGAACCAATCGCCTGCACCTGTGCGCGTGGCACGCCGGCCTCATCCAACAATTGATTGGCCGCATTGGCGAATGCGATGCCGACGTGTGCATCCAGTTGCCCCAGCGCATCCAGCGACTCGGGCTCGCGGCCTTGGCCGAGCGCGATCAACGCTTGCCGCGTTGGCGCGTCCCACGCATAGGTATGCCCATGCACGAAGCGGCATCCGCCTTCGTCCGGAAACTGCACCAGCGCCGCATCAATGCCGTCGGCACTGGTGCCGGACATCAGGCCAAGGAACAGCGGCAGCTGTGGATCGCATTGCGTCATGGTGGGCCTGCAAAGCAAACGGGCAGGGAAGCTTCATGCTCCCTGCCCGTGGCGTCAACGCGTTGTGGTGTGCTCAGCCGCGCTTGCCGGCCGGTGCGGGCGGCGGGGTGGCACTGGCGGTGCGCTTGTCATCCTTCGGCGCATCGCTGGCATCGGCATAAATCAACTGCTCCATGCCTTGGATACGCGCCATCGCGGGCGAGGTCTGCGCGCGGAAAGCGGTCAGTTCGGCACCCTTGAGCGGCTCGGCCGGCGGCATCGTCACCGACAACGGATTGCGATGCTGGCCATTGACGCGGAATTCGTAATGCAGGTGTGGGCCGGTCGCCAAACCGGTCGAACCGACATACCCAATGATGGCGCCCTGACTCACGCGCTGGCCGGTGCGGTAGCTGCCAAAGCGCGACATGTGGCCGTACAGCGTGGTGTGGCCGCGGCCGTGATCCAGGATCACCACATTGCCGTAGCCGCGTTGCACGCCGGCGAACTGCACGCGTGCATCACCGGCGGCCATGATCGGCGTGCCGGTGCGCGCGGCGTAATCCACGCCCTTGTGCATGCGCATCGTGCCCAGCACCGGATGGCGTCGCGAACCAAAATTGGAGCTGAGCCGTGCGAACTGAATCGGCGAGCGGATGAAGCTCTTCTTCAGCGGCCGGCCATTGAGATCGAAGTACTCCGATTTTCCATTGCGCTCAAAACGGAAGCCGGTGTACGTCTTGCCGCCGGTGGTGAACGTCGCTGCCAGCACCTTGCTGGTGTCGATACGCTCACCTTCGCGCCAGGTTTCGTCCATCACCACGCTGAAGCGGTCGCCTTTTTTCAGGTCTTTGGAAAAATCGATGTCGTACTTGAAAATGTCGTCGGTCATCGTCGCGATGGCCGAAGGCGACAAGCCAGCCCGGCGCCCCGCGGCGTAAAGCGAGCTGGTGATTTCGCCGCTGGTCACCACGGTGCGGGTGCTGGTGGAGCGCTCCAACACCTTTTCGCGAATCTGCTCGCCCTGCAGCGTCAGCTCTACGCGGTGGCTGGCATCACGGTCGAAGCGGATGCTGCGCAGCGCACCGTTCACTGGCAGGTCAAAGGCGATTTCGGTGCCCGGGCGGAGTTTGGTCAGCGCCTCGCGAGTGCCGGGATGTTCCAGCACGCGGTGCATCACCGTGGCCGGCACGCCCGCCGCTTCAAACAGATCGCTCAGTGTCTGGCCGCGCTGCACCCGCAGGATCTGCCAGCTGTCACCGGGGGTTTCGCCGAGGCGGGCCAGCGACAGCGGCGGCAACGGCAACGCCAAGGTCGAATGCGACGAAGGCAGCGATGTATCAATGGCATTGGAGAAACCGGGAACAATCGTCGCCACCAGCGCGCCAATCGTCACGAACAAGCTGGCATGGATCCAATGCCGCCGGGTCCAGCGTTCATTGAACGCAGCGGGGAGATGGTGCTTGAGCCTCCGATGCAGGGCGGTGTCGTGCAGGACGTTGAGTCGTTCCTGGAAGCGCTGCTTGCGCGCCTGGCCGTGATCGGATTGTGGCATCGGTCGGTTCTCTGGTCGGCCCGAATCGCGGGCCCAAACGCGGTTAACATAGACACGTATCAATACCGCGTCAAACCATTGAGCCGCATGGCTTTTCGATTGGTTAACGTGGTTAACTTGCACTTAACACCATTCATGTTTTTGACGGCGAAGCCGGGAGTTTTAGCGTGTCCTCGATTGATGAAGCCCTTGCCCTGATCGGCCGCGGAGCCGATGAGATCCTCAAAGCGGATGAATTGCGCCAGCGTCTGGAAAGCGGCCGCCCGCTGCGTGTGAAGGCCGGCTTCGACCCCACCGCCCCCGACCTGCATCTGGGCCACACCGTGCTGCTGAACAAGCTGCGCCAGTTCCAGGATCTCGGCCATCAGGTGATTTTCCTGATCGGCGACTTCACCGGCATGATCGGCGACCCGTCCGGCAAGAGCCTCACCCGCAAGCCGCTGAGCAAGGAAGACGTGCTCGCCAACGCGCGCACCTATGAAGAGCAGGTCTTCAAGGTGCTGGACCGCGAAAAGACTGAAGTCCGCTTCAATTCCGAGTGGTTCGGCAAGATGGGCGCGGCCGACATGATCCGCCTGGCCGGCCAGCACACCGTCGCCCGCATGCTCGAGCGTGACGATTTCTCCAAGCGTTACGCCGCCCAGCAGTCCATCGCCATCCACGAATTCCTCTACCCGCTGGTGCAGGGCTACGACTCGGTGGCGCTGGAAGCGGACGTCGAGCTCGGCGGCACCGACCAGAAGTTCAACCTGCTGATGGGCCGTGGCCTGCAGGAACACTACGGCCAGAAGCCGCAGATCGTGCTGACCATGCCGCTGCTGGAAGGCCTGGACGGCGTCAACAAGATGTCCAAGTCGCTGAACAACTACATCGGCATCAGCGAACCGGCCATCGACATGGTCACCAAGACCATGAAGGTGGACGACACCCTGATGTGGCGTTGGATCGACCTGCTCAGCTTCGACATCTCCATCGCCGAAGCCCAGCAGCTGCGCGCCGACGTGGAAGCCGGCAAGATCAACCCGCGTGAGATCAAGCTGCGTCTGGCCCGCGAACTGACCACCCGTTTCCACGATGCCGCCGCCGCCGAGCAGGCCATCGCCGGTTGGAATGCGGCGGTGACAGGGCAGGGCGACATCACCCAATTGCCGCTGCAGGAAGTCGCCGTTCCGGCCGAAGGCCTGCGCATTGGCGCGCTGCTGACCGCTGCCGGCCTCACACCCAGCAATTCCGAAGCTTCCCGCAAGCTCAAGGAGCGGGCAGTGAAGGTGGACGGCGAAGTCGTCGAAGACGCCCAAACCGTCCTGCAGCCCGGTTTTGAAGGCCTGCTGCAGGTCGGCAAGCGCACCTTCGCGCGCGTTCTATTAGTAGTGGGCTGACGTATAGCGGCGGACGGAAGTCGGCCGCACACCGCCAACAAGCATTCGCCCCGCCCTGAAAAGGGCGGGGCGAATGCGTTAAAGCCCCTCTCCCTTGAGGGGAGAGGGGTTGGGGAGAGGGTGGAGCCGATATCCGCGGAGAGCGATCCCCAGCCAAGCGTCTCGCCACCACCAACCCTCAGCAAGATGCCGCCTCGACCACTCTCTCTATCTATATAGAGGTGCGCAAAGCACCATCAGAAAAAATCTTCATCTACCCCCTTCACAAAGCCGCCAAAGAAGCACATACTTCCCCTCCCCCGCCGCAGGGGTCCTCCAGAAGGGCATCAGCGGCAGGAAGTTGAAGTTCAACAGCCTCTCAAAAAGGTGTTGACGGAAACGAAAAGCCTGACATAATAGGCGGCTCGCTTCGGAGAAAAGCCCCTCGGGGTTGGATCAGAAGCAGCAACGTCAACTGCCTCGAAATGAGGTGTTGACGAAGCGGAAAAGCCGGCTATAATGGGCGGCTCGCTACGACGGAAACGTCGCAGCCTACGAAGACGGCGTTGAGGCCTGATTCGAAGTTCTTTGAAAGTATGCGCAG
>NZ_JBOHXW010000007.1:0-246012 GCF_050737575.1 Stenotrophomonas sp.
CTCCCCAACCCCTCTCCCGGTGGGAGAGGGGCTTCAAGCGCTAGGAGTCCGCGCCACGGCTATTGGAAGCTGCATCCCGGCGAGGCGGAGTGAGCCGCCCTTCTCCCCTTGGGAGAAGGTGCCCAACGGGCGGATAAGGGTGCGGGCGAAGCGCTTGCATGCTTGATTGCAAGTGACATCACGCCCGACCCTCTCCCCAACCCCTCTCCCGGTGAGAGGGGCTTCAAGCGTTACAGCCCTGCGCCGAAGCGGTATGTCACGCCCAGCATCGGGCCCGACATGGCAAGGTCCAAACGCTTGCCACGGTCGCGGTAATCCACGCGCAAGTGGCGGTAGCCCATCGACAGGAACAGCTGGTCGCTGGCCTGGTAATTGGCCAGCGCCAATACCTGCCAGGTGGCATCAGATCCCACGCCAAAACCGCCGACATCCACATACGCCACGCTGCTCCAGCGCGGCGCAAGGCTCTGCCGCCAACGCACGGCGGCAATCGGGTCAACGAATGACGAATCCGAACGCGCTGACACCACGCCCGCTACATTCACCGCCGCGTTGATGTCCCAGTAACGCAGGCCGCCCATCAAATCGATGCCGGTACGTTCGGTTGTCATCCACGCATAACCGGCAGTGACGGTCGCCGAGGTCTGCCGCACGTTCACGTTGGCTGCGATGCCCATCGGCAGCGGCGTTGAATCCGACGTGGAAGCGTGGCTGACGTCGGCCTGCAACACGAAGTTGCCACGGCGCGCGGTACCGGTGATGAACGCGGCTGCGTCCAAGCTGTCCATCAGCTCGGAGAACGACTTGTCCACGTTAGCCATCGGTGCATTGCGGAACGGCCGCACCTGCCCGTCCATGCCGCTCATCCACACGTACGGCGTAGCCTGAAAACGCCAGCCATCTGCGTCGCCGCCATCGGATGGCTGTGCCTGTGCGAGTGGAACGCTGCCCACAACCAACAGCAACATCGCCAACGACACGCGCTTGGTTTGGAATCGGGTGCTCATTGAAACTCCGGATGACGCGCGCCCGGCGAACCGGGCACGCGATGTGCGCGTTGTGCGCTTAGACGCCAAGGAAACGGAACGGTTTGGTTTCCTTGAACTGCGCGTTGGCTTCACCCGAATAGATGGTGCGCTGGTTCTGGCCAAGGTCCAGCCGTTTGACCTTGCCGCCGCGCTCGCTGAAGTCGATCTTCTGCAGATCCACCCAGAACACATTGGTGCTCAGCGCCGACTCGAAGTAGTAACGCTTGCGCGACTGGTCCGACACCGTGCGCCAGCGCGTGGACGAAATGTTCGGCTCGCCCGGCGTGGTGATGCCGTACGGCACCGACACGTTGCGGATCACGCCGAATACGCTGGCGGTGGACTCGACCGGATCGGTGGATTTCGGAATGGCTTCGATATAGAACGCCGCGCGCGCGAAGCGATCCGCTGCGCGGTTGGTTCCCGGCAACATCACCGTGCCGCCGATCTGCCGCCAGTAACTTTCCAGTGCCAGCTGTTCCTCGAAGATCGGCGAGTTGGTCATCACCTTGTAGTCGCGGCTGTGATGGATGACCTGCTTGCCCTTGATGTACTCGATGATGGCGCTGTCGCCGCTGGCATCGGACAGCGACAAATGCAGCGTTGCCAGCCGTTGCTCGCCCGGAGCGGCATCGGTGACCAGAGTGAAAGGCTCGTCGGTCAAAGCCTTCACCGCTTCATCGACGGTGGCGAAGTTGTCGAGCATGTACTGCGTCCACAGCGAGATGCTCAGGCCGGGTTTTCCGCTGTTGCGATCGGGGTATTCCGATTCGGCCAGCCACAACAGGTTGGCGACCAGGCCGGTTTCATTCATGCCGTCGGTAGTGGCGATGTCGTACGCGCTGGCGATGACGCTGCCGTAGCGCGAGGTCCACGTCAGCGACTCCGGGCCCACTTCACCGGTGCGCTGCATGCCACGCGGGAACATCCACAAATGCGTGCCGGTGTCGATCTTGTAATCCATCGAGCGGCCGGTAAACACGTCATTGCCGGCACCGTGATAAACGAAACGCGTGCAGGCATCTGCGGTGTACGGCAAGCTCAATGCCCCGAACAGGAAGGTGGCACACGCGGCCACGATGGATCGCCGAACTGGTTTCATGGATGAGGCCCCTTTGGATTGATCAGTTGGATCAGCTAAACGGCATGAATCTATCAAGCCGATTGTCCTTCAACAGTGAAATCGAAACAGGCGCCACATCACGCACTGCAATCATCAGTGAGCAAGCAACAGGGAAACAAAAAAAGCCCGCAGTGCTGCGGGCTTCTTCTCTATTCAAACGCTGTGATTACACCGCGACAGGCGTTACCTGCCGGCACCAGCCGAAGTAATGCGACAGTGCAATTTCCAGCAACACCAGCGCCAGTCCAATCAACGCCGGCAGTAACAGCCCCAGATACACGCTGGGCATCATCGCGCTCAGCTGGGTTTTCAACAGTCGGATGGCGCCTTGCGAATGCACCAGCTCGTTCATGCGCATGCCGAGCGCTTCGTTGTAAACCGCCTGGCTCACACCGGTGTAGTTGGCCAATTCTTCAGACAGACTTTCTTCCACCCATTGCGTCATCAGCCGTGCCCGCAGCTGTGCCAGCCCACGGGAGGCCATGCGCGCAGCCCAGTTATCGCCCTGTAACAACGCGGCGCCGGGCAACGGATAGTCCACCAGGTACGCGCCCACCACATTGCGCGTGATTTCATGCACGGAGGCATCGCTGCGCATCAACGCGGCAAGGGATTCATTGTCCAGTGACTTCTCGAAATCCATCTGCCAGGTACTGACCAGCGTCTGCAGATGCGGTTGGAAATGATCCATCTGCTTGTACAAGGCGCGTTGCGCACCGGCCGCCGCACCTACCTGCAGGCCGGAGAACGCAAACAGCAGCGGCAGCACCACCACATGGCAGGCGATCAACGCGTGATGCCAACGGCGCTGGCGGAGCAACCAGTTGCAGCGACGCAACACCATCCACGTCGCGATGCCCAACGCCAAGCCCAGCAACGTGCCCAACAGCGCGCCGCCCAGCAGATCGATCAGGCTCAAGCCTGCCCAGAATTCCTGCATCCAATACTGTGCGTCTTGCACATCCCGCTCCTTGCTCAACGAACGCGGGAGAGTAAGCGCTCCGCAGCGAAAAATGCGGCTTTACTGGCTGCGTAGCATGGACAAAGACGTGGTCAGCCGTGTTTCGATGGCACGGCACGGTCTCCACACAGGGCGACCACTGCCCGCTGCTATGCTTCGCCCAGCCAAACCCGGCCGTAACCTCCGTGTCTTCGCATGCGCACTTCCTTCGCCAACCTCCGCAAATTCTGTGTTCCCGCTGCTGCTGTCATCGTCGCCGCGAGCCTGAGCGGCTGCCTGACCACCCCCGGCCCGACCGTTGCGGGCGACGGCCACTGCGATGCCACAAAATCGCAATGGGCAGTGGGTCAGCCGGGTAACGAAGCGAACATCCGCCGTCTCAAGAGCGAAAGCGGCGCGGGGCTACTGAATCCGATTGGCCCGTCCACCATCGTTTCGATGGACATCCGCCAGGATCGTCTGCGCGTGTTCCTGGATGCGGCCAATGTGATTACCGCGGTGCGTTGTGAGTGATTGATAGGGTTGGGGGCTGTTTTTTCCCCATCCGCAGAAAGAAGGAGCGACCAGATCCCTTCCCCCGTTTACGGGGTGAAGGCATGCGGCTTACGAGCCACCGGCTCGTGCATGACTGAACGCCACGCACGTTGTGCGTGGCCGGGGCGCGGAGCGAGGTGCCCCGTAGGGGCGGATGAGGGCGTTTCTGATTTCGGATACTTCGGATCCGCCAGCGACGGCTTCATTCAAGCTGACCCCGATCTGCCGTCACCCCAACCCCTCTCCCGCCTGCGGGAGAGGGGCTTAAGCGGGGCAATGCGCGGCTCCACTCAGCCAGTCTTGTCCTTGATGGTGGTGCTCGGGCCGTTGGCCTTGACGCTGGTGATGCCGGCTTCGCGAGCGGCTTGTGACGAGTACAACTGGCTGGTGCCGATCACCTGGTGATTGGCCGCTTTCAGATTGAAGTGCTCACGCCCATCACTGCTGGTCTTGCGCTCGTAGCGTGCTTCGTCCGGGCTGTTTTTCTGTACCGAAGCGATGCCGTTTTCCGCGGCTGCGCGTGTGCTGTAACGCTCACTGGTGAGGATCACCTCGGCATTGCCTGCCTTGAGCACAAAATAAAACTGGCCATCACTGCTGTTGTCCAACTCGTACCAACCCGCCATCACGATTCCCCTTGTGAGGATGATGCCGGCATGCGGCCATGCTGGTAGCACAACCACATGCAAGGCTGTGAGCCCGGATACCCGGACAGTTGAGGCCACATGGGCGCGGCCACGAGTGGGACTTTACCTCAATCTTCCTGCCGTTCCAGCCAGGCCAGCTTGCGGCCACGCGGCAGCTGTTTCAGCTCCCATTCGGCGCGCGAGGCACCGGAACGGTCGGCATAGGCCCGCTGGGCCAGGATGCGCAATGGCGGGTGCGCCCGCGTGTAGCGCGCACCCTTGCCACTGAGGTGAACCCGGAACCGCGCTTCCACATCGGTGCTGATGCCTGCGTAGTAACTGCCATCACGGCATTCGAGCAGGTACAAGAACCAACGTGCGGCGGTCATGCAGGCTCCGGGTGACCCGTCGTTACAGGCTGGCGGCGTCGGCGATCTTGCACAAGCCCTCGCCCACGGCCTTGTTGGACGTCATCTGCCCGCCCTTGATGCTGAAACGCACTTCGACGCGGACGGCACCGTCGTCCTGGCGACGCACCGTGGTACGCAGCGGAACGGTCGCACCGCCACCGCCGCGCACCGGGTTTTCCGCTGCGATATAGCCGGTCTGCTGATTCGGATAGACCCCGACCATGCCCTCGGCTTCAATCGCCGCCAAGGTCTTGGCGAACGCATCTTCGTAGCTGACGCCTTCGTGGTCGGTCGAAGCCAGGAACTGCTTGCCGCTGGTGAAACCGCCGGCAACGGACAGGTTCTGCAGGCAACCGCTGCCCGAATCCACTACCGGCTTTTTGGCGGCCACTGCCATCGTCGGGGCCAGCATCAGTGCCAACGCCATCGTGCAAATACGGGTACGCATCACTTCCTTCTCCTTGGTACGGTGATTTGATTGGCTTCCTGCCGGGTGAGGCGCGATCCCCTGTCGCCACAGCAGGCGGGGCCTTTGCCCCGCCGCGTAAGCTACTGGCACATGCCTTTTCACGCCAGTGAAACTGTCATGAATTGACTCAGGCAGCGGCTTCCAACTGGGTCCGGCGACGCGCACGCACGGCCTCGGCCAACCGCTCAAGCACCTGCACGGTGCTGTCCCAATCGATGCAGCCGTCGGTGATGCTCTGGCCGTAGACCAGCGGCTGGCCTTCGACCAGTTCCTGACGGCCGGCCACCAGGTGGCTTTCGATCATCACCCCGACCACACGCTGCTCACCGCCACGCAACTGGGCAGCGATGTCGTCGATCACCTTGGGCTGGTTTTCCGGATTCTTGCTGCTGTTGGCGTGGCTGGCGTCGATCATCAAGCGGGCCGGCAGCTGCGACTTGGCCAGCACTTCGCTGGCGGCCTGCACGCTGGCGGCATCGAAGTTCGGGGTCTTGCCGCCGCGCAGGATCACATGGCAATCCGGGTTGCCTTGAGTCGCAACAATGGCGGTGCCGCCTTCCTTGGTCACCGACAGGAAATGATGCGGATGCGACGCGGCGCCCACCGCATCGGCGGCGATCTTCACATCGCCGGTGGTGCCGTTCTTGAAGCCCACCGGGCACGACAGGCCGGATGCGAGTTCGCGGTGCACCTGGCTCTCGGTGGTACGCGCGCCGATGGCGCCCCAGGCAACCAGATCAGCGATGTACTGTGGCGAGATCACATCCAGAAATTCCACACCGGCCGGCAGGCCAAGGCGGTTGATGTCACGCAACAGGCCGCGCGCCACGCGCAGGCCCTTGTTGATGTTGAAGCTGCCGTCCATGTCCGGATCGTTGATCAGGCCCTTCCAGCCAACCGTGGTACGCGGCTTCTCGAAGTACACGCGCATGACGATTTCCAGCTCGCCACCGAGTGCATCACGCAACGGGCGCAGACGCTGGGCGTAATCCATTGCGGCGACCGGATCGTGGATGGAACACGGGCCCACCACGACGGCAAGGCGATCATCCTGACCGTGCAGGATGCGGTGCAATGAAGCGCGGGCATCGGCGACGGTCTGCGAGGTTTCATCATCACAAGGCAGCAGCGACAGCAGCTGTGCGGGCGGGGTCAACGGTTCAAGCTTGCGGATACGAAGATCATCGGTGTGGGGGGGCATTGCGGGGACTCCAGGTCAAAACGTGAAGGGGTTGCCCCAGCGAGGCGGCATAAAAAAAGCCGCCAGGTGTGCTGGCGGCTTTTCGGGAATGCTTCTGAAAGTTTCTTCAGGGTGAACGCAGTCCTTCCTCCGCCAGCGGTTTCGGAAAGTAATACCAAAAGTAAAAGCTGGCGCGGGCTGCGTTCATGGGGAGCATTGATAACACGGTTTTTTGTGCGATGCGACAGTTTCAGAGGCAACAGACACTGCGTGTGGCGCGTTCAGGTTCATTGAGCCGCGCCGGAGCCGGCGCGCTTTCTGTCGTCCACAGCATGCACGTGTCGCCGCACGCAGCGCTATCGCCATGCAGCTGTATTGCGTCGCGCCTTGCACCTTGGTTCCATCATTGAAGGACATACTTCCTTTCCACGAACACCCACGCACGGCCCAGACATGAACACTGCTCTCCACGATCCGCTGCAGATCGCCTGCCCGCATTGCAACGCGATCAACCGCGTACCGGCCGCCCGCCTGACGCAGTCGCCGTCCTGTGGCCGTTGCCACCAGGCCTTGTTCACGGCCGCGCCCATCGCATTGAACGCTGCCAACTTCGACGCACACGCCAGTCGCTCGCAGATTCCGTTGCTGGTGGATTTCTGGGCGTCCTGGTGTGGCCCTTGCCTGCAGATGGCGCCGGAGTTCACCAAGGCCGCCGTGCAACTGGAGCCGCAACTGCGGTTGGGCAAAGTGGACACCGAAGCCGAGCCAGCCTTGGCCTCCCGCTTTGGCATCCGCAGCATTCCCACGCTGGTGTTGATCCAGGATGGACGCGAGATCGCTCGCCAGTCCGGCGCGATGCCGGCCAGCAGCATCGTGCAATGGGCGCGGCGCTGAGCCGACACTTGCAGTGCCGAGCCATGCTCGGCAGTGGCATCGCTACTGAAGCGCAGCCTGGCGGCGCTCTCCAACGTTTCCATCATGTCGGGTGGCACGCAGCGATCAACGAATCGCGCACGCCATCCATGCACATCCCGGATGTGCCAACGCTTACCTGGGCTACCGGACACACGCGTACCCGCGCGACTGTGCCCATGAATCGTGTTTCCGCTGACGGATACGTTGTGCGCGTTGCCTGTTTCATTCCGGAACACAACCTCGATTCGCGCTCATCGGTGCCTCGGTGAAAACGCGCGTAACTGCAGGTTCTTGCCACACGTCTGCGAATCACCGCGATACGTCATCACAAAAAAAACGCTGCGGCATGCGCGCGAGCCAAGCTGTTTCATTCGATAACCCAGCGCTATCGCCGCGCAATTCCCGATCATACTGACCTCGCCACTTCGGGCAGCATTGCCCACCCCCACCAAGTGAGCGTGCGCCATGCGTACCGATTCCCGCCTCATCCAGATGTTCGTCGCGGTCGCCGACAGCCTGTCTTTTACCCGCGCAGCCGAGACGTTGCACGTTGCGCAACCGTGGCTGTCCTCGCAGATCCGCAAGCTGGAATCCCAACTGGGCTTTGATCTATTCATCCGCGACAGCCGCCGCGTGGCCTTGAGCGAACAAGGCAAAGCCTTGCGCGGCCCGGCGCGCGCGGTGATGCGGTCGCTGGATGAATTCAGCATCTGCGCCAGCATGCTGCGCATCCGCGAAGAGCGGCCACTGCTGCGTATCGGCTTGCCGCCCTACTCTCACCTGTTCGCAAAGCGCGTCGCACTGCTTGAACGCTTTGCGCAGTTGCAACCAAAAATCCAGATTGAAATCGTACTCGGCTGGAGCCCGGAGCTGGTGGAACGCGTGACCGCCGGCAGCCTGGACATGGCCTTCGTGGTGGGCGACGTCATCGATCCCGCGCTGGAATACCAGCTCATCAGTCACGCGCCCTGCACGCTTTGCTTCCGCAGCGATGATCCGCTGGCCGCGCTGGACATCGTACGCAGCAGTGACCTGCGTGGCAGAACCATCCTGGCGTTTGAGCGCGGGCTGAATCCGCCCGTGCATGAGCAGCTGTTCGGTGCCGCGCAGCGAGCCGGCGCGGTGCTGCAGGTAGATCACGAAATGATGAGCGACGTCTGGTTGCAACACATTCTTTCCGGCGATGTGATCGGCCTCAACTTCGTCCGCAAGCCGCCCGCGCAACTGCGTGACCGCCTGTGCTCGCGTCCATTCGCCGATGCCACCGACATTGCATTGCGATTGGTGCGCCGGCGCAGCGCGCAGCAACCGGCGGCTGAATTGTGCTGGCAAGTCGCTCGCGGTGCGGGCGCGGCCAACGATTCGGCGAAATCCGCAAGCTGAGGCCGTCAACATTCAGACGAATTTGCTATGGATATTCAGCGTTTTCGTATTGGACGCCACAGGCACTGCTTCGGATAGTGCATCGCACGGATCGCGCCGCCTTCAACCTGTTCACGCCCCACCGCCATGCTGCATTCCGAACAACGGGCCGGATGCGGTATAGCCCGCGGGGCGTGAGCAGGTTCAAGCAGACGCAGGATGCACGTCCGCTGGATTGCAGGCAGCTGCATGCCGCCATCACCGCCGACGTACCCGCATCCACGCACCACGGAATGAAGGTGCAACCGGACCCACCCGCAGCGACCCCACATCACATGCGCACGCTCTTCAATTCCCTGCTTGCCACCCCCGGCAATGCCACCGCATGTGCGCGGGCCGTTCACCGGTAACGGACAGCAAGAGACACTTCTGATGAATGCACAATTGAAGGCGCAGGCCGGCCCCCATGCCCGTCTCGATGGACTGCTGCGCGCACGCTCCATCGCGCTGGTTGGCGCGACCGAGCGCTCGACGTGGTCCAACGGCGCGTTCGCCAACTTCGGCCGGCTCGGCTATGAAGGCAACATCCACGTCGTCAACCACAACGGTGGACGTGTACACGGCATCAACGCAGCCACGTCCTGCCGCGCACTCGGCGAGCAGGTGGATGCCGCCTTGCTGATGGTGCCGATACGTGCCATTGAAGCGAGCCTGCAGGACTTGCATGAAGCCGGTATCGACCATGCCGTGATCCTCACCTCAGGCTTCGCCGAAATGGGTGGCGAGGGCGTTGCACGCCAGGCGTCACTGGCCGCATTGGCTCACGAAAAAGGCATTCATCTGCTCGGCCCGAACTGCCTCGGCTTCATCAACTTCATCGACCGCGTGCCGATCTGGACAATCAACCTGCCCACGCGCTTGACCGGCAATGTGGCATTGATCTCGCAGAGCGGTGCCACCGCCAGCTATATCGCCGAATTCGCCGGGCGCCAGGGCGTTGGCTTGAGCTACATCGTCTCCACCGGCAACGAGGCCGACCTCAATGTGGCGCGCATCGTTGAGTACATGGTCGATGACGAAGCGACGCGAGTGATCTGTTTGTTCCTGGAAACCTCGCGCGATGCGCAGACGTTGGCCGCCGCCGCGCAGCGCGCGTTGAGCGCCGGCAAGCCGATCATCGCCTTGAAAATCGGCACCAGCGAAATCACCGCCAACTCCGCGCTGGCGCATACCGGTTCACTGGTGGGTGACGACCATGTGTTTGAAGCGGCGTGCCGGCAACTGGGCATCATCCGCGTGCATTCGGTGGACGATCTGGTCGCCACCGCCGGCTTGTTGTCGCAGGTGCAGCCGCGCAGTGGCGGCGTCGGCATGTTGGCCATCTCCGGCGGCATCTGCGAGGTGGCTGCTGATCGTGCGGAAGTGATCGGGCTGCAGCTGGCCGAGTTGTCGCCGCCCACCCACGAAGCCTTGAAGTACCTGATGCCCGATTTCGGTACACCGCACAATCCGCTGGATGTGACCGGCGCGGCGGTGCTTGAGCCGTCGCTGTTCGCCACCAGCATCCGCGCTTTGGCCGACGACCCCGCCGTGGAGTTGGTGGCGTGCCTGTACGACGTGCCCTCGGCACCGCTGCAAAGCTATTCCGAGCAGGTCATCACCGAAGTGGGCGCCGGTTTCGCGGCCATCGGCAAACAAGGCGTGCTGCTGAGTGTGACCCCACGCCCGGTGGTGGATTACAGCCGCCTGCTCGCCGAACACCACGGCATTCCGTATATCGCCGCCGGCATTGATCGCGGCCTGTCGGCGATTGCTGGCGCGCAATGGTGGGCGCGAAAGCGTGCCGAGCAACGTGTGCCGCTTGCCGCCAATGACGCCCTGCAAAGCGACGCCCGGCCTTCCACCGAACGGGAAACGCTGGACTATCTCGCCAGCCAGGGCATACCGGTGATTCCCGCCGGCATCGCTGCCGATGCCGTGCAGGCGCGCGTCATCGCCCATGAAATCGGCGGGCCCGTCGCCTTGAAGATCGCCTCACCGGATATCGCCCACAAAAGCGACGTCGGTGGCGTTCAACTGAATATCTCACCGGCCAACGCGGCCGATGCGTACCGGCAGATTCGTGTCGCGGTGGCCGCCTCGCGCCCGGAAGCACGCATTGATGGCGTGCTCGTTTCGCCGATGCGCCGCAAGGGCATCGAGCTGCTGGTCGGCGCGTTCCGCGATCCGCAATGGGGCTTGGTGCTTGCGGTCGGCCTGGGTGGCGTCTGGGTGGAACTGATCAAGGACACCAGCCTGCGCCTGTTACCGGTGACCCCCGATGACGTGCTGGCGATGCTCAGTGAACTGCGCGCTTCGCCGTTGCTGGACGGCTACCGCGGCGGTCCGCGCGTGGACCGCAACGAAGTGGCCGATGTCATCACCCGCATCGGCAATGCTGCGTTGGCGCTGGGTCCACAATTGCAGTCATTGGAAGTCAATCCGCTGCTGGCCACACCCGGTCACGTCGAAGCACTGGATGGATTGACGCGGTGGATCGAGGAGGCCGCGCCATGATGCTGCCTTCCAATATTCCGGTGATTGTCGGCGTCGGCGAATCGGTTGATCGCCCGTTGAATCCCGCCCACGGGCTGGAGCCGATGGACTTGATGCTGCGCGCCGCGCACGCCGCCGAAACCGACGCGAATGCAGCGCTGCTGTCGCAGGTGGATTCGATGGCGGTGGTCAACATCAGCAGTTGGCCCTACCTCGACGCGCCCGGCCATCTTGCACAGTGTCTTGATATCCATCCCCGTCACACGACCTACGGTTCGGCTGGTGGACAGACTCCGCTGGGGTTTCTGCAGGATGCCGCGCTACGCATCGCCAGCGGACAAAGCCAGGTTGCATTGATCTGTGGTGCCGAGGCGCAGCACACCGTCACCCGTGCGTTGCGGCAAGGGTTGGAGCTGCCGTGGACGGCACCCCGCACCGCTCCGCACGCACCCCAACGCGGGGCAGATACCGTGCATCCGCTGGCCGCGCGCTTGGGCTGCAACCAGCCGCTATCGGTCTACCCGTTCTACGAAACCGCCAGCGCCGCGCATTGGCGACAATCGCCGAGCATGGCGCAGCGCGAATCCGGCGAGCTGTGGAACCGCTACTCGCAGCACGCCGCCAACAACAGCAACGCGTGGCTGCGCGAGCCGCACAGCAGCGCCGACATCGTCACCGCATCTGCCGACAACCGGATGATCGCGTGGCCGTATACCAAGCTGATGGTCGCCAACCCGCAGGTCAATCAAGGTGCTGCGGTGCTGCTGACCAGCCTGGAATATGCACGCCGTGCGGGCATTCCGGAGCACCAGTTGGTGTATCCGTGGGGTGGCACGCAGGCGCAGGAGCCACGTGACTTTCTGGCGCGCGATCACTATTGGGAAAGCCATGCACAGAACGCGGTGCTGGCCACCTGCGTCAATCTGGCCGGCGGTGCCTTTGAAGCCTTGGAGCTGTACAGCTGCTTCCCCTGTGTGCCAAAGATGGCGCGCCGCATGCTGGGTCTTCCGGAAAAATTCGAACCCACCGTCACCGGCGGCCTGACCTTCTTCGGCGCGCCGTTAAGCAACTACATGACGCATGCGATCTGCGCGATGGTGCGACGACTGCGCAACTCGCTGTCCGTATCGCGCGGCCTGCTTTACGGGCAGGGCGAGTTCGTCACCCAACATCGCGGTCTAGTGCTCGGGCGACGCCCGTACCCCGGGCATCCCGCGCTGGCGTACAGCAACGTGCAACAGATTGCCGACAGCCACCGCCGCGCCGTACCGAGCATCGAGACCGAACCGCTCGGCGCAGGCAAACTCGAAGCCTTCACCCTGCTCTACCAGCGCAACGGCGACCTGCAGCATGGCGTGGCAATGGTGCGCACACCGCACAACACCCGCACGCTCGCGCGGGTTGCACCGGATGACAAATGGACGCTGCTCGCGCTCACCGACCGCGACATCTCGCCGGTCGGCCGCAGCGGTGTACTGCGACCGACACAGCACGGCTACTCGGAGTGGAGCCTGGTGATATGAACCATCGCAACCTGCCATGCAACGTCGCAGCGGATCCGTGCGCATGCGCTGTGGATCGCGGCCAACCGCAACCATTTCAAGAACGGCACGCGTGCGCTTATGGAAAAGCGTGCGCCGTACTGGAGCGGAATTAACCGCTTCCGCACGCTGAGCGCAGTGCATCCGGGGCAACGTTCCTGTCGTCTTATTCGCCGCTGCGTATGGCGTCCCCCCACCACGCAGTTGGCCCAGAGAGGCGATCAGGGCCCCCCGACGGTGTTCCCGGATGCACTGCGCTGAGCGTGTCGCCACGCGGGCAAGCACAGCCGTGCAGGGCTGCGTTTACCCGGCCACGTCCCTCTGCCGAACGTGGCCCGGCACTGCGGCTGGCGACCTCTGGCAACGACAGCAGCCGCGTATCCGGCGCTGCTGCAGTTCGTCCCCGGCCAGACCGGGGCACCCTGGAGATGGGAATACGGCGACAAGGCGTTCGTGTATTGATCGCCAACGGATGACGCACCGCTTTACATGACACCGCCATAAAAAAACCCCGCCTTTCGGCGGGGTTCTTCAATGCAATTGCACGACAGGTGCCGTGCGGCGGACTTAGAAGTCCATGCCGCCCATGCCACCCATACCGCCCATGCCACCTGCGCCGCCCATGGCCGGCTCGTCCTTCTTCGGAGCTTCGGCGACCATGGCTTCGGTGGTGATCATCAGGCCAGCGATCGAGGCTGCGTTCTGCAGCGCCGAACGGGTCACCTTGGTCGGGTCCAGGATGCCGAACTGCAGCATGTCGCCGAACTCGCCAGTCGCAGCGTTGTAGCCGAAGCTGCCGGTGCCTTCCTTGACCTTGTTGATGATGACCGACGGCTCTTCACCGGCGTTGGCAACGATTTCGCGCAGCGGGGCTTCCATCGCGCGCAGGGCGATCTGGATGCCGTGGTTCTGGTCTTCGTTGTTGCCCTTCAGGCCAGACAGTGCGGTGATCGCGCGCACCAGGGCGACGCCGCCGCCCGGGACAACGCCTTCTTCCACTGCAGCGCGGGTTGCGTGCAGGGCGTCATCGACGCGGTCCTTCTTTTCCTTCATTTCGATTTCGGTCGATGCACCGACCTTGATCACGGCAACGCCGCCGGCCAGCTTGGCCACGCGTTCCTGCAGCTTCTCGCGGTCGTAGTCCGAAGAGGTCTCTTCGATCTGCGTCTTGATCTGCTTGACGCGCGATTCGATGGCAGCGGTATCGCCGGCGCCGTCGATCACGGTGGTGTTTTCCTTGGAAACCTGCACCTTCTTGGCGCGGCCCAGATCCTTGATGGTGGCCTTTTCCAGCGACAGGCCCACTTCTTCGGAAATCACGGTGCCGCCGGTCAGCACGGCCATGTCTTCCAGCATTGCCTTGCGACGGTCGCCGAAGCCCGGTGCCTTGACGGCCACGACCTTGACGATGCCACGGATGGTGTTGACCACCAGGGTCGCCAGCGCTTCGCCTTCGATGTCTTCAGCGATGATCAGCAGCGGCTTGCCTGCCTTGGCGACGCCTTCCAGCACCGGCAGCAGCTCACGCACGTTGGAGATCTTCTTGTCGTGCAGCAGGATGAACGGGTCATCCAGATCAGCGGTCTGCGACTGCTGGTTGTTGATGAAGTACGGGGACAGGTAGCCGCGGTCGAACTGCATGCCTTCGACGACGTCCAGCTCGTTTTCCAGGCCCGAGCCTTCCTCAACGGTGATCACGCCTTCCTTGCCGACCTTCTGCATCGCTTCGGCAATGATGTTGCCGATCGACTCGTCCGAGTTGGCCGAGATGGTGCCGACCTGGGCGATTGCCTTGTCGTCGGTGGTGGGCTTGGAGATGTTCTTCAGCTCGGCGACGGCGGCAACCACGGCCTTGTCGATACCGCGCTTCAGGTCCATCGGGTTCATGCCGGCGGCCACAGCCTTGGCGCCTTCGCGGATCAGGGCCTGGGCCAGCACGGTGGCGGTGGTGGTGCCGTCGCCTGCGTCGTCATTGGTACGCGAGGCAACTTCCTTCACCATCTGCGCGCCCATGTTCTCGAACTTGTCAGCCAGTTCGATTTCCTTGGCGACGGAGACGCCGTCCTTGGTGATGGTCGGCGCGCCGAAGCTCTTCTCGAGCACGACGTTGCGGCCCTTCGGGCCCAGAGTAGCCTTGACGGCATTGGCGAGAACGTTGACGCCGCGCACCATGCGCGAACGGGCGTCTTCACCGAAACGAATATCCTTGGCAGCCATTGCTTGAAACCTCGGGAAAGGGGAAATAGGGGATTGGAATAGGGGTGAATCAACAGCGGGGCCGTTGTGGACCGTGGAGAGATGGCGGCGGCTCAGCCGCTGCGACCATGTCCTGCTCCCCGGTCCCGGTTCCCGCTGTCAGAGGCAATCAGCCGATGATGGCGAGGACGTCGTCTTCGCGCAGCACCTTGTACTCGACGCCTTCGGCCTTGTAGGACGAACCGGCGTACTGACCGTAGATGACCTTGTCACCGACCTTCAGCGACGGCGCACGCACCGAACCATTGTCCAGCGGCTTGCCCGGGCCCACGGCCACGACTTCGCCCTTGGTCGACTTTTCCTTGGCCGAATCAGGGATCAGGATGCCGCCGGCGGAGATTTCGTCGGCTTCGATCGGCTTGACTACAACGCGGTCGTGAAGCGGCTTGATGCTCATGAAGGACCTCTTAAGTATTTGAATGGTCTGAAGTTCCGGCAGTTTCCCCCAGCCAGGGCAGACGCTGGAGGCACCGCGCGTAAAAACGCCCGTCGAACGGGCTTGAAAGGGAGATGGGGCCCGAGCAGGGGCTTTCAAGGGCCCGGCGAAAAAAGGTTCCCCCGGAAGCCTGCGGCGGGGCGGAACCCCGCTCTGTTGCGGCTCAGCGGGAAAAGCCCCTGCCGAGCATGGCTCGGCACTATAGGCATAGCCGAAGCCCCCTCCCCTGTAGAGCGGAGCCATGCTCCGCTGAGGCCATACCGGAGAGCCCCTGCCGTGCAGGTATCAGCACTGCGCCCCTTCTTGTTCAAACCGGCACGCGCCACAGGCAAAAAAATGGCGCGCCGGGGGGACAACCGGACGCGCCATGCAGAGAGAGCCGCCCGAGCTGCGGGCTGAAGTGCTGTTTTTATGAAATCTCAGAGATAACGCGACCACAGCACCGAGGCGCTGGCCGGGGCCGAGGGGATGGCGCTGCTGCCGCCACCGCAGACCGGCAGCAGATTCAGACCGCTGCCATTGGGCACTTCCAACGAGATGCCGCCGGCCGTGATCGTGGTGTCGGCGCGCTGATTGCTGCCTACGGTGAGGCTGCCGTGGATGGTGACGATGGCGCCGCTGGTGGCCAGCTGCTTGCCCAGCATGACGCTGCCGCGAATGGTCCAACCGGCCATCGTTGCGCCTTCTTCGGCAATGATCGCGGTGTTGCCGATCGGCAAGCCGGTGTAGGTGACCGGCTTGCCCTGGCTGTCGCTGCCTTCCCAGGTGACGAACTCGGAACGGCTGGCGCACAGATTGGACGGATAGAACGCGCCGCCGCAGACCTTGCTCGCACCGGCAAAATTCGGCGCCACCAGATCACGGTGACCGGAGCTGTCCAGCGCCACATCGCCGCCCTTGTTCACGATGGTATTGAGCAGGTCCATCGTGGTGCCTCGGACGGCTACCGCCGCATCAAACCAGAGCACGCCCGCCGGCATCTTCTGGACGCCATCCAGCACCCAATTGCCGTTGCCCTGGCGGATGTTCAAGCAGCCCTGGTCGTTGCCGTTGGTGCAGGTCATCAGCTCCTGCAACACGCCGAGCTGGACGGCCGAAGGATTCCGCAACGGATACACGCCGTCGATGGACGAGCCATCGGCGCGTTTGACGTGCTGGACGGTCAGCTGCGGCAGGCCATTGACCGACTCGAAAATGTAGTTGGCCACACCCTTGTAATTACCGGCGTCCACCGCCTTGACCCGCGCGTCGCACCACGGCAGACCGGGCAGGCCCGGACTCGTCCCCGCCTGCTCGCTCAGCACATTGGCCAGCGGCGTACTCAGGCTGCCCGCCAAACGACCGCTACCGGTCACCCGCGCCTCCCGAACCGTCATGTTGCCGCCGCCGACCAGGTTTCCGATGGTGCCGGACACCATATCGATATGGCCACCGGCCCACAGCGTGTTGTAGCCACCGTTCCAGCCCAGCACCGACACCTTCTGCCCCCACAGCTGGCCGGCGATCACCGTATGGACGCTGGCGTCGCCACCCGCGACCGACAGCGAGGTGAACAGCAACGCATCCGGCAACACCGCATTGTCCGGGCCCTTGTCCCTGTCATCCCGCAGGCGCTCGGACGCCGCAGCGCCCGTCACCGCGCCACTGCTGGCATCAATGGTCACCTTGCTCAGATCAAGCAGGAAACGGCTCTGGTCGCTCAAGGTGATGACCAAGCGACCACTGTTGAACGGCACCACGTTGCCCTGGGTCCACGGAATGCCGCCGGTGACGGTAGTGGCGACCAGCTTGCCGCCCACTTCGGCGGTACCGATGGCACGGCCGCCGCTGTAAACCACCGCGCTGTACGTGCCGGCCTTGATCGCGGTGTAGTTGCCGCCGCTGACACCATTGCCAACCGACACGTTCCTACCCCACAGCGTGGTGCCGCTGGGGTTGCCCATCTGATTGATGGTGATGTCGCCTTCGGAATGAAGGTGGCCGTTGTTGGTAATGCCACCGCCACTGAGCGACACATTGCCTTTCACGCAGCCGGAGATGCGCGCCGACGAGCCGCCACCGATGGTCAGGTCGCCGGCCACCACCACGTTTTCGTAATCGACCGGATTGACCACCTCCAGCGAGCCGCCGCTGTAGTTGAGGTTGCCGTTGAACACCATCGGCGCGTTGGGCAGCGAGTGGCAGACTTCCGGCGTCCCCGGCGTGCCGCTGCCGGGCACCACGTCGTACACCACTTCCACGGTGGCGGTGGTCAGCGCCGAACCGACGCCGGCTTCACCGGTGACACGCGCGGTCACTTTGTACAGATCGGTGCCGGCGGTCTGCACCGACGACACCACCGCCGACCGCACGCCCAGCGCACCCAGTCCCGACACCAGCTTGGCGTCGTCACCCACCCAACCTGGCCACACGGTCTTTTCGACCTGCAGCAGATACAGCCGCAGCGCTTCCACACCGCGCCATGCCGCAGCCTGCGCGGCCGTGGCCGAATGCGTGGTCAGCTGCTGTGACTGAGTACCGCGCAAGGAATAAATCGTCGCGGCAACAGTGACCGATACCGCCAGGCCCACCATCAGCACGATCAGGATAGTGGTGATGCCACGCTGCTTCCGTGGCGAGGAAAAGCGACTCTTGTCCATGCGCGTACGCTCCTGGTCCATCAGCTTGAAACCGCAAGATTGGGCAGGCAGGCCTGAAACAGATGGCTGGCACCGTCGGCCTGTTCCATCACCACCTGCTGCCCCGGCAACACCATCGGCGAGGTGCTGAAATCCTGCTGCATGAAAGGCAGACATTGGCGTTCGGCCTTCAGCGCGAACACATAACCGGCGGCCAGGCTCATCGCGCCAACTTCACCTTCACCGCTGGCGTAAGCGCTGCCGTCTTTCTGCGCAGGTGTGAAAAATGCAGCACTGCCGGCCAACAGCTCGCGCTCGTTGGCCGACCAGTCAACGGCCGCCACATCGCTGCAGGCTTTGGGCGTGAAACGGTACAGGCCTTCGTTGTCCACCAAGCGCAGCCCGGAGCAGACAAAGCCGGTATCGGTGAGTTGTGCCTTGTAGCGCCACACCACTTCTTTGCCGGATGCACGCACGCCGAGCTTGCTGCTCAAGGCGTCCGCCGCCGGCACGCCGAAACCGGCTGATTGCATGTCCATCTGTGCGGCCAGCAACGCCGCCGATACCTGGCCGTCACGCAATGCCGAACGCGAGGCATTGGCGGACACTTCAATCATGGTTTTGTAGAGCACCAGCATCGCTGAGATGGTGATCAGCGAAATCACCAGGCCGATCATCATGCTGATCAGGCTCTGCCCGGTTTGATGACGGCGAACGCGAACAACGCGACGACGGCTGTGCATGGTCATTGCCTCGTGGATACGAGCAGGTCGGGATCGTCCTTGCTGCCACGGCGACCGCCCAAGTCAGCCGCCGACACGGTCAGATCCACCCGCTGCGGTGCAACGACCGTACGGGTGACGCCGGCCATGGACACGTTGGCCGATGCCGCTTCGCAGCTGATGTTGGCGTTCTTGTTGCCGGTGGGCAGCGCGATCTCGACCGTGCTGCCGCTGCACAGGCCAACGCCTTTGCTGTGCAGGTTGTCGCGCAGGCGCTCGACCACCAGGTTTTCCACCTTGGCGTCGCGCTGGTTGTTCATCATGTTGGCCGCGACATGCGCCAAGCCCGCACCAATCAAGCTGGTGATCAGCACGCCGACCAGGGCTTCGAGCATCATGTCGCCGCGCTGGCGACGGGGCGAATCAAAGCAGATCGACATAAAGCGGGTCCTGATTGTTCAGGCCAATGGCCAGACGCTGATGCGTACCGCCGCTGAGGCAGCTGCTGGCCGCCGGCAGACGCTGGCCACGATTGCCAAACGCGACGCAGGCCAGGTCGTCGGCAGCGGCGCTCAAGGCATCGGCATCGGCGAAGTCCGCTGCACCGGTCAACTTGATCTCCACGTTGCGCGGGAGCTCCCCACTCCACAGCACCTCGGTGCTATCGGCACGCAGCACCTGCAGTGCGCGGCCGTCACGCTGCAGCCGCGACGAGGTGCCTTGGCTGGTGGCCTGCGACGGGTTACGCAGCGCCAGCGAGCGCGCCTGCGACACCGCTTCCCACATCACATTGCGCGCCTGCATCTGGCGATTGCTGTCGATCCACTCCAGCGCGAATGGCGTGCCGGCGGCGGCCAATACCGCCATCACCGCCAACGTCACCATCAATTCGACCAGCGAAAATCCGGCAGCCCGCCGGCTCACGGCCAATCACTCACGCCGACGCAGTTGCCGCTGACCGCGCGGGTATTGCCCGCATCCACGCTCAAGGTGCAGCCGCTGGCCTTGCCCATCGAAGCGCTGGCAACGGCCTTGAGCTGGTAGCCGCCGCTGCTTGCTGAATAGGTGTAGGTGAAGTTGCCGGCCTTGGTCCCCGCGCTCCAGCCCTTCTTGGCGGCGCTGTCGCTGGCCGGGTAGCCCAGCGTGCGTTGGCGGAAATTCTCGACATTGCTCGACAGGGCGAGCAGGTCGCTCTGGGCCACGCGGATTTTGCTGCGCAGTGCGTAATCGGCGTAGGCCGGCAATGCGATGGCCGCGAGGATGGCAATGATGGCCACCACGATCATCAGTTCGATCAGCGTGAAACCACGAGTAGTGCGTCGTTCCATCAGGGCCTCCCTGCGGGCGCTGCGCGCCTCGTCCCCGTGTGTCTTGAGCTCTGGACGCTGCGTCCAGCACTCCCCCGTCAAGCAAACAGCTCACAAAAACAGTGACGAGCGGCAATATACATTTGATGACAACGATGTCAATACTTCCACCTGAAAGCGCCGCATTCGCATCTGCGACAATCCCCCGGATGGACGTAAGACTTGTCTTCTGCACCTGCCCGGATTCGGACAGCGCCCAGGTACTGGCCCACTTGTTGGTGGAGCGGCGCCTGGCGGCGTGTGTGAACTTGTTGCCGCCAATGCGGTCTGTGTACCGCTGGCAAGGCCAAGTTGAACAGGCACAGGAAGTGCAGTTGTTGATCAAGACCTGCGCTGATCGGCTGGATGCGCTCACCAGCGCCATCCAGCAGGAACATCCCTACGAATTACCGGAGATCATTGCGATCTCCCCCAGCGCTGGCTTGCCGGCGTATCTGGAATGGATCCGGGCACAGACCCGGGAGGAAACCTGAGTCGATGATGCTGTTGCGACGTTTCACCGCCCTTTGCCTGCTGTCGTTGTGCGCCCTGCCTGCCTGGGCCGTCAGCGAAAAAGACCTGCTCCCGGTAGACCAGGCCTTTGCCCTGCAAGCCACCGCGCCAAGCCGCGACCGCATTGAGCTGCGCTGGGCCATCGCCCCCGGCTATTACCTCTACCGCCACCGCACCAGCGTCAAGGCTGGCCCCGGCTTCAATGCGGGCGCCATCCAGTTCCCGCGCGGCGAGCAGAAAACCGACGAGTTCTTCGGCGATGTGGAGACGTACCACAGCCAACTGCGCGCCACCTTGCCCGGCAGTGCCGAGGCCGGCGTGGAAACGGTGAGCCTGGAAGTCCGCTATCAGGGCTGTGCCGATGCCGGCGTGTGTTACCCGCCGCAGAAGCGCACCATCGAAGTCCGCTTGCCCGGTGCCGGTACTGCCGCCGCATCGGCACCGTCACCGGCTCCGTCCGCCGCACCGATGTTCAACCCGCTGGCGGCGGCCAATGGCGGTGGTCTGAAGCTGCCGGGCGCCAATGCCGGCGCCGTGGCGGTGCAGAACCTGCCGCTGCCGCCGGACAAGGCATTTGGCTTCGAGGCCATCGTTGACGACGGCAACCGCCTGTTGCTGCGTTTCTCGCCGGCGCCGGGCTATTACCTGTACCGCGACCGCACCTCGCTGGCATTGGAAGGGGCCGCCGGCATCCGTACCGGTCGCCCGCAGTGGCCGGCAGGTCAGCCCTACCGCGATGAGCATTTCGGCAACGTGGTGGTGTACTTCGACCAGGTTGAAGTGCCGGTGCCGTTGCGCCGTGACCGTGCCGAAGCCACGCCGGCCACCTTGGTCGCCACGTTCCAGGGCTGCCAGACCGACGGCATCTGCTACCCGCCGATGACCCGCCGGGTGAAGCTGTCGCTGCCGGCCGGCAAGGTGTCGCCCAGCGAAGAAGCCATCGTCGCGCCGCTGGTGATCCCGCCGCTGCCCAGCGGCAAGAAGGATGACGTGCGCGTGTTGCCGGCGATCAACCCGAGCAACCTGCCGGCACCGCAGCCGCTGGTGGTTCGCCCCGATCCGGGCGCCCCCGATCTCACCCAGGCCGCGCCCGATGCGTCGGCCGAAAACAGCCAGCGCAGTCAGCCGCCCGCCACGCCCGTCGAGAAAAAGACCAACCGCTCGTTGTTCTGGGCGCTGCTGCTGGCGCTGGCCGGCGGTCTGATTCTGAATCTGATGCCGTGCGTGTTGCCGGTGTTGTCACTGAAGGTGCTGGGTCTGGCGCAAAGCGGTGAAAGCCGCCAGCACGCCCGTCGTCATGCGCTGTGGTACACGGCCGGTGTGCTGGTCGCGTTCTCGGTGATCGGCGGTCTGGTGTTGGCGTTGCGTGCCGCCGGGCAGGCCGCAGGCTGGGGCTTCCAGCTGCAGCATCCGTGGTTCATCGCGGCGCTTATCTATTTGATGTTCGTGGTCGGCCTGAGCCTGACCGGCGTACTGACACTGGGCAGCAATCTTGGCGGTGTCGGCCAGTCGCTGGCCCGTCGCAATGGCCCGATGGGCGACTTCTTCACCGGCGTGTTGGCTTGCGTGGTGGCCAGCCCGTGCATCGCACCGTTCATGGGCCCGGCCTTGGCCTACGCCTTTACCGCGCCGCCGGTGCTGGCCTTCCTGGTATTCCTGTTCCTTGGCGTGGGCTTGGCACTGCCGTTCCTGTTGATCGGCTTCGTGCCGGCACTGGCGCGCCGCCTGCCCAAACCGGGCGCGTGGATGGAAACCTTCAAGCAGGTGATGGCGTTCCCGATGTACCTCACCGCTATCTGGCTGCTGTGGGTGCTGGGCAAGCAGCGCGGCATCGACGCGATGGCATTGCTGCTGGCGGGCATGACGCTGCTGGCGCTGGGCCTGTGGTGGTTTGAACGCAGCCGCTGGCACAGCCGCAAGACCGGCATGGTGCTGGGCCTGGTGATCGCGGTGCTGGCGCTTGTGCCGGTGTGGGGCGTGACCCAGCTGGAAGCGCCGTCTGCAAATCGCCATGAAGAAGGCACCGTTGCCTACTCACCGGAAATGCTCGACCGCCTGCGCGCCAGCAACCGCGTGGTGTTCGTCAACATGACCGCCGACTGGTGCGTGACCTGCAAGGCCAACGAGCGTGGCGTGCTCAGCCGCGATGCCTTCCGCGACACGCTCAAGCGCGTGGATGCGGTGTACATGCGCGGCGACTGGACCAATGTTGATCCGCAGATCAGCGCATTCCTCGACCAGCACCAAGCGGTCGGCGTGCCGCTGTATGTGGTGTACGGCCCGGGCGCGCCGCCGCGCGTGCTGCCGACCGTGCTCACCCAGACCATCGTCGAAGACGCGCTGCTGCGCGCGGCGCGCTGAGATGCGCAGCGCGTTGTGGTGGGTGGTGGGTATTGCCGCAGCGGCCGGGTTGTCGGCCGGTGCCTGGTTGAGCCGCCCCACCACAGCGCCGCTGCCGTCGATGAGCACACCCTCGGCACCATTGAAATCGGCGACGCCGGTGCAGGGTGTGCGTGTTGGTGAGCTGATGCCTTCGTTCACCCTGCCCGACCTGGATGGCATGCCGGTGAGGTTCCCGGATCAGTTCAAGGGCAAGCCGCTGTTGATCAATGTGTGGGCGAGCTGGTGTGCACCGTGCATCGAGGAGATGCCGGAGCTGGCGCGGTTCGCCGCGCGTCATGCTGACACCGGACCGCAGGTGGTTGGTTTGGCGCTGGATACACCCGAAGCGGTACTGAACTTCCTCGGCAACGTGCCGGTGTATTACCCGATCGTGATCGAGACGCCGGGGCCAAACGATGCCAGCGTCAAGCTTGGGAACGCGCAGGGGCTACTGCCTTACAGCGTGTTGATTGACGCGCAGGGGCGCGTGCTCAAGCAGAAGCTTGGGCCGTTCAAGGCGGGTGAGATTGATGCTTGGGTTGCGGGTGTTGAGCCTGCAGCTACGCAGTGACCCTGCAAGTATTGGATTGATGGTTGCAGTTTTGATTGATGGCACGGGTAAGTACTGCGCAGCCGGGGTGTGG
This sequence comes from Stenotrophomonas sp., assembly GCF_050737575.1. Taxonomy (GTDB): domain Bacteria; phylum Pseudomonadota; class Gammaproteobacteria; order Xanthomonadales; family Xanthomonadaceae; genus Stenotrophomonas. Next base: position 23,602 of record NZ_JBOHXW010000007.1, read on the forward strand.
TCGGCGCCAAGAGCCAAGAGCTCCCCTCATCCGCCCCTTTGGGGCACCTTCTCCCGCTTGCGGGAGAAGGGAATGCACTCCGCTCGTGGTCAACTGCAACTGACGCATTTCCAGCTCGGCCCTGCTTTGCTTTGCCCTGCTTTGCTTTGCTTTGCTTTGCCCTGCTTTGCCCTGCTTTGCCCTGCTCTGCTTTGCCCTGCTTTGCCCTGCTCTGCTTTGCTTTTCATCCCTTCTCCCGCCTGCGGGAGAAGGTGCCCCGAAGGGGCGGATGAGGGGAAGCTTTGCTTTGAGCTTTTGCCTTTGAGCTTTTGCCTCTGGTTTCTGCTTGCTTCTGGCTTCTACAAGGTGCTTCGCACCTCACCCTCTCCCAACCCCTCTCCCGGAGGGAGAGGGGCTCAAGCTCAGATCACCAGAACACCGCATACAGCGCGATCAGGATGGCGATAACCGCCACCGCGCCGACGTTGAACACACCACCCGTGCGGTAATCCACATCGCGGGTAGTGATGATGTCCTTCTCCGGTGCCGCCGGTGTCAACAGTGAAACACCCACGGCCAAAGCCAGCGCCAGCAGGAACACCAATCCAACACGGTCGATGAAGGGCAACGCCGGCCAAGCCAGCTTCAACACGATCGACAACACGAACGAACCAATCGCCGCCGACAAGGCACCAGCCTCGTTGGCACGTTTCCAGAACAGGCCCAGCATGAAGATCACCACGATGCCCGGGGTGAAAAAGCCGGTGTATTCCTGGATGTACTGGAACGCTTGGTCGAAGCTGCCCAGCAAGGGCTTGGCGGTGAGAATACCCAGCACCACCGCCACTACCGCAGCGATGCGACCAACACGCACCAGCTTGGTCTGATCCGCTTCGGGGTTGCGCTTGGCGTAGAAATCCAAGGTGAAAATCGTCGCCACCGAATTGATCTTCGATGCCAGCGAGGCAACGATGGCCGCCACCAGCGCGGCAAACACCAGGCCAAGCGCACCGGTCGGCAGCATCCGCATCATCGTCGGATATGCCTGATCGGGTTTGTCCAGGTTCGGTGCCAGCATCACCGCGGCGATACCCGGCAATACCACGATCACCGGCATCAACAGTTTCAGGAACGCAGCAAACAACACGCCCTTCTGTGCTTCACCGATGCTCTTGGCCGCCAGCGCACGCTGGATGATGTACTGGTTGAAGCCCCAGTAGCTGATGTTCATGATCCACAGGCCGCCGAGCAGCACGCTCAGGCCGGGCAGGTCCTTGTAGAAGGGATTGTCCTTGCTGAGGATCATTTCGAAATGACCCGGCTGCGCCTGCCAAAGTTTGTTGAAGCCGGCGATGATTCCGGCGCCATCGCCGAGCTGGTTCAAGGTCAGCCCGGCAACGAACAGGCCGCCCAGCACCAGCAGGGTGACCTGTACGATGTCGGTCAGTGCCACTGCCTTGAGCCCGCCGTACAGCTGGTACAGCAGCGCGAACACGCCGATCAGCACCACCGCGGTCATCTGGTCGATGCCGGTGACCTGGTTGACCGCTACTGCACCCAGCCACAGGATCGAGGTGACGTTGACGAACACGTACAGGCCCAGCCAGAACACCGCCATCACCGTGCGGATGCGCGCGCCGTAACGCTGCTCCAGGAACTGCGGCATGGTGTAGATGCCGTTGCGTAGGAACACCGGCAGGAACCACTTGCCGACGATCAACAAGGTCAGTGCGGCCATCCACTCATACGAGGCCACCGCCAGACCGATCGCATAACCCGAACCGGACATGCCGATGATCTGCTCGGCGGAAATATTCGCCGCGATCAACGAGGCACCAATCGCCCACCACGGCAATGACTTGCTGGCCAGGAAGTAGTCCTTGGCGTCCTTGCTGTGCCCGGCTTTCTCCCGCGACACCCATTGCGCAAGGACGAAGATACCGGCCAGGTAGACCAGTACGATCGCGATATCCAACGTACCCAAACCCATCTCATCACTCCCTGTTGTGCACCGACCGGGCTGTCATCCCTGCGCCCTTTCGCTACCGACCCATCACAGGCCAAATCATCAGGTGCGCCGGTACCCTCCCGTACCGGCGCTTTCGCTGTTTCAGCGTGTTGCGCAGTCTACGTTTACCTCAGCCTCACCAGCAGCGCCAAGAGCGATCCGTGATACCGAGATATCCGCAACGGCAGCGGTTTCCAGTTCGGTCGTACGTTGGATCCTGGATAGATCCGCACCCGCGGCGGCGAAGCATTTGAGGGGCACGCCAACGCTGACCCACTTGCCGGCCGGAATGGCCGACAAGGTGGCTTGCAGGTCGACCTTGGCCGCACAACCCGCACCGCAACCCACGCCCACCGTCAACGGTGCCGATACCGCGCTGTCGCGACGTAACGTCAACTGCAACTGCACGTCGCCATTGCTCTCGCGGGTGACATCGATCGGTGTGGCTGCAATCAGCGCGAACTTTGCCAGCGCCGTGCCCGACCACTGCAGGCGGCGTGCATCTTCCTGCGCCTTGTGATCAACCGCGGTCATCTTCAAGGTGCCGTCGGCCAGCACGGTCGGCACGGTGGTGGCCGGCATGTCCGGCTGCGATGCACTGGACAGCTGCAGCGACAGGCCCAGCGACGGGCGGCCCTTCACGAAGTACACGCCGCTGCCGGCCTGCTCACCGGTCACGCCGGAGTCTTCCGGCAGCGCTGCCACATCTCCCTTGTCGGCGTAGCTCAGGCCGTGGCCGAACTTGTACAGCGGGTTGTGACCCGGCTTGTTGACCGCCGAGTCGATCGCGGTGCGCGGCCAGGAGAAGCTGAGCTTGCCCTTGAAGTCGTGGTTGACGCTGCCATCGGCCTTGCGCAGCAGCACATCGGCGATACCCGCGCCTTCCGAACCCGGCAACCAGGCCGCGACGAAGGCGTCGGAGGCATTGATCTCGCGGTTCATCCACAGCGGACGACCGCTGATGAACACCGCCACCACCGGAATGCCTTCGCTCTTCAGGCGTTTGAGCAGTTCCAGGTCGGCATCGTTGCCCGGCTTGTACAGCAGGTTGGGGATGTCACCCTGGAATTCGGCATAAGGCTCTTCGCCGAACACCACCACCGCGACATCCGGCTTGGCCTTGTACTTGCCATCGACCGCCAGCTCGGCGCTGCCACCAGCAGCACTGACTTCACGCTGCAGGCCTTCCCAGATGGTGTCGGCGTTGGGGAAGTCGGCACGAGTGGTGCCGGTGCCCTGCCAGTTCAAGGTCCAGCCACCGGCCTGCTTGCCGATGTTGTTGGCACCGTCACCGGCCACCAGCACCTTCTGATCGGCGCGCAGCGGCAGGATGCCGTTGTTGTTCTTCAGCAGCACCAGCGATTCGCGCACGGCCTGACGGGCGACCTCACGGTGCTCGGGGGCGCCCAGCAATTCAAACTTGCCGCCCAACGCACGCGCCGAAGGCTTGGGTGCATCGAACAGGTTCATGCGGAACTTCACCCGCAGCACGCGACGCACGGCATCATCCAGGCGCTCGGTCGAGAGCTTGCCCGACTTAACCGCGGCAACGGTGGACTCGTACATGCCCTTCCAGCTGTCGGTGGCCATCGCCATGTCCAGGCCAGCGTCATAGGTGGCCGGGCAATCCGTGGTGCTGCAACCGGGAATCTGGCCGTGGCCATTCCAGTCGCCGACCACGAAACCGCCGTAGTTCATGCGGCCCTTCAGCACGTCGGTCAGCAGCGGCTTGTGGCCGTGCATCTTGACCCCGTGGAAGCTGTTGAACGAAGCCATCACCGATTGTGCGCCGGCCTTGATGGCGGTGACGTAACCGGCGCTGTGGACATCGCGCAGCTCGGCCTCGCTGACCGCGGTATCGCCCTGGTCCTTGCCATCGGTGGTGCCGCCGTCGCCGACGAAGTGCTTGACCGACACCATCACATGCTTGTCGTCGAGGAAGTCCGGCGCGCCGACCTTGCCCTGCAGGCCTTCGACCATCGCTGCGGCGAACTCGGCCACCAGCTGCGGGTTCTCCGAATAGCCTTCGTAGGCGCGGCCCCAGCGCACGTCCTGCGGTACCGCCACGGTCGGCGCGAACGCCCACTCCATGCCGGTGGCGCGGGTTTCGGCGGCGGTGATCTGACCGATCCGGCGCTGCAGTTCAACGTTGCGCGTCGCACCCAGGCCAACGTTGTGCGGGAACAGCGTCGCGCCCACCACATTGCTCTGGCCGTGCATCGCATCGATACCGAACAGCAGCGGAATCGCCTTGCCGCCGGTCGAGGTATCCATCGACGCGGCCCAGAAATCATCGGCCACCTGCAGCCAATCCTTTGCCGGTGCGTTGTACTTGCCTCCCGGGTCGGAGCTGCCACCGGCCAGGATCGAGCCCAGCCGGTACTTGCGCACGTCATCCGGGGTGATGCTGGCCAGGTCGCCCTGCACCAGCTGGCCAACCTTCTCCTCCAGCGTCATCGTCGCCAGCAGATCATTGACGCGCTTTTCCAGCGCCGGATCTTCCGCCAGCGGCCATTCCACCGCCGGCCACTGTTCCGGATGGATCGTGCCGTCATACGCGGCATCGGCCGTAGCCGCCTGCGGTGCAGCCTTGTCGCCGCTGTTGCAGCCGGCCAGCACCGCGATACCCACTGCCAGCGCGCCAACCAGGGCAGCGCGGCGTGTCGAAAACGTCATCATCCTCAACCCTCCATCTGCTCGAGCGAACGACCCTTGGTCTCACGCACGAACTTGATAACAAAGAACACCGAGATCACCGCCGACACCAGATAGATGCTGTACGTCGATGCCAGACCAATGCCGGCCAGCAGCATCGGGAAGGTCACCGTGACGATGAAGTTCGCCGTCCACTGCGCCGCACCGGCAACCGCCAGCGCCGAGCCACGGATCTGGTTGGGGAACATCTCGCCCAGCATCACCCACATCACCGGACCCCAGGACACATTGAAGAACACCACGTAGGCATTGGCTGCGACCAGCGCCAGCGTGCCCATGCCGCCGGACAGCTGCAGGTGACCGTCCACCATCGAACCACTGGCGAAGGCGTAGACCACCAGTCCCAGCGATACCGCCATGCCGCTGGAGCCGATCCACAGCAGCGGCTTGCGGCCGATCTTGTCGATCAACAGCACGGTGACGATGCAGGCACCGATGCTGAGCGCGCCGGACAACACATTGATCAGCAGCGCATCGCTCTCGGAGAAGCCCACCGCCTGCCACAGCACCGCGCCGTAATAGAAAACCACGTTGATGCCGACCAGCTGCTGGAACACCGCAAGGCCAATGCCCACCCAGACGATCGGGCGGATCTTGCGGGTGGCCTTGTCGACCAGATCCGACAGCTGCGGGCGGTGGTGGTCCTGCGACAACGACGCGTCGATCTCGCCCAGCGTGGCCTGCGCCTGCTCGGCACCGAACAGGCGGGTCAGCACGGCCAGTGCTTCGTCCTTGCGACGCTTGACCACCAGGAAGCGCGGGCTCTCCGGGATGAACAGCAACAGCAGCAGGAACAGCAGCGACGGGATCGCCTGCATCCAGAACATCCAGCGCCATGCGGCCTGACCAGCCCACAGCGGCTCGGTCGAGGCGCCAGCGGCCTTGGCCAGCAGGTAGTTGCTGAGGAAGGCGATGAACAGGCCGGAGATGATCGCGATCTGCTGCACCGTGGCCAGACGACCGCGGTAACGCGGCGGTGCAACCTCTGCGATATAGGCCGGCGACATCACGCTGGCCGCACCCACCGCGAAACCACCGACCACGCGCGCGGCGATGAACACCAGCGAGCTGTGCGCACCACCGGCACCCAAGGCCGACAGCAGGAACAGCACCGCCGAGATGATCAACACCGAGCGCCGCCCCAGCCGATCGGCCAGGCGGCCGGCAAAGAACGCGCCGATCGCACAGCCCAGCAGCATCGAGGCTACTTCAAAACCCAGCTGCGCCTCGGTGGAACCAAAGGCCTGTTTCAGGCCATCGACGGTGCCGTTGATCACGCCACTGTCGAAGCCGAACAGGAACCCGCCTATCGTCGCCACCACGCTGATCAATACGATCAGCGCGGTGTTTTCCTTGTTTGCTGCTGACTGCCCCATCCCCTTACCCTCTCTGTCTGGTTATGTCGTCGGCCTGGTGCTCAGCGCAGCAGGTATTGATTGAGCAGGTTCTCGTAGCGCTCCTGCTTGCCGCTGGCCTGCACCGGTTCGCCGTTGCCGGCCGCAAGCTTGGCCAGCTCGGCCAAGCCCAGCTTGCCGCTGGCGAAGTCCTTGCCGGCACCGGCATCGAAGCTGGCGTAACGCTGTGCGCGCCACTGTTCCCACGGCGAGTCATTGAGCAGGCCGTGGGCCACTTCCAGACCGCGTGCGAACGCATCCATGCCACCGATGTGGGCAATGAACAGGTCTTCCATGTCGGTGGATTCGCGGCGCGGCTTGGCGTCGAAGTTCAGGCCGCCAACCAAGCCGCCCTGGCGCAGCACCACCAGCATCGCGCCGACGGTGTCGTACAGGTCGGTCGGGAACTGATCGGTATCCCAGCCATTCTGCGCATTGCCGCGGTTGGCATCGATGCTGCCGAGCAGGCCGTGATCGGAGGCGACCTGCAGGTCGTGCTCGAAGGTGTGGCCGGACAGCGTGGCGTGGTTGGCCTCGATGTTGAGCATGAAGTCGTCCTGCAGGCCATTGGCCTTGAGGAAGCCGGCGACGGTTGTCGAGTCGAAATCGTACTGGTGCTTCATCGGCTCCATTGGCTTCGGTTCGATGAAGAACTTGCCGGTGAAGCCGATGCTGCGACCGTAGTCGCGCGCAGCGCTGAGGAAGCGTGCGAAGTGCTCGAGCTCGCGCTTCATGTTGGTGTTGTGCAGGCTGGCATACCCTTCGCGGCCACCCCAGAACACGAAGTGCTCGCCGCCCAGTTCAACCGTGGCTTCCAGCGCGGCCTTGACCTGCACCGCGGCGCGGCTGACCACGTTGAAATCCGGGTTGGTCGCCGCGCCGTTCATGTAACGCGGGTGCGAGAACAGGTTGGCGGTGCCCCACAGCAGCTTGGTGCCGGTGGCCTGCTGGCGTTGCTTGGCCAGCGCCACCACATGCTTGAGATTCTTTTCGTAGGTGCCGATGTCATCGGCGTCCGGCGCCATGTCGACATCGTGGAAGCAGTAGTAAGGCACACCGAGCTTGGTGAAGAACTCGAACGCCGCATCGACCTTGGCCTCGGCGGTCGCCATGGCATCGCCCTTCTCCCACGGGAAGCGGCGCGTGCCCGGGCCGAACGGATCGGCACCGGCGTTGCAGAAGGTGTGCCAGTAGCAGGCGGCGAAGCGCAGGTGCTCGCGCATGCTCTTGCCACCGACCAGCTTGTCCGCGTCATAGACCTTGAACGCCAAGGGGTTGTCCGAGTCGCGACCCTCGAACGGGATCTGGCCGATGCCGGGGAAATACTCGGTGGCGCCTATGAAGGGCTGCTTGCTCATGGTGCGAATTCCTGTGTCGACAAACTACGGGGAAAGAATCAACCGCGGTACAGCGGCATGACGGCGTGCAGGTGCTGCAGGTAGCGCTGGTAGGCCAGCGCATAGGCCGCGCTGCGCGCGCCGTCGGGCGTGGCAGTGGCTGCGGCATCGGGGGTTACATGGGTGGCCGCGAGTGTGGCCAAGGATGCGTCGTTGCCGGCGCTGCGCTGTAATGCCCACAGCGCCTGCAGGGCGGCACCGAATGCCGCGCCTTCGGACTGCTGCGGCACTTCCACCGGCAGGCCGAATACATCGGCAACCATCTGCCGCCAGGCAGCGCTATTGCTGCCGCCACCGGTCAGCACGATGCGGTCGAAGCGCATGCCGGCGCCGACGAAGGCGTCAAAGCCGTACTTCAGTGCATAGGTCGCCCCCTCCATCGCCGCGCGGTAGAAGTGCGAGGGGGCCATGGTGGTGGTATCCAGGCCAGCCAGCACACCCTTGCCCAGCGGCAGGTCGGGGGTGCGCTCGCCATTGAGGAAGGGCAGCATCACCAGCCCATCGGCGCCCGGCGTGGTCGCATTGATATGCGCATCGCCGTCGCGGCTGCTGAAGCCGAACATGCGCGCCACCTGCTCGGTGACCACGGTGCAGTTCATCGTGCAGATCAGCGGCAACCAACCGCCGCTGGACGAACAGAACGCCGCCCATGCGCCACCGGCATCCACCACCGGCACATCGGAACTGGCGAACAAGGTGCCCGAAGTACCCAGGCTCATCGCCAGCTTGCCCGGCGCAACGCAGCCGGTGCCGATCGCGGCCATCATGTTGTCACCGCCGCCCGCGCCAATCTTCACCGCGGTCGGCAAGCCCAGGCGTGCTGCAGCCCCGGGCGCGATATCGAACAGGGCATCAGCGTCCACCAGTGGTGGCAGGCAGGCAGCGAGATCGCGGTTGGCATCGGTCGCCTTCAGCAGACCCGGCGACCACTGGCGCGTGCGTACATCCAGCCAGCCTGTGCCCGAGGCATCGCCGTGCTCGCAGTAGTACTGGCCGGTCAGCACGAAGTTCAGGTAGTCGTGCGGCAGCAGGATATGCGCCAGCTTTGCGTAGGCCTCCGGCCGGTGTTTGGCCGTCCAGGGCAGCTTGGAGGCGGTGTAGCCGGCAAGGATGGGATTGCCGGCCAGTTCGATGCAGCGTTGCGCGCCGCCGGCCGCGTCCATGATCTGTGCGCATTCGGCGCTGCTGCTGGTGTCGCACCACAGCTTGGCCGGCGCCAGCACCATGCCGTCCGCATCCAACGCGACGAAGCCATGCTGCTGGCCCGACACCGCCAGCGCCTGCACCTGCTGACGCAGCTGCGGGTCGATGCGGGCGAAGCAATCCTCCATCGCCGCGACCCACGCTGCCGGATCCTGCTCGCGGCTGCCGTCATCGGCACTGTGCAGCTGCAGCGGTGCGCTGGCCGTGGTCAGCAACTGCCGCTGCGCGGCGTCGTAGACCACGACTTTCAGGCTCTGCGTGCCCGCGTCGATACCGGCGACGATGCTCATGCCGCGCACCAACGGGAAGCAAGTTGACTCACGCAAGACTCCATTGACCGTCGTGCAGCTGCGCGGTGATGCGCTGGCCGGCACGCAGGTCCAGTTTCAGTTCGTGGGTTTGGTAAACGAGGTTGAAGGCGCCGCCGCGTTCGGCCAGCAGGCTGACCTGCTGCAGGCGGCCTGCGCTCCACTGCAGATCGAGCACGCCGGCATTGCGCACACGCACGCCCTGCAAGCTTCCCTGCGCCAGTTCGGCCGGCAGCGCAGGCAGCAGGAACACCGCCCCGCCCCAGCTCTGCACCAGCATCTCGACGATGCCGGCGGCGCCACCGAAATTGCCGTCGATCTGGAACGGCGGATGTGCGTCGAACAGGTTTGGATAGCTGCGCTGCGGTGCCAGCAGCAGGCGCAGGATCTGCAGGCAACGCTGGCCTTCGCCCAGCCGCGCCCACAGGTTCAGGCGCCAGGCGATGCCCCAGCCGGTCGCTTCGTCACCGCGCAGTTCCAGGGTGCGGCGTGCGGCGGCGCTGAGCTCGGGTGTGTCGCGGCGGTTGATCTGGCTGGACGGGTGCAGGCCGTACAGATGCGAGACGTGACGATGGTGCAGTTCCGGCGCCTGCATGTCCCAATCCTGCTGCCATTCCATCAGCTGGCCGGCGCGACCGACCCGGTTCGGCGGCAGCTGCGCACGCAGCGTGTCCAGTTGTGCGGCGAAGGCGTGATCGGTATCGAGCAGGCGAGCGGCTTCGATGCATTGGCCGAACAGGTCGCGTAGCAGCTGCGCATCCATGGTCGGCCCGGCGCAGATCGCCGCGCCGTGCGGATGCTGGTTCTCCGGCGAGATCGACGGCACCGTGACCTGGTGGCCGGTGTTCGGATCGCGCTGCAGGCTGTTGACGAAGAACAGCGCCGCGCCCTTGAACAGCGGCCAGACCTGGCGCAGGTAAGCCGGGTCGCGGCCATAGTCCCAGCGGTCCCACAGCTGCTGCAGCAGCCACGCGCCGCCAGTCGGCCACAGTGCCCACTGCGCGCCATCGGGCGGCGTGCTGACGCGCCACAGGTCGGTGTTGTTGTGCACCACCCAGCCATCGACGCCGTACATTTGCTGCGCGGTGAGCGCGCCGCTGCGGGCCAGTTCGCCGATCATCCGCTGCAAGGGCTCCACGCATTCGGGCAAGGCCGCCGCTTCGGCCGGCCAGTAGTTCATCTGCGTGTTGATGTTGAGCGTGTACTTGCTCTCCCACGGCGGGTCCATCAGATCGTTCCAGATGCCCTGCAGGTTGGCCGGCTGGGTGCCGGGACGCGAGCTGCAGATCAACAGGTAACGGGCATAGGCGTGGTACAGCGCGACCAGTGCCGGATCATCACCGCTGGCAAAGGCCGCGATGCGTTCGTCGGTAGGCTTGTCGGCGGCAACAGTGCGGCCCAGGTCCAGGCGCATGCGCCGGTACAGGCGCTGGTGTTCGGCCAGGTGATCGGCGCGCAGCTGCGCGGCGCTTCTGCCTGCGGCCTTGGACAACTGTGCGGCGGTGATCGCTTCCGGATCGCCGCCGACGTCATCGAAGGCGCGGTAGCTGGTGGCGGCGACCAGTCGCAGTTCCAGCTCACGCACGCCGTCGAAGGCGATGTGATCGGTGTTGATATGCAGCTTGCCGCCAACGTGGCGTACCTGCACACGGAACGCAAAACGCAGCTTGCCGGGCACACCGTCGCGCGACACGTTGTGGCCGCTGACCAGCCAACCATCGTCGGTGGCCGTCGTACTGGTTGCGTGCTCGTTGGCGGTGCGGAAGAAACCGCCCATCGGCTCGCCGTCTTCCACGGTGTAGCGCAACACCAGGCATTGATCGACCGGCGAGATGAATACCTCGCGGCGATGCAGGCCGGCACCGGCGCGGAAGCTGGTGCGGGCAATGGCCTCATCCAGATCCAGCTCACGGCGGTAATCGCTGATGCCTTCCAGGCGATGGAACTCCAGCCACAGGTTGCCCAGCGGCTGGTACGGCATCTGTTTGACCGGCCGCGAGATCAGCGTCTCGTTGGCCAGCGCCTCGGCGGCGGCATAGTCGCCGGCGAAGACCAGCTCACGCACGCGCTGCACGCTGTCGCGCGCACGCGGGTTGACCGCGCTGTATGGGCCACCGGCATAGAGCGTGTCTTCATTGAGTTGCAGGCGCTCGTTGGCGACGCCACCGAACACCATCGCGCCAAGCCGGCCATTGCCCAGCGGCAAGGCCTCCACCCAGCTGCGCGCCGGCTGCCGGTACCACAGCAGGTCAGCGGCCGACGCCGCGACTTTCGGCGTCGCGGCCTGCAGCATGCCGGCCAGCGGCAGGTTGCCGACGGCCAGCGCGGCCGCCGCGCCCTTGAACAGCGCACGGCGGCCGGGCTGTGCCAGCCCGGCGCTTTCAGTGGTCATCCCGACGACCGGGGCAGGACCGTTTGCAGCGTTCATTCCGGCCCTCCCAGACTCAAATGTCCACCGGTTTCCATAATGCCGAACTCGGCTGCCGCTGTCAGGGGGCAGCCGGACGGGTGATGGCCTGTGCCTTGCCGTCGTAACGCACCACCACGTCGGCCTTGGGCTCCAGCGTGCCGATGCCGTCACGCGGGCCATCGACCCAGCGCACGCGCAGCTCGCGCTTGTCCTGCATGCCCGGGTAACTGCCCTCGCGCGCACCAATGCTCAGCACGCCCTTGGCCTGGTCCCACTGCAGCGCGATGCGGCTGGACTGGCCACGCTCGTAGCCATAGTTGCGGCCGTTGTCCTCGTACAGCGAGAAGCTGCCGTCGGCGCCGGTATAGACCTCGATGGTGACCGGTGCGTTGGGCTGCTCGTCGACGTACTGCTGGACCACGGTGCGCGGGACGATGGAGCCGGCACGCACGAACAGCGGGCTGCGCTCCAGCGGTGCGGCAGCGGTGATGGTCTGGCCACCGGCATGACGCTCGCCGGTGTTGAAGTCGATCCAGCTGGTGTCGGCCGGCAGGTAGACCTGGCGGCTGGTGGCCTTGAACTCGGTCACCGGCGCGACCAGGAAGGCCGGGCCGAACAGGTACTGGTCGGCGATGTCACGCACCTTGGGGTCGGCCGGGAAGTCCATCGCCATCGCGCGCAGGATGGTGCCGTCCTTCTGCCAGGTATCACCGGCCAGGGTGTAGATGTAGGGCAGCAGCGTGTAACGCAGCTTCAGGTAGTGGACGAAGCTGTTGTAGTGCGCCGAGCCTTCCGGGGCGATTTCCCAGATCTCGCGGTACGGGAACTGGCCGTGCAGGCGGAACACCGGCACGAAGGCGCCGTACTGGAACCAGCGCAGGCTCATCTCGCGCCACTCCGGCAGGTGCGCCGGGTCCTTGTCGATGAAGCGCTGCTCCGGCGAGAAGCCACCGATGTCGAAACTGACGTTCGGCGCACCGGCCATCGAGGCATTGACCAGGCCGGAGATCTGCTCACGCATGTCGTCCCAGCGCGGCACGATGTCACCGCTCCAGAACGCCGCACCGGCGCGCTGCTGGCCGGCGAAGTAGGCCCGCGAGAGGATGAACACGCGCTTGTCCGGATCGACCTCGCGCGAGCCTTCGTACACGCCTTCGGAATGCACCAGCGGATAGGAGTTGAAGTACTCCACCGAGGAACCGATCGCAGTCGGCGTGGTGCGCGCCTTGCGCTCACCGATGTCGATGTTGCTGTGCAGGTCCGGCTCGGAGGCGTCCAGCCACCAGGCGTCGATGCCACGGCTGTTGAGCTTCTCGTTGACCTGCCGCCAGAAGATGTCGCGGCCCTTCTGCGAGTACGGATCGTAGAAGGAACTCAGGTAGCCTTTGCCGATCCAGTCCAGCTCGCCGACTTCGACGTTGCGGTGGTACATGGCACCAGCGGCGTCGAGTTCCTTGTAGTTGGCGGTGGTCGGGTAGAACTTCGGCCACACCGAAATCATGATCTGCGCGTTCTGGTCGTGCACGTGCTTGATCATGCCGGTCGGGTCCGGGAAGTTCCTGCTGTCGAAGTCGTGCGAGCCCCAGGCGTCTTCCGGCCAGTACGACCAGTCGAGCACGATGGCGTCGATCGGCAGCTTGCGGCGGCGGTACTCGTCCAGCGCACCGGTCAGCTCGTCCTGGGTCTTGTAGCGCTCGCGGCTTTGCCAGAAGCCATACGACCACTTCGGCAGCAGCACGGCCTTGCCGGTCAGTTCGCGGTAGCCAGCGATCAGTTCGTCGGCATTGCTACCGGCGACCACGTAGTAGTCGATCATCTGCCCGGCTTCGGACCAGATCGAAAGATCATTGGCTTCGGCGGCCGGCAGCGGATCGCGATGCAGCAGCGCGATATAGGCCGGATCGATCGCATCCCATTCCACCTTCACCTGGTGCTTCTGGCCCGGCTGCAGGTCCAGCGCGAACTCGTGGTGCCACGGGTTCCAGTTCTGGCGCCAACGGTCGATCACCAGCTTGCCGTCGATGTAGACCTTGGCGTACTCGCTGTTGTACATCGAGAACGTGTGGCGGCCGCCCTGCTTGGCTTCGATTGCGCCTTCCCACACCACCTGGGTACGGCCGCCCTGGGCCTTGTTCCAACCGTCGGCGGGCAGCGCCTTCAGGTCCTTGATGTACTGGTAGTTGATCTCGTTCTCGCGACGCACCACACGCTGCTGGCCATCGAACGAATAGGTCGCGGTGAATGCACCCGGCTTGCCCTGCGCGTCATAGACCACCAGGTCTTCCTGCAGCGGTCGCAGGCCCTTGGGATCGCCGTAACGGGTGATCGAGTTGTTGTCCCAGAGGATGCCGTAGTTGCGGCTGGAGATCAGGTAGGGAATGGCGTTGTCGATGTTGTGCTGGAGCAGTTCTACATCGCGGCCCTTGAGGTTCATCCAGCCTTGCTGGTGCAGGCCTGTGCCGTACAGGGCTTCGCCTTCGACCGAATCAAAGCGCTGGCGCACGCTGTACATCGGCTTGCCTTCCACCTGCCCGGCACTGAAGTCGCGGGTTGCGCTGGACTCGGCCAGCAGCGGCTTGCCGGCAGCGTCGAAGAAGCTGACGCGGCCATCGGCCAGTGCTACCTGCGCGGAGATACCCGCGGCCTTCAGGGTCACTGCGCTGGCGTCCTGGCTGACCTCGAATGCCGGCACCGGCGCGCTGTTGGCCACGCGCATCAGGCTGGGGCTGCGCTGGAAATCACCATCCACGTCCGCGCTGACGCGCACGATGCGGTCGTCCACCAACTGCAGGCGCACATCGGCGGCCTTGGCATCGGCCGGGCGCACGATCACACCATCGGCCTGGCGCTCCACGGTCTGTGCCGATGCGGCCAGCGGCGCCATCGCGGCGGCCACGGCCAGTGCCAGCAGGCTGGTGCGCAGCCGCGCGTGCTTGTTCTGCAACATCATTGGATCTCCCTCCGTTGGGGCGCCTGGTTGGCGCCTTGCTGTATGCGACTGCTCAGTACGTGGCCAGCTTCACCCGCAGCAACTGCGGTGCGCTGGAGAAATTGAGGCCGTAATCGGTCTGGTCACCGTTCCAGCGGCGGCGGAACTTCCACTCGCCGTCGACATAGGTGCCTTCATCCACCGAGTGATAGATCTGCCGCTCGGCCACCGCCGGATCGGCCGCCACCAGGCTGATGCGCGCGTGCGCACCGGTGACCAGGAATTCATCCGCTGCCAGCTGCACCACCAGCGCCCGGCCAATCGGCTCGGGGTTGCCCGGCGGCTCGCCCTGGAACCAAAACTGCGGCACGCCATAGGTGATCACCGCGTTCCACTTGTCGTCGATCTTCAGGGTCTGCACGGCCTGCCCTGGCTGCTCGGCGGTGGCGCGCACCTTGCCCTCGAAACTGGCCTTGGCGATCACCCGGGCAGCCGGCGCCACCAGGCGATAGTTGAGTGCGAACGGCTCCAGCGTCTCCGGGTTCATGGCCCGTGCGCCGAGTGGATAGTTGGAGTACTTGGAGTAGTCGATGCCGAACGGCGACCAGCCGATGGCCTGGTGTCCCAACGCGGAGAAGAAATAACGCGCGTACTCCTCGCGGTTGCCGGTCTCGGCGACGAACAGCGGATTGTCGGCGCGCGAATAGCGCTCCAGCACCGTGGTGTACATCGTGTACTCGGGCATGTAGATGTCCGGTGCCAGCAGGTCGATGTTCGGCGCTGCTGCCTTGTACACGTCCAGCACGTTGTCGGTGGGGCCACCGCTGGCGTACTGCCCGGGCTGGCCCGGGTTGAACGGGCCGCGCAATGCTGCATTGACCAGCATCGGCAGGTTGTACTCGGCCTTGCCGGCAGCAGCCACTTGATCAATGAAGTGGGCGATATGCCAGGCATGGAAGAACTCGTCGGCATCAGCCCCGAACACGTCACGCCACGTCCCCGGCTGCTTGCCCAGCTTCTTCAGCAAGGCCTCGGGCACGGCCGTATCGAAATCCTTCTGCGCAAGCGGCGAGAAGTCACGCACGCTGCCATAGGTACCCGGCTCGTTCTGCGGCTGCACCATGATCACGGTGTGCTGCGGGTCCTTGGCCTTCAGGTGACGCATCAGCTGCACGAAGGCCTTGCGGTCGGCCTCCAGGGTTGCCGGTGCATGCGGCGACAACGAGTTGAGGGTGCGGCCGTCGGCGGTGATCACGCGCGGGAAGCGCTGGTTGTCCAGCTTCACCCACTCCGGCGCGTAGTTCGGGCCGTTGTTCTTCCAGGTGGCGAACCACAGCAGGATCAACCGCACGTTCTTTTCGCGGGCCTGCTCCAGCAGGGTATCGACGAAGGCGAAATCGAACTCGCCCTCCTTGGCTTCCACCTGTTCCCAGCCTACCGGCACCATCACCGTATTCGGCTTGACGATGTCGATGGCTGGCCATACGTCGTCCAGCGCCTGCGGGTAGTTGCTGGAGTTGTTGACCTGCGCGCCAAGGATCAGGAACGGCTTGCCATCGACGAACAAGGCATGGCGACCATTCTCGGTGACCACGCGCGGCAGGTCCGCTGCAGTGGCCGAGATCGCGGCTGCAGTCTTGGCTTCACCACCTTGCGCAGCGGGTGCGTCCGGGTTGGCGCTGCCACAGGCAGCCAACAGCAATGCCATCGCGGTTGCGAGCAGGCCACCGGTGACCGGCGCGGAACGTTGGGAAGTCAGCTTCATGGTCGTTTCCTTTTGCTTCATGCAGGTATTCCGCACGGTCATGGCCCGGTGCGGAAAGGCGACGCCGGCAAGCCGGTGGCACCTGTCAGGTTGGCGCCCTGCGCGGTATCGCTCCAGCCATAGCGCGCGGCCACCGGCGCCTGCACTGCCCTGCTCTGCAGGATCACCCGGTTGCTATCGATGCGGGCCTGCGCACGATGGAAATGCCCATCACTGCCGGCAACCTCAAAGCCCTTCAGTTCACCACCACCGCCTACCTGCAACGGCGCAGCGCCCGCGTCGAAACGCAGCACCACGCTGCTGCCCTGCACGTCATGGCCGACATAGCTCGGGCCGGATGCAATGACCGTGCTGTCGCCATAAACCAGCTTCCCTGCGGCGAGCGCCAGACGATCACCAACGGTGCGCTTGTTGCGCGGGTGGATATCGTGCACATCGCCAACGTCGGTGATCACTACCTGGGCGGTGGCCGGCAATGCCAGCGTCGTGCCCTGCGATTCGCGCAGCAGCGCCCACGGACTTTCGACCGCTACATCATCCGCATCGCGCTTGTCCGCACCGGACGAGAACGGCGCCAGCTGGACCCACAGGAACGGCAGCGCAGGTGCCTTCCACTGTGCGCGCCATTGCGTGATCAATGCCGGGAACTGCTGCCGGTACTTCTGTGCCTGCGGCAAGGTGTTGGCGTTGGATTCGCCCTGGTACCAGAGCACGCCACGCACGCCGTAATCCTGCAGTGGATGGATCATCGCGTTGTAGAGAAGGGTTGGGTGCTGGTTCTTGTCATCGACCAGCGCGACCTGTGCGCTCTCGACGCGGAAGCTCCAGCCATCCAGCGCACGCGCGGCCGCGCCCTGCGGCTGCACGAACACTTCGCTGGCTTCGCCGTGGATGCCACCGCCGCCGCCGAAGTCCTGCACACGCACGGCGACATGGTTGAGCCCTGCATGCAATGCGGACGCAGGCACGCTGTAGCGACGCGCCAGGTTGTACTGCAGCTTGGTTTCGCCGACCTGCTGGCCGTTGACCCAAGTGGTATCGCTGTCGTCGATGCGGCCCACGCCCAGAATCACGCCCCTGGCGGCTTCATCGGCACTGAGGCGGAAGCTGGCGCGGTACCAGGCAACGCCGTCCATGCCATTCCAGCCCTGGCTTTCCCACAGGCCGGGCACGGTGATGGTGGTCCACTGCGCCGCATCGGCATCGGCCTCATGCCAGTGGCTGGCATCGGCCAGCAGCTGCGGCCAGCGCGCAAGGTTGGCGTGGGTAACCTGCAATGCGTTGGCATCGGCGTCGCGCAGTGCAGCCGCCTGCGCGGCCAGCGCGGCGCCGTCCAGACCCTGCGTTGCTGCGTCGGTCCATGCTTCGATGGTGCTGCCGCCCCAGGTGCTGTCGATGATGCCGACCGCTACACCGGTGCGCGCGCGCAGCTGCTGTGCGAAGTAATACGCCACTGCCGAGAAATCACCAGCAGTGCGGGGATTTGCCTGCCGCCAGTCGCCGCCATTGAGCTGCCACTGCGATGCGCCGGCCCACGACTTGGGAATCTTGAAATGGCGGATCAGCGGATCATTGGCAGCGGCTATCGCTGCCTCGGCGCCATCGGTCTGGGCCAGTGGCCATTCCATGTTGGACTGGCCCGAGGCCAGCCACACTTCACCGACGTAGACGTCATGCAACTGCTTTGGCGCAGCCTTGTCGTCGATGCTCAGCACATACGGGCCGCCAGCTCGTAGCGCGGCCAACTGCGCACGCCAGTTGCCGTCGGCAGCGGCCTTCACCGTCACCTGCCTGCCCGCGAAATCGATGCGTACCTGTGCACCCGGTGCAGCCTTGCCCCATACAGGCACGGGCTGGTCACGCTGCAGCACCATGCCGTCGGCGAATACGCGCGGCAGCTCAACTGCCTGTGCACTGCTGGCAAGCGCTGCCAGGCCAATCACTGCGAACAACGGTTTCAATTCGATTCTCCGTACCAGATGCCACGGCCTTCGGTGCCGAAATAGACGCGGCCGGGAATACGCGTATCACCGGTGACGTGACGGATCACGCCGCCAATGCGCTGCGCGTCGTTATCGATGCGGATCCAGCGGCGGCCACCGTTGTCGGAACGGTACAGGCCGCGCTTGCCGGCCATCTCGCCGAATACGAACAGCACCGGCGTGTCACCGTCCTTGAGCGGCTTGCCCAGCCCGACCGAGAACACGTTGTCCAGGCCTTCCACACGACGCAGCTTGCCCGGCGACCAGTGCAACAGGCCTCGCCAACCAGCGGCAACCCAGGCCTCACCGGCCTGCCACGGATTCGGTCGGATCTCGGCACGGAACCAATCACCCACCGCGCCGACGCCGGCCTCGGCCTGACGGAATTCCACGCCGCCGTCGCCACTGACATACAGCGCGCCACTGACCGGATCGAAGCCGTAGTACACGCCGGCCTCCAGCTTGTCCGCTTCCACCACCGCATTCTTCGGCAGGCCTTTCACCGCCTGCCAGCGGCCGCCGAAGTCGGCACTGAGCCAATGGCCGCCATTGCGGGTCTGCCAGATCACCCGCTTGCCATCGGCGGCCAGGGTGATGCGCCCTGCACCTTCGCCATCTGGCGGCTCGTGCGCGAATGCCATCCAGCTGCGGCCGCCATCCTTCGACCAGGCCGCGCGCACCGCGCCTTCAGGGCGGTCATGGAAATAGCCGGTACGCACCATCAGCTGTGGTGCCTGCCCGGCATAGGCAAGGCTTTCGGTATTGGAGAAGCGCACGCCGGAAAACCGCTGCTGTGGCGTGTCCAGATCGTCATGTACGAAACCGTCGATGTCGCCCAGACCACTGACCAGGTGCGCGCCCTGCGGCGGGCTGACCAGCGCCAGCGGAACGGTCTCCTCGAAGCCGGCCAGGGGGAAACGCCAGGTCAGGCGCTTGCCTTCGTCGAAGCTGCGCAGGTCGCGCGTATCCCAGATGCCGTAGCCGGTGACGAACTGCAGGTGGCCGGGGTCGTGCGGATCGATCGCCAGCACGCCGATCCAATGCGGCCGCGCTTCCTCGGTCCACGGTGCATAGGAGTGGTCGAAGTCGGCGCGCGTGGACAGCGCAGTCCAGCTACGGCCGCCATCGATGCTGCGGAAGATGTCGTCATGCGGCGCGAAGCGGTTGAAGGTGCTGGCGACGATACGCTGCGGGTCGTGCGGATCCACCGCCACCGCGCCCCAGCCGAAGCCGTCGCCCTGCAGGTCGGTGGACTGCGGTACCGGGGTGATGTCGGTCCATGCACCGTCGCGCGGATCAAAGCGCCACAGCGCACCGTTGTTCATGGTGTCGGGGCCGGGCTGGTCGCCGTAGCTCAGCAACCAGCGGCCCAGGCTGTCGCGCACCATGTGGTTGGGGCGCAAGCCGGTCGGCTGGCCCGGCACTGCCTGCCAGCTGCTGCCGGCATCATCGGAACGGTACAGCGCGGTCTGCTGGGTCGAGACGCCGGCGTACACCGTGCGCGATGCACCGTCGCCACCCTTGCTGTCTGGTTCGAAATTGATGAAGGCCACGCCGATGGCCTGCGCACCGTCCCAGCTCTGCGCGGTGGCTGCGGTGGATTTGGCGATTGCCGGGAACGACGTCAACTCGCTCCAGCTGACACCACCGTCGGCACTGCGCCACACGCCGTTGGCGCGGGTACCGAACAACAGCACCTTGCCGTCGTTCGGATCCACCGCCAGGCGCTCACCATTGGCGCGGCCCAGTTCGTTGCCGCCCATCTTGAACGGCAGTTCGGTGCGTTGAAAACTCTGCCCGCGGTCGCTCGAACGCAGGATCACGCCGTTGCTGCCACGCTCGTGCAGATAAGTGCCCACCGCCATGTACAGGCGCTCGGGGTCGGCCGGATCGACGGCCATGCTTTCCACGCCGAAACGGCCCTGGTCGCTGGCGTCCATCCAGTCCAGCAAGGGTTGCCAGCGCTGCTGCGCCGGCTCCCAGCGGTACGCGCCACCGATATCGGTGCGCGCGTACTGCAGCCCCTGTTGCTGCGGGTGGAAGAGCAGCCCGGTGACGAAACCACCGCCGCCGATGGCGACGTTGTGCCACTGGTAGTCCACTGGCGCCGCCGGTGCGGACAGCGCGACCGTCGCTGGCAGCAGCATCGCCGCCGCCAGCATCCACCGCCGCAGAAGCCCGGCGCCCGTAGCCGCGTGTTGCTGCGTACCACCCGGGTTGAAGCGCCCGACAACTGCCATCACCGCACCTCCGTTCAAAGATCCAGGTTGGCCCGGATGCTCAATCCATAACGACGATCATTGACGTACCAGCCGTTGGGGCGACTGCTGCTGCCGTAGTAATCCGAGCGCACCTCATCCAGCAGGTTGGTGCCGTCCAGCGTCAGCGACCAGATCTTGTTGAGGTTGATCCGCAGCGACGCATCCAGCTGCCCGGTGGCGTCGTGGTACTGCGGCACGTGGCCCGCATTCGGCGGCCGCGTGGTGACCAGCCAGGTATCACGCCAGTTGTAGGCGGCACGGAAGGACACACGTTCCTTTTCGTACATCAACACCAGGTTGTAGCTCTTCTTCGACAGGCCTTCCAACGGCAGGTAGGAAATCTCGATGCCGTCGGTGCTGGCGGCGTCCGGTGCCGGTGCCTTGCTGTCCACGTAGGTGTAGTTGGCCTCGAAGCCCAGGCCGTCCAGCGCGCCCGGCAGGAAGGTGAAGAACTGGCGGTAACCGAGTTCGAAGCCCTTGATCTTGCCGTCCTGGCCGTTGGTACGGGTCTGCAGCTGGAACTCGCGCACGCACTCCATGCTCACGCATGGACGGGTCTCACCGGTGGTGGAACCTTCCAGCGGCATGTCGAAGTTCGGGTCGAAGTAATTGGCGGCGATCGTGTCGTAGTAGTAGAAGCCGTCAACCTGCTTGTAGAACGCGGTGCCGTAGATCATCGAGCCCAGGCCGAAGTACCACTCCAGCGAGGTATCGAACTGGTTGGAATACATCGGCTCCAGGTTTGGATTGCCGCGGCTGGCGTAGGAAACGCCACCGGTGTTGAAGTCGAAGAACGTGTCGTTGAGATAGACGTAGGGGTCCATCAGGTTGAAGTCCGGGCGCGACATCGCCCGCGAGGCAGCCACGCGCCACTGCAGGTTGTCGGTCAGGAACATGCGGAAATTCAGGCTCGGCAACACATCGGTGTACGAGTGCTTGGCGTTGACCTGGTTGGTGTCATTGGTGGCTGAATTCTGCGCCAGCTCATAACCGTTGACCGTGGTCTCGGTGCGCACCACGCGCGCGCCGACGTTGACGTCCCACGGAAAGCGCGCCGAGTCGTTGCCCAGGCGCAGCATCGCGTATGCGGCGTAGGTCTTCTCGGTGTACTCGCGGATGTCGGTGATCGGGTTGTAGGCGATCGGCTCGTGACCGAACATGCGCACGGTGTTCTCGTAGTCGGCGACCATCTCGTCGCAAGCAACGTAGCCGGTCGGCAGGCCGCTGTTGCCACGGAAGTGGTCACTGAACGGGAACAACCGGTAGCAGGCATTGGGGTAGTCGGCGAACGGCGCCGGAGTGAAGCTGCCCCAGGCATTGTCGGTACCGGCCGGTGCGATCTTCTGCCAGTTCCAGCCCGAGCTGCGGGTGATGGCGCTGCGGTCGGTGTAACGCACGCCCATGCGCAGGTCGTTGAGCAGGTCGCTGTCGAGGAAATCCCAGCGCAGGTCGGCGCGCCAGGAGAACTGGTCGGCGTCGTTGTTGTCGCGCTTGTCCAGGTGCGAGTACCAGCCACCGTAGTTGCTGATGTCGCTCATGTAGCCGTTGATCGGCTGACCGGTCTCGCGGTCGAGGACGGTCACCGACGGATAGCGGCCGCTCATGTCCACGCGTACCGGCGGCACGCCGTACAGGCCGGACCAGCCACGCCAGTCATCCGGATCCACCTGGCCGGCGAGCAGGTCAACCCAGTAGTTGACGCTCTCGGTGGTGGCATCGATGTACTGGAAGTCGGTCGACAGGTGCAGGTTGTCGTTGACCTGCCACTTGCCACCCAGGGCGTAGTCGGTGGTCACCGAGTTGCGCCAGTCCATGCGCGCGGTGGTGGTGATCAGCGCGTTGTTGAAAGTGCCGTACTGGAACTCGCCGTTGCCGTCGAAGCCGAACGGGTCATTGAACGCTTCGTAGCCCGGGATGCTCGGCGAAACGAAGCCCCAGCCGTTGTTGGACCAGTTCACCAGGTCCTGGGTGTTGTTGTTGAGGTTGCCCACGCGCACGCTGTATTCGCGGTTGCGGAACTTGTAGTCCGAGCGCAGCACGGTGCCGTAGATCTCGACGTCGTCGTTCGGCTTCCACTGCAGCGCCACGTACTGACCGTCACGCTCGCGATCACCGAAGTGGCTGTACATGCCGACTTCGCTGGGGATGACGACGCTCTGGCCTTCGTAGCCGGGCACATCGTCATAGGACAGGTAGCTGCCCATGTTGATGCGGTCTTCGCGGTACTGGCCTTCCTGGTGGGCGACGTTGAACAGCACGCCAAATTCACCGGCGTCGGTGTTCCAGCGGTTGGAGAACAGGATGGATGCCGAGGGCTGCAGCGAGTCGCGCAGGTCCCACTTGTTGAGGGTGAAGCTGCCGGAGACCTTCATGCCGTCCTGGTCGAAGGGCATGCGCGTGCGCAGATTGACCAGGCCACCGAGGCCGCCCTCGATCATCTCCGCGCTGGGGTTCTTGTAGACGTCCACGCCACCGAGCAGTTCGGCCGGCACGTCTTCCCAGCTCAATGCACGGCCGGCGTTGGCGGTGAAGATATCGCGGCCATTGAGCTCGCTGCGCACCTGGGTGAGGCCGCGCACCATGATGCCGCTGCCTTCGCCCTTGTTGCGGGTGATCTGCACGCCGGTGATGCGCTGCAGCGCTTCGGCGACGTTGTTGTCGGGCAGCTTGCCGATGTCCTCGGCCACGATCGAATCAACGATCTGGTCGGACTGTTCCTTGATGATCTGGGCCTTGGTCAGGCTGCCGCGGGTACCGGTGACCTCGACCGTGTCCAGCTCGGTGGCATTCGGGGTGGTGGCGGCATCCTGTGCTTGAGCGGCGGCCGACAGCAGCAGCGCCACGCTCAGGGCAAGGACGGTCGGTTGCAGACCGCTACAAGCGCGGCGACGCGCGCTATTGGCCACCGTGAGGCGGCGCTGGAACGTTGACATGAGTGTTCCCTCCCAGGACACATGACGACGATTGAGTTGTCCCCAGCACCGACGTCATTGCGCCTTTGGCACCAGGTGAAGCTGATTGAAAACCGCGTACCTGCGCACCCCGCCATGGCCGGGCGCCCGACTTACCGCTCTCCACATCACGCTGCCGGTGGATCCGCATGCCCCCCTGGCGCACGCGGGCCATGGCCCTGATACCAATGACCTGAAACAGCCACGGCGGCGAGCATAGGCGGGGGTACTCATTCCCGACCAATGAAAAAATGCGCAGGATCTATATCAGAAGCGAATACCCAAGGATCAGCCCGCCGGCGGATACAAGCGCCGCGCGGTCGCCCGCAGTGCCTCCAGGACCCGCTCCGCGCCTGGCGAGAGCAGTTGATCGCGGCGGCGGATGATGCCGAAGAACTCCATGCGTACGTCCAGGGCGATCGGCAGCACCAGCATCTGCCCGGTCTGCAGGTAGGGTGCGACCGACTCGGCCGGCAGCGCGGTCAGCAGGTCGCTGTGCCGCAGCAGGTGGATGGTGACCGGCAGCGAGGTGGTCTCGACGATGTTCTGCGGCGGTACCAGGCCATGCTCGAGGAATACCGCGTCCAGCCGTGAGCGCAGCACGCTGCCCTCCGGCGGCATGATCCAGCCGTGGTCGACCAGGTCGCCGTAGCTGACCCGCTGGCGCCCGGCCAGCGGATGCCCGGCACGCACGATCACCGAGTGAGGCTCGTCGGCCAGCGGCTCGAATTCCAGCTCGCTGCTGCCCTCGGCGCCCATGATGCGGCCGACCACGATGTCCAGTTGGCCATCCAGCAGCTTGGCCACCAGCGGGCGGCTGTAGTCCATCTCGATCTTGATCAGGATGTCGGGGAAGTCGCGCTTGAGCGCGGCCACCGCCTGCGGCACCAGGTTGGTACCGGGGTTGACCACGGTACCGATCGCGGCCTGGCCGGTACGGCCGCTACGCAGCGCCGCGATCTCGTCCTGGGCGCGGCCGATCTCCGACAGCGCCGAGCGTGCGCGGCGGATCATCACCTGCCCGTACCACGTGGGCTCGACCCCACGCGCATGCCGCTCGAACAGCGGCACACCCAGCAGGTCCTCCATTTCGGCCAGCAGCTTGGATGCCGCCGGCTGGGTCATGTTGGCGGCCTCGGCCGCGCGCAGCACCGAGCGCTGCTCGTACAGATGCAGCAGCAGCAACAGGTGACGGGTCTTCAAACGGGTGGCGCTGAACCATCCGGTAGTAGGCTGAACCATGCGCGCCGATCCCCTCGACTGAGTAGCTATTCGCCCAGCGAATACATTACGACAAAAATTTCATTTGTCGCACATAGGTTCTCACGCAAGGCTATGCCACGCTTCCGTCAGCACCGCTGCCGCCCTGCCGGGCAGGCGCGGCCAGTACCGACAGCAGGCTTCAGGGAGAAAGGGATGAGGATTTCACGATCAGCCGGCGCCAACAGCGCTGGCGGATGCTGCGTCTGCCGGGCCGGAGGCCGCCGATGAGCGGGCGCCTGGCCGGCAAGGTGGCCGTGGTGACCGGCGCCGCCAGCGGCATAGGCGCGGCCATCGCCCGCCTGTTCCATGCCGAAGGCGCGCAGGTGATCGGCATCGACCTGACTCCCGGCGATGCCGATGGCTTCAGCCTGCTGCAGGGCGACATCACCGATACCGCCGCGATGCGCCGCCTGGTCGACGGCATCCTTGGCCAGCACGGCCGTATCGATGTACTGGTCAACAATGCCGGTGCCGACGTGTTCTCCGACCCGCTCGCGCTGGACGACGCGCAGTGGCAGCGTTGTTTCGCCCTGAACCTGGAGGGCGCCTGGCAGCTGTGCAAGGCCGTGCTGCCGGGCATGGTCGCGCAACAGGCTGGCGCCATCGTCAACATCGCCTCGGTGCATGGCCACAAGATCATCCCCGGCGCGTTCCCGTACCCGGTGGCCAAGCACGCCTTGATCGGCATGACCCGCTCGCTCGGCATCGAATACGCCGCGCATGGCATCCGCGTGAACTCGATTTCGCCGGGGCTGATCCTGGTGCCGCGCATCGAGGCCTGGTTCGAGCGTGAACCCGGCGCCCGCGAACGCCAGACCGCCTTGCTGCCGCCGCGCCGCATCGGCACACCGGAGGAAGTCGCCTACACCGCGTTGTTCCTGGCCGGCGACGAAGCGCACTTCATCAATGCCACCGATATCCTGATCGATGGCGGCCGCTCACAGGTGTACCACGACTGACATGACCACCCTGCCCTTCCAGCTGCCTTTGATCGCCATCCTGCGCGGCATCACGCCAAGCGAGGTGGACGCGCATGTCGATGCGCTGGTCGAGGAAGGTTTCGACGCGATCGAGATCCCGACCAATTCACCAGGCTGGCTGGAAAGCGTGCAACGCAGCGTACAACGCTATGGCCAGCACGCCTGCATCGGTGCCGGCACGGTCGTGCAGCCCGCGCACATCGACGGGTTGTTGCAGGCCGGCGGCCGCTTGATGGTCACGCCCAATACCGACCCGCAGCTGATCCAGCGCGCGGTCGCCGAAGGACTGCTGGTGGCGGCGGGATTCGCCACTGCCAGCGAAGCATTCCAGGCACTGCGGGCAGGCGCGCAGATGCTCAAGCTGTTCCCGGCTTCCATCCACGGCCCGGCACTGGTGCGCGCGTTGCGCAGCGTGCTGCCGCCGGTTCCCCTTTTCGCCGTCGGTGGCGTCTCCCCCGACACCCTTGCCAGCTATCTTTCCGCTGGTTGCGTGGGTGCGGGCATCGGCGGTGACCTTTATCAACCCGGCCAGGCGGTGCAGACCACGCGTGAACACGCGCGGCGCTTCCGCCAGGCCTACTTGGACCACTCCGCATGAAGATCGTGCGTCTGACCACCTACCAGGCAGCACCACGCTGGCTGTTCCTCAAGATCGAGACCGACGAAGGCATCAGCGGTTGGGGCGAGCCGGTAATCGAAGGGCGTGCCGCCACGGTGGAAGCGGCCGTGCACGAACTCGGCGACTACCTGATCGGCAAGGACCCGGCACGCATCAACGACCTCTGGCAGGTGTTGTACCGCGGCGGTTTCTACCGCGGTGGCGCGATCCTGATGAGTGCCGTCGCCGGCATCGACCAGGCCCTGTGGGACATCAAGGGCAAGGCATTGGGTGTACCGGTCTACCAGTTGCTTGGCGGCCTGGTGCGTGATCGCATGAAGACCTACCGCTGGGTCGGCGGTGACCGCCCCGCCGAGATCGTCGCCCAGATGCGGCATTACCAGTCGCTCGGCTTCGACACCTTCAAGTTCAACGGCACCGAGGAACTGAAGCTGATCGACAGCCCGCGCGCGGTGGATGGCGCGATTGAAAAGGTCGCCGCGATCCGCGAGGCACTCGGCAACAGCGTCGATTTCGGCATCGATTTCCATGGCCGCGTGAGCGCACCGATGGCGCGCGTGCTGCTGCGCGAACTGGCACCGTACCGGCCATTGTTCGTCGAAGAACCGGTGCTGCCGGAACAGTGGGAGTACTACCGGCCGTTGTCGGAGATCAGCAGCATTCCGTTGGCCGCTGGCGAGCGCATGTATTCGCGCAGCGAGTTCAAGCCGGTGCTGGCTGCCGGCGGCCTGTCCATCCTGCAACCGGACCTGTCGCACGCCGGTGGCATCAGTGAATGCCACAAGATCGCCGCGATGGCCGAAGCGCATGACGTCGCGCTGGCCCCGCATTGCCCGCTCGGCCCGGTGGCACTGGCCGCCTGCCTGCAGCTGGATTTCGTCAGCCACAACGCGATGCTGCAGGAACAGAGCATCGGCATCCATTACAACGAAGGCGCGGACCTGCTGGACTACGTCATCAACAAGGACGACTTCGCCTGCGACGCGCAGGGCTGCATCGCAGCGCTTCCCAAACCGGGCCTGGGCGTGGAGATCGACGAAGCACGCCTGATCGAAGCCAACCGCAATCCACCGCGCTGGCGTAACCCGTTGTGGCGTCACGCCGACGGCAGCGTCGCCGAATGGTGAGTGCGCCGAGCGCGACAGCGGCGCAGCTGCTGGTCGACAGCCGCTGCGAACTGGGCGAAGGCATCCTCTGGTGCGACCGCAACAAGGTGCTGTACTGGACCGACATCCTCGCCGGCCGCCTGTGGCGCTTCGATCCCGCACACGGGCACAGCCAGTACTGGCAGCTGCATGAAGCACTTGGGTGCCTTGCGCTGGGTGCCGATGGCCGCCTGCTGCTGGGTCTGGCCAACGGCCTGTACACGGCCGACCCGGAAGCCCACCTGCACAGCGCGCAGCTGCCACTGCAACTGCTGGTCGCCGTGGAGGCCGATGATGCCAATACCTGCATCAACGATGGCCGTGCCGACCGCGATGGCAACTTCGTGTTCGGCACCAAGAGCGACCACCCGGATGGCCGTCGCGGCGGGCGCCATTATCAGTGGAGTGCCGCACACGGACTGCGCCCGCTGCCGCTGCCCTTGGCCACCATTCCCAATGCCATCTGCTTCAGCCCGGACGGCAAGCGCATCTACTTCTGTGACTCGCTCGATGGCCGCCTGCTCACCGCGCGCTACGACGCCGCCTCGGCGCACGCCGAGCAGATCGAGGTCTTCGTCGCGCTGGCTGAAACCGGCGTGGAGCCCGACGGTGCCGTTGTCGATGACGATAGCTGTCTGTGGAACGCACAGTGGGGCGCCGGCCGCGTGGTGCGCTATTCGCCGACCGGTGAAGCCACCCGACTGGTGACGCTGCCGGCACGGCACAGCTCCTGCTGCGTGATCGGTGAGGATGCGCTGTACATCACCAGCGCACGCATCGGCCTGGATGCGCACGCGCTTGAACATGAGCCGCTGTCCGGCGGCGTGTTCGTGCTGCCGCTGCACGGCACCCGTGCGCGCGTGGACCGGGTGCTGCTGCCATGATCGCGGTTGACTGGGGCACCAGCAGCCTGCGCCTGTACCGCCTGGATGTCGAAGGCCATGTGGTCGAGCGTCGTCGCAGCGAACAGGGCCTGCAGGCCAGCGCCGGTCAGTTTGAAAGCGTGCTGGCCGCACAGATCGCCGGCTGGGACGATCCGCTGATCCTGCTGTCGGGCATGGTCGGCAGCCGTGGTGGTTGGCGCGAAGTGCCCTATCTGCCCTGTCCGGTTGGTGTGGAGGAACTCGCCACCGCCCTGGTGCGCCTGGAGTCTGCGGCTTTCAACGAGCGCCAGTTGTGGATCGTGCCCGGGGTCAGCAACACCGGCAGCGGCGTGAGCAGCGATGCCGTGCCCGACGTCATGCGTGGCGAGGAAACCCAACTGGCCGCCCTGCTGGCCGTCCTGCCGCGCGGCAACCACGTGGCCTGCCTGCCCGGCACGCACAGCAAGTGGGTGACGATCACCGACGGCCGCGTGCATCGCCTGGCCACGGCGATGACCGGCGAGCTGTACGCGGTGCTGCGCAACCACAGCCTGCTCGGCAAGCTGATGCCGGCCGATGACAGCCGCGTCGATGCATGGGCCTTCGAGAGCGGACTCAAGCGCAGCCGCCAAACAGGCGGCCTGCTGCATCACCTGTTTGGCGTACGCACGCTGGGCTTGTTCAACCAGATGGAAAGCAGCGCCTTGCCGTCCTACCTGTCGGGCCTGTTGATCGGCCACGAGATCCTCGCCTCCGGCGTACTCCAGCACAGCCCGCGCCTGTCACAGGTACACCTGATCGGCAACGACCGCCTGCTCGCGTTGTATGCCCAGGCCTTGATCGCCTGGGGCGTTGGCGTGCAGCGCCACCCCGAAGACCTCGCCGCGCGTGGCATGCATGCGCTGTGGCAGCACCGCACATAGTCCCTCTCTCTACGGGAAAGGGTTCGGGGTGAAGGCCGGCAAAACATCTCCCCACCCATCCCAGGCAACAAGAAGCACTGCATGCGTTCAACCCATTCCTGGCACCTGCTGCTCCTGCTCTCATTGGCCTGCGCGTTTTCCGCGCCCTACAGGGCAGAAGTGCTGATCCAATCGATCAGCTACCAGGGCAACGACAAGCAGCCACCGCTGCAGGCAGGCAACTACCGCAACCCGATCGTACCGGGCTTCCATCCCGATCCATCGATCGTGCGGGAAGGCGATGACTTCTACCTGGTCAACTCCACCTTCGGCTATTTCCCGAGCCTGCCGGTGCATCACAGCCGCGACCTGGTGAACTGGACGCAGATCGGCAATGCCATCGACCGCCCCGGCCAGATCAACTACGGCAAGGACGAACTGACCCGCGGCCTGTTCGCTGCGTCGATCAGCCACAACGATGGCAGGTTCTAGATCGTCAACACCTGCTTCTACTGCGACGGTGGCAATTTCCTGATCCACGCCGACAATCCGGCCGGCCCGTGGTCGGACCCGATCTGGCTGGACGTGCGTGGCATCGATCCTTCGTTGTTCTTCGACGCCGATGGCAGCACCTGGGTAGTGCACAACGACGTACCCGATGGTGTGCTGCGTTACGACGGCCACGGCGCGATCTGGCTGCAGCAGATCGAACTGTCTACCCGCAAGGCCATCGGCGCTCGGCGCCTGCTGGTGGATGGCGGCGCCGACCCTGCCAGCAAGCCCGAGTACATCGAAGGCCCGCATATCTTCAAGCACGACGGCTGGTATTACCTGACCGCAGCCGAAGGCGGCACCGGTGAGCAGCACGCGCAGATGATCTGGCGCAGCCGCACCATTGCCGGCCCGTACCAGCCCGGCCCGGACAATCCGGTATTGACCCAGCGCGATCTTGATCCGGCACGCCCGCAGCCGGTGACGTCAGCCGGACATGCACAGTTCGTGCAGCTTGCAGACGGCAGCTGGTGGACGGTATTCCTCGCCGCCCTCCTCGGAAAGCGGCGTTCGAGCCAGGCGGAGCATCGACGGCCTGCAAAGAGGCCTTCGCTCCGCGTCATGTCATTGCTGACGCTTGTGCGACCGGGCCTTGTCGGCCTGGCTCACGGTTGCGGCGGACGTCTTGCCGCTGCTGGCAGCCGGTTTTTCGGGAGTCGGCTTGGTGCGGAACGGCGTGTTGCCGAGCACCTCGATCTGACCGCCTGCGCTGTTGAACGCCGCCAGGTCTTCGGCCATGCGCTCGCGGCTCAAGTTACGCTGTTGAACGTGGGAGCCGGTGACAGCGCTGGTCGTTCCTGCAGAGGCCGGGCCCGTCTTGCGTGGTGGTATCGCCATGTTTTTTTCCTCAGGTAAGGTGCAGCGCGATGTTGCGATCGCCCTGCCGTGCATGTTCGTCGCGTTCGGCGCGGCAATACGGGCCGCCCATGACGAAGGATCTGCAGACGATGGGTCTGCTCTCGTAAATGCGGCACTTCATCTGTTGCCCATCCAGGGCGACGCACCAGCCATCCTCGTCCTTGGCCATGACCTGCAGGCCACTGGGCAATCGAGCTGTCAGGTGCGCCGGCACCGCGTCTCTTGCTTCCAGCACCACGGTGAGCTGGCAGCAAAGTGCGTCACAGCTGCTGCAGCTGATCTTGGCCTGCTTCTCGCGCTCCATGCGGTTTATTCGGCCCCCCCCGGCGCGTCGCGCGAGTAGTGCAGCAACTGGCCGCGAAATGGCTCAACGTCTTCATCATTCATGCGGCACCGCGTGGATTTGAACTCAAATCCCTGCAGGCCCAGCATGCGACTGAAACGTGCGCTGTTGCCGCGACCGGGATCGGTGATCACCACTTCGGTCTTCGGCTTCGCATGGCGGCGTATGACATCGGCCATCAACGCGGCATGACCTTGTTCGTAAAGAACGTCGCTGGCGATGATCAAATCGAACATGCCGAGCGAAGGCAGTTCGCGATCCCAGCGCATATGCCGGTAATGCACGGCCGGCAACGCATTCAGTGCGGCGTTGTAGGCGAGGAAGGGTTCGGCCAGCGGATGGATGTCGGAAGCGACGACATCGCCGCCCCGCTGCAACAACACAAGACTGGCCAGACCAATGCCGCAACCCAGTTCAAGGATGCGTTTGCCTTCGATATCAAAGCGGCACATCGCCTGGGCAAGCAGACGGCCTGATGGCCACAGCTGTCCGAACAGGCTCCATTGCGCCGACGAAATCCCAAGACGCTCTCCGTGACCATCCGGATCGCTGAACTGTTGTTTGTCACTGAGGATGCGCAACAGGTAAAGCTGGCCACCTATGGTGACCTTCTCGTTGCGTGTCGAATAACCGGGCATAGCGCACTCCCGTCGAGCGACCACCCGTGTAGACGGGCGGCTGACGCATGAAAGGGAGCGGAGTGGGCAACTATCAAGGCAGCTGCGCAGCGCGCGCGAAACAGGCAAGGCCTGCGGCTCAGCCTAACACTAAGCGCGTGCCCGCCTTCACATCTGGCTGAAGCGGAGCCATCGGCGTGTGACCGGGTCAGGCTGCTGAACCGGGCGAATGGCGTTGCGGTTGGCGATGCCGGTGGCTTGCGAGCGGCTGTTTGGCGTTGTTTCGATTGAGGTCAGCTGCGTGGCCGGCGCCTTCCTACAGCGCGCGTATCAGCAACCGGTTGAACGTTGCATCGTCAGCTCCATCCACAGGAATCTCAAACGTCATTCCCATCTTCGGCAGGTTTCGACGCCAGAAGTCGTGGGCGCGAAGATCGTCGCGGAAGGTAGCCAACAGCCATTGCCCCGTTTCCGGCGTCACCAACGCGGTGACCACAGCGGCCGCAATTCCCTTCCCTCTGAATTTGGGAAGAACGAAGAGATCCGCCAGTTCCTGGATGCGACGGCCCTGGAAATCGACGTCATCCACCAACACGAACCCGCACAGTTTTCCATCAAGCCACAGCAGCCTGGCCCAGTGCGACTGCTCACGCAGCGTGCTCTCCACATCGGCGTAATCGCTGTCGTAGAGTCCTTCTGGAAGAATGTCCTCGTCACTCCACGCGGACGCCTCGAAGTAGTACAGCTGCATCAACCGGAACAGCACGGTCGCGTCCTGCAACGTCGCGGGAATGATCCTCAAGGCTTCCATACAGCGCTCTCCATCGTGCATCCCAGTCTGCCGACCTGCAGTTTGCTGGTCGGCGGTTCCATGTGAATCCGTGCTGCTGTCACGGTGGATTCTCTCGCCGCACAACGCAGGGACGCGCAGATCATCCGCCATACGGTGCCAATGAGCTATTGAATTCGCTTGCGGTAGCGAAGATGAAATGCATTCCATGCATTCAGCGGCTTGGCGTATCGACGCGCACATGATCGAGCATCATGAACGCTGTATCGCTTCTACCCTCAGCGCTGAATCACCGGCCCCTCCGGCGAAATGATCAGCTGGTTGATACGGCGCAGTGCGCTTTCCAGTTGTCGGCGGCTGGTTGCCAGGCCCAGCGACAAGCGAAAGCCACTTTGCTGTGGTGCGTCGTCGGGGCGAAACGCGGACGACGGCGATATCGCCAAGCCCTGCAATTGCGCGGCACGTACGAAGGTGGCGTCGGTCCACGGCTCGGGTACGCGGCACCATGCGTGCAGGCCAGTCGCCCTCGCCTTCAATGATGGCGCCAGCAGATGCTCGGCCAGCGCGGTGCGCTCGCTGGCTTCGGCCAGCACCTGCTTGAGCAATGCGCGGGCCGAGCCGTCCAACAACAACTGGCTGACCAACGCCATCACCAGCGGATGGCCCATCAAGCAGATGGAGCGCAGCGCGGCCGCGATTGCTTCGGCATGGGACGCAGACGGGCATTGCACGAAGGCCGTGCGCAGGCCGGGGCTGATCGCTTTGGACAGCGTGGAGACGTAGTAGACACAGTCCGGCGCGAGTGCGGCGATGGGCGTTGGCTTGCTGGTGTCGTGATGCCAATACGGATCGTCTTCGATGGCGAGCAGTTGGCAGCGTTGCAGCACGCGCGCGAGGTCGGCGCGGCGCTGCGGTGGCACGGTCAACGCGGTCGGGTTGTTGCAGGTTGGATTGAAGTACACCACGCGCGCGCCGCTTCCTTTGGCAGCACGGGCAAGTGCATCCGGGCACATGCCCTGCTTGTCACCGCTCACCGGCACCAAGCGACGGCCAAGTGATCTGGCGACCTGCAACAGACCGGGATACACGAGTTGATCGCACAGAATCGCATCGCCCTCATGCGTCTGGCTGATGAGGATGGAGGTCAGCGCGAACTGTGCGCCTTCGGCCACTACCAAGCGCGTTTCGTTGACGTTGCCGAGCATCGGCTGCAACCAACTGGTGGCGGCATGGCGATCGGTCGGACTGCCGCCGCTGAGATGGTAGGTCATCAGATTAAGTGCATTGCTGCGTGCGAGCACCGCCGCCGCGCCACGCCGCAAGACGTCATTCAATGCGGCGGCATCGGGCACGGGCGGCACGTTCATGCTCAAGTCCACCGGCTGGCCGAACGCGGCTTTTGGCGGCGCGATGAAACTGCCTTGCGGGCCGCGTGCTTCGATCAATCCGCGTCGGCGTGCTTCATCAAACGCGCGCGTCACCGTGGTCAAGTCGATGCCGAGTTGCTTGGCCAACGCACGCTGCGATGGCAGGCGATGGCCGGGCACCAACTCGCCGGTGTTCATGGTGCGCTCGATGCTGTTGACGATGCGCAGGTAGATCGGGCCGTTGCTGGCCAGTGCGTTTTCTATCCAGCTCACTGCGCACCTTGGCGTTGACCGTGGAAGGCTGCGACAAACGGTCGCGCCATGTATGGATGATGTCGCGCTTTATTGTTTGCATCAGCGGCGGGTACCTGCTCACAACCATCGGTCGGTTGGAGCGGGTGCCCGCTGTTTTTCATGCGCGTGCAGAACGCCAAGGCACGACGACGTGCGTGCGGATTCATCGGTGGCGTCAGCGATCGCTTTGCCAGGGGCAATAGCAGCCGACCGCGAGCAGGCCGCGTGGACGCACCGTCTGCCCGGCGACCAGTTTGTCGAGGATGGGTTCGACAAAACTATTGGCCGAGTTGCACACCATGCCGATGCTGTACGGGCCGGCATACGCCAGATGCCCTTGTCGGTCCCAGATCGCGACCGCCGGGCTGGCGGGAATGTGCTCGGCACCCTGGATCGTCGGCAATGCTTTCAAGCGGCCTTGCAGATAGTCCGGCAACGCGCCGTGCGTGCCGGGTTTCTGCACGGCGTAGAAGTCGATACCCGCGCGGCGATACATCGTGATCAGGTAGCTCAGGTGCGCACCGGTTTCGCGGTTGCAGACCTTGCACGTCGGGTCCCAGAAATGCACGACGCGGATGCGCCCGGTGGCACCGGCCAGTTCGGGCGGCAACTGGAGCTGGGTGTCGTCGAAGACGATGGCCTGTTCGGCAAAGCTGGCCTGGTCACTGAAGCCGAAGTACTGCCACAACACGATCGCGATGCCGGCCATCACCACACAACCCGCCGCAATCCACAGCCGCATGCCGCGACGGCGCGACGCTGCGCCGTTGGCGGGGCTCACGTGGCCGCGTCCGGGCCGAACTTATAGTCGTATTGCTTGCGCATCTCGCGGCACGAATCGGCCTGGGCGCGGCGGTGGATCTCGGTACGCTCCGGCGCGCGACTGCGTTGCAGGCACTGCTCGATGGCCGCTTGCTCACTGGCCTGCACGCTGGCGGTCTGTGGCCGGGAGCAGACATACACCAGCGAGGCCAGCGCCAGGACGATGAAGCCCCCGCAGCCCAGCATGACCAGATGAAACCTCAGCTTGTCCCGGCGCACACAACCACCCACAAATCCATACAAGAATCGCAATGTAGCATTTTTGTATGGATATGACCGGGCGCGCCGGCCGGCACTGAGCTAGACGATCGCCCGCGCCCGCGTCTCAGGTGCAGCGGAGATCACCTCGGTGAGCTTGGTCAGCGCGGCCGCCAGACTGTGCTGATCCACCGCTCCGCCCAGCGACAGGCGGATGGCGTTGCCGGCCTGCTCTTCAATGCTGAAGGCCTCCGAGCTGGCAATGCCCAGGCCCTGCGCCTGTGCCGCCTGGATCAGCCGGTATTGATCCAGCCGCGCCGGCAGCGGCAGCCACACATGCAGACCGGTCGGGTGCGCCTGATACGGCGCCGGCAGGATGCGGGCGGCGATCTGCTGCCGCTGGCGCAGCTCCTGCTGGAAGCGGCGGACCATGTCGTCGGCCTGGCCACTGCGGATCCAGTGCGAGGCCACCGCCACCATCGACTGGGTCGGCATCAGCGCGATGGAGCGCAGGGCGTCGAGCAGCGGCTCCATCGGCTCACCCGGCGGCACCACCAGATAGGCCGTGCGCAGGCCCGGGGCCAGGCACTTGGACAGGGTGGAAACGTAGTACACCGGCGCTTCCGGGCTGCTCTCCACGGCCAGCGGCGCGGCGGCATCGGCGGCCAGCAGCCAGTACGGGTCGTCCTCGACCACCGCCACGCCGTAACGCCGCGCGATGGCCAGAATCGCCGTACGCCGGGCCTGCGACATGGTCGCCGTGGTCGGGTTCTGGATGGTTGGAATGAGGTAGATCAGGCTCGGCTTGCGCAGCTGGCAGGCTTCTTCCAGCGCCTCCGGCAGCATGCCTTCGTGGTCCATGGCGATGGGCGCAATGCCCCGCTGCAGCACGCGCGCGGCCGCCAGCAGGCCAGGATAGGTGAGCTGTTCGGCGGCGATCACGTCGCCCGGCTGGGTCTTTGCCAGCAGCAGGGCGCACAGCGCGGCCTGCGCGCCGGGGCAGATCACAACCCGCTCCGGCAGCACGTTGCCCAGGATCGGCGCCAGCCACTGCACGGCGGCAGCGCGGTCGTCGCGGGAGCCGGCGCCGACGTGGTAACTCATCAATTCGCCCTGCCCCAGCTGCTGGCTGAGCTGCTGGAAACCCCGCTCCATGCTCTGCGCGAACGGGCTGCTGCCCAGCAGCGGCGGGATGTTCATGCTCAGGTCCACCGAGGTGGCGCTGTTGCCGGCCGACATGGCGATGAAGGTGCCGCCCGCGCCCTGCGCGTCCAACAGATCGGACTGGCGCAGCTCGGCATAGGCGCGGGTGACGGTGGTCAGGTCCACGCCCATCAACTGGGCCAGATCGCGCTGCGGCGGCAAGCGGTCGCCAGGCTGCAGCACGCCGTCGTCGACGGCCTCGCGCACCTGCTGGGCAATCTGCAGATACAGCGGGCCAGTGCCTTCGGTGAAGGGACGGACCCAGGTCCGGTTGGGTTTTTTCAGGCGTCGACCAGTGGCTTGCGACTGCATCAGAGGGGACCTTCCATGCTTGTGCGTGCGTCAACCCATACAATCATGTATCTTGTATGGACTTGAATGGACAGGCAATCCTCTTGTAGGCGCCGCCGTACGGACAGTGTAGCCGCTCCCCGCGTATGTGCCGGGCGCCGGCAGTCCCCGCTCAAGAGCTCCTTCATCAGGGTCGACTTTCAATGAATATCTGCTGGAAACGCATCCGCCCAGCGCTGGCCGCTTTGGCATGCGTGGGTTTGGCTGGCTGCAACTGGGTACTGCTGGATTCCAAGGGCGACGTGGGCATTGCCCAGCGCGACCTGATCAT
Organism: Stenotrophomonas sp.; assembly: GCF_050737575.1. Taxonomy (GTDB): domain Bacteria; phylum Pseudomonadota; class Gammaproteobacteria; order Xanthomonadales; family Xanthomonadaceae; genus Stenotrophomonas. Next base: position 60,342 of record NZ_JBOHXW010000007.1, read on the forward strand.
CATCTGCGTGGCATTGATGATGATCGTGGTGATCCCGGCCATCGTGCTGACCTTCGTCTTTGCCTGGAAGTACCGCGCCGGCAACACCAAGGCCAGGTACATGCCGGATTGGGCGCACTCCACCAAGGTGGAAATCGTGGTGTGGGGCGTGCCGTTGATCATCGTCGCGGTGCTGGCGGTGATTGTGTGGAAATCCACGCACGAACTTGACCCTTACAAGCCGCTGGATATCCCCGGCGAGCCGCTGCATGTGGAAGTGATCGCCACTGATTGGAAGTGGGTATTCGTTTACCCGGACCTGGGCATTGCCACGGTCAACCAGCTCAACTTCCCGGCCGGCCAACAGCTGGCGTTCGACATCACCTCCAACTCGACGATGAATACCTTCTTCATCCCGCAGCTGGGTGGGCAGATCTACGCGATGGCCGGCATGCGCACGCAGCTGCATCTGGTGGCCAACGAACCGGGCGCGTTCGACGGCATGTCGGGCAATTACAGCGGCCACGGCTTCTCCAACATGAAGTTCGTCGCCACCGCGATGAGCAAGCAGCAGTTCGATGACTGGGTTGCGCAGGTGCGCCAGTCGCCGGACCAGCTCAGCTTCGACGAATTCAAACGTTTGGCCGCGCCCACCCGCAAGGAACCGGTGCGCCACTTCGCCAGCGTCGAACCACTGCTGTTCAAGAAGGTCATCGACCAGTTCATCGGCGTGGGTGAGAACACCCGGGCCACGTCGGGCGATCACGCAGAAACCAAGGCCTCCCAGGAGTAATGAGCATGTTCGGTAAGTTGACGTGGGACGCCGTGCCGTTGCACGACCCAATCGTCGTGGTGACATTGTTGGGCATGGTGTTGGGTGGCGTTGCGCTGCTGGGCGCCGTTACCTATTTCAAACTGTGGGGCATGCTGTGGCGCGACTGGTTCACCACCGTGGACCACAAGAAGATCGGCATCATGTACATCGTGGTGGCGCTGGTGATGTTGGTGCGCGGCTTTGCCGATGCGCTGATGATGCGCGCGCAGTTGGCCGCCGCCGGCCCGGGTAGCGATGGCTTCCTGCCGCCCGAGCACTACGACCAGATCTTCACCGCGCACGGCGTGATCATGATCTTCTTCGTCGCCACACCGTTCGTGGTGGGCCTGATGAACATCGTGGTGCCGCTGCAGATCGGCGCGCGCGATATGGCGTTCCCGTTCCTCAATGCCTTCAGCTTCTGGATCTTCGTGGTCGGCGCTGCGCTGATGATGATCTCGCTGGGCCTTGGCGAATTCGCGATGACCGGCTGGGTGGCGTATCCGCCGTTGTCAGGCATCGAGTTCAGTCCGGGCGTGGGTGTTGATTACTACATCTGGGCGTTGCAGGCCTCCGGTGTCGGCACCTTGCTGACTGGCGTCAACCTGTTCATCACCATCCTGCGCATGCGTGCGCCAGGCATGACGCTGATGAAGATGCCGGTGTTCACCTGGACCGTGCTGGTCACCAGCGTGATCATCATCGCCGCGTTCCCGATCCTGACCGTCGCCCTCGGCGCGCTCACCCTGGACCGCTACCTGGACTTCAACTTCTACACCAATGACCTGGGTGGCAACCCGATGATGTACGTCAACCTGGTGTGGGCCTGGGGCCACCCGGAGGTGTACATCCTGGTGTTGCCGGCGTTCGGCATTTTCTCCGAGATCACCGCCACGTTCTCGCGCAAGAAGTTGTTCGGCTACAAGTCGATGGTGGGTGCAACGCTGGCAATCGGCATCCTGTCGTTCGTGGTGTGGCTGCACCACTTCTTCACCATGGGCTCCGGTGCCAGCGTCAATGCCTTCTTCGGCATCATGACGATGATCATCGCCATCCCCACCGGCGTGAAGATCTTCACCTGGTTGTTCACCATGTACGGCGGCCGCGTGGAGTTCAGCGTGCCGATGTTGTGGACCATCGCCTTCCTGGTGACCTTCACCATCGGCGGCATGACCGGTGTGCTGCTGGCCATTCCGGGTGCGGATTTCCTGCTGCACAACAGCCTGTTCCTGGTCGCCCATTTCCACAACACCATCATCGGTGGCGCGTTGTTTGGCTACCTGGCCGGCTTCGTTTACTGGTTCCCGAAAGTGTTCGGCTTCACCCTCAACGAGCGCTTGGGCAAGTGGTCGTTCGCCTGCTGGATCATCGGCTTCTACCTGGCCTTCATGCCGCTGTACATGCTCGGCTTCATGGGCATGACCCGTCGCATGAACCAGTACGACAACCCGGCGTGGACGCCGTACCTGATTGCCGCCTTCATCGGAGCACTGTTCGTGTTCGCAGGCATCGTGCTGATGCTGGTGCAGATTTACGTCAGCGTGCGTGACCGCAAGAAGAACCTGGACATCACCGGCGACCCGTGGAATGCACGCACGCTGGAATGGCAGACGCCCTCGCCGCCGCCGTTCTACAACTTTGCCGTGGTGCCCAAGGCCGACCAGCTGGATGCCTTCCACGAAGCCAAGAAGCAAGGCCTGCCACCGCCGCCGAAGACGTACGCGCCCATCCACATGCCGCGCAACACCGGCGTGCCGTTGATCCTCAACATCTGGATCCTGGCGCTGTGCTTTGCCTTGATCTGGCACATCTGGTGGCTGGCCGGTGCGAGCTTCGTGGCGATGATCGTCACCTTGATCGTGCGCTCCTACGACGAGGACGTGGACTACTACGTCAGCGCCGAAGAAGTGGCCGCCATCGAGAACCAACACCAGAACAAGCTCAAGCAGCACAGGGTGATTGCATGAACATCATGTCCAACGTCGCCGTAGAAAACGCAACAGCGGCCGACCACAGCCATGACGATCATGGCCACGAACAAGGCGGCATGAAGGTCTTTGGCATGTGGGTTTACCTCATGTCCGACCTGGTGCTGTTCGGCTCGCTGTTCGCCTCCTACGCGGTGCTCAGCACCGCGTATGCCGGCGGCCCGACCGGCGCGGAGTTGTTCTCGCTGCCGTTCGTGATGGTGGAAACCTTCCTGCTGTTGTTCTCCAGCATCACCTACGGCCAGGCCGTGTTGGCGATGCACCGGCAGAACAAGCAGGCGGTGCTGGCCTGGCTGGGCGTCACCTTCGCGCTCGGCGCCGGCTTCATCGGCATGGAAGTGTATGAGTTCAACCACCTCATCCACATTGGCGCCGGCCCCACCACCAGCGCCTACCTGTCCGCGTTCTTCGCGCTGGTTGGCACGCACGGCCTGCACGTGGCCAGCGGCCTGATCTGGATGGCGGTGGTGATGCACCAGGTGAAGCGTCGCGGGCTCACCCCGACCAACGTCACCCGCATCTCCTGCCTGAGCCTGTTCTGGCACTTCCTGGACCTGGTCTGGATCTGCGTCTTCACCTTTGTCTATCTGATTGGAGTGTTCTGAACATGTCCGACAACGACACCTCCCGCGCCGGCAGCGGACATGGTTCCACCAAGTCCTACCTGATCGGCTTCGTGATCTGCGCCGTGCTCACCGTCATCCCCTTCATGCTGGTGATGAACCCGACGCTGTCGCGGCCACTGACGATGGCCCTGCTGGTCGGCTTTGCCGTCGTGCAGATCATCGTGCAGCTGGTGTACTTCCTGCACATGAACCGCTCTTCGGAGGGCGGCTGGAACCTGGCCAGTTTTGTTTTCACCCTGGTCATTCTTTTCATCGTGGTCGCGCTCTCCATCTGGATCATCTGGAGCATGCACTTCCACATGATGGTCAACTGACGCACACACGCACGGGCTGGCAAGCAATTGCCGGCCCGTGTCGTGCAGCGCGGCGGGCCGTCCTTCATCGACTGTAGCCATGTCCCGTTATTCCTCCCCCGCCAGCGGCCTTGCCGCACTGGCCCGCAAGCTCCGTCTTTCCACTGTGTTGCTCACCGCCGCCAGCCTGTTGCTGGTGGCCTGCGCGGCCAAACCCAAAGTGGATTACTACGGCAAGGACATCGCCTGCGAAGCGCTCGGCCAACACTGGTCGATGCCCGACAGCAGCGGCGTCACCCGCACGCCCGCCGACTTCAACGGCAAAGTGACCTACCTGTTCTTCGGCTTCACCAGCTGCCCCGACGTCTGCCCCACCACGATGGTGGAGTTGAACCGTGTGAAGCACCTGATGGGCTCGGACGCCGACAACCTGCAGGTGGTATTCGTCACCGTCGACCCGGCCCGCGACACCCCGGCCGTCGCCGAGACGTATGTAAAAGCTTTCGACCCCACTGCCACCGCACTGGTCGGCAACGATCAGCAGCTGGCTGCCATGGCGTCGTCATTCAAGGCCTTCTACGACCGCGAAGACGGCACCCTACCCGGCACCTACACCATGAGCCACACCTCCGGCGGCTACGTCTTCGACCGCCAGGGCCGGCTGCGCCTGTTCGCCCCGTTCGGCATGCCGGTGGAACAACTGTTCTCCGACATCCAACGCCTGACCCTGGAACCGACATTGCCGGTAGGCCAGCGAAACCCACCGGGCTGCAGCGTGGAAGCTTCAAGCTGAGGCCTGCCCCGGCCAACCCTCAAAGCCCAACAATCAAAGCCCCTCTCCCGTATACGGGAGAGGGGTTGGGGTGAGGGGAAGCTCCGAGCAAGCAGACCATCAGCTCCCAGCAAGCCCCCCAACACCACCCCAAAACCCATCAAAACCCCACCCCCACCTTGACACTCGCCCCCTCGGAACTGAGGCTAATGCCATGAGCATTGACCTTACTCCTCTGAATCTCCGAGAGCTCAACACTCTCATCCGCACCGCCCAGGCAACGCACAAAGCACTCGTCAGCCGCCCACCGGCCGAGAAAGTCCGGCGCCAGTTGATCGCCGCCGCCAAGCGCGCTGGCTACACGATTGACGAAGTCTTCGGCCTGGACGCAGACCAGGCGCAACCCAAGACCAAGGCCACCCGCCGCCGCAAAGGCCCCAAGGTCAAGCCGAAATACCGCGACCCGGAAAACCGCTGGAACACCTGGACCGGCCGCGGAAAGATGCCCCTCTGGCTCGCCTCAAAAGTCCGCTTCGGCCACAACCCGACCGACTTCCTGATACCCGGCGTCGCCAAGCTCACCCCGAAAGAGAAAGTCCTGACGGGAAAGCGGAAGTTGTTCAAGCAGGGTTGATCGGGAAACAAAAAAGCAACCAGACGGGGAGTCTGGTTGCTTCCTTAATTTTTCGCGCGGAAAAGTTAGCCGCTATCAAACTCGTCGCAAAAAAAACTCAACCCTGATCTGCACACCAGCATCCTTGCGCGGCTCACAAATAGATTCGAGAGCTTCTCTAGAGCGTGCATGGAAAATTTAATCTAGACGCCTTTCCAGAATCGCTCAACCTCCACTCTCCCTGAATCTCTATCCACCATTTCCTCGACAGGAATATTGAATGTAAGCCTTACCTTTGCTTTTCCCGAGGTAGCGAGAGGCTCCAAACGTGCTGCGCCACTATCGACAAGGGCGCTCACAAATCGCGTCCACATGTCCCCGTCATAATGATTTATCCAAGATAACCGATGATCGTCGGCGACTTTAGTTTCCCTATCGATAATCACCGGGACGTCAGGGCGCCTTATCAAACGAGTCAAATAGTGAAGCGAAGCTACAATAATCTCGCCATCGGACGAATCAATACTCCCACTCAAAATACCAGCATCGTGAAGTATCCTCGCCACCTGCGCTGGTGTATCAGCAAAGGAGGAGCCAATCTTCAGAGATGATATTGATGCACAATCCCCCCCTTTCAACACTCTCTTTGCTACGACTGAAGAAGGCACTTCCAAGTATTCGATAGTAGCTCCCGACACTATCACCTCGCCTTCAGAATTATCAGAAATACCGAGATGCGATATAACACTTCTGGAGAGGTCAATAGATGTCCAGCCACCGTCAGCTAAAACAACGCTGTTCATAGCCAAACCGCGCGCTGATGGAGTCGGCGGAATTCCGTTACCGAAGTTCAAAAGCGACTCCCAAAGTGCACCAAGATTTGAGGACGCCGCCTGATTTCCAGCCTCCCCCTTCAGTTCAAATGACATTTTACTTGAGAGGATCTTCGCAGATTCAGGGTATCTTTTTATTAGCCATTCAAATACTGCGGAATTTATATTGCTGGCTGCCAAAAGGCTAAATAAAGACTTCTCATTGAAAACCCCGGAAACTCGACGCTGAATTGCCAGCAGCAAAAAACAATCAAACAAAACTTCATGAGAAAAACCGAATTGATTCTGTCCATTTTTATCAGGCCTCACCCCAAGACCGCCTAGTGATGAAAGTCGCCTTGAGAGCCCAGGCCTCACTTCGTCAAGCGGCTCACCAACCACCATCTTCGCACAAGCCACAAGCTCTGATAGTTCGAGCTCCCTACTCTTTGAACTCTGCATCAAATCAGCCACATCCGAGAATAGCTCTCTTAACTCCCCAGTACTTAGTAGCTCCTCAGAGGTCTGGGTTCGAAGCTTGTGCGATTCTCGATCTAAAAATTGCTCGACGACAATCTCATACATTGAGGGAGCGTGCCGCGGAGTGTCAGCATTCCGTTCGATCCAAGCAGCAAAAGCTTTCGCGAAGAATGGCACGCCAAGTACGCCCCAATCATTCGCAGTAAGCATCTTGATTCGATCAACCCCGACCCCCATTTGCTTTAGATATTTTTCCGACTCATTTCTTTTCCATGGCTGCAATTCGACAAGCGTATGATCCACATTAAGATCAACTGCAGACGCAAGTGATCTTCTGTACTGGGTTAAGTAGTATGAAGACCTCGCTGATGCGACTAATACTCCTCGCCCACCAAGCTCTCTAAACCAGGGTTCGAGGGAGCCCAGCGCGTTTTCGTATCCACTGCTTCCCAAAAGCTCATCGAATCCGTCCACCATCAGCACCAGAAGTCCATTTCGACACAAAGCCTTTGCGCTGTGACTTGAGAGGACTTTAGTGATATTCAACGCGCTATCAACTGCATCCTCCAAGCTGGAAAGCGTCCTACCTGTCGATGAGACAAAAAGATAAAGCGGACATTGGCGCGTCGGATCTTCAGCGATGAGCCTTGAGCGCTCTTTCGCCAACCCCAGCATTAATTCCGTTTTTCCTAGCCCGGCTTGCCCAACCAAGAAGAAAACCGACGTTGACGGTTTCATGGTCTGACAAGCATCGTCGATTCGCACTCCTAGTTCAAAAAATTTGGAACCGTCAATCAACTCAGGACCAAGTGTGGACTCTTGCATTTCTCTGAGTATCGAAGGACCCCGCACCGGGGAGGTACCTTGAATCCCTAGACGTGACGACTCTTCCGCCTCTCGCCGCTGATCTAGCGCAGATAGACCCATGCCTATACGGCGGGCAAGCAGCTCCCACTTTGAAACGCTCTTAAGAAATTCAGAATACGATCGCCACTCGCCCTGACTCGCCTCCCATTCCCTACGATGATCAAGCCCAATACGGAAGGCATCGATTCTCGGTTCGTTACCTTCGCTTGTTGATCTTGTCCAAGGAATGTGAAGATAGCCCGTCCGCTCATCATCACCGAAAAAGAAACTAGGCCTCGAATAATCTTCCGTATATGCGGCAACGTCAGCCAGAGTATCTGTTACAAGCTTCGCCAAATCCTGATTTGGATTGCCTTTTTCGGAAAGAAACAGCCTTCTGAAGCGAGCAACGAGCTCGGAATTTCGCTCAAGCCAAAGCTCTCCATCAGATCCGAAATAATGTATGGTATCGTCGGCAAAGTGAGAGAAGACACCTAAATTTATTCTGGAAGAATGTGCGACCCACAGAGGCGAGACCTCGAAGGTGGCCGCCCCTTCATCTCCAACCAGCCAAAGCCGACCATCTTGCTCGCTAACGCCAACGATCGAAAGTTGCGTTGAGAGCGATCTTTCAAGACAAGATATGAGTGCCGAGACCGCTAGCGATATTTTCTGACGCATTCCGTCATCTGACGGCAGCGTCCCGCCATGTGAAAGCCGGTCCCGCAAAGATTTAAAGTTACTGTATTTATTAGCCACCCTGAAGGCATCTACCCCCTTGATGGCATCCACAGATAGCGCGCGCAACATTGAACTAACCCAAGCTGTTGCAGGCTCATCAACTAGTTTTGATCCTTGACGAAGCACCGCTAACATTGACCCAAATCCGGGCACCGGAAGCAACTTAACCGATGCACCTTGCTGCCTTCTATTAAATGAAATAAGAAGCGTGTAAATAACTCTAACGTGGAAGTCGATCAGCGCGATTGCCTCCCGCACGTCTACTTCATCGTTTGAGCGTTTCACTCTGAAATTTGAAAGGACGGGAGCTAACAACTCAAAAGCATTTATTGATTTCATTTTTTAATAGTCCTTTACTAGCTCGCAGCCAGCGGGCCTGCTCACGCATTGACTGTAGCGACATAAGCAGCTCGTTTCACACGGCATGCCCCGCCCAATTTCCCAGAATGATAGGTGAATCGATCAGCAACTTGTAGACAATCGTCATCCATAGACACTGCAGGCCTGATTTGCTCTCGTCGCAACTTGATAGAAACGCGCTTTCCCTCCCCTAAGCTCCCACCGTCGCTTCTTTGCTGATTCAGCTTGACATCGCCGCCACATAAGCGGCGGCGGCAGAAGCAACATAGCGGACAAAGCGCAATTGCCAGACGTCTGACCACAAACAAACCATCTTGAAACAGCGTATAGAGTCGGCATTTCTGCCGACCCTTTCGCTTGAACATCCGCCCACAAGCCATAGCCAGAATCGAGCTTGTCAAACAGCCCACATGATCTATCAATCTTTGCGGCTATCGAATGTGCCCGCAGACGCCACCTACCCCGCCGTAAAAAACACATCCGCATGCAGATCCTGCGCCTGCAATCCACGCGCACTTGTAACCTCCATCGCCGCTTCAACCATCAACGGCGGGCCGGCGACGTAGGCTTTCCAGCCATCAAGATTCTGCAGGTCTTCGGCGACGGCGTCGGTGACCATGCCTGTCCGCCAAGCTGCGTCTGCGGGGGCATCGGAAAGAACGGCCGTGAACGTCAGGTTTGAGTGCTGCTGCGCCAGCTGCTGAAAGTGATCCACGAGATAAATATCCCGCGTGCTCCGCGCACCGAAGTAGATATGGATCGGCTGCTTCATGCCTGCGGCAATCGCGGCGTCCACGATGCATTTGATCGGTGCCAGTCCTGAGCCACCCGCGATGCATAGCAGCGGCCCCGTGTGGTGCTCGCGCAGAAACGAGGAGCCGAACGGGCCTTCGACCAGCACCGGCTCACCGAGCTGCAGCTGCGTGTGGATGCATTCGCTCGCGGCGCCACCGGGCACACGACGGATGTGGAACTCAAGCAGGTCATCGCCGGAACGGCTCGCCATGGAGTAATCGCGGGCGGGAGCGCCAAGGAATTTCAGCCGCGCATATTGGCCGGCACTGAAGGCAAGCGCTTCGCCGTGATCGTTGACCAGCTGGATGCGCTTGATGTCATGCGTGACGTCTTCCATCGCAGCCACGCGGCAGGTGAGACGGCGCTGCGGATGCGATGCGGCCTCCGCTTCTTCAAGCCAGGTAACGACGCCGTCCGTTATCGGAATGGCGCAGCAAGCGAGGATCAGCCCTTGCGCCTTGTCCACGCCGGTGAGCGCAAAGCGGTTGTGATCGAGCAGCTCGACCTCGCCGCTGACCAGGCGCGACCTGCACGATCCACAGCGGCCCGAACGGCAGGCGTGCGGATAGGCGATGCCTTCGGCGAGCGCCGCGTCGAGAATGGTCATGCCCGCCGGCACCGCAATGCGGCGCCCGGTGCCGCGCAGTTCGATGTTCTTGCTCATGGCGCGCACTCAGATCGCATTGGATAAACCCAACGCCACCATCAGGCCAGGTTTCTGCGATGCAAACGTTCCGTAGAACACCTGATCACCGACCAAGGTAATCGGCGCGACACGCACACCGGTGCGGCGCTTGGCTTCGTCCCTGACCACAGCATCGGTGAGGTCGCGTTCCTCGAACGTGATGCCTTCCCTGGCAAACCACTCCTTCAACATCTTGCAATCCGGGCAGGTCGGCGGCGTGTAAACAGTGACGTGGGGATGAGATGCGCGGGTCATGCAGGCTTCCTCAAGCGGGCGATGGGTGTATGCAGATGGCGAAGAACGCAGCGGGCGTTCTGCACGAATTCAAAGCTTAAGGATTGCCGCCGTGGGAAGGTCAAGCGGATTTGTTGCGCCACTTTGAGAAGCGTTGACTGGCACTGACCTGCGAAGCAGGTGTTCGCTACAAAACAGAAGGCCGACATTTCTGCCGGCCTTCTGCGTGAACAGCTATCAACGTTGTTGGTCTGGTGCATTCAACTCAAGGGCAGCTGGCATCAGCGTAGCGTTTGGTGAGTTCTCAACACGGCTCTGATGCCGGCTTCTCATTTTCTTCCCATATCCGTTAGCTATTTCCATATCTCAGTCGTGATGAAGCCGTAGTCTCTGCTGTTGCAAGCCTCAATGCTTGCAATGCCTTCATGCATACCAAGCGACAGCAATCCCGTTCCACAGACAACGGCACGAGATGCCCAGAGCCACCTCTGACGGTGAGAGGATTCGCCCACTGTACAGCCGGGAAGAAAGTTAGCTCTCCAGCTGACAATTGCCCCGCCCTCCTCCCACTCTGCGTCCGCATGTACGGCAAACCCGCCAGGATCGCCGCGATAAACCGAGCCTGGGCCATCCATCACGATACTCATCGTCGCACCACAGAAAGCACGTGCGGCACTAGCGGCAGGGCTTACGGCCTCATTCCTCCTTGACTTCGCACCTTCCGATAGGGAGCTTCCTCCGCAGGCAAGCAATGCCTGTGCGTCTTTCGTAAGCGTAGCGATGCCGGTACGGACAACCTCGCCGCCGAACTTGGAACAATACTTATCGAGTTTTGTCAGCGTACTCTCAGGCTGGCGCGATGCGTCCAGCTCCAGCATTCCATCAGGTCGTACCGCGTGTATCAGCTCAACGTAGTCACCATTTTCAAGCTGATACGTGCGCAGCAGCGTTGCTGACGTCCTAGCCAGCGAGACATCGCTGGATGTCGTCTCTGACACCAGCTTGAACGAACCCCACATAGGCGTCTTCCCGTTCTGTGCAGCAGAAGCCATCGCGATGGAGAGAAGAAAAATTGCTGCAGAACTGTTCTTGAGATTCAACATGTCTTGTCCTTGAATTGCTGAACTTTCTTGTATGAAGCGCGCGCGAATGCGTCCTTGCAAGTACAGTCGGACTGCCAAACAAAGGCTTGATTGACCGTAAATGCATCCTCACCCTAGCGATATAGTTCACTGAAGAACGGTGAGCGATGTCTCACTAGCTGCCCGCCGGGGAAAACTCTGAATAGCTCCACGCTGATGCCGAATCACCGCGCCTAACGGGAGCACCCTAGTCGCGGCACAACGGACGTTTCTTCGCACCGAACAACAAGGCCGACGCGGGCAAGAACGGGCGTCGGCATGGAGTTCGCCGAGTGCTCAACATGACTCTGATCGGGGTTTCTAGCGGACCTTCCCGACATCAACTGCCTTCCATGTCATCCGTGAGCAAGAGGATGTAAGGCTCACATCGCTCGTCGCGGCAGCCCAGATATCTGATCTCGTCTCCGCTGGTCAATGTGACCACGCCACCACCGTTGATCACGAAACGCCAGCGCCGCTCTTCCATCGTGGCTTCTCCAGAGATGGAACACGGAAGCTGATAGAAGTTGCTGTGCGGCGCGGTCTCGTAGCGCTCGCTCAGTACAAACAGTTCCCGCACTTGGCTTGGGGACAGTGTCCACGCTGCACATTCGGGTTCGAGCATGTCGCCGGCTTTCCCGGTGTAGCTTGCGGCAGAAACGCGGATATTCAGAACGTCGTGATCTTGCCGGGAAGCAGAAACTGGGCTGCACGAAAGGAGGCAACCCATCAGCAGAAGATGGGGAGTACAGGTCACCGCCTTCACCAGGCGGTTTGCATGGAAGAATTTTCCGGCTGATGGCGTCGCGGTGATGATTGAGCCACCACCTGTCGTTCTATCGCCAAGCACACTCCATAACTTCGCCATTCAACACCCGGAGTTTTGACTGTCGTGAAGCACTCGATGGTAGTCATGCGAACGCGCCGATCGTTGCGCACCTGCCATGGGAGTTGTCGTCATCAATCAACCCGAGCGACCAATAGGAATTTTCTTAGTCGGCTTCGGTGCTGCACTTGCTTGATCTGGATCGGAAGCGATGGGTGCGTGAATCCGACCGGCCGGCTTTTTTTCAGAAAGCAAAACGCCGGCATCTCTGCCGGCGCTTGCTTGAACACCTATCAATGTTTTTGGTGTGAAGCATTCACCTCAACATCACCGCATCAGAACTCAGGGACGCAACAACACCTTCCCATTCTTGCCCGGCTGCAGACTCGCCTTCGCCGCTTCCGCTGCATCGGCCAGGTCGTAAATCCCCTGCACGGGCAGTGCCAGCTCACCGCTCATCACGCGCGTCAGCAGTTCGCCGACCAGTCGGCGCTTGTTCTCCACCGACATCTGTTGGCTGACCTTGCTGCCCCAGAAGCCCTTGACCGTGGCCTGCTTGAAGATGACGTCGCCGGACGGGATCAGCATCGGTTCGCCTGTCATGCTGCCGAACGACACCAGCGTGCCGTTTTCGCCGAGCAGCGACAGCAGGTCCGCGCTTGCCTGGCCGCCGATGGAATCGACGGCGGCGTGTGCAAGTGCGTCACCGAGCAATGCGTGGGCGCGCTGCTTCCAGTCGGCCTGCTCGGTGGACAGTACGTTGTCGATGCCCAGTGCCTTGAGTTCTTCAACGCCGGCATCGCGGCGCACCAGGCCTAGCACCTGCACGCCGCGTGCGGCGGCGAGCATCGCCAGAGTCTTGCCGACCGCGCCGTTGGCGGTGTTCTGCACAATCCATTGGCCGGGCTCGGCCTGCAGGAATTCCAGCAGCATCAGCGCGCTGAGCGGCATGGCGATCAACTGCGCCGCCGCTTCGTCGGCGATGGCGTCCGGCACGGGGATGACCATGCGCGCCGGTGCGATGAAGTGCTCCGCCCAGGTGCCGTGTACCGAGGCGGCCATCACGCGCTGGCCGATGGCGATGCCTTCGACGCCCTCGCCCACGGCATCAACGGTGCCTACTGCTTCACTGCCGCCGATGGCCGGCAGTGTGGGCTTATAGCCGTACTTGCCACGGATGGTCCACAGGTCGTGGTTGTGGATGGGCGCGAGGATCGTCTTGATCCGCACTTCGCCCGGGCCGGGCTGCGGCACCGGGCTGTCGCCCAGGGCCAGCACGTCGGTCGGTTCACCAAAGGTGGTGTGGATGGCGCTTCGCATGGTGATCTCCGGTGGGAATCAGGCGGCGGTGACGTGCAGGCGCACGTCGATGTTGCCGCGCGTGGCGTTGGAGTACGGGCAGATTTTGTGCGCGGCTTCGACCAGACGCAGCGCGGCGGCTTCATCCAAACCCTTCACTGCAACGTGCAGATCAATGTCCAACGCGTAGCCGCCTTCAGCGGTCTGGCCGATGCCCACTTCCACCGAGGTTTCGGTGCCGCTGGGTTGCAACTGCAGCTGCTTGGCGGCCACCGGCAATGCGTTGTCGAAACAGGCGGCGTAGCCCAGTGCGAACAGCTGTTCGGGGTTGGCGCCAGCCTTGCCGGAACCCGACAATGCGAGGTCAAGCGCGAGGCTGCCGTCGTCCAGTGCGGTGCGGCCAGCACGGCCGCCGGTGGAAGTGGCGCGGGTCTTGTAGAAGATTTTCATTACCGATTCCTTGGGGGAGCGTGGGGGTGGATGCGGTGAACGTTGGAGGTGACGTGTTGCGGTTCTATTGCCGATGATTCCCCGGGTGCACTTCGCTTAACCGGCTACGCAGACGGGAGTGCAGGTGCTCAGGCCAACTGCGCGAGCAAGGCCTTGGCGACGGCTTCGGAACTGGCCGGGTTCTGGCCGGTGACCAGGTGGCCATCGGTCAGCACGAACGACTGCCAGTCCGGGCCCTTGCTGTAGTTGCCACCGAGGCGGGCGAACGCGTCTTCGATCAGGAACGGCACCACGGCGCTCAGCCCGACCGCGTCTTCTTCGCTGTTGGAGAAGCCGGTGACCTTGCGACCGGCGACCAGCGGCTTGCCGTCGGCGGTGCGTGCGGCGATCAATGCACCGGGTGCGTGGCAGACCAGATCCAGCGGCTTGTTGGCACGGTCGAAGGTTTCGATGAGGGCGATGGAATCGGCATCACGCGCCAGATCCCATAGCGGGCCGTGGCCGCCCGGGTAGAACACCGCGTCGAACTGCGCGGGGTCGATCTGCTTCAGCGGCAGCGTCGTCGCCAGATGCTGCTGCGCGGCACTGTCCTTGCGGAAGCGCTCGGTGGCCGGCGTCTGCGCATCGGGCGCGTCGCTGTGCGGGTCCAGCGGCGGTTGGCCGCCCGCTGGCGATGCCAGGGTGATGTCGGCGCCGGCATCCTTGAACACGTAATACGGCGCGGCGAATTCCTCCAGCCAGAAGCCGGTCTTGTGCCCGGTGTCACCGAGCTGGTCGTGCGAGGTCAGGACGAACAGAACCTTCATGGCGGTGCCTTCAGTGATTGGGGGAGGAAACAGGTGCGACGGTGTTGCCGCACATCAACAGATGCTCGGTGGCCCCGCGCGCTTGTTGCAGTGGCAGGCGGTCCTGGCTGAGCTTGGACAACAGCGCCGCGCCCAGCCACATCTGATAGAGCACGCGCGCGACATCGAGCGCGGGTTTGCCGGGCGGCAGCGAGCCATCGGCGCGGCCTTCTTCGACCAGTGCGGCGATGCGCTGCAGCAGCCGTTGCACGCCGCCATCGAGCACGCGACGCATGTCTTCGGAAAGATCCGCGACCTCGGCAGCCAGCTTCACCACCAGACATTCCTCGGCCCAACCCTGGGCCGGATCGGCCGGGTCACGCGCCCAGGCATCCCAGTAGCGCATCAAGCGCTGCTGCCCATTGCCGCCGTCGGCCAGCAGCAGCTCCAGCTTGCGCCCGTAGTCGTCTACGTACTGTTGCAACAGCTCACAGCCGAAGCCTTCCTTGGACGCGAAGTAGTGATAGAACGAGCCCTTGGGCACCGCACAGGCCTTGAGGATTTCCTGCAGGCCAAGCGCGGCAAACCCCTTCTGCAGAACCAGCCGGTAGCCGGTATCGAGGATGTGCTGGCGGGTAGCCTGAGCTTTGGGGGAGAGGTTCATGGGGTGGACTTTACTCCGAATAGACCGGTCGTCTATTAACAGATGGTTAGTGGGGGCGCTGGGGATTGCCGGGGATGGGACTCCGTTGATGTCGATGGAGCTGAGGCCTGGGCTTGGGCCGCCGACGACGACGACGACGACGCAAAGCATGCAATCCAACCCTTCTCCCGTTTACGGGAGAAGGTGCCCCGAAGGGGCGGATGAGGGGAGCTTTGGCTTTGGCTTGGCCCGCATCTTTATTGAAGCGACTTCGTTCCACCCTCTCCCCAACCCCTCTCCCGTAAAGGGAGAGGGGCTAAAGCTGGGCCGAAGCAGCTCCAGCCTTGCCGCCAACTTCGTCCATTTCCCAGCAATCGCCGCGCATTACACCCGAGCGCTTTGATGCGGCCGTCGTTCGACGCGAGCGGCCAATCAGACAAATCTCATGCCAGCCCTGTCCCAGGCACTGCCGCGCAAGCAATCCCAGAAACCCGCCAAAATTCAAACAAACGATTAAAACGAGGCTAATTTCGTCGAACTGGACAGCATCGCCAGCTTCCCTCACACTGCCGCCCTTTCCCGCCGACCGCTGGATCATGGCAAAACTGTTGGTCCTCCATGGCCCCAATCTGAACCTGTTGGGCACCCGCGAGCCGGATGTCTACGGCCACACCACGCTGCCGCAGATTGACGCGGCGCTGGCGGCGCAGGCGCAGCAGGCGGGGCATCAGGTCGAGCACCTGCAATCCAACGCCGAGCATGTGCTGGTGGATCGCGTGCAGGCTGCGCGTGGCGATGGAACCGCTTTCATTCTGATCAACCCGGCGGCCTTCACCCACACCTCGGTCGCCCTGCGCGATGCGTTGGCGGCGGTGGCCATTCCGTTTATCGAGATCCACCTGTCCAACCCGCACAGCCGCGAGCCGTTCCGCCAGCACAGCTATCTCAGTGACAAGGCGGTCGGCGTGATCTGCGGCTTTGGTGCGGACAGCTACCGCTACGCCATGGATGCGGCATTGACCCGCCTGGTGGCCACCGAATGAACCCGCAGCCGCAGTTGCTGGCCGGTCTGGTGCTGGGTTGCCTGCCGCTCGCGGTGGCGCATGCCGGCAGCGTTGACCGCGCCGCCGATGGCATCGACTGCGCAACCGCCACCAGCACGATGGAACGGGATCTGTGCGCGTCCGATCGCGCCGAAGACGCCGATGCCCTGCTCAACACCGCTTACGCGCAGGCCCGCCAGCAGTTACGGCGGCAGGCCGCAGATGGCAGCTGCACGCATTGCGCCGACGCCGAGCAGCAACTGGTGATCGCGCAGCGCGCCTGGATCCAGCTGCGCGACAAGGATTGCGACGCGGTGTACGCCTTTCATGCCGATGGCACCTCGCGCAACGGCGCGCAGATGCATTGTCTTACCACCCACGCGCAGGACCGTACGCGGCAGCTGCGCGATTTTTACGAACTTTGACCCGGGCGCCCCGCGCCTTCTCCTTACCGCTTAATAGAACGAAAGAGGCCCTCATGGATCTGCGCAAAATCAAGAAGCTCATCGACCTGCTGGAAGAGTCGAACCTGGCCGAGATCGAGATCAAGGAAGGTGAAGAATCCGTGCGCCTGTCGCGCAACCCGGTCGGCACCTATGTCGCCGCACCGGCTCCGGTCTACGCCGCACCGGCCGCTGCCGCTGCACCGGCCATGCCGATGAGCGGCCCGACCGAAGCCTCCACCGGCGGCACCGCCAAGCCGGGCAATGCCCTGCCGGAAGGCCACGTGCAGCGCGCGCCGATGGTCGGCACCTTCTATTCGTCCTCGTCGCCGGACAAGCCGGCCTTCGTGACCGTTGGTCAGACCGTCAAGGCCGGTGAAACGCTGGCCATCATCGAGGCGATGAAGATGTTCAACCCGATCGAGGCCGAAGTGTCCGGCACCGTGGTGGCCATCCTTGGCGAGAACGGCAGCCCGGTGGAATTCGACCAGCCGCTGTTCGTGATTGCCTGAGGCGCCGGCCATGCTCGACAAGGTCGTTATCGCCAACCGGGGTGAAATCGCGCTGCGCATCTTGCGTGCGTGCCACACCCTTGGCATTCGCACGGTCGCGGTGCATTCCACCGTTGACCGCAATCTCAAGCACGTTGCCATGGCCGATGAATCGGTCTGCATCGGCCCGGCACCGTCGTCGGAAAGCTACCTCAACATCCCGGCGCTGATCGCCGCGGCCGAGGTGACCGACGCCCAGGCCATCCACCCGGGTTACGGCTTCCTCTCCGAGAACGCCGACTTCGCCGAGCGCGTGGAGCAGTCCGGTTTCATCTTCATCGGCCCGCGTGCGGAAACCATCCGCCTGATGGGCGACAAGGTGGAAGCGATCCGCGCGATGAAGGCTGCCGGCGTGCCGTGCGTGCCCGGTTCGGGCGGCCCGCTGGGTGAAGACATCGTCGCCAACACCAAGATCGCCCGTGAGATCGGCTACCCGGTCATCATCAAGGCGTCGGGCGGCGGCGGCGGCCGTGGCATGCGCGTGGTGCATGCCGAAGCCTCGTTGAAGGCCTCCATCGAAACCACCAAGTCCGAAGCCAAGGCCGCGTTCGGCAATGGCGAGGTCTACATGGAGAAGTACCTGGAAAACCCGCGTCACGTGGAAATCCAGGTGCTGGCCGACGGCCAGGGCAACGCCATCCACCTGGGTGAGCGCGACTGCTCGATGCAGCGCCGTCACCAGAAGGTCGTCGAAGAAGCACCGGCACCGGGCATCACCGCTGAACTGCGCGAGCAGATCGGCAAGGTCTGCGTGGAAGCCTGCATCCGCATCGGCTACCGCGGAGCGGGCACGTTCGAGTTCCTGTTCGAGGACGGCAAGTTCTACTTCATCGAAATGAACACCCGCGTGCAGGTGGAACATCCGGTGACGGAGATGGTGACCGGCATCGACCTGGTGGCCGAACAGCTGCGCATTGCCTCGGGCCAGAAGCTGAGCATCAAGCAGAGCGACGTGGTGCTGCATGGCCACGCCATCGAATGCCGCATCAACGCCGAGGACGCGGAAACCTTCATCCCCAGCCCCGGCCTGATCACCGGCTTCTACCCGCCGGGTGGCCCGGGTGTGCGCGTGGATACGCATATCTACGCCGGCTACAAGGTGCCGCCGAACTACGACTCGATGATCGGCAAGCTGATCGTGCACGGCCCCGACCGCGACACCGCCATCGCGCGCATGCGCGTGGCGTTGAGCGAGATGGTGGTGGACGGCATCAAGACCAACGTCGCCCTGCAGCAGCGCATCATGCGCGACAAGGGCTTCCAGGCCGGTGGGCAGAACATCCACTACCTGGAAAAGCGTTTGGCCGAGCGCAAGAACCAGTCGATTGCCTTGACCTGATCAAGCGCCATCAACGGGCATGAAAAAGGCGGGGAAACCCGCCTTTTTCTTTGCTCTGAAATTAGCCCTCCCTTTGCGGGCGAAGCACGCAGGGGGAAGCTGGGAGGGGGGTGGCCTTTCGCGCGCGTCCTCTACCAGCAACCTGATCAGCGTCGAGCCTCAGCCGAACTGCCAGGGAGCCAGGAAGGCGTTGCCCTCACCCCAACCCCTCTCCCGCATGCGGGATAGGGGCTCCCAGCTGAGACTCGACGCTAATCAGGTACCTGCAAAAGCCCCCCTCCCGAACCGTCCCCTGCACCTGCGGTGCAAGGAAGGGAGCAACGGCAACACAGGCTCACGCGGCCGCTTTATCCCCGTAGCTGCCAAATGCCTCTGCCTCTGCAGGGCGGCCGAGATAAAACCCCTGCAACGTGTCGCAGCCCAGCGACAACAAGAACTCGCGTTGCGCGGCGGTTTCAACCCCCTCGGCCACCACTTTGATGTTCAGCGCGCGGGCCAGGGCGATGATCGAGGTGACGATGGCCGCATCTTCTTCATTGCTTTCCAGATCGCGGACAAACGCGCGGTCGATCTTCAACTCCGCTGCCGGCATGCGCTTGAGATACAACAGGCTGGAATAGCCGGTGCCGAAGTCGTCGATGGCGATCTTCACGCCCATTGCGGTGAGCTTGTTCAGCACTTCCAGGCTGGCATCGACATCCTTCATCGCCGTGGTTTCAGTGACCTCAAGCGTCAAGTACTGCGCATCGATGCGGTGCCGTTCAATCAGGCTGCGCACCGTCTCCACCAAGGCCGGCGAATCGAACTGCAATGGCGACAGGTTCACCGCCATCGACCAGTGCTCGTGGCCTTCGTCGTGCCACTGCCGCAGCTGCCTGCACGCCTGGTCCAACACCCACTCGCCCATCGGCAGGATCAGGCCGCTGCGCTCGGCAATGGGAATGAACACGTCCGGCGCCAGCAAGCCCAGCTCCGGGTGCTGCCAACGCAGCAGCGCCTCGGCGCCGGTGACATTCTGTTCCGAAGCATCAAACTTGGGTTGGTAATGCAGCACAAGCTCGTCACGCCCCACCGCCCTGCGCAGGTCCTGCAACAAGCGCAGCTGGCGATTGGCGTTGACCTGCATCGCCGGGGTGAAGAACGTGTAGCCATTCCGGCCCAGCTGCTTGGTGTGATACATCGCGACGTCGGCGCGGGCCATCAGTTCGCGCTCGCTGCTGGCATCGTTGGGATACAGCGCGATGCCGAGGCTGGCACTGACCTGCAACTCCGCCGCGTCGATCAAAAACGGTTGTGCGGCCGCTTCCACGATCCGCTCGGCAATCACCAACGCATCGTCCGGGCTGTCCACCGTCAACGCCAGGACAAATTCATCGCCACCCAATCGGGCGAACGTGTCCTGCGGCCCCAGCAACGCACCGATGCGCTGCGCCACTGCGGTCAGCAAGCGATCACCGAGCTGATGGCCATAGGCATCGTTGACGGTCTTGAAGCCATCCAGGTCACAGAAGATGGCCGCCACCGCGCGCCCTTCCCGTTGCGCGCGTTTGATTGCCTGCTCCATGCGGTCCTGCAGCAGCATGCGGTTGGGCAACTGCGTCAGTGGGTCGTGCAGCGCGGCCTGTACCAGCTTGTGATTGGCGTCGTCCAGCGAATCGGCCAGCACGCGGGTGCGGTCGCGCATGCGGCGATCAAACAACGACGCGATCAAGGCGATGCCGAGCGTTGCCACCGTGGTGACGATGACCAGCACCGCCAGCCACTGGGTATCGATGCCGCCAGCAGGCACCGCGCCACACACGCTGCCTTCCGGAAAACGTGCCGCCGCCATGCCGGTGTAGTGCATGCCGACGATGGCCACGCCCATCAACAGTGACGCCAGCGCGCGCATGTGCAGGACTTTGTGGTGCTCGTTGCGCAGGCGGAAGGCAATCCACAACGCCGCACCCGACGCGGCAATCGCCAACGCGATGGAGGCGATGAACCAGACCGGGTGATAGTCGATGCCCGGCTGCATGCGCAGCGCCGACATGCCCAGGTAATGCATCGCGGCAATCGCCAGGCCCATCAACACCGCACCGGCCAGCAACTGCCAGCCCGGCAAGCGCGGCCGCGACACCAGCCACAGCGCGTACGCCGATGCGCCCACCGATACCGCCAGCGACCACAGCGTGATGCCCAGGTCGTAGCCCAGCGGAATCGGCAGATCAAAGGCCAGCATGCCGATGAAATGCATGGACCAGATGCCCAAGCCCATCGCCGCGGCACCGCCAACCAACCACCAGCGCGCGACACTGCCTTGTGCCGTCGCCAAGCGGCCGGCCATGTCCAGCGCGGTATAGGAAGCCAGTACGGCCACCACAATCGAAAACACGACCAAGGTCTGGTCGTAGGTGGCAATCAACATTGCAGGTTCATCAACACAATCCGGTAAGTCGCCCCAATATCGGCCGGGAACTGCAAATCTTTTGGCGGTCGGCCGTCGCGCAAAGAAAAAGCGGGGAATCCCCGCTTCTCTTTGCCGTGAAGCAGATGCGCTTCTGGCGGTGCGTATGTGCCGGCTTACGCCGCTCCGGTTACCAGGAGCGGATCATTCAGCCGTTACCGCAGTGCCCACCACCGGCTCAGTACCCAGCGGCGAGGACGGATCCACCACGGTCACGGTTTCCACCGAGCCATCCGGCCAGACAATCTGGAAGCGGCTGCCCGGTGGCAGCGTGGAGAACGGTGTGCCGCTCTGTGCACGGTAGATCGCAGCGGCCTGGCTGGCACCGGCGCGACGTTGGTCAGCATCGGAGTTGACCGAGGTCAGTTTGACCTTGCTCATCTCTCGATAACGGTCTTCGTAGGTGTCGATCAGCACCACGCCCACGGCGCCTGCCGAGTAGGCGACAAACAGCACCACCCACACCCAGAATTTGGCTCCATGCAGGAGACGACGGTAGTTCATGGCTTACCTCCCCGCGCCCGGCGCAGGTTGCTGACTAGTTCGTTCATCTTTTCCATACCCTGCCGCGATACCGCGGCGTCGTATACAAATGTCTCGAAATCCTGCTCGGGATCGCGCGAGCAGATCCCGCCGTTGGCGCAGTAACCGGTCATCAGGGCACTGTCCGGCCCGCAGGCCAGGCCCAACTGACAGGCGGCCAACTGCCAGGCCAACTGCGCGTATTGATCGCCGGCCACCAGCCCGCGATACGCGTCATCCCCGGAAGCCGCCACGCCCATCGCCGTGGACAAGGCCAAAAACGCTTCCGGGCTTTGCGAGTTCAACACCCGCTCCACCAGACCACGGCGGTATTCAGCATCCGTGCGCAATGGCTCGCCCATCGACAGCAGCGCGGCCTCGGCGGCGAGGCTGCCGGCTGCGGCAGACGCGCGCCGCTGCTGTAGCAGCAACGCATGCCCCAGGCCATCGGCGGCGGTGAAGCCCACGCATCCCTGGCTGACCTGTTCACGTGCCGCGGTCAATCCCGGCACGTCCTTCAAACCCATGCTGGCCAAGGTGGCGCTGTCCAGCGCGTAACCCTGCGGGTCCATTGCATACACGCCGCAATAGTCGTAAATGCGGCTGACCATCCAGCCCGCTTCCGCGTCACCGGCTGCTGCGGCGGTGCGCAGCTGGCGTGCGTATTCAAACAGACCGCGCCCGCCTTCAAAGGCCGCACGCAGGTCCAATGGCAGGCCCGGGCCCAGCGCGGCGCTGCGTTCACGTCCGCTCACGGCGCCTTCGCTGGCCGAACCGGTACTGCTGGCTACCTGCGCCACCGGTACGTTCATTGCTGCGGCCATTTCCTGGTTGTCAGCCGCATGCAGCCCGCCGCCGTTGCGGAAGCCCAGCACGGCGAGCAGCACCGCCGCAGGCAGCACCAACAGGTACCAGGGTTTTCTCGCAAGCAGGGAGAGCATCGGTAACCGACACGAAAGGGCGGGTGATGATGGCGTGGATTCTAGCAAGCAAGTCGCCGGCGGCGATGAAGACCGGCCGTGCGGCGCGCAATCGGGGCCCGGCTCGTCTAGGATGCGTGCCCTGTCCCGCCGTTGCTGTCCCTTGCCATGCCCTTCCTTGAATTGACCCTGCGCTGCACCGAAACCACCCAGCCCCGCTACGAGAATGCGCTCGAAGACGTGGGCGCGCTGGCGGTGACCATGCTCGATGCCGACGCTGACACCAGCAACGAGCGCGCGATTCTGGAGCCGGGCGTGGGCGAGACGCCGCTGTGGAACGACCTCGTACTGACCGCGCTGTTCCCGGCCGATACCAACGCGCTGGCGCTGTTGGCCGCGCTGGAAGCCTTCGACGCCGGTCTGGACTGGACCAAGGCCAGCTTCCGCGCGGTGGCCGATGAAGACTGGGAACGCGCCTGGCTGGACCAGTTCCAGCCGATGCGTTTCGGCGAGCGCACCTGGATCGTGCCGTGGAACCACGAACTGCCGGAAGAAGCGCAAACGGCCAACGCCGCCATCGTGCGGCTGGACCCGGGGCTGGCGTTCGGCTCGGGCACCCATCCGACCACCGCGCTGTGCCTGCGCTGGTTGGACCAGCTCTCCGCCGAGGGCAAGCTGGCCGGCAACACCGTGCTCGATTTCGGTTGCGGCTCGGGCATTCTCGCCCTGGCCGCGCTCAAGCTCGGCGCCGCTGCTGCGGTGGGCGTGGACAACGACCCGCAGGCGCTGATCGCCACCGCCGACAACGGCGAGCGCAATGGCGTGCAGATCGCCGCCTACCTGCCACAGGACGAGCCGGTCGCCACTTATCCGGTGGTGGTCGCCAATATCCTGGCCTCGGCGCTGGACGCGCTGGCCGAACTGCTGGCCGCCCGCGTCGCGCCCGGCGGCTGCATTGCGCTGTCGGGCATCCTGCATGGTCAGGAAGGCGAACTGCTGGAACGCTACGCCGCGTGGTTCGACCAGCTTGAAGCCGTGCAGGACGGCGACTGGATGCGCATCACCGGCGTGCGCCGTGCTTGAATGGGCGCAACGCCCCGGCACCGCCTGACATGAGCGACAACACCACGCCTTCTCGCCCCTCGCTGGCCACGTTTCTGCACGGCAAGCCGGCCCCCAAGCCGGCCGATGCGAGTGCCGTTGATGCCATCGACAACGCGGATGCCGCAATCCCGCAGACCGCGACCTTGCTGCCGGTCGCCGAGCCCGTTGCGCAGCCAGGCGACGTTCTGGACGCGACTGATGCGCTGGACGCCGCCGATGCCGAGGCGCAGGACAGCGCAGCCGCGCCGCGCATCGACAACGCCGTTCCTGCAGTCGATGACGATGGCGAAGCCTCCTCCGGCCCCGCCCCCAGCTTCAGCCGCAGTGCGCGTGCCACCAGCTCGACTGCGCGCATCACCCCGCGTTGGCAGTGGGCCGTGATCGCCGCGTTGGCATTGCTGCTGGGCATCCAGATTCTGGTCGCCGACCGCGCGCGCCTGGCCGCCGATGCCGGCACCCGGCCACTGGTCAGCGCCCTGTGCTCGGTGCTGCGCTGCGCCTTGCCGGCCTGGCATGAGCCCACCGCGTACAGCATGCTCAGCCGCGACATCCGCCCGGCACCCGGTCAACCCGGCGTGCTGCAGGTGCACGCCAGTTTCCGCAACGAAGCGCGCTGGGCGCAGGCCTGGCCGGCGCTGCGCTTGTCGCTGTCCGATGCCGATGGCCGGGTGATCGGCCGCCGCACCTTCCAGCCCGCCGAGTACCTCGGGCCGAGTGCCGATCCATTGGCGCGACTGGAGCAGGGGCAGAGCGCGCAGGTGTCGTTCCAGCTGCATGAACCGGCCGCGGCAACGGTCGCTTTCAGCTTCGAGTTTCAGTAATTGCAATAACGCGGCGTGGCAGGCGACTGGCCCACGCGCTAGACTCCTCCCCCCACGCCGGGCCAACCACGCCCGACCCTGCTGAATCCGGGAACTTTCCTTGAACGCTGCCCCCACCCGTCCTGACACCAGTCGTGGCGCTGCCAAGCCGCCGCTTCGCGAACACGTCGCACAGTCCGTGCGTCGCTACCTGCGTGACCTGGACGGCTGTGATGCGGACGATGTGTACGAGATCGTCCTGCGCGAAATGGAAATCCCGTTGTTCGTGGAAGTGCTCAACCATTGCGAAGGCAACCAGAGCCGCGCTGCCGCACTGCTGGGCATCCACCGCGCCACCCTGCGCAAGAAGCTGAAGGAATACGGGCTGGCGTAAGCCCCGCCCCGCTTTGGTAGAGCCGAGCCATGCTCGGCTGAGGCGTTACCGGTAACACCTGCCGCTGCGCATTGCGGGCAAGGCCCCTTGCCGAGCATGGCTCGGCACTACAGACACATTGCGGGTAAAGCCCCTGCCGAGCATGGCTCGGCATTACGTGGACCATGGCTGCCGCTGACTGTCTCCCTTCTCCCCTTGCGGGGTGAGTGCATGCGGCTTACGAGCCGTTGGCTCGTGCATGCGCGAACGCTTCGCGTGCTACGCGAAGCCGGGGCGCGGAGCGAGGTGCCCGAAGGGCGGAAGAGGGGATGCCTGCGAAGCATGCGAACTTGCTGGCTTCGGACAACGCTGCGATTGGCCGCCGACTTTCCTGCACTTCTGCATTCCCCCTCTCCCCAACCCCCGCTCCGCGCCCCAGCCCTCGCTAGGGCGCGAGTGCGTTCAGTGAGCCGCGAACCCATGGTTCGCAAGCGTCTCTCTTCACCCCGCAAGGGGCGAGGGGCTTGAAAGCGGGCTACCGTCCTGCCTAGGCCTATCGCCACTGCGGCTTTCAGCGGTCCAAGTCTGCCCACCGGCCACTCATGTGACCACGCGGCTACAATATCGGCCCGCTTCCGCTTCCCCCTGCCCCCACCATGTCTGCTGATCTGCTGCCCGTCCGCCGGGCCCTGCTGTCTGTTTCCGACAAGACCGGTCTGGTCGAACTGGCCCGTGCCCTGGCCGCCCGCAACGTCGAACTGCTGTCCACCGGCGGCACCGCCAAGGCGATCCGTGACGCCGGCCTGCCGGTGAAGGACGTCTCCGACATCACCGGTTTCCCGGAAATGATGGATGGCCGGGTCAAGACC
Source organism: Stenotrophomonas sp. (assembly GCF_050737575.1). Taxonomy (GTDB): domain Bacteria; phylum Pseudomonadota; class Gammaproteobacteria; order Xanthomonadales; family Xanthomonadaceae; genus Stenotrophomonas. Next base: position 85,914 of record NZ_JBOHXW010000007.1, read on the forward strand.
CTGCACCCGCTGGTGCACGGTGGCCTGCTGGGCCGCGCCGGCACCGATGATGCCGTGATGGCCGAACACGGCATCGCCGCGATCGACCTGCTGGTACTGAACCTGTATCCGTTCGAGTCGGTCACCGCCAAGGCCGATTGCACGCTGGCCGATGCGGTGGAGAACATCGACATCGGTGGCCCGGCGATGCTGCGCAGCGCAGCCAAGAATTTCGCCCGTGTCGCCGTGGCCACCAGCCCGGACCAGTACGATGCCGTGCTCGCCGAGTTGAATGCCAATGACGGCCAGCTGTCGGCCGCCAAGCGTTTTGAACTGTCGGTGGCCGCGTTCAACCGCGTTGCCCAGTACGACGCGGCGATCAGCAACTATCTGTCGGCCGTCAGCGACACCAGCACCGCCGTGCCGGTGCGCGCGGAATACCCGGCGCAGATGAATTCGTCTTTCATCAAGGTCATGGATCTGCGCTACGGCGAGAACCCGCACCAGAGCGGCGTGTTCTACCGCGACCTGTACCCGGTGCCGGGCACGCTGGCGACCTTCGTGCAGCTGCAGGGCAAGGAGCTCAGCTACAACAACCTGGCCGATGCCGATGCCGCATGGGAATGCGTGCGTCAGTTCGACGTGCCGGCCTGCGTCATCGTCAAGCACGCCAACCCGTGCGGCGTGGCCGTGGCCGCCGATGTCGGCGCCGCGTATGAGATGGCCTACAACACCGATCCGACCAGCGCCTTCGGCGGCATTCTTGCCTTCAACCGCACGCTGGACGCGGCCACCGCCAAGGCCATCCTCGACCGCCAGTTCGTCGAAGTGCTGATCGCGCCGGACTACGAGCCCGCCGCGCTGGAATACGCCACCAAGAAGGCCAACGTGCGCGTGCTGCGCATTCCGGCCGGTGACGCGCGCAACAACTACGACACCAAGCGTATTGGCTCGGGCCTGCTGATCCAGAGCGCCGACAACCGTGGCATGACCATCGACGAGCTGAAGACCGTCACCCAGCGCGCGCCGAGCGCCGCTGAACTGCGTGACCTGCTGTTCGCCTGGCGCGTGGCCAAGTACGTCAAATCCAACGCGATTGTCTATGCCAAGGACGAGCGCACCATCGGTGTTGGCGCCGGCCAGATGAGCCGCGTGTATTCGGCGCGTATCGCCGGCATCAAGGCCACCGATGCGGGCCTGGTGGTGCCGGGTTCGGTGATGGCGTCCGATGCGTTCTTCCCGTTCCGCGATGGTCTGGACGCCGCTGCCGAAGCCGGCATCACCGCGGTGATCCAGCCGGGCGGTTCGATGCGCGACAACGAAGTGATTGCCGCCGCCGACGAACATGGCATCGCCATGGTATTCACCGGCGTGCGCCACTTCCGCCACTAAGGCAACGCACGATGACGACCGGGGCAATCTCACCGTTGCCCCGGATCGTTGCGGCCCTGCGGGCACGCTGTCCGCAGGGCACACGCAGCACGTAACACCGCAGTACTTCTGCCACACATGCACCACCGTGCCGGCGACCCGCCGCGCGATGGCAACAACGCACTACCGCATTCCCGTTCCCACTCATGCAAAGGGCTGCAGCTGATGCGCAACACACTTGTTTTCCTGTTCGCCGGCAGCTGCGCGGCCCTGTTGGTTGGTTGCGGCAACGGCAAACTTGCCGACGCTCAACGCACCGCGGTAGCCAGCATGAGCAAGCAACTGCCTGCGCCGTACCGCGACGGTTTGATCATCGATTCTGTGCACCGCCACGGCGATGACCTGGTGCAGATGATTCGTTCGCCCGACGCCACCGTGGACATGGCCAAGGCCAAGCCCGAGTTGTTCGAGCAGCTGCGCGTGGACGAAGACAACGCCATCACCGAACTGTGCGCGGACAAGGTGCTGCTGCCGGTTTACGAAGCAGGCGGCGGCGTGCGCCGTCGTTTCATCGATGCCAACGGCGCGGTGTTTTTTGAAGTCACGCTGAAGTCCTCGCACTGCATTTCCCCTTGAACGCCCCACAGGAATTGACCCCATGAAAATCCTCGTCATCGGCGCCGGCGGCCGCGAACATGCTCTGGCCTGGAAGCTGGCCCAGTCCGCGCGCGTGAGCGAAGTGATCGTTGCCCCGGGCAACGCCGGCACCGCCACCGAAGGCAAGTGCCGCAACGTCGCGATCAAGGTCACCGACATTGCCGGGCTGCTGAAACTGGCGCAGGACGAAGCCGTGGGCTTGACCGTGGTTGGCCCGGAAGTGCCGCTGGTGGCCGGCGTGGTGGATACGTTCCGTGCCGCTGGCCTGCGCATCTTCGGGCCGACCGCCGCCGCCGCGCAGCTGGAAGGCAGCAAGGCGTTCGCCAAGGATTTCCTCGCGCGCCACGGCATTCCCACCGCGTACTACGCCGTGCACACCGAGGTCGATGCCGCGCTGGCCTACCTGCATGAAAAGGGCGCGCCCATCGTCATCAAGGCCGACGGCCTTGCCGCGGGCAAGGGCGTGATCGTGGCGATGACGATGGAAGAAGCCGAAGCCGCCGTGCACGACATGCTCAGCGGCAACGCCTTCGGCGATGCCGGCGCACGCGTGGTGATCGAGGAATTCCTCGACGGCGAAGAAGCCAGCTTCATCTCGATGGTCGATGGCCGCACCGCGCTGCCGATGGCCACCAGCCAGGACCACAAGCGCGTGGGCGACGGCGACACCGGCCCCAACACCGGCGGCATGGGCGCCTACTCGCCGGCCCCGGTGGTGACGCCGGAGGTGCATGCGCGGGTGATGCGCGAAGTGGTGGAACCGACCGTGGCCGGCATGATCGCCGACGGCGTACCGTTCACCGGCTTCCTCTATGCCGGGCTGATGATTGACGAAAGCGGCGCACCGAAGGTCATCGAATTCAACGTGCGTTTTGGCGACCCGGAAACCCAGCCAGTGATGCTGCGCCTGCAGTCGGATCTGGTCGACCTGCTGGAAGCGGCCATCGACGGTGCGCTGTCCGGCGTGGAAGCGCAGTGGGATCCGCGCCCGTCACTGGGCGTGGTGCTGGCGGCCAAGCCCTATCCGGAAACGCCGATTGTCGGCGATGTCATCAGCGGTCTGGCCGACGTGCCGGGCAGCGCCAAGGTATTCCATGCCGGCACCGCACTGGATGCGGACGGCAATGTGATCAGCGCCGGTGGCCGTGTGCTGTGCGTGGCCGCACTGGGCGACAGTGTTGGCGACGCGCAGCAGCATGCGTATGCGGGCGTGGCGAAAATTCACTGGGCCAATGAATTCCACCGCAACGACATCGGCTGGCGCGCGATTGCGCGTGAGCAGCAGTAATTCGCTCGTGTGATGGATGATGAAAAGGGCGGCCTTGAGGCCGCCCTTTTTTGTTGCATGCATTCGTCAGCGCAGAACATTGAGGTGAGAAGAAAAGAACGAAGAGCTGCCCTCATCCGCCCTTCGGGCACCTTCTCCCGCAGGCGGGAGAAGGGATGGATCTCAGGCTTCGGCAATCTTGCTTGCGCTTCGCTTTACCCGCGTTCGGCTTGCCAAGCATGAACTGCGCGGCAATGCGGACGAGTCAAGAAATGGCGAACGTGCTCCCTTCTCCCGCCTGCGGGAGAAGGTGCCCGAAGGGCGGATGAGGGCAGCCTTTGCCTTTGCTCCTACCTCTCACCCCTCACTCCTCGCTCTCAGCGATGCACACTCCCAATACTCGCCGCGGGGTAACGCGCACCCGCTGCCACGTCGACCGGGAACACCGCATCAATCCGCGCCAGATCGGCCGCATCCAGCGCCACGTCCAGCGCGCCGAGATTCTCTTCCAGATACGTCAACCGCTTGGTTCCGGGAATCGGCACCAGGTCGTCGCCCTGTGCCAGCACCCACGCCAATGCCAGCTGCCCCGGGGTCACGCCCTTGCTTGCGGCAATCGCGTTGACCTGTTCCACAAGCGCCAGATTGCGGGCGAAGTTGTCGCCCTGGAAACGCGGTGACTTGCTGCGGTAATCGCCTTCTTCAAAATCCGCCGGGCTGCGGATCGCGCCGGTCAAGAAGCCACGGCCCAGCGGCGAATACGGCACGAAGCCGATGCCCCGTTCGCGCACGGTGCTCAGCACGCCGTTCTGCTCCGGCTCGCGCGACCACAGCGAGTATTCGGTCTGCAACGCGGTGATCGGGTGCACTGCATGGGCGCGGCGAATGGTCTCCGGCGCAGCTTCGGACAAACCGAGAAAACGCACCTTGCCCTGCTCGACCAGCCGCGCCATCGCGCCGACCGTGTCTTCAATCGGCACCTGCGGATCGACGCGGTGCTGGTAGTACAGGTCGATATGATCCACGCCCAGCCGCTGCAGGCTGGCTTCACACGCGGACTGCACATATTCCGGGCGGCCATCGACGCCGCGCGATTGCGGATCGCCCGGGCTGAGCAGCACGCCGAACTTGGTCGCCAGGAACACCTGCTCGCGATGGTCGGCAATGGCCCGCCCCACCAGCACTTCATTGGTGTGCGGGCCGTACATGTCGGCGGTGTCGAGCAGGGTGACGCCACGTTCCAGCGCGCGGTGAATGACCGCGATCGACGCGCTGTCGTCGCCACGGCCGCCATAGAACGCACTCATGCCCATGCAGCCAAGGCCAAGGGCGGAAACAACCGGGCCATCGCGGCCCAACATGCGGGTCTTCATCGCCATGCGTCCATCAACAAAGGGGACGCCACTGTAGGCCGGCGCCACTGCCCGGATAAACCCGCATAATCGGGACTGACCATGAAGCCAGACCACACAATCGACCCCGCCTTGCTGCCTGCGCTGGCCGCCTTTGCCTGTGTGGCCCGGCACGCCAGCTTCCGCCAGGCGGCCATTGAGTTGGGCGTGTCGCCGTCGGCGCTGTCGCAGACCATCCGCAACCTGGAACGCCGGCTCGGCACGCGCCTGCTGCAGCGGACCACCCGCCGCGTCGGCTTGACCGAACCCGGCCAGCGCCTGCTGCAGGAAATGCTCCCTGCACTGCAACGCATCGGCAGCGCGCTGCAGGCCATGGAAGCAAGCCGCGACGTGCCCGCCGGCCAGTTGCGCATCACCACGCCACGCTTTGCCGCCGAACACCTGCTGCTGCCGTTCCTGCCTGCCTTCCATGCGCAATTCCCGCAGGTGCAGGTTGAACTGGCGATCCAGTCGGCGATGGTCGATGTGGTCGCCGACGGCTTTGATGCCGGCATCCGCCTAGGCGAATCATTGGCCGCCGGCATGATCGCGGTGCCGCTCGGCCCGCCGCTGCGGTGGGCGGTGGTGGCCGCTCCAGCGTATCTGCAGCAACACGGCGTGCCGGCCACGCCGGAGGCGCTGATCGACCACGCCTGCCTGCGCCACCGCAGCAGCGATGGCCGGATCATGCCGTGGGAATTCAGCCGCGACGGGCACGACTTCACCATCGAAGTGGATGGCCCGCTGTTGCTCAACGACAGCCATCTGGCTTTGCATGCCGCCTGCAACAGGCTGGGCCTGCTGCAGGTGTTCGACGACAGCGCGCGTGCCGAGCTGGCGGATGGCCGCCTGCAACGCGTGCTCGACGACTGGCAGCAGCCGTTCGCCGGTTTCCATGTGTATTACCCCTCGCGTGATCAGCTCGCGCCGAAGCTGCGGGTGTTCATCGATTTCATGCGCGCAGCCAACGCGGCGGCGTTCCTTTGAGACACCTCCCACAGCGGCCCCGCTTGCCTGCGCCACAGCGGCGTCGCAAGCTGGCTGTCCTTCACTGATCGCATGGGCCACGTCATCGGCATGCCACGTCTCGAACGCCAACTGGGCCAGCTTTGGGCCCATGAAAAAGCCAGCTACGGTCTGCGCGTTTTCATCGCGCTCACCAGCGTGCTGGCCTACGGCTGGTACTACGACCGCATCGGCGCCATTCCCGGCCTGTTCCTGGGCATCATCGCCAGCGCCATCGCCGAGACCGATGACAACTGGTGGGGCCGCACCAAATCCGTGGTGCTGTCGCTGCTGTGTTTCAGCCTGGCGGCGGCCTCGGTGGTGTGGTTGTTCCCGCATCCGTTGCCATTCATTACTGCGCTGGCACTGACCGCGTTCTGCCTGACCCTGCTCGGCGCGCTGGGCGAGCGTTACGCCTCCATCGGCCAGGCCACGGTGACCCTGGCCATCTACACCATGCTGGCGATGGACCAGCTCAAATCGCCCGGCCCGGCATGGCAGGAAGTCTGGCACCTGCTCATCGGTGCAGCCTGGTATGGCGCGTTGTCGATCCTGTGGACGGCGATGTTCGCCAACCGCCCGGTGCGCGAACGACTGGCGCGGGTGTTCTTCGAGCTGGGCCATTACCTGCAGCTCAAGGCCGACCTGTTCGAGCCGGTACGGCACGGCAAGCTGGACGCGCGGCAGTTGGCGTTGGCCGAGCAGAACGTGCGTGTGGTGGAGACCTTGAACACCGCCAAGACCGCCATCCTCAGCCGCTTCGGCCGCTCCGGCCGGCCCGGCGTGCAATCGGGCCTGTACTTCCGGCTGTACTACATGGCGCAGGATTTCCACGAGCGCGCCAGCTCTTCGCACTATCCCTACGCGTCTTTGGCCGACACGTTTTTCCACAGCGATGTGCTGTATCGCTGCCGGCGCCTGCTGTCGCTGCAGGGCAAGGCCTGCCAAGCGCTGGGGCAAGCCCTTCGACTGCGGCAACCGTTTACCTATGGCGAACAGGCGCTGCAGGCCGGGCAGGACCTGACCGAATCGCTGCAGTACCTGCGCGAACAAAAACGCCCGCAATGGACGCGCCTGATCGGTTCGCTGCAGTTGCTGGCGCACAACCTGTCCAGCATCGAACGGCAGCTCTCCGAAGCCTCGCTGGTCGACACGCCGATGGAAGGCATCGACACCCGCCTGCGCGATTCCTCGCCGCACACCCTGCGCGAAATGGCCACACGTCTGCGCCAGTCACTCACCACCGGCTCGTTGCTGTTCCGCCACGGCGTGCGTATCGCGGTGGCGTTGATCGCCGGCTATGTCGTGCTCAAACTGGTGCACCCGGAAAACGGCTACTGGATTCTGCTGACCATTCTGTTCGTGTGCCGTCCACATTTCGGCGCCACCCGCCGCCGTCTGGTCGAACGTATCGCTGGCACGCTGGTGGGCCTGGGCGCGACGTGGGCGTTGATGCAGCTGTTCCCCGGCACCCAATTGCAATTGCTGTTGGCACTGGTCGCGGCGCTCGTGTTTTTCTTCAACCGCACCGACCGCTACCTGCTGGCCACCGCCGCGATCACGGTGATGGCGCTGGTGTGCTTCAACCTGCTCGGCAATGGCTTTGTGCTGATCTGGCCGCGCCTGCTGGACACACTGATCGGCTGCGCCATCGCCGCCATCGCCTCGCTGCTGATCCTGCCCGACTGGCAGGGCCGTCGCCTGCACCGGGTGATGGCGCAGGTGCTCGCCACCAGCACCGCGTATCTGGACGAAGTGCTGGGCCAATACCGCAGCGGCATGCGCGACGACCTGCCCTACCGCGTTGCCCGCCGCGACATGCACAACGCCGACGTTGCGTTGTCGGTTGCGCTGGCGCACATGCTGCGCGAGCCCGGCTATGCACGCGGCAATCTGGATGGCGGCTTCCGCTTTCTGGCGTTGTCCAACACCTTGCTGGGCTATCTGTCGGCGCTGGGCGCACACCGCGCACAATCCACGCTGGTCGAAGAAGACCCGGTGATCACCGCCGGCCACCAACGGCTGCAGCAATCGCTGTCACAACTCGCCGAGGCCCTGGCCAAACGCGACACCGCACCGCCGCAGGAAGAAGAAATCGCCCTGGCCGATGCACTGGAACAGATTCCCGATGACATCGACGAGAAGGCGCGTCTGGTGCGCACCCAATTGGCGCTGATGCTGCGGCTGATGCCCAAGCTGCGCAGCACCGCCGCCGAGGCGATCCAGTTGCAAAGCCCAACCCCCGCCGCTGTAGGAGCGACCTAAGCCGCACGCGCACACACTGACGGTAGGAGCGATCTCTGCCAGCCCGCATGGCCGACCACGTGCATGTCCCGGACATGCCTCCACCGGCCGAATCCTTTCACCTCCGCAGCTGCTCGGCCTTGCCTGCCAGCCCAACCCTCCACCGCTCGCGTCGCGGCCCCGCTGGCAGCGTGATCGCGGTCTGCTAAGGTGCCGCGCAGAACCGAGGAGACACGATGTCAGGCCACAACCAGTTCGCGCTGCTCAAGCAACGGCGCTTCCTTCCGTTCTTCATCGTCCAGGCGTTGGGTGCGTTCAACGACAACGTCTATCGCCAGGCGATCATCGGCCTGCTGTTCTATCTGGGCGTCAGCAGCGAAGAACGCACGCTGTATACGAACCTGGCGCCGGCACTGTTCATCCTGCCGTACTTCCTGTTCTCCGCGCTGGCCGGGCAGATTGCCGAGAAGCTGGAGAAGCAACGGCTGATCGTGATCACCACCGCGATGGAAATCGTGATCATGTCGCTGGCCGCCGTCGGCTTCCTCACCCAGAACATGCCGGTGCTGCTGATCGCGCTGTTCTGCACCGGCCTGCAGTCCACCTTGTTCGGCCCGGTGAAATACTCGGTGCTGCCGTCGATCCTCAAGCCAGAGGAACTGACCGGCGGTAACGGTCTGGTCGAAATGGGCACGTCCATTTCCATCCTCACCGGCATGATCGCCGGCGGCATGATCTTCGCGCTGGCCGGCAGCTACGGCCCCATGGTCGCGGCGGTGGCGATCATCGCGCTGGCGCTGGCCGGCAACATCGCCGCGCGCATGATCCCGCGCCTGGATGCCGGCGCGCCGGAACTGAAGGTCAACTGGAATCCACTCAGCGAATCGCTGGTGGTGCTGCGCATGGCCAAGAAGCAGAAGGCCGTGCGCAACGCCATCCTCGGCGTGTCCTGGTTCTGGTTCTTCGGCACCCTGCTCACCTCGCAGCTGCCGACCTATGCGGAAGTAAACCTGGGCGGCGGCTCCACGCTGTACATCTTCGCGCTGGCGCTGTTCTCGCTGGGCACCGGCACCGGTTCACTGCTGTGCGAAAAACTGTCCGGCCGCATCGTCGAAATCGGCCTGGTGCCGTTGGGCGCATTCGGCATGAGTGCATTCCTGCTGGACTTGTATTTCGCCCGCACCGGCGCGGTGACGGTCAGTGGCTTGGACGTTGCCGGTTTCCTGCAGCAACCCGGCAGCTGGCGCATCATCATCGACCTGCTCGGCATCGGCTTGTTCACCGGCTTCTTCGTGGTGCCGTTGTTCGCACTGATTCAAAGCCGCACGCCGAAGTCGGAAATGTCGCGCGTGTTCGCCGCGCTCAACATCCAGAACTCCGGCTTCATCGTGCTGGCCGCGGTGCTTGGCCTGCTTACCCAGCGCCTGTTCGACTGGACTATCCCGCAGCTGTTCCTGGCGCTGGCCATCGGCAACGCCGTGGTCGCCATCTACATCTTCAGCATCGTCCCCGAATTCCTGATGCGCTTCCTCAGCTGGGTGATGGTGCGCACGCTGTACCGGCTGCGGGTCCACGGTGTGGAAGCCAACGTGCCCGACGAAGGCGCCGCGCTGATCGTCTGCAACCACGTCAGTTACATGGATGCGCTGATCTTGTCGGCGACGATCCCGCGCCCGGTGCGCTTCGTCATGTACTACAAAATCTTCAACATCCCGGTGATGCGCTGGATCTTCACCACCGCCAAGGCCATTCCGATTGCCAGCCCGAAGGAGAACGCTGACCTGATGCAGCGCGCTTTCGACGAGGTTGACGCGGCATTGGCCGACGGCGAACTGGTCTGCATCTTCCCCGAGGGCGCATTGACCAAGGACGGCGAGATCGCCGCCTTCAAGTCCGGCGTGGAGCGGATTCTGGCGCGACGCCCGGTGCCGGTGGTGCCGATGGCACTGAAGGGCATGTGGTCGAGCATGTGGAGCCGGCGCGACACGCGGCTGGGGCGGATGCGGGTACCGCGCCGCTTCCGCGCGCATGTCGAGGTAGTCGCAGCCCCGGCCGTGGATGGCGCCAGCACCGATGCCGTCCAGCTGGAAACGCTCGTGCGGGCCCTGCGCGGCGACCAAGCGTAGGTATTTACGCTTTCCAGAAGTAGGACAACTGGCTAGGCTACTGCCCATTGCGTGTCGTCTGGGGATACAGACGGCACGCCACCACGCTTCAGGGGAGTACATGGACAGTTCCGCACCAACGCCACCGCCAGCACCGCAGATGCCACCACCGGCGCCGGTCGCCTATGCCGCGCCCGTCGCACCGCAGGTAGTGCATCACTATCACCACCCGGAGAAATCCGGCGGTGTGGCCGCCCTGCTGGAAGTGATCCCGGGCCTGTTCCAGGTCTTCGGTATCGGCCACATGTACGCCGGCAACGTCGGCACCGGCCTGATCTTCATGTTTGGCTACTGGGCCCTGGCCTTCGTCAACTTCCTGCTGCTTTTCGTGTTCATCGGCTGGATCACCTGGCCGCTGTGCTGGGTGGCGGCCATGATCATCTCGCCGCTGACCGCAGCAAATGCCTGCAAATCACGCTAGTTCCGCCTTCCATCCCACAAGGAGTTCCCGATGAACACAGTTCCGCCGCCTTATGCGTCCCAGCCGTCCGGTTTCAACGGCCCCATTCCGACCCATCTGGCATGGTCGATCGTGGTCACCGTGCTCTCCTTCCTGGTCTGCTGCGTCTCCTGCTACAGCTTCCCGGGCATCATCACCGGCATCGTCGCCATCGTGTATGCCAGCAAGGTGAAGTCCCTGCTCAATGCGGGTGACCTGGCCGGCGCCGAGCGCGCATCGCGTTCTGCCAAGACCTGGTCCTGGGTCACCACCGGCATCCTGGTCCTGGCCGTGATCATCGGCGCCATCTCGTTCGCCTACATGGGCTCGGAAGGCTACATGGAGCAGATCGAACAGATCCGTCGCCAGATCGAAGCCGCACAGTGAATCTGTCGCGACGCTGGCTGATGCTTGCTTCGTTCCCGGTCGCCGTAACGGCCGGGGCAGGCATCTGGGCGTTGCGCACCTTTGATCCAAACCTGCCGGGCAATCCATTTCCGCCCTGCGTGTTTCTGACCCTCACCGGTCACTACTGTGCAGGGTGCGGGATTACCCGTGCCCTGCACGCGTTGGCGCATGGCGACATCGCCACCGCGGTGCAGATGAATGTCCTTGCGATGCTGCTGCTGGTGATCACGCCCTTCGCCGTGGCGTGGCACGCAGGCTGGAAGCCGGCGTATCTGCAGCCGGTCGCCAACGCGATGGCTTCTCCGTGGCTCTGGGTCGGCACACTGGGCGGATTCTGGATCCTCCGCAATCTGCCGTGGTTTCCCTTCACCCTGCTCGCGCCGGGCTGAAACCAGCACCGCTCCCGCAGCGACCCAATCACGCGCACACCGGGACGCGATCCCTGCCGCTTCAGTCCGCATCCAATGTCATTGTTCCGCGGGATTACGCAGCGCGCCGCCCAAGCCCAGGACGACTGAAGGCAGCGCAACCAATGCCAGGCCATTCCCCCGCTGGGTGGACGAGAACCGCTTCCGGTAGATAACGATGCGCCTGCTCGGGCGACCTGAGCCGCCCCGCTTTCAGCCTACCCAGCCGGCGATCACCAGCAAGGCCAGCAGCGCCATCCACAGCAGCAGCATCCGCCACACTAGGCTCATCGCATCGCGCAGCTCGGGGTAACGCTCATCCGCCAGCTCGATGCCGGTCAGACGCGCCTCGTCGGCCTCTTCCACCAACTCGGCACCCACGCTTGCACGCGCCGCCTGCGTCAGGAAGCCCAGCTCCAACGCCAAGCGATTGCCGCCGGCACGCCGCCAGGCAGAAAACACGGTGTCGAAATTGCCGACCAACGCCATCGACAGCGTCATCAGCTGTGCCACCGGCCATTCCAGCACTGCCAAGGCCACCGCACCGCGCTGCCGCGCGGCATCGGACAACAGCGCCGATTGCGGGCCCTGCAGCGACTGCGCCAGCAAGCGGTAAAGCACCGCGCCAACCGGCCCGAGCAGCAGGAACCAGAACAACGGCGCAAACCAGCGCCGCAGTGCATTGACGGTAGTGGCTTCCACCAGCGACGGCGCATCCTCGCGCATGCTGCCGCCACCAGCCTGCAGATGGGAGATGGCGACATCGCGACCGCTCGCGTCGTCGGCGTCGATCACCGCTTCGACATCGCGGTCCAGATCACGCGGTCCCCAGCACAGGGCCAGCACGGCAACGCCGAACAGCAGCGACGGCAAGCCATACAGGCGCCCGTCCAATGCCCATTGCAGCAGCCCCACCACCAGTACACACAGGCCGATCGCCATCACCAGTCCATAGCGGCTGCCCGTGGTCTCGCCGGTGTGACCTTGCCACCATTGCAACCAGCGCCCGTACCAGCGCCCGTCGCGCAGCGACGCCATCGCTGCCGGCGCCAGATGGCCCAGCACCAATGCTGCAATCACCGCTACCAAGGTTGTGAACATGCGTTTCCTCCGGCCTGCGATTGTAGGCCCTGCCAACGCCTTGCAAAGGGAAGCCCGTCGCCTGCCACCGTCAGCCTGTCTTGCACTGGTACCAGTGGTTGATCAGCGTGCGCGCGATGGAGATGCGCGGCGGCAACAGGACGCCCTGGCCATCGTCCTCCACATCACGGCGCAGCGCGGCACCCACCTCTTCCACGCTGAACCAGCGCGCGTCCTCCAGCTCACCGTTCACCTTCGGGGTGTCGTCCTGCGCGGTGGCAAAGAAGCCCACCATCAACGCGCCCGGGAACGGCCACGGCTGGGTGCCCATGTAGCGTGATTCGATCACCCGCACCTTCGATTCCTCGAACACTTCACGGGCCACGGTCTGCTCGAAGGTTTCGCCCGGCTCCACGAAGCCGGCCAGCACCGAGTAGCGACGCGCCACCCAGTTGCTCTGCCGGCCGAGCAGCAGCCGGTTGTTGTTCTCCACCGCCACAATGACCGCCGGATCGACGCGCGGGTAATGCTCGGTGCCGCATTGGTCGCAGTGGCCGATAAAGCCGGCCCGGCCAAACCGCACCGCCGCACCGCAGACACCGCAGAAGCGGTTGCGCGAATGCCAGTACGACATGCCGCGCGCATAACAGAACACATCCGCCGCTTCGGCGGGCCAACTGGCCGCCGCCTGGCGCAGGTCGATACGGTTCGGCGCGCGAACAGTGAGGGTGCCCGCTTCGGCCACAAACCAGGCGCGGCCCTCGGCGCTCAAGCCCAGGAACACGGACGCACCCGGGCCACCGCCCAGTTCACGGCCATTGATCAGGAAGGGTTGACCTGTGGCATCGGCGAATGCGGTGCCATCGCCATCGAGCACCAGCACCCGCGCGTCGGGCCACAGCTTGCTCAGTGCATCAGGGTCGTCGCGCAGGGCATCGCCGCGGTTCAGCGCTGCGCCCGCGAAGGAATATCCAGAGAAAGAACGATCAGGATTGGGCATCCGTCAGAGCCTGCCGCCAAAGTGTGTCCATCGCAAGCATGGGCGAGGCGGCTTCCACCGCGCGATCCGCCGCGAACCCTCAGGCGGCGCCTTCGGGAAGCTCCACGCCCATGTCGTGAAGGCGCTTGCGCGCCACCGCCCGCTGCTCGTCAGTGAACAAGGGACGCCACGGTTCCTGCAGCACCACGTACTCAACGCTGAGCCTGAGATTTTCCGGCCCGCGCAGGAACAACTCGGTGAAGCCGTCGGACACACCGGGCGCGGACAGCAGTTGATCGGCCGCCGCCTTGCCGCCCAGGCTCAGCACCATCTGCCGAAAGCGCGTGGCGCGGTACGACGGCTTGAGCCGCGTGCCCTGCTCATAGATGTTGAGCATGGCGGCGTGGAACTGTTCTTCGAGATTGGATTGCATGCGGCGCTTACAGAAACCGAACCGGAATCAGACCGAGAAGCTGCTGCCGCAGCCGCAGGTAGTGCGGGCATTGGGATTGCGGATCACGAACTGCGCACCGGTCAGGCTTTCGCTGTAATCCACCTCGGCCCCCATCAGGTATTGCAGGCTCAGCGGATCCACCAGCAGGGTCACCGCATTGGTGACCACAGCCAGGTCGTCCTCGGCGCGGTTCTCGTCGAACTCGAAACCGTACTGGAAGCCCGAACAGCCGCCGCCCTGGATATACACGCGCAAGGCCAGGGCGTCGTTGCCTTCGTCCTGGATCAACTCATGCACCTTGGCCGCTGCCGCCGCGGTGAAGTTCAACGGGCGGTCCAGGGACTGGTAGTCAGGCGCCGGCTGTGCGCCGGGCAGGGAAACTAGCGTACTCATGCGGTCAGCATGGGGGCGCACCGAGGCGGTTTCAAGCTTCGGCGGCTTCAGCTTTCTTCGATTTCCGGTCCAGCGGCTTGTCTTCCGGGGCCGGCAGGGCAGCCATCGTGGCGGTATGCACCAGGCGGCCGTTGAGCTGCGCACCGGCATTCATTTCCACGACCTGATAATGAATGTTGCCGTTTACGCGAGCGCTCGGGGTCAGCTCGACCCGCTCGGTGGCGTGGACGTCGCCATCCATACGGCCGCTGAGCACCACCACCGCAGCGCGGATCTCGCCCTCGATGTGGCCGTGCTCGGCCAGCGTCAGCATTGCCTCGCTGCCTTCGGCGGCAATGACCTTGCCGATGATGCGGCCATCCACATACAGGCCACCGCTGAACACCACGTCGCCGCGGATCTCAACCTGGGACCCGATCAGGGCATCCACGGACAGCTCACTGCTGCTCTTGGACTTGCTTTTGAACATGCTTATTCCCCTCTGCCGTTACCGGCGAGTTTCCAATCAAATGTCTGTGTCGCGCCCCCCCCAGGCCCGGAGAGGGAGACTCGCACACGTTGCGGTGTGAAATCCCGGGGCAGCATCACGCTACCGTCCAGTTGCTGGAAATAACGGAACGAATATTCCTGGCCCGGCACCGATTTGCGCTGGTGCAGGTCGTCCCAACTGACCGTGGTCAGCTTGCCGTCCTTCACGCCTTCGACCGAGAAGCGCATCTGCCCCTGGCTGATGGCGCCGCGATTCAGGTTCTGGGTGAGGACCACGCTGTAGTGCCAGGTGCCGGCGGCTTCGGGCGAGAACTCCACCGAATGCGTATTCAGCCCCTTGCGCTGACTGGTCGAGCCGACCAGCCGTTCATAGAAAGCCACATCGGCGCGCAGCCCGGCGATTTCCTCGTCGCGCTCGGCCAGCGAGGCCTGCACCTCGGTATTGGCTGCGCGGCTGATCTTGTCCGACGCCTCCAGCGTGGCCTGGCGCTGGCGCTGCTCTTCCAGCTGGCTGCGCTGCTGTTCCACCAGCTGCTCGCTCTGCCGCAGTTTTTCGCGCAGACCGCCGGAGTCGGGCGAGGCGTAGCGCGACGCCAGCCAGCCCACCAACAGCAGGGACAGCAGCCAAGCGCCGGCGATGACGGCAATCGGCACCCAGCCCGGCCGTTGGCCGCCGGTGCCGCGTGGCGTGATTTGAAAACGTGAAGCAGATCGGTGGGTCATGGCAGGCTCCGACATCGCCCGCGAAGGGCTCCGTCTGTGCTCCGTCTGAAACGACGGGCCAGTGTAAACGACCGCCGCCCGGCCGCGTTCCGGGGTCGTCACATCTGGCAATCACGGCGACCATGCTCGATAGTTGCGATCCTGCTCACAGTTCTCTACCGGAAGCCCGCTCCCATGACCGAAGCCCATGTTTTCGTCATCGGCATCCTGCTGGCCTGGATGGCCGGCATCCGCGTCTATCTCACGGTATTTGGCGTCGGTATCGCCGGGCTGATGGGCTGGGTGGACCTGCCGCCAGCGCTGCAGGCCACCGAATCGTGGTGGGTGCTGGGCACCTCCGGCGTGCTGGCCATCACCGAGTTCTTCGCCGACAAGATTCCCGGCGTGGATTCGATCTGGGACCTGCTGCAAACCCTGACCCGCGTGCCTGCCGGCGCCTTCCTCGCTGCGGCCACGCTGTCCTCCGATGGCCAGCTGAGCACCGGCGTGCTGGCCGCTGGCGCCGGTGTGGCGCTGGCCAGCCACGGGCTGAAGTCCGGCACCCGCGCGTTGCTCAACACCTCGCCGGAACCGGCCAGCAATTGGATGGCGTCCATTGTCGAAGACGGCCTGGTGGTCGGCGGGCTGGCCTTGGCACTGGTGCACCCGTGGCTGGCGCTGATCTTCGTGCTGGGCACCAGCCTCATCGGCGCGGTAGCGGTCTGGCTGGTCTGGCGCATGCTGTGGCGCGGGATCAAACGCCTTTTCGCTGCACCGGCCTCTGCCGCAACACCGCTAACCAGTGGCAGCGATCATTCGCTCCCACCCGCTCCTTGAACGCATAATCCCCGGTCTACCGGGAGTACCGATGGCCAGCAACGACACCCTCATTCCCAGCGCCCGCCTCATCCGCGCGGAAACACCGCCCGCCGATTATTGGCAGCGCTGGAGCGTGCGCAATGCGCCGCCGACCGAGGTCGTGCAGGCGCAGCTCAAGGCAGCCGGCAACGCCACGCATAACGCGCCCTCCGTTGCCGATGACACGCCGTACCGCGTGTTGATCGTCGAAGACAACCGTTCGCAGGCCCTGTTCGCACAGAGCGTGTTGCACGGCGCCGGCATGCAAGCCTTCGTGCAGATGGAAGCCGAAGGCGTGCAGCAGGCCATCAGCGAACACCACCCGGACTTGATCCTGATGGATCTGCATATGCCCGGGCTGGACGGCATGCGCTTGACCGCGATGATCCGCCAGCAGCCGCATCAGCAGTTGCTGCCAATCGTATTCCTCACTGGCGAAGCCGATCCGGACCGTCAGTTTGAAGTGCTCGATTGCGGCGCCGACGACGTGCTGGTCAAACCCATCCGGCCGCGCCATCTGGTCGCCGCCGTTGCCAATCGCATCCGCCGCAATCGTTTGCAGGCGCAGGGCCAGATCGACAACGGCCCGATGTTGAACAACCCGGAAACCGGTCTGCCGACGCGCCACAACGTGATGCGGCAGTTGCAGGCGACCTTGACCGAGCAGCAGCCCGGCGGTGTGATGTTCATCGAAATCGCCAGCGCGCTGGGGCTGCGTGAGCGCTACGGCTACGCCAGTTTCGAGCGTCTGATGGTGCAGGCAGGACAGCGTCTGGCCGACAACCTGCAACCGCACCTGCTGGCGCGCCTCAACGACAACAGCTTCCTGCTGCTGGCGCGTGATATCCCCAGCGATGCCGTCGAGCCGCTGGCCCAGCGCATTCGCGAGCGTCTGTCCGCACAGCCGTTTGCGGCGCGCGAGGACGAATCGGTCTTCCTGCGTTGCGCCGTTGGCCACGCACCGCTGCCCGGCGATTTCAGCGATGCCGACAACGCATTGGAAGCGGTGGAACGCACCGCGCTGCAGGCACGCCTGAGCAATAACGGCGTCGCGGCTTACACCTCGGACGAAGCCTCGCTCAACGACGAACATCTGGCGCTGCTGGATGGCCAGTTGGAACTCGCGTATCAACCCATCGTCGCCGTCGCCGGTGGCGACACCGCGCAGTACCAAGTGCTGCTGCGGCTGCGCCAGAGTGACGGCACGCTGCTGTCTGCCGGGCAGGTGATTCCGGCCGCGGAAGCCGCCGGTCGCATCGCCGATCTTGACCAGCAGGTGGTCGAGCACGCGCTCGGCTTGCTGCATCTGTATCAGTTCGCACAACCGCCGCTGCGCCTGTTCGTCTCGCAATCGCTGCGCACGCTGTCGCGCAGTGCCTATGCGCAATGGCTGATCAAGGCATTGCAGGAACGCCAGGTGGCCGGCAATGGCCTGGTGATCGATGTGCGCCTGTCCGACGCGCTGGTACATGCGGTGAGCCTGCAACAGTTCTGTGCGCAGCTGATGCCGGCCGGCGTGCAGTTCTGCCTGAGCCAATTCGAGCCCAGTGACGAAGCCAACGCGCTGCTGACGCAACTGCCGCTGAGTTTCATCCGCATGGCCGCACGCTATGCCGGCAGCCACACCAGCCAGCAGTTGCGCGACGAACTGCGTGAAGCCATCGACCACGCACACCGCGCCAACCTGCAGATCATCGGTCAGCAGATCGAAGACCCGCAGGCCGCCGCGGCAATGTGGATGGGCGGCGTGGACTTCATCCAGGGCAACGTCGTACAGCGCGCTGGCAACGAGCTGAATTTCGACTTCCAGAACGCGGTGCTCTGAAGTGAGCGTCTCGGGGGGGACGCGGAACTGGGCACTGGTAGCCGCCGTGTGCGGCGCAGCGGCAGTTGCAACGCCATTCCTGCCACCGCTGCCGGCCATCGCCGGCACGGTTGCCGGGTCGGCCGGCGTGTTGGCCGCACTGTTCGCCGCATGGCATGCCAATGCAGCGCGTCATCGCCATCACGCATTGCAGCTGCACAGCGAAGAACTGCAACTGGAATGCAAACAGTTGCGCCAATCCGAAGTCGGCCACAGCCGCCTGGAGCAACAACTGCTGCAGGCCAAGCAAGTCGCCGAAGCAGCGACGCTGGCCAAGGGCGAGTTCCTGGCCACCATGAGCCACGAAATCCGCACGCCGCTCAACGGCATCCTGCCGATGCTGGAACTGGTCGCACGCGGCCCGCTGGACATGGAACAACGCAGCATGTTGTCCACCGCCACCGAAAGCTCGCGCCAGCTGTTCCGCATCGTTGATGACATCCTTGATTACTCCAAGCTGGAAGCCAACCGGCTGGAACTGGAAGTCACCACCTTCAATCT
The DNA here is from genome assembly GCF_050737575.1 of Stenotrophomonas sp. Taxonomy (GTDB): domain Bacteria; phylum Pseudomonadota; class Gammaproteobacteria; order Xanthomonadales; family Xanthomonadaceae; genus Stenotrophomonas. Next base: position 104,567 of record NZ_JBOHXW010000007.1, read on the forward strand.
GCGCGAGACACTGGACGGCATGTTGCTGCTGATGCAGCGCACCGCCGAGCACAAAGGCCTGGATATCTCGCTGCACATCGATCCCGCCGTGCGCCTGCCAGTGCGCGGCGATCCGGTGCGCCTGCGTCAGGTGCTGGGCAACCTGCTGGTCAACGCAATCAAGTTCACCGAGCGCGGCAGCATCCAGGTGCGGGTCAAACGGCTGGGCGAAACCCCGGCGCAGCATCAGCTGCGTTTTGAAGTGCGCGATACCGGCATCGGCCTGGACGCCAGCCAGCGCGAGCGCTTGTTCGAGTCCTTCACGCAAGCCGACGCATCCACCACGCGTTTGTACGGCGGCACCGGGCTTGGCCTGGCCATCTGCAAGCGCATCATCGACCTGATGCGCGGCAGCATCGGCGTGCAATCACACCCGGGCCGCGGCTCGACGTTCTGGTTCGAGATTCCACTGTTGAAAGTCATCGGCGACCTGCACCGTCCCGAGCACCTGCGCAACACGCGTCAGATACTGCTGGTGACGCCCGAACCGCGCCTGCGGCAACGGCTGGAACTGGTGCTGCCCACCTGGGGCTACCAACCGCGCGTCGCCAACAACCTGCAGGAAGCGCTGGAACGCCTGCGCAATCCGGCAGTGTCCGGCGGCTGGCACGCGGTAATCGGCGACCTCGGCCCACTGCGCCACGGCGCCGCGGCACTGCAGCGCGCCATCAATCGCATGGACGCCGATATGCCGCGCATGTTGTGGCTGTATGGGGACGTGTCGGTGCCCGACGGGCTCCGCGAAAACGCCACGCTGTTGCCACGCCAGTTGCCGGATTCGGAATTGCGCAGCGCACTGACCGACGTCAGCACTCCCGCGCAGGAACCGGTCGACGTGATCGCACCGCCCGCCGCCAGCACCGACGCCGATATCAGCGGCATGTCGGTGCTTGTGGTGGAAGACAACGCGGTGAATCTGCTGGTCGCCCAGAAGCTGCTCAGCACATTGGGCTGCAACACCGACCGCGCCGAGAACGGCGCCATCGCACTCGGCAAAATGCACAAACAACGCTATGACGCGGTGCTGATGGATTGCCAGATGCCGGTGCTCGACGGCTATGCCGCAACTCAGCGCTGGCGCCAACACGAAATCGACAGCGGTGAACCGCGCCTGCCGATCATCGCCATGACCGCCAATGCCATGGCCGGCGATCGCCAACGCTGCCTGGACAGCGGCATGGACGAATATCTCTCCAAACCCATTTCCCGCAGCCAGCTGCAGACCTGTCTGCAGGCCTTCAAACCTGCACCGCCCGTCAGCCCCACGGTAGTCACCATGAGCATTCCCCTCGACCACGCACGCGCCAGCACGGCAGCCCCTGCCACCACGGTTCCGACCCTTGAACGCAAGGTGTTGGATGAGTTGGTGGAGATCGCGGGCGATGACACCCACATGATCATCCAGCTGTTCCTCGACGAGACGTTGATCCTGCTGCAGCAACTGCAGGCAGCCAGCGCCATCAGCGATCAAGCGCGTCTGGGCGAAGTGGCGCACAGCCTCAAGTCATCCAGTGCCAATGTCGGCGCGCTGGCGCTGTCCGAAGCAGCACGGCAGCTGGAACACGCGGTGCGCACCGGCACGTTGGAACAGCCGGCAAGCCGCGTTGCCCAGCTGATTGCCGAGTTCTCCCGCGCACGCCAGATGCTGCTCGGCTATCAGGCCGACATGCGTGGCGAACAACTCCCGCAAAGCTGAAAAAGCGCGCGTTCTGCGCGACATCGCTGCTCACGCCCGCGCGAAGATGCAATCGCCAAACCGTTCGCCACCCACCGCAGCGCCCGCCAGAAACGCAACAGGAACCGTCGTATGCACGGCGGTTCCTGCGGGAGCGACTTCCAATGTGCAGCGCACGCTGCGTGACATGAGCTGTCCGCAGCGCCGCCGGTGTTGCTGATCAGTCATCGATCTTGGTGAGCAGGTAATTCGGCTCGCCGATACGCTCGATCAGATCCAACTGCGTTTCCAGCCAGTCGATATGTTCTTCCTCCGAATCGAGGATCTTCACGAACAGCTCGCGGCTGACGTAATCCCCAATCGACTCGGCATAGGCCACCGCATCGCGCAGCACCGTTACCCCTTCCGTCTCCAGCGCCAGATCGCACTTGAGAATTTCGATGGGGTTCTCACCGATGCGCAGCTTGCCCAGCGCCTGGAAGTTCGGCAGACCTTCAAGGAACAGGATGCGATCAGACAGCACGTCCGCGTGCTTCATCTCGTCGATGGATTCTTTGTACTCGTGTTCGGCCAGTTCCTTCAGCCCCCAGTTCTTCAGCATCTTGGCGTGCAGGAAGTACTGGTTGATGGCGGTCAACTCGTTGTAGAGGACCTTGTTGAGGAATTCGATGACCTTGGCGTCGCCCTTCATTGCATTAGCTCCCGCTGTCGTAACGGGGGCACTTTACCCGTTGCCGGAGCGCCATGAAGGAACGCGAATCGTGATCATTAGCCGCCGCACCCGGAAGGCACGGCGCAGGCAGGCTCAGGCGGCCCGCAGCATCGGTAGCGGCAGCTCGCGGGTAGCACGCGCCTGATCCAACAGCCCCGAGGCCATGTCCAGGCAGGAGCCGCAATTGGAGCCGCAACCGGTACGCATGGTCAGCTCAGCCACGGTGTCACAACCGGCAAGCGCGGCCTCACGGATCTGGTGATCGGTAACCCCATTGCAGATACAGACGTACACGGCGCAGTGCTCTTCGGACAGCCAGATCGGCTGGATGGCATTCAAACGCAAATGCGAATGGTTGTCAATTTCGAGCGTTAATCATTATTAACTCTGCTTCCGCCAGCCGCCCTGACGCCGCTGCAGCTTGCGCGGCCGGTCATGCCCGGCGGTGTTGCCCGGCAACCAGGCCTCCTGCGCCGCGGCCGGCATCGACTGGACATCTGCGCTGGCAATGCCCCGCGCAAGCGGCGCCAGATGCCTCAAAGCGCGTGCGTAAACCCCGCGTTTGAACATCACCACATGCTCCACTGGGTACCAGAAATCCACCCAGCGCCAGCTATCAAACTCTGGTGTCTCGGTCAGATCCAGACGCACATGGGCTTCATCGCCAGTCAGACGCAGCAGGAACCAGACCTGCTTCTGTCCGATGCAGACCTGCCGTTCATTACGACGAATGGCCCGAGTGGGCAGCCGATAGCGAAGCCAGCCAGGGGTCGCCCCCAGCACTTCAACGTGTTCAGGCAGCAGGCCTGTTTCTTCCTGCAGCTCGCGATACATGGCCTCGACAGGCGTCTCATCGGTGTTCATTCCACCTTGCGGAAACTGCCAGCCATCCCGGCGCACACGTCGTGCCCAGAACACCTGCCCGTCTTCCCGCATCAGCACAATGCCGACGTTCGGTCGATAGCCGTCCGGATCGATCACGATGCGGACTCCTAAAATTTCTACTGTCAGGGACTCTGCCATGGCCTTGCCCGGGCCACAAGCAAAGAAAAAACTATTGACAGTTCATCTTCATATGCTCAGAATTGCCGGCTCCCCGAGGCTATGTAGCTCAGCTGGTTAGAGCACAGCACTCATAATGCTGGGGTCGGTGGTTCGAGTCCACCCATAGCCACCAAGGGACGCAGGTTTGACCTGCACTACAGCCCCGTCGCCAAGCGGTAAGGCATCTGACTCTGACTCAGACATTCGGAGGTTCGAATCCTTCCGGGGCTGCCAGACACAAAAGGGCCTGATCGAAAGATCAGGCCCTTTCTGCTTCATGACACCACAACCGGGACCAACCAGCAGGCCGGATGTGCGATAATCGCCGCGCACTATAGCCCCGTCGCCAAGCGGTAAGGCATCTGACTCTGACTCAGACATTCGGAGGTTCGAATCCTTCCGGGGCTGCCAGACAAAAGAAATGGCCCGATCGAAAGATCGGGCCATTTCTTTTGTTCGGGATTCGGGATTCGGGATTCGGGATTCGGGATTCGGGATTCGCAAAGGCTGAAGCCAGAGCAAAACCCAGATCAAGAGCACCGCCCCACTTCGACGAAAGGAAGGAGGCGGGAATGCAAAGGCCGGCAAACACCCCGCCCCGCACTCGCCACAGCGCCACCCCAGGAAAGAGGGCTTCGGCCTTGATCCATCCAGATCCCCCGTCCCGATTCCCAAACGACAAAAGCCCGGCCGAAGCCGGGCTTTTGCTTTCCTCCCAGTGGGATTCCGAAGAATCCCACCCCAAAGCGATTAACGCTTGGAGAACTGGGTAGCGCGACGTGCCTTGTGCAGGCCGACCTTCTTACGCTCGACTTCACGAGCGTCACGGGTCATGAAGCCAGCCTTACGCAGCTCGGACTTCAGGGTTTCGTCGTATTCAACCAGCGCACGAGCGATACCCAGACGGATCGCACCGGCCTGGCCGGTGGTGCCGCCGCCAGCGGCGGTGACCAGGATGTCGAAGGTTTCGGTGTTCTTGGTCAGTTCCAGCGGCTGACGCACGATCATACGTGCGGTCTCACGGCCAAAGAACTCGTCCAGCGGACGGCCATTGACGGTGATGTTGCCGGCGCCCTTGCGCAGGAACACGCGAGCGGTGGAGGACTTGCGGCGGCCAGTGCCGTAGTTTTGAGTGATAGCCATGATTAGATATCCAGAACCTGCGGCTGCTGTGCGGCGTGCGGATGCTCAGTGCCAGCGTAGACCTTGAGCTTGCGGTACATCTGACGGCCCAGCGGGCCCTTCGGCAGCATGCCCTTGACGGCGATCTCGATCACGCGCTCCGGGTGACGCTCAAGCGCCTGCTCCAGAGACTCAGTCTTCAGGTTGCCGATGTAACCGGTAAAGCGATGGTACTTCTTGTCCTTCAGCTTGTTACCGGTAACGGTGATCTTGTCGGCATTGATGACGACCAGGTAATCACCGGTGTCAACATGCGGGGTGTAGACCGGCTTGTGCTTGCCACGCAGGCGGCGAGCCAGCTCGGTGGACAGACGGCCCAGCGTCTTGCCGGCGGCGTCAACGAGGTACCAGTCGCGCTGGACGGTCTCGTTCTTTGCAGTGAAAGTGCTCATAAAGAACTCTAGTTAGGTCGGGCTCATTGCGGCGTTGGACGGCCGGAACTCTGCCACGCGTTGTGAAGATGAAACAGAAGCGCGGAATTGTACTGGCCCAGAGGGGCCGGCGCAACCTGCCCAAGCCCTTCATGAACGGGCGGCCTTGGCAGGCCGGGAGCCAGCGGCGAGAATCCGGGCACCCCACTTGCCTGCAACCAACATGACCAGCGCCCGCGTACAGACTCCTCTGGATCACCTGCTCACCGAAGCACAGCGCGCGCTGGATACGGTGTTCGGCAATCCGCCAGCGGCGCGCCCCAATCCGGCGGGCGATACACCGGAAGTCGTATTGGACCCGGCAGAGACACGGCACGCCGCCGGGTTGATGCGCATCAATCATGTGGGTGAAGTCTGCGCGCAGGGGCTGTACTTCGGCCAGGCCGCCGTGGCCCGTGACCCGGCCACCCGCGAACATCTGCTGGCGGCGGCGCAGGAAGAAACCGATCACCTGAGCTGGTGCGCCGACCGCCTGCGTGAGCTGGGCAGCCGGCCAAGCCTGTTCAATCCCCTGTGGTACGCCGGCAGTTACACCATCGGCACGCTGGCCGGGCTGCGCGGTGATGGCTGGAACCTGGGCTTTGTGGTGGAAACCGAGCGCCAGGTGGAAGCGCATCTGGACGAGCACCTGGAAACCCTGCCGCCGGCCGACCAGCGCAGCCGCGAGATCATCAAGGTGATGAAGATCGACGAAGCCCGCCACGCCGATCACGCCGAACATGCCGGTGCACGCAAGCTGCCCTTCCCGATTCCGTCGGTGATGGCGCTGGCATCCAAGGCAATGAAGACCATCGCGTATCGGGTTTAAGCCGAAGCGCGGGCGCATCGCAGAGTGGAGCCGTGCGTCGCTGGGGCTTGGGCGGCGAAGCCCCTTGCCGAGCATGGCTCGGCACTACATGGGAGCCCTGCCGAACGCGGTTCGGCAGCGCCCTGCTTGATCGGTCAGCTGACCAGCTTCAAGCCCATCACGCCGGCCACGATCAGGCCGATGCACAGCAGCCTGGGCCACGAGGCGCTGTCGCCGAACAGGAACACGCCCGCGATTGCCACGCCCACGGCGCCAATGCCGGTCCACACCGCATAGCCGGTGCCCACAGGAATGGTGCGCAGCGCCTGGGTCAGCAGCCACAAGCTGATGGCGGCCATCACCACCGTGATCACGCTGGGCCACAAGCGGGTGAAACCCTCGCTGTACTTCAGCCCCAACGCGAAACCAATTTCAAATACGCCCGCCAACAGCAGGTAGATCCAAGGCATTGCAGTACTTCCTTTACAGCCAGAAAAAAGATGGCGGCCCGGTGCATGCACCGAACCGCCATCGGTAAACGTCTGCATTGCTGCAGGGCGGGCCGTCCCGCCGGTTGTCACGACAGCGGGCCAGGCCCGCCGCCGCGTTGATGCTTACTCGGCCAGGTTGCGGCCGTGGAACAGCTCTTCGATCTCACGACGCAGCAGTGCTTCGATCTTCATACGCTCCTTGAAGGAAAGGTTCTTGGCCTTCTCTTCAAACAGGTACTGGTCCAGATCAAAGTCCTTCAGGTGCATCTTCGTGTGGAAGATATTTTCCTGATAGACGTTGACGTCGAACATCTCGTAACGCGACTTGATGTTCTTGGCCAGGAAGTTCTGGATCGAGTTGATCTTGTGATCGATGTAATGCTTTTTGCCCTTCACATCACGAGTAAAGCCACGCACGCGGTAGTCCATGATCACGATGTCTGATTCCAGACTCTCGATCAGGTAGTTCAGCGCTTTCAGCGGCGAGATGACGCCGCAGGTAGCCACGTCGATGTCGGCACGGAACGTTGCGATACCTTCCTGCGGATGGGTCTCCGGGTAGGTGTGCACCGTGATGTGCGACTTGTCCATGTGGGCGACCACGGCATCGGAGATCAACTCCTTGCCCGCAGCCTTCTTGTCGATCACCGGTTCCTCGGAAATGAGAATCGTGACCGACGCACCCTGTGGATCATAGTCCTGGCGCGCGATATTCAGGATGTTGGCGCCGATGATCTCGGCCACATCAGTGAGGATCTGCGTGAGACGATCAGCGTTGTACTCTTCGTCGATGTACTCGATATAACGCTGGCGCTCTTCTTCAGTACGCGCATAGCAGACGTCATAGATGTTGAAGCTCAAGGCCTTGGTGAGGTTGTTGAATCCTTGCAACCTCAGGCGAGGCAACGGCTTGACCACGGCGGTCGATCCTGTAGATGGTGGGAAAGGGGGAAGTATGGGGCAAAGTGCCCCCCTGTGAAACGTGTCCCCCGTCAGCCGGGTTTGCCGCTTATGATTGGCCTCGTTAAGCTTGCCCGTTAAGCAAGTTCATTCTTTATGTGAACGCCATCATGAGCTCAGGGAACGCCAATACAGTGTCCAACGTGCGACTCGCCACCAGTCCGCTGGCTCTCGATATAGCCACCATCGACCGCTTTCTGGCCCACAGCCACCGCCGCCGCTACCCCGCACGGACGGATGTGTTCCGCCCGGGCGACCCTGCGGGGACCATGTATTACGTGATCAGCGGCTCGGTCAGCATCATCGCCGAGGAGGACGACGACCGCGAACTGGTGCTGGGTTACTTCGGTTCTGGCGAGTTCGTCGGCGAAATGGGCCTGTTCATCGACTCTGAAAAACGTGAAGTCATCCTGCGCACCCGGACGCCGTGCGAGCTGGCCGAGATCAGCTACGAGCGTCTGCACCAGCTGTTCCTGGGGCCGCTGTCGGTCGACGCGCCGAAACTGCTGTACGCCATTGGCTCGCAGATTTCCCGGCGCCTGCTGCACACCAGCCGCAAGGCCAGCCGCCTGGCGTTCCTGGATGTGACCGACCGCATCATCCGCACGCTGCACGACCTGGCCAAGGAGCCGGAGTCGATGAGCCATCCGCAGGGCACCCAGCTGCGTGTTTCCCGTCAGGAAATCGCCCGTCTGGTCGGTTGCTCGCGCGAAATGGCCGGTCGAGTGCTGAAGAAGCTGCAGGTGGACGGCATCCTGCATGCGCGCGGCAAGACGGTGGTCCTGTACGGGACGCGATAGTTTTTGCGGATTATCCCGGCGGCTGTGACGTTGCCGGGTGCTGAGGAGAGCACCGGCGATATAACGGTGCGTGGTGATGGGCTCATCGATCGGACCCCATCAACCGAACAGGTCAACGCATGCTGCCCCCGAGCCGGCCTCAAGTTTCTCGAAAACATCAAAAGCCCCCTCATCCGCCCCTTCGGGGCACCTTCTCCCGTTAACGAGAGAAGGGATGGGATCAGCATTCTTGGCGCCTCGGCGTCGGCGCTTCAGCCGCCCAGCCGAGATTCGGCGCTCATCAAGCTCCCCCAACGGGCTCTGACACAAGCCTTTTCGCGCACAAGCCTTTCCGTTCGCGCGTTTCTCGCCTGCGCGGCGGCGTCTCGTCGTCAGGATTGCGCGGAAAACTCGCTGGGATTGCAGCCCAGCCTACGGATCACGGAATGGTGACCGCGACATCGGACAAATTGTCACCCGTGATCGCGCAAGAATGCCGGGATGATCAACCTCCGGACAGCCCGCGCTCCCGACAACGTGCTGGCCGCGCTGGTCATCGGGCTTGGCCGTTTCGAGCATTCACCTTGACCCCGTCGCCCCTGCCCCGCAGGCTGCGCGCATGGAATTTGGTAGCGAATTTTACTGGTTCATCCTGATCGGGCTGGGCGCGCAACTGGTGGACGGCGCGCTGGGCATGGCGTTCGGGCTGATTTCGTCCTCGGTGCTGCTCAGCATGGGCCTGCCGCCTGCGGCGGTCAGCGCCAGCATTCATACCGCCGAGGTGTTCACCACCGGCGCATCGGGTGTGTCGCACCTGGTGGCCGGCAACGTCGACAAACGCCTGTTCCTGCGTCTGGCGATACCGGGTGCGGTCGGCGGTGCCATCGGCGCGTATGTGCTGACCCAGCTGCCTGGCGACTTCGTACGGCCTTTCATCTATCTGTATCTGTTGGTACTGGCGATCTTCATCCTGGCCCGAGCCGCTGGCCGCTTTGCTTCGCGTCAGGAAGTGAAGCGGGTGCCGGTGCTGGGCTTCTTCGCTGGTCTGCTCGACGCCAGCGGTGGCGGCGGCTGGGGGTCGGTGGCCACCTCTACGCTGCTGGCGCGTGGCGGTCAGGCGCGGACCACCATCGGCACGGTTAATGCGGCTGAGTTCGTGGTGACGCTGTCGATCTCGGCGACCTTTCTGCTGTCGATGGGGATGCAGCACATGTCCATCGTCGCCGGACTTCTGGTCGGCGGCATGATGGCCGCGCCGGTGGCGGCGCTGCTGGTCAAGCGCGTGAAGGAGCGCTGGGTGCTGATCGCGGTGGGCGTGCTGGTGTTGTCGATCAGCGTGTTCCAGATCGGCATGGCGCTGATGAAGCTGCGCGCGGGCTGAGGGCTGGGGTTGCGCTGGATCCTGCGGTACTTGGCTGAACGTCAAACGTTCCCCTCATCCGCCCTTCGGGCACCTCGCTCCGCGCCCCGGCCACGCACAGCGTGCGTGGCGTTCAGCCATGCACGAGCCGGTGGCTCGTAAGCCGCATGTCTTCACCCCGCGTGCGGGAGAAGGGAGTTGCCCATCGAACTGCGACTCGTCATTAGCCCCTCTCCCGCGTGCGGGAGAGGGGTTGGGGTGAGGGGAAGCTTATAAGCAAGCAACGTCAAAAGCCGCCCTCATCCGCCCTTCGGGCACCTTCTCCCGCTAGCGGGAGAAGGGAGCTTCTCATTGCTCGTCACTTCGGCAGCGGATCGCCGCCGCGGCCTGCGCAGCCCCAGTTGAGGATCGGGGTGCCGGCCGGCAGTACCTTGCCGAAGTACTCCACGCGTGAGCGCTTGGGGTTGACCACGACCGGCGCCTTCGCCGCCTTGAGCAGCGGCAGGTCGGCGGTGCTGTCGGAATAGGCTATGGCGATGTCGCCATAGCCGCGCTCGCGCAGCATGCGCATCTTCTCTTCGTTGTGGCAGTGACGGGTGGCCCCCACCGCGCCCAGACGCGGGCCGACTTCGCTGCCGATCACCGGCACGCCCTGTTGGGCGACGAAAGCCAGGATGGCGCGGGCCAGCTCCGGCGGTGCGCCGGTGGCCACGATCACGCGGTCACCCGCCTTGCGGTGCCCGGCAAATACTTCCAATGCGTGCGGCAACAGCTTGCTGCGGATCTCCGGCTCGTGCTTGAGCACGTACTGGTCGATGATGCTGTTGAACTCGCGCGCCTTGTGCAGGCCGAACGTCGCAATCCACACGTAGCCGGAAATGCCAAAACGGCGGGTCGGCAGCATCGCCACCAACGGCCCGAACAACGGGGTGATGAGCAGCGCCGCCAGTATCCGCAGCGGGTTGCGCTTGATCAGCCACGCAAACAGATGGCTGCCCGAATCACCGTCGTAGAGCGTGTGATCGAAGTCGAAGACGACCAGTTGCGCGTCGTCCTTGGGTACAGGGTAGGAATCAGTCATACCGGGAAGAATAGCTGACGCAGGCCCTCGCCTGGCTCCTCCACACGCATGAAGGCTTCGCCAACCAGGAAAGCGTTGACGCCGGCATCGCGCATGGTTTTGACATCGGCCGCACCGAGAATGCCGCTTTCGGTGACCAGCAACCGGTCGCGCGGCACGGCGTCCTTCATCGACAAGGTGGTCTCCAACGACACCTCGAAGGTGCGCAGGTTGCGGTTGTTGATGCCCACCAGCGGCACCGGCACCTGGATGGCGCGCTCCAGCTCGTCGATGTCGTGCACTTCGACCAGCACGTCCATGCCCAGCTGCATGGCCAGGTCGGACAACTCGGCCAGCTGGCGGTCGTCCAGTGCCGAGACGATCAGCAGGATGCAGTCAGCGCCGAGCACGCGCGCTTCAACCACCTGGTACGGGTCGATGACGAAATCCTTGCGCAGCACCGGCAAGGTGCAGGCCTCGCGCGCCTGCTGCAGGTACGCATCGGCGCCCTGGAAGAAATCCACGTCGGTCAGCACCGACAGGCAGCTGGCGCCGCCGAACTCGTAACTCACCGCGATCTCGGCCGGGCGGAAATCCGGGCGGATCACACCCTTGGACGGGCTGGCTTTTTTGACTTCGGCAATCACCGCCGGGTCGCCGTTGGCGATGGCCGCCTGCAGCGCATTGGCGAAACCGCGCACCGGCGAGGCATCGGCCACGCGTGCCTTCAGCTCAGCCAGCGGCACACGGGCGCTGCGCTCGGCAACCTCCTGCACTTTGCGGGCGAGGATGGTGTTGAGGATGTCGCTCATGATTCTGCTTCCTGGAAGACGGGCGTTGCTTGCGCGAGTGATCGGGAGGGAATGGTCAAACGGTGCCGGCCAGCGCACGGCTGGTGTCGACGTACTGCTGCATGCGGGCACGCGCGCTGCCATCGGCGATGACCGCGCGGGCGCGCGCCAGGCCATCGGCGATGCTGTCGGCCACGCCCGCCACGTACAGCGCAGCGCCGGCGTTGAGCGCGACGATATCGTTGGCCGGGCCGGGCACGTTGTCGAGCACGCTGCGCAACATGGCGATGGATTCTTCCGGATTTTCCACCTTGAGATTGCGACTGGCCGACATGGCGATGCCGAAGTCCTCCGGATGGATTTCGTATTCGCGCACCTTGCCGTCGCGCAGCTCGCCGACCAACGTGCCCGCGCCCAGCGAGATCTCATCCATGTTGTCGCGGCCCCACACCACCAGCGCACGCTCGGCGCCCAGCTCGCGCAGCACACGCGCCTGGATGCCGACCAGATCCGCATGGAACACGCCCATCAGGATATTGGTGGCGCCAACCGGATTGGTCAGCGGGCCAAGGATGTTGAAGATGGTGCGCACGCCCATTTCGCGACGTACCGGCGCCACCACTTTCATCGCCGGATGGTGCATGGGCGCGAACATGAAGCCGATGCCAGTCTGTTCGATGGCGCGCGCCACCTGCTCCGGCCCGAGTTCGATCACCGCTCCCAACGCTTCCACCGCATCGGCGCTGCCCGACTTGGACGACACACTGCGGTTGCCGTGCTTGGCCACTTTGGCCCCGGCCGCTGCCACCACGAACATCGAGCAGGTGGAAATATTGAAGGTGTGCGAGCCGTCACCGCCGGTGCCGACGATATCGACCAGATGGCGCTTGTCCGCAACCGCCACCGGCAACGCGAATTCGCGCATCACCGTGGCCGCGCCGGCGATCTCACCAACGGTTTCCTTCTTCACGCGCAAGCCGGTGAGGATGGCGGCGGTCATGGTCGGCGAGACTTCGCCACGCATGATCTGCCGCATCAGATCGACCATCTCGTCGAAGAAGATTTCGCGGTGCTCGATGGTGCGTTGCAGGGCTTCCTGCGCGGTGATGGTCATGACAACTCCGATAACTCAGGAAATAACGATGTAATCGCTCTGGCTGCTGATGCCGGCATGCGCGCCGGGAATCAGCTGCACATGCAGGCCACCGATGGGGCCGAGCGGCAGGCAACTGTCCACTTCCAGCAACGCATCACGGTGTGGCTTGATCCACTCCGCCTGCGCCTGCAGCAGCGCCTTGCGCTTGGCTTCGACAGCATCGTCGGCGACCACCAGCAGATAGCGATGGTCTTCGCCGAATGCACCGGGCAGGTAGCCGCCAAGGTTGACGAAGTACAGCGTGGGCGAGCCCTCCGCCGGCACCGCATCGGACAGCCGCACCTGCCACTGTTCGACGCCATCAACGGTCATCCACGAATCCAGATGCAGCCCCGCCGCTTCGCCAAACCACTGCTCGCGCAACTGCGCGTAGGTCTGTTCGATGCTGGGTGCCACCGCGAACACCACGTCGTGCACTTCGGTATTGGCGCGCGCATGGCGGCCACCGAGCATCACCACGAACAGACGCAGATCCGCGTGACTCATGGCACCGCCCTCGCGGTCAGCGCCAGGCGCAGGCCGAAGCCGATGAACAACACGCCGGCGACGCGATCCAGCCATTGCATGCCGCGCGCAGCCCAGCGACTGGTGCGCATGCGATCAGCCAGCAACACGTAGACCGCATTGACTGGCAAGCCGTTGAAGGTGAACACGATGCCCAACATCGCGAACGCCAGCGTCTTGTTCTGCACCGACGGCGCAATGAACTGCGGCAGGAAGGCGAGGAAGAACAACATCACTTTCGGGTTCAGCACGTTGGTGAGGAAACCACCGGCGAATATCTGCCATCCCGTTCCGGCCGGGTTGTTGGCAGCATCAACACCGTCCTGCAACGTGGCCGGTGCGCCGGGATTGCACAGCAGGCGCACGCCGACCCACAACAGATAGGCCGCGCCGATCCACTTGATCGCGGTGAACAACGTGGCCGATGTCGCCAGCAACATGCCCAGCCCCAGCGACGCCAATGTGACGTGCACCAGACAACCGGTGATGATGCCGGCAACGGCGGTGAAGCCGGCACGACGCCCGCTACGCAGCGTGCGACTGACGACGTACAGCACGTCCGGGCCCGGCGTCAGGTTCAACACCCAACCGGCGACCATGAACAACAGCAGCTGCGACGGCTCGATCAGCACGTCCGCTCCAGGAAGTTCTTCATCAACGCGTGACCGTGCTGGGTGAGGATGGATTCGGGATGGAACTGCACGCCTTCCACCGGGAATTCACGGTGACGCAGGCCCATGATTTCTTCCATCGAACCATCGGGGTTCTCGGTCCAGGCGGTGATCTCCAACGCGGCCGGCAAGGTGCTCTTGTCCACCACCAAGGAGTGATAACGCGTGGCGTCATAGCGATCCGGAAGACCGGCAAACACGCCCTTGCCTTCATGCCGAATCGGCGAGACTTTGCCGTGCATGATGTTGCTGGCGCGAATCACATCACCGCCATAGACCTGGCCGATGCTCTGGTGGCCCAAACACACACCAAACAGTGGAATGGTCGGGCCGAGCTGGCGAATCACCTCCAGCGACACACCAGCTTCGTTGGGCGTTTTCGGGCCCGGCGAAATCACGATGTGCGAAGGCTTCAGCGCAGCGATTTCAGCCACGCTCATCGCGTCATTGCGCACCACCTTCACCTCGGCACCCAGCATCTGCAGGTACTGCACAAGGTTGAAGGTGAAGCTGTCGTAGTTGTCGATCATCAACAGCATGTTATTTCCCTTGTCGCTCTATTTGGATCTCAATCGCCGCGCGATCTGAAGCCGTCGTAATGGGCCATATTTCCTTGGCCGAGAAAACGTCGGCCACGTCATCGCATCATCATTCGCTAGCCGGAACCGGGAGACCTGCCGTAGCGAGCTCTCTTGCATGGTCCGCCGCCAACCTGCGCCCCATGTATCGCGCAAAGCTCCACGACAGATGATGCTGATCGTAGAAAGCGGGTTCGCCATCGGCCTGCACCGCGCACTTGGCCAAGTCGGCGCCCCCACACATCAGCTCGTACTTACTGATGTACAGGTAATCAAGCGAGTGCACCTGCGGAATTGGCGACTTCGCTCGCTCGTCCATGTTGGTGTAGTTAACGAACTCCGGACGCCTACAAGCGTCGTAGGTGTGGTATCGGTTGTACAACGTTGCACAATCCGTATTGGTCTGCAGGTAGGAGCCGATCGCCACGACCCGGATGGACGGATTCCTCTTCTTAATGATCTCAAGGATTTTCCACAGATCCAGTGCAATGGCATCGAACCCCTGGTGAGTGTTGAATACCAGCACATCCAACTCCTGGATCAAGCGATCACTGTTCAGCACTGCGAATCGCTTGTCACATGCCAACTGCGATGAGGTCGATGCAATCGAGTTTCTCCCCAAGGCCACTTCGCAGTCATTGACGGTTCCGAAGTTGATCAAGTTGACGCGCGAATCCTTGCCGTAGATCTCATCGAACGCATTGAAGGCGTCAGGCTCGTGAGAATTGCCGAACAGCAATACCTGGGTCGGCCTGTCCATGAAACAGCGTGAGGTGTCATCCAACAATTCGATGTTGCAAGCAGTGGCTAGCTTTTCGAAACGCTTCGCTTTTCCAGCCTCGATCTCTGCAGCTCCCAACGGCCGGAAGGGGGCCGTATTCGCAGGCACCACCTCGGTAGATTTGTCCGAAGCCTGCGCTGCGGGCGTGCCATGAGCATGCTCACTGTAGTCAATCACGCCTGGGGTGAAGTACCGGTAGCGCCAGGTCATGCCGTCGGAAATCAGGAATGCGGCGCCCAATGCGCAACACGATATGGCCGCAGCGAGCGTACGCCCCACTGGACCACCACCGACCGCCAGACGTCCGGAATGACGGAAACGAACTTCAACCCAATAGTGCAGCGGAATTGCGGTGAGAAGCGACAGTACACCCATCACCGCAAGCCGCACTCCCCAGTGGTCTGTTGCCATGTACTGCCCCGCGAACACCACCACCGGCCAGTGGGTGAGGTACAGCGAATAGCTGATCCTGCCAATCCAGACAGCCGCCGGATTGCTCAGCAGGAGCTTGGCCCCACTCGCGTCCCGGGCAGCGATCAGCAGCAAAGTACCTACACAGGGAGCGATCGCATTGACGTACGGAAATACGTCGCCCTCTTCCAGCGTCACGATCGAGTACACGATCAAACCGATGCCCACTACCAGCATGCCTTCCTGTACTGGGCGGGAAGGCGGCAGCCTCCTGACTACATAGAAGCCCAGCGCTCCGATGGCAAATTCGAACACTCGGAATTGCGGAAGAAAGAAGAGATCCGACTTGTAGCCGATGTCCTGCATGGCGACAGCTAGGAAATTTGCGAAAAAGCTCAGCAGACCGGCTGCGAGAATGCCCCAGAACAGCCCTCGCCTTCCGAAGAAGCGATGGCACAGATAGAGCAGCGCCGGCCAGACCAGGTAGAACTGCTCTTCAACACTGAGTGACCAAGTATGTAGCAGCGGCTTTGTCTGTGAGGCAGTATCGAAGTACCCGCTTTCCGACCAAAACTGCAGGTTGGACAGCGAAATGGTCGACGCCACCAGCGACTTCCCATAGGCCACCAGGTCGGCCGGAGTCAGGATCAACCAGGAAAAGACCGATGTGACCACCAGCGTGGCAATCAAAGCCGGCAGGATCCGCCTCACTCGGCGTGCGTAGAAGTTCCAGAAGTTGAAGCCGCCGGTACTGACCATCTCGCCAATGATGATCGAACTGATCAGATAACCGCTGATCACAAAAAAAATGTCTACGCCAACATAACCGCCACCCAGCCCCGGAACGCCGAAGTGGAACAGCAGAACGGCCATGACCGCGACGCAGCGGAGCCCGTCGATATGCGGCATGTATTTAAAATTATCAATTTTCATTGGAGACAATGATCAAGTCCATATGAATCAGATCGGCATAAGGCCACTTGCCGGGCTTTGGCTCAACGTAGGCTACGTTATTCAAACGCAACGTCTCCTGGTGAACGAACAGCGCTCACAATCCCTTCGCCGCCTGCGCCACCGCACGGAACAGCGCGCGGCCCTTGTTCATGGTTTCCTGCCATTCGGCATCGGGGTCGGAGTCGTAGACCACGCCGCCGCCGGCCTGCACGTACAGGTAACCGTCCTGGATCACTGCGGTGCGGATGGCGATGGCGGTATCGGCATCGCCGTTCCAACCGATGTAGCCGACCGCGCCGGAGTACACGTTGCGCTTGACCGGCTCCAGCTCGCGGATGATTTCCAGCGCGCGGATCTTCGGCGCACCGCTGACCGTGCCAGCCGGGAAGGTTGCGCGCATCACATCGCTATAGCTCAGGCCGGCCTTCAGCGTGCCAGTAACTTCGCTGACGATATGCATGACGTGGCTGTAGCGTTCGATCACGAACTGTTCGCCTACCTTCACCGTGCCCGGTTCTGCGACGCGGCCGACATCGTTGCGGCCGAGGTCGATCAGCATCACGTGCTCGGCGCGCTCCTTCGGATCAGCCAGCAGCTCGGCTTCCAGCGCCTTGTCCAGCTCCGGCGTGGCACCGCGCGGACGGGTGCCGGCGATCGGACGCACAGTGACAATGCCATCGCGCAGACGCGCCAGGATTTCCGGCGACGAACCGACCACCTGGGTGCCGCCCACATCGATGAAGTACATGTACGGCGACGGATTCAACGCACGCAGCGCGCGGTACACATCGATCGGTCGCGCACGGAACGGCACGCGCAGACGCTGGCTCGGCACCACCTGAAAGATGTCGCCGGCACGCACGTAATCCTGCGCCTTGCGCACCACCGCGTGATATTCCTCGCGGGTGAACGAGGACTGGAAATCCTGCTCGTCGATGGCATCGGACACCTGCGACTGCGGATAACCGGCACCGCCCTGACGCAGCCGATGCGCCAGCTCATCCAGGCGACGATTTGCGCGCGCCCACGCCTGCGGCTGCGACGGATCGGCGTGCACGATCAGGTACAAACGGCCCTTGAGGTTGTCGAACACCGCCAGCTCTTCGGACAGCATCAACAGGATGTCGGGCGTGCCGAGTTCGTCGGGCTTATCGCCCGCGCCCAGATGCGGCTCGATGTACTGGATGCACTCAAAGCCAAACCAGCCGACCAGACCGCCGGTGAAGCCGGGCAAACCCTCCAGCTGCGGCACCGAGTACTGCTTGCGCAGCACTTCCACTTCGGCCAGCGGATCGGCCACTTCGCGGCGCTCGACCACTTCGCCCAGCTCGCTGACTTCCAGCGTGTGGCCACGGAAGCTGTAGATGCGGCGCGCGGGCAGGCCGATGATGGAATAGCGGCCGAAGCGCTCGCCGCCTTCGACGGATTCAAACAGGTAGGTATACGGGCCGTCGGCGAGCTTCAGATAAACCGAAAGCGGCGTGTCCAGGTCGGACAGCACTTCGCGGACGACAGGTACGAAATTATGCGGGTGTGCGGTGTGGCCTTCAGCGGCCAGCTGCTGGAACTGCTCTTGCGTGATCAAGACGGCTTTCCTTCCGGGAATCGACGGTGGCGGTACGGACGACGGCAACGGGCCACCATCGCCACCAGCGGCGAGCGGAAGAAAGGGAACGCTTGGTCGTCAGAATGGGCACCGCGCAACTCTACCGCAAGATCGCCAGCCAGTGTGCACTCGCAACATCGGCAATTGCTTGCAGCGGCAACGATTCAGCCGCCGAGCAGGGCCGTTCCAGCCGGCAGATGCATGCGTACCCGTCCGGGCGTGCAACACACATGGAAGCGGCGCGCCTGCAGCGGTTCACCGTCCAGATTCAGGGTCATCGGCTGCTCGGCCTCGATCCACAGTTCAGCCAAGCGGCCACGCACCGCCACCTGTTCCAGCGCCGCATGCTTGCCTTCGCTGAACAGGGTGCCGAGGGTCGACATCACCTCGCCTGACAGCTCAGGAACGATAGTCAGATCCAACCGCCCGTCGTCCAGCAGCGCATCCGGGCACAGCACCTGACCGCCGCCGGCCTGCCGCCCGTTGCCAATCCCCAGCGCAATGAAGCCGCCTTCCCACTGGAAGCCTTCACCGTGGATGCGGGCGCGGATCGGCTCGATCCTGCCCAGCCGCGAGATGCCGGTGATGACATAGGCCAACCCGCCGAGCATCTTCTTCAAACCATCGTGCGTTTCCACCGTGACTTCGGTGCCGAAGCCGCCGCTGGCGAGGTTGGCACACCAATGCACGCGGCCATCGCCGTCGACTTTCAGCAGATCGATCAGCGGCGCGGGTGAACGGGAAACCAGTTCCAATGCCGCCAGCGGCGCATCGGGGATACCGGCGGCGGTGGCGAAATCATTGGCCGTGCCGAGCGGCAACAATGCCAACGTCGGCAAGCTGCTCGCCTCCTGGCCGGTATGCGCCAGCGCCTCGGCCACTTCGCTCAAGGTGCCATCGCCACCACCGGCCACGATCACCGCCGCATCCGCAGCGATGGCCTCGCGCACATAGCGCTCTGCATCGCCGGCCTCCCACGTCACCCGCACTGCCAGCGACTGCCCGCGTTGCCGAATGTCTGCAACTGCATCGCGCACGGCGTCATCGCCTGCGGATTTGCCGTTGAGGATCAAATACCAAAGTGCATTGCCCATGCAGTTCTCCGTAACGGGACGCGCAGGCTAACAAGTGCGTGCTGGGCTGCCGGTGAATGTCACACAGCCGTCATGGAACCTGCGGAGAATTGAAGGCCATAGCAAGGACGACGGATGGAGGCAGGATCAGCCTCCGAATGAATTCCCCGGCCGCAGTGGCGACACTGCGGCTTTTTTTGCTCCACCTGTAGCGCCGAGCGATGCTCGACTTGAGCTTTACCGGCAAGGCCTCTGCCGAGCATGGCTCGGCACTACAGCTCATTCGCCTGCGGCGAATTTCTGCAACGCATCGCCCTGCAGGCGATACACGGTCCATTCGTCCTGCGCTACTGCACCGGCCGCTTTGTAGAACTCGATGGCAGGCGTATTCCAGTCCAGCACCGACCACTCGAAGCGGCCACAGCCCTGCTCCACCGCCAGCTTTGCGATGTGCTGCAGCAGTGCCTTGCCGGCGCCGCTGCCGCGCTGTTCCGGGCTTACATACAGGTCTTCCAGGTAGATGCCGTTGCGGCCCAGCCAGGTGGAGTAATTGTAGAAATAGACCGCGTAGCCAATCGCCTGACCGTCGCGCTCGCACACCAGCGCCTGCGCCTTTGCCTCGGCACCGAACAGGCTGGCACGAATGCCAGCCTCGTCGGTCTGCACCGAGGACTCGGCTTTTTCGTAGATGGCCAGTTCGCGAATGAACTGCAGGATCAGGCCCGCGTCATCGGCGCTGGCAGGACGAATGAGAATGCCGGGCGCCGCCATGGTTCAGCCCCGCGCCGCCGCCACATTGGCGCGCATCTGGGCGATCACGTCGGTGTAGTTCGGGGCGTTGAAAATGGCCGAACCGGCGACGAAGGCGTCGGCACCCGCAGCGGCGATGGCGCCGATGTTGTCGGCCTTCACGCCGCCGTCCACTTCCAGCGTGATCGGCTTGCCGAGCTTGTCGATCATCGTGCGCACCGCGCGCAGCTTGTCCAGCGTGGACGGAATGAACGCCTGGCCGCCGAAACCCGGATTCACCGACATCAGCAGCACCAGGTCCAGGTCTTCCAGCACCCAGTCCAGCACTTCCACCGGCGTGCCCGGATTCAACACCAGGCCGGCCTTGCAGCCGTGCGACTTGATCAGCTGGATGGTGCGGTGCACGTGGCGGCTGGCTTCGGGGTGGAAGCTGATCAGGCTGGCGCCGGCTTCGGCGAAGTCCGGCACGATGCGATCCACCGGCTCGACCATCAGGTGCACGTCGATCGGCGCGGTCACGCCGTGCTTGCGCAGCGCCTGGCAGACCATCGGGCCGATGGTCAGGTTGGGCACGTAATGGTTGTCCATCACATCGAAATGGACCCAATCGGCGCCAGCGGCGAGAACGTTGTCCACCTCTTCGCCCAGCTTGGCGAAATTGGCCGACAGGATGGACGGGGCGATGATGCAGTTGGACATGGCAGGACCTTCAGCGTTTGCGCAGAGTTTTGATGCGGTCGTAGGCGGCGTTGATCTGCCGGGCCTTCTTTTCGGCCTGTTCGCGCAGTTCAGGCGCGGCACCGGCCACTTTGTCGGGGTGGTATTGGGACATCAGCCGGCGGTAGGCCAGGTCGATCTCCGCGTCGGTCGCGTCGCGGGTGACCCCCAGCTCGCGGTAAGGCAGGTCCTTGCCCAGGCGGAACCAGTCGCTGTCGAAGGCGTGCCCCAGGAGCAGACCAATGACCGCGCCGAACAACGGGTTGGGCCTGAAAAGCAGGGCTCCGGCGATGAAACCAAGTAATTTTCCGTACCAGCGCATGGGCAGGTGAATGGGTCTGGGCAGGAGGGCCTTGCATTTTATGCCACAGCGGCCCGATCCGGCTTTACACTAGGCCGCCCGCCGACCAGCCGCGGGCCCCAAGGGTCCCTGCGTGCCGGCGGCTTCACAGCCAAGTCCCAGGAGTGCCCGTGCCAACCACGCTGTTGCAATCCGATCTTCCCGGCCTGCCCTTGCGCCACCGCGGCAAGGTGCGTGATGTGTTCGATATCCCACGCGAACGTCTGCCTGCCGGCACTCCACCGGGCGAATACCTGCTGATCGTGGCCACCGACCGCCTGTCGGCGTTCGACGTGGTGCTGCCCGACCCGATCCCGGGCAAGGGCGAGATGCTGTGCCAGGTGTCCAACTTCTGGTTCGCCAAGACCGCGCACCTGATGCCCAACCACCTGACCGGCATCGATGTGGCCAGCGTGCTGCCCGAAGGCGTGGACCCGGCCCTGTACGCCAAGCGCGCGGTGGTGACCAAGAAGCTCAAGCCGGTCCCGGTGGAAGCCATCGCCCGCGGCTACCTGATTGGTAGCGGCTGGAAGGACTACCAGCGCACCGGCAAGGTCAGCGGCATCCCGCTGCCGAACGACCTGCAGCAGGCTGAAAAGCTGCCGGAAGCGATCTTCACCCCGTCCACCAAGGCCGCCGTGGGTGACCACGACGAGAACATCGACTTCGACGCGATGGTCAAGGCCGTGGGCGCGGATCTGGCCGAGAAGGTGCGCGATGCAACGCTGCGCATCTACAAGTTCGCCGCCGAATACGCGGCCGAGCGCGGCATCCTGCTGGCCGACACCAAGTTTGAATTCGGCACCGATGCCGACGGCCGCCTGTACATCATGGACGAGATGCTGACGCCGGATTCCTCGCGCTACTGGCCGGCCGACGAGTACCAGGTGGGCATCAGCCCGCCGAGCTACGACAAGCAGTTCATCCGCGATTACCTGGAAACGCTGGACTGGGGCAAGACCGCCCCGGGCCCGGAACTGCCGGCTGAAGTGATCGAGCGCACCCGCGCCAAGTACGCCGAAGCGCTGGAAAAGCTGGCCAACATCAGCATCGACTGACGCCCGTCAGTCATCCCCTCACGGACGCGCCCGGGCCCACCGTGCGCGTCCGTAGGGAAGCCGCGCTATGCTCTGCCAGCCAACCCGGGAGGGGACCATGGACATGAGCACCGCGCGACCGGTTGACCGCTATTTCGCGAGTTATTCCGGCGACCACCGCAACAGCACCAACCAAGCCATCCACGTCGTCGCGGTCCCGGCCATCCTGTGGTCCGTGATCGCCCTGCTGTGGTGCATCCCGCCGCTGCTGCCGTGGTTCCAGCACGGCATCTGGGCCGCGCTGGCGATGTTCGGCACCTGGGCCTACTACAACCGACTGTCACGCCCGCTGGGCATCGGCATGCTGATCCTGTTCTTCGTCAGCGGCTGCGTCTGCCGGCTGCTGGAAGATCGCCTCGGCATCCCGATGCTGCTGCGCATCGCCATCGGCGTGTTCGTGCTGGCGTGGATCGCGCAGTTCATCGGCCACAAGATCGAAGGCCGCCGCCCCAGCTTTCTGACCGACCTGACCTATTTGCTGATCGGCCCGATCTGGGTGCTGGCCAAATTGTTCCGGCAATTTGGCTGGCGGTACTGAGGGACGGGAAAAGCCGTAGCCCGGGCAAGCCAGGTTGCGTGATTTGCCTCTTGGCTTGTCCAGCGCGCGCAGGGATTGCGCGGCTGCATCGCAGCCGACGCAGCTACGGCGTGCTTCCAGGCGTGGAAACCATATCCGCCTCGATCAGGAAAGCGCGCGGCGCGTAACCAAAATCCCGCCTTGCCGGTTCGATATCGAAGGCCAATGGCTCCTGCATGCGCGCCAGCGCTTCCGCGTTCATGCCATGCAGCCGCCCGGTGGCATGCGCAGCCCGCAAGGCCAAGCGGAACAGCGCTGTCGGCACGCGCAGCAAACGGGGGCGCGGCTGCAGTGCGGCAAGCACCCGTCGCACCATCTCGCTATAGCCCAACACTTCGCCGCCACCCAGCGCGTAGGCCTGACCGGCCGTCGCCGGAGCGGCCAGCACCTGCATGGCCGCATCCGCCAGATCCTGCACATGCACCGGCTGGCGCAGACCGTTGGCCGATAACGGCAATACGAACACGCCGCTGCGCCGGGCCATGCTGGCAATGATGCTCAGTGTCTTGTCGCGACCGGCACCGTAGACCAGCGTCGGCCGCAGCACCGTGGCAGCGACACCGCGTTCGCGCGAGGTGGCGAACAGGCTGGCTTCGGCCTCACGCAGCCGGCGCGCCACGTCGCGCTCGGCCGGCTCGATGGAATCCCGTTTGACATCCACGCTGGTCGAGCCGAACGCCACCACGCGCGGCGCCTTGATCACGTTGGTGGCGAACCAGCGCGCGAAATGGTCCAGCGGCCCGCAGCTGAAAACCGCATCAAAATCCGCTGCGCCCTGCCAGGTACCCGATAGGTCGCCGGAGATCCATTCCAGCCCGGGCCGGGATTGCTGCGCATGCCGGGAGACGGCGGTGACCTGCCAGCCGGCGTCGTGCAGGTTGGTCAACAACCGCTCGCCGATCTGCCCGCTGCCACCAAATACCAGTGCCCGCAGAGGTCCTTGCTGATTTCGTACGTACTCATCCATGCCGCATAGGATAGAAGATGAAGTGCAGCCTGCGCTGTGGGTAGACTCCAGAGGCCAACCGCGAGGACGACATGACGCTTTCCACCGCCACGCCCACGTCCCTCCTGCTCGCCACCGACCTGAGTGCGCGCTGCGACCGTGCCCTGGCCCGTGCGGTGCAGTTGGCGCGGCAATGGAACGCGCGGTTGGTGGTGGCAACGGTGCTACCGGAGCTGGGCGCCGGTGAGATTTCCTCCAACCTGCTGTCATCCGCGCCGCCACTGGATGACGTGCGTGCGCGGCAACTGGCCGAGCGCCGCCTGCAACGTCTGCTGGATGACCAGGCCGAGGGCTTGGTGGTGGATGTGCGGATCGGCCATGGCCACGTCGGCCGGGCTGCGCTGCAACTGGCGGAGGAGGAAGGCTGCGGGCTGATTGTCACCGGCATCTCCAGCGACCCGCTGTTCGAGTTGCCCATGCTCGGCTCCACCGTGTTGTGGCTGACCCGGCATTCCACCGTGCCAGTGCTGATCGTGCACGACCGCGTGCGTGGGCCGTATCGCAACCTGGCGGTGGCCTGTGATTTCTCCGACAGCACCCAGCATGCGACGCGTCAGGCGCTGGCCTTGTTCGGCGCACCGCTGCAGTTGTCATTGGTGCATGCGCTGGAATCGCCCGGCAGCCTGCTGTTTTCCGGTGACCGCCAAGCAATGCAGGAACACGCCCGCGCCGATGCGCGTGAGCTGGCGCAGGGCTTGCTGGCCGAGCTGCGAGCTTTGCTCGGCGATGCCCATGTGCAGAAGGTGATCGAGCCCGGCGACCCGGCCCGCGTGGTCAGCGAACACGCTCAAGCTGCCGGTTCGGAACTGGTCGTGGTGGCCACACACGGACGCGGCGCACTGTTCAATCTGCTCATCGGCAGCATTGCGCGCCAGCTGGTTGAGACATTGGAAACAGACACGCTATTGGTGCGCGATGCACGTTCTGCAGCGGCAGCCACTGGGGTGATTGGCTCGCCGCCCTGAACCCAAACGGCCCGTTCATAAAAAGCGCGCGGGCGTAAAAAAGCGCCTGTTAGACTCCAAGACCCGCTCGTCTCACACTGCGCTCCCGCATGACGCCAGTCCTGTTGCTGCTCCTCGCATTGCCGTTCCTGTTGGCGGCGGTCATCGCTCTGAATGGCCGCCTGTCCCGGGCCGCAGCGGCATGCCTGGCCGGCGCCGCGCCGGTGCTGGGGGTGGCCATCCTGGGCAGCCTGACGCCGGCAATTCTGGACGGCGAGGTGCTCCGCAGCAGCTGGCAATGGCTGCCGCAGATCGGCCTGGACTTCAGCCTGCGCCTGGACGGGCTGGCCTGGATGTTCGCCGGGCTGGTGCTGGGCATCGGTGCGCTGGTGGTGCTGTACGCACACTACTACCTCTCGCCAAACGACAGCGCGCGCCGCTTCTACAGCTACCTGCTGCTGTTCATGGGCGCGATGCTGGGCATGGTGTTGTCCGGCAACCTGTTGCTGCTGATGGTGTTCTGGGAACTGACCAGCATCAGCTCGTTCCTGCTGATCGGCTTCTGGTCACACCGCAAGGACGCCCGCGAAGGCGCACGCATGGCCTTGATCGTCACCGGCGGTGGCGGCTTGGCGTTGCTGGCCGGCGTGTTGTTGATCGGCCGCATCGTCGGCAGTTTCGACTTGGACGTGGTGCTGGCCTCGGGCGATCTGATCCGCGCCAGTGCGCTGTATCCGTGGGCACTGCTGCTGGTGCTGGCCGGCATCTTCACCAAGAGCGCGCAGTTCCCGTTCCACTTCTGGCTGCCGCATGCGATGGCCGCGCCGACGCCGGTGTCGGCCTACCTGCACTCGGCCACGATGGTGAAGGCCGGCGTGTTCCTGCTGGCGCGCCTGCACCCGGCACTGGCCGGCACCGAATTGTTCTTCTATGTGGTCAGTGGCATTGGTGCGATCACGCTGTTGATCGGTGCATGGAATGCGATCTTCCAGCACGACCTCAAGGGCCTGCTGGCGTATTCGACCATCTCGCACCTGGGTTTGATCACCCTGCTGTTTGGCCTGTCCACGCCGATGGCGGTGGTGGCTGGCGTGTTCCATATCCTCAACCACGCCACCTTCAAGGCCTCGTTGTTCATGGCCGCCGGCATCATCGACCACGAAACCGGCACCCGCGACATGCGCCGGCTCGGTGGCCTGCGGCGGCTGATGCCGATCACCAGCACCCTGGCCATCGTCGCCTCGCTGGCGATGGCCGGCATCCCGCTGCTCAACGGTTTCCTGTCCAAGGAAATGCTGTTCGCCGAAGCGCTGGCGACCGGCGGGCCGGACTGGATGCGCACGGCGGTGAGCGTTGCCGCGTTGCTGGCCGGCGTGCTCGGCGTGGCCTACAGCCTGCGTTTTGTCCACGACACCTTCTTCGGCAAGGGCCCGGTGGATCTGGACGTGGTGCCGCATGAGCCGCCGCGCTGGATGAAGGTGCCGGTGGAAGTGCTGGTGGTGATCTGTCTGGCAGTCGGCATCGCGCCGGCGCTGACCGTCGCCCCGGTGCTGCATGCCGCTGCCGGTTCGATCCTCGGCGCGTCGATGCCTGCCTACAGCCTGTCGGTATGGCATGGCTTCAACCTGCCGCTGGCGATGAGCGCTGCGGGCGTGGTCGGCGGCATCGCGTTGTACTTCGGCCTGCGCCGCTTCATGGACTTGTATGCCGTGCGCAACCGGCCGGTGGGCAAGCACCTGTTCCACCGCTGCCTGGATCTGTTGTTCGGCGTTGCCCATCGCCTCACCAATGCCGTGGCCAATGGCAGCCTGCAGCGGATGTTGATGGCGCTGGTGCTGGTGGCGGTGATCGTGGCCGCCGCGCCGTTCATCGCCAACCCGGCCATGCCGGCGTGGCCGGCACCGCAGCCGATTCCGCTGTTGGGCTGGACCTTGTGGCTGGTGATGCTGGCCTGCGCGTTCGCCGGTCTGTTCCTGTTCCAGCAACGTTTGCTGGCGGTGATCGTGATGGGCGGCACCGGCCTGATGGTGGCGCTGACCTTCGTGTTCCTGTCCGCGCCGGATCTAGCGTTGACCCAGTTGATGGTGGAAATGGTGACGCTGGCGCTGATGCTGCTGGCCATGAACTACCTGCCCGCACAGTCGCCGCCGGAGCATTCGCGCTGGCGCAAGCGCCGCGATGCGGTGATCGCCATCGTTGCCGGTGGCGGCTTGGCCGCATTGGCGTATTCGCTGATGACCCTGCCGCCCAACACCATGGCCGGCGAGTTGCTGGTGCGTTCGTTGCCGGAGGCCTACGGCCACAACGTGGTGAACGTGATCCTGGTCGATTTCCGTGGCTTCGATACGTTTGGTGAGATCACCGTGTTCGGCATCGCCGCGCTGGTGGTGCATGCGCTGCTGCGCCGCTCGCGGATGGCGCCGGAGCAGATCATGCCCGGCCCGCCGATCAAGCTGCCGGTGCCGGCCGATCTGGCGCAGATCATGTTCCCGCTGACGCTGACCGTCTCCATCTTCCTGTTCCTGCGCGGCCACAACGCGCCCGGTGGCGGCTTCATCGCCGGACTGGTGCTGGCGGTGCCGCTGCTGATCCAGTACGTGATCCAGGGCACGGCGTCGGTCGAGTCGCGCTTCGGTTTCGATTACATCCGCTGCATCGGCCTGGGCCTGTTGATCGCCCTGCTCAGCGGCGCGGCGTCGCTGCTCTTCGGCGTGCCGTTCCTGACCAGCGGCCACCTCGACCTGGAGCTGCCGCTGATCGGCACCGTGCCGCTGGCCAGCGCCATTGGCTTCGATACCGGCGTGTACCTGGTGGTGTTTGGCGGGGTGATGCTGATCCTGTCGATGATGGGCACGATCAAGCCCTCGCGCACCCGCAACGCCCGTCATGGCGAGATCGATATCCACCGCCGTTCGGCACGCACCGGGGAGATGCACTGATGGAACTGGCCCTGGCAAGCGCCATTGGCGTACTGGCTGGCATCGGCATCTATTTGATGCTGCGTGCGCGCAGCTTCGATGTGATCCTCGGCATGACGTTTCTGTCCTACGCCACCAACCTGCTGATCTTCAGCGCCGGCCGGCCGGTGATCGGCAAGGCGCCGGTGCTCAAGGACGGCGTCGCCGCCAGCCTGGCGCACTACACCGACCCATTGCCGCAGGCCTTGGTGCTGACCGCCATCGTCATCGCCTTCGCGATGACCGCAGTGAGCATCGTGTTGGCCATGCGCAGCCGCAGCGACAATCACAGCGACCATGTCGATGCCCATGAGCCTGAGCCGGTGATTGCCGCACGCGATGCCGACACGGCGCCGGGAGCCGGCGCATGAATCATCTGGTGATCCTGCCGATCCTGATTCCGCTGCTCGGCGCCTCGCTGTCGTTGTTCATCGAACACCGCCGCTACGGGCCCAAGGTGCAGCGCAGCGTTGCATGGTTGAGCATGGCCGCGTTGTCGGTGGTGGTGGCACTGTTGTTCGCGCAGACCAGCGAAGGCCAGATTTCCGCCTACCTGCTCGGTGACTGGCCGGCGCGCCTGGGCATTGCCTTGGTGGCCGACCGCCTGTCCAGCTGGATGCTCGGCACCACGACGCTACTGGCCATCGGCTGCCTGCTGTACGCCTGCACCGGTTGGGACCGACGTGCGCCGCACTTCCATGCGTTGTTCCAGTTCCAGTTGGTCGGGCTCAACGGCGCGTTTTTGACCGGCGACATCTTCAACCTGTTCGTGTTCTTCGAAGTGCTGCTGATCGCGTCCTACGGCTTGCTGTTGTCTGGCGGCCGTGGCCTGCGCATGCGCATCGGCCTGCATTACGTGGTGTTCAACATCGCCGCCTCGACGCTGTTCCTGATCGCGCTGGGGATGCTGTACGGCACGCTCGGCTCGTTGAACATGGCCGAGATCAGCCAGCGCATCGCCGAGTTGCCGCCGTCGCATCTGAAGTTGGCCAAGGCCGCGCTCGGCCTGTTGTTCCTGGTGTTCTGTTCCAAGGCCGCGTTGCTGCCGCTGTACCTGTGGCTGCCCGAATCGTATGCACGCGCACCGGCCGCCGTGGCGGCGCTGTTCGTGATCATGACCAAGGTCGGCCTGTACGCCGTGCTGCGGGTGAGCACGCTGTGGTTCGGCGCGACTGCCGGCGCGATGGCCGGCTACGGCAGCGACTGGCTGTTGTGGGCCGGTGTCGCCACACTGGTCGTCGCCGCGCTGGGCGCCTTGGCCGCCACGCGCATGAGCGTGCTGGTTGCGTACCTGGTGGTGGTCTCGGCAGCGACGTTGTTCATCGCCTTCGCACTGGGCAACGCCGGCACGATTTCGGCGGGCCTGTTCTACCTGCCGCACAGCACCTTCACTGCGGCGGCGATGTTCCTGATCTCCGACCTGATCCGCCGTCGCCGCATCCGCGCCGGTGAGCGTCGCGAGGGTGAACTCACCGTGCTGCCGGGCAAGACCGTCACCGGCCTGTTGTTCCTGGTCGCTGCCGTGGCCGTGGCCGGCCTGCCGCCGCTGGCCGGTTTCCTGGCCAAGGTGGCGCTGTTGTCGGCAGTGCCCGACGCGCATACCGGCGCGGTGTGGGCCGCCGTGCTCGGCAGCAGCCTGCTGGTGATCATGGGCCTGGCGCGCACCGGCATCCGGTTGTTCTGGCATGTGCCCGGCGAC
The DNA here is from genome assembly GCF_050737575.1 of Stenotrophomonas sp. Lineage (GTDB taxonomy): Bacteria > Pseudomonadota > Gammaproteobacteria > Xanthomonadales > Xanthomonadaceae > Stenotrophomonas. The sequence continues at coordinate 133,699 of NZ_JBOHXW010000007.1, forward strand.
GAAGACGCGCTGCCCGAGCCTTCCGTCGAAGCCCCGCCGCGCCCGTTTGAAACCGCTGCGGCCAGTCTGCTGCTGGCCTACGTGGTGGCAATGACGGTGTTCGCCGCGCCACTGATGCGTCAGACCGACGCCATCGCCGCGCAGCTGCTGACGCCGTCGCAGTACGTCAATGACATACGCGGCACCACGCCGCAGGTGAGGCAGCCATGAGCGCGCGTCGTCCATTGTTGCGCCGGTTGTTCCCATCGCCGGCCCTGTCGATCACCGTCGTGCTGTTCTGGATGGTGATGTCGTCCAGCTTCGACCTGGGCCAGTTCGTACTGGGCCTGCTGCTGGGTCTGGTGATCCCGTTGTTTGCGACGCGCCTGGACCGCGAGTTTGCCCGCCTCGGCACGCTGCGGCCGGTGCCGAAACTGTTGTTCGTGGTGCTGTGGGACATCCTGGTGTCCAACATCCGCGTGGCCATGCAAGTGCTCGGCCCGGAACGTCGACTCAAGCCCGGTTTCATCTGGGTGCCGCTGGACATCGACAACATCCACGGCATCGCCGCGCTGACCAGTTTCATCACGCTGACGCCGGGCACGGTGTCGGCTGCGTTGTCCGAAGACCGCCGCCACCTGCTGGTGCATGTGCTGCATCTTGAGAATGCCGACAACCTGATTACCGAAATCAAGGCACGTTACGAAGCGCCGCTGATGGAGATCTTCCCGTGAACGGATACGCCATTTTCGAGACCACCGTGGTGGTGTGCATGCATGTGGTCGGCATAGCGATGCTGTTGTCGCTGTGGCGCCTGCTGCGCGGCCCGACCGTGCCTGACCGCATCCTCGCGCTGGACACGCTGTCGGTTACCGCCATTGCCGAGCTGATGCTGTTTGGCCTGTATCTGGATTCGGCCATCTACTTTGAAGCGGCTTTGGTGATCGCCATGCTCGGTTTTGGCAGCACCGTGGTGCTAAGCAAATATGTGTTGCGTCGGGACATCGTCGAATGATTACTTTCCTGCAGATCGCGCTGTCGGCACTGCTTGTGTTTGGCTGCTTCTTCATCCTGGTGGGCGCATTGGGATTGGTGCGCTTTTCCGACTTCTTCAAACGCCTGCACGCACCGACCAAGGCCAGCACGCTGGGCGTGGGCTGCGTATTGGTGTGCTCAGTGGCGTATCACATCTTCCTGGGTGTGGACCCGCAGCCGCGCGAGCTGCTGATCACCGTGTTCCTGTTCATCACCGCACCGATCAGCGCCCACCTGATGGCCAAGGCCGCGCTGTCGCTGATGATGGAAAGCCGGCCCGAGCCGCCGAAAGGCAAATCAGACCGGGCCGACGCACCGCAACCGTGATGGTGGCGTCGGACTCCTGCAAGGGACACAGCCTGGCCCAAGCCATGGGCAACTGCGCAGCATTGATCCGACCGCTGGTTCGCGGACTATCGGGAAGTCCAGCCACTTCCCGACCAGATCACCCTTCCTCCAACATTTGACGAAGGCCGGTTGTCCGTATCACCGGGTTGCCAAGCCCTTCCAGTGAAACGCACACCATCTTCCGTGTTCACCAGTGAATCCATGGCCTGGGGAAACTCCAAGGGTGTTTTCCCGGAAAACTCCGGGGCAACGAACAGCCTTCTTGAAGCCCCCTCTCTCACGGCGATGAATACAGAGCGCCAGCTCCTGCTGCCACCGGCACAGCCGACATCCATTGAAACGAATGCGAGATAACGAACTTCCCGCGGCTCGCCATCCCAGCGCACGACGTTCTTTGGATCGAACAACACGGCGCAACCCGTCGCGTTGGCATAAGCGCGCACCACGGCCGGCAAGGTAGCAAGCTCTCTACGCCCCAGCTGCTCCCAGGCTTCAATGTCTCCGACAGTCTGCGCAGAACCGGGAGCCTGAAAACACATCAGCAACAAAAGAAGGGCTGTAACGAACCGTGCTCGCATGGCCTTGTCCCGAATGATCCGAGGCTGCAAAGCATGCAGCCTGCTTTACGGCCTGCGCCGCTCCTGAGTGAAAGCGGCCCCGCTGCATTCAATACAGCAGCGCCAACTCCAACCCCACCCATGCCAGGAACGCGATGAACAACACGCCGCCTTCGCGGCGGGTGATCTTCAGGTCGCCGCGCAGCATCGGGTAGAGCATCAGCACGAACACGATGGCTGCCGGCAGTTCCAGCCGCACGAACGAGGCCGGCAATGGCATCGGCCGCAGCGCGGCCATGCCGCCAATCACCACCAGAATGTTGAACAGGCTGGAGCCGATGACGTGGCCCACCACCATGTCGCCCTGGCCGCGACGTGCCGCCGCGATCGCCGCCGCTACTTCCGGCAGCGCGGTGCCGATAGCCACCGGCAACAGGCCAGCCAACAACGGCGACATGCCCCAGCCGGCGCCGATCACCGGCGCGGCCTGCACCACCCAGCGCGCGCCGTAGTACAGCACCACGGCGGCGATGACCAGGCGGATGATGTTCAAGCCGAGCACGGTGCGGGTGGTGGCGTAGTCGGCGATGTTTTCCTGCAGCTCAACCGGCTCACGGCGCGCGCGCGCCAACAGGAACGCCAGCACGGCGACGAAGCCCAGCAGCAGCACGATGCCTTCGATGCGGCTGATGGCGCCGTCCAGGCCGAACACGATCAACGCCAGCGATGCCACCGCCAGCAGCACCAGCAGCGGCGACAACAAGCGCGTGCGCACCACCAGCGGGTAAGCCAGTGCGGCCAATGCCAGGGTCAGGCCGACGTTGACGATGTTGCTGCCGACCGCATTGCCCAGCGCCAGCTCCTGCGCGCCGACGACGAAGGCGCGCGCGTTGATCGCCAGCTCCGGCAGCGAAGTGCCGAACGCCACCAGCAGCAATCCGGCAACGAAAGGCGACGCACCAAACCGCTGGGCCAGCCCCGAGGCCGCCTTGACGATGGAGTCACCGCCGAGTGCCAGCAGCACCAGCCCCAATACGAACCACACGATTGCTTCAAACATCACACGTCTCTCCCGGCGACGGCGGCGCGAACGTGATGATCACGTCGCGTCAGTTGGTCTGGCAAAGCGTATCAGCCGCAGCCTTCAACGTAGTCCACCTGCGGCGGCAGCCCCACCCGCCAGGCCGTCGCCTTGCCGTCGGCCCCCAGCTCGAACACCAGCGCGCCCTGGCTGCCATCGGCGGCCGGCACGCGCAGCACCTTGCCGCCTTCCACGTATTTGTGCGGCTGCGGTGGCGCTGCCTGCGGATACAGGGCCTGCAACTGCACCAGATCCAGCCCGACCTTGCCACCGCCCGGGGCTGCGATCTCCGCGCTGCGCAGGTCGTAACGGACGAAATGCCCCGACTCGATCATGAAAGCCACCCCGCCCTCGCCCTGCCCGGCCGGTTGCAGGTAGTAGCAGCCGCCATCGGCCGCAGCGTCACCCTGCAGTTCCGCGCCCCAAGCAGTGGCCAGCTGCTCGGCATCCACGCCCAGCTGCGCCGGACCATAGCCCTGCCAGTCGGCATCGCTCTTGGCGACCGCCTCGGCAGCAGGTGCGGGTGCAGGAGCGGGACTGGCGTGAGGCGTGGCCGGCGCCGTCTGGGGCGCGGCAGTGGGCTCTGGCGTGCGATTGCAGGCGACCAGCGCGACGACAAGTACAGCCAGAGGCAATGCGGTGCGGATCATGCGGCCACTCCAGAAGGAAACCGGGGCCGAGTCTAACCACAACCCCGTCATCGGCGCGCAAGTTGTCATCGCGCTTTCACCTGCGCGCAGCAGGCTGGGGCCCCCGCGCTGTCGTCTCTTCCGATCATGCATCCGCGCAAGACCGAACTCGCCCATACCGTGCTGCAGGCCCACCGGGCTCCGCTGGACCTGCGCCAACGCCGTGCGCTGATCCTGTGCGACGGCAATCGCAGCCTGGTCGAGCTCAGTGTGCTGTTGGGCACCGATGCCGCCGCGCTGATCACCGAACTGCAGCGCAACGGCTATCTGGAGGCCTCGGACGCGCCCGCGGTTCCCGTCGCTGTGCCTGCAGCCTCGCCTGCGCCCGCAGTGGAGCGACGACGATCGATGGTGGCGGCGCGCATCTATCTGTTGGACATCCTGGCGCTGCAGCGCAACCCAACCGCCGCGCAGTTGCACAAGGTGCTGCAGGCCACGCGCGAGGAAGAGGACACCATCAATGCACTGCAGCTGGCATTGGCGCACCTGCCCGCCATCACCTCCGACGGTTACGCGCAGCGCGTGCGTGCGCGGTTGCAGGAAGTCGTGCCCGAGGCGCATCTGGCAGCGATGCACGAGAACGCGATGCTGCCGACGTAGATAGTCGGTTGTTGGGAAATTTCATCCCCGCCTGCGGGGGCGCGGCAGGAGCGGCCTTGGCCGCGAAGCTGATGGTGCTGCCGTTCAACGAAACGTCGCTATCTGCGGCTGTTGGATGACAGGCGATCCGCAGCGGACGCGGCACCGGCTTCGCGGCCAAGGCCGCTCCTACCATCAGCTGCTGTTGGAATTTTCACCCGATCCACGAATCAGAATGCCGTCGCAGGCTGGGATGCAGCACAGCGCAATCCCAGCGTTTCGCGATGCTGGGATTACATCCCAGCCTACGGAAGCCGGTTACCGGCGGCATGACCGCGCCGCGCGGCGTCATTCCTTCGGCGGAATGAAGTTATCGCGCAGGCCGCTCCAGCACGCTTGATAACCGCGCTGGCGATGCCCGGCGGCAATGGCCTGCTCGCTCGGGCAGATCACACCGCGCGTCTCGAACATGAAGGCCATGGTGTCGGTAACCACGTCCGGCTTGGACAGATCGGCACTGGATGCCTTGTCGAAGGTTGCCGCATCCGGGCCGTGGCCGCTCATGCAGTTGTGCAGCGACGCACCGCCGGGCACGAAGCCTTCGGCCTTGGCGTCGTAGGCACCGTGGATCAGGCCCATGAACTCGCTGGCGATGTTGCGGTGGAACCACGGCGGACGGAACGTGTTCTGCGCCACCAGCCAGCGCGGCGGGAAGATCACGAAATCCAGGTTGCTGGTGCCGGGCGTGTCACTGGCCGAATGCAGTACCAGGAAAATCGACGGATCCGGGTGGTCATGGCTGATCGAGCCAATGGTGTTGAAGTGACGCAGGTCGTAGCGGTACGGCGCGTAATTGCCGTGCCAGCCGACCACGTCCAGCGGCGAATGATTGATGTCCGCACGCCACAAGCGCCCGTGGAATTTGGCGACGAGTTCAAACTGGCCTTCGAGGTTTTCGTAGGCGGCGACCGGCGTTTCAAAGTCGCGCGGATTGGCCAGACCGTTGCTGCCAATCGGGCCGAGGTCGGGCAGCTTGAGCAATGCGCCGAAGTTCTCGCAGACGTAACCACGCGCCTGCCCGTCCGGCAGTTCAACGGCAAAGCGCACGCCACGCGGAATCACCGCGATCTGCTGCGGCTCAATGTCGATCACGCCCATCTCGGTGCGCAGCCGCAAGCGGCCCAGCTGCGGCACGATCAGCAGCTCGCCATCGGCGTTGTAGAAGTAGCGGCCGCGCATGTCGGCATTGGCCGCATACATGTGGATGCCGGCACCGGTGTGTGCCTCGGGCGCGCCATTGCCGCCCATCGTGTACAGGCCTTCGATGAAGTCGGTGGGTGCGCTCGGCAGCGGCAATGGATCCCAGCGCAACTGGTTCGGCGACACCGCCGCGTGGCTGAACTCGCCATGCAGGTTGGGCTGCGCGAACGGCGTGAACTCACCGTGCATCACCGCCGGACGGATGCGGTACAGCCAGCTGCGGCGGTTGCTGCCGCGCGGCGCGGTGAACGCGGTGCCGGTCAACTGCTCGGCATACAGCCCATGCGCAACGCGCTGCGGCGAATTGCGGCCCACCGGCAACGTGCCGGGCACCGCCTCGGTGGCGAACTCGTTGCCGAAGCCGGATTGATAACCGTTGCTGACCATCGCGGACCTGCCTGTGTTGTTGCTTGTAAGCCCCTCTCCCGCGCGCGGGAGAGGGGTTGGGGTAAGGGGAAGCTTTTGCCGTGATCCTAAAGCAACTGGCTGATCCGGTTACCGCGGAAATCAACAGCAACTGCCAGGGCCTGCCCTCACCCCAACCCCTCTCCCGCATGCGGGAGAGGGGCTCAAGCAAAGGCTTGAAGCAAAGCGCTTACAACACACCACGGTCCATCTGGTCGCGCTCGATGCTCTCGAACAGGGCCTGGAAGTTGCCCTCGCCAAACCCTTCATTGCCCTTGCGCTGGATGATCTCGAAGAAGATCGGGCCGATGCAGTTCTTGGTGAAGATCTGCAGCAGCTTGCGCTGTTTGGTTTCCGGGTCGGCGTCGATCAGGATCTTGTTCCTGCGCAGGCGCTCCACGTCTTCGCCATTGTCAGGAATACGCAGGTCCACCACGTCGAAGTAGGTGTCCGGCGTATCCAGGAAATCAATGCCCTGCGCGCGCATCGCTTCAACGGTGTCGTAGATGTTGTCGGTGAAACAGGCGATGTGCTGGATGCCCTCGCCCTTGTACGCGTCCAGGTATTCGTTGATCTGGCTCTTCGGGTCGGATGACTCGTTGAGCGGGATGCGCACGATGCCATCCGGCGCGGTCATCGCCTTGGACACCAGGCCGGTCTTGGCGCCCTTGATGTCGAAGTAGCGGATCTCGCGGAAGTTGAACAAGCGCTCGTAGTAATCCGACCACTGCTGCATGTTGCCCAGATACAGGTTGTGGGTGAGGTGGTCGATGAAGGTCAGGCCAAAGCCCTTCGGGTTCTGGTCGGCGCCTTCCACCGGCACGTAATCGGTGTCGTAGATGCTGCCCTTGTCGCCGTAACGGTCCACCAGATACAGCATGCAATCGCCGATGCCCTTGATCACCGGGGCCGGCACCGCGCGCGAGTCGGCCAGCAGGGTCACTTCCTCGGCACCGTTGCCCAGCGCGGCGGCCAGCACGTCGGCGGCCGGCTTCTGGAAGCGGATGGCGAAGCCGCAGGCGCTGGGTCCGTGCTTGGCGGCGAAGTCAGCGGCGAAGGAGTCCGGCTCCTCATTCACGAGGAAGTTGACGCCGCCTTGACGGTAGACGGTAATAGCACGCTGCCGGTGGCGGAGTACGGCCGTGAACCCCATGTTCCGGAAGTACGCGTGCAGTTGCTCTGCCTGACCGGCCGGCGCTGCAAACTCAACGAACTCAAAACCATCGATACCCATCGGGTTTTCAAAGGTGGTGACCTGCATACCCAGGTTGGGTGCGTGGGTTGCAGCGTGGGTTTCGGTGTTCATGGGTTGCCTCCGGAAGCGTGACCGCCGCCCAACAGCGGCGACAGGAAAACAGGGAGATCCGCGCGATATTGCGGATCAGTGTCGAAGGTTATAGTTTCACATGAAACCACCATCAAGGTGCACTGCAGCATGAGTTCTTCTGACTACAGCAAGTCCACCAGCATCCGGGCCTCGCACGTCCTGTTGGATCTTGAGCAATTCCTGCCCTACCGCATCAGCGTCCTCTCCAACCGGGTCAGCGGCAACATCGCCCGGCTGTACGGCGAACGCTATGGCCTGGCCATCCCCGAATGGCGCGTGATCACCATCCTGGCGCTGTACCCGGGCTCCTCGGCCAGTGAGGTGTCCGAGCGCACCGCAATGGACAAGGTGGCCGTCAGCCGCGCCGTGGCGCGCCTGCTGGAGCGTGGCTTCATCAAACGCGAGACGCACGGCGACGACCGTCGTCGCTCGGTGCTGGCCTTGTCGGCGGCTGGGTTCGAGGTCTACGAGACCATCGCGCCGATGGTCATCGAGATGGACCGCCGCCTGATGTCGGTGCTGACCGAGGAAGAGGAGCAGGTGCTGGAGCGTTTGATCACGCGTCTGGCCGACGCCGGTCTGTCGCGGATGGCCGAAGGCTGAGTACGGTCGCGGCGGTGCTTGTGGTGCAGGCTGTCCGGCGATTTCTGTAGAGCGGAGCCATGCTCCGCTGACGCGTTGCCGGTGACGCCTCTGCCGAGCGTGGCCCGGCACTACCGCCCTGGCTCAGCTCAGGTGCTTGCGCCGCGCATAGATCCACGGCGCGGCCAACGCGGCGATGGCACCACCGGCAAAGCCCAGTGCTGCCGCGACCGCCGCCGCTTCAACGCGACCGGGCAGCGCCAGCGCCGCGATCAGCAACAAGGCGGCAGGCAGGCCGATAAACGAGGTCAGGAAAAAGCGCCAGCGCGGCACCCAAGTGTGCAGCTGCATCAGGCTTGCGCCGCTCCACGCCTCGCCGGCCCGATCACGTCCGATTTTGTCCACAAGCTTGACCAGATCCACCTCGACGATGGACTTGCCAGCGCGCGCCAGCGTCAACTCAGCGCCAACTTCGGCCGGAGCGGGCCAGTTCGACGGCCACGGTTCTGGCGCAGCCACGCCATAGGCAGTCAGCAACGGTAGCGTCAATGACGGCACCGACAGCGCGCGCAACTTGCGCTTGTCCAGTACGCACCACACTTGCGTCGTGCCATCGCAATCAGCCAGATACAAGGCCAATTGCTCGGGCGCCGGATACGGCAAGGCGGTGACGCGCGCGGCCAGGGTTTCCGCCCCCATCGCACGCAGAAAACCCACGCGACCACGACCGCTGTGCGCCCATGCCAACCCCAGTGGCGACAGCAGCATCACTTCGGCCAGGTCGGTGTTGCCGGGGACCGAGCGGTCATCACTGCCCAGATACGCCATCAAGGATTTCGGCTCGGCGACGTCGTGCTTGCCCCAACGCTGCGAGTGCCCAAGCAGGAATTTGAGCGGCACCCGCGCAGCGACGGTTTCACCGCGTGCACTGTCCGAGGCGAACGGCACCACCGAGGCGACGAAGGCGCGCAGCTCATTGCCGGGTGACGTGCTCCATTCCGATGGCAACAACCCGGCCAGCAGCCCGTTGCGGGCCAGCTGATCGACCTGCTCCTTCTGCTCGACCAGCCGCGTCACTGCCGCCTGCAACATGATGTTGGGCGGCACAGCGGCCTGCGGCAGCCGCGAGTGCGGTTGTGCGGGGGCGGTGTCATCGGCTTCCGGCGCATCGTCCAGCAGCGCATCCACGGTTGGCAGGCTGATGCCGGCCGGATCGTTCGCGAGGGATTCGGCGGTGCTGGCAGCTGGCGGCATGGCGGGAGACGGCCTTGGCCGGAATGCAGAAGGATTGATCCGTTAGCGGCCGCGCGGCGTGGAAATAAAGGTGTGGCAATCCGGCGCCCCGTTCTTTTCTCGTGGGCAGAAGGAGGAGGCTGCGGTGAGGAATTGATTTGTGCTGGGAACTCAAGCGTCCCGCGATGACACGCAAAGCAACGGCCCCCCCTCCCCGACCCTCCGCTGCGCGCAAGGGAGGGGGCGAAGCTGCACGTACTCGCGGATAGAGGGGGTAACCCCGCTTGCGCTTTGCACAAGATCAAGACGAAACCGCCTGTTTCTCCGCAACGAAGTCGAAGCAAACACCACAAACAACAACGGCGCCCTTGGGCGCCGTCGCGTGTTGCAGGAACCACCGGCTTACTTCGCCGGCGGTGCCCATTCCTTGAGAAACGCGAAGAACTTGGCGCGGTCGTAACCCTTGCCCTTCTCCAGCTCACCGGTGAACTGCGAATGCAGCAACTGGCCTTCGCCGTCCAGCACGAACAGATGCGGATACCCCTTGATTTCAGGGAAGCGGGACAGGAACGCCTTGTTCTCGTTGTCCTCGCTGTAGTTGACCTTCATCCACACGTAGTTGGCATCACGGAAGCGGCGGATCTCCGAATCACCTTCCATGAAGGCGTCCAGCAAATGGCACCACGAGCACCACTCGCCGCCCACATCCAACATGATCCGCTTGCCGCCGCGCTGGGCTTCGACCTTGGCCGTTTCCAGGTCGGCGACCGGGTCACGGGCCGGGTCGAACTGTGCGTTGAGACCAGCCACTGCGGCGATGTCCGCCGCAGTGGGGGTGTTACCCGATGCCACCGGTTGGCTGGTATCGGCCACCGGTGCCTTCTGTTCGGAGGTGTCCAACGGCTGCACTTTTTCCGGTGCCTGTGCAGGCGGCTGTGTGCAGCCGGCCAGTGCGACGGTGAGCAGCAGGGGAAGCATTCCGAACATCAGTTTCATCGTTGTTTCCTCACTTCACGCCGTGCATCAGCTTCTGCACCAGCGGGGCGATCAGGAACAGCAGCACGCCGCCGCCGATCAGGATCCAGAAGCCCATCGTGTAACCGGAATGGGCCGACTGCACGGTCATGCCACCGGCGCCACTGACGTGGCCGGCGAACAGACCGGCGAGGTTGTTGCCGATGCCGGTGGACAGGAACCAGCCACCCATCGCAAAGCCCACCAGACGTACCGGCGCCAACTTGGTGACCATCGACAGACCGATCGGCGACAGGCACAGCTCACCGATGGACTGGATCCAGTACACCGCGAACAGCGTCCAGAACGGGATCTTGTTGGTGCCCGGGTCGAGCATGCTGGACAGCGCGAACATCAGCAGCAGGAACGCCAGGCCGTTGAAGATCAGGCCCAGGCCGAACTTGCGCGGGATCGACGGATTGGCCTTGCCCAGACGCACCCACAGCCACGCCAGTACCGGCGCCAGGGTGATGATGGCCACCGAGTTGACCGACTGGAACCACGCGGTCGGGAAGGTCCAGTCACCGAACTGACGGTCGACGATACGGTCGGCCAGGAAGGTGAAGGAGCTGCCGGCCTGCTCGAAGAACATCCAGAACAACACGTTGAAGGTGAAAATGATCAGCATCGCGATCACGCGATTGCGTGCGACCTTGCCTTCGCGGATGCCCTCGACCAGCAGCATGATGCCCAGGCCGATGAACATCACCGTCAGGATCACCTGCAACACGTTGGCGCCAGCATTGAGCAGGCCGTACATCACCGGGATGGCGACCAGGCAGGCGATGGCGGTCTTGATGACCGGGCCACTGCCCTGCTTGTCCGGCAGCGGCGCGCCGATGCCCTTCAGGTGGCGACGCTCCAGCTGGAACCACAACAGGCTGATCAGCATGCCGACGCCCGAGGCGATGAACACCATCTTGTAGGCCGGCATGGCGTCGGTGCCGAACACCTTCTGCGCCAGGATCTGGGTGAGGATCGGCGAGATCATCGCACCCATGTTGATGCCCATGTAGAAGATGGTGAAGCCCGAATCGCGGCGTTCGTCATCCAGCTTGTAGAGCTTGCCCACCATCGTGGAGATGTTCGGCTTGAACAGGCCGTTGCCGACGATGATCGTGGCCAGGCCCAGGTTGAAAATCTGCTGGTTCGGAATGGCGATCATGAACAAGCCGGCCGCCATGATCACCGCACCCATCAGGATCGAGCGCTGGTAACCAATGATCCGGTCGGCGGCATAGCCACCAAAAATCGCACCCGCATACACCAACGCCAGGTAGGCACCGTAGGTATGGCTGGCCGATTCCTCGCCCGTGGCGTTGCCGCCGTAGAACTGCGAGACGATGTACAGCACCAGCGCCCAGCGGATGCCGTAGAACGCAAAGCGTTCCCAGAACTCGGTCATGAACAGCATCCACAACGGACGCGGGTGACCAAGTGTTGTCTTGAACTCCGGCACGGGCGCCGGGGTTGTTGCTGAATTGGGCGCGGCAGCGCTCATGCGGGTGTCCCCTGAAAGCAAATGGGAAAAAATACGAAGAAGTCGGCCGGAACCGGCGCGACGGGCGAGGATCACAGAAGCGTCGGCTTCACGTCAAATCCACATCGTCATGGCTAGGCGCGGGCCAACGCGGGACAGGGGCACGACAAAAACGCGCGCGCGGTGTTGGCAACACGCTGAATGGCTTGGGTTTTCCGGCAGACCTCAGACATCGACGGCCGCCGTCTGGGCCGACACGCACCTGCGGGACCGGCTGGGGATCGCTGCAAAGGGCTGTCGCCCGGGCACGACGCGACCCGGGCACCCCTATGTTTCGCTCGGCCGCCTCAGGCGTCGGCGCGGATGCTGGTGCGTACCTCGAACAGCTCCGGGAAGAAGGTCAGCTCCAGCGCCTGCCGCAGGAACCCCACGCCGCTGGAACCGCCGGTGCCGCGCTTGAAGCCGATCACCCGCATCACCGTGCGCATGTGACGGAAGCGCCACAGCTGGAACTGGGTCTCCAGGTCCACCATGTCTTCGCACAGCGAATACTCACGCCAGTAGCGGTCGGTGTCCTGATAGATGTTCTCGAATACCGTGCGCAAGGCCGCATCGCTGACATGCGGCTGGGTCCAATCGTGGTCTTCATACGTGGCCGGGATGGCGTGGCCGAAGCGCGACAGGTAGGCCAGAAACTCTTCGTACAGGCTTGGCGCCTCCAGCACTTCGCGCAACTGCGCCTGCCCGGCCGGGTCATGCGCGAACACGTTGAGCATGTCCGCGTTCTTGTTGCCCAGCAGGAACTCGATGTAGCGGTACTGCAGCGACTGGAAGCCCGACGACGGGCCCAACACATCGCGGAAGCCCATGTACTCGGAAGGAGTCAGGGTTTCCAACACCGCCCACTGCTCGGTAAGCAGGCGCAGCACCTGCTTGCTGCGGGCCAACACCTTGCGGCATTGCCAGACTTCATCACGCTGCAGGTGGGCCTTGGCCGCACGCAGCTCGTGCGCCAGCAGCTTCAGCCACAGCTCCGAGGTCTGGTGCTGGATGATGAACAGCATCTCGTCGTGGTGCGGCGGATTGGACAACGGCTGCTGGGCCGACAGCAGTTGGTCCAGGCGCAGATAGCCGCCATAGGTGAGCCGGCCCTGCAGGTCCGTGTGGATGCCTGCTTCAAGCTCACGCTGGTTTTTTTCTACGGTCATCGGCCTTGCCATCTGCGCGGGGCGCAAAGCGTAACGCAGCGGGGTGCTGGCACGGGAGCCGGATGCGCAGTGGAAGGAATATGGATATGCATGCGGGTGTGGATGCGCGACGCCGTGCTCCGCCGAAGTCTTCCCGGCCAGGCCCCTGCCGAGCATGGCGCGGCACTCCCGCGCTGCCCGCACGCTCGCCGCTCTGGTCCCTTTCACCGAAGGTGAAGGGGAGGGCTGGGGAGGGGTGCTTTGGACGTTGGCTCCGAATGCGCATCCGCAAACAGCCACCACAACAGCAACAGCCCCCTCCCCGCCTCCCCTGCGCGGTGCGCAAGGGAGAGGGGAAAAGCCTGCGTGGCCCAACGGCACCTGCCCGCGCCTCGGCGCGGGGCGCGAGGGTGGGAAAAAGCCCCCTCGCTTCCCCCTTGAGCAAGCCCGCCCCATCCTCGCTCGGGCAGCATCCGTACCCCTTCACCCGCGCAAACGGAATCAGAACACTTGCGTCGGCGAGCGGCGCGACAATGCGTCCGCCTCGCGTCGCCCGACTGAATACGTTGTATTTGCTCGTTCAGCGCGGTGCCCATGGAACGAACACGGTCGTTGTACGGTCAATCGTGCTGCGCCGCAGGACGGCTTTTTCGGACTGAGTCCTTACCATGTGCAATTCCTATCATTTGAAACCATCTGTTCAAGGTGTTGCTGCAATGACGGTTTCCGCCCAGTTCCAAATCGAATACCTGCAGTACCTGGATGTCGACGGCACCCTGGTACGCAATGACCTCCCCGAGTCGCTGCGCGACCCCCGTGCGCTGCTGCCGATGTTCCGGCAGATGCTGGCCACGCGGGTGTTCGACACCAAGTCCGTGGCGCTGCAGCGCACCGGCAAGCTCGGCACGTTCGCCTCCTGCCTGGGCCACGAAGCGGCCCACGTCGGCATCGGTGCGTCCATGAAGACGGGCGACGTGTTCGCCCCCAGCTACCGCGAGTACGGCGCCATGTTCATGCGCGGCGTGCGTCCGCGTGACGTTCTGATGTACTGGGGCGGCGACGAGCGTGGCAGCGACTATGACCGCAATAGCGATGCGGTCCGCGACTTCCCGATCTGCGTGCCGATCTCCACCCAGTGCCTGCACGCGGCCGGCTCGGCGTTGTCGTTCAAGCTGCGCGGCATGCCCCATGTGGCAGTGACCGTCTGCGGCGACGGCGGCAGCTCCAAGACCGACTTCTACGCCGCGCTGAACTCGGCCGGCGCCTATCAGCTGCCGCTGATCATGTGCATCGTCAACAACGGCTGGGCCATCTCGGTGCCGCGCTCGGCCCAGACCGGCGCTGAAACCCTGGCCCAGAAGGGCCTGGCCGGCGGTCTGTTCTGCCTGCAGGTGGACGGCAATGACCTGATCGCCGTGCTGGCCGCGATGGAGCAGGCACGCGAGCGCGCGCTGTCCGGCAAGGGCGGCACGGTGCTGGAGTTCCTCACCTACCGCCTGTCAGACCACACCACCGCCGATGACGCCCGTCGCTACCGCGACGATGCCGAGGTGAAAGAAGCCTGGTTGAAGGAACCGCTGATCCGTCTGCGCAAGTACCTCACCGCGCACGGTGTGTGGAGCGAAGAAGAAGAGAAGAACTGGATCGCCGAATGCGGCGCCCGCGTGGACGAGGAGGTCAACGCCTACCTCAACTGCCCGGTGCAGCCGGTCGAGGCGATGTTCGATTTCCTCTACGCAGATCCGCCGCCGGACCTGCTGGCCCAGCGTGCCGACGCCATCGCCCTGGAGCAGCGCCATGGATGACATCAAGCGCGCCGTATCCGGCACTTCGGTCAGCCATGACCACGGCACCGCCCACAGCGCGGCGAGCAACAGCGGAGAAACCACCATGACCGCCACTCCCATCACCCTTATCGAAGCCGTCACCCAGGCGCTGGCATGGGAAATGGAACACGACCCCTCGGTGCTGGTGCTGGGCGAGGACGTGGGCGTCAACGGCGGCGTGTTCCGCGCCACCGCCGGCCTGCAACAGCAGTTCGGCGCGCAACGCGTGTTGGACACCCCGCTGGACGAAACCACCATCGCCGGCCTCACCGTCGGCCTGGCCGCGCAGGGCATGAAGCCGGTAGCCGAAGCCCAGTTCGATGGCTTCGTCTATCCGATGGTGGATCACATCATCTGCCACGCCGCGCGCCTGCGTAACCGTACCCGCGGCCGCCTGCATTGCCCGATGGTGCTGCGCGTGCCGTGGGGCGGTGGTATCCGCGCGCCGGAACACCACAGCGAAGCCAACGAAGCCATCTTCACCAACGTGCCGGGCCTGCGCGTGGTGCTGCCGTCCAGCCCGCAGCGTGCCTATGGCCTGCTGCTGGCCGCGATCCGCGAGCCGGATCCGGTGATCTACATGGAGCCCAAGCGCATCTACCGCCAGTACAAGGAAGTGGTCGTCAATGATGGCGAAGCACTGCCGCTGGACGTGTGCTTCGTGCTGCGTGACGGCACCGACGTGACCCTGGTGACCTGGGGCGCACAGGTGAAGGAAGCGCTGGAAGCGGCCGACAAGCTGGCCGGCGAAGGCATCAGTGCCGAAGTCATCGACGTGGCCACGCTGCGTCCGCTGGACTTCGCCACCATCGCCGAGTCGGTGGCCAAGACCGGCCGCTGCGTGATCGTGCAGGAAGCGCCGAAGACCGCTGGTTTTGGTGCCGAAATCGCCGCACGCCTGGCCGAGGAATCCATGTACGACCTGCTCTCGCCGGTCGAGCGCGTGACGGGTTACGACACCCACATTCCGCTGTTCCGCCTGGAAATGAAGTACCTGCCAAGCGTTGAGCGGATTGTGGCGGCGGCCAAGCGCGCGGTAGCGGCGGGCTGACGTGCGGGCACGACTGCATGGCAGCCACCGCAGCCAGTATCCCAATCCACTGCAGTTCCGCGCCGGGCAGATTGTCGAGCTGGGCGTGCGCGACGAGGAATGGCCGGCCTTCGCCTGGGTGAAAACCGACGAAGGCAGCGCCGGCTGGGCCCCCGTGGCCTGGCTGCAACCACTGGATGACGGCCGCGCCGAGGCGCTGCGCGATTACAGTGCTCGCGAACTGGACGTGGACCGGGGCGAACAGCTGCGGCTGCATCACGAACATGGCGGCTGGTGGTGGTCCGAACGCGCCGATGGCGCGCAGGGCTGGGTGCCGGCACGCGAACTTGAATTGCTGGAAGAGAACTGCACATGAGCCAGACCAAAAGCTTCAACCTGCCCGACCTGGGCGAAGGCCTGCCGGACGCCACCATCGTGGAATGGTTCGTCAAGGAAGGCGATGTCATCAAGCTGGACGAGCCGCTGGTTTCCATGGAGACCGCCAAGGCGGTCGTGGAAGTACCCTCGCCGGTGTCCGGCAAGATCCTGAAGCTGGCCGGCGCACCCGGTGACATCGTGGTGACCGGCCACATGCTGGCCCACTTCGAGATCGACCCGAACCTGCCGCAGCGTGCCGAAGGCCAGGACACCGGCCACCATCACGGCGCCCCGGCGCCGGCCGCACCGACGCCGGCACCGGCTGCAGCACCGGCACCCGCTGCTGCGGCTGCCGAACGTGCCGACGAAGGCACCGTGGTCGGCGCGATGGTCAGCTCCAACGCGGTGCACACCGAACAGGCCGTGGCCGTCGGTGGCGTCAAGGCGATGCCGGCGGTACGTGCGATGGCACGCAAGCTGGGCGTGGACCTGACCCGCGTGCGCGCCACCGGCGCCGAAGGCGCGGTGACGATGAATGATGTGAAGCAGGCGGCGGCGGATCCATCCGCCCTCCTCCCCTCTCCCACCGGGAGAGGGGCTGGGGGTGAGGGTGCGACTTCTACCGCAGCTGCCGCACCCTCACCCCAACCCCTCTCCCAGGGGGAGAGGGGCTCAAGCGTCAGCCGCACTCCGCTGTCCGCCGCCGGCAAGCCGATGCGTACCGCGCCTCCGGGCGTGGTCGCCAAGGGCCAGCCGGAGCCGCTGAAGGGCGTGCGTCGCAACATGGCGCGGGTAATGGCCGATGCGCACAGCAAGGTCGTGCCGACCACGCTGAGCGATGACGCCGACATCCACGCCTGGGCACCGGGCAACGACATGACCTCGCGCCTGGTGCGTGCCATCGTCAGCGCCTGCCAGGCCGTGCCGGCGATGAATGCCTGGTTCGACGGTGACAACCTCACCCGCACCCTGCATGCACAGGTGGATATCGGCATTGCCGTGGACACCGACGATGGCCTGTTCGTACCGGCGTTGCGCAATGCCGACATGCTCGATGCACGCGGCGTGCGCGAAGGCATCAACCGCCTGCGTCAGCAGGTGGAAGACCGCTCCATCGCCGCCTCGGAACTGAGTGGTTACACCATCTCGCTGTCCAACTTCGGCATGTTCGCCGGCCGCTACGCCACCCCGGTGGTCGTGCCGCCGTGCGTTGCGATCGTCGCCGCCGGCCGCGCCCGCTTCCAGCTCACTCCGGTGATGGGCGGCGTGGAAACGCACAAGGTCATCCCGCTGTCGGTCACGTTCGACCACCGCGCCTGCACCGGCGGCGAAGCTGCCCGCTTCCTGCGCGCGCTGATCGACGACCTGGCACTGATGAATTGATTCACGTTTTCTGAAGCGTTACTTGAGCCCGCAGCAATGCGGGCTTTTTTTATGCAGAACTCAGCCTTCGTAGGCTGGGGTGAAATCCCAGCACCCTAAAAACCGAATGCCAAAATTGCAGCAGCAAAGCGAAGCCGTGCACTGCTGAAACCTTCCCGGTGAAGTCCCATGACGAACATGTCTCGGCATTGCCCAAGCGCAGCGCTACGATGCAGCCATCGCGTCAGCCAACGGGCATCATCATGAGCAGCTGGATTTGTACGAACTGCAGGGAAAGCAACGAAGACAATTTCGATCAGTGCTGGAAGTGCGGCACGCATGCCGATGGCGCACCGCCACCGCGCGAACAACCGCGTGACGACACCCCGGCCTGGATGCAGCCACCGCGCTTGATCGAATGCCTGCGCTGCCCCGGCGTACGCATGGAGTTCATTGGCCGCAAGCGCTTCCACGAAGGCTCGCTGAGCATGCCGTTCCTGCTGGGTGACCTGGGCGAATTGTTTGTCAATCGCGAGGAATTCGATCTGCACGCCTGCACGTCATGCGGCAAGGTAGAGTTGTTTCTTTCCAGCGCCGCACGCTGAATCCGTGGCGCAATCTCCTGCACATTCATAGCTCGCCCATGCGCAACCCGCGTTCGCTCGTCGCGCTGCAATGCCTGGCCGAATGGCTGATTTACGGGGCGCTGTGGATCACCGCATGGCCACTGGCTTCACCTGGGCGTGCGCCCGGCTCGGCATAAGCTGCAGCTCCCCGTTATACGGAGCAGCGCCATGAGCCACCGCAGCCGTCTGGCCGGTTTCATCATTGATTGCCAGGACACCGATAGTGACCGCGCCGCCACGTTCTGGGGCGCTGCACTGGGGCTGGCCACCGAGCCGGGTTACACCGAAGACGATGGCGCCCAATACGCCGAACTGATCGGCGCGCCGGGCGGTCTGCACGTGGAAGTGCAACGTGTCAGCCATGCCTCGCGCGTGCATTTGGATATCGAAGCCGATGACATCGACGCCGAGGCCAATCGCCTTGAAGCGCTGGGTGCAAAACGCATTGGCTTCATCAAACGCTGGTGGGTGATGGAAGCGCCCACCGGGCACCGCTTCTGCATCGTGCAGATGAAACACCCCGAGCGCGGCCCGACGCCCACCGTTTGGGAGTAACACCACCGGCGAGCGGATAATGGCCGGCATCTGCCTGCAGTTGGAGTTGCAACGATGTCCTCCCCTTCCCTCGCCCACGCACGCGTACTGGTTGCCGGCGGCAGCCGTGGCATTGGTCTGGCGATTGCCCACGCCTTTGCCGAAGCCGGCGCCCATGTCGGCATCTGCGCGCGCAACCTGCAGGTGCTGCAGCAAGCCGGTCTTGCCCTGAAAGCAGCCGGTGCTGGCGATGTGCACACGCACGCCTGCGACCTTGGTGATCCGGTGCAGATCCAACACTGGGTCGATACGGCTGCGGAAGCATTGGGCGGTATCGACATCGTCATCAACAACGCCTCCGGTTATGGCAACGGCAATGACGACGCCAGTTGGCAGGCCGGTTTCGATATCGACCTGATGGCGGCGGTGCGCACCAACCGCGCCGCGCTGCCGCACCTGCGCAACAGCACGATGCCGGCCATCCTCAACATCAGCTCGATCAACGCACTGGTGCCAACCCCGCGTGCGGCGGCGTATTCCGCAGCCAAGGCCGCACTGAATTACTACACGACCTCGCTGGCCACCGAATTGGCGCGCGAGCGCATCCGCGTCAACGCCATCGCACCGGGTTCCATCGAATTCCCCGGCGGCCTGTGGGACCGACGCCGCAGCGAAGAACCTGCGCTGTACGAGCAGATCCGCACCAAGATTCCGTTCGGCGGTTTCGGCGATGTCGAGGACGTGGCACGCGCGGCGGTGTTCCTGTGTTCACCCGCAGCGCGCTGGATCACCGGGCAGGTACTGGCGGTGGATGGCGGGCAATCGTTGCCGGCCTGATTTCACAGAGGCGCCCGTAGGAGCCGCCTTGGCCGCGAGCTGGCAACACATCCAGCGACGCAGAAATCCACAATCACGCATTACCTGATTGCAAACACCACAACAGCGGAAACCACAGCGGCTTCGCGGCCGAGGCCGCTCCTACACCAGCTGCGCAGATCCAATCACACGCTCACCGGGTTGCGGATTCAATACCGCCTCGACCAATGCATCGGCAATGCGCGTGGCCGGATTGATCCGCCATGCGCGCGGCAACACTGGTGCCAACGCGCCCAGGACGCGACTGGCCAACTGCTCTCCCGGACGCGGCTCGGCACGTTCGCCACCGATCAAACCCGGGCGCACGAATGCCAGCGACGCGAAACCCAGCGTGCGCAGGTCACGCTCAAGCTCGCCCTTCACCTGGTTGTAGAAAAACCAGGACTGCGCGTTGGCCCCCATCGCCGAGTTCAGCGCGAACGTCTCGCAACCCTGCGCCTTCACCGCGCGCGCAATCGCCAAGGGATAGCCGTGGTCGATCTGGCGGAAGGCTTCCCGCGAGCCGGCCTGCTTCATCGTCGAGCCCAATGCACAGATGGCTGCGTCCACCTGCCAGCCCTCGGTTCCGGCGGGCAGCATCGAGAAATCCAACACCGGGTTCAGCAGCTTGGCGTCGGCCTGTGCAAGCGCGCGCCGGGTCGGGGCGATGACCGCACTGCATCGCGGATCGGCCAGCAATTGCCGCAACGCCTGTGCCCCAACCAAACCGGTCGCTCCGGCCAGCAATACCCGCATGTCTTCTCCCGTGCTCTGTTTCTGTTCAAGGCGGCCCTCACCTTGCCGATAATGGGGCCGTGATACCAGCCCCAGGACACGCCACCGCGTGCCCATTCCTCCCGCCCGGACCCTCGCGCAATGGCCGACAGCACCGACATCCCTCCTTCTGCCAGCGCTGGCCTCGGACGCATCCTGTCCCGTCGCGCGGCGCCGCAGGTGATGACGGACGCACCGGCACCGGCTGGCAATGGCGGCATGGCGATGCTGCAACGCCTGTTCGTCGGCGCCAACGCGCCCGAGCCGCTGCTGCACGCCTTCGCCCAGGGCATGTGCACCCTGCCCGGCGAGCTTGGCGACATGGGTAAACGCCTGCACAGCGCGCATACCGACCAGGACTGGGACCGCTACGGCCGTCTGCTGCGGCAGCTGATCGACAAGTACATCCGCACCATCGAGCAGGAACCACCTACCGGCGGCAACAGCGACGCCGAGCGCCTGCGCGACATGCTCGGGCATACCCTGGGCGCGGTGCTGGCCCCTCTCATGCAGCACTCGCCCGAGCTGGAACAGCAGGCGCAGCGCATGGGCCAGGAACTGCGCAACTGGCGCGGCGGCCAACCGCTGGAACCGGTGGCGCAGCACCTGCGCGAACTGTGCCACCAAGTGGGCGTGCGCAGCGATGGCATGCAGGAACAACACGACCTGCTGCTGAGCCTGTTCGACATGCTGCTGGAGAACATCACCGAGCTGCTCGACGGCGAAAGCTGGCTGCAGGGGCAGATTCGCAACGTGCGGCAACTGCTGACCGGCACGCTGGACACCGGCTCACTGGAACAGACCCGCAATGACCTGCGCGAAGTGATCTATCGGCAAGGCCTGCTGCGGCAGGGCATCACCGAATCCAAGCAGGCGATGAAGGAGTTGATGGTCAGCTTCCTCGACCAGGTCGACGGCATGGCCAACGAAACCGGCGAGTACCACGACCGCGTCGCCAGCTACGCCATTGCCGTGCGCCAGGCGCGCAGCATCGCCGACCTCAACCATCTGCTGCAGGACGTGTTGCAGGACACTGCGCGGGTACAGGCACAGGCCGCGCGCGCACGCGATCAACTGGCCAACGCCCGCGCCGAAGCCAACGCCGCCGAGCAACGCGTGCAACAGCTGGAACGCGAACTGGAGGACGCCGGCAGCCAACTGCGCACCGATGCACTGACCGGCGCATTGAATCGGCGCGGGTTGGAAGCGTTGCTGACCGAAGAACTGAATACGGGCGACGCAACATTGAGCGTCGGCATGCTCGACCTGGACCACTTCAGCCAGACCAACGACAAGCACGGTCATGCCGGCGGCGACCACGCACTGCGCCATCTTGTTGCGGTTATCCAGCAGCGCCTGCGCGGACGTGATCGCATCGCACGTCTGGGTGGTGACGAATTTGTAGTGGTGATGCCGGGCATGAGCGCGGCGGCCGCGCTGGAATCGGTGCAGCAACTGCAGCTGACGTTGGCGCAGCGGCCGTTCCTGTTCGGCGACGAACGAGTGCAGGTGCGCTTCA
Source organism: Stenotrophomonas sp. (assembly GCF_050737575.1). Taxonomy (GTDB): domain Bacteria; phylum Pseudomonadota; class Gammaproteobacteria; order Xanthomonadales; family Xanthomonadaceae; genus Stenotrophomonas. The sequence continues at coordinate 155,359 of NZ_JBOHXW010000007.1, forward strand.
GCGGCGGCGTCGCACAGGCCCGCACAGGCGAACCCATCGACACCCTGCTACACCGCGCCGATCAAGCGCTGTATGCGGCCAAGCGCATCGGCCGCAACCGGGTGTTGCCGGCGGACTGAAGACGGCCGGGCCGACGCTGTGATATTTCCCGCACTGGTGCGAATCACCTGTGCATGGACCTTCCTTTGACCGCCGTCGACGCCACTGCCGAATTGCAGCAACGCTTTGCGGGTTTGCTGGCCCGGCATCAGGGCATCGTGCTCAAGGTGGCGCGTGCCTGGACCGGCGGCACCGACGACCGCCAGGATCTGATCCAGGAGATCAGCGTGCAGGCGTGGCGCGCGTTTCCGGCATTCACCCCGGAGAAGGCGCAGTTCAGCACCTGGCTGTACCGGGTGGCGCTGAACGTGGCCATCTCGCAGCAGCGCGGCCAGCGGTTGCGGCAACGTCACCATGCCGACATGGCACCCGAGCATATCGAGCAGTTGGCGACCACCTCGGACACCGCCGAGGACGCCGCGCAGCTGGCCCAATTGCATGCGCTGATCCAGTCGCTACCGCCGCTGGACCGTGCCTTGTTGCTGCTGCACCTGGACGACTACAGCCACCAGGAAATCGGCGATGTGCTCGGCATCAGTGCCAGCAACGCCGCCACCCGCCTGCACCGGCTGCGCCAGCAGCTGCGGCAGCAGGCCAATCCCACTCCGACCACACGAGGTTGATGCGATGGAACTGGAACAACTCAAAGCCGCTTGGGCACAGCAAGCGCAGCGTATCGACCAGTTGGAAGTCGTCGCGCTGCAGGCGTGGCGTGCGCCGCGTCAGCGCGACATCCGCCACCGGCTGCGCTGGTTCAGCGGCCAACAGATGGCGTGGTTGCTGGTGTGGATCGTGATCACCGTGATGGCCGCCGGCTTCTGGATTGAACACCGCCACATGCCGCAGCTGTTGCTGACCGGACTGGCGTTCCACGTCTATGGCATTGCCGCGATCTGGGTGTCGATCACGCGTGCGTTGCTGGCAACGCGCGTGGACGCCGCTGATGCACCGTTGCTACGACAGATGACGCGGCTGGCGCAGCTGCGGCGCTTCACCGCCATCACCGAATTGGCACTGGGCCTGCCGTGGTTCTGCCTGTGGCTGCTGGCGGCGCAGTGGTTCAGCGTTCACTGGCTGGGCGTGGATCTGTATGCAATGGCCCCGCGCTGGTTCCTCGGCACGCTGGGCTTCGGCGTGGTGGCGATGACAGGCAGCGTCGTGTTCGCCCGCTGGGTGATGAAGCGCCTGCCTGAAACGCATGGATGGCAGCGTCTGCTGGACAGTCTGTCGGGCCGATCTCTGGCGCGTGCGCAGCAACAATTGCGGGAGTTGCAGCAGGGCTCGGCGTGAATAGAAGCTCGCCGTAGACGCAACGGAAGCGGCAAAGGCTGGGATTACGCTGCGCTCCTTCCCAGCCTACGCAGCATCGCGATGTGCACCCACGGCGCACACCGCGCCTGCGATCAGTGCGCTGGCTGGCTGCCGCGCATGCGCTGGAACAGCGTCACCGCTGCCAGCACCACCGCGCCGATGAGGATGCCCACCACCACGCTGCCCAGCGCATTGGCCAGCCATTCCAGCTTGGCCGGGGCCAGGCCGATCACGAAGTGATGCAGCGCCGGTATCGCATGCACCAGAATGCCGCCGCCGACCAGGAACATCGCGGCGGTGCCGGCAATGGACAGGCCGCGCATCAGCCACGGCGTGGCGTACAGCAAGCCACGTCCAACGGCCGCCAGTGCGCGGCCCTTGTCCAGCAGCCATGTGCCGAGATCGTCGAGTTTGACGATGCCCGCTACCAAGCCGTAAACGAACACCGTCATGCCCAGCGCGATCGCAATCAACGCGGCAACCTGCTGACCGAACGGCGCATTGGAGATCACGCCCAGCGACAGCACGATGATCTCCGCCGACAGGATGAAATCGGTGCGCACCGCGCCCTTGATCTTGTCTTTTTCCCAAGCGACCACGTCGACGTTGTCATCGGCCAGCACTTTTGCCCGCTCGGCCTTGTGCGCCTGATCCTCTTCCTTGGAATGCAGGAATTTGTGCGCCAGTTTTTCCACGCCTTCATAACAGAGGAAGGCACCGCCGATCATCATCAACGGCGTGATCGCCCACGGCAGCCACGCACTGATGGCCAACGCGGCCGGCACCAGAATGGCCTTGTTGACCAGCGACCCCTTGGCCACCGCCCACACCACCGGCAGCTCGCGGTTGGCGCTGACGCCGGTGACCTGCTGCGCATTGAGGGCGAGGTCATCGCCGAGCACACCGGCGGTTTTCTTGGCCGCGACCTTGGTCAGGAGGGCGACGTCGTCGAGCAGGGCGGCAATATCGTCGAGCAGGGCAAACAGGCTGGCTCCAGCCATGGGACACCTAGAAGTGGGCAGACCGGGGGATTCTCTCGCATTCACATGCCAATGCGCAGGCCGACCCTGCATTCACCCTGCCCCAACCTGCCAGCGGCCACACTGATGCCCTTGTTTTGCGGGAGGTATCGGTTTGAACGAACCCACCAGCAACGAGGCGCCCACGACCGTCGGCGGCATGAGCCGGCGCCAGCAGATCGTGCGGATGCTGTTGCGCTACCGGAACGCCGGCGTGTTCTCGGGCATCTCGCTCGATGGCGAACTGCCGCGCCTTGGCCTGCAGCCGGCCACGGGCAGCCCCACCCAGTTCGTCACCGATCTGGAAGCGCTGGGCACCACCTTCGTCAAACTTGGCCAGGTGCTGTCCACCCGCCCGGACATGATTCCGGCCGAATACGTGACTGCGCTGGAACGCATGCAGGAGAAAGTGGCGCCGATTCCGGTCGAGCAGATCCGCGCGATCATCGAGGAAGACCTCGGCGCGTCGGTCAACAAACTGTTTGTGTCATTCGACCCGGTGCCGCTGGGCTGCGCCTCCATCGCCCAGGTGCATCGCGCCGAACTGCGCGATGGCCGCGAAGTGGCGATCAAGGTGCAGAAGCCCGATGTCGCCGCGCAACTGCGCTCGGATATCGGCGTGCTGCGCAGTTTTGCCACCGCGGCCGACCACCTCACCCGCGTCGGCCGCAAGGTGCGTTTCTCCGATTGGCTGGATGAATTCGCCAAGACGCTGCGCATGGAACTGGATTACGAAGCCGAAGCGGCCAGTCTTGCCCGCTTCGGTGAGCACTTGTCGCCGTATCCGGAACTGTGGGTGCCGCAACCGATGTGGGACCTGTGCAGCCGCCGCGTGTTGACCATGGAGCTGGTGCCCGGCGTGCGCGTGGATGCCATCCCGCCAGTGCGGCGCACCGAGCAGTCGATGTTGCCGCTGGCCGCCGCCTTGGTGCGCGGTTATCTCGACCAGATCTTCGTGCATGGCGAAATACATGCCGACCCGCATCCGGGAAATCTACGGGTGACGCCCGATGGCCAGTTGGCCATCTTCGATCTGGGCATGGTGGCGCATGTGCCGCCGCGCCTGCGCGAGCGTCTGCTCAAATTATTGTTCGCCGCCGTCGACGGCCGTGGCGAAGAAGTGGCCGATGAAATCATCGCCATCAGCACGCGGTTGGAGGACTACGACGAAGAACGCCACCTGCGTGAAACCGGGCAGATGATTGCCCGCTATGCCGCCAACGGCACGGTTTCCGAAGGGCGCGTGGTGTTGGAAATCGTGCGCATCGCCACCAGCAGCAACCTGCGCACACCACCGGAATTGAGTCTGTTGGGCAAAGCACTGCTCAGTCTGGAAAGCGTGTGTCAGCTACTGGCGCCGGAACTCAATATGCGCAAAGTGGTGGAGAAACAGCTGCAGCATGTGATGCGTGCGCGCCTGCGCAAATCCTTGTCGCGCGCCAACCTCGCCAGCGAAGCGATGGAAGTGCAGCAACTGCTGCGCGAAGGCCCGCGACGCATGTCCGACATCCTCAGTCTGGTCGCCGAGAACCGGCTGCAGATGAAAGTCACCGGGCTGGAAGAGTCGCGCCTGATGGAAAACATCCAGAAGGTTGCCAACCGCATTGCGGCCGGCTTGATCACCGCCGCGCTGCTGTTGTCCTCGGCACTGCTGATGCAGGTGCCTACGCGCTTCACCTTGTTCGGCTATCCCGCTTTTGCCATTGCCTTGTTTCTGCTGGGCGTGGTGATCGGCATGGGTTTGATCGTCAGCGCATTGCTGTTTGATCACCGCACCCGTTCGCGTGTGCGCGAGGAACGCGGGCACCGTTGAAGTGGATGAATGGCGGCGTGAAGTGCGCAACGAAGAACAGGAATTACGCTTTTCATCGCACTTTATTTCATTCAATCACCTTCGCTACAAAACATTTCAGTCAGGTTCGTGCAGGCACCATCCGGTCCTCCTTTCGTCATCTGCCTGACACGGCGTTGTGATTGGAGGTGGCGACCACGTCGCCCGCTTACGTCTTTCGCTACCCAAGTGGCCGCATGCATTGGATCATCTGGTTTTACCTGGCGGTTCTGGTTGTCCTGCTGTTGCTTTCGCCCACGCTGGCAAAGCTCAAGGCAGGTCTGTTGTCACTGTGGTTGCTTGCGCTGAGCAGCTGGTGGTTGATTGACCGACTCAGCGGTGACGGCATCAACTCCGCCACGCTCTATCACCTGCGCAGCGACATGGAAGGTGCAGGCGTCGGTGATTTCGGCGCGTACCTCCTTGGCTTCCTGGCCTTGGTACTGGCCTCGTTGACGCCCCTGTTGTTGCTGCGCGTGCGCCGCCTGCGCCTGCCGCGTTACGGCGTTCCGATCTTCGGCGGTTTCACCGCGCTGCTGGTTGCCGCGGTCATCGCCAGCCCGTTGTATCGCGATGCCAAACGCATCCATCAACAGATGCAGCCGGTGGATTACAGCGCGGTCGCGCCGGAATACCGCATTCCTGGCAAGCCCTTGGCGCAGCGCCCCAACATCGTCTGGATCTACGGTGAAAGCCTTGAGCGCACCTATCTGGACGAAGCCGTCTTTCCGGCCTTGATGCCGAACATTCGTCGTCTGGCCGGCGACGCATTGGATTTCCGCGACATCGCGTCGGCCGATGGCAGCGGTTGGACCATCGCCGGCTTGGTGTCGTCGATGTGCGGTGTGCCGTTGACCACCGCGCAGGGCGATGAGAACAGCATGGGCCGCATGGGCAGCTTTCTGCCCGAAGCGTTCTGTCTGGGCGACTACCTGAAGCAGCAGGGCTACCGCAATCACTACATGGGCGGCGCCAACGGTCAGTTCGCCGCCAAGGCCGACTTCCTGTCCACGCACGGCTTTGACGAGGTGCGCGACCTGGCCTGGTTCCAGCAGCAGAAGATCGCACGCAAGCATTTCTCCAACTGGGGCCTGCACGACGACGTGCTGCTGGACCGCGCGTTTGATCGCTTTCTTGAGCTTTCCCGCGCCGGCCAACCGTTCATGCTCACCGCATTGACGATGGACACGCACCACCCCGCCGGGCACTTGCCGGTGGCCTGCAAAGGCACGCGTTACCGCAGCAAGCACGGCAACATCGGCCTGTTGCGCGCGTTGAAGTGCAGCGACCGTTTGATCTCGCAGTTGGTGGACCGCATCCGCGCCAGCGAGTTCGGCGAAAACACGCTGGTGGTGCTGGCCTCCGATCACCTGGCCATGCCCAATGACCTGAGCCACGTACTGCAAGACATGCGTCGCGAAAACCTGCTGCTGTTCCTCGGCAAGGACATCGCACCGCGTGAGGTCATCGCCACCACCGGCACCACGCTGGATTCCGGCGCCACCGCGCTGCAGCTGCTGGACCCGGCCATCGATGCGATTGGCTTTGGTCGCTCGCTGCTGGCGTCGCCGCGTGCTCCCAGCGCCAGTGTTGCGGCGTTGAGAAGCGATGGGCTCGACTATGCGCGTTACCGCGCGTTTTCCCGCTCGCTGTGGCTGGGCGAACAGACACGCATGCTGCGACTGGATCAGGAGCAGGTGTTGGTCGGCGTGCAGAAAGTGCAACCGCCGGTGTTGCTGGAATACGACAAGGACTGGCAGCTGAAATCGATGTACCTGGAAAACACCTCGCGCAAGTTCGACGAGGCCGATCCACAACATCGCCTTGCCTATGTCGACCGCTGCACCGCATTCGAGGACGGCTCGGCCGATGGCCAATGGTGTGCGTTGCTGGTGGACAGCGACCAAGGCATGCGTTTGTTCCGCGACGACCAACTGCGCCGGGGCATCGCGGTTGATGCCCCGCTGCAGGCATTCACCGGGCCACGTCCGAGCGTGCGCCAGTCACGCATGATCAGCCGCCAGCCGCGTCATACCGGCCCCGGCCAGTACGTGCTGGAGTTGTACGCGGCGCAGCGGCCAGAGCGTGGGTTCTGGGTGGAAGCCGTGTCATCCAGCCGCAAGGTCGTCGTCGCCCAGCAATGGGTGCAGGCCGACAGCGAGGGACGCATCAGCATGCCGCTGGGGCTGGATCACGAAATTGATGATCTGGAAATCCGCGCCTGGCTCAGCCACGCCGAGCAGCTGGCCATTGATGACTACGCCTTGGTGCCGGCAGCGCCGGAACATCCGCGTTCGTAATTCGAGTACCTCGTAGGCCGGGATGAAAATCCCAGCCTGCCACTATCACCGGCGAACCTGCTGGGAGTGCGCTGCGCTGTATCCCCGCCTACGACGGTGTGGCTCCGTGCCGGGATCGACCGGTTACGGCGACTCCTTCGGATCCCGCACCAGATGGATATCGGTTGGCGTCACCAAGGCGATGTCGTTGGCCGCAGCCTGCTGCAGCAGCTCAAACAACAGCTCGCTGCGCGTGCCATACACACTGCGCGCGGTCGGCACATACGCAAAGCTGTTGATCGCCACCTGGCCACCACTGATCGAATCAATGAACACCGACGGCGCCGGCTCATCCAGCACGGTCGTATTCGCCTGGTAGATATCCAGCAGCAGCTGCCGCAGCTTGCCCACGTCGGTGCCCAGTGGCACCGAGAACTGCACCTGGATGCGGCCCAGCGCATTGGCCATGGTCATGTTGCGGATGGTCTTGGTGATCAACTCCGAGTTCGGCACGATCAATGTCGAGCGATCACCCACCTGGATTTCCGTGGAGCGCACCGAGATGCGGCGGATGTCGCCTTCCTGATCGCCGATCTTCACCCAGTCGCCGATTTTCACCGGCCGCTCGGCCAGCAGAATCAAACCCGACACGAAGTTCTGGGTGATCGCCTGCAGGCCGAAACCAATACCCACCGACAAGGCGCTGGCCAGCAAGGCCACTTTCTCGAAGCCGATGCCCAGCGTCGCCAGCGCCCACAACACCGCCAGTACGATGCCCAGGTAATGGGCGACGGTGCTGATCGAATTCCGTGCGCCGGTATCCAACTCGGTCTTGGGCAGATAGGTTTCTTCCAGCCAGCGCTGCACCACGCGCATCACCGCCAGGCCGCACAACAGCACCACGATGGCCCAGAACACCGACGACGGCCGCAAAAGTTGGTCGCCGATCTTCACGCCACCGGCCAGCGCATCCAAGCTGCCATACAGAATGCTGACGTTGCCGTACGGCGCCACCACCGCGGTGATGCCCAGCACCACCAGCAGAATCCGCAGCGTCGCCGACAGCAGCACCCCAGCCTGCTCCAGACGCGCGCCCGGCAAGCCGGTGGACAAGCGCAAGGTGCGGCCGAAGGCGCTGTCTGGCGCCAGCAACCACAGCGCGAAATCATCAGCGAACTTCATCAACAACGAGGTCGCCAACACCACCACTGTCACCCACACCATCTGCTGGGCGGCGAACATGGCGAAATTGAGATAACCCAGCAGCGTGGCTGCCAATGCCGCGAACACCGCCAAGTGACCGCCCAGCCGCGCAACTACCAACCAGCCACTGCGCGGCGCCTTGGTCGGGCGTGCGCGGCCTTCGCCTTCCTGCTGCTCGGCTTCGGCTGCAGCGGCCGAGCGACGACGGTGCAGCGCCGCCAAGGTCACCAGCATGCCCATGATCAACGCGACGTAGGTCAGTGCGATCAAACCATCGAGGGTGATCGTGCTCACCTGCGAGGTACGGGCGGCGCGGTTGACGTCACGCACCAGCATGGTGAACCAGGTCAGCCACGCGGCGCCCCACGCAAAACGACGCAGGCGTGTCGCACCGAGATCATCAATATCGAACAAGCGCCAGGACGGCCGCGACGGCACCAGCAGGCACGCAGCCAATGCAGCGATGAAGGCGCCCACCAAGGTGGCGCCGATGAACGTGTCGGCCACGGCTTCCAGACGTGGCGCGATCGCCGAGATCGAACGCAGACTGCCGACCAGCACCGTTGCCGCAAGCCCCGGCATCACGGTGCCCACCACAAGCAACCACACGGCCAAGCCGGTGCGGCGCAGACGACCGGCCGGCGCGCGTTCGGACGCGGCATAGCGACGGCCCAGATGCCGCAGCCAGATGCGCAGCGGGAACAGGATCAACAAGGCCAGCACCACGCCGATGATCGGTGCGTTCCAGCCATGTTTTGCGGTGGCCTGCAGCAAGCCGTTGCTGGCCTGCCGGTACAGCGATTCAAAGCGGCTCAGATCATCCGGCAGATGCTCGGCAAACTGCCGCCACAGCCCCGGTGACAACGGCGAACCCACCTTGCGCCCGAGCTGCTCGCCAAACCGCTGCGCACGCACTTTTTCGATGGACTCGCTCAGCTGCCTGGCATCTTCGGCCAACAGCTTGCCGCGCGCGATATCGCTGTTGAGCTGGCTGCGCTGTTGGTCCAATGCCTTGCGTTGGCGCGCGATGTCCTGGTCTTCGCCGCCTTCGGGCACTGGCCCCAGCTGCGCGATGCGTGCGTCCAGCTGGGTCAGCTCCGGCTGCAATGCCTGCACGCTGGCTTCGGCATCGCGTTGCGCCTGACTGGCCTGATCACTCAGCGTTTTCAGGGTTTCCGGTGCATCGGCATCACTCACGGCACGCTTGGCGGCGTCGAAGTTCTTTGAGGCCTGTTCGATGCGTGCCTGCGGCGTGTCGGCGGTGCTGCTGGCCGCATCCTGCGATGCCCATGCCGTCGCCATGGGCAGGCCGGCACCGATCAGAACGATGGCGAGCAGTGCCGCGCGCAGCGGCCGGAAGAAGCAGGATTTCAGCAAGAGAACGCACCGGATCGCGCGGACCACCGCGCCTGCCGTGGACTATAAATCAGCCCGCGTCCAGATCATGCGAACCCGTGCCCAGCCCTCAGCTTTCCAAGTCCAACGCAATGCCATGCAGGCGGTTGAGGTGATGGGCGTCCAGCAACTCCTGTTCGCTCAATTCAAAACCGCTGTTCTCCTTCGACCGGCTGGGCTGAGCCTGCCCAGTGACAGGCATCGTTCAAGACTTTTCTGATAGCGTGCTGACAGCCTCGCCAGTTGCGGCAAGGCATGTCCTGGAGTGGCTGCCGTGATCCGAACATCACTGATCCTCGCACTGATGCTGGCCCCGGCCGCAGCAATGGCGCAGGCCAGCACCACTCCCGGCGCGCTGGACCTGAGCGTACCGCAGCCACCCGTGCGCTACCTCGGCGACCCGTCCTACCAAACCGATGCGCCCGGCACCTACTACGGCGACCGCAGCGGCCGTCGGCTGCCCTCCAAGGACACGCCGTCCGGCGATGTGGTGGTGGACGACAAGCTGCAGGTGCATGGCGCGGTCAGCACCGGCATCGGCTACTCCAAGAACTACGGCAACAGCCACTGGAGCGCGGTGGACCTGAACCTGGGCAAGAACTACACCACCGACGAAGGCAAGACCCGCCGCGTAGACGTGAACATCCACGTCAGCAAAGGCGATGGCATGACGCCGTATGGCTTCGGCCCGGGCCCCGGCCCGTGGTACGGCTGGTAAGCAGCGCGTAGCAGCGGCCACGCTTCATCACTCAGGCTTCAAAGAAGGAACAGCGGCGCTTGGCTCCGCGCCAGCACGCCGACTCGCACGCTACGAACTGCAGCGCATCCACACGCAGTCGATCGCATCCAGCGTGATGTGCAGCAGCAGGCCGATGCCGAACAGGCGCGTGCGCCTGGGCACCGTCAATCCCGCATACAGCACGATGGCCGGAACGGTATGCAGCGGATGAAAACCGATGCTGCAGCGGTCCGGCGCGTAGATCGGGTCGGCCAGCAGATGGTCCAAGTCGATCACCCATCCCAGCAACAGCAACATCCAGGCCTTGGCGAACTGCGGCCGCCAGAACAGCCATGCCAGCAGCGCCGGAATCGCCGCGTGCAGGCACAGGTGCAGGATCGCGCGCAGGCTCATGCGCGGCGGCCCTGCGGCGAGGCCATGTCGATGACGAAGCGGCACTTCACGTCGGGGCGCAGCGCGCGGCGCTCGATCCTCAAGGGCGGCGGGGACGTATCGGCAGCGGGCGCGGCATAGGCAAGGGTGCGCATCGAGCGTGTTCCTGATGAACGTATTGCAGCTGAATGCGTTTCAGCCAACCCGGGCAATTGTAGACGGCCGCAGCCGGGGGCAGCGTTACACTATGCGGCCGCCGGACCTTCCCGCGCGGTTGTTCCGGAGTGGCAATGATCAACAACGACGTACTGCGCAGCATCCGCTACATGCTCGATCTCAGCGACAGCATGGTGGTGGACACCATTCACCTGGCCGACGCCGCGTTCGACGTGGACGCCTCACAGGTGCACGATTTCCTGCGCAAGGACGACGAGCCGTTGTTCGAGGCTTGCCCGGACGCAGTGCTGTCGCGCTTCCTCGATGGGCTGATCTACCACTACCGCGGCCGCGATGATTCGCAGCCACAGCGTCCGCCGGAAAAGCGCATCACCAACAACATCGTGCTGAAGAAGCTGCGCGTGGCCTTCGAGCTGAAGGACGTGGACATGCATGCGGTGTTCGAGGCCGCGGGCTTCCCGATGTCCAAGCCGGAGCTGTCGGCCCTGTTCCGCCAGCCGGACCACAAGAATTACCGCGAATGCGGCGATCAGGCCCTGCGTAATTTCCTGAAGGGTTTGACCCAGCGCGTGCGCCCGTAAAGCAGCGTCGCCGTGGTGCCGCGGGAGCGCGGCGGTGAGCAGCAGGTGGAGCGTCATGGCAGCGATTCCTTTCGGCGGATGCCGTTCGCTGCGCACAATGCTGTCGTTTGGTTGGCGGTGAATGCAGGGTTTTGGAAGGGCAAAAGCAAGAGCTGCCCTCACCCCAACCCCTCTCCCGTGAACGGGAGAGGGGCTCAATGCACTACGAGCGCGAGCGGCACTAGCCCCTCTCCCGCATGCGGGAGAGGGGTTGGGGTGAGGGCGGGCTTTCAAGGTAACCCCAGAACGCAGAAAGGCCCGGCAATGCCGGGCCTTTCCTTGCTGCTCAACGCCGGGGCGTCTTACCAGCTGAAGCGCGGACCCACGGTCCACTGCTTGTCACCGTTGTTGAACATCTTGATGTCGCCATTGATGCCCCAGTTCTGGTTCAACTTCACCTGGCCACCGAGACGGCCGTAGAAGTCACCTTCCGGGCTGATGCCGTGCTTCTTGCTGAAGTCTTCGTAGCCCGCCATGGCATACACCTCGGCGTGCTTGCCGAATGCAGTGCGGATACCGGCTTCAGCGCTGTAGCCATTGAAATCCAGGCCCTGGGCGAACTTCTCGTCGTACTTTTCGTAAGCCACGCGAGCAACGAAATCGGTGGTCGGCGCGATCTCCTTGTTGAAGCCGGCGCCAACGCGCCACTGCTCGATATCAAGGTTGGTGTGCTCGACTTCCTGACGGGTGTATTCGCCGAAGGCGTGGAAGTTCGGCAGGAACGCGTAGGAACCCTTCACGCCCCAACCTTCAGCGTCGCCGCCCGCCTGGGTCTTGGCGTAGTCGGCTTCAGCGTAGTTGTAGGACAGGCCTTCAGCCGCCGAAGCGGTGAACGGGAGGGCGGCAACCAGCGCCAGGGCAATCAACGAATTCTTCATGGGGGTACACCTCTGGATTACGTCTTGATGGCACGGCAGTAAATTCACTGCCTGCGTCCGGATGTAATTTTTCCGTTATGCACCCCAACCAACCCTGAAACCGCCCACACCCTGAAATCGTTTTTTTAGGCTTGTATTCAGGTGTTTTCTGGCACGCGCGACGTTCATGTACGTCGCGCGTTGTTCATACAAGCCGTGCGCCTGACATCAATGCCGCGGCTTGGGCTTGGCGCCTGTCCCAAACTGGGTCGACATCGGCTCGGCCAACAGCGGCACGCCGGTTTCGATATCACTCAGGATCGGGCAATCCGGGCGATCGTCGCCGGCGCAACACTCGGCCAGTGCCTGCACCGTGCGCACCATGTCCTGCAGTTCGGCGATGCGTTGCTGCAGCGCCTGCACGTGCTCCAGTGCCATGCGCTTGACGTCGCCGCTGTGCCGCGAGCGGTCCTGCCAGAGCTGCAGCAGTTCGCCGATACGCTCCACGCTGAAGCCCATGTCGCGCGAACGCTTGATGAAACCCAGCGTGTGGATGTCGCGCGGCGCGTATAGGCGGTAGCCGGCTTCGGTGCGTGACACCGGCCCGAACAGGCCGGTGTCTTCGTAGTAACGGATCATCTTCGCCGACAGGCCGGTGGCCTTGGCGGCCTGGCCGATGTTCATGCCGTCGTGCATCGCGGTCTCCTTCATGCCTGTGCCTGCGGCGGCTGGAAGCGCTTGAGCCGCAGGGCATTGCCCAGGACGAACACCGAGGACAGCGCCATCGCGCCGGCAGCAAACACCGGCGACAACAGCACGCCCCAGAACGGATACAACAGGCCGGCCGCCACCGGAATCAAGGCGGTGTTGTAGGCGAACGCCCAGAACAGGTTCTGCTGGATGTTGCCCATGGTCGCCTTGCTCAGCGCGATGGCGTTGGGCACGCCCTGCAGGCTGCCGGACATCAGCACCACGTCGGCCGCTTCAATGGCCACGTCGGTGCCGGTGCCGATCGCCAGACCGACATCGGCCGCCGCCAGCGCCGGGGCGTCATTGATGCCGTCACCCACATAGGCCAGGCGTCCGTGCGCGGCCTTGAGCCGGTTGACGGCGTCCACCTTGCCCTCGGGCAACACTTCGGCCACCACTTCGTCGATGCCCAACTGGCGGGCGATGGCTTCGGCCGTGCGGCGGTTGTCGCCGGTGATCATGGCGACCTTCAGGCCCAGCGCATGCAGGCTGGCGATGGCGGCGCGGGTGTCGTGCTTGATCGGATCGGACACGGCGATGATCGCCGCCAGCTTTCCGTCCAACGCGGCATACAGCGGCGACTTGCCCTCTTCGCCCAGTTGCTTGGCGATACCGGCAAAACCGCTGACGTCCACGCCCAGCGTCTGCATGAAGCGGTCTGCGCCCACTTCCACGCGCACGCCCTGCACCTGGGCACGCACGCCGTAACCGGTGACCGATTCAAAGGCATCCACGGCCGGCAACGGCAGGCCGTCCTGTTGCGCGGCGTTGACGATGGCGCGGGCGATGGGATGTTCGGAACGGTCTTCCACCGCCGCCACCTTGGCCAGCACGTCGCTACGCTCGAAGCCGCCGGCCAATTGCAGGTCGGTCAGCAACGGGCGGCCTTCGGTCAGCGTGCCGGTCTTGTCCACCGCCACGACCTGCGCTTCCTTCAGCAACTGCAGCGCCTCGCCCTTGCGGAACAGCACGCCCAGCTCAGCGCCGCGACCGGTGCCGACCATGATCGAGGTCGGCGTGGCCAAACCCATCGCACACGGGCAGGCAATGATCAGCACCGCCACCGCGTTGACCAGACCGAAAGTCAGCGCCGGCTCGGGGCCGAACAACAGCCACACCAGGAAGGTCAGCGCGGCCAGGCCCATCACCGCCGGCACGAACCACAGCGTGATACGGTCCACCAGCGCCTGGATCGGCAGCTTGGCGCTCTGCGCTTGCTCCACCAGGCGGATGATCTGCGCCAGCACCGTGGCGCCGCCCACGGCGGTAGCGCGCACGCCGAGCGTGCCGGTCTGATTGACGGTGCCGCCAATGACGCCGCTGCCGGGGGTTTTCTGCACCGGCACCGGCTCGCCGCTGATCATCGACTCATCGACATAACTGTCGCCGTCGATCACCTCGCCATCCACTGCGATGCGTTCACCCGGGCGCACGTCGATCACATCACCGTTGCTGATCTGCTCCAGCGGCAACTCGACCACGCTGCCATCGCGGCGCACGCGGGCGGTCTTGGCCTGCAGCGTGAGCAGCCGCTTGATGGCTTCGGAGGTGCGGCCCTTGGCCTTGGCTTCGAGCATGCGCCCGAGCAGGATCAGGGTGACGATCACCGCGGCGGCTTCGTAATACACGTTGACCGTACCGGCCGGCAGCAGGCGCGGGGCGAAGGTCGCCACCAGCGAGAAGCCATAGGCGGCCAGTGTGCCGACCGCCACCAGCGAGTTCATGTCCGGCGCGGCGCGCAGCAGCGCGGGAATGCCCTTCTGATAGAAGCGGCGGCCCGGGATCACCAGCACCAGCGTGGTCAACACGAACTGCAGCAGCCAGCTGTTCTGCATGCCCAGCGTGCCGGCGATGAAATGGTGGAACGCCGGCACCAGATGCCCGCCCATTTCCAGCGCGAACACCGGCAGGGTCAGCACCGTGGCCAACAGCAGGTCGCGTTTGAGCACGCGCAGTTCGTCGGCGTGGCGCTGGGCCTGTGCGTCTTCGTTGTTGACCGCGCGGTCGAGCAGCTTGGCGGTGTAGCCGGCCTTGGCGATGGCGGCCACCAGTGCGGCCGGCATCAGCGAGGCATCGCCCTGCACGGTTGCGCGTTCGGTGGCGAGGTTGACGCTGGCCGACTGCACACCGGGCAGCGCCAACAGCGCGCGCTCGACCCGGCCGACGCAGGACGCGCAGGTCATGCCTTCGATTTCCAGCTCCAGCGGCGCGGAGGCGGTGACGTTGTAGCCGGCCTTGCGGATGGCCTGCACCAAGGCTTGCCGGGGCACGCTGCCGTCGGTCTGCACGCTGGCGCGCTCGGTGGCCAGATTCACGCTGGCCTTGCTCACGCCCGGCACAGCGGCCAATGCCCGCTCCACTCGGCCCACGCAGGACGCGCAGGTCATGCCTTCAATCACCAGGTCTTCCATTTGTTGGGCGCCTGCTGCCTTGCCCATCTCGGCCGTGCTCGTCATCGGCATGTCTCCGCGTCTCTACTGTTGCCGGCACGGTAAAGCTTCCCATGACAGGAAGGTCAAGCAGGTGATGGAGCGGGTTCAGTTTGCGGCCATCAGAACGGGAAATCCCCGGCGCCGGGCAGCCGATGCACGTCGCACAGCGCTTGACCTTGCCATGATGGCAACCCACATCCTGCACCGGAACCCAACGGAGACACCCCATGAAACTGCATATTGAAAGCATGACCTGCGGCGGCTGCGCACGCAGCGTGACGGCCGCGGTGAAGGAAATCGACCCGGCTGCCACGGTGGAAATCGATGTGCCGAGCCGCATCGTGCAGGTGCAGACGAGCGAGCCGAGCGAGCGCATCACCCAGGCCCTGACCGAAGCCGGCTTCCCGCCCAAGCTGCAGGACTGACAGAAACTCCGGTAGGAGTGGCTTCAGCCGCGACGCAGGCGGTGTTGCGGATCGCAGGGCAACGTCGATCACGCGGTTGCATGGATGCGCCGCCGCAGATGGATTCGTGGCGTCGCGGCTGACGCCGCTCCTATCGGTTTGCAGCGTGAGTTGTGTCCACGGGCACGGCCCGCTTCCAGACTTCACGCTCCACGCGGCGCTCGCCTTCCCAGCGTTCCAGCGTCCACACATCGCCTTCCAGCGTGTAACGGAATTCATAGCTGCCGCCGTTTTCCAACGGGTAGGACGCCATCAGCGGCGTCTCCACATAGCGCCCGTCGTCAACGCGATACGTGCCCGAGCCGCCGGCCCAGAATTTGCCGTCGCTGGTGGTGGTGAAGGCAAAGCGGCCATCGGCCAATACCTTGGTGCCGGCCAGCTTCTGGCTGGCGTAGGCCACCGGCACGCCGTCCTTGTTGATGAATTCCCCGGACTGCAGCTGCCACGCGCCCTGCAACGACGTGGCTTGGCTTGCATCGGCACAAAACGCGGCAGCGGCCAACAGCACCGCACTCACACAGACACGCAACGACATCGGCAACTCCCCGGTGATCAGCAGCGCGCATTGTGCGCAAGGCGTGCGCGGCTTTGCCAACACCGGTTCATTGGCAACCTTTGCCCGGGCGGGCCGGTGCGGGGGCGCTATCATTGCCGCCATTCCTGAAACGGCAGCCGCAACGTGCAGACCATCCTGACCCCGGTATCGATTGGCGAACTGATCGACAAGATCACCATTCTCGAGATCAAGGCCGAGCGCATCACCGATGCCGCCAAGCTGGCCAACGTGCGCACCGAGCTGGACGGCCTGTGGCCGCTGTGGCTGGAACAGCAGACCGTGCGGCCGACGCTGGGTGCGCTCAAGGATCAGCTCAAGGCGATCAACGAGCGCATGTGGGACATCCAGGACCGGCTGCGCGACAAGGAAGCGGTGCAGGATTTCGGCGCGGAATTCATCACCCTGGCGCGTGGCGTATACGGCACCAACGGCGAGCGCGTGGCGGTGAAGAACGACATCAACCGCGTGGCCGGTTCGGCGCTGGTGGAAGAGAAGCAGTACCAGGGCGAGTGAGGGCTGCGGTTGAATCCTTCTCCCCCGGGAGAAGGTGGCCCGAAGGGGCGGATGAGGGCGACGTTGCCGGTTATCCATCACGGCGCGTGGCGGCGCGTTCGTCGTAAGCAACCTCAAAAGCGCCCCCTCACCCCAACCCCTCTCCCGCACGCGGGAGAGGGGCTTTAAGCAGGGCTTCAAGCTGCGCTAGAACGCAATCTGCGCCCACACGCCGGCTTCGTGGCTTTCCAGCTTCTTCTTTGCCGTCTGCTGCTCCACGCGCTTGCCGACCATTGCCAGACGCAGGTGTTTGCTCGGCTTCCACTCCACGCCCACCTGCTGATACCGCTCGCGGGTGCGCGGGTCGATATCCAGGCTCATGCGCGTGTCGTCGTAGCGGGCAAACATCGCGTATTGCGGGGTGAACTGGTAGCTGCTCCAGGCGGACCAGGCGCGCTGGTCGTCGTTGCCCGGCTTGGTGATGCGGGTCCAGTCTTCGGCACGGACGTACTGCGCGCCGACGCGTGCACGTTCGCCGACCCAACTGGCCATTGCGTTCCAGCGCTGCGCGGTGTGTTCGTGCGGCAGATCGCCTGAATCCTGCGCGCGGGTGCCGCGATAGCCGCCCATTGCCAGTTCGACGCCCTTGACCGGGGTCCAGCCCACGCGCGCTTCCACATCGGCACGGTTGCCCAAGCGCGGCTTCTGGAAGCCACCGCCGGTGACCACCGATGCGGCATAAACAAAATCACCTCGGCTGTACTGACCATGCACACCGTAATCGGCAGGCGTGCCCAGCTTGGTCCGCGCGATCAGGCCGGCGTCCACGTAGCGGAACCCTTCGCGTACCGATTCCTGTGCGATCCACGGCGTCGGTGCGTTGCCCAGCCGCAACCAGCTGCCCTTGCCGAAGCTGCGCTGCAGGTAGGCATGGCGCAACCACAGGTCGCTGACATCACTGTTGCGCAGCCACTGCACATCGGTGGTCACCTGCGCCGACCAGTTCGCGTTGAAGCGGTGGTCCACGGTGATGAAGGTGCGCTTGAGCTCCATCGCCAAGCCTTCGTCGGCGGTTTCCACACCGTCGCGATCCAGCTGGCTGGCGTTGACGAAAATCTGTGCCGATACC
The DNA here is from genome assembly GCF_050737575.1 of Stenotrophomonas sp. Lineage (GTDB taxonomy): Bacteria > Pseudomonadota > Gammaproteobacteria > Xanthomonadales > Xanthomonadaceae > Stenotrophomonas. The sequence goes on from NZ_JBOHXW010000007.1 coordinate 173,084, forward strand.
TTGGTGGCCGATGCGGACTCCTCGGCGTGGACCAGCATCGGCATACAGGCCAAGGCCAACGCGGCGGCCAACGTGCCACGGGAAACAAACTGCATCACTACTCTCCTGAAGCCAGCCCTTGCTGGCGGTATGCGCTCAATAACGTGCGTCTTTGGGTTTCTTGTCGCGCGGCCAATCGTTGGCCTTGCCGGCGAAATCGGGGCGTGGCTTGTGGATGAAGTACTCCGCCACATCCACCGCATCCTGGTCACTCATCACACCCTGCCCGTACGGCGGCTCGCGGTTCACGCCCAGCGGCATGTTGTGTTTGACGAACGCAGCGGCCTTGTACAGCCGGGCCATGCCGGCGCCGATGTTGAACGAGTCGTCCCCCCAGAGCGGCGGGAAGATGTACTCATTGAATTGATCTTTGATGCCCTCGCCGTTGTCGCCGTGGCAACTGGCGCATTGCGCGGCGTAGATCACCTCACCGCGCGCCATGTCCGGCTGCAGCGAGCTATCAATCGGCCCTTCGGTCTTGCCCGACACCTTGGCACCCTGCGGAATGCCGTTACCCAGCCAACGCATGTAGGCGAGCATGCCCTGCATTTCCGGTGACTCCACCGCCAACTTGGTGCCGTTCATCGAGCGCACGAAGCAGCCATTGATGCGCTCGGGCAGGTCGACTTCCTTGCTCGGGCGCGGCATGTAACGCGGATACGTGCTGCCGGTGTTGATGTAGTGATTGCGCAGCGGCGCCTTGCCCTGCGCCATGTGGCAGGAGTTGCAGTTCAGGCCATTGCCGACGTTGTCCGGCAACAGCCGCGCGGTATCGCTGAGCAGGCGCCGGCCCAGCATCACCGACTCGGCATTGGCCAAGCCGGCAATTTCCTCGGCGCTGGGCGCCAGGTAGTGGCCGATCACCGCGCCCTGTTTGTCGAGGATGTCCATCGGCTGCGGCGCGGGCGCGTCCAGATTCGGGTGCATATGCATGTACCAGGCGGCTGCGCCGGCACTGCCGACCAGTGCCACAGCAAGGGCCGCAATCATCAGTTTTGCGTTCATTGCGCGGCCTCCTCCGGCAGGTAATGCACGGGTTTGTCGGCCACCACGCGGCGCATGCGCGCGATGTCGTCGGCGCTGACGGCGCTGGCGTGGTTGCCCCAGCCATTGCGGATGAAGGTCATGATCTGCGCCAGCTCGCGATTGGAGACATGCGCGAAGCCGGGCATGGTGAACGCCATGCGATCGTGCGGCGTGTGCGGTGTTTCGCCGCCGGCCAGCGTCACTTGAATCAGTGAACTCGGGTCGTCGGCAAACACGATGGAGTTGCCGGCCAGCGCCGGGTAGATGCGCGGTGCGCCCTTGCCGTCGGCACGGTGACAGGCCTGGCAATGTTCCGAATAAGCCAAGGCACCGGGCACGCGGTAATCCCCGTTGCGCAACGCTTCGGTGGTGAGATCCTGCTTGGGTTTCCACTGCTGCGCATGGCCTTCGCGCGGCGGCAGTTGCTTGAGGTAATGCGCCATCGCCTGCAGGTCATCGGCGGTCATGTGCTGCGTGCTGTGCTCCACCACATCGGCCATGCCACCGAATGCCGCCGAGCGATCGGTACGCCCGGTGCGCAGGAACTGCACGATTTCATCCTCGTCCCATGACGCCAGGCCGGTGCCTTCGTCACGCAGATTCTTGGCGTACCAGCCTTCCAGCACCGAGCCGGACAGGAACTGGCGACTGCTGTCATCACCCAGCGCCTTTTCCTGGAACGCCAAGCCACGCGGCGTGTGGCACGCACCGCAATGGGCGAAGCCTTCCACCAGATACGCGCCGCGTTGTGCGCTGGCGTCCAGCGCTGGATCAGGCGTATGCGTGCGCGGGCGCGCAAACATCAGCTGCCAGTACGACAACGGCCAGCGCATGTTCGCCGGCCACGGAATGGTGGCATCTGCATTGCCCTGCGCCACCGGCTGCACCGACGACATGAAGTACGCGTACAGCGCCTTGATCTCGTCATCGGAGCTGATCATGTACGACACATACGGCATGGCCGGATACAGCGGCTGGCCATCGGCACGGATGCCGCGACGCACCGCGCGCTCGAAATCGGCATAGCTGTAGCTGCCGATGCCCTGCGTGCGGTCCGGGGTAATGTTGGTCGAATAGATCGTCCCCATCGGCGTCTGCATGCCCAAACCACCGGCATAGGGCTTTCCGCCCGGGGCGGTATGGCAGGCGGCGCAATCGGCGACCCGCGAAAGATACTCACCGCGCTGGATCAACTGCGGATCATTGATATCCACCGTGGCGCGCTGCGGTGGAGCAAACCACAACGGCGTTGAGCGCGCGATTCCATAGGCCGCCGCCACGCCGGTCACCATCACCAGCACCACTTTTGAGAGCTTTCTCATTGCATCTTTTCATTTGAAGCTGCCGCATTCTCGGCCGGCCCGCCAGGCGTTGCCCTGATCCAAATCAATAGAGACGCACTCGGTTGCAGCGCCGCGCACAGGCAACGCAACCGCAATGCAGTGCTCGGCAGGTCGTTATCGACACCACCGGCGTTGCAGCGCCCACAAAAAAGGCCAAGCAGTGCCTGGCCTCGTACGTTGCGTGATTGGGTGTTTCAGCCTGCGGCGCTGGCGCTGCAGAACGGTTGGCGGGCTTGCAGGATGACGGTTTTCATCGAAAGGCACTCCGGGCAAACCCGTTCCAGTACCTTGATCACCGGCGCATACACCGCCTTGCACTTGTTGCACTGGACGATTCCAGCCGTGTTGGCTTCCATGAGCCTCCCTCTTCTTCCATACGAACCCGCACGATATGCGGGCCATCGTGCGGTTTTTCAAGCTGCAACCTGAACGCGCCGGTTATTGCAGCATGCCCATCACGTACAGCAGCACCAGTAGACCAAGCATGCCGGCCAGCACCGCGAAGAAGATTTTCCACGCGCTGTACGGCCGCTCGCCTGCGATCTCGCCGGTATAGCCGTTACCCAGCACCTGGAAACTGCGCGAGCCGTAGGTGTAGCTGACCAGCCACACCGGCACCAGGATGTGCTTGAAGGTGCGGTTGCGGTAATCGGCCTGCACCTGCAGGTTGCGGTAGGTGTCGCCAGGCACCTGCTCGGCACACAACTGGCGTGTCTGCGACTGCATCTGCGCTTCGCCCTGCTGTGCGGCCTGACGCAGGTCAACCTGATAGCGTTCCACCGTCCAGCCGCGCACGAACTCGGGCGAATACGGCTTCAAATCGCTGGTGGTGGGGAAGCTGCCGATCTTCTGCAACAGCTCCGGATGCACGCCGACGGTGCCGGGCACCAGCTCATCGTCGAAGAAATGCTGTAGCGCGCCCGAGGCAGGTTCCCAGCGCGTGCGCTGTTCCTGCCGGGTCTGCGTGTTGCCCTGCGAATCGTGGTAACTGACGGTGACGTAGTAGTGATAGCCCGCCTCGGCCGTCCAACGCGCAGCGACATTCGCGTCGAACGTCCAGTACGGCAGGTACATGCCCTTTAGCGTGTCGGTGAGCGCGGCGCTCTTGAGCCGATTCGGCGCGAACCAACGGTTGCCATACCACTTGCGAATGGCATCACGCACCTGGCCGTCACTGATTCGGAACGGCAACAGGCTTTGCGGCGTGATCGCATCACCCAGCGATTCATGCGCGATGATCGATGGCGAGCCGCAGAACTCGCAGCGGTCGGCCACTTTGCCATCGACGAACACCGAGATGGCGTGGCAACTCTGGCATTGCACCTCGCGCGGTTGCGTACCGTAACCGCGTTGCGACTGCGGGGTGCTGGCCATGCTCTGCAACATGCCCAACACGCCGTTCTTGGCATCGCCGGTGGGCGGCAACGGCGGCGGTTGTGCGTCCTGCGCCTGCATCCGCGCCAGCGCTTCAAGCAGATCCTGCTCGACCACGCCGGCGCTGCCATCGCCCATCCCTTCAGCAGCCTCCGACAGCGGCACGATGGTGCCGCAGTACGGGCAGGCCAGTGCCTGCTTGGCCGCATTCCATTGCAGATCCCCGCCGCATTCCGGGCAGGGATGTTTACCGACCGTCACTTTGCCCATCAGCCGCGCAGGAACTCTTCAAGTGCCGAGCGCGCGATGCGGGTGGCGTTGCCGATCTTGCGGGCTTTCAGGTCACCCGCGGTGATGGCGGCCATGACGTCTTCCACCGACACCGACAGCGCCTGTGCGGCCTGCTCCGGAGTCAACACATCCAGCGTGGCAGCTGCATCGGCAGCGGCCGGCAACGGCGGCGGACCGCCTGCTGCAGGTGCGGCCGGGGCGCCTGTCTGCATGCTGCGCATCATTTCCTGCGCCATGCCAAAGCCCATCGCCATCTGCGCCGGCACCGCTGCGGCAGCGGCACCTTCGCCGCCCTCGCCCATGCCGTGGCCCATCTGGTATTTGACGTAGTCGTTGAGGTTGCCGATCACGCTCATGCTGGAACGCTTGTCGATGGCCTCTTCCACTTCCGGCGGCACCGACACGTTTTCCAGCACGAAGCTGGTGATCTCGATGCCGTACTTTCCGGTCATCGCCGGGTTGATGATCGGCAGCAGCGCTTCGCCCAGTTCGGAGTAACGCGTGGCCACATCCAACGCCGGCACACCGGCCTTGGCCAGTGCTTCAGTGAACACGCTGACGATGCGCGAACGCATGGTGTCGGCGAATTCGTCCAGGCGGAAATTCTGGTCGGTGCCGGCGACTTCCTTGAGGAACTTCGGCGGATCGACAATGCGGAAATCGTAGGTGCCGAACGCACGCAGACGCACCACGCCGAAATCGGCATCGCGCATCATCACCGGGTTGGACGTGCCCCACTTGTTGCCGGTGAACAGGCGCGTGTTGAGGTAATAGACGTCGCATTTGAACGGCGACTCAAAACCGTATTTCCAGCCCAGGATGGTGGACAGCACCGGGATGTTCTGGGTGCTGAGGGTGTGCTTGCCCGGGCCGAACAGATCGGCGTACTGGCCGGCGGCCACGAACTGCACGGTCTGCGATTCGCGCACGATCAACTGCGCGCCGTTCTTGATCTGGCGGTCGTCGTCCGGCCAGCGGTAGGACAGCGTGTCACGCGAGTCATCGGTCCATTCGATGATCTCGATCAGTTCCTTCTTGATGAAGCCCAGAATGCTCATGGCGGTTCCCCAGCGGACAGAGCGCCGATTCTACGTCGAGTGGATGCACGCCGCCGAGATGACACCGCGCATACAGGCAACAGCGCAGCATGACGGCATTGTCGAGGTCGCCGGAGCGCACCATGCGGATACTCACACTGCTTCTCACCACCCTGTTCGGGCTTGCCCTGGCCATCGGCGGTACGCGGCTGCTCACCCTGCACGGCAGCCCGTTCTACCTGTTCAGCGGCGTGCTGCTGTTGGCGGTGGCCTGGGGGCTGTGGCGGCACCGGCGCTGGGCGAGTTGGCTGTATGCCGGTTGGCTGCTGGTACTGCTGGCCTGGTCGTTGTGGGAAGCCGGCCTGTACTGGTGGCCGCTGGCCACCCGGTTGGGCGTACCGGTCTTGCTGGGCCTGCTGATCGCACTGCCGGCGTCGCGCCGCTCCAGCCCGCATGGCTATACCGGCCCGGCCGGCTGGCCGGTGCTGCTGTGTGCGCTGCTGATGGCGGCGGTGGCGTTTGCCGGCATTCCACGGCACCTGCATGAAATCGACGGCCAGCTGCCGATGGACATCGTCAACGCCGCTGCCTCACTGGGCGATGACGCGCCGCCGCCGGGCGAATGGCATGCCTATGGCCGCAGCGATTACGGCCAGCGCTTCTCGCCGCTGGAGCAGATCACCCCGGCCAATGTCGGCCAACTGCAACTGGCCTGGCAGATGCGTACTGGCGACATGCGCCTGCCTGAAGACGTGGGCGAAACCACCTATGAAGTCACCCCGCTGAAGATCGGCAACACGCTGTACCTGTGCACGCCGCACAGCCTGGCCATCGCGCTGGATGCCGACACCGGCAAGGAGCGTTGGCGCTTTGATCCGGCGGCGGGCATGGAGCCGCAACGTCAGCATCAAACCTGTCGTGGTTTGTCGTACTTCGTTGATCCGGTGACGCCGACTGCAACGACGACGGCCAGCAGTTGTGCCTCGCGCGTGTTTCTACCCAGCGCGGACGCAAAACTGCACGCACTGGATGCACAGACCGGCCAGCACTGCACCGACTTCGGCAACAACGGCGTGCTGGATCTGCTGCACAACATGCCATTCAAGCAGCCGGGGTATTACTACTCCACGTCGCCGCCGTTGGTTGCTGGCGGCAAGGTGATCGTGGCTGGTGCGGTCAATGACGACTACGCCATCGATTCGCCGTCCGGCGTGATCCGCGCCTACGACGTGCACTCCGGCAAGCTGCTGTGGAACTGGGATTCGGGCAACCCCACGCAGACCGCACCACTCGACCCGAACGACCCGACGCAAACCTACACCGCCAGTTCGCCGAACAGTTGGGCAGTGGCCAGTGCCGACGAAGCACTGGGCCTTGCGTACTTCCCGATGGGCAACCGCACGCCGGACCAACTGGGCATGTACCGCTCAGCGGCCGAGGAAAAATACGCCTCGTCGGTAGTCGCGCTGGATCTGGCCACCGGCCAGCCGCGCTGGGTACACCAGTTCGTCCATCACGATCTGTGGGACATGGACACGCCCGCGCAACCGGTGCTGGTGGATCTGGATCTGCCGCAAGGCCGCGTGCCCGCGCTGGTGCAGCCAACCAAACAGGGCGATGTGTACGTGCTCGACCGTCGCGACGGCAGCGCGTTGTTGCAGGTCAACGAACGCCCGGCATCGCAGCATGTGGATATTCCCAAGCAGACCACCTCGCCCACGCAGCCGTACTCGGCGTTGAGCTTCGAGCCCAAGCCGCTGCGTGAAGCCGACATGTGGGGCGCCAGCCTGGTGGACCAGATGCTGTGCCGCATCCAGTTCCGCACGCTGCGCTACGACGGCCGCTACACCCCGCCGACACTGCAGGGCAGCATCATCTACCCGGGCAATTTCGGTACGTTCAACTGGGGCAGCGTGGCCGTGGACCCGCGCCGACAAGTGATGTTCGGCATGCCGACGTATCTGGCGTTCGTCTCCCGGCTGGTGCCGAAACAAGACGCCAGCGGCCGCGAGATGAACAAGGGCGAGCACGGCCTCAACGAAAACAAGGGCGCTGATTACGCCGTGGAAATGACGCCCTTCATGTCGCCGCTCGGTGTGCCGTGTCATGTGCCGCCGTGGGGCACGGTCGCCGCAGCGGATCTGCGCACCGGCAAGATCGCCTACCAGCACCGCAACGGCACCATCCGCGATCTCTCTCCCCTGCCGCTGCCGATCCGCATCGGCGTACCGGGCATTGGCGGCCCGTTGCTGACCGCCAGCGGCGTGGCCTTCATGAGCGCGGCCACCGACAACAACTTCCGCGCCTATGACCTGGCGACCGGCAAGGTGCTTTGGGATGTACGCATTCCCGCCGGCGGGCAAGCCACACCGATGACCTACCTCAACAGCCGGGGTGAGCAGATGGTGCTGCTGGTGGCCGGCGGGCATGGCTCCACCGGGACCAAGGCGGGGGATTATGTGTTGGCTTATGGGTTGAGGAAGTAGTGCTTTAACCCCTCTCCCCTTGCGGGACGAAGAGGAGCGCTTGCGAACCACTGGTTCGCGCTCCGATGAGTGCCCTTGCGCTGGCGCGAGGGCCGGGGCGCGGAGCGGGGGTTGGGGAGAGGGGCGACCAAAGCCGTGGAGTTCTTCGATCTTCTCGATTGGTTCGAAGATCAGAGTGTCGCTGTTGCTGTTGCTGTAGAAGACAAGAAGCAACCCCTCTCCCCAACCCCTCTCCCACAAGGGGAGAGGGGCTTTACGCTCCTTACCCCAGATCCATCTGCGGCACGTCATACCACTGCGCCGACGGGAAGCGCTGCGTTACCCACTCACGAATGAAGTTGCGGCTATCCGCCGCAATCACCTCGTCACTGCTGTCATCACGGCTGTTCCAGGCCACGCCATGCAGTGAAATGCCACGCGCGGCGATCGCCTCCAGCGACAGCAAGGTGTGGTTGATGCTGCCCAATCGGCCGGACGTCACCAGCAACAACGGCCAACCCTGTTGCGCGACGTAATCAATCGTCAGCAGCTGTTCGGTCAACGGCACCATCAGGCCGCCGGCGCCTTCCAGCAGCACCTTTTCGTAGCGTTCGCACAGCCGCGCGGTCGCGCGTTCGATGGCGGCGACATCCAGCGTGCGGTTCTCCAGTCGCGCCGACAGATGCGGCGAGGCCGGATACGCGAACAACACCGGCATCGTGGTGCCGTCGCGGTCTTCGTCGAACAAGCCCGTGCCCATGATGCGACGGTGCAGCAGGATGTCGTCCGAGGCGCCCACGCACCCGGTCTGCACCAGCTTCTGGGTGATGACCTCCTCGCCCTGCTCGGCCCATTGCCGCGCCAGCCAGCCCGTCACCACGGTCTTGCCGATTTCGGTGTCGATACCGCTGACGAAAATCACCTGGCCGTTCATGCGCGCATATCCTCTGCTTCCAATCCGGCCACCAACGCGACCATGCCGTCGCACAGCTGCTGCAGCTGTGCATCGTTGATCACATACGGCGGCATCACGTACACCAATCGGCCAAACGGGCGGATCCAGATGCCCTGCTCCAGCATGCGCTGCTGGATGCGTTCCAGCCGCAGTGACGCCTTCAATTCGATCACGCCAATCGCACCGAGCACGCGGACGTCGGCCACTTGCGGCAGCGCGCGGGCCGGCGCCAAACGTTCCTGCAATGTCTGTTCGATGGATGCCACACGCGCTTTCCAATCCTGCGACAACAGCAACTGCGTGGATGCCAATGCCACCGCGCAGGCCAACGGGTTGGCCATGAAGGTCGGGCCGTGCATGAACACGCCGGGATCGCCGGACGCGATGACATCGGCGATCTCGCGCCGGGTGATCGTCGCGGCCATCGTCATGTAGCCGCCGGTCAATGCCTTGCCGATGCACAGAATGTCCGGGGTGATGCCGGCGTGTTCGCAGGCGAACAAACGTCCGCTGCGACCGAAGCCGGTGGCGATCTCATCGCAGATCAGCAGCACCTCATGTTCGCGACACAGCCGCGCCAGTTCGCGCAGGTACTGCGGGTGATAGAAGCGCATGCCACCGGCGCCCTGCACGATGGGCTCGATGATGAAGGCGGCCAGTTCATCGCCGCGCTCGGCGAACAATTGCTCCACCGGTGCGATATCGGCAGCGTCCCACTTACCGTCGAACGGTGTCTGCGGCGCAGGTACAAAGCAGCGCGCGGGCAAGGACGCGCCAAACAAACCATGCATGCCGTTGACCGGATCACACACCGACATCGCGTTCCAGGTATCGCCGTGATAGCCCGAGCGCGTGGTGGCGATATTGTTCTTGCGCGGCATGCCGCGTGCGGCCTGATATTGAACCGCCATCTTCAGCGCCACTTCCACCGACACCGAGCCGGAGTCGGCATAGAAAATCGCATCCAGCGGTTTGGGCACGATTTCCAGCAACAGCTTGCCCAGTGCGATGGCCGGCTCGTGGGTCAGGCCGCCGAACATCACATGCGACATGCGCCCGAGCTGGTCGATGGCGGCCTGGTTCAACACCGGGTGGTTGTAACCGTGGATGGCGCACCACCACGAGGCCATGCCGTCGATCAACTTCGGGCCGTCCTCCAGCTGCAGCAACACGCCATCGGCGCGCGCGACCTTGAGCACCGGCACCGGGCTGCCGAGCGCGCTGTACGGGTGCCACAAATGCTCACGGTCGAAGGAATCAATCAGCATCGTTCATCAATCACGCCGCTGAGGGGCGGCTTGGGGGCCGTACCTTACCGCTTGCCGGGGCCGCCTGCATGCATCAGCAGGCGCTGGCAATGGAAGCGGTGTCGCCACTTCCCATTCACTTCACGCTGGCCCCATCGAATGCGCACACGGCCTCGGTAGTTTCAGTCAACTGCAGCGCATGTCGCGCTGCCTTGCCAGTGAGCAGCGCCATGATGGAAGTTCTGATCTCGATATTCGCCCTGCCCGCCGCGCTCTACTTCATGTTGATGTTGATCGTGGGCTTCTTCAGCCGGCTGCTCTTTGACGCCATCGCCGTGTTGAGTTTCCTGTTCCTGCTGATGTCGTGGCTGGCCAGCAGTGGGCTTGATGCGCTGGTGCTGTTCGCCATGACCTGCGCGCATGCTGCCATCACCGGCTTTGCACGATCACGACTGCCGCACATGGAACGCAGTTACCAGCGCGAAGCGGGTTCGCAAGCGGACGGCAGTCGCTGAAGACCGCCGTCCGTTCGCAGGTTCAGCGTCGGTAGTGCGAGTACACGCGTCCGCAGTGCGATATCGCTTACTGCTGTGCCGGCAACGACGCCATGTCGATCACGAAGCGGTAGCGCACATCGGATTTCTCCATGCGCTCATAGGCGTGGTTGATCTCGTCCATGCGGATCATTTCGCAGTCCGGCAGGATGTTCTTTTCCGCGCAGAAATCCAGCATTTCCTGGGTTTCACGGATGCCGCCAATCGGCGAGCCAGCAACACGGCGACGGCCCAGCAACAGCGGCACGCTGCTGATCTCATCCATCGGGCCAACCTGGCCGACGATCACCAAGGTGCCGTCCACATCCAGCAGCGGCAGGTAGGGATTCAGTTCGTGCTTGACCGGCACGGTGTCGATGATCAGGTCGAACGCCGACTGTGCCTGCGCCATCGCCTGCGCATCGCTGGACACCAGCAGACGGTCGGCGCCCAACGCCAAGGCATCTTCCTGCTTGGACGGGCTGCGGCTGAGGACGGTGACTTCAGCACCCAGGCCCACGGCCAGCTTCACCGCCATGTGGCCCAGGCCACCGAGACCGATCACGCCAACGCGGCTGCTCGGCCCAACATTCCAGGTGCGCAGCGGCGACCAGGTGGTGATGCCGGCGCACAGCAGCGGGGCAGCACGCGCCAGATCCAAACCTTCCGGCATGCGCAGGCAGAACTCTTCGCGCACCACCAGGTGCTTGGAATAGCCGCCGTGCGTGTGCTCACCGGTGATGCGGTCCGCGCCGGCGTAGGTGCCGGTGTTGCCTTCGCGGCACAGCTGTTCTTCGCCCTTATGGCACTGGTCGCACGCCATGCAGCTGTCGACCATGCAACCGACCGCGACGTGATCGCCCAGCTTGTAGCGGGTGACATCGGGGCCGACCTCGATCACCCGGCCGACGATTTCATGGCCCGGCACGATCGGGTAATAGCTCCAGCCCCAGTCATTGCGCGCGGTGTGCAGGTCCGAATGGCAGACGCCGCAGTAAAGGATTTCCATCGCCACATCATTGCCACGCAGTTCGCGGCGCTCGAAGGCATACGGCGCCAGCGGTGAGGTGGTATCGAAAGCGGCATAACCGAGGGTTTTCATGGATGACATCCTGTGACGGGCAAAACGGGAAACCCGTGCGGGGCCGGCAACAACGGCCAGTCAGCACGGGACAGGCGACAAGTCTAGACAGTTGTCCGTGACGGATTAAGCCGTGCCGGTGGTTTCCGGTCATGCGTGGCTCATCCGTCGTGCGGCGGCTTCGACCCTTTCACAGGCCGGCGACATTCCGGCTTCCGTCGCCGACTACGCGCAGCGCGTCATGGCACTTCCGCAGGATTGGGCGCCGTTACATCACCGAGCCGCTCCCAGCACAGCTGGGCGATCTGGGCAGAAACACCCGCGCTGTTCTTCGACTGCGGCAAAGGAAGATGTGCATGCAGGTCTGTAAGCCGTGCATTGCGTGATCCGCGCGGGTCGCGCAGGTAGATGTCGCAGGCAAGCTTGATGACGGGCGCGCAATCGTTGCGGAACGAGTCACCCATCATTGATCCGCCGTTGAAGCGCTCCTGCCAGTACGACAGCTCGCTGACCACGTTGACAAAGTCACGGTCTCTCAAGCCATTCATGTGTGTGCTCCAGATGCTGCCAGCTCACGCACAGTCGCTGCATTGTCGATGAAGGGGCCTGGTGCGGCGCTCCGTTTCCGATCTGCGCGAAAGTACCTGCCTGGCTATGTCGCTTCCACGTCGGGATCAGCGTTGCTTGTAACCGGCCTGCAGTTCTTCAAGCTGCGCGGCAGCGGACATCATGCCGCCGATCCGATCAAGCAGTGAATCGATACTGCTGCGATGCGCAGGTTCGTTGGGTGAGCCGGAAGTGGCTCGCAGCGCACGCCGGGTAAGAATTGCCAGAGACCGGAGCTTGTCCAGTCGCTGTGAGTACGACCACGTGTGCGTGGATGTGACCATCTCCTGCGCCAACTCATCCAGGTCGGCACGGGCTTCTTCATAGTTCATACGTCACATCCTGAGCACAAGAAGCACTCAATGTCTTTGCAGCATAGGCCCTTTGTGCGTCGAAGGCGTGACGATGAAGATGAACGACGCTTTCAACGCACCGCGCACAGCAGGCGTCCCGCACCTGCGGCCTGCTTGAGAGCACCGCAAGGTTGCCGCGATGCCACTCACGGCGCCGGTCCTTACGTTCGTCAGAGCGGCCCGGACATCGCAATTCCCCGGCCGCCTTGACAAAAAAAGTACGGTACTCAGAAGGCGCCCTGCACCGCCACTTCCCAACGGCTGCCGGCGAAATCGTCGCCAAACAGATCACGCGCGTGCCGGTCGGTGGCATGAGCGCTGACCCGCAGCTCCAACGGTGCGGCAATCGCCCAGATTGCACTCACCTGCCCGTGGGCGTAACCGCCGCCGGGCGCGTCCTGCAGCGTGTAGTAGCCGGCCATCGCTTCCAGACGCAGGCGCTCCTTCACCGGCACGCGCGCGCCGAGCTGGCTGTACAGGCCATCCTGCGTGGTGCCCAGTGCTTCCGGCGACCATGCCAGCGACAGCCAGTAGTTGTTCTTCCAGGTGAGCGTGGTGTTGAGCTCGGTCCAGTTCAAATCGACCGTGGTGGACGGATAGCGGTAATGCAGCACGTTGGCATCCAGCGCCCAGTCCTCGCTCAGCTGCTTGCCCCAGCCCACGGTGAAATCCAGTTCGCTGCTGGCATGGGTGTCGGGTGCGAACTCGACACTGGAGCCCCATGCCGATGCATAGAAGCCGCTTTCGGTGGGGACTTTGAAACCGGCCTGCGCCGCGGCATCGCCGTGGCTTTGGGTGGAACCACGCCAGACATAGTCGCTGGTGAGGGCTGCATTGCCGCTGATGTCGTGCGCGGTGGCCATACCGGCAGCGGCCAGCAGGATCAGCAGAACGTGGCTACGACGCAGCATGCGCCGTGAATGTTGAAAGGCGTTCATCGGGTTTCCAAAGTGGCCACGCACACTGCGCGGCCCTGTGGAAATGATGTCGCCACGGCCCGTAAACCGACGATGGCGAGGCCGCCACTGCGCCATCAAATCTGCGTAAAAGATCGCCGCTCGCAGGCGCGGAACAGGCCGCGAAGCGGATGAAGCCGCTCCTACAATCCGTGGCGTGCTGCCTTGCCGGCATATCGACCCAACCCATCGCTATCAGCCATAGGGCCATTGGCCTGCAAACGCACGTTACGGCGGCCGATAACACCGGCAAAATAGCCCGCCCTCCCCTGCCCCATGCTGATGAAGTCCCTGTCCCCGCTCCTGCAATCGCTGCGCAATTGGCTGAGCATTGAGCGCAACCAGACCAATCACGGCGAGAAGTGGATATCGGCGGTGGGCGCGTTGATCGGCATCACCGTGGTCTACCAGTTGACCCATTGGTGCTTCCCGGATGGCTTTGGCGGCTCGCCCGGCGGCGCGATCCTGCTGGCCTCGATGGGTGCTTCAGCGGTCCTGGTGTTTGCCGTGCCGCACGGTGCGTTGTCGCAGCCGTGGTCGGTGATGGCCGGGCACCTGGCTTCGGCGTTCATCGGCGTGAGCTGCCAGAAACTGGCGCCCGATCAGGTCTGGACCGGCGCGCTGGCGGTGGGCCTGGCGGTCGGTGCCATGCATTACCTGCGCTGCATCCATCCGCCCGGCGGCGCCACCGCGCTGGCGGCGGTGATCGGCGGCAGCGACGTGCACGCCTTGGGCTACCAGTACCTGCTGACGCCGGTGGCGATCAATGTCGCCGCCATCCTGACCGCAGCGGTGTTGTTCAACGCTTGCTTTGCGTGGCGGCGTTATCCGGTGCACCTGCATCGCCGGCGGCAACACGCCGCGCCGCCAGTGGCCTCGGCGCAACGCAGCGTTGATCTCACCCAGGAAGACTTCCACGCCGCGATCAGCCAGCTCAACTCGTTCGTGGACATCACCGACGACAACCTCACCGAGCTGTTGGAACTGGCCAAGCAGCATGCCGAACGCGATGCGCTGCACCCGGCGCTGATCGAAGCCGGACGCTATTACAGCAATGGCCGCCTGGGCCGCGCCTGGAGCGTGCGCCGTGTCTCGGTGACGCCGGCGCTGGACGGCCCCGCGCCGCAGCGGCTGGTGTACGCCGTGGTGGCCGGCAACGGCATCGGCGACATCGGCCATGCCACGGCGAACGATCTGCGCCAATGGGCGCGGTTCGAGGTGGAACTGCAGCAGGGTGGCCGCTGGGCCAAATTGCAGCCCAGCTGACCCGACAGCGGTGTAATCAGCCCGCGTTCCAGTGACCGCCGCCGTGCGCACAGCTGGCAGGCAAGTCCGCCAGATCCTGCCCGGTACGCTCGTAGTAATAGCCGTCGAACTTGCCGCCAAACAGCTGCGCGCAGCTGCCCTGTGACGGCGACGGGCAGGCGTCCATGTACGTCACCTCGCCGGCCTTGCCGCCCATCTGTGCGGAAGTCTGCGCCAGCCCTTCGCAAACGCGCTTCAGATCCGCTTCGCTGGAAGCAGCGGTGGTCTGCACGCAATCGCGCGAGCGGATGGTCTTGCCCATGAGCGTGAACTCACCGGCGATCATGCAGGCATGCGTGTCTGCTGCAGCCGGCGCTACCGGCTTGTGGATGACGCTACCTTCGCTGGCTACCGGTGCGGGCGAGGCCGGTGCTTCCGGCGCGGCCTCGGGCGCTGTGCTCGCGGCGGGTGCCGGTGCGCTGCCGCCACAGGCGGCCAAGCCCAACAGACACGTCATTGCCAACACGGTGTACCGGTATTGCCTGGTGATTTTCATACTGCCTCCATGCGTGATTGGATGAAGTGCCCGATGGTAAACCGCAGTCGCAACATGAATCGGCACTGCCGCACAGACAGCTTTTACCCTTCGCACCGTCTCGACACTTTCACAACGGCCCGGGGTGGACAGTGTTCGCCCCGGCGCGCCCACTGCCGTGGACTTGAAGGCGGCCATGACGGCTGCCGTTATCAGCGGAGATTCCCATGTCCTACATCGATGGTTTCGTTGCCGCCGTGCCCACGGCCAACAAAGAAAAATTCCTTGCGCATGCACGCACCGGCGATGCGGTATTCATCGAATTTGGCGCCTTGCGCGTGGTGGAATGCTGGGGTGATGACGTGCCACACGGCCAGCTCACCGACTTCTTCCGCGCCGTGCAGGCCAAGGACGACGAAACCGTGCTGTTCTCCTGGATCGAATGGCCCGACAAGGCCACGCGCGATGTCGGCATGCAGAAAATGATGGACGACCCGCGCATGGATCCGGCCAAAAACCCGATGCCGTTCGACGGCAAGCGGTTGATCTATGGCGGCTTCACGCCGTTGCTTGAACTGAGCAGATAACCCACGCCAGCCGCTGCGGTCCGCGTGATCGTTACCGCGACAAGCACATCAATCGCGGTCCGGTGCGCCCAGTGGAAACAGCGGTCGATACGGCCGCGCTTCTTCCACGGCGCGCGCGAAAGATGGGCGCGCCAACAGGCGTGCGCGGTAGGCGCGCAGCAACGGGTACGCCTCGCCAATGCGATGCACCCAGTCGGCATAGAACAACGATGGTGCGGCGGCACAGTCGGCCAGGGTGAAGGCATCGCCGCAGGCCCAATTGCGACCCGGCAATTGTGTTTCGGCCCAGGCGTAGCCCAGCTCCAACTTGTCGCGCGCGTGCGCCAGTGCATCGCGCGCCTTGTCCACATCGCCGGTCAGTGCGCCGCCCACTGCATGCTGCACCGGGCTCATCACATGCAGGTCGAAGAAGCGATCAAGAAAGCGCGCGTCCAGCGCTTGTTGTGCATCGTCTGGCAGCAGGCGCACCGCGCCGGGCCGGGTCTGCTGCAGGTACTCGATGATGATGCTGGTCTCCACCACCGCGTTGTCGCCATCCAGCAATAACGGAAACTTGCCGACCGGCCAACGCCGCAGCCATTCGGCGGCATGCTCGGGCGTTTCCGGGCCAAGACAGCGGAACTCGAAGGGAATGTCGTTCTCGTACAGCGCAATCAACACCTTCTGCGTGTACGAAGAGAACGGATGTCCATAGAACGCCAGTGACATGACCTCACTCCTTCGGGGGACAAACATGCCCCGGCGGCGACCGTTGTAACGCTGCCCTGCAGACCATGCAACTGCCGCCGTCGGCGATCAGATCGGTGCCGGGCAATCACTGCGTGCGGGCTGGCCGGCAAAGCGCTGCGCGATCCAATCCAGTGCGTCATTGGCCGAGGCGATAGCCGTGGTCGCATGGCCGGTGCCGGGCAAAATCAGGTAGCGCGCAACCACACCGCGTTGACAACTGCGCTCAAAAAAACCACGCGTCACCGGCGAGGTAACCAGCTTGTCACCGTCGGATTGAACCACCAGCAACGGCGGGCTGCCGGCTTCCAGCGCATGCAACGAGTTACGCGCGATCAAGCCGTCCCACGGCGCCCGCCCACTCAGGTCCAGGCTGCCCAAGCGCACGCGCAGCCGCAGCACCCGCAGCAGCGCGGCGGCGGACAGTCGATCGCCTTCGCAGGCGTTGGTCGCACGTTCGATGACCCCGCGCGTGGTGCGGTCGGCAATGGTGGAAATATCCGCGCCATACACCTTCGACCAACTTTCTGCGGTGAAGGCGGTAAGCATCGCGCGCACCGTGACATCGGCCTGCTTCATGTTCTCGGCCAGATCGGTGGGCGGCGATACCGCGGCGATGCCCAGCAACTGCAATTCCGGCGCATACGACGCGGCGCGCCGACCGCTGAACAACGCCGCATGGCCGCCTTGCGAATGACCCCACGCAACCACGCGCTGCCCGGCGTGCGCCGCTGCGAAGTTGCGGGCGGCGCGTACTGAATCCAGCACCGCCGCTGCCGCCGCATCGCCCACCAGATACGCATGCGGGCCACGCGTCCCCAAACCCGGATAGTCGCTGGCCACCACCACCCAACCGCGCGCGAGCATGTCGGCAAGGCCGGGAATCTGATCCAGCGTGCGGATCGGCGTGCAACTGGGGGCAATGCCCACGGTGCCGTGCGCCCAGGCCACCACCTCGCGGCCGGCCGCCGGCGCTGCGCCATCGGGCACCACCAGCACGCCGCTGGAGTGCGTGCTGTCGCCGTCAACATCGGTGGTTTCGTAGCGGATGCGCCATGCCTTGGCGCCAACGGGTGCATCACTCATGGACTTGGCACTGAGCAACCGCCCAGGCGCGGCGGTAACAGACATCGATGCCATGCCGCACATCGCGATCAACAACACGCACGCCAGCACTCGATGGAACGCCATTTCCATGCCACCCGCTCCATTGAACAAAGGATCTCCCGCCCTGCTCCCCGCAATCACTGCCGGCGGCTGTGGCGGATCGTAACGGAACGGCTGTGAATGGGCGTCATGCGGCCGGACCGGCCGCCGTTGCTTGGCCGAACGCGAGCGCGCTGCACAAGCCGCTCCCGTCGTTCAGTGGCGGCGAGCCGCCACG
This sequence comes from Stenotrophomonas sp., assembly GCF_050737575.1. Taxonomy (GTDB): domain Bacteria; phylum Pseudomonadota; class Gammaproteobacteria; order Xanthomonadales; family Xanthomonadaceae; genus Stenotrophomonas. Next base: position 190,867 of record NZ_JBOHXW010000007.1, read on the forward strand.
ATCATCTTACGAACGCAATCGTTGCCAACTTCAATCGGCGATGTTGGCGACCGGCTTGGCCGGTTCAATCATCGCCTTGCCCGCGCGCAGCAGCTGGATGAACTGCGCACGCTCCCCTTCAGCATCCTCACCACGCGCGGCGCGTGCGGTTGCTTCAATCTGATCCCAGTTCCAACCCGGCATGCGCTCGCCGCCGCGCAGCGCGTCGGCAAAGCCGGCCACCGCCGAGGCAAAGCGCAGTGATTCGCTGGGCGTGGCCTGCAGGCTGCTGGCCAGGATCGGGCGGGTGATCAAGGCGCTGGTGTCGTTGCCCGGCAGCTTGTAACGCAGCCGCACCTCGGCCACTTCATTGCCGTGCGCGGTGGTGCCGCTGGGCTTGTCGCCATAACGCAACGCCGGGAGCTGCTCGGCGCCACTGCCAACCGGCACGATTTCGTACAGCGCGGTCACTTCGTGGCCCGGGCCGATATCGCCGGCATCCACCTTGTCGTTGGCAAAATCTTCGTTGTTGAGCACGCGGTTTTCATAGCCGATCAAGCGGTACTCGGACACACGCGCCGGGTTGAACTCGACCTGGATTTTCACGTCGCGGGCAATGGTGAACAAGGTGCTGCCCATCTCACGCACCAGCACCCGGCGCGCTTCGGACAGGCTGTCGATATAGGCGTGATTGCCATCGCCGACATCGGCCAGCCGCTCAGCCATCGCATCGTTGTAGTTGCCGGTGCCAAAGCCCAGCGTGGTCAGTGCCACGCCGCTCTTGCGCTGGTCGGCCACCAGCGTTTCCAGTGCCTGACGATTGGCCACGCCCACGTTGAAATCACCATCGGTCGCCAGGATCACGCGGTTGGCGCCGCCGGGCACAAACGATTGCTTGGCCATGGCATAGGCCAGTTCGATGCCGGCACCGCCGTTGGTGCTGCCACCGGCCTGCAACTGCTCCAGTGCGGCGAGAATCTTGCCGCGCTGATCGCCGCTGGTCGGCTCCAGCACAAGCCCGGCCGAGCCGGCGTAGGCAACAATGGCGACACGATCCTGCTTGCGCAGCTGCGGTATCAACTGTGCGAACGCGCGCTTGAGCAGCGGCAGTTTGTCGTCCGAATACATCGAGCCGGACGTATCGATCAGGAACACCAGGTTCATCGGCGGCAGGCTGTCCTGCGCCTGCTCGTAGCCCTTGATGCCGATCATCAGCACCTGCTTGCGCTTGTCCCACGGCGCGCTGGCCAGCTCGGTGTGCACGCGGAACGGTACGGCTTTGTCGGCCGGCACGGCGTAGTGGTAATCGAAGTAGTTGATGAACTCTTCGGCGCGCACCGCATCGGCTGGCGGTCGCACGCCACTTTCAAGCATGCGCCGCACATTGCTGTAGCTGCCGGTGTCTACATCCACCGAGAACGTGGAAACCGGCTGTTCGGTAGTGCGTTTGACCGGATTGTCCTCCGGCCGCTCGTAGACCTCGGTATTGACCTCAGGCACCACGCGCGCGCCCGACACGGCAATCGGACTCTGGCGCGGGGCCGCCGACCGCATCATTCGTGCCGGCGCCGGTGGCGAGGGCGGTGCAACCATGTAGTGGCTCGCAGGTGCTTCAGCGACCTTCTTTGAACACGCGACCAGCAGCATCGCCGCCATCACTACCACGACACCTGTGTGCAACCGCATGGGCCAACTCCTTGCCTCGGGATGGGCCGGAGCATACCGCTCCGACCTCGACATTCAAGTCATCGCCCAGGCTTTTGCCCGATTCACGCCGTCAGGTTGGCCAACGATTCAGCCTGCAGCCGCGAGTAGATGGCGAACTCATCACTGACGCTCGCACCCAGTGCCTGCTCGAACGCATCGCGGTTGGCGCGTGCGGCATAGGCGCGCTGTTCGCCGCCGCCCAGGTTGGACTGGAAGATGCCTGCGGCGCTGACTGGCAGGAAATCCTCGTAGATGATCGGGTCGGCCGTTGCCAGCCCGCGTTCGATCAGCACCTCGGCGGGCAGGTTTCGCTCGCTGGCCGGCACGGCGTGCCCTGCTTCGGTCAAGGCATAGCGGTAGTAGCCCAGACCTTCGCGACGCAGCACCGCGTGGTCATCGGGGAAGCCCGCGAAGGCCGCTTCAAGGCGCTGCACATAATCGCCGCCCGTGCTGCCCGCACCGCCGTTGTCACGCGCCTGTGCCAGCAGCGTGTCGTACAAGGCGCGACCCTTCGGCGTCAGCGCCAGGCCGCGCTGTTCAATCTCACCGAAGCGCGCGGTGTGGGTGCCGGCTTCGTTGTCGTCGCTGCCGGGGAAATGCACCATTTCCTCCAACGCCTTGAAGCTGGTCTGGCGCAGCAGAATCGGGCAGGCACGACGCGGCGGGCCTTCAATCACTGCCTTGGCCGCCAAGCCACGCGTCTGCATCTGCGCCTGCGCTGCATCGATGTCCAGCGTGCGCGGGGTGAGGTGATTGATGTGCGGGCCACGGAAGCTGACCACATCGGCCACCAGACGATGCGCGCCGTGCAGCGCGTGGTAGGTCTGCAGCGACACGGTGGCCTCGTTGTGCCAACGGAAGGTTTCCAGCGCCTCGACCACAAAACGCCAGGCGTCGTCTTCGCTCAGACCGCCGTCACGCTCGCACTGTTCAATGAGCTGCAGCGCGCCGGGCGTAAAGATATTGCGGCGGGAAAGAATCTCCGCCGCCTGCGCACGCAGGGCTTCGTTCTCGATCAGCTCAAGGCGCAGCAACGAGGTGAACACCCGGAACGGATTGCGGTTGAGCGACTCGCCGTCCACCGGCCGGAACGCGGTGGAATGCACCGGCACCCCCGCAACCGACAAGTCGTAATAGCCCACCGGCTGCATGCCCATCACCGCGAACAGGCGGCCCAGCGTGGCCAGTTCCTGCGCGGTGCCGACGCGGATCGCGCCGTGGCGTTCCACGTCCAGCCGATCACGTTCGCCGCTGCGCTGCATCTGCTCGGCCAGCGCCGGCTGCGCGGCAAGCACATCGGCATTCACCTCCCCCACCAATTCCACCAGCGTGCCGTACAGCGGCACCTCGGTGCGGTACATATGCGACATCGCCTGCGAGAACAGGCTACGAATGTGATCGGAGGAAACGAAACGGTCGGCAGTCATGACGAAGTGCGCAGGTACTGAATCGAAGGAACCGGCATTTTCGCCCGGAATGGCAGGCGGCGACCATCTGCAGGGCAGCAATTGGCGTAGGAGCGGCCTCGGCCGCGAAGCTCGCAATGCAATCGCAGGCAAAGCCGCGGGCAATTACAGACGATCAGGCGTCGGCATCCGTGTCGACTTTGCGCCTGAAAGCGCTGCTACCCGCCCGTCTTGCGAGCAGCCGCATCGCGTTGTGCGCGGTCGCCCAGCTGCCGCTTGAGCAGCGTATCCAGCGTGATCGGGCGGTCCCAATGGTCGTAGCTGGCGACGATGGCGTGACGCAGCGCGCGCCACTGCAGGTTTTCCGGCGGTGGCTGCAGGCTTTCCAGCACCGCCTTCCAGGTGGCGCCGGGCATGCTGCTGCGGGCGCGCACCAGGGTGCTGCATGACATGTCGGCCACATGTGCCCAGAAGCAGGCGAAATACGCATCCGCCGGCTTCCAGCCGTGGTTGCGCAGCAGTGCTTCCACATAGGCCGGGCGTGCACCGGCATAACGCGAGAGTTCGTCAATGAACGCGTCGGGATAGCGCACCGCATAGGCGTTGATGTCCGCCAGTTGCCGATCAACCCAGGCGTCACCGGTTGCCGCCGCGTACTCGGCAACAGCGGGAGTCGCTGCAGTCGATTGCTGCGCCTGTACCGCCAATGGCATCGCGGTCAACGCGCCCAGCAGCAGTGCGCAGCAGACAGGCCACTGCCACCTGCAACGCGGGGCGCGCGATGCCGTCATCGTCAGTTGCCCGTTGCCTGTGCGGCGATGGCACGCACCGCTTGCGGCCACTGGTGCGCGGTATCGGCGTGATGCAGGCGCGGTGCGTCGTCGGACACGCCGTGCTCGGCTTCATGCGCCCAGGTGACCGCGTATGGCGTGTACACGCCCCAGCCACCGAGGCCCAGCACCGGCTCGATATCCGAGCGCAGCGAATTGCCGATCATCACAAAGCGTTCGGCCGGCAGATTGAACTCGGCCAGCACGCGCGCGTAGGTGGATTGATCCTTCTCCGAGACGATTTCGATACGCGGAAACAGATCACGCAGGCCGGAGCGCTCGATCTTCTGCTCCTGGTGGAACAGATCGCCCTTGGTGATCAGCACCACCGGGTAGTCGGCGGCGATGGCCGCCACTGCCTCGCGCACGCCGTCGATCACGTCGACCGGATGCTGCAGGGTGCGGCGGCCGATTTCGATGATCTGGTGCAGGTCGTGGGCGGAGATCTTTTCGCTGGTCAACTCGATGGCTGCTTCCAGCATCGACAGGGTCATGCCCTTGGCGCCGTAGCCGAAGATTTCCAGGTTGCGACGTTCGACCTTGAGCAGGTGCTGCGCGGTCTGCGCGTCGTGCAGGTCGATGTAGTGGCCAAGGATGGCCTCGAATTCCTGCTCGGCCTGACGGTAATAGTCTTCGCTCTTCCAGAGCGTGTCATCGCCATCAAAGCCGACCAGGCCGATGGCGGAAGGGGAGGTGTTCTGGTTCATGCCGCACAGGATAACGCGTGGCTGCGGCGGGGTGTTTTTTGCAGCGGGTGACGCGTGAAAGGCCCCCCTCACCCCAACCCCCGCTCTGCGTCCCGGCCCTTGCGCTGGCGCCAGGGCGTTCGAGGGACAGTGAACCGGTGGTTCAAAACCTGTCCCTCTCACCTCGCAGGCGGGAGAGGGGCTATCAGCAACCGCGAGCCGCAGCGTTACTTCTGCTGCTTTGCCGCGTAGCTGCGGTATTCCTCCTGAGTCAGCTTGCCGTCCTTGTCGGCATCGGCGTCATCAAACACCTGGGCAAGGCCGGCATTGGCCTGCGACTCGGCCTTGCTGATGCTGCCGTCAGCATCGGCGTCGACACTGGCCCAGGTCTGCCCGCCATTGCTCGCCGCTGCTGCGTCCTGGGTCAGTGCAGCCTGCTCCTGCTGCGCCTGAGCCGCAGCCTGATCCTGTGCATCCTGAGCCATCGCCGGCAGGGCCAGCGCGGAACCTACAACGGCAACCAGGGCAAACAGCGGGGCGCGATTAAGAAGGGTCATCAGGTGTTCCTCGTCTTTTGGGGAAACGTACGGAAACTCCGCACGGCCCTACCCTGACAAGCGGCAACTGAATCGTTCTGCCCCCGCAAATCCCCTGAAACATCGTGTTAACCCGCGCCACGACGAATGCGGTTACCGCCGTGGTTAGACCGCCGTGAAGTGGATGTAACACGGGGATTCGGGCGTTCCATTCATCGCGCTTAAGTACGCATGCAATCGCACTTAAGGCGCATCGGTGGGGTCACGCAAAGATTGCCGCGAACTGAACAAGCCCCATCCCAAACCGACACCGACCACGGCGCCAATCAATTCCAACACCACGCGCGTACCCAGTTGATCCGGATCGTGGATGCTGGCCAGGGCCAATCTGACGTACAGCGGCGACTCCAAGCCCATCATGCCCAGATAGAACAGGTTCCACGTATCCACGCCGGCAGCGATCACCGCAGCTGCCAGGCAAGCCCACGCAATCGCATGCCCGTTCGACAAGCCGGTGCGTTTGCACACTTGCCACCACAGCGCGAACACCACAAAGCCGATCGCCAGCGCAATCAGGGCCGCTTCCAGGGAGCCCAACAGGCCGTAATGCAGAACCAGATTCATGCGCGTGGTGTGGTCGAGGCAAGGACGCGCAGTCTACCTGCCCGGCCCGCGTTCAACGCACCGGAAAGTCGTAGGCGGTGTCGGGCGTCGGCTCGGGTTTGAAGGTGAAGTGCCACCATTCCATCGGATAGTTGGCAAAGCCTTCGGCAGCCATCGCCTGCAACAACCGTTGGCGGTTGTGCTGCTGGGCGGTGCTGATGTCTGGGCTGTCGGTATGCGCCAAGGGATCAAAACGGTCGAAGCCGGTGCCCATGTCCAACGGCAGGCACTCGCCCTGCCGGCAATCCAACAGCCCCAGATCAACGGTGGCACCGCGACTGTGGCCCGAGGTTTCAGCGATGTAGCCATCAAGCAATCGGGTCTTGTCGACGTTGGGGTAATAGCGCGCCTTGGCTTGCTGGTCATTCAAGTCGTGCGCCCACGCCACGAACGATTTCACCGAATGCGCCGGGCGGTAGCAGTCAAACAACTGCAAGGCGTACCCCTGCGCACGCAGGTCGTTCTGCACCCGCGCCAGGGCCTGCGCCACCGGCTGCAGCAGATAGCAACGTGGCGCGTCATAGCCTGGCACCACGCGCCCGGTGAAGTTGTCCGTGGTGGCGTAGCGCATGTCCAACGCAAAGCCCGGCGCCAGTGTGGTGACATCGACCATGTTGGCGTCGGCAGGGGTGGTGGCCGGCGATATCTCCACGGCCAACACGCCGCCGCTGGTGAGCGCCAATGCGGCCGCGGTCAGCGCACTACGGGCAGTTGCCGACACGCTGGAAGTCCAGATCCTGGTAGTCATAGCTGAAGTCGATCTCCGGGTCGATGGCGCGCATGCGCATGACAGGGTGCGTCGCATCGCCGGAAAATTCCAGCCACGCTTCGGCGTCTTCGCCCTGCGTGTCCCAGGCGACGAACCAACGTTGCTCGCTGTGCATCACCTGCCCACGCATCTGCGGCGACTTGGTCGATGCGAAGCGCAGCGCACCGTCCTGCGGACACAGCTTCACCTCGCCAAACCAGGCATCACGCCAGATGCCGGTATAGGCAGAGGACGCATCGTCCAGTGTCATTGGCGTTCGGCCCGGCATGGCCGGGCGCACATGGCCGGCGGTACGTCGCTGTGCTGCTTCAGCATCGATGCGCTGTGCGTAATACAGCACATCGTGACTTTCCTTTGGCGCGGTGAAGTGCTTGAGCATGGCCTGCATCAAGGCCGTGCGTGCGTCCTCGGCTTCGCCGTTGATCAGGATCACCACACCATCGCGGCTATCGGGCAGCAAGGCCAGCGACGAGTACATGCCCGACAACGTACCGGTATGCGCCACCTTCCATTGGCCATCCATGTCCGACAGGCGCCAGCCGTAACCGTAGGCAAGAAAGTGGGTGTTGTCCCAGTCGCGCAGGCGCTGGCTGATCGGCATCGGCATATGCGCCGTCCACAGCACACGTCGCTGGGTTGCGTCGAGCCAGCCGGGTGCCTGTGCCGGATCAAGCAGCACCTGCATCCAGCGCAGCATGTCGTTGAGACTGCAGCGGACGCCACCGGCCGCCATCGACGGGAAATCCTCCACGCGTGCGTCATCCGCAGCAGCGGCGATGTTCTTGCTGGCTTGGCGATAATGCGCCCGGGCGACATTGCCGATTTCAGCCGGCGACCACTCACCGACCTGACAACGCTGCATGCCCAACGGCATGAAGATTTCTTCCCGCACCAGCACCGAATACGGCTTGCCCGCCGCCGCGGCCGCCACTTCACCGGCCACCACATACAACAGATTGTCGTATGCATAGTCGGCACGGAAACTGCCGGTCGGCTTCAGATGTGCCAGCCCGGCAATGATGTCATTGCGATCAAAATGATTCGGCTCGGGCCACAACATCAAGTCGCCCGCGCCCAAACCGAGGCCACTGTTGTGAATCAACAGATCACGCACCTGCATGTTGCGCGTCACCCACGGGTCGTACATGCGGAACTGCGGCAGGTGCTTGGTGACCGGATCATCCCAACGCAACGTGCCCGCCTGCACCAAGCGCGCAAGCACCGCAGCGGTCATCGCCTTGGTGTTGGAGGCGATCTTGAACAAGGTGTCGTCATTGATCGCCGCCCCCTCACCCACCGCCAACTCACCGCGGGTGATGCGACGGACGACCTTGCCATTCTCGATCACGCCCACCGCGATCCCGGGCAGCTGATAGCGTTGCACCGCCTGGTCGACCAGCGCCTCCATCCGCGCGGTGTCCGCGTCGGCGGCGAGCACCGGGCCGCTCAGGAATGCGGCGGTGGCAAGCAGCAGAAGTTTCAGTCGCATCGTCATGCCTCTCCACAAAAACGAACGGCCCGCCGAAGCGGGCCGTTCTCACACGTCAGATCAGAAGTTCCAGGTCACGACCAGCTGCGCATAGCGCGGCGACTGCCAGCGCGTGCCGGTGCCGTACAGACCACGGGTCACGCCAGGGCCCTTCTCGTAACGGGCGCGTTGGTTGATCACTTCCTGGTCATTGAGCAGGTTGAACACCGACAAACGCACCTTCAGATCAACATCTTCCACAGGCAACGTCCAAGTGACATTGGCACCGAGATTGTACGTCCAGGGCATACGCCCACCCGAACCACGACCGGCGTACTTGAACTCACGCTGGTCCCATGATCCATCGCAGTTCTTCACGCAGTGCCAGAACGAGCCACCACCGGAACCTTCGGTCACAAAACTTCCTGCGCCGAGACTGTCATCCGGCCATGCAACGCCCAGTGCAGTGATCGGGCCGCCAGACAATGCTGTGAACGTTCCACCAAACTCCCACATTTCGTTCAACTTGTAGCTGCCGCGCAACTTGATCTGATGCTCATGGTCGTTGAACAGCGGGCCGTAGTCCTGATTGTTGGCGGGATGATCCCAGTGCTGGACCATGCCCGTGTCACCATAATTCGTGTCCGAGTTCACGGGACCTTCGTGATTACCCTCAGACTTCGACCAGAGATAGGACGCATTGAACGCCCACTTGTCGTCCCATGCGCGATCAATCTGGAACTCAATTGCTTTATACGTCCGCTTCGGCTTGGAATAGCCAATGATCTTGTTGCTGCCTGTGGTCATGTAGCCTTCCTTGGACGTATCGATGGTTACCCATCCGTCCTGGGCGCAGCCCATATCCGTCGTACCCCAGAGCGTCAGTTTCTCGCCCGGGTTTGCAATCGGCCAAAGCGTGCCATGGCGAACACCACACAGCGCGTTGATGCGCATGTCATCCATGGTGTTGGCCATGCGGCGATAGGTTGCGTTGACGCCCCATGACCATTCTTGGTTGATCATCTGCTGATATCCGAGGATCGCCTCATCCTGATAGACCGCATCCAAATCGCGGCTCACGCTCTGCCGCAGATCATCCACCGGCAGGTTGTAGGAATCATCGATTGGACCGATCTGCGAACCAAGGTTTGGCTGCATGTAACCCGAGCCGGTGATCGGGTTCGTCGCCGCACTCCAGCCATTCATTTCATAGAACGTCCGCTCGTCGGTCAAGCCACCGGCGAAGTTGTAGTTGATGATGTTGGTGACCGGCAGGTAGTAGCGACCCAAGTTGCCGAACAACTTCGACCCGCCATCACCCTTCATGTCCCAGCTGAAGCCGAAACGTGGAGAGACCAGGTTGTCCATCTTGATGAAGCTGGCGCCGGAAGCGGTCTTGTTGTCGAAGCCGTCCACACGCACACCCAGATTCAATACAAAGTTGGGAGTGACATTCCACACGTCTTCCAGGTAATACGCATTCGCGGTGGTCTCGAACACTCCGCCGTCAACGCGGCGACGCCCCATCACAATTGCATCAACACCCGCCGGAACGGTCGATCCGTTGTCCAGGATCGCACCCGGAGTGGCGGCAAAGACCGTGTAACGCATACCGGTTGAACCCGGATAGTGCGTAGTGCGATCGGTGGTCATTTCTTCACGATCAAGACCAAAGCGCAGCAGGTGATCACCCAGCTGCCATTCAAAGTCGAGACGACCGACCTTGCGCTCATCATGGTGATCAACCACAGACGCAGAACTGTCTGGATGACAGCTGACGGCAGGCTTTCCCATTGCGGAGTAGGCAGCGTTGTAGCTGCTGTCGATAAGCACCTGCGAACACGCCATATCCGCAGGCGAAGCGCTCAATGCCTGGCTGCGGTTGAAGCCGTACATGGCTTTGGCAGTGAAGGTCTCACCGAAATGACCGGTGTAGGTAAGCGAGCCATTCTTTCCGCCACCATCGTCGACGCTGGTACCCATGGCGTCGCCCACGGTTGAGGTGTCGAAGTCGTATTCATTGGTGGCATTGTCAGTGCTGGCTTCATCCGAGAACGCCAACAACTCCAAGCGGTGATCATCACTGATGTTCCAGTCCAGCTTGGCGCCCCAGAACCCGTTGTCCGCCTTGGCACGGGACCACTCAGTGCCCGCATTATTGGTATTACCGTAGGTGCCCTGCCGTTGCTCATACATACCGAAGAAGAACAACTTGTCTTTCACCAGCGGACCCGACGCCCATACGTTCGCCTTCATGAAGCTGCTGGTGTCGTGGCTGGCTTTGTATACAGCGGATGCCGCCTTGCCATCACCATCGACGCGGTCAAACTGGTGATCCTCTGCCTTGGAGCGCAAGGCATTGGGCTCGAACGTCAATTCCATGCCACTTTTGAACTCGTTGCTACCGGAACGGGTTACTGCATTGATCACGCCGCCCGTGCTACGTCCGAACTCCACCGAGTAACCGCCAGTCTTTACCTGGAATTCTTGGAAAAATGCAAACGGGGCGCTGGAGAAGCTCTGTCGGCGATAGAAGTCGGTAACGTTAAGCCCATTGATAAAGGCCGAGTTCTCCGCCACCGATGAGCCGCCGAAGGAAAGACCACCCAGCGATGAATTGCCGCCGATCACGCCAGGCGCAAGCAGTGCAACCGAACCCAAACTCTGGTCCACCGGCAAACGTGCAAGGTCTTCGCGGGACACGTTCGTAGCGGTTTCGGTGGAGCTGACGTCCACACGATTCATGACGCGATTTCCGACAACCTGCACCGAATCGAGCGTGACCGCCCCACCCGTTCCTCCGCTGCCAAGATTGACGGTGGTGGTGCCGCCCAGCGACACGTTGACCGCCACCGGCTCCTTATCGGTTTGTCCTGCACGCTTCACCTGCAGGCTGTAATCGCCCACTGGCAGCTGGCTCAGGCGGTAAGCGCCATCTGCGCCCACCGTGACCGTGCGGGTCAGGCCCGTGGAGTTGCTGACGATGGTGATCTGGTCACCGGCACTTGCGCGGCCGGCGATGGCGCCTGTGGCGCTCTGCGCCATCACGCTCGGCGCCATGACGCCCAGGCAGGCACCCAATGCGACGGTCAGTGCCGCCCTTTTCAACATTTTCCTGTTCATCCCCTGCTCTCTCCTGCAGATGTTGATCGGTAAGTAAAACAACGGTTACGACGTGCGGTTACTTGGACTCCGGCGCGAGCACCTGCGTCTGGAAGTCGTATTGCCATTGGTTGAAGTAGAGGTTCCCCCCGGCCCACTCCACTTCACCGCGCTGCAGATCGACGGTCTCCGAACGGAAGTGCTGCTTGGCAGGCACAAACGCGCGCGAGTAGTCGTCATTGAATGCAATCCGGTAGGCATCAAGCCCACCGAAATAGAAGTCGCGCTCAGCCGGCTTGGTGCTGGCCAGCGCCCCTGTGCTCACGTCCATGGGCACCCAGCCATAGGGCGCCAGGTACATCGCGCCCCAGTCATGCAGGTTGTTGTAACCCACCTCGTTATCGGAGAAGACCATGCCCGACTGCCAACGCGCGGGGATGCCGTTCAACCGCAACAGCGAGATCAACAACAAGGTCTGCTGGCCGCAATCGGCATGGCCAGCGTGCAACGCGTAATCCGAAATATTGCTGATGGTGGAGTACTCACGCGCGCCCCCCCACGGAATGGCATCGACCGCAGCGAACAACTTCCGCGCGATGCGATACGGATTGGTTTCGTCACCGACCACCTTGCGCGAAAACTCGCGCAGCGCCGGGGTGAACACCACGTGCGGCGCACGCGCGGCCAGAAACGGCGCCAATGCCGGGTCGGCCGGCGTCGGCAACACCTTGTCGGGATCAATGATGAAGCGGCGCGCGGAGATGGTGAGTTCGTAGCTGATCGTGAACTCGGTCGGCGTGCCGGCCACCGCTTTGCGCTCCAGGTACGCGGTGCGCTGCATCGTTTCTTCCGGCGCAATCTGCGCACCTTCAGGGTCGCTGCTCAGCCAGTGAATGTTTTCCTGCTGGCCGGGAATCGAGCGCGGATACGGAATCCATGCGCGTACCGTTTCGCCCGCGGGCACCGCATCGGCATCCACGGTGATCGACTGGGTAACGCGCAGGCGATTCGGAGTGAGGCTGGTCAAGCCGCTCTGCTCGGACGCGCTGATGACCGCTGCGTGGTGCGGGCCCATTCGTTCATACGGTCCGGGCTTCGACGGTTGCACATTCGGCGCACGGCGAGCGACGGCTTCCGGGCTGAACAAGAACAGATTGTTCGGCGCGCGCTTGAACCAGCGGCGCTGGCCGTCGATGTCCAAATGTTCGATCAGGCCAGCGTCATCCCAGGCCTTGAATTCGGCATCGCGCAGATCGGGAATCGACTTGCGCACCGCCGCCTTGGCCTGCGTTTCATCCAGCGAAAAATCCAGGCGCATGCGCCGCATCCGTTCCTGCTGGAAGGCATACGCATCACGCGTGGCGGCATCTGTACCCGGCGCGGCCAGGGCCCTGTCTATTTCGGCCTGTGCGCCAGCAAAATCTCCACGGTCAACGCGTGCTTCCAATTCCGGCAATGGTACGGCCGGGGCGTCGCCTGCCTGCGCCGACCAGGCCATCGCCATGCACAGGGCGGCAACAACCGCCTTGCGGGCGAACGGGACTCGGGCAAAGCATGCAGAATCAACGGTTGAAGCCACAGCGACACATCCAGAGGTGCAGGGTGGGTAGTCGCTGTGTAACACGCACCCGGAAGCGGGTCAATAATTTATTCTTGCTTTCGCTGGCGAAAGGAATAAATATTCCGAGGCATCTTTGAGGGGAGCACTCATGTCCGCCATCCCAGCGCTATCCCAGCGCCGACGCCTTGCCCCGCTGTCCCGGGCGCTGCTGCTAGCCGTGGCCTTGTCGGCCGGGCCGGCATTCGCACTGTCGCCATCGTCGCCGCCCGCAGCCACGGTCGCGCCGAGCCATGCCGGCATCATCGGGCTGGAGGAGCGTTTCCTCGCGCCGCAGCACTGGATCGCGCAGCTGCCCAACCCCAATGCGGTGATCCTGGATCGCGCCGGCATCGACGCACAGAACGCGCGCATGCGCCAGCTCGACGCCTCCATCCACGACCTGCAGGCATTGCCAGCCAACCTGCCCCGCGCGTTCGTGCAGGAACAGATCAACAGCATCTCCCGCGCGCCGACCCGCCCGCTGTACGACGCACAGGGCAAGCAGATCAGCGCTGCACAGTTGAAGACGGTCAGCGACAACCTGGCATTGGCCAGCGTTCCTGCCACGCGACCGCTGCAGTACGGCCTGGTCGTACACCGCGCCGCGCTGCGTGCCTTCCCAACCGAGCTGCGCGTGTTCAGCACGCAGGGTGACACCGACATCGACCGCTTCCAGGAGTCGGCGCTGTTCCCCGGCGACGCGGTGGCGGTGCTGCATGAAAGTGCGGACGGCAAGTGGGTGTTCGTCACCAGCGAGCGCTACGCGGCGTGGATGGAAAAACGTTTCGTCGGCGTCGGTAGCGCCGAGCAGGTGTTTGGTTACGGCAAAGCCGCCGAACACCGGGTGATTACCGGCGCCACCGCGCGCACCGTGCATTCGCCGGAAGCACCGCGCGTGTCGAACCTGCAGCTGGAAATGGGCGTGCGCGTACCGGTGCTCAGCGACTGGCCGGCAATGACCCCGGTCAACGGCCAGCAAGCGCACGCCAGCCACGTCATCCAGTTGCCGGTGCGCAATGACGACGGCAGCCTGGCGCTGGTGCCGGCCCTGTTGCCGCGCTCGCAGGACACCGCGGCCGATTACCTGCCGCTGACCCAGGCCAACCTCATCACCCAGGCCTTCAAGTTCCTCGGCGAGCGTTATGGCTGGGGCCATTCCTACGACACCCGCGACTGCAGCGGCTTCGTCTCCGAGATCTACCGCAGCTTCGGCGTGCTGTTGCCGCGCAATACCAGCGCGCAGGCAATCAGCCCGGCGCTGGATCGCGTCGCCTTCAGCGACAAGGACAGCAAGGCCCAGCGTGATGCCGCCATCGGCAACCTGCAGGTCGGCGACCTGATCTACATTCCGGGCCACGTGATGATGGCCATCGGCCAATCCAACGGCATGACCTGGGTGATCCACGACACCTCCGGTGGCAGCTGGTTCGACGCCAGCGGCAAGCGCGTACACGCCAGCCTCAACGGCGTTTCGGTAACCCCGCTGCAGCCGATGATGGCCAGTGACACGGCCAGCTACATCGACCGCATGACCAACATTCAGCGCATCCGCCCACAAGCGACCAAATGAAGATCACCGACATCGAACTGGGCATGCTGCGCGTGCCCCTGAAAACCCCGTTCAAGACCGCGCTGCGCACTGTGGAGACCATGGAAGACGTGGTGGTGCTGATCCGCACCGACACCGGCCACACCGGCTACGGCGAAGCACCGCCGACGGCGGTGATCACCGGCGACACGCACGGCTCGATCATTGAAGCCATCAACACCTTCATCAAGCCGCGTTTGATTGGTGAGGACATCGCCAACCTCAACCGCATCTGCGGGCTCATCCAGTCTTCGCTGGAGCGCAACACCAGCGCCAAGGCCGCGGTGGAAATCGCCGTCTACGACTTGTGGGCGCAGCTGCACGGCGCACCGCTGTACCAGATGCTCGGTGGCGGCGATCCGGTGATCACCACCGACATCACCATCAGCGTGGATTACATCGACAAGATGGTGTCCGACTCGCTGTCGGCACTGGACCGCGGCTTTGAGTCGTTGAAGATCAAAGTAGGCAAGGACATCGGCCTGGATATCGAACGGGTCAAGGCAATCCACGCCGCCGTCGAAGGCCGTGCACTGCTGCGTCTGGACGCCAACCAGGGCTGGACCGCCAAGCAGGCGGTGTACGCGATGCGCGAGCTGGAAAACGCCGGCGTGATTCTGGAGCTGCTGGAGCAGCCGGTGAAAGCGGCCGACATCGCCGGCATGAAGTACGTGACCGAGCGCGTCAACACGCCGGTGATGGCCGACGAAAGCGTGTTCAGCCCGAACCAGGTGTTCGACCTGATCCAGCAAGGCGCGGCGGACATCATCAACATCAAGCTGATGAAGACCGGCGGCATTTCCAATGCGATCAAGATTGCCGACATCGCTTCGCTGTACGGCGTGCCCTGCATGATCGGCTGCATGCTGGAATCCAGCATCAGCGTGGCTGCGGCGGTGCATCTGGCGGTAGCCAAGGCCGGCGTGATCACCAAGGTGGATCTGGATGGCCCGTCGTTGAGCCAGTTCAATCCGGTGGAAGGCGGCGTGATCTTCAACGAATCGGAGATCAGCATCACCGATGCACCGGGGTTGGGCATCGTGGAGGTACGTGGGCTGGAGATGATCAAGCCGTGACCGCACCGGCGACAGCACGCTGCACAGACGCAGTCGCTGTCGCTGCCCCGACGCGCGCCAGAAGAACTGAAACAGCACCTGCCAACGCAGGTGCTTTTTTGTTTTGGGGCAAAGCCGCAACCGCAGCAACCCATCGCGAAGCCGCAGCTTCTGCCCCCTCCCTTTGGCGAAGCCAAGGGGAGGGTTGGGGAGGGGTGCAGTTGCTCGGCTTTGGCTTTGGCTTTGGCTTTGGCTTTGGCTTCGGCCGTTGCCGTGGCTCTGCTCCACCGGGTTCCCTTCCGCAGCGACGGAGCCGACGGACAAGACCCCGCAGGGGCGGCGTGCATGGATGTACGTCGTTTTTCGACGAGACAGGGATGTCTCGTCGAAAAATCCCGGCGGCGCAGTGGACCCGCGACGCGCAGCGGCGTGGGCGCGGAGGCAGGGCGTGCTTTCTTTTGGTTAGCTTTTCTTTGCACGAGCAAAGAAAAGTAACTCGCTCCCCGAAGGGGAGTGAAAGCCCTTGTCTCTGCTTCTGTCGTTCCGAAGCAGGAGCGCAAACCGAAGCAGGAGCTTTCGCCCCCCTTCGGGGTGCGAGCGCACCTTTCTTTGCTTGTGCAAAGAAACGTGGCCCAAAGAAAGCACACCCTGCCTACGCGCCTTCCGCGCTGCGCGCTACAGGTCCACTCCACTGGCAGGATTTTTCGACGAGACATCCCTGTCTCGTCGAAAAACGACGCACATCCGTGTGCGTCGCCCCGTTCGGGGTCTTGTCTGCCAGCTCCGTCGCTGCGGAAGGGAACCCGGTAAAACCAGAGCAACAGCAACAGCAGGAGCAGGAGCAGGAACAACAGCAAGGACAACAGCAGAAGCAACAGCGAGAGCTACCCCTCCCCGGCCCTCCCCTGCGCTTTGCGCAAGGGAGGGGGCTGGAGCAAGTCCAACAGCAACGGCCAATGCAACACCACCGCCCCCACCCGCACCACAACCGCCCGCAATCCCTTAGAGTCGCCACCGGACAACCGACAGCCCGCCCATGCCACCCCTGCTGAAAATCCGCTCAGAACGCGAACAGATGTCGGCCATCGAACGGCGTATCGCCGACTTCATCCTCGACAACGCCCACCTGCTGCGCGACTACTCCTCGCAACAACTGGCCAATGCCTTGGGCATCAGCCAGTCCAGCGTGGTCAAGTTCAGCCAGAAACTCGGCTTCAAGGGCTACCCGGATCTCAAGTATTCCGTCGGTGCCGCCGTCGCCCTGACCGGCAATGGCGACACCACCGACTGGCCGCCGGAAGAACAACCCGGCGGCTACCTGCAGGCCGCAGAAACCCTGCGCCGCGCCAAAGCGGCGGCCGAAGAAGAAACCATGGTGGCCAACCCGCAGGCCGATGTGGAAGCCGTGATCGCGCTGCTCGACAACGCGCCCAAAGTCTTCATTTACGGACTCGGCGATGACGGCCTGTACGCGCGTGAATTCGCGATGCGGTTGTCGCTGCTGGGCATTCTCACCGTGCAGCACGCCGATCCCATCCTGATGACCGCCAACCTGTCGGCCGCGCGTCCTGGCGATGTGCTGCTGGTGTTTTCCGAATTCGGCAAGTTGCCGCAGCTGTGGCAGCTGTCGCGGCAGTTCCAGGAAGTCGGCGGAAAAGTGGTGTCGATCACACGCCACACTGCCAACCCGCTGCGTGCGCACGCCGATGCATCGCTGGCCATCTGCGCGCATGATCCGCAGCCGCCCATCGCGCAACTGTTGTACCGTTGCTCGCTGCAATACCTGCTCGATTTCGTGTTCGTGCTGCTGTGCCAGTCCAATCCGGACAAGCAACGCCAACTGGCCGTGAACCAGGAACGCATCCAGCACTTGATCGACAACTGATCGCCGGAGCCGCCGCCGTGTCTTCTTTTTCCCGTTCCACCACACGGCACCGGCTGCGGGTCACACCTTGAGCATCAGCCGCGTGCGCAACCACCGTCCTTCTTACCACTTTCAGTAAACGCCTCTGCCCATGACCGCCAGCACACCCGCTTCCCGTTTCACGCTTTCCGCACCGGTCAAAGTGCTGATCGCCTTGGTGATCGCTGCGATCGTGGGCTTATCGCTCACCGCCTACGACCAGACACTCGCGCTGAAAGTCGCCGACGTGGTGCGACCGATCGGCCGGCTCTGGCTCAATGCGCTGCAGATGACGGTGGTGCCGTTGGTCACCGCACTGGTCATTGTTGGCGTCAACACCGCCAGCAATGCAGCGGCGTCCGGGCGTACGGCACGCAACGCGATCATCGTGTTTCTGGTGCTGCTGGTGGGTTCGGCCGCGTTCGCTGCGGTGATCACACCGGCATTGCTGGACCTGCTGCCGCGTGATGCGGCCACCATCCAGACATTCCGTGAGGCACTGCATTCGCCGACCACCGCCGCCACGCCCCTCAGCGCCGCGCAGTGGATCGGCTCGTTGATCCCCAGCAATGCCATCTCCGCGGCGGCATCGGCGGCGATGCTGCCGCTGGTGGTGTTCGCCATGTTCTTCGGCTTTGCATTGAGCCGGCAGGAGGCCGACCGTCGCGACCGCATTCTGGACATCATCCGCATCATCGCCGACACCATGATCACCATCGTGCGCTGGGTGCTGTGGGCGGCGCCGGTGGGCGTTTTCGCACTGGTGCTGGTGGTCTGCGCCGAAGTCGGCATGAGCGTGCTCGGCGTGCTCGGCTATTACATCGTGTTGATGTGCGTGATCTACATCCTGATCACGCTGCTGCTGTACGTGGTGGCACGCGTCGCCGCCGGTGAGCCGCTGCGTCGCTTCGCCAGCGCGCTGGTGCCGGTGCAGGTGATCGCCGGCAGCACGCAGTCCTCGCTCGCCTCCTTGCCGGCAATGATCGACAGCGCGCGCAACCGGCTCGGTTACCCGGCCGCATTGACCGCACTGGTGTTGCCGATGGCGGTGTCGCTGTTCCGCATCACCAGCCCGGCGCAGTACATCGCCGTGGCCAGCTTCATCGCCTGGTTGTACGGCATTGACGTGCACGCCTCGCAGTACGCGGTGGCGGTGTTGCTGGCGGCGGTCATCAGCATGGGCTCGACCGGCTTGCCGGGCCAGGCCAATTTCATGACCAACAACCTGCCGATCACGCAAAGCCTCGGCCTGCCGGTGGAACCGCTGGGCGTGCTGTTGGCGGTGGACACCATTCCCGATGTGTTCTGCACCATCGGCAACGCCACGGGCGGCGTGACCGCCACCGGCATCGTTGCCCGGCACACGCGCGCAACCGAGCAGGACGATCCCGCGGAAAGCTGAAACACGCCGGGACGTTGAAATGCAGAAGGGCGGGAGCTGTGCTCCCGCCCTTCCTGTTTTACGACTACCGCATGACGCTTATTCCTGCGGCGGCAACGGCGGCAGCGGGGCGTCGCGATAATCCGCAGCATCGGCTGCCATCAGGTCACGCGTGTTCTTCTGCACCGCCACGGCACCAAACAAGGCCAGCGCATAGGCCATGCCGTAGAAGCCCTTTTCGCTGAGCATCAGCGTCGCGTTCCACAAGCCGACCACCAGCAACAGCAGCGCCGACAGCAACGCGAACCACGCCAGCGCGTAGTACAGACCACTCACCGGCACGCCTTCCACCCGGTCACGCACACTCTTCTGCAGCGACACCGCTGCAAACAGACCAAACAACATCACCGCCAGGTAGTAGCCCTTTTCGTTGAGCAGCATCTCGGCGTTGAACAGGCCGATGAGGTAGGACGCCGCGCCCAGCAACAGCGCGCACCACGATGCGGCAATGAATGCTGCGGACGGTCGGTTGGCTTGCTTGTTCATTTCGATTCCTTTCCTTGGAGACAAAGGCACCACCGATGGCGCCCGGGCGACCACGGTAGGTGATTGCGGAAAAATCTCCTACCCCAAACGGACAGCAAATCTGACCGCCATGCTGTAAAAAAGCCACTTGGACATCGCTTCCCCGCATCCGGAGATCCTCATGGCCCGTCCCCTTCTGCTTTCCATGACGCTGGCGCTTGCGCCGGTCCTGTTCACCAGCGCCTGCTCCGCCGGCCCGGCAGACCCCGCCGCCGAAGCAGCGCTGAAAGCCCCGCAATGGCCGTTCACCGCCACGGAAACCGCCCGCTTCAACGAGCCCTGGGCGATGACGTTCCTGCCAGACGGCAGCGCGCTCATCACCGAGAAAGCCGGCAAGCTGATCCACTTCGACCCGGCCAGCGGCAAGAAGCAGGAGATCAGCGGCGTGCCGGCCGTGGCCTATGGCGGCCAGGGCGGCTTGGGTGATGTGATCGTGCATCCGCAGTTCGCCAGCAATGGGCTCGTGTATTACAGCTATGCCGAAGAAGGCGAAGCTGACACCCGCGGCGCGGCCGTCGCGCGCGCCAAGCTGGTACTCAATGCCGATGGCGGTGGCCAGCTCAGCGATGCGCAGGTGATCTGGCGGCAGACGCCGAAGGTCAGCGGGCGCGGTCACTACGGTCATCGCATGGCGTTCGGCCCGGACGGCAAATTGTGGATCAGCTCCAGCGAGCGGCAGAAGTTCGATCCGGCCCAGGACATGACCAGCAATCTGGGCAAGATCATCCGCATCAACGACGACGGCAGCATTCCGACTGACAACCCGTTCGTCGCACAGGGCTCGCCGGCCGATCAGGTGTGGTCACTGGGTCACCGCAGCGTGCTCGGCCTGGCCTTCGACGGCAACGGCAAGCTGTGGGAGCACGAAATGGGCCCGAAGGGTGGCGATGAGCTGAATCTGATCCAGCGCGGCGGCAATTACGGTTACCCCATCGTTTCCAATGGCGACCATTACGACGGCCGCACCATCCCCGACCACGACACCCGCCCGGAATTCATTGCCCCGGTGGTGACCTGGCGCCAGGTGATCTCACCGGCCGGTTTCATCATCTACACCGGCACGCAGTTCCCGCAGTGGCAGGGCAGCGGTTTCATCGGCGGGCTGTCGTCCAAGTCGCTGGTGCGCGTGGCGTTTGACGGCGACAGCGCACGCGAGGCCGAACGTTTCGACATGGGCAACCGCATCCGCGAAGTGGAACAAGGCCCGGATGGCGCGCTGTGGCTGCTGGAAGACGGCAGCGAGGGCCGCTTGTTGAAGCTGACGCCCAAGGCCGGCTGAAGCAACACACCGCGGCAGGAGCGGCCTCGGCCACGAAGCACGCAACGCTTCGGGCACATCGGCTTCGCGACTGAAGTCGCTCCTGCGCAACAACGCACACTCTGGCTGCAGGAGCAGCCTTGGCCGCGAAATGTGCGCGGCTTCCGGCGTATGCGATCTGGATAGAAACAGGTTTGCGGATGCTGCGATCAGCGATGACAGGGCGATTCACACATCGCCTGCTTCGCGGCCAAGGCCGCGCCTACGCCGTCACCTTATTCGCCCAGCAACTCGAACGTCACTGCTTCACCGCTTGCCGATGACGCGCAGGCCCACACGTCGAACAAGCCCGGCTCGGCGCGGAACGCACCGTCCACGCCGGTGAAGGCAAGCTGCTCGCGCTGTAGACGGAACTGCACCTGCTTCGATTCACCCGGTGCCAAGGCGATCTTGCGGAAGTCTTTCAACTCGCGCACCGGACGCACGCGGCTGGCGACACGGTCATGCACATACAGCTGCACCACCTCCTCGCCCGCGACCGTACCGGTGTTGGTGACGGTGGTACTGATGACCAGCTCGCCGTTCCAATCCATCTGCGGCGTGCTCACGCGCGGCACGTCATAGGCGAATGTGGTGTACGTCAGGCCGTGACCAAACGCATACGCCGGCGCGTTCGGAATCTCGCGCCAACGTGACTTGAATTCGGTGATGCCCGGCAACTCCGGGCGGCCGCTGCGCGGGTGGTTGTAGAAGAACGGCTGCTGCCCCGACGCCAGCGGAAAACTGATCGGCAAGCGCGCCGACGGGCTGTAGTCGCCGAACAACACATCGGCCACCGCCGGGCCGGTCTGCGTGCCGAGATACCACGTCACCGCGATGGCCTGTGCATCACGCACCGCGCCCTGCAAGGCGAGTGCGCGACCATTGCGCAGCAACACCACCACCGGCGTGCCGGTGGCGGCCACGGCATCAGCCAGCGCCTGCTGTGCGGGCGGCAACGTCAGCTCCACCCGCGACTGCGCTTCACCGGTGTACCGCTGCGGTTCGCCCAGCGCCAGCACCACCACATCGGCGCGCTGCGCGGCGGCCACGGCCGCGTCGATGCCGCCATCGATCGGCGCTTCAAGCGCGCAACCGGGCACGATCTCCAACACGGATTCGTCGTCCAACGCGCCGCGCACGCCGCTTTCCAGCGTGACGTATCGCGTCTTGTCGCCGAACAGGGTCCAGCAGCCTTCGATGTTGTCGCGGTCCTGCACGAACGGCCCGATCAGCGCGATCTTCTGCCCGCGCTTGCGCAACGGCAGCACCGCGTCGTCGTTCTTCAGCAGCACGATCGAACGGCGTGCCGCATCACGCGACAAGGCATCGTGTGCGGCGATATGCGACTGATCGGCTTCGCGCGCCGGGTCCAGCGAACGATACGGATCATCGAATAGTCCAATCGCTTCTTTCAGCTGCAGCATGCGCCGCACCGAGGCATCGAGCACCGCCATCGGCACCTCGCCCGCTGCCACCAAGCCGGCCAGATGCTGGTCGTAGAAACCACTCTGCATGCTCAGGTCCAGGCCCGCCATGAAAGCCTTGCGGGTGGCGTCCACTTCATCGGCGGCGTAACCGTGCGCGATCAATTCCATGTCGGCGGTGTAGTCGGAAACCACCACGCCCTCGAACTTCCATTCCTCACGCAGCAGCTCGGTGAGCAGCGCGCGGTTGGCGCTGGCCGGCACCCCGTTGATGTCGTTGAAGGCGCTCATCACCGCCAATGCACCGGCCTCCAATGCGGCCTTGAACGGCGGCAGATGGGTGTCGCGCAAGGTCTGCGGCGCGATGTCCACCTGCGCGTATTCCATGCCCGCCGCCACCGCACCATAGGCGGCGAAATGCTTGGGCGTGGACAGCAACGCGTCGTCGGCCTTCAGGTCGTCGCCCTGGAAGCCGCGCACGCGCGCCACGGCAAACGCCGTGCCCAGCACCACGTCTTCGCCGGCACCTTCGGCACCGCGCCCCCAGCGTTGGTCGCGGGCGATATCCACCGCCGGTGCGTACGTCCAATGAATGCCGGCGGCGGTGGCTTCGATGGCCGTGGCGCGCGCGGTGCGTTGGGCCAGGTCCGGTTCAAAGCTGGCCGCTTCGCCCAGCGGAATCGGAAACACCGTGCGCATGCCGTGAATGACATCGGCCGCCAGAATCACCGGAATGCCCAGGCGGCTCTCTTCCACCGCCACCTGCTGGATGCGGCGTCCGGCTTCCGCACCGACGCCGTTGAACAGTGAACCCACCCGGCCGGCGCGCACCTGCTCCAACACCTGCTCGGCGTTGCGCATATTGGCGTCCGGGTTCACGTCGGGGGCGAACGGGCGAACCATGTCGGCGAACACGCCCAATTGGCCGACCTTCTCTTCGACGGTCATCCGGGCGATCAGCGATTCGATACGGTCTGCAGCCACCGACAATCCTTACTCAAATGAAAACGTTTGCACGGCGCGGATTCTAGCGCCCCCGCCGTGAAGCACGGGCAGGGGGGGGCCTAACCGTGCAGGGTGGCTCCGTTCCATCCCGCACCGTTGCCGGAAAGACCCCGACACCGCCTGGCTACGCGCGGTTACTCGCGCAGCTCGCGCAGCTCGCGGGCGCGCATCAGCATCGCGTCGCTGGACTCCTGGAACACGTTCAGGCCGAACTCCGGCAGGATCGCCAGCAGGTGATCGAACACGTCGGACTGCGTCGCTTCGTAGTTCGCCCACGCCGTGGACGAGGTGAAGCAATAGATCTCCAGCGGCAGGCCCTGCGGCGTGGGCGCCATCTGCCGCACCAGCAAGGTCATGTCCTGATGGATACCGGTGTTGTGGCGCAGATAGCGCTCCACATAGGCGCGGAAGGTGCCCAGGTTGGTCAGCCGGCGTGCATTGACCTCTTCCGGATGATCCTGCGCCACCTGCGCGTTCCATTGCTGCAGTTCCTGCTGCTTGCCGGCCAGGTAATCGTCGAGCAGTGCGAACTGGCTCAGCCGCTGCAGCCCATCACCATCCACAAAGCGCACGCTGTGCTGATCCAGGTAGATCGAGCGCTTGATCCGCCGCCCGCCCGATTCCTGCATGCCGCGCCAGTTCTTGAACGACTCGGTCACCAGCTTCTTGGTTGGAATGGTGGTGACGGTCTTATCCCAGTTCTGCACCGTGACCGTGTGCAGCGCGATGTCGATCACGTCGCCATCGGCGTTCTGGCTGGGCATTTCGATCCAGTCACCAATGCGCACGCGGCCATCGCCGCTGATCTGCACGCTGGCCACCAGCGACAGAATGGTGTCCTGGAAAATCAGCATGAATACCGCCGTCGCCGCGCCCAGGCCAGTGACCAGATGCAGCAGCTCCACGCCCACCAGAATCGCCACGATCGACAGGCCGGCAAACACGAACACCACGATCTTGACGACCTGCAGGTAGCCCTTGATCGGCTTGTTGCGGGCGTCGGCGCGGCGTTCGTAGAAATCGTTGAAGGCGTCCAACGCGTGCGACACCGCCATCGCGATGGTCAGCACCGTCCACGCATGACATAGCGCCTTCAAGCCGTTGACCAGGCCCGGTGGCAGCTCCGGCACGATGCTCAAGCCTGCGGCAAGCACCACCGACGGCACGATGTTGGACAGCCGCGCGATCACCCGCAGCGGCTGCTTGGCGTTGTGATTGGGGCCGGAGAAGCGTTCGATCATCGAACGCAGGCCTGCAAGCAGAATGCGCTTGGTGACGAAGTTGGCCAGCCACGCCACCAGCACCAGCGCGGCCAGCGCCACCGCCGGGTACGCCATCGGATACGGCGCCAAGGTGTTTTCCAGCTCAGCCAGCCAACGGATTCCCATTACCGCCATCAGTGTTCATTCCTCTTGTTTCAATGGTTCGTCGCGGCCGCTGCAACTGGCTGCCGCGAGGTGTCACGCACGCACCGGCCGATGGGCTGCACACCGTGCCGCCCGCCAGGATCACTGCGTGAAATTATTCGACAGCGCGCGAGCGCTCGATGATCACACCCACCGCACGCGCACCGCGCACTGCGCCGGGCTTGCTCAGCTTCAAGCGCAACCACTGCACGTTGAACTCGTCCAGCACGATCTGCGCGCAGCGCTCGGCCAGCGTTTCCACCAGGCCAAAATCGGAAGCGCGTACGAATTCCATCAAGCGTTTGCTGACGGCTTTGTAGTTCAGGGTGTGGGCGATGTCGTCAGTCGCCGCCGGCTTGCGGTTGTCGAAGCCCATTTCCAGGTCGAACACCAGCGTCTGGCGGATACGCCGTTCCCAGTCGTAGATGCCGATCAGGGCGTCGATCTCGAGCCCTTCAATAAATACTTTGTCCATGTAAAGCGGGGAACCGGAATTGGAGAACAGGGAATGGTAAGTGCAGGGGCGTTAAAAGCGGGGGATCACACTCACGAACCCACATTCCCCGCTCCCTGCTCCCCCATTCCCTGCGCTTACTCGGCCACCAACGGCGGCAACAACGCCATGTCCCAACGCGGGGTGACCTTGACCTCGGCCGGGCTGCGTTGGCCGGCCTGCAGCCGCAACGCACCGGCAAAGGCGATCATCGCGCCGTTGTCGGTGCACAGCTCCGGGCGCGGGAAACACACCCGGCCGCCACGGCGCTGCGCCGCTTCCTGCAGCTTGGCGCGCAGGCGCTTGTTGGCGCCGACACCGCCGGCCACCACCAATACGTCGCAGCCGGCCGCATCCAGCGCGCGGCCACACTTGATGGCCAGTGTATCGACCACCGCATCCTCGAAGCCGCGCGCGATGTCGGCGCGGGTCTGCTCGGTCTGGTCGCTGTCGCGCCAGGCCAGCAGCACCTGGGTCTTGAGCCCGGAGAAGCTGAAATCCACGCCTGGGCGGTCGGTCATCGGCCGCGCGAACTTGAAGCGCCCCGGCGTGCCGGCTTCGGCCAGACGGGCCAGCTGCGGTCCGCCCGGATACGGCAAGCCCATCATCTTGGCAGTCTTGTCGAAGGCTTCACCGGCCGCGTCGTCGAGCGTCTCGCCCAGCAAGCGGTACTTGCCAATCGCGTCCACCGCGATCAGCTGGGTATGCCCGCCGGACACCAACAGCGCCACAAACGGCGGCTCGGGCGGGTTGTCTTCCATCAGCGGCGCCAGCAGGTGGCCTTCCATGTGATGGACGGCGATGGCCGGCACATCCAGCCCCCAGGCCAGCGACCGTGCCACCCCAGCGCCCACCAACAAGGCACCGACCAGGCCGGGACCGGCCGTATAGGCCACTCCTTCAATGTCAGAGATGGCGATGCCCGCTTCGTCCAGCGTCTGTCGGATCAGCGGCAAGGTCTTGCGCACGTGATCGCGGCTGGCCAGCTCAGGCACCACGCCGCCGTATTCAGCATGCAGCGCGATCTGGCTGTAAACCGCATGCGCACGCAGCGCCGCAGCGCCGGAGAGGGCCGTGTCATAGACCGCTACGCCGGTCTCATCACAGGATGATTCAATGCCGAGAACTTTCATGGGGCCCATTGTGGACCTCTCCCGCCGCCCCGCAAACCCCGGGGGACTTGCACCCATTTTCAAAGGGACTATAATGCGCGGCTCGCCGGGCGTGACCCGGTTTCATTGTGTCCCGGAGATTCCATGCCCAGCGTTAAAGTCCGCGAGAACGAGCCTTTCGAGTTTGCTCTTCGCCGCTTCAAGCGCACTTGCGAGAAGGCCGGCGTGCTGGCCGAAACCCGCAAGCGCGAGTTCTACGAAAAGCCGACCCAGGAACGCAAGCGCAAGGCCGCTGCTGCCGTCAAGCGCCAGCTGCGTCGTTCTTCGCGCGACGTCACCAAGCGTCAGCGCCTGTACTGATCGGACGCAACTCCTGAACGGGGGGCTCCGGCCTTCCGTACTTGAGTGAAAGCCGGCACGCGCAAGCGTAGCCGGCTTTTTGCGTTCCCGACATAACTGAATCCGCCATTCAACCCGCAATCCGACCCCGACATGAGGTGATCCATGAGCATGAAGCAACAGCTGACCGATGACATGAAGGCCGCCATGAAGGCAGGCGAAAAGCACACCCTGGGCGTGATCCGCCTGATCAACGCCGCCATCAAGCAGCGTGAAGTGGACGAGCGCATCGAGCTGACCGACGCCGACGTGATTGCCGTGCTCGACAAGATGGTCAAGCAGCGCAAGGACTCGGTCACCCAGTTTGAAGCGGCCAACCGTGAAGACCTGGCCGTGATCGAGCGCGACGAGATTGTCGTGATCGAGCGCTACCTGCCGGCCAAGATGGGCGAAGCCGAGATCCAGGCCGCCGTCGCCGCCGCCATCGCCGAAACCGGCGCGGCCAGCGCGGCCGACATGGGCAAGCTGATGGGCGTGCTCAAGCCCAAGCTGGCAGGCCAGGCCGACATGGGCGTGGTCTCCAAGCTGGTCAAGCAGGCCCTGGGCGGCTGATCCAGCCGCACCATTGCCGCATGCGACAAGGCCCGCCTCAAGCGGGCCTTGTTGTTTCCAGCGCCGTTGCACACACGCAGGAGCGGCCTCGGCCGCGAAACCCGCAATCCGAGCGACCACGAGCTTCGCGGCTGAAGCCGCTCCTACGATCAAGGGGCTGACGGCAATACCAGCGACATGCCGGCCCCTCGAAAACCAGCCTTCACCCGCATAAAAGCCGCTTTCCACTACAACATCCGCATCCCCCCAACTTCAAAGGCGAATCCCTCCGCATGCAAGGCCGTACGTCCATCGATTCCCTGCGCTCGCGTTTCGACCAACTGCAACAGAGCCTGCCTGCCGCCCTGGTAAAGCGTTTCGTCGAGACCGATGTGATGACCCAGGCAGCTTCGCTGGCGTTCTACACGCTGCTCTCGCTGGCCCCCTTGCTGGTGTTGCTGCTGTGGCTGACTGCCTCGCTGTATCCGCCCGCACAACAGGCGCTGATCGACCAGATCGCTTCATTGGCCGGGCAAAGCGTGGCGGAGGTCGCACGGACGGTCATCGCCAATGCCTCGGCGCAGCCGGATCTGGGCTCGCTGGCCGGGCTGTGGAGCCTGCTGCTGTTGTTCATCGGCGCCACGGTGGTGTTCGCGCAGTTGCAGGCCGCGTTGAACCTGATCTTCCATTCCGACTCGCGACGCTTCGAGGGCCTTATTGGCTGGCTGAAGAAGCGCGTGTTCTCCGCCGGCGTGGTGTTGGCGCTGGGCTTCCTGCTGATCGTGTCGATGGTGGCCACCACCACACTGCAGGTGATCTTCGCGCACCTGCCTTCGGTACTGCCGGCGGTGGCCTACGTCACCACGGTGCTGCTGTACGCGCTGGGTTTCGCCTTCCTCTATCACTACCTGCCCGACCGCCCGGTCAGCTGGCGCCAGGCCTTCGTCGGCGGTGCGATCACCGCCGTGCTGTTCGTGCTGGGCCGCTATGGCATTGGCCTGTACATCGCCAACGCTGCGCCCGGCAGCGCTTACGGCTCGATGGGCACGCTGGTGATCATGCTGGTGTGGATCTACTACGCCAGCGTGGTGTTCTTTGGCGGCGCGCTGATCACCGCCGTGATTGATGAGCGGGCGCAGGCGCGCAGGGAGCAGGTGTTGTCGCCGGACGAGTCGCACCTTCCTGGCTGAGAGTTTTACCCCTCCCCAGCCCTCCTCTTCGCGATGCGAAAGGGAGAGGGCGAATCGACGGCGCCGCAAACTGATTGATCACCGGGAACAACTCCCTCCCTTGCGCCGAAGGCGAAGGGGAGGCCCGGGGAGGGGTGCCTTCGCCTTTGCTTTCGCCGCTGAACCGAGCACCCGTCCCGCCTCCACCGACGCGGGCTAGTACACTTCCCACCCATCCTTGTTGTGCCCCGCCCTCCGGCGGCGCTGTCCTTTGCCGCATGGCCCGACTCCCCGACGCGTTCATCGACGACCTGCTGGCCCGCACCGACATTGTCGAGGTGGTTGGCACGCGCGTGCCGCTCAAACGCCAGGGCAAGGAATATTCCGCTCGCTGCCCGTTCCATGACGAGCGCTCGGCGTCGTTCACGGTTTCGCCGACCAAGCAGTTCTATCACTGCTTTGGTTGCGGCGCGCACGGCACCGCGATCAGCTTTCTGATGAACTACGACCGCCTCGAATTCCTCGATGCGGTGGATGAACTGGCCAAGCGCGCGGGCATGGAAATCCCGCGCGAGACCAATAGCCGCACACCGCAGCAGCAGGACGACAGCCGCGACCAGTACTCGGCGCTGGATGCCGCCACCCGCTTCTTCCAGAAGCAGCTGGAACTCAGCGACAAGGCCCGCGCCTACCTTGACGGTCGCAACGTGGATGCCGACACCCGCGCGCGCTTCGCCATTGGTTACGCACCGGACGGCTACAGCGCGCTGAAGGATGCACTGGGCAAGGACGAGCGGCGCATGAAGCTGCTCGAGCGCGTCGGCCTGTTCTCCAAGAACGACCGTGGCCACGTCTACGACAAGTTCCGCGACCGGGTGATGTTCCCGATCTTCGACCGCCGTGGCCGCGTCATCGCCTTCGGTGGCCGGGTCATGGAAAAGGACGACGGCCCCAAGTACCTCAACTCGCCGGAAACCGCGCTGTTCCACAAGGGCCGTGAGTTGTACGGCCTGTGGCAGGTGCGCCAGGCCAACCAGAAGATCGAACGCCTGATCGTGGTCGAGGGCTACATGGACGTGGTCAGCCTGTTCCAGTTCGGCGTCACCCAGGCGGTGGCGACACTGGGCACGGCGACCACGCCCGATCACGCCGAGCTGCTGTTCCGCAACGCGCCGGATGTGTACTTCTGTTTCGACGGCGATGCCGCCGGACGTCGCGCCGGTTGGCGTGCGCTGGAATCGGTGCTGCCGCGCATGAAGGACGGACGCCAGGCGTTCTTCCTGTTCCTGCCCGATGGCGAAGACCCGGACACCATCGTGCGCAAGGAAGGCGCCGAAGCATTCGACGCGCGCCTGAAGCAGGGCACGCCGCTGTCGCAGTTCTTCTTCGATGAACTCAGCCGCGAGATCAACCTCGGCACGCTGGATGGCAAGGCGCGCCTGGCCGAACACGCCAAGCCGATGCTGGCGCAGATTCCCGACGGCGCCTTTGGCGACCTGATGAAGCAGGAACTCGCGCGCCTGACCGGCATCGGCAGCCGCAGCAGTGCCGCGCCTGCCGCCACGCGTGCACCATCGCGCGCCAGCGCCGCACCGGTCGCCAAACGCAGTCTGGTGCGCGCCGCCATCGCGATCCTGCTGCAGCAGCCGTCGCTGGCGATGACTCTGGAAAGCCACCACGCCATCGGTGGCCTGCGCCTGCCCGGCATCGAGCTGTTGCTGGAACTGCTGGAGCTGGTGCAGCAACGTCCGGACATCAGCACCGGCGCGCTGCTGGAACATTTCAACGAGCGCGAAGAACAAACCGCGCTGCACAAGCTGGCGGCCATGGACCTGCCCGGCGATGAAGCCAGCCTCGGACAGGAACTGCAGGACGCCATCAACCAGCTGGAAAAGCAGCTGCTGCAGCAACGTCTGGACGAACTGCAGGCCAAGCAACGCCAGCAGGGACTGGATGACACCGACAAATACGAACTGCGCGAGCTGCTCAAGGCACGCGCAGGCATGCGCTGACCCGAAGAGGAAGAGCACCATGACCGCCTACCGACCGTTCCTGCTGCTTCTCCTGCTCGTCTCCAGCGCCGCGTTTGCCGGCGAGACGACGCTACGTCAGCCACGACCAAACCTGATCACCGCCGGCCAGCCCAGCGCGCAGCAACTGCGTGATGCCGCCGCGTCCGGCGTCACCACCATCATCGATCTGCGCCAGCCCGATGAAGACCGCGGCTTTGATGAAGCCGCGCTGGCCGAACAACTCGGCCTGCGCTATGTGCGCCTGCCCATTGCCGGCGCCAGAGGCATCACCGACGACAACGCACGCGCATTGCAGCGTGTGCTCAAGCAGGACGATGGCACGACGCTGCTGCATTGCGCCTCGGGCAATCGCGCCGGTGCGCTGTTGTCGTTGATCCATGCACGCATCGAAGGCGCACCGCTTGATGCGGCATTGCAGTTGGGCCGCGACGCCGGCATGACCTCGTTGGAACCGGCCGCGCGCGCCGCGCTGGAAGCCAAGCCCTGACCTGATCACCCCGAACCACCCACGCCTCAGGAGGCCTCTGCCAATGACCCGCTGGTGGTCGCGACTGCGACCGGACAACTTCACCCTCGCCCTGCTCGGCACCGTGGTACTGGCCAGCGTATTGCCGATGACCGGCGCCGCCGCGCGCTGCTTCGATCACTTCACCGACTTCGCCATCGCCGCGCTGTTCTTCCTGCACGGCGCACGCCTGCCGCGCGAATCGATCATTGCCGGCATGCTGCACTGGCGCCTGCACATCGTGATCCTGGTCTGCACGTTCGCGCTGTTTCCGCTGCTGGGACTGGCGTTCAAACCCTTGTCTGGCACCTTGCTGACGCCCGAGCTGTACATCGGCGTGCTGTTTCTGTGCGCGTTGCCGTCCACGGTGCAGTCGTCCATCGCCTTCACCTCGATGGCCGGCGGCAACGTGCCTGCAGCGGTGTGTGCGGCGTCGCTGTCGAGCATCCTCGGCGTGTTCCTGACGCCACTGTTGATGACCGCGCTGGCCGGTTCGCAGGGCGGCATGGCCAACCCGCTGCACGCGGTGGGCGCAATCATGTTGCAGCTGCTGGTGCCATTCGTCGCCGGCCATCTGCTGCGGCCGTGGATTGCCAAATGGGTGGAGAAACAACGCGCGTTGCTGCGTTACACCGACCAGGGCACGGTGTTGCTGGTGGTGTACGCCGCGTTCGGTGAATCGGTCACCGACGGCCTGTGGAGCAAGACGCCAATCAGCTCCCTGCTCACTGCGGCGGTGGTGGCGGTGGTGCTGTTGGCCATCGCCATGCCCGGCATCACCTGGCTCGCTCGGCGGCTGGGCTTCAGTCGCTTCGATGAGATTCCCATCGTGTTCTGCGGCTCCAAAAAAAGCCTGGCTACCGGCGTACCAATCGCCAAGGTGTTGTTCGCCGGCGGCAGCCTCGGCGCCATCGTGCTGCCGATCATGATCTACCACCAGATCCAGCTGATCGTCTGCTCGGTGATTGCACAGCGGTATGCCCGCCAGAACACTCAATAGCCAGCACGACAGAAGCGACGTAAGCCACGACCACACATCCCGCGCTTGCATCTGCGGCCACCGCCGGAAAGACACGCAGTTCGGGGCATACACCGCCCCTGCCGGCTCACGCTATGGCATGGCTTCCCCAGCACCCAGCAACCGCGCCACGGTGAAGCGCGGCAACCACACCTGCAGGTCGTAGTTGCGATCATCAGCGTCATCACGCCTTGGTGAAGGACCACCGTAGGCAACCAGCGTGATACGGCCGCATCCCTGCCCGGGCCGGCAGCCCCAGATTTCCCCGCCGCGTGCACCAATGCGCACGTTGTAGACATCCAGGTCCTGCAGCAGCATCGTCATTGGCGGATACGCCAGGTAGCGCGGCTGCCTGCGCATGCCATGCACATTGCCCGTCAGCACTACCATCCGGCCATCGACTGGCAGCGCGGCGTAGCGTGCACGCAACTCGGTCGCCATCGCTGCATCCCGTGCACCGGCTTGGGCGGGTGTGGACGCCGCAGTTTGATCGAAACCAAACACCTGTATGTCGTTGCCTTGCCGACGCAGCTTTCGCATTGCGTCGATCAACCCCAACATCTCTTCACTTCGCCGGCCATCGTGGAAGCGGGTACTGGCGTTCCAGTAAGGTCTCGCCCTCAGCGCGGCCATCGCCATGACCCCTCCATCGGACTGAAGGTAGGCAGCCAGTGCCGGGCTCTCGGACGTAGGCAGCTCCAACGCCAGATGCAACGGCTTGCCGTCAGCGAGGTACGACTCCACCAGGGCCTGCACCAAGAGCGGTGTTTCATGGGTCCCGTGCTGCTCCCCAAGCACCACCAAGCGATGGTCTGCAGCGTGACGACGGATCTGCGACTCCGTCTGCTCTGCGTGCACCACTCCGATGCCCGCAAGCGCCATCAACAAGCCTGTAATCCGGTGAATCATGGCATGCATCCTTGCACCCTCACGTTTGTGCCAAAAGCAACACTGACAGCCGCAGGTGAGGGAATCAATGCACCGTGCCTGCGCTCGGCAGGATCGGCGCAAGTCGCAAAGCCACAAATGCATCCGCGTCCTGCGCTTGCATCTCCGACCGCAACAGGAAATATCCCCCGCTTCGCGGCTTGCGCCACTCCTACCGTTCGGCAATGAAAAGGCCGGCAATCGCCGGCCTTTTCATTGCTACCTGCCCCGGCTCACAGCCAAGGCATCAACCAGTGGTCGACCAGCAGGAAGGCGAACAGCGCCATCAGGTAGACGATCGAGTAACCGAACATCTTCATGTTGAACATTTCATCCGGCGGGTTCTGCATCTTCCATGCGTACCAGAGGAACACGAGGTTCAACACCGTCGCGCCGCCCAGGTAGAACATGCCGCTCATGCCGATGGCCACCGGCAGCAAAGTCACCAGCGCCAGCACCACCGAGTACGCCAGGATCTGCTTGCGCGTATGCGGCACGCCGTGGGTCACCGGCAGCATCGGCACGTCGGCCTTGGCGTAATCGGCACGACGGAAGATCGCCAGCGCCCAGAAGTGCGGCGGCGTCCAGATGAAGATGATCAACACCAGCAGCGAGGCATACGCCCAATCCGAGCTGCCCTGCATACCCGTCACCGCCGCCCAGCCCAGCAGCGGCGGCGTGGCGCCGGCCAGACCGCCGATGACGATGTTCTGCGAGGTCGCACGCTTCAGGTACACGGTGTAGATCACCGCGTAGCCAATCAGCGAGGCAAACGTGAGCACCGCGGTGATCACATTCACCCACAGCACCAGGATGGTCATCGACAGCGCGGTCAACGCGCCGGCAAACACCAGCACCTGGCGCGGCGATACCTTGCCCACCACCAGCGGCCGCCACGACGTCCGTGCCATCTGCGCGTCGATGCGCGCATCCAGCAGTTGGTTGATCGCCGCCGCGGCCGACGCCGCCAGCCAGATACCCAGGAAACCCAACACGCCCGACACCGCCTGCGCGGCGGTCGGCACTGTTGGAACGGCCAGAAACATGCCCACCAACGCGGTGAACACAATCAAGGCCACCACCTTGGGCTTGGTCAGATCCCAATAATCACGCCACGTCGTCTTCATGCCATCACTCCGGAGCGCGCAGTCGCGCCAGCAGCGTGACCAATACGAACAACAAGGCCACCGCACCCGCGCTGTGCAGCACGGCCACCAGCAGCGGCAGGGCCAGCTTGACGTTGAGCACGCCCAGCGTGACCTGCAGCAACACCAACACACCCAACGTGGTCGCCCAGTTGCGCATGCCCGGGATACGGAACAGACGCACCGACAGCACCAGCAGGTACAGCGAAACCACGATGGCCATCATCCGGTGCGCCATCTGAATCGCGATGCGCGAGGCACCGTCCAGCACGCCACCTTCATAGTCCACGCCGATGCCGCGCCACAGGGTGAAACCTTCGCTGTAATTCTGTTGCGGCCACCATTGGCTGACGCAACGCGGGAAGTTGTCCAGCGATGCACTGCCGCCGCCGCAAGCCAGCGCCGCGTAGTTGGAACTGACCCAGCCGCCCAGTGCGATCTGCAACACCAGCAACGCCACACCGGCGCGCAGCCACCAGCGCAGGCGCGAGGCCTCGGCCTGGATAAGCGGCAGGTTGGTCGCTTTCCACGCCATCCACACCAGCATGCCGAACATCAACATGCCGCCGAGTAGATGCCCCATCACCACGATGGGTTTGAGCAGCCACGTCACCGTCCACATGCCCAGCAATGCCTGGAACACCACCACCGCCAGCGTCAGCACCGCAGCGCGCGCCAGGTCGATGTTGGACCAGCGCAACGCTGCCAGCAGCAGGATCGCTTCACCCCCAATGGCCAACACGCTGGCGGCGACATGTTCACCGCGCATGTACAGCGGTATCGCCACCGCCACCAGCACCGAGGCGGTGACGATCTGCGCAATACCGCGCTTGCGTCGCCGTGCCGCCATCAACGCCAAGGTCAGCACCTCCACGCCGAGCAGGCCGGCCAGGAAGCGGTGCACCTGCTCACGCCAGGCCTTGTGGCTTTCCAGCGGACGGATCTCGCTGGCCACGTGCTGGGCGGCTTCCATCTGCGTCTGCGGCCAGGTGATGCGGCCATAGCAGGTGGGCCAATCCGGGCAGCTCAGGCCAGCATCGGACAGCCGCACGAACGAGCCGAACATGATCGTGCTCGCCGTCATGATCAGTGCGAACCACGCCAGGCGGTGGAAATTGCGGTACAGCGCCGGACGCGCAGTGGCATTCATCGAACGGGACTCACTTCAGTTTCAACAGCCTGGAAAGGTCGGCCCGCAATCCACCCGGTTCAAAACCCGGCGCATAGCGCAACACCACAAAGCCATTGGGATCAATCACATACACCGGGGTTCCGGCCGGGTCATCCACACCCGGCAACTTGGCCCGGAACGCGGGCTGGGCCTGCAGCACCTTAAGTGCCGGCATCGCCGCCACCTGTGCAGGGGGCGTACCCAGCCACAATATCTCGACATTATCGGCGTTATGGCCGAACAGCTGCCACACCTTGTCCAACTGCTGCGACAAAGTGACGCAGGCTGGCGCGCAATTGGCATCCGGCGCCAGCACGATGCGCCACATCCGTGCTTCCGGGTTCCAGGGGTAAGGCTGGCCATCGGCCAGCTGCAGCCGCTCGGCGCGCAGATCGACCGCCGGTTCGTACAGCTGGCCGTGATTGCGGGTGATCTGCGGCGTCCAACCGGAAAACCGCAGGATGCCGGCCAGCGCCATCGAGCCGAAGAACATGGCGAAGATCAACAACAGCACCCGACGGCCACGGTTGCGAACGGCGAGCTGGTCGGGCGTAAGGGCATTCATGCGTGGCATTTTCCCATGTGGAGAGAGGTTGAACGGGGAATGGGGCGTCGAAGCCTGCTGCGGACTTGCGGATCAGTGGTCAGGCAAGAACAAAAAAGCAGAAGCCGCGTAATTCGCAACGATCACCGCCCTCCACGTTTACGTCGCCGCCACTGCAACACGCAGGCAATCATCAGCACCGCCAGTGCCATGCCGAACCATTGCACCGCATAGCCCAGATGCCGGGAAGGCGGCAAGGTATTGGGCAGCAACTCCAGATCACGGGTGTAGCCCAGTGGCAACGCCGGATCCAGGCGCAGTACACGCGGTGCCAGTGCGGCCGGCGCCAAGCCAAGTTCGTGGGCGATGGCCGGCAACTCCACACGTGTGGCCAGCCAGATCTGCGCCTGCGGTGCGGCACTCATCGGCGGCCCCAGCGCCAGCCCCGACGACGGCGCGGGCGCCCACAGCCCTTCCAGCGCCCGCCAGCCTTGTTGCGGCGCCACCGCCGGCAACTCTCGGTCGGCCGGTAACGGCAACCAGCCCAGATCCACCAACACGGCCATGCCGTTCTGCGCGCGCGCGGCCTGGTACACCTTCACCCCGGCACGGCCGCCGCGCAGTTGGTTGTCCAGCAGCACCGTGCCAGGCAGGAACTGCAGCCGGTCGCGCAGCCAATGCAGGGAGTGCGGCGCGCGCATCGCCTCGTCCAGCGTCACCGCCAGCGCGCCGCTGGGCGGCAGCTGCGCCAGCAAGGCTTCTTTCTGGTGCATGCGCTGCAGCTGCCAGAGGCCGAAGCCGCAGAACACCGCGGCCACCAGCAATGCCAACAGCCACGCAAAAATTCCCGTGTGCTGTCGCGTCATGACAAGTGGCCCGGGAGCAGGTGATATAGCCGTGCCCATCCACCCATCGAGCCGCGTATGAATGATTCGTTGAAGACCCTGCTGGTAATCGCGTTTCTGATCGTCATCGTCTGGAATCTGGGGGCGGGCCTGTATTACCTGATGATCGATCGCGGCCAGACCAAACGCACGGTCAACGCGCTGACGCGGCGCATCGTGGTTTCAGTGGTGTTGATCCTGCTGGTGGCGGTGGGCATCTACAGCGGCTGGATCAAACCGCACGGCGTGGGTGGCTGAAGCAGGGAACAGGGATTGGGGAACAGGGAATGACGCATTGACGAGACCGTTGAGCGAAGCTCGCGAGCGCTTCATTCCCGGTTCCCCAACACCCGCTCCCCGCGCCACTCAAAGCACATAGACGAACAGGAACAGCATCAGCCACACCACGTCGACGAAGTGCCAATACCATGCCGCCGCTTCAAAGCCGAAGTGGTTGTCGCGGGTGAAGTGGCCCTTGGCAGAACGCAGCCACATCACGGTCAACATGATGGTTCCCAGCAGCACGTGCGCGCCGTGGAAGCCGGTCAACATGAAGAACGTTGAGCCGTAGATGCCCGAGCCCAGCGTGAGGTTCAGTTCCTTGTAGGCGTGGATGTACTCCTCGGCCTGGAAGAACAGAAACACGCAGCCCAACACCACCGTTGCGCCCAGCCAGATCAGCAACTGCTTGCGGTTACCCGCCTTGAGCGCGTGATGGGCGATGGTCAACGTCACGCCGGAGGTCAACAGGATCAGCGTATTGAGCAGCGGCAAGCCCCAGGCCGGAATGGTCTGGAACGCACCGCCGATATCGGCCGGCCCGTTGGTCGGCCACGCCGCCGAATAGCCACTCCACAGCAGGTCGTTGGTCATCACGCCCTGGCCTTCACCGCCCAGCCACGGCAGGCCCATGTTGCGCGTGTAGAACAGCGCACCGAAGAACGCAGCGAAGAACATCACCTCGGAGAAGATGAACCAGATCATCCCCATCCGGAACGAGCCATCCACCTGGTGGTTGTAGCTACCCGCCACCGATTCGCGGATGACATCGCCGAACCACAGGAACAGGGTGAATATCAGCATCGCCAGGCCGGCGAAGAACGTCCATCGTCCCCAGCTGGCGTCGTTGAGCCAGCTGGCAACCCCCACCATCAACACCAGCATGGCGATCGAGCCGACGAAGGGCCACTTGCTGTGGCTCGGCACGAAATAGACGTTGGCATCAGGCGTGTTATGGGCCATGGCTTGCTTCCGGGTCCGTGATCAGGGAGCTGCGTGCGCAGCGGTGGCGGCGGATGCCGGCGCCAGCTGCTCGGTCAGCGCATCATTCTTGTAGAACGTGTAGGACAGGGTGATGGTCTTCACGTCGGCCGGCAGATCCGGATCAACGATGAAGCGCACCGGCATTTCACGCTGCTCACCGGCTTGCAGCGTCTGCGCGGTGAAACAGAAACATTCGGTCTTGTTGAAATAGCCAGACGCACGCGCCGGTGCCACCGATGGCACGGCACTGCCGACCAAGGCGCGTTCGCTGTCATTGCGCGCGTAGTACAGCGCCTCGTTCAACTCGCCCGGCACCACGTCCATCGTCAATTTTTCCGGATGGAACGCCCACGGCAGTTTGGAATTGACGCCGCCATCGAACTCCACCCGCACCGTGCGCTTTGTGTCGCCCGCATGCGCGACTGCGCTCTGACTTGCACCGCGCTCCAGTCGTACACCGAACACCTTCTCGCAGGCGATGCGATACAGCGGCACCAGCGAGAAGGTCAGCACGAACACCGCCAGCGCCACGCCGATCAGCCGGACCATGCCGGCATTGCGTGCAGGCTTGGGCGCGGGCGCGTTCAATGTGCGAGCACGCCGGACAGGATGAAGCCGACATACACGGCCACCGCAATCAGCCCCACCACCAGCGCCGTGCGGCGCGAGCGGCGGCGGCGCAGTGCCATCTCGTCAGGCTG
The DNA here is from genome assembly GCF_050737575.1 of Stenotrophomonas sp. Taxonomy (GTDB): domain Bacteria; phylum Pseudomonadota; class Gammaproteobacteria; order Xanthomonadales; family Xanthomonadaceae; genus Stenotrophomonas. The sequence continues at coordinate 229,155 of NZ_JBOHXW010000007.1, forward strand.
CCATTGCTTGTCACTCATGCGCTGCAGCTCCTCAATGGGTGACATCGTCATGGGCCAGGTCGCCCGGCTTGATCACTGGCGGCACGGTGAAGGTGTGTGCCGGTGCCGGCGACGGCACGGTCCACTCCAGACCCTTGGCACCTTCCCATGCACGCGCTTCGGCACGCTTGCCGCTACGCAGCGAGGACAACAGGATCGCCGCCATCATGAACGGGGTGACGAACATGCCGAACGCGCCGATCGAACTGACCAGGTTCCAATCCGCGAACACCGGGTTGTAGTCGGGAATACGGCGCGGCATGCCGGCCAACCCGAGGAAGTGCTGCGGGAAGAACAGCAGGTTGACGAACACCATCGTCCACCAGAAATGCACCTTGCCCCAGAACTCGTTGTACATGCGGCCGGTCCACTTCGGCCACCAGTAGTACACCGCCGCGATCAGCGCCAACACCGCGCCGGTGACCAGCACGTAGTGGAAATGCGCCACCACGAAGTAGGTGTCGTGGTACTGGAAGTCGGCCGGCACGATGGCCAGCATCAGGCCGGAGAAACCACCGATGGTGAACAGGATGACGAAGGAGATCGAGAACAGCATCGGCGTCTCAAACGTGAGCGAGCCTTCCCACATCGTGCTGACCCAGTTGAACACCTTCACGCCGGTCGGAATCGAGATCAGCATGGTGGCGAACATGAAGTAGATTTCGCCACCCAGCGGCATGCCCACCGTGAACATGTGGTGCGCCCACACGATGAACGACAGGAACGCGATGGCGGCCGTGGCGTACACCATCGCCTGGTAACCAAACAGCGGCTTGCGGCTGAAGGTGGGGAGGATCTCGCTGACCACGCCGAACGCCGGCAGGATCATGATGTAGACCTCCGGGTGCCCGAAGAACCAGAAGATGTGCTGGTACATCACCGGGTCACCGCCACCGGCGGCGTTGAAGAAACTGGTGCCGAAGAACTTGTCGGTCAGCAGCATGGTGACCGCACCGGCCAGCACCGGCATCACTGCGATCAGCAGGAACGCGGTGATCAGCCAGGTCCAGCAGAAGATCGGCATCTTCAGCAGATCAATGCCCGGCGCGCGCATGTTGAGCACGGTGGCGATGATGTTGATCGCGCCCATGATCGAGCTGACGCCGGCCACATGGATGGCAAACACGCTGAAGGCGACGTTGTAGCCGCCCTGCAACGACAGCGGCGGGTACATGGTCCAGCCACCGGCCGGCGCACCGCCCGGCAGGAACAGCGTCAGCAGCAGCAGCGTGAAGGCCACCGGCAATAACCAGAACGACCAGTTGTTCATGCGCGGCAGCGCCATGTCCGGCGCGCCGATCTGCAGCGGGATCATCCAGTTGGCCAGGCCGACGAAGGCCGGCATCACACCGCCGAAGATCATCACCAGCGCATGCACGGTGGTCATCTGGTTGAAGAATTCCGGCTTCACGTACTGCAGGCCGGGTTGGGCGAGCTCCAGACGGATCACCACGCTCATCGCCGCACCGACGATGAACATCAGGAAGCTGAAAAGCAGATACAGCGTACCGATGTCTTTGTGGTTGGTGGAGAAGAACCAGCGCTCGAAGAAGCCCTGTTGATGGCCGTGGTGATCGTGGTGATCCACTGCGGAGTTCGCCATTGCAACTACACCTCGTTAATCCAGTTTCCAGGCATCGCGCCGGCCTGCGCCGGCACGCAGTGGGATCAGGCGCCGGTGCTCGCCTGCTCGGCAGGCGCGGCTTCCGGTTGCGGTGTTGCGTCAGTCGCTGGTGCCGCCGGCGCGGCCGCAGGTGCCGCCTCCGGTGCGGGCGCGGGCGCAGGTTTGCGCGAGGCCAGCCACGTTTTGAATGCTTCCTTGGACACGGCCTTGACCACGATCGGCATGAAGCCGTGGTCCTTGCCGCACAACTCCGCGCACTGGCCGCGATAGATGCCTTCCTGCTCGATGTTGGTCCAGCGCTCGTTGATGAAGCCCGGCACCGCGTCCTGCTTCCAGCCCAGTGCCGGCACCCACCAGGCGTGGATCACGTCATCGGAGGTGATGACGAAACGCACCTTGGTATCGACCGGCAATACCAGTGGGTTATCCACATCCAACAGGTAATGCGGATCGGAAGCCACGGTGGGCACCACGCCGCTCTGCCGGACCTCGTCGGACTTGCGGTCCAGGCGGCTGGTGAAGGCGACGTTCTCGCCCAGGTATTCGTACTTCCACATCCACTGATAGCCGGTGACCTTCACCGTCATCTCAGAGTCGCGGGTGTCGTACATCGCGATCAGCTTGGCCGTCGCCGGCCACGCCATCACCACCAGGATGACGATCGGAATGACCGTCCAGATGACTTCCGCCTTGGTGTTGTGGCTGAACTTGGCCGCCACCGCGCCCTTGGACCGGCGGAACTTGAACATCGCGTAGAACATCGCGCCGAACACCAGCACGCCGATCACCACGCAGACCCACAACGCCACCATGTGCGCTTCCCACGCCATGCGCGCGGTATGGGTGACGCCCTTGCCCATGTTGAGCTGCCACTCCTTGGGATCAGCCGACTGCGCCCACGCCGCCGGCGCCAACAGCGCCATGGCTGCCAGCATGAATCCGTACTGCAACTTCCCGCCCCACCCGCTGCTTTGCTTCATGCCTAGACCCTTGACGTCGTCGGTTTGCAGCCATTGCTGGCTGCGAGCAAGCTTTCAAGTGCCGCCGCAAGTTCCCGTCGTTCGGCAGGTGCGAGGAAACTCCCCACTTCCACCTGCTTGCCGCTGGAAACCAGCAGGACCCGTTCCTCTCCGATGACCAGCCGCACCCAATACGGGTGTGCCCGGAACACCGGTGAACTCCCGGCTGCGGGAATGACTTCCACGCAGTCCGGCCCTACCCGGATCTCTTCCCGGCGGTCGCCGCTGCGCCATGCCGCACGCAACGCCCAACCCACCAGGAAGCAATGCACCAACGCGAAGACAGGAGCGAGAACGTTTCCGGACAGCCAAGCCAGGCCTGCCGTGAACACCATCAACCCTGCCAACGCCACAAACAACAGGACGAACTGCCGGGCAGAAAGCGCCCGTGGGGGATGCAGCACCAGTTGCGCATGTGCGCCATCGGCAATGGACCGAAGCACCTGGATCATGTCGCAACCGCGTCCGTATCGCGGAAAACGACTCGATGGTAGCCGTGCCCAACCACACCGGCAAGCTTCCATTCATGGATGTGCAAGATGCTGCAGCGCACACAGAAATTCCGGCTGCTTCGCACAAGACCGTCGGCAATATTGCCGAAATCAGCACAAAATAATCCGCCACCGCGTTTTTCCTTGAATCGCCCTGTACGAAAGGCTTTCAGCAATGAAAAAGGCACTCACAGGGGGCTGGGAAAAAGATCGCCGAGGATTAAAATGGCCCAATTGCACAACCGTGGCCCTAGGCATGCACGCATCCTCATCCAACGCTGTCACCTCACCTGCGCAAGCACTGCTTTCGCCCGAACTGCCACCGGCGCCGTCCGCATTTCGCCAGGCCATCACCGATGCCTGGTTGAAGGACGAAACCCTCCATGTGCGCGAATTGCTGGAGCAGGCACGCCTGCCCGCCAGCGAGCAGGCACAGGTGCAAGCCACCGCCGCCGACCTGGTGCGCCGCGTGCGCGTGCGCGCCAAGAATCAGGGTGCCATTGAAGCCTTCATGCGCCAGTACGACCTCGGCAGCGAGGAAGGCGTGCTGCTGATGTGTGTGGCCGAAGCGCTGCTGCGCATTCCGGACCAGGAAACGGCTGACAAACTCATCCGCGACAAGCTCGGCGAAGCCGACTGGAAGCGCCACATGGGCCAGTCCGATTCGGTGTTGGTCAACGCCTCGACCTGGGGCCTGATGCTGACCGGCCATCTGGTTGATCTGGCCGATGCCACCAAGCGCGATGTGCACGGTGCTTTCAAGCGCCTGATCGGTCGTGTTGGCGAACCGGTGATCCGTCTGGCCGTGCGCCAGGCGATGAAGATCATGGGCCACCAGTTCGTCATGGGCCGCACCATCGACGAAGCGCTGTCGCGTTCGCACAAGGGCGACAACAGCAACTATCGCTATTCCTTCGACATGCTCGGCGAAGGCGCGCTGACCATGAAGGACGCGCTGCGCTATCTGGAAGATTACCGCCGCGCCATCCACGCCATCGGCAGCGACAACATCGCGCGCGGTGGCAAGGCCGACGGCGATGTCACCGCCTCGCACGGCATCTCGATCAAGCTGTCGGCGCTGTACCCGCGCTACGAGCATGCCAAGCGCGAGCGCGTGTTGAACGACCTGGTTCCCGGCGTGCTGGAACTGGCGCAGCTGGCCAAGTCCTACGGCATCGGCTGCACCGTGGATGCCGAAGAAACCGACCGCCTGGAACTGTCGCTGGACATCATCGAGCGCGTCGTCAGCGATGCGTCGTTGAAGGGCTGGGAAGGCTTCGGCATCGTCGTGCAGTCGTACCAGAAGCGCACGCCGTACACGATTGATTACCTCGCCGATCTGGCACGCCGCATTGGCCACAAGCTGCAGGTGCGTCTGGTCAAGGGCGCGTACTGGGATGCGGAAATCAAGCGCGCGCAGGTCGAAGGCCTGGCCGGCTACCCGGTGTTCACCCGCAAGCAGAACACCGACGTCTCCTACATCGCCTGCGCCAAGCGTCTGTTCGGCCACGCCGATGCCATCTACCCGATGTTCGCCACGCACAACGCGGCCACCATCGCCGCGATCAAGCAGATCGCCAAGGGCGGCGTGTACGAGCACCAGAAGCTGCACGGCATGGGCGATGACCTGTATGCCGAAGTGATTCCGGCCGACCGCCTCAACGTGCCGTGCCGCGTGTACGCACCGGTCGGCTCGCATGAAGACCTGCTGCCGTACCTGGTGCGTCGCCTGCTGGAAAACGGCGCCAACTCCAGCTTCGTCAACCGCATCACCGACGAAGACGTGTCCATCGACGACCTGATCCGCGATCCCGTCGAAGCCGTGTCCTCGTTCGCCTCCATCCCGCACCCCAAGATCCCGCTGCCGGTTGACCTGCTGCGCAGCCAGAACCACGACAGGAACAATTCCATGGGCATCAACCTCGCCAACGACAACGACCTGCGTGCCCTCGCCGAGCAGCTCAACGCTGCCGTCAAGCCGTGGCAGGCCGCACCGCTGGTGCCGGGCGCGACCATCACCGGCGCCGCACTGCCGGTCACCAATCCGGCCGACAGCCGCGACGTGGTCGGCCACTGGCAGGCCGCTGACAGCGCCACCGTGCAGAAGGCGCTGGCCAACGCCGTCGCCGCACAGCCGGCCTGGAACCGCACCCCAGCCGCCAGCCGCGCCGCCATCCTCGAGCACGCTGCCGACCAGCTGGAAGCCCGCATCGCCGAGTTCATGGCGCTGTGCGTGAAGGAAGCCGGCAAGAGCCTGCCCGACGGCGTCGCCGAAGTGCGCGAAGCCGTGGACTTCCTGCGCTACTACGCCAAGCAGGCGCGCGAGCAGTTCAGCACCGCCGAGAAGCTCCCCAGCCCGACCGGCGAAAGCAACGAGCTGCAGCTGCACGGCCGCGGCGTGTTCGTCTGCATCAGCCCGTGGAACTTCCCGCTGGCGATCTTCCTCGGCCAGATCAGCGCCGCCCTGGCCGCCGGCAACAGCGTCATCGCCAAGCCGGCCGAACAGACCAACCTGATCGGCTACTACGCGGTGAAGCTGCTGCTCGACGCCGGCGTGCCGGAAGGCGTGCTGCAGTTCCTGCCGGGCGACGGCGCCACCGTCGGTGCCGCACTGACCGCTGACCCGCGCGTGGCCGGCGTGGCCTTCACCGGCTCCACCGACACCGCCCGCGCCATCAACCGCGCGATGGCCGCACGCGATGCCGCCATCGGCGTGTTGATCGCTGAAACCGGCGGCCAGAACGCCTTCATCGCCGACTCCTCGGCGCTGCCGGAACAGCTGGTCAAGGACGCAATCGGCTCGGCCTTCACCTCGGCCGGCCAGCGTTGCTCGGCCGCACGCGTGCTGTTCGTGCAGGACGACATCGCCGACAAGGTGATGGGCATGCTGGCCGGCGCGATGGCTGAACTGAAGATCGGCAACCCGGGCGAACTGTCCACCGACGTCGGCCCGGTGATCGACGCCGACGCGCTGCAGATCCTCAACGACCACGCCGTGCGCATGGACAAAGAGGCACGCCTGATCGCCGTCGCACCGCTGTCGGCCGACGCCGCACACGGCACCTTCTTCGCACCGCGTGCTTACGAACTGAAGGATCTGGGCCAGCTGCACAAGGAGATCTTCGGGCCGGTGCTGCACGTGATCCGCTGGAAGGCCGATCAGTTGGATGCGGTGATCGACCAGATCAACGACACCGGCTACGGCCTGACCCTGGGCGTGCATTCGCGCATCGATGAAACGGTGGATCGCATCGCCTCACGCGTCAATGTCGGCAACGTCTACATCAACCGCAACCAGATTGGTGCGGTGGTCGGCGTGCAGCCGTTCGGCGGCCAGGGCCTGTCCGGCACCGGCCCCAAGGCCGGCGGCCCGCACTACCTGCTGCGTTTCGCCACCGAAAAGACCGTCACCGTGAACACCACGGCGGCCGGCGGCAATGCCTCGCTGCTGACCCTGGGCGACTGATCGCGGCATGTTGATGCAATAACGAAAAGCCCCGCGAAAGCGGGGTTTTTTGTGTCTTGAAAGCAACAAAAAGTCAGCCTGCTTTGGCTTTTGGCTTTTGGCTTTGGCTTTAGCTTTTGGCTTTAGCTTTGGGCTTTTGACATCAGCCCCTCTCCCGCCTGCGGGAGAGGGGTTGGGGTGAGGGCAGCTTTGGCTTTGGCTTTGGCTTCTGCTTCTGCTTTGGCTTCCTCCTCTCCCCTTGCGGGAGAGGATGCCGCAGGCAGGAGAGGGGAAGCGACGAAGTCGCGCTTGCACTTGCACCTGCACTTGCACTCGCCCCCCACTCGCCCATCACCCAAACCCACCCAAACAAAAAGCCCCGCTTGCGCGGGGCCTTCTGCTGCAACCTATAACGCGTTCGATCAGAACTTGTAGTTGATCGAAGCAGCGAGGATGTCGCCGCCCACGTCGTACTTGCCCTGCACCACATTGCCAGTGATCGAAGTGACGTTGATCTTCGGCTCGCTGGTGAACAGGTGGGTGTAACCGAAGTTGAACTCGGTCTTCTCCGACGGGGTCCAGCCCAGGCCAACCGACAGCCACTTGCGGGTCACGTCCGGCACGCGCACGTCACGGTGCTCGACGCTGGTCGGGGACTCGTCATACGCCACACCGCCACGCAGGGTGATGGTTTCAGACAGCTTGTACTCGGTACCGATCGAGCCAAAGGTGGTGTCGTTGTAATGGAAGCCCAGCGTGTTGTCCGGCTGGTTCGACGCGAAGTCCACCGTCACCTGATCGAACGCCGTCTTCCACGCGGTGCGCGACACGTCGCCCATCACGGTCCAACGGTCGTTGATGCGGTGGGTGACGCTCACCGAGAACGACGCTGGCAGAGTTACCGTCGCCTTGCCCGAGCTGTCAATGAAGGTGCCCGGAGCGGTCTGTGCCAGCAGCGCAGCGGTTTCCGGGGTGACCGTGAAGTTGGCCTTGCCGCCGGTGATCTTGTGCTCAACCTTGGAGCGGTAGCTGAAGGCAATGTTGGTGTCTTCAGTCGGGCTCAGCGTGGTGCCAAGCACATAACCGACGGCATTGTTGTCACCTTCGATGGTGACGAAGCCGTCAGCGCTGCCCGGGTAGAAACCCATTCCAGCCATCTGCTTTGCAGCGGCGTCGGCGGCGGCCTTGGCCTGCGCCGGGGTGCCACCTGCGGCGAGCGCAGCGGCAGCGGCCTTCTGCTGGGCGGTACCGTTGATCACCGAACCCATGTCCAGTGCGTTGGACAGTTCAATGGTCAGGTGCTCAACGAACACCGATGCGCCGAACGACACATATGGGTTGACGTCGTAAGAGAACGCCGCGCCCAGATCGATGGCCTTCAGGTCGGTGGTCACGCCGCTGTAGCGGCCCACCCAGTTCTTGTCGTAATCGGTCTTGAAGCCGAACGGTGCGGTCAACGACAGACCAAAATGCATGTTGTCGTTTTCGCCGAACGGCAGGTGGAAGTAAGCGGCCGGAACCGGGGCGATCATGCCGGCGTCGCCGCCGTTGCCGCCACTGATCGGGGTGCCGTTGGAGTTGCGAGCAGCGCTCTTCTCAAAGTCGGCCGAGAAGCTGATGGCGCTCAGGTCGGCCTGGAACTGGCGACCGTCGAGCAGTCGCATCGAGGCCGGATTGGTGGCGATCACCGAAGCGTCGTCCCATGCGCTGGTCGAACCAGCAAACGCACGGCCCAGGCCCTTGGCGCTGTTTTCTTTCAGCTGGAAAGCCGCGCCCTGGGCGTGGCCGAAGGTCAACGCGCCGGCAATGCCGACAGCCAGAGCGGTAACGCGTGCAAATGAAGAAGCGGTCATGTTGGAAACTCTCTCCGTAAGACGTAAGACGATGATGTTCGTTATTGCGCCTGCACCGCCAAGCCGCCGAAGCTGCCTGAAAGTGCGCCGGAGTCCCCTCCCGACATACGACGCCGTATGCAGTATTACCCAGCAACCTTAACTAAACAATAACGACCACCCTTAACTTGGCGCCCCATCATTGCCGGGTGCCGGGTTAGGCTTCGCGCACATGTTCGTCTCCATCCCCTCCCGTAAGAAGCCAGGCCTGCGCTGGGCCGTGCCATTGCTGTTCACGGCGATCTGGCTGGCATTCCTGTGGTCAATCTCACGCCCGGATGAGGCGCGCCGATCGCTGTGGCTGGACTGGGGCGCGCTGTCCACCGGCCTGGCAAACCCCGAGGATTGGTGGGCGGCACTGCGCGACGGCAGTGTGCTGCGGCTGTTCACCGCGCTGTTCCTGCATGCCGACTGGCTGCACCTGCTCGGCAACCTGGTGTTCCTGCTGATCTTCGGGCCGCCGGCCGAACGCATGCTCGGGCCGTGGCGGCTGCTGCTGTTGTTCCTGCTCGGCGGCGCCGCCGCCAACGTCGCCGCCCTGTATGTAATGGGTACGCCTGAACGGACCATCATTGGAGCCAGCGGTGCGGTTTCTGCGCTGATGGGCACCTACTTGGCGCTGTTCCCCGGCGCCCGTCTGGGCCTGGTGCTGCCGCTGGGCCTGTTCCTGGAATTCATCCGCGCGCCCGCCTTCTTGTTGATCGGCGCATGGGCGGCCTTGCAGGTGGTGTTCGCCTACATCGGCCCCAGTTTCGGCATGGTGGCCTGGTCGGCGCATGTGGCTGGCTTTCTGTTCGGCATCATCTACGGGCTGTACGTGCGCGCGGCCATCGCCCGGCGGCTGCGTAAGAGCCACGGCTTCTAGCGGCCGCTTGGCCGACATTTGATGCCGGCTTCCCGTGATGCCGAAATGGGGAAGCGCCTCACGCCCTTCTCTGCCGAAAACCGCACTGACATGCCCGGTGCCTACGTAAAACGGCCCTGCAGTGCAGGGCCGTCCGGTATTACTTGCCGTCGTCGGTCGCCGGCTTGGGCGGTTCGGCATTCGCCGGCGGTGTGATCGGATCAGGCTTGGTGGTTTCCGGCTTCGCCGCGTCGGGCTTGGCGGCGGCAGGTGCCGCTGCTTCCGGCGTTGCTGCTTCAGCCTTGGCCGCAGCGGCCGGGGTTGCAGCAGCGCTGGCCGGCTTGGCCTTGGCAACACTCGCCACCGAGCCCGGCTGCTTGAGCTCACGCAACGCTGACTGCACCGGGCCTTCGCCTGACAACACCACGCCGGCCTTGCTGGCATTCGCTTCGTCGTCACCGCGCAGGTGGCCGGGCAGGCTGGCTTCGCTGTAATCGGCGAGGCTGGCCGGCACGTCCTTGTTCACATCGCTCGGCTCCGGCGCCAGTTCCACATCGGGCACGATGCCGGTGGCCTGGATCGAACGCCCGCTCGGCGTGTAGTAACGCGCGGTGGTGAGCTTGACCGAATCCCCGTTGTCCAGCGGCAACACGGTCTGCACCGAGCCCTTGCCGAAGGTGCGGCTGCCGATCACGCGGGCGCGCTGGTTGTCACGCAAGGCACCGGCCAGCACTTCCGACGCACTGGCCGAACCGGCGTCCACCAACACCATCACCGGCGCGCCCTTCATCAGGTCGCCCGGGGTGGCATCGAACTTGGCATCGCTGATCGAAATGCGACCGCGCGTACTGACAATGCCGCCCTTGTCGAGCAGGTCATCGGCCACCTGCACCGCAGCGGTCAACAGGCCGCCGGGATTGCTGCGCAGGTCGAGCACCAGGCCCTTCAACTTGCCACCGGCCTGCGCCTGCAGTTGGCCCAGGTGCTTCTGGAAATCGGCGCCGGTGTCGGCCTGGAAGGTACTGATGCGCACATAGCCATAACCGGGCTCAAGCATCTTGCTGCGCACACTGGTGACGCGGATGGTCTCGCGCACGACGGTGACGTCGAACGGTTTGGCATCACCGCGCTCAATGGTCAGCACCACCTTGCTGCCGGCCACGCCACGCAGCGGTTCCATCGCCTCGATCGCGCTGATCGGTTTGCCGTCGATGGCCACAATCAGGTCACCGGCGCGGATGCCGGCACGCGTAGCCGGTGTGTCATCGATGGGCGACACCACTTTGAGCACGTTGTCCTGCTGTAGCAGTTCCACGCCAATGCCTTCGTAGGCGCCGGTAGCCTGCTCGTCGAAGGCTTGCGCGTCTTCCTTGTCGAAGTAGGTGCTGTGCGGGTCCAGCTCCAGCAGCAGGCCGCGCACGGCCGACTGCATCAACTGCTTGTCGTCGACCGGTTCCACATAGGCGGCGCGAACCGCGTTGTAGACCGCGACGAAGCGGCGGATTTCATCCAACGGTACGCGTGAGGTCACCGATTCCTTGGCATCAGGGTCGTCCGCCGTGGGCGCTTTGTCCGACGCGCTCTGCGCCAGCGTTACTGCGGGGGACAAGGCCAATAGCAGGGCAGCAACAAGACGGGCTACACGCATGAACCACTCCATGAGAAAACGGATGCACGCCAAGCGTGCTGGTCCCGATTATGCGCGAAGCCCGGCTAAATTCTCGTTGAACCGGAGGGCTGGGCGATGCACGCAGCCAGCCACGGTAAACCCGCCATCCGTGTCCCGTTCACGATCCATCGTGCCGCCCTGCCGCGATTGGCCTGCCGAACGAACGTCGGCTTACTGCCGCTGCAGCCAGGTCGTCGGATCCACCGGCTGGCCGTTGCGGCGCAGCTCGAAGTACAACGCAGTCACGCCCTGTCCACCGGAATTGCCAACCTTGGCCACCGATTCGCCACGACGTACGCGCGCGCCGGCATCCCGCAGCAACGCATCGTTGTGTGCGTACAGGCTCATGTAGCCGTTGCCGTGATCGACGATCAGGATCATGCCGTAGCCGGTCATCCAGTCGGAAAACACAACCGTGCCGTCGGCCACCGCCGTCACCGTGCTTCCGGCCGGTGCGCCGATCAACACGCCAGCGCTGTTGCGGCCATCCGGTAAACGGCCGCCGTAGCGCGCCAGCAAGTTGCCCGACAAGGGCCAGCCCAGCCCACCCACGCGTGGCGCGGGCGCATTGGCCACCACCCGTGGCGGCGTCTTGCCCGCTGCAGCGCGGGGCGGTGCGCGCCCGGCGGTGCCGGTGTTGGCGGCTTTCTGCCGTGCCTCTTCCGCCGCAGCACGGCGGGCAGCGGCACGGCGCTCGGCTTCCGCCCGTGCCGCCGTCGCGCGCAGGTTCGCCAACAACCGTTCCAATGATTGCGCATCCTTGCCCAGCGCCTTTTCGCGCTCGCTGCGGTCCTGATAACGCTGGTCCAGCTCGCTCAACAGCGAAGCGCGCTGGCGGCGATCCTGAGTGAGGGCCATGGCCTGCTGCCGCTGCTGCGCACGCGCCTGCTCCAACTCCTTGCTGCGGGCAATGATCTGCTGCTCGGTGCTGTTGAGCGTCTGCAGATCGGCCGTCAATGCGGTGATCGCCTGAGCGCGCTCGCGCTGCATATAACGGTGATAGGCCAGTTGACGGTTCGCATCGGCCACCCGGTCCTGCGACAGCAGCAGTTTCAGCGGCGCGTGGTTGCCCAACTGATAGGCGCTTCGCAGCAAGCTGGCCAACTGCTGACGTTGGCGTGCCAGCCCGCTCTCCAGTTCAACCTTGCGCTGCTGCAGTTCCACCAGCGCCTGCTGTTCGCGGCGCACCGCCGCTTCGGTTTCGGCCACCGCGCGGCCGCTGCGGGCGACCTTCTGGTCGGCATCGCGCAACTGCTGCTGGGCGTCACCGCGCTGCGTTTCCAACTGGCGGCGCTCCTGCGAAACGCCCTTCAACTCGCCGCGCAGCGCCTGCAGTTTTTTCTCGGCATCGCGTGGGGTGTTCTGCGCCAGCAACGGGCCCGCCACCAGCGCCAACACCAGCAGGCCGCCTGCGCTCCAGCGCGGCAGGGCCCGGAGCCGGTCTTGACGGCGGTGGTAGCAAGTCTGGCGCAATGGCTTTCCAGTGACTTAAGGCAGGTGCGGATTGTAACCAAGCGTGGTGCCATCGGCGCCTGTCCCCGGAATACCCAACCAAGGCGATTCCCATGAAACGCATTCTTCTGTTGCTGGCCCTCGCCGCCTCCGCACCGCTGGCCATGGCCGACGATGACATCAGCAAGGTCAATGGCAGCATTCAAACCACGGCCGGGAACAGCTACCGCGATCTGGACACGGTGAACGGCAGCATCCAACTGGCAAGCGGCGTGAACGCGCGCAGCGTGGAGACGGTGAACGGCAGCATCCGCGTCGACGACAACGTCACCGCGCGCAGCATCGAAACGGTGAACGGTGCTATTCGCGTGGGCCGCAACCTGGTGTTGTCCAGCGGTCTGGAAACGGTGAACGGCAGCATCTTCGTCGACCGTGGTAGCCGCATCGGAGGCAACGTCACCACGGTGAATGGCGGCATCGGCCTGGTCGCTACGGAGCTCGCCGGCGATATCGAAACCGTGAATGGCGACATCACCGTCGGCGTCGATTCGGTGGTCAAGGGCGGCATCAAGGTGGAACGCCCGTCCTTCGGCATTTCGTTCAAGGCGCCGCGCAAGCCGCGCGTCATCATCGGCCCGAATGCGGTGGTCGAAGGCGCGCTGCAATTTGAACGCGAGGTCGTGCTGTATGTGCATGACAGCGCACGCATCGGCCCGGTCACCGGCGCAACGGTTCAGCACTTCAGTAGCGAAACCGCGCCAACCAACTAAGTCTCGTTCGCCGCTTCGGCCTAGAATCGGGGTTCGACTGCAAAACGGAGTTTCCATTTCCATGCCACGCAAATTGTTGTTGTGTCTCGCCGCCAGCGCGGCGCTGGTTGCCTGCAAACGCGACGCCGAAGCGCCAGTCGCCACGGCGCCCGCGCCCGCCCCGGTGCCGGCGCACACCTTTGCCAGTGCGATCAATGCCGCCGACTTCGGCGAGCTGGTCAAGACCTTGGCTTCGGATGAATTTGAAGGCCGCGCGCCCGGCAGCAAGGGTGAGGAACTCACGGTCAATTACATCCGCGACCAGATGCAGCGCATTGGCCTGCAGCCGGGCAACGGCGACAGCTGGTTCCAGGACGTGCCGATGACCGAAACCACGGCCGACCCGAACACCGTGCTGAATATCCAGCGCGGCGACGCCAGCGAAGTGTTGAAGTTCGGCACCGACATGGTCATCGGCACCCGCAGCGGCCAGCCGGAAATCAAGATCGACGCCAGCGACCTGGTGTTCGTCGGCTACGGCGTCGATGCGCCCGAGCAGAACTGGAACGACTACGCCGGCCAGGACTGGAAGGGCAAGACCGTGGTCATGTTCGTCAACGACCCGGGCTTCCACGTCGATGACGCCAAGCTGTTCGACGGCAAGCGCATGACCTACTACGGCCGCTGGACCTACAAGTTCGAGGAGGCCGCACGCAAGGGCGCTGCCGCCGCACTTATCGTCCACGACAGCGCCGGCGCTTCCTACGGCTGGGACGTGGTCAAGAACTCCTGGGGCGGCGCGCAGTACGACCTGCCGGCCAGCGAGGACAAGGAACCGCGCCTGCAAGCGCAGGGCTGGCTCAGCGCCGAGGCCGCGACCAAGTTGTTCGCCGAGGCCGGGCTCAACCTCGACAAGGCCTATCGCGACGCCAACAAGCGCGGCTTCAAGCCGGTGCCGTTGCAGGCCAAGCTCTCGCTGGACCTGAAGAGCACCATCGCCGAGAAGAAGTCACGCAACGTGGTGGGCGTCCTGCCGGGCAGCAAGCGTGCCGATGAAGCAGTGCTCTACATGGCGCACTGGGATCACCTGGGCAAGCACGAAGGCGAGGAAGGCGACAACATTTACAACGGTGCCGTGGACAACGCCACCGGCGTGGCCGGCATCCTGGAAGTGGCCGACGCGATGGCGCACCAGGCAACGCCGCCGGAGCGTTCGGTGGTGTTCTTGGCGGTCACGCTGGAAGAATCCGGTCTGCTCGGTTCGCAGTACTACGTGAACCACCCGACTTTCCCGCTCAACAAGATTGCCGGCGTCATCAACATCGACGCGATGTCGGTCAATGGCCGCGCCCGCGACATGACCGTCACCGGTTTCGGCAGCTCGGAGCTGGAAGACATCCTCAAGCCGCTGGCCGCCAAGCAGAACCGCACCCTGCACGCTGAAAGCTCGGTGCAGAGCGGCTTCTACTTCCGTTCCGATCACTTCCCCTTCGCCAAGGCAGGCGTCCCGGCGCTGTACGCCGATGGCGGCGAAGACCTGCTCGATGGCGGCGTCGAAGCCGGCAAGCGCGCAGCCGAAGCCTACGGCAAGGACCGCTACCACGGCCCGAAGGACGAGTTCGACGCGGCCACCTGGAAGCTCGACGGCACGGTCGAAGACCTCGAACTGCTGTACGGCGTCGGCAGCCAGCTCGCCGCAGGCGCCACCTGGCCGAATTGGTACGAAGGCAACCCGTTCAAGGCCAATCGCGACACAATGATGAAGGATCAAGCCAGCACACCGGCAAAGTAATCCTCAACCAGCAACAACAAAACGGCGCCCGATGGGCGCCGTTTTTCCATCTGTCGTTCCAGCAGACTGTCATTCCAGCTGATCGCCCCCGACAGAAAGGCGACGATGCACCACTGCCTTGCGCCAGCAAACCGACAGCGCAAGCACAGCTAAAGCCGCTCTCCCGTTCACGGGACCTGATTAGCGTCGAGTCTCAGCAGGCTGCCGGATTTCATGTTCCGGCAGCTCCCTGGCGTGAATCAGCGGCCTCAGCGAGTTGACCGATCATTCCCGCCAAGTCGAAGCGATGATTGAAGCGGTATTGATAGGCGCACAGGTAGCGCTGGGCATATGTGTCGAACTTCGAGGCGTGATAAGTGCCGCTCAAGGCGGTCTTGAGGTTGCCCAGCACGGTGTTGACCCATAGCAAGCGTGGCTGCTGTACCGCTTTTCGTCCCGTGCCCACGACGATGGCTCATGCGTCATGCCCGCCCACTGCACGCCAGTGAACGCACTCAGGCCGTCGCTGACCAGGTGCGTGCCCGGACGCAGCGCCTGCTCTGCCCAGTGAAGCACTGTATCGCGGTAGAAGCTGCGAACCCGATCCAACCGCAGGTAGTGCGGTAGGCCTTGATGCTGGCCTGCCGCAGCGATGGAGGGCACTTTGTTTTTCCACTGCTCGGCGCCGCCGCCGCTGGAGCGCTCGCCACCCAGGTGCGCAGCATCCATCTGGACGTACGCATCAGCTTGCGCCCTGTTTCGGCATTCGCCATGGCCGCCATCAGCTTGTGCTTCATGCGCCACGCGGTGCGATAGCACAGCCGAAGTGCCGCTTCAGCTCCAGCGCCGACACTCCATTCTTGGCATGGGACACCAGGTGAATGGCCAGCCATCACAGCCGCAACGACATCGCCGTGTCGGTGCACGTCTATCAGCGCAGCCTGCAACGCAGCCACGTCTTCGAGCCAGTCAACGGCAAACCCCAGTGGTTCCAACGCGAGACACGCTCGCTACAGCTGGATTCCTGACGGCAACTTTTCAGCTACCCGCACCGCCCGCATCGATGTCCCCAGATGCCACGCTCCTTCCCTTCTCCCGTCAGCGGGCCGACAACTCGGCAGGACTACCGAGTTGCACGGCGAAGCCGCCCGAAAGCACACGGCTGCGCCGAATGCGGGTGCCCCGCAAGGGCGCGCCGAGGATCTACTTGAGCCCACCCGACCAAGCGGCCCTCCAACAAATCTCTCAGCGCAAGCAACGTAAAGCCCCTCTCCCTTCACGGGAGAGGGGTTGGGGAGAGGGCGAACGAAGCAGCAGCCCTGCAACTCCCCCAATAACCCCCAGCGCCCAACCAGCTCCCCGCCGGCCCGGCAGCCGCACGTTCAGACCTGCGCCAAACCGCGCGTCATTATCCCCAGGCGGATATTCCACTTACTCCAGAGCCGCCCGTCGTCGTCCCCTAAAAGTTTCCCTTCCCACTTTCCCCCGCCCAAACAAAAACCCCCGCTGCTGGGCAGCGGGGGTTTTGCGTTTAAATCCTGGCGATGACCTACTCTCGCATGGCTTAGGCCACACTACCATCGGCGCAGCTACGTTTCACTTCCGAGTTCGGGATGGGATCGGGTGGTTCCATAGCGCTAATTTCACCAGGAAGACGGTAGGAGCGGCGCGCTGCGCCAGCTCGAATTCGGTTCCTTGCAAACTGCAGGGCCGGTAATAAACCGGGGTACTACATGAAAAGTAAAACCCCGTTGCATTGGCAACGGGGTTTTGGGTAAAAACCCTGACGATGACCTACTCTCGCATGGCTTAGGCCACACTACCATCGGCGCAGCTACGTTTCACTTCCGAGTTCGGGATGGG
>NZ_JBOHXW010000008.1:0-203352 GCF_050737575.1 Stenotrophomonas sp.
GGCTTTTGGCTCTGGCTTTTGGCTCTGGCTTTTGGCTCTGGCTTTTGGCTCTGGCTTTTGGCTCTGGCTTTTGGCTCTGGCTTTTGGCTCTGGCTTTTGGCTCTGGCTTTTGGCTCTGGCTTTTGGCGCATTCCCTTCTCCCGCTTGCGGGAGAAGGTGCCCCGTAGGGGCGGATGAGGGCAGCTTTGGCTTTGGCTTGCTCTTGCAGCAGTCATTGCCCTGACTTCGAGCTGCCCTCACCCCAACCCCTCTCCCGCAGGCGGGAGAGGGGCTAGAGCGGTCTGCTCCCACACGGGCAATGACAAGCCTTAAAGCCTTAAAGCCTTAAAGCCTTCAAGCATTTCACCAAGCCGCACTCACCAACCCACGGCTTGGCTCATCCATTCAACGCACTTGGTCCTTCAGGAACAACCAGGTGATCAAGGTCGCATCCGGCCCCTTGGGGTCGGTAAACGGCAGGCCGGAAGTGCTGCCGCTCCAGGCGTGGCCCATACCGTGCACGAGGTAGTCCTGAACCAAGGTCTTGCCACCGTAGGTGTAGTTTTTGATCGTGTAGGCGCGACCACCCGGCACTTGCCCAGCGATGGTGCTGGTGGGCACGTACTTGACCGAATCATTGTCAACGCCGTCATCGGCCAGATCATTGGTCTGCAGGAACTGCCGCACGGCCTGCTGACCGTTCACCGGATTGACCGTAGCATCGGCGCTGCCATGGAACACGAGCACCGGCAACGGACGTGGCTTCGGCGAGCCCGAGCACTGCCAAGCCAGGCGCCCGTTGCTTTCCGGCGAATAGATGCTGCCGGCCAACAATGCGTAGGCACTGCCGGAGATGGTCGTTGCGCCCTTGTACATGCCGCCGGAATGCACGGCGCCTGCCGCGAATACATCCGAGTAGCAGGCCAGCATGATCGAGGTCATCGCACCGCCAGCAGAAATGCCGGTGACATAGACCCGGCGCGGATCGACGGCGTAACCGGCCTTCACCGCATCCACGATGCCGGCCAGAATCGCGGCCTCACCGCCGCCGCGTGCCTGGTTGATCGGCAACTGCCAGTTCCAGCAACGCCCCGGATTGGCGGTGACGTTCTGCCGTGGATAGACCGCGATGAAGCCTTCCACATCGGCAACGTCATTGAAGCCCGAGGCTTCGCCCATCAGGTTGGGCCCGTTGACGCAGCCGTGCAGTACCAGCAACAGCGGCAGCGGTTTGGTTTCCTGATAGTCGGCAGGCACCCATACCTGGTACTCGCGGGCGCCATGAATATTGCCGTACACACCGATATCCCAGTGCCCGGATGTCGTTTGTGCACTGGCGCCAGCGGCCAGCGCAACCCATGAAAAAAGAATTAAGAAGCCTGCCTTGATCGTATCGATGCCGTATTTCATAACCAGATCCCCATGTGTGAGTCGTGGATGAAGTCGTACCGAAGAACCTCGTGGGGCGACGTGCCCAGCGAGTGTTGCAGCGCTGCCGTCAAACCCAGCCGGTGGCGTAATAGATGCCGATCACAACGAACACCGCGAGCGTCTTGATGATCGTTACCGCGAAGATGTCTTTGTAGGCTTGGCGATGGGTGAGCCCCGTCACCATCAACAAGGTGATGACCGCACCGTTGTGCGGCAGGCTGTCCATGCCGCCGGAGGCCATTGAGGCGACGCGATGCAGCACTTCCATCGGAATGCCCGCCGCCTGCGCATTGGCAATGAAGGTCTCGGACATTGCTGCCAAGGCGATGCTCATACCGCCGGAGGCCGAGCCGGTGACGCCGGCCAAGCCGGTCACGGTGACTGCCTCATGCATCAAGGGATCCTTGATCGAGCCCAGCGCATTGGCCACCACCATGAAGCCCGGCAATGCCGCGATCACCGCGCCAAAACCATATTCCGATGCGGTGTTCATGGCGGCCAACAACGCGCCACTGATCGCGGTCTTGGTGCCGTCGGCAAACTGGGTGACGACCGGGCGCCAGGCCAGCAGCATCACCGACAGAATGCCAACCAACAGCGCGCCTTCCACGGCCCAGATCGCGGCAATCTTCGGCACTTCCTGCACCACTGGGGCGGCCTTGCCCATGATCGACGGCACGAAGCTGTGCTCGGCGCCATACCACTGCGGTATGCCCAGGGTGAACAGCTTGTTCGAGACAAACACCAGCAGCAGTGGCAACACCGCGATGCCGGCATGCGCGAGGTTGTTACCGGAGAACGCCGCCGGCTCGTTGACCAACGTCGCCGGATCACCGTAGCCCTCGCCCTTGCGTACCGCAACGCGCCGACGCCATTCCAGGTACGCCATGCCAACCGCCAGCACGAACACGCTGCCAAGCGTCCCCAGTACCGGCGCAGCCCAGGTGTCGGTGCCAAAGAACGTGGTCGGAATGATGTTCTGGATCTGCGGCGTGCCCGGCAGCGCGTCCATGGTGAAACTGAAGCCGCCGACCGCCAGCGTGGCGGGAATCAGCCGCTTGGGGATGTTGCTTTGCCGGAACATTTCGGCAGCAAACGGATACACCGCAAACACCACCACAAACAGCGAGACGCCGCCGTAAGTGAGCAGGCCCGACACCACCACAATCGACAACATCGCCCGTTGTGGGCCGAACAACCGGATCGCCGCGCCGACAATCGACTTGGAGAAACCCGAGAGTTCAATCAGCTTGCCGAACACCGCACCCAGCAGGAACACCGGGAAGTAGAGCTTCAAGAACCCCACCATCTTGTCCATGAACAAGCCGGTGAACATCGGCGCCACCAACGAGGGGTCGGTCAGCAGCACCGCTCCGAGTGCGGCAATGGGCGCAAACAGGATGACGCTGTAGCCGCGATAGGCGACCAGCATCAGGAACCCCAGCGCAGCAAGTACGATCAGCAACGACATACGGCGCTTCCAGATGAGGAGGCGCTCAGTATCCAGATCTGCTGGCCGCTGCCGACTGTACCTAGGTCTACTCGCTGGTGCGAAAGCGCGCCGCTAGCCTAGGCTCCACGGTGGCAATCGGCCATCAGCAACGCACATGCCTGGGGAGGACCGAATGAAGCGGAACTGTTTGAGCCTGATGATCGGCGCGCTGTTGGCCTCCGGGCCGGTATTGGCACAGGAGGCGCAACCTGCTGCGTCGGCGGCAGGCAAGGTTGCTTCAGCCACCAACCTGGACAGCATTGTGGTGACCGCGCGCAAGCGCGAAGAAACCCTGCAGGAAGTACCGGTCGCGGTGACCGCGTTCACCTCCGAGGCACTGGACAAGTTGAACGTGCAGGACATCGGCGACCTCGATGCGCAGGTGCCCAACCTGACCATCTACGCCGCACGCGGCGCCAGCAGCACGGTTACCGCCTACATCCGTGGCGTCGGCCAATCCGATCCCACCTGGGGCGCCGATCCTGGCGTGGGCATCTATCTGGACGACGTATACATCGCGCGTCCGCAGGGTGCCTTGCTGGATGTGTTCGACGTCTCGCGCATCGAAGTACTGCGTGGCCCGCAGGGCACGCTGTATGGCAAGAACACCATCGGCGGCGCCATCAAATATGTGTCGCGCGGCCTGCCGACGACGCCGGAAGGCTTCGCCCAGATCACCGTGGGCAACTACAACCAGCTCGACGCCAAGGCCGCCATCGGCGGGCCGCTGGGCGGGCCGGACAGCGGCCTGCGCGGCCGTATCGCGGTGGCCAGCATGAACCGCGACGGCTTCGGCGAGAACACCCTCACCGGCCAGCCGATCAGCGACAAGCAGGTCAACGCGGCGCGATTGAACCTGGGCGCTTACGCAGGTGACGATTTCGACGTGCAGTTCGCATTGGACTGGATTGACGACCAATCCGGCATGCGTGGCTCCAAGATGCTCTCGCCCAACCCGTTCACGCCGGCCTATCCGCCGATGGACGACCGCTACGACATCCGCTCGGGCATGCCCAACCTCAACAGCGTGGAAACCAAGGGCGCGTCGGCCACGGTGAACTGGCGGCCCAACGACGACTTGGCATTGAAGTATGTGGTCGCCAAGCGCGAGTCCGACAGTCACTCCAACATCGATTTCGACACCACACCGATCAAGCTGGCCGACGTTGGCGGTTCCTACCAGGACAACCAGGTCAGCAATGAAGTGCAGGTCAACTACGACGGCGGCGGGCGCGTGCGCGGCGTGGTCGGCCTGTATCAGTTCAGCGGCGAAGCCGGTGGGCAGATCCGCAACAACTTCTTCAACCTGCAGTTCGGCGACACGCGCGGCAAGGTGCTGACCGACAGCATCGCACTGTATGCGGACTGGACCTTCGACCTGACCAACAAGCTCAAGCTCGATGTCGGCGCGCGCTACACCGACGAAGACAAGCGCGCGATCGTGCTGAACCGCTTCTACGCCGATGCCACCTTTACCCGGCCGATTGCCGTTGCAGCCGATTTCGACAAGACCACCAACTTCAAGAACGTGTCGCCGAAGGTGTCACTGGATTACGAAATCACCCCGGACATCATGGTTTACGGTCTGGCAACGCGCGGCTTCAAGTCCGGCGGCTACAACATCCGCGCCAATGCCGTGGCCGTGCCGCGCTCGGCCGAGCCGTTCGATGACGAGACGGTGGACAGCTTCGAGATCGGCAGCAAGATGGCCTTCCTCGACCAGCGCCTGTTCCTGAACCTGTCGGCCTTCCACAACAAGTACAAGGACATCCAGCTGTCGGTGTTCACCGGCATCGATACCAATGGCGATGGCGTGGACGACGCGTTCTTCGGTGACTTCACCAACGCCGGCAAGGGCACCGTCAACGGCCTGGAAGTGGAATACCAGTACCTGCCGACGCCCAATTGGCTGATCTCCGGCAACCTGGCCTGGCTGGATACCAAGTACGACGAGTACATCGATGGCGGCATCAACGTCGCCGACAAGATGAAGTTCACCAATGCGCCGGAGTTCTCGGGTGCGGTGAACGTGGAGTACCGCACCGCGCTGGCCAATGGCGGCAATTTCTCCGCACGGGTGGGCTACAGCTACCAGAGCGAAGTCTGGCCGACCACCGACCTCAGCCCGATCATCAGGCAGGACGGCTATGGGCTGGTCAATGCCGGCGTGATCTGGAAGCTCAACGACGCCTGGACCTTCTCCCTGCAAGGCACCAATCTGGCCGACAAGGAATACCGCACCACCGGTTACAACATCCCAGCGGTCGGCACGCTGATCGGCTTCTATGGCCCGCCGCGCCAGTACAGTCTCAGCGTTCGTTACGATTTCTAGGAACCACCCGGCATGACGCAGTCTTACGATGATCTGTACTGGAACAGCAGCGACGGCCTGCGCCTGCACGCACGCGACCATGCACCTGCCGCGGGGCAATCTCCCCGCGGCACGGTGGTGTGCATTCCAGGCCTGACCCGCAATGCCGCGGACTTCGATGCCCTCGCCCAGGAACTGACCGCCATCGGCTGGCGTGTGCTCGCCGTCGACCTGCGCGGCCGCGCCGGCTCGGCACGTGCGACGGATCCGTCCAGCTACAACCCGCGCGTATACGCCGACGACATGGTGGCGCTGTTGCGCTCGCAAGGCATCGACAAAGCGGTGTTCATCGGTACGTCGCTGGGCGTGCTGGTCACCGTTACCTTGGCCGCACGCGCGCCGCAATTGATCGCAGCGGCCGTGCTCAACGATGCCGGCCCGCAGGTGCCGCGCGCGGCCTTGGCACGAATCGGCAAATACGCCGGCAAAACCTTGCCGCCAATGACGCTGGAACAGGCCGCCACCTATGCCGAATCCATCGGCAAAGCTGCCTTCCCGCGTTTCAATGCCGACGACTGGCGCGCGATGGCCACGCGCTCGTTCCGCCAACGCGACGATGGCCTGCTGGAACTGGATTACGACCCGGCCGTCATCCGCACCACCCGTCCGTGGGTGCTGTGGCTGCTGCGTCCGGTGCTGTGGCGCGCGGTGCGTACACTGACCCGGCATGCGCCGGTGCTGGTGGTACGTGGCGCCCTTTCTGACATTCTCCCGCCGGAAATCGCGCAGCGGATGGCGGCAACCTCGCCCACCGCCAGCTTGGTTGAAGTGCCGGAGGTCGGCCATGCACCGACCTTGGCCGAACCCGAGGCACGCGATGCAATTCTGGCCTTGCTCGGACGTGTGCAATGAGCGCTCCCAACACCGACATCACCCTGCCACCGGAACTTGAGGCGCTGCATCAGTGGGCCGCGAGCGAGCGGCTGGGCAAGCCCGTGCATATCGCACAATCCCGCATCGATCTGTTCGCCGAGGCGACCGGTGACCACAACTGGATCCATGTCGATCCGGCCCGCGCACAGACCGCGTTGCCGGGCGGCCAGACCATTGCCCACGGCTTTCTGCTGCTGTCGCTCACGGTCGAGGACGATGTGGCCGCGCTGGTTGGCTTCCCCGGCATCGCCCGGGTGCTCAACTACGGTTTGAACAAGGTGCGCTTCCTGGCCCCGGTGCCGAGTGGCTCGGAGATCCGAGTACGTTCGCAACTGCGTTCGCTGGAATGCCGGCAGCCGGGGCAGTGGCTGCTGACCCAGCACAAGACCGTGGAGCTGCAGCCTTCCGGCGACGTGGCCCTGGTTGCCGAGCAGCTGTCGTTGATCGTGATCGGAGCCTAGCACCGGGCCGGTTCACGGCCGTTTCCGCAGCGCGCTGCACTGTACTTTCGGCACCTCGCATGGCCATGGCCGTTCTCTCTACACTGGAGCGATGTTGACGCCCACCATCGTCCTGTTGGCCTGCCTTGCGTGGACCGTGCTGCTGTTCGGCGTCGCGCTGTGGGGCGAGCGCCAGGGTCACCGTCTTTCGCGCTTCTGGCCGGTCATCTACGCACTGTCACTGGCCGTACATTGCACCGCGTGGACCTATTACGGGGCCGCCTCGCAAGGCGTGCAGTGGGGCTTCGCGATTCCGCCGACCTTGATCGGCATGGCGCTGATCTTTGCCTTCGGCCTGCCGTTCCTGGCGCGGCTGGGGCGGCTGGCCAAGCAGCACAACAGCGCCACGATTGCTGATTTGGTCGTCGCGCGGCTGCGCACCGATCAAGGGCTGGGAATGACCATTACCCTGGTCGCGCTGCTCGGCATCGTTCCTTACATCGCATTGCAGCTGAAAGCGGTCAGCCAAGGGCTCACTGCGTTGCTCGGCGATCAGTTCGCGGCCAGCGGATGGCAGCTGGACATGTCGTTCTGGTTCGCGCTGACGATGGCAGCGTTCACCATGCTGTTTGGCGCGCGCAAGGCCTCGGCGACCGAGCACAACCGCGGCATCGTGGTGGCGCTGGGATTGGAATCGCTGCTCAAGCTCGCCGCGCTGTTCGCCATCGGTCTGTATGCGGCGCTGTCGGTGCACAAGGCCGGCGGGCCCTTGGTTGAGAAGATGCTGCAGCTGCCGCCGCCAGCGGTGGTTCCGGATTTCCTCACCATGGTCGCGCTGGGTGCGATGGCCGCATTCACCCTGCCCCATCAATTCCACGTCGGCGTGGTCGAGCTGCGTCAATCGTCCGATCTGAAGACTGCACGCTGGCTGTTTCCGCTGTACCTGCTGTTGATCGGGCTGCCGTCGGTGCCGATGGCGCTTTCCGGCGCGGCACAGTTGGGTCAGTCGATATCGCCGGACTTGTACGTGCTGGCACTTCCGCAGGCACGCGGTCATCACCTGCTCGCGCTGCTTGCCTATCTCGGCAGCCTGAGCGCGGCCACCGGCATGATGATTCTGTCGGGCCTGACCTTGTCGATCATGCTCGGCAACCACGGCTTTGGCGCGCGTCTGCTCGGTGGCGTCAATGGCGGCGGTATCGATGCCGGTGCCGATCTTCGGCCGCGTGTGCTGGCGTTCCGTCGCGGCGGCATTCTTGCCGTGTTCCTGATGTCGTGGCTGTACAGCCGCGCGATGAGCGGCACCGAAGCGCTGAGTGATTTCGGCCTGATGTCATTCACCGCGCTGTCGCAGCTGGCGCCAGCCGTGCTGCTGGCGGTGTATCGCCCGCGCACCCCGTCGCCGGCAATCATGGCCGGCATCGTGCTGGGTTCACTGGTGTGGCTGTGGCTGGTGTTGCTGCCGATGGTGATACCCGCGCCCGAACCTTCCGCCAGCCCGGAAGGATTGCACTGGCTGGCGCTGTTCTCGCTGCGCATGCAGCCCGGCCATATCGCCATCAGCATGGGCGTCAGCCTGGCGGTCAACCTGGTCACCGTTGCGCTGGTGTCGCGGGCCGTGCGCCCGTCCCTGCCCTTGCAGCGCGACGCGGTGGCCGCCGCATCGATGCGCAAGACCGCCGGGCGCTTCCTCGGCCAGGAACGCGCGCGGCAATTGATGGCCGGCCATGCCGGGCAGATGCTGGATGACGAGCGCGTCACCGCCATTGAACGTGAACTCACCGCCGTGGTCGGCGCGGGCATGGCGCGGCTATTGGTCGAGGCCGCCCGCGATGGCGGCGCGGCGCCGTTGGATGCGGTCACCCGTGCGGTCGGCGAGGCGACCCAGGTGCTGCGTTTCAATCAGCGCCTGCTGGAAGCGGCACTGGAAAACATGAGCCAAGGCATCAGCGTGGTCGACGCGCAACTGCAACTGGTTGCCTGGAACAGCCGCTACGCTGCCTTGTTCAAATTCCCCCCCGAGCTGCTGCAGGTCGGGCAGCCGGTCGCCAACCTCACCGCGTGGGCGTTGGGTGAACTGAAGATCGGCGATATCGCCGGTGACAACCCCAGCAAGGCGCTGACCCGGCGCATGGCGCATATGCGGCGCGGCACGCCGCATCTGTCGGAGCGGATTTTCCCGGACAACACCATCGTCGAAATCCGTGGCAATCCGATGCCCGGCGGCGGCTATGTCGCCACCTTCACCGATGTCACCGCGTTCCGTTTGGCCGAAGACGCGCTGAAGCGCAGCAATGAAACCCTGGAGCACCGCGTGCAGGATCGCACTGCGCGTCTGGAACAGGCGGTGCGCGAAGCCGAGCGCGCCAACGTGGCGAAAACGCGGTTCCTGACCGCCGTCGGTCACGATCTGATCCAGCCCCTGCACGCTGCGCAACTTCTCACTGATGCGATGTCGCAGCACATCGAATCCGAATTTCTGGACAGCTTCCTGCGGCAGATTCGCGGCGCGCTGGATTCCACTGATGACCTGCTGTCGGGCCTGCTCGACATTTCGCGCTTGGAAGCCGGCGGGCTGGTCGCCGATCCGCGTCCCTTCGCACTGTCGAACGTGCTCGATCCGCTGGCCCAGGAGTTCGCCGTGCTGGCGGCCGCGCGCGGCCTGCAGTTCCGTTATGTGCGCACCCGCGCCTGGGTGCACAGCGACCCGCTGCTGCTGCGCCGCGTGCTGCAGAACTTCCTCGCCAACGCCATCCGCTACACCCAACGCGGCGGGGTGCTGCTGGGTGTGCGCCGTCATGGCGAAACACTGTCCATCGGCGTGCACGACAGCGGCCCCGGCATCGCGCGCGAGCAGCAGACCGTGGTGTTTGAGGAATTCCAACGCGGCGACCGCAGCAACGGCCAAGGCCTGGGGCTTGGCTTGGCGATTGCGCACCGCATCGCCGGGCTGCTGCACGCACCGCTGGCACTGCACAGCGTGCTCGGCCACGGCTCGGCCTTCTCCATTGCGGTGCCGCGGGCGCATCCGGCGCCGTCCACGCGCGACGCCGCACCGGCCACCAGCAGCACCATCAAGGGCACGCGCGTGCTGGTGGTCGACAACGATCCCGATGCACTGGAAGCCATGCGGCAGATGCTGCTGGCCTGGGGCTGCGAAGTCACCGCAGCGCGTGATGGCACGGACATTGATGCGGCCGCACGCGAAGCCAGCCTTTGGTTGTTCGACTACCACCTTGACGATGACGACACCGGCGTCCAGTTGTGGACGCGACTGGTCGCAATGCACGGGCCGCGGCCAACGGTGATCCTGAGCGCCGATACCGGCAGCCAGACCCGGGAAGCCGTTCGCGAGGCGGGCCTGTCGCTGCTGAACAAGCCCTTCAAACCCTTGGCGCTGCGCTGGGCGATCAACCACCTGCTCGCCACACGCCGCGTGACCGACAGCGAAGCCGCCGGGGCTGACGCACGTTGATTACATGGCGGGTGCGCCGTCGCCGAAGCGCGGCTCAGGCGTCGGCGTGTGCGCGCGTGTTGGGCACGGTTGTTTCTTCAATCTGCCGCGACGGATCGTTCAAACCCAACTCGTGCAGCACGCGAATTGCCTGTGCCCGGTTGCGTACGCCAAGCCGGCCCATGATCCGCGTCATATGCGCCTTGACCGTGCGCAACTGCACGCCAAGACGGTCGGCAATCTGCTTGTTGAGCAACCCTTCCGCCACCAGGCTCAGCACTTTGTATTGATGCGCGGACAGGCTGGACAGGCGCGCGGCCAGATCGGCGTCCTTGCTGAAGGGCGCAACCCGCGCCACGGTTTCGCGCAGCATCGATGGGATCCAGCGTTCGCCATCAAGCACGGTCTGCAAGGCCTGCTGCAGATCCACCAGCCCTGAACTCTTGGGCAGATAACCGGCGGCACCGAGGTCGATGGCACGACGGATCACATGCGGTTCTTCATTCGCCGAGACGATGATGATCGCCAGCCCCGGCTGCAGGGCGCGGATGGTCGCCAGCCCGGCAAGTCCGTGATTGCCCGGCATGTGCAGATCCAGCAGCATCAGATCGATCTGCTGGCTTTCAATCGCCTCAAGCACGCCTTCCAGCGAATCGGCTTCGCTGATCTGCAGATCGACCAGCGCCTCGTCGGCCGCGCGATGCAGCGCGGCACGGAACAAGGGGTGGTCATCGGCGATGAGCAGGGTTGGCATGTCGGTGCGAGGTTAGCAAATCCACCTGCAGCTGAGCACGGGTACCTAGGTACGCTGGTAGTTCCAGGCCGGGTTGATAGGCTGAAGCGATGAACATCACTCACCGCGTCTCCCTGCTGTGCGCCGCGCTGCCACTGTTGTCGGGCTGCGCCCTTGTCGTGAACGCTGCGCCGGCCAGCACCGCCACGGCAGCGCCCGTGTTCGAGCAATGGCGTGAAACCCAGCACCGTGGCGGCGATGACCTGATGACCGCCGGACTGGGACTGGAAGGCCTGCGCGCAAGCGTGGCCCCGGTGTTTTCCAGCCCTGCCCTGCCGACGGCTGACGAAGCCCGCCGACGTGCGATCTGGAGCAGTTGGCGCGGCATCGCCGACCTGACTCCGGGCGGTGGCTTCGGCGACCGCTACGGTTCTGTCCAATCCGCACCGGGCCGCGAGTTCTCCGCGTATGCGCGCATCCCCGGCGCACGCCATCCGCATCGCGTGCTGGTGCAGATACCCGACAACTTCGATCCGGCGCGCCGCTGTCTGGTGGCCACCGCGTCGTCCGGCTCGCGTGGCATCTACGGCGCGATCCCCGTCGCCGGCAGTTGGGGCCTGGCCCACGGCTGCGCGGTCGCCTTTACCGACAAGGGCGCCGGCAGCGACTACTACGATCTGGACGCGAAATCCGGCTTTCAGGCCGATGGCACACCGGCCACGCACGGCGCGTTGGCGTTTGTGCCCGAGGCTGGCACCGCCGCGCACGGTGTGGCGTTCAAACATGCGCATTCGGGCGACAACCCGGAAGCAGACTGGGGCCGGCATCTGGTGCAGGCGGTGCAGTTCGGGTTGCAGGCGCTGGACCGTGCCTATCCGCAGTCGGCACCGTTCACCTCCGCCAACACCCGCACGCTGGGCGTCGGCGTTTCCAACGGCGGCGGCGCGGTCCTGCGTGCCGCTGAAATCGAAGGCGATTGGTTCGACGCGATGGTGGCCGGCGAGCCCAATGTCTCGATCGCGGGCGCGCCGCCGCTGTATGACTTCGTCACGCAAGCTGCCCTGCTGATGCCGTGTGCGCTGCTGGCAATCGATGACCTGCCGCAACCGCCCGTGCAGGCACAGGCGCGACCACTATGGACGCAGCAATGCGCAGCGCTGAAGGCCAACGGGCTGGTGCAGGGGGATGACACCGATGCGCAGGCGCAATCGGCACGCCAGCAGCTGGCGAACGCTGGCCTGAGCGATGGCGCATTGCGCGCTGGTGCGTTCTCCACCGGATTCGACCTGTGGCGCGCGATTGCGGTCACCTACGCCTCGGCCTATGGCGGCTTTGCTGCTGGCCAACATCCCTGCGCGTATACGTTCTCGGCCGTCGGTGCCGACGGCAAGCCCGGCGCGGCGACGCCTGAAGCACGCGCAAGCTGGTGGAGCGAAGCCAGCGGCATCCCGCCGGGCAGTGGCGTGGTGCTGGTGGACGGCAACGCCGCACACGTCGCCGACGATCCCTTGCGCGGTTTGCGCTGCCTGCACGCGCTCGGCACCGGCGACAGCGCCGAGGCCAAGCGGGTGCGTGCCGGCATCGCCAAGGCAGCGGCCAACAAGCCGCGTGCCGGCCTGCCGATCGTGGTCATTCACGGCATCGACGACGGCTTGGTGCCGAGCAGCATGACCAGCGACCGCTACGTGCCGCAGGCCCGCGCGGCCGGTGCACAGATCGCCTATTGGCGCGTGACCAACGCACAGCACTTCGATTCGCTGCTGGCGTTCCCGGACTACCGCAAGCGCTATGTGCCGCTGCTGCCCTATATGTTCGCGGCGATGGATCAGGTGTGGGCCCACCTTGAAGATCCCACGCGTGGCCTGCCACAGGACGCGCTGATCGAAACAACGCCGCGTGCGGACGCACCGCTGCAGCCTGCGCAGTTGTCCATTCCCGTTGTTTCCAGCCGCTGACGGCCGCCCCACGCAGCCCTCCAGGAATCTGCATGTCTTCTTCCGCATCCTCAAACCCGCCCGATCCCGGTGCCTACGCGTATCCGCTGCTGATCAAACAGCTGCTGCACACGCCGCTGGCGGTGCGCCCCGAGCAGGAAATCGTCTACGGCGATACGGTCCGCTTCAACTACCGCACCCTGCAGGCACGCATCGGCCAGTTGGCCGGTCTGCTGACATCACTGGGCGTGAAGCCCGGCGATACGGTGGCGGTGATGGATTGGGACAGCAACCGCTATCTGGAAAGCTATTTCGCAGTGCCGATGATCGGCGCGGTGCTGATGATGGTGAACATCCGCCTGGCGCCGGAACAGATCGCCTACACGCTCAACCACAGCGGCGCCCGGGTGATCCTGGCCAATCGCGAATTCCTGTCGGTGCTTGAAGGCATCCACGAACAACTGCCGGACGTGCACACCCGCATCCTGCTGGACGATGCAGGCGGCCCGCTGCCGGACGGTTTCGCAACCGAATACGAGGCGGGTCTGCGCCACGCCGAACCGGTCACCCACTTCCCCGATTTCGACGAAAACACCCGCGCCACCACGTTCTACACCACCGGCACTACCGGCCTGCCGAAGGGCGTGTACTTCAGCCACCGGCAACTGGTGCTGCACTCGCTGTCCGCGATGGCGGCGCTGGGCTCGGCGCCGTCACAAGGCCGCCTGCATCGCGATGACGTGTACATGCCGATCACGCCGATGTTCCATGTCCACGCCTGGGGCGTGCCGTACGTGGCCACGCTGATGGGCATCAAGCAGGTTTACCCGGGCCGCTACGTTCCTGCGCGGCTGCTGGAGTTGATCCGGCGCGAGAAGGTGACGTTCTCGCACTGTGTGCCGACCATCCTGCATATGCTGCTGAGCGATGCCACCGCCGCCAATACCGACCTGCGCGGCTGGAAAGTCATCATCGGTGGCGCGGCGCTGCCGCGTGCATTGGCGCAGCAGGCGCTGGCGCGCGGCATCGACATCTTTGGCGGCTATGGCATGTCCGAAACCTGCCCCGTGCTGACCCTTGCCCAGATCGACGCCGAGGCATTGGCCGGAACCGACGAGGAACTGTCGCTGCGGACCAAGGCCGGCATCCCGATACCGCTGGTGGATCTGCGCATCGTCGATGAGGACATGAACGACGTCGCACACGACGGCAATGCCACCGGCGAAGTCGTGGTGCGTGCGCCCTGGCTCACCCAAGGCTATCTGCACAACCCGGACGCCTCCACTGCATTGTGGGCCGGCGGCTATCTGCATACCGGCGACATCGGCAACATCGACACGGGCGGCTATCTGCGCGTGACCGACCGCATCAAGGACGTCATCAAAACCGGCGGCGAATGGATTTCCTCACTGGCGCTGGAAGACATCATCGCGATGCATCCGGCCGTCAACGAGGTCGCGGTGATCGGCATCGCCGACGAAAAATGGGGCGAACGCCCGCTGCCATTGGTGGTCAAGCATGCCGGCAGCGAGGTAACCGAAGCCGAGATCATCGAACTGGTCGCCGCCCGCAGCCGCTCCGGCGACATTTCCCGCTATGCGATTCCCGAGCGGGTCCGGTTTGTCGATGCAATCGAACGCACCAGCGTCGGCAAGATCAACAAGAAGAAGCTGCGCAGCCTGCACGATCTGGCTGCGGATAAAAACTCCGCCTGACCGCAGAAGAACCGTGCTGCCTCACGCAGCAGGACGGGAATCCCATCCTGCTGCGCCGATCCAAACCACGCCGCGCTTTACCCCTCCGGCGTAGCCGCTGCCTTGTAAACCAGCTCACCGTCCACCCAGGTCGACAGCACCTTCAGCTCGTCCAACTGGTCGGCGGCCACTTTCAGCGGGTCGTGATCGAGCACCACGAAGTCCGCGCGCAGCCCGCGCTGCAACTTGCCAACCTGGGCTTCATCATGGCCCGCCCAGGCCGCATCGCTGGTAAAACCACGCAGCGCTTCTTCGGCGCTCAAGCGCTGCTCCGGTTGCCAACCACCCGGCGGCTGACCGTCGCGGTCCTGGCGGGTCACTGCTGCATACAGGCCCAGCCGTGGGTCAACCTGCTCGACCGGGAAATCCGAGCCCAGCGCCAAACGTGCGCCGCTGTGCAGATAACGCTGCCAGGCGTACGCGCCCTTGACCCGCTCCGGCCCGACCCGCTGTTCGGCCCAGCCCATGTCGGAAGTTGCGTGGGTCGGCTGCATCGAGGCGATCACGCCCAACCCGGCGAAGCGCGGGATGTCCTCCAGCGACACCACCTGTGCGTGCTCCACGCGCCAGCGGTGGTCATTGCCCTTGTGTGCGCCCAGCACCTTTTCGTAGGTATCCAGCACGATGCGGTTGCCGCGATCGCCGATGGCATGCGTGGCCACCTGCACCTTGCAGCCGTCGGCCTTGCGCACCGCCACTTCAAAATCGGCCGGCGACGTCACCAGCAGGCCCCGGTTGTGCGGGTCGTCGCTGTAGTCGGTCAGCATCGCCGCGCCCCGGCTGCCGAGTGCGCCGTCCATGAACAATTTGACGCCGTGCATCTGCAGGCGGCCACCGGCGTGGGTATAGAGACCGTTTTTGCAGAGGTCATCCAGCGCGCCCTCATTGCCGTTGGCATACGCATCAATGCGCAGCGGCAGCTTGCCTTCATCGGCCAGCCGCTTCATCAGCGCCAGATCCTCGCGCGACACACCCATGTCATGCACGCCGGTCAAACCGTTGCTCACCGCCGCCTGCAATGCGGCCAGCAAGCGCTTCTCGCGCGCGGCTTCCTGCAGCGGCGGAATATGCGAACGAACCAGCGTTGACGCACCATCCACCAGCACGCCGGTCGGTTTGCCGGCGGCATCGCGCACGATGCGCCCGCCTTCCGGCTGCCAATCGCCACTGAGCGATTTACCGCCCTTCTCCGCGATGCGGATCGCCGCGCTGTTGACCCAGCCGGCGTGACCATCGACGCGATCCAAGTACAACGGCCGCTCCGGGAACGCCGCATCCAGGTCGGCCACGGTCGGGAACGCGGTGTCTTCCCAGTGATTCTGATCCCAGCCACGGCCCAGCAGCCATTCGCCCGGCGCCAGGTCCTTTTCAAATGCCTGCAACCGCGCGACCACTTCAGCGCGGCTGCGCGCACCGGACAGGTCCGCCTGCGCCAGCGAATCGCCGAGGTAGACCAGATGCGCATGGGCGTCGATCAAGCCCGGCACCACGGTCGCCTCACCGGCGTCGATGCGCGGCGCGTCGGGATAGAGCTGCAACATGGCCTCGGCGCTGCCCACATCCAGCACACGACCGCTGCGGGTGTCCCAGGCCAGCGCACCGGCCACGGGTTGGGCGGCATCGCCGGTACGGATGGTATCGGCCACCAGCACCCGCACCTCGGCGTGGGCCGGGTTCAACAGCAGGCAAGGAAGCAACAGGGCAAGACTGGCGACACGACGCATGCAGGCACTCCCAAACAGGATGTGCGGCGACTATGCCGTCATCGCGCAGGCGTGACAAACCACAAAGGTGCGGATGCGACCGGCGGATCAGTCGGCACTGACGTCCACGCGCACCCGGATGCGCTCGCCGGGGTGGTAATCGCGGCGGGTGTGGTACTCGCGGCCAGCGTATTCGTAAGTGACGTCATAGCCATCCACGCGCTCACTCTCGCTGCCATAGCCGCTTGGCTCACACACGCGCACATCGCCACGGCGGTAATCCTGGGTGCGGTTGTTGGCCTCGTAGATGGCCCGGCCCGCGGCACCGCCGGCCAGCGTGCCGACCGCCGTACCGATGTAGCGGCCATCACCGCCACCGATCTGGCTGCCCAGCACCGCGCCGGCCAACCCGCCGATCACCGTGGCGATCTGCCGCCCGGTGTCGGTGCCCTGCCGGTAGCTGCCGTCGTCATAGCCACGGTCTGCATAGCCATCATTGCGATAGCCGTCGTTGCGATAACCGTTGCCGTTGTTGCCCTGGACATAGTCGCCATCACTGCGCTGGTAGCAACGCTCGTAGCTGCCCTGGTTGCCGCCAACGATGATCGGATCCACCCGCATCACGCGTGCGTAGTCGTAGGTGGGGCCGTTGTTGTTCTGGGCGTTGCCCGGGCGGTACTGGCCATCGTCATAGCGCGGATCGGGCCGGTACTGGCCATCGTCGTAACGTTGGGCCGAGGCGTTGAAAGCGGTCAATCCGCCCAGGATCAGAACACCGGCAAGAGGCAGCGAACGAAGCATGGCGGAAGGTTCACTCAGCGTGGTTGGAATGTGGCGATGCTCGGGCGCACCAGGTGAAACCACCCTGAACCGGACGGGCCGGCCATTGCGGCCCGCCCGTCCGGCGCGTGAATCAGGCGGAAAACTCGGTTTCCAGGCTGACCGGTACCGCACTGAGTGCCTTGGACACCGGGCAGTTCTGCTTGGCGTCATCGGCCAATGCGCGGAACTTGGCTTCGTCCAGTCCCGGCACAACGGCTTTTACCTTGAGCCGGATCTGCGAGAACTGCGGCCCGCCTTCCATCGACAGGTCGACATCGGCGCGGGTATCCAGCGAGGTCGGCGGGAACCCGGCTTCGCTCAACTTGGCCGACAGCGCCATGGTGAAGCAGCCGGCATGCGCGGCAGCGATCAGTTCTTCCGGATTGGTGCCCTTCTCATCGCCAAAGCGGCTGTTGAAGGCGTAGCGCGTGTTCTCCATCAAGCCGCTTTGCGGCGTGCTCAAACGGCCCTGACCGGACTTCAGATCCCCTTCCCAATGTGCAGTGGCGTGGCGCGAAATACCCATGGAACGACTCCTGTTGATAGACACCGGGCCAGCGTAGACCAGCGGGTGTTAGCGCATTGTGCGGTGCGGCGGGTACACGGCCTGCGCAAACGGACACACCATGACAAGCCGCTGCAAAGCAGCGCAGAACCGCTGTTTTTGTGACACTTTCGCCATCCATGCGGGACGACAAGGTGCTCAGAAGCAATTTTTATGGGCTTTTTTGTCGATTGCCTATTGGCGGCATGCAATTCATGCCCTACATTTCGCTTGCCGACGGGGTCGGCACGACCAAACAACCAACCGTTCAATGGAACAGGAAATCATGGCAAAGATCGCTAAAAAGGCTGCCCCGAAAAAGGCAGTGAAGAAAGTCGCCACCAAGGCCGCCGCAAAGCCGGCCGCACCGAAGCCGATCAAGGAAGCCCTGACCAAGTCGGGTCTGGTTGCACACATCGCCGAAGCCACCAGCGTTGCTGCCAAGGACGTGCGCGCTGTGTTCGCCGCCCTGGAAGGCGCCGTGGCCGCTTCGATCAACAAGAAGGGCGCTGGCAGCTTCACCCTGCCGGGCCTGCTGAAGATCACCACCGTCAGCGTTGCTGCCAAGCCGAAGCGCAAGGGCATCAACCCGTTCACCAAGGAAGAGCAGTGGTTTGCCGCCAAGCCGGCCACCACCAAGCTGAAGGTTCGTCCGCTCAAGAAGCTCAAGGACGCCGCGCTCTAATCAGCGCGCCCCTTGTGGCGAACCAGACGGGACGGCATTGCCGTCCCGTTTTTTTTGCCCGCTTTTTTATGGAACGCCCGGCCATTGACGGCGGCGGCATTAGCTGGAACGGCCTGCCGAGCAAAGCTCGGCACTACATTGGCAAGTGCCGGAAACGCTCCCATGGGCCGCTGCGTTCCACCGGCAACGCCGCGAAAACACTGGAACACAGCGTGTTGGTTCAACGCCTCGTACCGGCGCGGAGGCGGGCCTATGGTGACAGTCCTCCCCCAACGTCCCGATGCCGCCATGACCCACAGCAAGCATCGCTATCGCATCAGCGTCACTCCCATCGAAACCGACGGCCAGCAATGCAGCGGCCGCTGCAGCATCGAATTCGAGCAGCACAGCCAACACAGCTGGATGCGCGAATTTGAAGCGGCCCAGCGTCTGCGCCGGCTGTCCTGCAACGACGACGCCAGCCTGGTCGTGGTCACCGGCCTGCTCACCGGCCTGGCCGACGCCTCAACGCGCGCCGAGAGTCCCTTGGCCACGCTACAACCGGAGCTGGATCAGCTGCTGCGCAAACTGCACGGGCTGCGCAGCAAAGCGTGAACCGCGGTTGGCGGTGTTGCATCGCCACTAACTGAGCATTCACCGGTTCCGGTTATCGTGCGCATCTTCCCGCCATTGTTGCGAGCCGCTCCGATGAACCTGCGCCACCTGATCCTGCCCGCCATCGCCTGCGTGGCCCTGGCCACCACCGCCCACGCCGCACCGCAGGTGCAAGGCCGGCAATTGACGGTAGGCGCTGCCGACGTGCAGCAATACCTGGACGGCAGCTTCCCGCGCACGCAGAAAGCACTTGGCGGCCTGCTCGCACTCACCGTCAGCCAACCGCACCTGACCTTGCCGAAGGGCAGCCGTTTGGACCTGGGCTTTGATCTGGCAATGGCCGCTGGCGGCTCATCGATGCCGGTCGGCAACGTGCAGATCAGCAGCGGCCTGCGCTACAACCCGCAGACGCAGGGCTTCCACCTGGACCAGCCGACGGTCGACAACTTCCGCCCGGCAATGGCCGGTGGCGAAATCGACTCCAGCACCCGCAGCCTGCTCAACAGCTGGCTGGCCGATTACGCGCGCCGCGAGCCGATCTACAAGATCGACCCCGCCATCGCCAAAGTGATGGGCGTCCTGCAGGTGCAGTCGGTAGGCATCGAAAACGGCCGCATCGCGGTGACCTTCAACCAGAACCTGGGCAGCTTTGTGCCGCAGGGATTGTTGGGGAACTGATCGGAAGCGGGGATTGTGGGAACGGGGATTGGGGAATAACGGCATGGTGCGGACTTGATGCCTGCTGCACGATCATTCCCCGCTTGAAGTGCTGGGAATGGGGAACTGGGATTGGGGAATGACACTGCACTGAGGATTCAACACCTCGCGCACCCTCATTCCCTATTCCCTATTCCCCAATCCCTGCTCCCCGCTCCAATGACACCGCAATGAGGGCTCAACACCCCACGCACCCTCATTCCCCGCTCCCCAACCCCCGCTCCCCGCTCAAATCAGCGCTTCGGCTGCAGCATGGTGCCGGTGCACTTGGGCGAGCCGCAGCGGCATTCCCAGATCTTCTTCAGGCGCGCGGTGTGGCGCTCGGCCAGGGTGATGCCGTAGTTGTAGGTCAGCTCTTCGCCCGGCTGGATGTCACGCACCGCTTCGATGAACACCTTGTCGGCGGTGCGGTCGTCGCCTTCCATTTCTTCGATCATCGCCTCGCAGTTCGGGTCGCAGCTGTGGTTGATCCAGCGTGCGTCGTTGCCCTTGTGGTTGGCGTCGATGACGTACTCATCGTTGAGCGTGAACAGGAAGGTGTGTCCGCTTTCCACGTCACCGGTGTCGTCGGCGTCCACTTCCTCGTGGCTCCGGCGCTTGCCCTTGTACTCGATGACGCGCTCGCCCTTCTTGATGGCTGCCAGCGAAAACACGCCGTTGCCGTGGATGGCGGATTTGCGCGCCTGGATCTTCTTGGGCATGTATCTGACCGGAACTTGAGGGAAGTCAGGGATTCTCGCCGATGAAGGCGTACAACCCAAGTGGGGATTGAGGAAAGGCCGGGATGGGGGATTGGGGATTTGCAAAGGCACAGCTGCGCTGCTTCCCCTCTCCTGCCTTCGGCATCCCGCTCCGCGCCCCGGCTTCGCGCAGCTGCGATCCAGTGGATCGCAGGCCACCTGCGTTCACCCCGCAAGGGGAGAGGAGAAGTGCAACAGCCCGCTCCTGCCAATCCCGCATCCCCAACCCCACCCTCCCCACCTGAACAGGAAAACTTGGACCTGACGCCGGCAAAGCGTACAATTTTGGTCCGCATTGATTACCCCACTGCCAAAATGCTCCGCGTCACCAAACTCACCGATTACGCAACCGTTGTCATGACCGTGCTCGCTGCGCGGCCGGGCGAGGTGTTGAGTGCGACCGAGTTGGCTGAAGCGGCCGGGCTGGAACCGCCGACCGTCAGCAAGCTGCTCAAACCGCTGGCCCAGGCCGGACTGGTGGAAGGCCTGCGCGGTGTGCGCGGTGGCTACCGCCTGACCCGCCCGGCCAATGAAATCACCCTGATCGAGATCGTCGAGGCAATGGAAGGCCCGCTGGCGATCACCGAATGCAGCCAGGGCGAGAGTCATTGCGGCATTGCCAGCCAATGCGGCGTGCGCTCGAACTGGCGGCTCATCAACGACGTTGTCA
Source organism: Stenotrophomonas sp. (assembly GCF_050737575.1). Classification (GTDB taxonomy): domain Bacteria; phylum Pseudomonadota; class Gammaproteobacteria; order Xanthomonadales; family Xanthomonadaceae; genus Stenotrophomonas. Next base: position 20,937 of record NZ_JBOHXW010000008.1, read on the forward strand.
GCGACGCCCTGCGCGCGGTCACCCTCGCCCAGATGCTGCACCCCTTACCGCTTGCCGACCGTCGCCGCATCAGCGTCGACGTCGTCTCCTGAACCACAGTAGGCAGCCCCATGGCCACCGAAACCATTGAAAACGTCGGCATTGCCGACACTCCGAACCGTGAGATCCACGAACAGCTGGGTCGCAAGTACGAAGCGGGCTTTGTCACCAATATCGAGGCCGATTCCTTCGCGCCCGGGCTGGACGAGGATGTCATCCGCGCTCTGTCGGCCAAGAAGGAAGAGCCGGAATGGATGACGCAGTGGCGCCTGGACGCCTACCGTCACTTCCTGACCATGCAGCAGCCCAACTGGGCCAAGCTGGAGATCGAACCGATCGATCTGCAGGCGCTGAGCTACTTCTCCGCACCCAAGGGTCCGAAGTACCAGTCGCTGGACGAGGTGCCGAAGGAACTGCTGGACACCTACGACAAGCTCGGCGTGCCGCTGCATGAGCGCGCAAAGCTGGCCGGCGTGGCCGTGGATGCGGTGTTCGACTCGGTCTCCGTCGGCACCACCTTCCGCAAGGAACTGGCCGAGAAGGGCGTGATCTTCTGCTCGATCTCCGAAGCCATCCGCGAATACCCCGAGCTGGTGCGCAAGTACCTGGGCTCGGTGGTGCCGGTGGGCGACAACTATTTCGCCGCGCTCAACTCGGCCGTGTTTTCCGACGGCAGCTTTGTGTTCGTGCCTGCAGGCGTGCGCAGCCCGATGGAGCTGAGCACCTATTTCCGCATCAACGCCAGCAACACCGGTCAGTTCGAGCGCACTTTGATCATCTGCGAGGACAAGGCCTACGTGTCTTACCTGGAAGGCTGCACCGCGCCGATGCGCGATGAAAACCAGCTGCACGCGGCCGTGGTCGAGCTGGTGGCGCTGGAAGATGCCGAGATCAAGTATTCGACCGTGCAGAACTGGTACCCGGGCGATGAAAACGGCGTCGGCGGCATCTACAACTTCGTCACCAAGCGTGCCGAATGCCGTGGCGCACGCTCCAAAGTGACCTGGACGCAGGTGGAAACCGGTTCGGCCATCACCTGGAAGTACCCGTCCTGCGTGCTGCTGGGCGACGACTCGGTGGGCGAGTTCCACTCGGTGGCGCTGACCCATCACCGCCAGCAGGCCGACACCGGCACCAAGATGATCCACGTCGGCAAGCGCACCAAGAGCAAGATCATTTCCAAGGGCATCAGCGCCGGCCGTGGCCAGAACACCTATCGCGGCCTGGTCAAGGTGGCTGCCGGTGCCGATGGCGCGCGCAACTACACCCAGTGCGATTCGCTGCTGATCGGCAAGAAGTGCGGCGCGCACACCTTCCCCTATATCGAAGTGAAGAACCCCAGCGCGACGGTCGAGCACGAAGCCACCACGTCGAAGATTTCCGACGACCAGATGTTCTATTGCCGCACCCGTGGCATCGACCAGGAAAACGCGGTGTCGATGATCGTCGATGGCTTCTGCAAACAGGTGTTCAGGGAGTTGCCCATGGAATTCGCAGTCGAAGCCAAGAAGCTGTTGGAAGTGTCGCTTGAAGGGTCGGTCGGATGAGCCGCCTGTCACTGCTCCTGCTGGCCTTGTTGCCGGTCGCCGCCTCTGCCGCATCGCCCGGCAAGGCGTGTGACGACGCGCGCACCCAGTTGGATATCAACGAATGCGCCGCGCACGACGCCCAGGCTGCAGACACCGAACTCAATGCCGTGTACCGGCAGGTGATGCAGCAGTTGCAGGGCCAGCCGGTCGCCATCGAGAAACTGCGTGCGGCCCAGCGTTTGTGGGTTCCGCTGCGCGATGCTGACGTCGAAGCGCGTTACCCGGTCGGCAAGGACGAGGACCCGCGCATGCTTTACGGCTCGATGTACCCGATGTTGCATTCCGCCGCCAAGGCCGAACTCACCCGGCAGCGCACCCACTGGTTGCGCGCCACCTTCATCGACCGCGCTGAAGGCGATCTCTGATCGCTCCGCTCCCCACTTATTGAAGACCCCACTCTCATGCTGAAGATCGAAAACCTCCACGCAAGCATCGGCGACAAGGAAATTCTCAAGGGCCTGTCGCTGGACGTGAAGCCGGGCGAAGTCCACGCCATCATGGGCCCCAACGGCGCCGGCAAATCCACGCTGGGCAATGTGCTCGCGGGCCGCGAAGGCTACGACGTCACCGAAGGCACCGTGCAGTTCGAGGGCAATGGCCTGCTGGATCTGGCGCCGGAAGAACGCGCCGCTGCGGGTTTGTTCCTGGCGTTCCAGTACCCGGTGGAAATCCCCGGCGTGAACAACACCTACTTCCTGCGCGCCGCGCTCAACGCACAGCGCAAGGCGCGCGGCGAGGAAGAACTGGATTCAATGCAGTTCCTGAAGCTGGTGCGGCAGAAGCTGGCCGTGCTGCACCTGAAGGACGAACTGCTGCACCGTGGCGTCAACGAAGGCTTCTCCGGCGGTGAGAAGAAACGCAACGAGATTTTCCAGCTGGCCGTGCTGGAGCCGAAGCTGGCGATCCTGGACGAAACCGATTCAGGCCTGGACATCGATGCACTGAAGAGCGTGGCTGACGGCGTCAACGCACTGCGTTCGCCGGAGCGTTCCTTCCTGGTCATCACCCATTACCAGCGCCTGCTCGACTACATCAAGCCGGACGTGGTGCACGTGCTGGCCGAAGGCCGCATCGTCAAGACTGGCGGCCCGGAACTGGCGCTGGAACTGGAAGCACACGGTTATGACTTCCTGAAGGACCGCGTGGTCCGCGAGGCGGCAAAGTAATGAGTGCCCTGCTCGATTCGTTACGCGAGTCCTTCGCAACTGCCCGCACATCCATGTGCGGGGATTCAACGAACATCGCCGAACGGGAAGCGATTCTTGAGGCCGCGCTGAAGACCGGCCTGCCGGGTGCGCGCAGCGAAGCGTGGAAGTACACCTCGCTGCGTCAGCTCGAACGCCGCAGCTTCAGTGCCGCGCCGCTGCAGGCGCCGGCCATCGACGACGCGCTGCTGGCCGACATTCCGATGCCGCGCCTGGTATTCGTCAACGGTCGCCTGAGTGACGCGCACAGCGATCTGTCCGGCGTCGATGCCGGCGTGCAGGTGCGCACGCTGTCTGCCGTCAAGGAACAGGAGCCCGAAGCGACACGTTTCCTCGGCCGCCGCTTCAACCGCGACGAAGAAGTGTTCGCGCAGCTCAACGCTGCGCTCGCTGATGAAGGCGTGCTGGTGCAGGTGGAAGCCGGCATTCACAGCGTCACGCCGTTGCACCTGGTGTTTGTCAGCACCGCCGACGAAACCGACCGTGTCTGGCATCACCGTCATTTCATCGAGCTGCGTCGTGGCGCCTCGCTGGGGCTGGTGGAACACCACCTGCACAACGGCGACAGCGCCAACTTCGACAACACCCTGGTTCACGTCCACCTTGCGCAGGACGCCGTGCTCTCGCACGCCCGTGTGCAGGCCGACAGCGCGCGCATGACCCGTTTGCTGCGTACCGATGCCGTGCTCGCCCGCGATGCACAGTACCGCCGCATTGACCTGGAACTGGGTGCCGCACTCAGCCGTCACGAGTTGAACGTGCGATTGGAAGGCGACAACGCCAAGCTCACCGCCAATGGCGTGCTGCTGGGCACCGGCCGTCGCCATATCGATACGCGCCTGGGCATCGAGCACATTGCCCGCGATACCAGCGCCGAGCTGGTGTGGCGTGGCGTGGCGGCCAACCGCAGCCGCGTGGTGTTCCATGGCGGCATCAACATCCGCGAAGGTGCCGACGGCACCGATGCGAATCTGTCCAACAAGAACCTGCTGTTGTCCGCTGATGCCGAAATCGACACCCAGCCGACGCTGGTGATCGATGCCGACGAAGTCAAGGCCGCACACGGCGCGACGGTCGGTCAGCTCGATGCCAATGCGTTGTTCTACCTGCGCTCGCGTGGCGTGCCGTCCGAACAGGCGCGCGCGATGTTGAGCGCGGCGTTCTGCCACGAACCGCTGGCGGCCGTGGAAGGCATCCTCACCGAGAAGCTGGCCCGCCACCTGGACCAGGCATTGCAACAAGCAGGCATGGCATGAACCTCTCTTCCCCGCGCCCGATCCTGCCTCCGGCCACCGCTCCCGACTGGGAGCGCGTGCGCGCCGATTTCCCGCTGCTGATGCGCGAAGTCAACGGCAAGCCACTGGTGTATTTCGACAACGCCAACACCTCGCAGAAACCGCTGCCGGTGATCGGCGCGGTGGATGAGTTCTACCGCCGCTACAACGCCAACGTGAGCCGCGCGGTGCACGCGCTGGGCACCGAGGCCACCGACGCTTACGAAGGTGCGCGCACCAAGTTGGCCCGCTTCCTCAACGTGCGCGGCGACGAGCTGGTGCTGTGCAGCGGCACCACGTTCGCGATCAATCTGGTGGCGTATTCGTGGGCGCTGCCGCGCTTGAAGACCCGCGATGTGATTCTGGTCTCGCGCATGGAGCACCACGCCAACATCGTGCCGTGGCAGTTGGTCGCCCAGCGCACCGGCGCCACTATCCGCGTGGCCGAGATCCTCCCGGACGGCAGCCTGGACATGGACGCGCTGCATGCGGCCATGACCCCGGACGTGAAACTGCTGGCGCTGACCCACGTTTCCAACGTGCTGGGCACCATCAACCCGGTCCGCGAAATCTGCCGCGAGGCGCGCAAGCGCGGCATCGTCACCTTGATTGACGGCTCGCAGGCGGCACCGCATTTGAGCGTGGACGTGGCCGCCATCGGCTGCGACTTCTACGCGATCACCGGCCACAAGATGTGCGGCCCGACCGGCACCGGCGCACTGTGGGCACGGCGCGAACTGCTGCAGGAAATGCCGCCATTCATCGGTGGCGGCGAGATGATCAAGGAAGTCAGCTTCGACGGCACCGTGTTCAACGACGCCCCGCACAAGTTTGAAGCCGGCACGCCGAACATCTCCGGTTTCGTCGGTCTGGGCGTGGCCGTGGATTATCTCGAAGCACTGGGCCGTGAGCACATCGAAGCGCGCGAGCAGGAACTGCTGGCGCACTTCACTGAAGAACTGCAACGCGTGGAAGGCGTGCGCATCTTCGGCACGACGCCACACAAGGCGGCGGTGGTGTCCTTCCAGGTGGAAGGCGCGCATTCGCACGACCTGGCCACCCTGCTCGACCTGCAGGGCGTGGCCGTGCGTTCCGGCCAGCACTGCGCGCACCCGCTGCTGCAGTACTACGGCGTCGCTGCAACGTGCCGCGCCTCGCTCGCGTTCTACAACACCCATGAAGAGATCGAATCCTTCATGGTCGCGTTGAAGAAAGTGCGCACGCTACTGGGCTGATTCACCGCGCTCAAGCAGGAATAAAAAACGCCGTGGCTTTGCTGCGGCGTTTTTTTGCGCGCGAAACCGCTTTTGTAGCCCGGGTAAGCGCAGCGCACCCGGGAAGCACGCAAAGCCTCCGTAGGCGGGGATGAAATCCCAGCGTTCAAGCAGAGATGAAACAAGAACCACGCGGACTTCCATCCCAGCCTACGCACCTGATGCAACGCGCCATTCCCAACACAAACCCCGGGTGCGCGGTACTTACCCGGGCTACGCGATTTTCAAGAAAAAGCGTCGTGGCTGATTCAAAAATGGACGCCGAACAACGACGGCAACCCGCATGACCCCAATCCCCATCCCAGCAGCGATCACGATCCGAAACAGCAACCGCTGCGTAACGGGCTCAGCATTCGCACAGCAACACGGATTACAGCCCGCAGTTGCCGTTCTAGAATGTCTCGATGAACGAGCTGACCTTCCGCACCGCTACCGCCGCCGATATCCCGGCCCTGATCGAACTGGTGACCTCCGCCTATCGCGGCGATGCGTCCCGCGTGGGCTGGACCACCGAAGCCGACCTGCTGGATGGTCAGCGCGTTGACGCCGAGGGCATCCTGGCCGACATCAACCGTCCCCGCAGCGTGATCCTGCTGGCCGAACAGAATGCGCAGTTGATGGCCTGTTGCCATGTTGCCGACGAAGACGGCCACGGTTATTTCGGCATGTTCGCGGTCAGCCCGGATGCCCAGGGTGGCGGCGTCGGCAAGCAGGTGATGCAGCAGGCCGAGCGTCATGTATTCGAGCACTGGCAGCTGCCAACAATGCAGATGACGGTGATCGACTGCCGCGATGAATTGATTGCGTTCTACGAGCGCCGTGGTTACGTCCGTACCGGCATCAAAAAACCTTTCCCCTACGGCGACGCGCGCTACGGCATTCCCAAGCGCGACGATCTGCAGTTTGAAATATTGGAAAAGCCGCTGGGAGCAATGGCATGAGCGAGACCTGGACCTTCATCTGCGCCAGCGAGGAACTGCTGCCGGGTGAGCTGAAAACCGCCTTCGATGAAGTCACCGGCGTGCCGTTGGTGGTGTTCAACCTCGATGGCGAGTTGTACGCGCTGGAAGACCAATGCAGCCATGAAGAGTTTGAGTTGTCCTCGGGCGTGATTGACCCGGTCGAAGGCAGCATCGAATGCATCCTGCACGGTGCGCGCTTCGACATCCGCGACGGCAGCGCGCTGTGCGCACCGGCGTACACGGCGGTGCCCAAGTTCCCGGTCAAGCGCGAACACGGCGGCATCTGGTCACGCGACGACCGCGACTGAGCCGCAAGCCCGCAAGCCCGCAAGCCCGCAAGCAACGATTTCGCCGACGCCCCGCAAGGGGCGTTGTCGCTTCTGCCGTCAGCGGCCGGCGGCCTTGCTGACCACGCCCTTGTCGGCAGCGATCACCGCTGATCTTCCCCGGAATCAGTCGCTTTTCGTCTGGATCCAGCCGGTTCTCAATATTGATAACGCAAACAATTCTCAATAAGATGCGCATCCATTGCAGTTCGCAATGTTTCTGACACTTCCCTGCACGCCATGCCCACCCTGCCCGCCACGGCTATTCAGCGTCCAACCGCCTTTGTGCGGCAGCGCTTGCCGTGGTTGATGCTGGTGGCTGGCATGCTGCTGGTCTGGGCGATGCTGGGTCACGCCAAGCAGGTCACCACCAGCGTTTCGCTGGCAACGGTTGCCCCGGTGCTGGTCAGTCCAGACCGGGGCCACCCGGACGAGCTGCCCGACCTGGTCGCCATCGCGGAATCCGGCGCCGAGTCATCCCGCAGCGCGCGCTCGCGCCCTGCTGATACCCCCCCGCCGCCGACCGCCCTCGTGGCCGCGCCGGCCGGCATGTTCGTGGCGGCCGCCGCCGACACCCTGCTCCAGCATGCCTTGGAACGGTCACACCGTTACCCGCCGGCGCCGTATCTGCTGCTGAACCCCGGCCACGCCCCACCGCTGGCCTGATCGCGTTCGTCGCTGGCGTCGAGCCAGCGGTTTTGCTGTACCGATTCCCCATCACCGCGCCTGCAAGCCATTGATCTTGGGTTGTTTCCCTCGGCCACGGCCCGCCAGCTGCTGACTGTTTCATCCCGTTCTGCGCACTGGACCACGGCCGTTCTCCGCCTGCTCCTGCGCGTGGCTGTCGCCCTCCTTAACTGACCTACCTATCCCCATGACGCATATCAAAAGCCGCAAGCATGTTTCCCCGACGCGCAGCGTTGGCACGCTGGCCTCCACGGCCGGTCTGATCACCGGCCTGGTCGCCTTCCCGGCCCTGGCCCTGGCGCAGTCGGCCAACCGCGACGCGCAGACGCTGGACCAGGTCGAAGTGCATGCCACCACCGGCTACAAGACCGAGAAGTCGGCCAACAGCAAGTACACCCAGACGCTGCAGAACACCCCGCAGACCATCCAGGTGATCACCAGCGACCTGTTCAACCAGCAGGGCGCCACCACCCTGACCGAAGCGCTGCGCAACAGCGCCGGCGTGGGCACCTTCTATGCGGGTGAGAACGGCAACACCAGCACCGGTGACACCATCTACATGCGTGGCTTCGACAGCTCCAGCAGCATTCTGGTCGACGGCATCCGCGACCTGGGCTCGGTCTCCCGCGACGTGTTCAACACCGAGCAGGTCGAAGTGCTCAAGGGCCCGGCCGGCACCGATATCGGCCGCACCGCACCGACCGGCGCGATCAACATGATCAGCAAGCAGGCCAACCTGCGCGATGCCGTGTCGGGCAGCCTCACCGCCGGTACTGATAGCCAGCAGCGTGCCACCGCTGACTGGAACCAGACCCTGGGCGCCACCGCCGCGCTGCGCCTGAACGCCATGTGGCAGGACAGCGATGTCGCCGGCCGTGACCACGTCAACAACAAGCGCTGGGGCCTCGCGCCGTCGTTCGGCTTCGGCCTGGGCACCGACACCCGCTACTTCCTCAACCTGCTCTACCTGAAGCAGGACAACATCCCCGACGGCTTCGTGCCGACCATCGGCCTGCCGGGCTGGACCCCGCAGCCGGGCCTGGAGCAATTGGCCGGTCATCCGGTGAATCCGGAGAACTTCTACGGCACCCGCTACGACCACGATGACGTGGCCTCACAGCAGGCAACCTTCCGTTTCGAACATGATTTCTCGGACACGTTCAAGCTGACCAACACCGCGCGTTGGGGCAAGACCGAGCAGGACTATCTGCTCACCGCGTTCATGTCGACCGGTGGCGCCACCGGCAACATCAAGTGGACGGACCCCAATGACCTGTCCACCTACACGATGAATCGCAGCAACCTGACCTACAAGGATCAGGAAAACACGATCCTCACCGACCAGTTGAACCTGCGCATCGACTTCGTCACCGGCCGCGTGCAGCACAACCTCAGCACCGGCGTGGAGTTCACCCAGGAAGAGCAGAAGTCCTGGGGCAAGGCCGCCACCCTCGACGCCGATTGGGGCCCAGCCAACCTGTACAACCCGGACTGGAACGCGACAGGCCTGAGCACCCGCCGCACCGGCGTCCGCACCGACGGCAAGACCACCACGTCTTCGCTGTATGTGTTCGACACCCTCAAGTTCAGCGAAAGCTTCATGCTGACCGCCGGCGTGCGTGCTGATCACTACAAGACCGAGTACAGCAGCTCGGCACTGTGCACCGCCGCGAACTGCGGCACCAATCCGATCGGCACCCTGATCGCGCTGCCGTCGGTCGATGACTCCGACACCCTGATCAACTGGAAGGTGGGCGCGCTCTACAAGCCCAACGATGCCGTCAGCCTGTACGCCAACTACGCCATCTCGCAGCAGCCCCCGGGCGGCAACAACTTCCAGCTCAACGAAACCGCTGGCAACGTCAACAACATCAACATGGATCCGCAGGAGGCCCGCACCATCGAGGTCGGCACCAAGTGGGCCTTCATGGATGACGCGCTGGCACTGAACGTTGCGCTGTTCCGCACCGAAGTCACCAACGAGATCACCGGCAGTGCTGCCGATGGTTACTTCCAGAACGGCCAGAAGACCGTGGAAGGCGTTGAGATTTCCACCGTCGGCAAGATCACCGACAACTGGTCGGTCTCGGCCGGCTACACCCACATGAACACCCAGGTGGACACCGGCAGCCTGGTGACCGCCGATGGCAGCAACAACCTGACCTACACCCCGGATGATGCGTTCACCGGCTGGACCAGCTACGTGTTCCCGTTCGGCCTGACCATCGGCGGCGGCGTGCGTTACTCCGGCGAGATGCACCGCGGCACCGACGGTGCCAAAGGCACGCCGGCCTTCGTCAAGTCGTACACCGTGTATGACGCCGTGGCCTCCTATGCGGTCAACGACAACCTGGTGCTGCGTTTGAACGCCTACAACCTGTTCGACAAGCAGTACGTCGCCGCGATCAACAAGAGCGGTTACCGCTACACCCCGGGTACCCCGCGTACCTTCATGTTCAGCGCGGACTTCCGCTTCTGATCAGGTGGGCGCAGGGGCTTACACTCCCCTGCGCCCTCTTCGGAAAGACCACCATGTTGCTGCACATCCCCAATGTACTCAGCGCCGAGGACGTCGCCGGTTTCCGCCGCGCACTGGATGCGGCCGACTGGGCCGATGGGCGCGAGACCGTGGGCCACCAAGGCGCCCAGGTCAAACGCAACCAGCAGTTGCCCGACGCTTCACCGCTGAAGGCCGAGCTGGGCCAGCACGTACTTGCGGCGCTGGAACGCAATCCCCTGTTTTTTGCCGCGGCCTTGCCGCTGCGCATCCTGCCGCCACGTTTCAATCGCTACACCGGCGGTGGCGAATATGGCTTCCATGTCGATGGCTCGGTGATGAGCGTCGGGCATGGCCAGCAACGCACGCACATCCGTTCGGATATCTCCTGCACCCTGTTCCTGTGCGAGCCGGAGGAATACGAAGGCGGCGAGCTGGTGATCAGCGACACATACGGCGAGCACGAAGTGAAGCTGCCGGCCGGCGATCTGATCGTGTATCCCTCCAGCAGCCTGCACAAAGTGCAGCCGGTCACCCACGGCGCCCGGCTGGCATCGTTCTTCTGGGTGCAAAGCCTGGTCCGCGATGACGCGCATCGGCGCCTGCTGTGGGAGATGGATATGTCGATCCAGCAGTTGACCGCAGATGTCCCGCAGCATCCCTCATTGGTCAGCCTGACCGGCATTTATCACAACCTGCTGCGGCAATGGGCTGAAACCTGAGCCGTGCCGTGCGCCGGGCGTATCACCGACCGCCGTAGGCCCGATGGGATCAATTCCCGGCGGATGCGATTGGATTGATATCCGTCAATTGTTGTTATCAATTCTCATTTGCAAAAGTTAACGAATCACACTTACAATTCCGGCTCGAAAGCGACCGCCCCACCGCGTCGCCCCTGCCATCCGGGATTTCAGTGCAGCAACCGCAGCGCCCTCAGTACCTGGCCACCGCCCATCGCGTCACTGCGATGCGCCCGGTGGCCTTGTATGCACTGCTCCTGCTGTCGTTGCTGGCCTCGCTCTGGCAAATCGGGCAACACGCGCCGCGCAGCGGCATCGTCGAAAGCACCGCCTCCGCTTCCGCCGAAGAACGTTCGGGCGGCGAGAAGCAACTTGAAGAAGAAAGCCCGGCCAAACTGCGCCGGGTAGCGGGCCTGCGGGTACCACGCGCCGCACAGCAGTACCCGGAACTGCAGGGGCACACTTTCGCCGTTGCTGCCGTGCTCCGCCATTCGCTGATCCCGGCCGCGCCGGGCCAGCCACGTCACACGTTGCCCAGCCTGCGCCAGCAACGCGGCCAAGCGCCCCCGCTGGCCTGATCGCTTCATCCCGGGCCGGTTCTGGCCTGCGCATCCCCGCATTTTTCTTCTGTCGCTACGCCCACCGCCGGTGCAATCGCCTGCGGTAGCCGTCTGCGCACCTGCTCTCATCTACTTTCGAGGTTCCCCCATGGCTCAGCGCCATCGTCGTCGTGCGTCCGTTTCCCGCCACCTGCTCACCGCCGCGGTGCTCGGCGCGCTCAGCGTCACCGCCCATGCCAATGGCAGCGGCGCCCCGACCACGCTGGACAAGGTGGTCGTCACCGCCAGCGGCTTCGAGCAGAAGATCACCGATGCGCCGGCCAGCATCTCGGTCATCACCCAGGAAGAACTGGCCAAGCGCCCGTACATGACGCTGCTCGACGCCGTGCGCGACCTGGAAGGCGTGGACGTGGGCGAAACCCGCGACAAGACCGGCCAGGGCAGCATCTCGATGCGTGGCATGGGCTCGGATTACACGCTGATCCTGGTCAACGGCCGCCGCCAGAACAATCACGGCGACATCTACCCGAACAACTTCGGCGGCAACCAGTTCAACCACATCCCGCCGCTGGATGCGATCGAACGCATCGAAGTGATCCGCGGCCCGGCCTCCACCCTGTACGGTGCCGACGCGATGGGCGGCGTGATCAACATCATCACCAAGCGCACGCTCGACAGCTGGCACGGTTCGGCCACCGTGGCCCGTACCTTTGAGACCAACGACGAATTCGGCGATGACAGCACCGCCGACCTGTTCGTCACCGGCCCGCTGGTGCCGGGCGTATTGAACCTCAGCGCGCGCGGCAGCTGGTACGACCGCAAGGCCTCCAATCCGGTGTATTCGTCGGTCACTGATCCGGCTGGCGTCGAGCACAACCGCGCACTGGGCTTTGGTGCAGGCGGCAAGACCGTGGACAACACCAACAAGGCTGGCGGCATCAGCCTGGCGTGGACGCCGACCGACGCACAGACCATCACTCTGGACTACGACACCTCGCGCCAGGAGTACGACAACTCGATCAAGATCAACGATCAAGGCGAAGAGGAATATCCGGTCGGCACGGTCGACAGCCTCAGCAGCATCTGGCGCAGCAGCAACTTCTGCCTGGGCGCCAGCGGCGCCAACGCCAATGCTTGTCACGGCAACGGTGGTACCTGGTCGCGCCGCGCCGACCCGCGCGCCGGTTACGGCCCGACCCAGAAGTTCACCCGTGACGCCTGGGCACTGACCCACGACGGCAACTGGGACTTCGGCAACAGCTTTGTCTCGCTCTCGCATGTCGCCACCAACAACGACGGCCGCACCATGCCGTTCACCGTGACCGAGCGCGAACACCTGCTGCAGATGATCGACGCCACCGGCCCGTATGCCGACATGTCGCTGGCCGACCGTCGCGCGCTGGCCGCGTCCACCTTCCTGCCGCGCCCCAAGCGCGTGCTGGAAAGCGCCCAGTACACCCTCGACGCCAAGATCGACATGCCGTTCCAGGCCGCCGGTGAACACGTTGCCGTGTTCGGCACGCAGGTGATCCGTGGCGAGCTGACCGACGGCGTGTTCGGCACCGAAATCGGTACGCCGGGCCGCAAGCAGGAGCACAACATGTACTCGCTGTTCGCCGAGGACACCTGGACGGTGATCGCACCGTTGGCCATCACCTACGGCCTTCGCTACGACGACCATGAAGTGTTCGGCGACCATCTGAGCCCACGCCTGTACGGCGTGTACACGGTCAACGAGCTGTGGACGGTCAAGGGCGGCGTCAGCACTGGCTTCAAAACTCCCAAGACCACGCAGCTGTATGACGGCGTCACCGGTTTCGGCGGCCAGGGCACCTCGCCGATGTTCGGCAACCCGGACCTGAAGCCGGAAACCAGCACCAGCACCGAGCTGGCGGTCTACTGGCAGCACCCGGACGGTCACAACTTCAACGCCACGCTGTTCCACAACAAGTTCGACGACAAGATCGCCCAGCAGCCGTGCGGCGCCGCGTTTGCGCTGGCCTGCACCACGACCGGCGAGTACGCCGATCTGGGTTACGCCACCAGCAACAAGACGGTGAACATCGACAAGGTGGTGATCCAGGGTGCGGAAGTGGCCGGCCGTTGGGAGATCAGCGACGCCTTCAGCCTGCGCGCCAACTACACCTACACCGACAGCGAGCAGAAGAGCGGCGCGAAGAAAGGCTTGCCGCTGGGCAACAGCGCCAAGCACATGGCCAACGCCACCTTCAATTGGCAGGCCAACGACCGCTTCAGCCTGTTCCTGACCGGCGAAGCGCGCTCCAAGCGCTTCAACGATGTCAGCGCGGTCACCGGCGAGGCGCTGTATTACAAGAACTACACCGTGTTCCATCTGGGTGCTTCGTTCGAGGCCACGGAGTGGCTGACCGTCAACGCACGCATCAACAATCTGTTCGATCGTGACTTCACCACCTACCAGACCACCTTCACCGACCTGGACGGCGACGGCAGCTACGCCGACGGCACCAATGAAGTGCTGTACTTCGACGACTACAACAACAAGGACAAGGCACGCAGCTTCTGGCTGAGCGTCAACGCCCGCTTCTAATGAATGACGCTGCGCCCCGGTTCCTGCCTTCGTGGCTGGGAACCGGGGCGTTGTTGTTTGTCAGGTGCGTTCGCTCCCTTGCGCAAAGCGCCGGGGAGCGTTTGAAAGGTGGGGCGTCAATGCATCTGCCCCTTTCCGGGACATTCCCAGCCACCCAGAACCCCGCAAAACACGTTGAACCCCTGATACAAATAGATACAAATTGCGAATCATTCTCATTAGTGATCTAATCTTTGCCCTCTCACTCGTCCTAATCCCGTGTCTGTAGACCGCGCTTCGGCCAACCTCGTGCAGCAACAAGCCAGCCGCGGCTTTTGGTTGCGCACCCTGCATCAGTGGCACTGGATCAGTTCGGCGGTCTGCCTGATCGGCATGTTGCTGTTCTCCATCACCGGCATCACCTTGAACCACGCGTCCAAGATTGAAGCCAAACCCGACGTGCACAACCAGAAGATCGAATTGTCCGCGCCGCTGCTCGAAGCATTGGGTGAGCGCGAAGACGGCAACGCGCCGCTGCCAGGCAAAGTGGCGGATTGGTTGTCACGCGAGTTGGATGTGTCCATCGGCAAGCGCCCGGCCGAGTGGTCGCCGGAAGAAATCTATCTGTCCATGCCCGGCCCCGGCAGTGATGCCTGGTTGAGCATTGACCGCGAAACCGGTGCGGTGGAATTCGAGAAAACCCGGCGCGGCTGGGTCTCGTATTTCAACGATCTGCACAAGGGCCGCAACGCCGGCCCGGGCTGGGGTTGGTTCCTGGACCTGTTCGCCGTGGCCTGCCTGGTGTTCTGCATCACCGGCCTGTTCCTGCTGCACCTGCATGCGCGACAGCGGCGCATGACCTGGCCGCTGGTTGGCCTGGGCTTGATGATCCCGCTGTTGATTGCCCTGCTCCTCATCCATTGACCGTCCTCCCCGGAGTCGCACCATGCGCGTCACCCTGACCATCGCCCTGAGCGGCCTGATCGCCACTGCTCCTGCGGCCTACGCCGCCAGCCTCGACGTCAACGTCGAAGTGCCTTCGCTCAACGTGGCCGAATACCACCGCCCGTATGTGGCCGTGTGGATTGAAGGCGCCGACCAGAAGGTCGCCGCCAACCTGTCGGTCTGGTACCAGCTCAAGGACACCGCCGAAGGCCACGGCACCAAGTGGTTGCCGGACCTGCGCCAGTGGTGGCGCAAGAGCGGCCGCACCCTGCAGGTGCCGGTGGATGGCGTGACCGGCCCGACCCGCCCGGTCGGCAAGCACCAACTCAGCTTCAACGACCGCCAGCCGCAGCTGCGTGGCCTGCCCGCCGGCCAGTACACGCTGGTGGTGGAAGCCGCACGCGAAGTGGGCGGCCGTGAGCTGGTCAAGATTCCCTTCACCTGGCCGGCGCGCGCCGCACAGAACGGCAGTGTCCAAGGCACCTCCGAGCTGGGCGCCGTCACCCTCGCCGTCAAACCCTGATCCGCCTTACTCCACTGGAGCCAACCGATGAAGCGTTCCCTTCTGATTGCCGCCGCCATCGCCGCGGTGCTTCCGTTCACCGCCTCCGCCCACAAGGCCTGGCTGCAGCCGTCGCAGACCGTCATTGCCGGCACCAACCCGTGGATCACGGTGGACGCGGCCGTGTCCAACGACTTGTTCTATTTCAACCATGTGCCGCTGCGCCTGGACAACCTGGTCATCACCGCCCCTGACGGCAGCACCGTGCAGCCGCAGAACGCGGCCACCGGCAAGTACCGCAGCGTGTTCGACGTTGAACTGACCCAGCAAGGCACCTACCGCCTGGCCACCGTCAATGCCGGCCTGTCGGCCAGCTGGCAGGAAGATGGCAAGCCCAAGCGCTGGCGCGGCAACGCCGAGAAGTTCGCGGCCGAAGTGCCGAAGGACGCACCGGAGCTGAAGGTCTCCGAGACTGCTGGCCGCATCGAGACCTTTGTCACCAACGGCAAGCCGAACGACACCGCGCTCAAGCCAACCGGCAAGGGCATGGAGCTGGTCGCCGTTGGCCATCCGAACGATCTGTTCGCGGGCGAAGAAGCCAAGTTCAAGCTGCTGGTCGACGGCAAGCCGCAGGCCGGTCTTGAAGTCGAGATCACCCGCGGCGGCACCCGTTACCGCAACGCGCAGGAAGAGATCAAAGTCACCACCGACGCCAACGGCGAGTTCTCGGTGACCTGGCCGCAGGCCGGCATGTACTGGCTGGAAACCGGCACCGAAGACAACAAGACCTCCGTGCCGCAGGCCAACGTCCGCCGCCTGAGCTACGTCGGCACGCTGGAAGTGCTGCCGCAGTAACGCTTGAAGCCCCTCTCCCGCCAGCGGGAGAGGGGCTGGGGTGAGGGGCGCCTCAGAACTCCTTCAAACTGTAGCGAAGAAGAACGCGTCGCCACGCGCCTTGAAGGCGAACTATTTAGCGCTTCCCCTCATCCGCCCCTTCGGGGCACCTTCTCCCGTGAACGGGAGAAGGGACGCCCGCCCAGCCGGCTTTTTGATACCGATGTCCCCCAACTCCGACATCGCCGCCCTTGGCGGCCACACCATGGGCACCTCGTGGAGCGCCAAACTGGTCGCACCGCGCAGTCGTGACCTGCATGCGCTGCATGCCGGCATCCAGGCCGAACTGGATCGCGTGGTCGCGCAGATGAGTACCTGGGAAGCCGGTTCGGACATCAGCCGCTACAACCGTGCCGCTGCCGATAGCTGGCACCCACTGCCAAACGATTTCTGGACCGTGCTCAGTGCCGCGCAAGCGATTGCCGCGCGCAGCAAGGGCGCGTTCGACCCCAGCATCGGGCCGTTGGTCGCGCTGTGGGGCTTTGGTGCGGACGCCGCTGCACAGCGCGTTCCCGATCCTGCACAACTGGCCGAGGTCGCGCGCCGCTGTGGCTGGAACAGGCTCCAGTTGAATCCGCAGACGCAAGCGGCGCTGCAACCCGGCGGCCTGCAGTTGGATCTGTCCGCCATCGCCAAGGGCTACGGCGTGGATCTGGTCAGCCGCTGGCTGCGCCGCAACGGCATCGACGCTGCCTTGGTCGAAGTCGGCGGTGAGCTGCACGGTTATGGGCTCAAACCCGATGGCCAGCCGTGGCGCGTGCTGGTGGAATCCGCACCGGAAGAAGATGCCGGCGCCGACTTCCCACCGCGCGTATTGGCCTTGAACGACCTCGCCGTCGCTACCTCCGGCGACCGCTGGCACCACTACGAACACGATGGCGTGTCCTACAGCCACACCCTCGACCCACGCACGCAGGCACCGGTAACGCGTGCCGCTGCGGCGGTCACCGTGATCGACCGCGAGGCGATGCGCGCCGATGCGTGGGCCACCGCGCTCACCGTGATGGGTGCCGAACACGGCCTGGCATTCGCCCAGCAACATGACCTTGCCGCGCGCTTTGTATCGCGCGGCAGCACCGGGCTGGAAGAGGCCATGACGCCTGCCTTCCAGCGCTACCTGGACGCAGACACGCAATGAGTTCCAACCGCTCCCTCCGCGCCACGCTCGGCAACCTCGGCATGATCGCCGCGCTGCTGCTCGTCGCCTTCCTGCTGCTGCGCCTGCATCTGGGCGAAAGCTGGTGGCTGGCTTCGCCGCTGCCTACGCAGTGGTGGAGCGCGCTGATCACCACTGCGATCTACGCCGCCTGTTTCGCGCTGTGGTGGCGGGTGCGTCCGCGCAAGGAAGAAGCCAGCAATAACGGCGAGCCGCCGGTGCTGGTGGTGTGGGCCAGCCAAACCGGCTTCGCCCAACAGCTTGCAGAACGCACCGCCGAAAGCCTGCGCGCTGCCGGCCATACCACCCGCCTGCGCGCCCTCGATCAGGTAGACACCGCCCTGCTCGGCAGCAGTCGCAAAGCCTTGTTCATCGCCAGCACCACGGGCGAAGGTGACCCGCCCGATCATGCACTCGCGTTCCTGAGCCGGGTGATGACGCAACCGGCCGCACTGTCACAACTGCACTACGCGGTACTGGCGCTCGGCGACCGCACCTACGACCAGTTCTGCGCGTTCGGCCATCAACTGGATGACTGGTTGCGCGAGCACGGCGCACAACCGCTGTTCGATACGGTGGACGTAGACAACGCCGATCCGGACGCATTGCGCCATTGGCAGCAGTTGCTTGGCCAACTCGGCGGCACCGTTGCCGATGTTCCCGACTGGAGCGCACCGGCTTACCAACCGTGGCGACTGCAGGAGCGACAAGCGCTCAACCCCGGCAGCGTTGGCGGCACGGTCTTTCACCTCAAGCTGCATCCAACGGAAGGCGCGCTGCCGAACTGGCAGGCCGGCGACATCGCCGAAATCGGCCCGCATCACTCGGCCGATGCCGTCGCACAGTGGATGCAAGCCAACCGTTTCGCCGTGACTGCATTGCTGCCGGATGGCCGTTCGCTGCGTGAGGTGCTGGCGGTGTCGTATCTGCCGGAACAGATCGCCAGCGGCGACATCACCGCACTCAACGCCGCGCTCAAGCCGCTGCCGCACCGCGAATACTCCATCGCCTCGATGCCATCGGAAGGCACGCTGCAATTGATGCTGCGCCGCCAGCTGCGTCCGGATGGAACCCCCGGCCTGGCCAGCGGCTGGTTGTGCGATTTCACCTCGCCCGGCGATGCCATCGACCTGCGCCTGCGCAGCAACCGCAACTTCCATCCACCGCAGAACGACGCACCGCTGATCCTGATCGGCAACGGCACCGGCATCGCCGGCCTGCGCGCGCATCTGCAGGCGCGCATCGACGCCGGTGCGCATCGCAACTGGTTGTTGTTCGGCGAGCGTAACGTTGCCCACGATTTCCATTTCGGCGATGAACTGCAGCAATGGCTGCGCGACGGTGGCATCGAACATCTGGATGCTGTTTTCAGCCGCGACGATGGCCCGTTCCACCATGTGCAGGACGCGCTCGCCGCGCATGCACAGCGCCTGCGCGAGTGGGTGGAACAAGGCGCGACGATTCTGGTCTGCGGCAGCCTGCAAGGCATGGCACCGGCGGTGGATGCCGTCATCGTGCAGGCACTCGGCGCAGAAGCGCATGAAGCACTGCGCATCGCCGGTCGCTACCGCCGCGACGTGTATTGAGCGGGCTGGGTTCGCACCACAACCTCGGCACTACAGGCGAAGCCTGCGCTGTTGGTTCTGTGGCTTCGCCGCTTACGCCGCTCCCACAACAGGCGTCACCCGGATCGCCAACAACTCGCCGCCGCCGGTCAATGCGAAACGCTGCCGCTCGCCGGCACGCAGCCACGCGGTATCGCCTGCAGCCATCGCCGGCAGCACACCGCCCTCGAATTCGGCCTGCCCGGCGAGCAGATGGATCGCCCATGCCGCTTGCGGCTCGGTGAAGAACAACATGCTGCCGACCAAGGGCCGGTGCAACAGCTCGGCCTGCAGCGCATCGCGGCGCCACATCAGGTTGAAATCCTGGGTCAGCCCATCGACCAACTCACCGTGGATCGTCTCCTCACCCGCAAACCGCAGCCGCTGATACGGCGGCAACAAGGTTTCGCAGCGACCATCGGCAAAGCGCAGCCGCAGGCCTTCGCCCTGCAGCAATACCAACTCGCGCTCGACACCCGGAAACGCGGAGAACGCCGCGTCCTGCTCGATTTCGGCAATCGACAAACGCAGCTGCCAATCGCCCTGTTCGGGCAAGCGCAGGATTTCGCGGGTCCAGCCAAGACCATTCCGCCAGCGTTCGCGGTGATAGTCAGCGGAAGGAATGACGCGGGAAGGTGAGTTCAGAAGGTTCATGCGCGCATGATGCCATCGCCGCAGGATATCGCCCATGTAGGAGCGGCCTCGGCCGCGAAACCCGCGACCTGACCGACATCGTGCATCCTGCCGTCCCGCAGGACGGGGCGGCACACATTCCCGCGATCCGGCCCGTCGCATGCTTCGCGGCCGAGGCCGCCCCTACGGGAGATATCGATTACTTCGGCATCGCTAGATTTTCCGCCGTCAGCGGTTTGCCGGCGCGCGGCGTGGTCTGGATCAGCGCGCTGGCCGGCAATGCGGTGCCGCTGTCCAAACGTGCCTGCACGCGGTCCAACGCGGCGTACACATATGGCAGCAATGGCAGATAACGCGCACCGTAATCCGGCAGGCCGAGGAAGCCGTCGAAGTGCTGCACGTGTTTGACCTGCCAATAGCTCACCTCGCGCCCAGCGGCCTTGGCCGCAGCGGCATACGGTGCGCTGCTGAAAGCCGGCGGAATCAGGCCGTCATCGGTGCCGTGTATCACCATCACCGGCAGACCCTGACGCGGCAAACCGGCGCGGGTGGCCTGGATACCGGCTTGCACGCGCTTGGCGTCATCGCCCTGCCCGTCCCACAAACCACGCAGACACTTCAGGCCGGCGTAGGTCAGATCCGGCAGCTGCACTTTGCTGTCCAGCAAGCCGACGCCCGCGCCCGGCGGAATACCACTGCCGTCGGAAATCCAGGCGGCGCGTTCGGCAGCCGTCGCAGCGCGCGGTGTGAAGTTCGGGTTCTGCGCCGCGAAGTTGAAACCACACGGATGCTCGCCCACACCATAGCGGCCGTACGCCGATGCGTAGGTCGCGGCGATGGCGCGCCATAGATCAAAACCGGTGGACAAGGCACCGGCGCGCAGCGCTTCGTCGGTCCAGCCTTTGCGCATCATCAATTCGTAGGCGGACTTGGCCTGCGCGGCCGGCGTAGCACCGCTGATGACACCTTCGGCGGCCAGCGTGGCGCAACGCACGGCCGCACCGGCCTGCAGTGCAGCGGTCATCGGCG
Source organism: Stenotrophomonas sp. (assembly GCF_050737575.1). Lineage (GTDB taxonomy): Bacteria > Pseudomonadota > Gammaproteobacteria > Xanthomonadales > Xanthomonadaceae > Stenotrophomonas. The sequence goes on from NZ_JBOHXW010000008.1 coordinate 41,401, forward strand.
GCTGCGGCAGGTTGCCCATGTGCAACTGCGCGCACGGCATCAACAACGCCGCTTCGGTGGTGTAGTCATACAGCGCACGCGCGCCGGGGCCATCGGAATAGATGCTGGGCTCGCCGGCCACCACCGCATCCAGCCAATCGCCGTCCAGTTCGGCTGCACGCAGCACCGCACCACCGCCGTTGGAAATGCCCACCGCGATGATGCGGGTGTTATCGAAGGTAAACGGTGCGGACTGCGGATAGGCCTGCTCCAGCGCCAGCAGCGCGAACTGCGCGGCCTGTTGTACATGGCGGCCCCAATCGGCTTCCGGGTTGTCCTTGGAATGTGCGTGCTTGAACGCGACACCTGACGCGTTGACCGGCGCATCCGGCACGAAGGCCAGGTCGGCGACGTCGCCCAATGCACCGACGGTGCCGTTGGCACGCACGCCCATCTGCGCATCGAGATCGTAGTAATCGCTACCCGCGCCCTTGTCGGTGTAAACCACCGCACAGCCCTTGGGCAGGCCCCAGGCTGCGGCCACCGACACCGCGCCATAGATGCCACGCGAACCGGATGCCGGTGCGACCAGCACGCAGCGCTTTTCACGATCGAAGTTGTCCGGCACCTGCGCCAGCACGCGGTGCGGCTGCTTGGCGTCGGGCAGTCGTGCATAGGCCGAGTATTCGCGACCCGGCACCGGCGCCAGGCTGCCGAACAACTCGCCGTAGCCGCCACCCGGGGCGAGATCGGCAATGCCGCGCCAGCTGCCCCACAGCGCACGCCGGCGCAGTTCTTCCACAGTCGGTGCGTTGGCATCGGCAAAGGCGGGCGGCGCCATGCTGCGCAGGCCCGTCAACCCCAGCCCGGCGGTGAGCAGATCGTCGCTGCCGCGGTGCTCGCTGCGGAGTTCGTTGCTGAACATGGAAGGCTCCACGGACTTGGACGCTGGGCCGCTGGCACAGGATGCCAGGCTCAGTCCGACGAATAGGCCGCAGGCGGCGCGCAGTAGGGATTGGCTCATGGGCGCACACTAGCAGAGGCTCCCGGGCCGGCTCATCGTACTTTGGTACCACGCGCTTTTGCCGCGTTGACTGCTACGTTTCCCAGCACTTTCCCCCGTTTTATGGAGTCCCCCACATGGACCGTTTTCTGCAGGGCCGCACCGCATTGGTGACTGGCAGTACCTCCGGCATTGGTTTGGCCATCGCTGAAGCGCTCTCCGCCGCTGGCGCACGCGTCGCCATCAATGGCCTGGGCAGCGCCGAGCAGCTTGAAGCCGCGCTCAAGCGCGTGACCGACGCCGGCAGCGAGGCACGTCACTTTGATGCGGACCTGCGCAAGCCCGAACAGATCACCGGCATGCTCGACGCCGTGCAGGCCTGGGGCGAGATCGACGTGCTGGTGAACTGCGCCGGCATCCAGCACGCCGCACCATTGGCCGAGCAGCCTGCCCAGAAATGGGACGACATCATCGCCATCAACCTCAGCGCCGCCTTCCACACCATGCAGCACGTGCTGCCGGGCATGGGCGAGCGCGGCTTCGGCCGCGTGCTCAACATCGCCTCGGTGCACGGGCTGGTGGCGTCCAAGAACAAGGCGCCATATGTGGCCAGCAAGTTCGGCATTGTCGGCCTGAGTAAAGTTGCCGCGCTGGAATATGCCGCCGCTGGTAGCCGCGACAGTGGCGGTGTCACCGTCAACTGCGTGTGTCCGGGCTGGGTGGAAACGCCGCTGATCGAGCCGCAGATCCAGGCCCATCGCAACGGCGGCAGCCGCGACGACGGCGTGCGCGCCCTGCTGGAAGAAAAACAGCCCAGCCAGCGCATGTCGCTGCCCGAGGACATCGCCGCAATGGTGGTCTGGCTGTGCCGCCGCGAATCGCACAACGTCACCGGCGCCGCCATGCCGATCGACGGCGCGTGGACGGCGCAGTAAGGCGGAATCGGTGCGGAGTGGGAGCGGTAGCAACATCACGCAACGCCAATGCGGTGTGTGGCCTCTCTCACTCAGCCCTTCCCGGATGTTGCCTTTGTTGCCACTTCAGCCTCTACTCACGCCTGCTCACTCATTCCAGCCCTACATGCCCAGCCTGTTGATCGCCGACGACCATCCTCTGTTCCGCGCTGCCCTGCGTCAGGCCGCCAGCGATGCGGTCAGTGGCATGCAGGTGCGCGAGGCCGAGTCACTGGAAGGCGTGCTGGCCGCGCTGGATGCTGCACCGGATACCGATCTGATCCTGTTGGATCTGCATATGCCGGGCAATCACGGCTTGGCCGGTTTGGCAGCCATCCGCGCCCAACACCCGGGCGTGGCAGTGATTGTGGTGTCGGCCAATGACGACCCGCGCGTGGTCCGCCGCGCGCTCGACCACGGCGCCGCCGGTTACCTGCCCAAGAGTTCGGGCCTGAACGAACTGCATGACGCCATCCGCTGCGTGATGGCCTGCGAACAATGGCTGCCGGCGTCGTTGCGTGCCTCGGTGACGCGGGCGCAATCCTCGCGCCACGACAGCGAACTGGCCGCACGCCTGGCCAGCCTGTCACCACAGCAGTTCCGCGTGTTGGCCTTGGTGGCCGAAGGCCTGCTCAACAAGCAGATCGCCGACCGGCTGGAGGTGCAGGAGCGCACAGTGAAGGCGCATCTGTCGGCAATCTTTGAACGCCTGGGCGTGCGCAACCGCACCCAGGCCAGCGTGGTGCTGCGCGAGCTGGAACTCAGCGATCCCGCCCGTCAGGCGGTCTGAGCCAGTCCGTCAACGCCGTAGGCTGGGATGCAGCGCAACGCAATCCCAGCATCTACGAACCCTCCCAAGCGCTGGGATTTCATCCCAGCCTACGCGGCTATACCTCGCCGCCCAGCCACACCGCCAGCCGCGCCGCATCAAACGGCCAATCCAGCTCACGACCTGCCCCATCGCGCAACACCGGCACGCGCACGCCGTAGCGGTCTTCCAACGCGGCATCTTCGTCGATGAAGACGCTGTCGAACTCCGGCGCCCGAGCCTGCGCCAGCACTGCCAGCGCCAGATCGCACAGGTGGCAGTCGTCACGTTGATACAGCACCAGTCCGCTCATTCTTTGCTCCACCGGGGGAATGCTGCGCTGCGGGCAAGGCCAGCGGCGGCGAGCCCGTAGAATAGCGGCCCTCTCTACGCAGTTCGCAGAAATACGCATGTCCGTCAGTACGTTCGACCTGTTCAAGATCGGCATCGGCCCGAGTTCGTCACACACCGTGGGGCCCATGCGCGCGGCCGAGCGCTTCGTGCACCGCTGGCTGCTGGATCCGGGCCGGCTGCAGGATGTGGTGCGCATCCGCGCCGAAGTATTCGGCTCACTGGCGCTGACCGGGCGCGGCCACGGCACCGACAAGGCCGTGCTGCTGGGGCTGGAAGGCCACCGCCCCAACGTGATCGACCCGGACATCATTCCCGCCACGCTGGAACGCATCCGCAGCAGCAAGCGCATCAACCTGATGGGACAGCGCGAGATCGCCTTCGACGAGAAGCGCGACCTGGCCCTGAACAAGCGCCAGAAGCTGCCGTACCACACCAACGGCATGCGCTTCACCGCCTATGACGCCGACGACCAGATCATCGCCACCCGCGATTACTACTCGGTGGGCGGCGGTTTTGTGGTCAACGAGGACGATGCCGCCGATGACCGCATCGTGCCCGACCAGACGCCCGTGCCGTATCCATTCAAGAGCGGCGACGAGCTGCTGGCACAGGCCGCACGCAGCGGCCTGAGCATCGCCCAGATGATTTTCGAGAACGAAAAATGCTGGCGCAGCGAGGACGAAATCCGCGCCGGCCTGCGTGAACTCTGGGATGCGATGCAGTCCTGCGTGACCCGCGGCATCCGTTCCGAAGGCACGCTGCCCGGCGGGCTCAACGTCAGCCGCCGCGCACCGGCGCTGTACCGCGAGTTGTCCGCGCGCCCGGAAGCGGCCATGCGCGATCCGTTGACCACGCTGGACTGGGTCAATCTGTACGCGCTGGCCGTCAACGAAGAAAACGCCGCAGGCGGCCGCGTCGTCACCGCGCCGACCAATGGCGCGGCCGGCATCATTCCCTCGGTGCTGCATTACTACGACCGTTTCTGCCCGGGCAGCAACGAACAGGGCGTGTTCAATTTCCTGCTCACCGCCGCAGCGATTGGCATCCTCTACAAGGAAAACGCCTCGATCAGCGGCGCCGAAGTCGGCTGCCAGGGCGAAGTGGGTGTGGCCTGCTCGATGGCGGCCGGCGGCCTGATGGCGGCACTGGGCGGCAACCCGGGGCAGATCGAGAACGCTGCTGAAATCGGCATGGAACACAACCTCGGCCTGACCTGCGATCCCATCGGCGGGCTGGTGCAGATTCCCTGCATCGAGCGCAACGCAATGGGCGCGGTGAAGGCGATCAACGCCAGCCGCATGGCCATGCGTGGCGACGGCAAGCACAAGGTCTCGCTGGACAAGGTCATCAAGACCATGCGCGACACCGGCCGCGACATGCAGGACAAGTACAAGGAAACCAGCCGTGGCGGCCTCGCCGTCAACGTCATCGAGTGCTGAGGCCTGATACGCAGGCGGGGATTCCATCCCAGCCTGCGCATCTACCGCGACACCCCGTAGAGCGGAGCCATGCTCCGCTGGAGCTTTCCCGGTAACGCCCGTGCCGAGCATGGCTCGGCACTACCGGCCCGGTGCCTCGTATTGCAATCCCCCTGATCGCCCCCCCAGAATCGCGCCACACGAAGGAACGTCAGGGGGACGGATGCAGACCGAGCAGGAACCCGACGGGCAACCACCCGCGCCGCGCATACCTTCACCTCGCCCGGCCGCACGGCCCGCGTCGCGCCCTGCGCCACGTTCGGGCGGACTCAGTCTCGGCAAGCTGCTGATTGCAGCAATGGTGCTGGTGATCGGCGCCTATTTCATCGGCAATAAAAAGCCGGCGCCGGCAGATTCCGAAGCCACTATTGCCACCTCCGGATCGGAAGCGCCGGCCGCTGCGCCGACCGCCGTCAGACGCGAAGCGATGGTGGTAGAGGGCGAGAAGCCCACCACGCTGACCACCCTCGATGAAGCGCGCATGCAGACCAGCGAAAGTGGCAGCGTGCTGCGCATTGAAGGCAGCGTCGGCAAGAATTTCGCCAACGATCTACGCGCCGCGTTGGATGCCAATCCATCGTTGCAGCGCATCGACATCACCAGCGGCGGCGGCTATGCCGGCCCGGGGCTGGAAGCGGCACGGATGATCCGCAGGCGCAGCCTGATCGTCCGTGTGAAATCGCAATGCGCGAGCATGTGCGTTGCACTCTGGGCAGCCGGCGCACAGCGGCAGATGGAACCGGACGCCTGGATCGGCCTGCACGACTGGGATGCCCGTTGCGACCAGCGTCCCTCGCCCATCCGTGAGGAATGCCATTACCAGATGCAGTTCGCCACCGACCACGACGCCAGCTACGACGCGTGGCTACGCGATGCCGGCTTCAATCAATACCTGCTTGATCTGCAGACCAAGACCGCATCCAAAGACATCGCCATCCTCGCCGCCCCCCAGCTGTGGGAAAACGGCGTGGATTTCAGCGTAGTCAGCCACGACGGAACCCGCATGACCCGTGCCGACGTACAGCATTACCTGGCTGAGAAATTCGGGCGGCGCTGAGCCACTCGCGTAGGAGCGGCTTCAGCCGCGAAGCCGGGACTGGCGCAGCGATCGGTTGGTTCTGCCATCCGATGCGCCATCAGCTTCGCGGCTGAAGCCGCCCCTGCACCAGCACGCACACCACAGCCGCTCAGCGATTGACGATGCTCAACACGTCATCCAGCAACGCGGCAGCGGTCACTTCCGCACCCGCGCCCGGGCCCTGAATCAACAACGGCTGCGTGCAGTAACGATCACTGTGGATCGCCACGCGATTGTCGGTTCCGCGCCCGCCTGCAAGCGGGTGATCGGCCGGCAATGCGCGCAGGCCGACGCTTGCACCCTGCGCATCGAGGCGGCCGACAAAACACAACTTCAAACCCTGCTCGCGCGCTTGTAAAACACGCGCCTGCAACGGTGCATCCAGCAGCTCCAGCGCAGCGCCTACGTCATCGGCTGACAACGCGGCCAATGCCGGCGGCACCAGCGATTCCACCTGCACCTGATCCGCTTCCAGCGCCACGCCTGCCGCGCGGGCCAGGATCAGCAACTTGCGGCGTACATCCTCACCGGACAGATCAATGCGCGGGTCCGGCTCGGTGTAGCCGGCCGCGGCCGCTTCACGCACGCAAGCGGAGAACGGCGTGCTGCCGTCGAAACGATCAAACAACCACGCCAGCGAACCGGACAACACGCCTTCGATGGCCTGCACATGGTCGCCGCCGGCGACCAGCGCGCGGATGCTGCGCAACAGCGGCAAGCCCGCGCCGACCGTCGCCGCATCGCCATAACGCGCATTGCCGGCAGTGGCCGCATCGCCAATGCCGCGCGCACGCGACAACGCGGTGCCATTGCCCAGCTTGTTGGCGGTGACGACATGAATACCCTGCCCCAGCCAATGCGCATGATCGGCCGCAACGTCCTCGCTGGCGGTGGCATCCACCACGATATCGCCGACGCTCAAACGCCCGACTTCCTGCCGATGCACCGGCTCACCGACACGCGGCAGCGCACTGCGCGCGGCCGACAGCGCGGCATCCGGTGCGTTGTCACAGGCCAATGCGATACGCGAATTGGCCACCACCTGCAGCGCCGGCAATGACAGCTGCCGCTGTTGCAGCGCCTGATAGCGCGCGACAAAGGCCGAACCGACCGTGCCGGTGCCCAGCAATACCAAACGAGCCTGCGGAGCTTCCAGCGGACGCAGTTGAGCGCTCATGCATCCACCGATTTTTTACATTTGGCGTTGTCGGCCTGAATGTCAGCCACTGCCTGTGCAGCGCGGGCAAGCCCGGCCTGCAGATCGGCCAGCAAATCCTCGCTGGATTCGATACCCACCGAAATGCGCAGCAGACCATCGTTGATACCGGCCTTGGCACGCGCATCAGCGGTCATTGCCGCGTGCGTCATGGTGGCCGGATGCGCGACCAGGCTTTCCACGCCGCCCAGCGATTCGGCCAGCGTGAAGTAGTTCAGGCCCTCCAGGAAGGCGCGCACGACCGCATGCGGATCGTCGCCTTCGCTCGGCACCAGCTCGAAGGACAGCATCGCGCCAAAACCCTTTTGCTGGCGCGCGGCCACCGCATGGCCCGGATGCGATTCCAGTCCCGGGTAATAGACATTGCTCACCACGTCGCTGGTAGCCAGCAGGTCAACCAGCACCTGCGTGTTTTCCTGGTGCACACGCAGGCGAGCATCCAGCGTGCGCAGGCCGCGCAGGGTCAGGAATGCATCGAACGGCGAGCCGGTCAGGCCCAGCGCGTTGGCCCACCACACCAGTTGCTGGTGCACCTCGGCATCACGTGCGATCACCGCACCGCCGACCACATCGCTGTGACCGTTGACGTACTTGGTGGTCGAGTGCAGCACCACGTCAGCGCCGAAGGCAATCGGCGTCTGCAACGCAGGCGACAGGAAGGTGTTGTCCACCACCACTTTGGCGCCGGCCTTGTGTGCGGCGTCGATAACGAAACGCAGGTCGGTGATACGCAGCAGCGGGTTGGACGGGGTTTCGATCAACACCAGCTTCGGCTGCTGTGCGAGCGCGTCGGCCAGCGAGCGCGGGTCGGTCAGATCGGCGGTGATCAGCTCGAAGTGGCCCTTGGTCGCCAGCGCGTTGAACAGGCGCCAGCTGCCGCCGTAGGCATCGTGCGGCACCACCAGGCGATCACCCGGCTCCAGCAGCGCGTTGAGCACCAGGTTGATCGCGCCCATACCGGTCGCGGTGATCACGCCACCGGCGCCGCCTTCCAGTTCCGCCAGCGCTTCGCCCAGCAGATCGCGGGTGGGATTGCCGCTGCGGGTGTAGTCGTATTGGCGCTTGTTGCCGAAGCCGTCGAAGCTGAAATTCGACGACAACACGATCGGCGGCGTCACCGCGCCGTAGGCGGTATCGCGATCAATGCCGGCACGCACCGCCGCCGTGGCGCGGCTGCAGGAGATATCGGAAGTGTGGGACAGGCTCATACAGTTTCTCCAGGCAGACGAAGGGCGTTGGCAAGAATTGCGTCGATGCGATCGGTTTCTTTCAAAAAAGCGTCGTGGCCGTAAGGCGAGCGCAGTACGCGCAGGCTGCCGCGCTGGCCCAGGCCTTCAACCAGCGAAACAAGGTCGGACAGCGGCACCAACCGGTCGCCTTCCACCGCGACCACCAACGTCGGTACGTTGATGGCAGCAGGATCGACGCGGTGCAGGTCGATGGATTCGGACAGACGCAGATAAGCGTTGACGCGGGTGCGGGCGACGTACTGCGCGCCGGCCGCGTCGAGATAATCTTCAGCCGCCACGCGCACGCGGCCGTTGACCACTTCCGGCGCCGCGTCGAAGCGTTCGCCGAACTCTTCCGGCGTGCGATAGCTGAGCATCGCGAACTGCCGCGCCAAGGCCAGCCCATGCGCTTCAGCACATTGCAGCTGGCCCAGCGCCACCGCACGGCGCTGCAGCGCGCGCCATGCCGACGCATAGGGATGCGGACGATGTGCGCCGCTGACCGCAATCAACTTGGCCACACGTTGCGGGTGACGCAGTGCCAGTTGCTGGCCCACCAACGCACCGTAGGAATAGCCGACAAAGCCCTGCAGCTGCTCGATATGCAGCGCGTCCAACAAGGCAGCAATGGCGTCGGCCTGATCGGCGGTGTCGATCGGCTCGTCAAGCTCACCATCGGCGCCGATGAAATCAAAGCCGAGCAGGCGGCGGTGCTGCGGATCCAGCGCGCGACCGGCGCCCACCAAGCCTTCGGCCCAGCCTTTCTCGGCAAAGCCGCTGTTGGACGCGATATGACGGTGTGCGGAAATACCGCCGGCCACCAGCACCACCGGCAAGCCGGCCGCGCCGACCAGTTCATAGCGCAGGCGCAGCAGCCGCTGTCCTGCGTGACGCATCGCCAGCCGCACTTCCACTTCACCGCGCACAGCAGTGATCGCGCGCTCGGCGCTGACGAAGGAAGCAGCAGGAAATTCCTGGGCGGCAATTGCAGTGGCGAAACTCATGGCGGTATCCCGATAAGGAGCAGCCATCGAGCTTCGCGGAGCCCGTGTTCGCCGTGCGATGCACGTAACGAACCATCTTTTCGGCGGACACATGGTCCCCGCAGGATTTGGCACCAAACACAGGCGCTTGCGCGTCTGCTGGTTGCCCCGGCTTCAAAGGGCCTGTCCCTCTGCCGGTCTCGATGGTGGCGCTACGATGCCAGCGCCCTTTTCCGATGTCAATCGCTTTATTCGGATAAAGCGATATAACAATTGCAAACGCAACCAAACAGGCACAATCGCTCCCCAGTCATGTCACCGTAGCCGCCGTGCGCACCCTTTCCTTATTGCTGTTTTCCGCAATGCTCGCGGCCCCGGCCGTCACCGATGCCGCGCCCAGCAGCCGCTGGCGGCAAAGCTGGGGGCTGAACAGCGCCGCGACAGCGCGCGCGCCCACCAGCGCTGCCTTCGCCAAGCTGAATCTGCAACCGCGCGCCGGTGGCCATGCCGCCATCGCCACCAATCTGTTGGCCGGCCCGGTCCAGGTGCGTCTGCACGGTCAAAGTGCGGCGCTGCAGGAAACCCCACCGTCCCCGACGGTGCTGATGCCGTACGAACAGCGCACGCTGCTCTGGCTGCCCGCCGATGGCGGCCGCTCACAGCTGTTGCTCGATGCCTTCCCGGGTGACCCCGCCGCCCGTCCGGACAATCATCTGTACCAACTGCCCTTCCGCAGCCAGCAGGTCCGCGTCAGCCAGGCCTTCGGCGGGCGTTACAGCCACACCGACGCGCAGAACCTGCATGCGGTCGATTTCCCCCTGGCCGAAAGCACGCCTGTGTTGGCAGCGCGCGCGGGCAAGGTCATGCAGATAGTGGAGAACGCGCCCGACCTCGGTTGTCTGGTGCGCGTGCTGCACAGCGACGGCAGCATGGCGCTGTACGCGCATCTCCAAGCCGGCAGTCTGCAGGTACGCCCGGGCCAAACCGTGGAAACCGGGCAAGCCCTCGCCGCCTCGGGCAACACCGGCCAAAGCACCGGCCCACACCTGCACTTCGCGGTGCAGGTCAACACCGGCCTGGCCCTGACCTCACTGCGCTTCCGCATGCGCAGTGAACGCGGTGAGCTGCAGTTCGCCCGGGAAACACCCTGACGTTCAGCGTCGAATCCGACTCAACGGCGGCACCCAAGCACCGCGATCAGCGCTGTCCAGAACGATGACCTCCCGCTCAGGCGCTTGACATCACCCAAGTGTATTGATGTATTAATACACATGGACGCAAGAGCACTTCATATCTCACCGCAGGCGGCCGAGCCCATTTATCGGCAGATCGCCGAACAACTGCGGCGGCTGGTCAGCGCCGGGCAATTGCAGGCCGGCGATGCCTTGCCATCGGTGCGAGAAGTGGCCTCGGCACATGCGATCAACCCGATGACGGTCTCCCGCGCATACAGCCAGCTGGAAGCCGAAGGCGTGCTGGAACGCCTGCGCGGCAAAGGCATGGTCGTGGCGGCCGGCAATGCAGGAAGCGACAGCCTCAAGCAGCGCCTGCAACTCGCCGAACCGCTGCTGCAGGAACTCGCCCGTCATTGCCACGAACTGGAACTCCCTGCCGACCGCGTGTTGGCGCGGCTGCAACAACTGCTCGAAAAGGAATCGACATGAATGCATTGGCCGTACCCGCCCCCACCTTCGGCGCCGAGTTGGATCTGGCGCTGCCTTTGCGCGCAGATAACCTGCAGCTGCGCTATGGCCGCCATGAAGTGCTGCGCGATGTCAGCCTGCAACTGCCGCGCGGGCAGGTGTTGGGGCTGATCGGTCGCAATGGCGCCGGCAAGAGCAGCTTGATCAGCTGTCTGCTGGGCCTGATGCAACCGCAATCCGGCCAGGCGTGGGTGATGGGCGCGCCGGCCCTTGCCCTGGACGATGCGCGCAAGGCGCGGTTGGTCTACGTGCCGCAGCAGCCGCAGTCGTTCTCCTGGATGAAAGTGGGCCAACTGTTCGCCTACCTGAGCCAGCTGTACCCAAGCTGGGATCGTGCTTATGCCGACTCCCTGCTCAAACGCTGGGAACTGGATCCGGCCCGCGTCATCTCCAAACTTTCGCCCGGGCAAGTTCAACGGCTGGCCCTGATCCGCGCCCTCGCGCCGCGCCCGCGCTTGCTGGTGCTGGATGAACCGGCCTCAGCGCTGGACCCGGTCGCCCGCCGCGAATTGATGCGCGACATCGTCGAGCAGGCCATCGACAACGAAGCCACCGTGCTGTTTTCCAGCCACATCATCAGTGACCTGGAGCGCATTGCCTCGCAGGTTGCCTTCCTGCACGAAGGCAAAATTCTGCTCAACCAGCCGCTGGATGAACTTAAAGGTCGGGTCATCCGCCTGATCATTCCGGCCGCCCACGTTGCGCAACTGCCAAGCCGCCTGCCTGGTGAACTGGTTCGCAGCACACTTACTGACGGAAGTCTGCGTCTGCTCGCCGAACAGCAAAGCGTTCCGAACGAACTGCTGCAGTTGGAAGGCATTCGCGCTGACCATCTGAATCTGGAAGACCTGTTCGTCGAGGTGGCCGAGTGAACGCAGCCATCCATCGCCTTTCGCTGTCGGCCTCCGCGCTGATCACCCTGCGCAGCGTGTTGGCCGCCGGCAGCTGGACCAACCTGCTACTGGTAGCCGCATGGCTGCTGGCCATCACCGTTCCGCGCTGGGACGACAGCCGCGACAACGCCATCAACCTGGCACCCGTGCTCACTGCGGTGCTGGTCATGTGCTGGGCAATGCTGTCCACCAGCCGCCTGACCGGGCTCACGCTGCAGGCCCGGCGACTACAGCTCCCCAACGCCGGCCACCAAGCCCTGCGGCTTGGTCTGGCAGTGCTGCTGCTGAGTGTGGTGCTGCCCGCCATGCTGCTCACTGCAGCGGGTAGCCCGGGATTTGCGCTCAACCTATTGGTGCCGGCGGTTGGCCTGCTACTGGGCGTGTTCTGGACCAGCATGCCGCCGTGGATGATGTGGGCGTTCTTTGCGCTGGGCGCGGTGCTGGCCCAGTTTGAAGCGCCCTTGCAGCGCGAATGGGAACGCCTCGGCAGCACGCCCGCACTCCTCTTATCGGTGTTGGCTGTGGTCCTGCTGTTAGCCAATGCAGGGTGCTGGCGGTTGATGCTGCGAAATCCCGGAACGCATCCGTGGTCCACCCCATTGGCACTCGTCACCCTGCGAAACGATCAGGGACTTTGGGGCAAGCCAGCACAGATTCCTGAAAGCACATTCTTCGCTATCGACATACCAGTCAGCCACGACCTCGCCCAGCATCCCGACAAAGCCCTGGCCATTGCGCTAGGTCCGGGGTTCGGGCAAAGCACCGTAAAAAGTGTACTGGCCGCGCAACTCCCCATCATCGCCGTGGCGGTGCTGTGGTTGCTGTTGAACCGTTCCGAGATCGCCGTCACGGCGCTGTTCTTTACGCCGCTACTGGTGGTTGTCGCCGCCTTTCCCCCGGTAATGCGCCTGTACTCGTTGCTGCGGCTCCCGCCGATTGGGCTGCATGAACCCGCGTTGCTGCCCGGTCTTCCGCGCCGCCCCGCAACGGCCTTGGCCGGCCTGCTGACGCGGCAGATGTTGCTGCGTGCCTTGCCAGCGCTGGCGATCATGGCAGCCACCGCCATCCTGCTCGGCGCAGACCATCACTACCTGCTTCTGCTGCTGTGGTGCTGCACGGCCAGCCTGATGTGGCTGCATGCGGCCATCCTGTTCGCACTGCAAAGTCGCCTCGGCCGTGCCGCGTTGGTGACGTTGATGGTGCTGCTGCCCATCGCAATGGTCATCAGCGCCATGCCCTTGAAAACACCCTCCTCGCTCCTGCCGCTGTGGTCCTGCGCCCTGCTGGCCGGAGCGCTGGCGTCGGCAATGGCCCGCCGTCGGCTGGAAAAGCGCCCCCACCCCTGGCTGCAGAACTGAACGGGGCGGCCAGACTCGCTTATGCGGCAGCGGCGGGTCGGCAGGTATAATCGCCGGTTCATTCGTTTCCTGATGCGCCCGGGCGGGCGCGCCTGCCATGTCCGAAGTCGCCTCCGAAGCCGCGCGCCGCCGCACCTTCGCCATCATTTCCCACCCTGACGCCGGCAAGACCACGCTGACCGAAAAGCTGTTGCTGTTCGGCGGTGCGATCCAGATGGCCGGCTCGGTGAAGTCGCGCAAGACCAGCAAGCACGCTACCTCCGACTGGATGGCGCTGGAAAAAGAGCGCGGCATCTCGGTCACTTCATCGGTGATGCAGTTCCCGTACGAAGACAAGATCATCAACCTGCTCGACACCCCCGGCCATGCCGACTTCGGTGAAGACACCTACCGCGTGCTGACCGCAGTGGACTCGGCGCTGATGGTCATCGACGTGGCCAAGGGCGTCGAGGAACGCACCATCAAGCTGATGGAGGTCTGCCGCCTGCGCGACACGCCGATCATGACCTTCATCAACAAGCTCGACCGCGAGGGCAAGGAGCCGATCGATCTGCTGGATGAAGTGGAAACCGTGCTCGGCATCCAGTGCGCCCCGGTGACCTGGCCGATCGGCATGGGCCAGCGCCTGAAGGGCGTGGTGCATCTGCTCACCGGTGAAGTGCATCTGTACGAAGTCGGCCGCAATTTCACCCGTCAGGATTCCACCATCTTCCCGTCCATCGACTCGCCCGGTCTGGCTGAGAAGATCGGCGAGAAAATGCTGGCCGACCTGCGCGAAGAACTGGAACTGGTGCAGGGCGCCAGCCATGCATTCGACAAGGACGCCTACCTGCGCGGCGTGCAGACTCCGGTGTTCTTCGGCTCGGGTGTGAACAACTTCGGCGTGCAGCCGCTGCTGGACTTCTTCGTCGAGCACGCGCCGGCACCACAGCCGCGCGCCACCACCGGCCGCGTGATCGCACCGCAGGAAAACAAGCTCACCGGCTTCGTTTTCAAGATCCAGGCCAACATGGATCCGCAGCATCGTGACCGCGTGGCGTTCATGCGTGTGTGTTCGGGCAAGTTCACGGCCGGCATGAAGACCTTCCACGTCCGCACGGGCAAGGAAATGAAGCTGGCCAACGCGCTGACCTTCATGGCCAGCGACCGTGAAATCGCCGCTGAAGCCTGGCCGGGCGATGTCATCGGCATCCACAACCACGGCACCATCTCCATCGGCGACACCTTCACCGAAGGCGAGGCGGTCACCTTCACCGGCATCCCCAACTTCGCACCGGAACTGTTCCGCCGCGCGCGCCTGCGCGATCCGCTCAAGCTCAAGCAGCTGCAGAAGGGCCTGGCGCAGTTGTCGGAAGAAGGCGCCACCCAGTTCTTCCGCCCGCTGATGAGCAACGACCTGATCCTGGGCGCAGTGGGTGTGCTGCAGTTCGACGTGGCCGCGTATCGCCTGAAGGACGAATACGGCGTGGAAGCGGTATTCGAGCCGGTGACGGTGACCACCGCGCGCTGGATCAGCTGCGACAACGCCAAGAAGCTGGAGGAGTTCCGCGAAAAGAACGCCAGCAATCTCAGCATCGACGCCGCAGGCCACCTCGTGTACCTGGCGCCAACCCGCGTCAACCTGCAGCTGGCGCAGGAACGCGCACCGGATGTGCGTTTCTCGGCCACCCGCGAAGCCGCGCATACGGTTTCGGTGTCCTGAAAGCAGGGATCGGGGAATCGGGAACAGGGAATGGCAGACACCGCGCTGCGCCCTCGCTCCCTGTTCCCCGCTCCCGATTCCCTGCTTTAATAGGCGCCACCGGGCACCCCCAGCCCGTGGCATCTTCTACATGACTGCTACTGCTTCCATCCGGGAAGAACTCGCCAGCGCCCTCACCCACGGTCTGGGCGCTGTCACCGCACTGGCCGCTGGCGCCGTGCTGATCACCCTTGCAGCGATCTACGGCGATGGCTGGCAACTGGCCAGTGCCATCGTCTTCGGCGTGGCGCTGTTGCTGCTCTACACCGCCTCCACGCTGTACCACGCCATCCAGCATCCGGTGGCCAAAGGTCGGCTGAAGATTTTCGACCACTGCGCGATCTACATATTGATTGCCGGCACCTACACGCCGTTCACCCTGATCGGCCTGCGTGGGCCGTGGGGCTGGGGCATGTTTGCGGGCATCTGGGCGCTGGCGCTGTTCGGCGTCGTGTTCAAGCTGTTCTACACCGGCCGCTTCAAGAAACTCTCCACCGCCATCTACATCGCGATGGGTTGGTTGGTGCTGGTGGCAATCAAGCCGATGTGGAATTCGCTGGATGCGTGGACCATCGGCTGGCTGTTTGCCGGCGGCTTCTTCTACACGCTGGGCACGGTGTTCTATCACCGCGAACAACTGCCGTATTCGCATGCGATCTGGCATTTGTTCGTGATCGCCGGCAGCGTCTGTCACTTCGTCTCGGTGACTGCGCAGATCCTCTGAATCCGCAACGCGACGGCGGCCAAGGCCGCCGTTTTCGCATCTGCAGCAACACACTCCGGCAACGGAACCTGCACATCACGCCAATGAACACTTCGCGCTCCCTGCACTACCGGCAGGCAACCATGGGCGCGTGAATATTTCTTCTGTACCCGCCACGCCACGCGCGTCGCGCTGGCGCTTCAAACGCCCTGGCAAACGTGGTCAGCGTTGGTTCGCTGTTCTGACTTTGCTGGTCGCCGCGATCATCGCGCTGATCCTGTTGTGGGATTGGAACTGGTTCAAAGGCCCGCTCGAGCGCGCGGTACAGGCCCGCACCGGTCGCGCCCTGCACATCGGCAACCTCGATGTCGACCTCGGCAACACCACCACCGTGCGCGCCGACGCGCTTACCTTCGCCAACGCCAGTTGGGCCAAGCAAGCGCAGATGGCCCGCGCCGAACGCGTGGAGATCGACATCCGCCTGTGGCCGCTGCTTCGCGCCAGCGTGCAGCTGCCCGAAGTGCGACTGACCCGCCCGGACGTGCTGCTGCAGACCAACCCCAGCAAGGATCAACCCGGCAACTGGGACTTCCTCGGTGGGGGTGGCGGCAAATCGCCGCAGCTCAAACGCCTGCGCATCGACGACGGCACGCTGCAGTTCCTGGATGAAGCCGGCCGCACCGATGTACGGCTGCACGTACAAAGCGGCAAGCCCAAACAGGCCGACACCGCGCCACCGATTCTGGTGGAGGGCAAAGGGCATTGGCGCGGCGCCAACTTCACATTGCGCGGCGATACCGAATCGCCACTGGAACTCAGCAACAGTGATTCGCCGTTCCACATCCATCTCGACGCCCGTGCCGGTGCCACCCGCGCCATCGCCAGCGGCACGCTGACCAATCCATTCCAACTGCAGGTTTTCGACCTGCACTTCCGCCTCACCGGCCAAGACCTGGAAGACCTGTATCCGCTGATCGGACTCGCCATTCCGTCCTCGCCACCGTATCAACTGGACGGCCAGCTCAAACGCGATCACCAGATCTGGCATTACGAGAAATTCAGCGGCCGCGTTGGCGACAGCGATCTGTCCGGCGACATGCAGATTGATGTGGCCGACGAACGACCGCGACTGACTGCCAACCTGCTTTCGCGCCGCTTGGATTTTGATGACCTTGCCGGCTTCATCGGTGCGCCACCCAAGACGGGCGGCACAGAATCGGCCAACGCCCAGCAGAAAGCCCAAGCCGCGCAGCTCGCGGCCAAAGCCACCGTGTTGCCGGACAAGGCGTACGACCTGAGCAAGTTGCGCGCAATGGATGCCGATGTGCGCTGGAAAGCACAACGCATCAACGCACCGTCACTGCCGCTGGACGACATGGATGCGCACCTCAAGCTCGACGACGGTTTACTGCGGTTGGAGCCGCTGGATTTCGGCGTCGCCGGCGGCAACATCCGCAGCACCATTCGGATGGACGCTCGCCGCCCGCAGATCGCCACCACATTGAATACCAGCCTGCGCAAGGTTCAACTCGGCCAGTTGTTCCCCGACGCAAAACTGGCCGAACAGGCATCCGGCGGCATCAGCGGCGAAGTCCGCTTGAGCGGCAACGGCAATTCAATCGCCGCCATGCTCGGCGGCAGCGATGGTGACGTGTCCCTCGGCATGGGGCGCGGACACATCGGCAACCTGCTGATGGAGCTGGCCGGCCTGGACGTCGCCGAATCGGTGAAGTTCCTGTTCACCGGCGATCGCCAGATTCCACTGCGCTGCGCCTTCGCTGATTTCGGCGTGCGCGACGGGCTGATGCGTACCCGCGCGATGGCCTTCGACACCACCGATACACTGGTGCTGGGCGAAGGCACGGTCAGCCTCAAACAGGAACAACTGGATCTGCTGCTGCGCCCACGCCCGAAGGACATCAGCATCCTCGCGCTGCGCTCGCCGCTGCGCATCGGCGGCAGCTTCAAGGACCCGTCATTCCGTCCCGACTTCAAGGCGCTGGGCATACGCGGTGCGATCGCGCTGACGCTTGCCAGCATCACACCGCCAGCCGCATTGCTGGCCACGCTGGAAACCGGCCCAGGCAAGGATGTCGACTGCGGCGGCCGCTACGCCAAGTAGCACCGCCGCACGTGGCGGCTCAGGTACCGGTGATGTATTGCTGCAGCTGCCCCAGCTCAAGGCGCTGCTGCTCGATCACGGCCTTGACCAGGTCGCCGATAGAAATCACACCCACCACTTCATCGCCATCGACTACCGGCAGGTGGCGGATGCGGCGATTGGTTACCAATTCAAGGCATTGCTCGACCGTGACCGTGGGCGCCACGGTGACCAGTTCGGAGGTCATGATCTCGCGCACTGCCGTGGTCGCCGAGGAGCGGTCCTTGAGCACGATCTTGCGCGCGTAATCGCGCTCGGAAAGGATGCCGACCAGATGCGGGCCTTCCATCACCAGTACCGCACCGATACCTTTTTCAGCCATCAGCCGGATGGCCTGTACCACCGCTGCATCCGGTGTTACCGCATGAATCTCAGGGGACTTGGCCCCAAGCAACTGTCGAACGGTGTGCATTGCGTTCTCCTGCGCTGGCGGATGGGGCAGATACTGCCACGTTCGCTGGCAACCAGGTGTCGACCAGGTACAGCGGCCGCTGCTTGGCCTCCATGTACAGCCGCCCCAGGTACTCGCCAATCAGCCCCAGCGCAATCAATTGCACGCCGCCCAGGAACAGAATCGCCGCCATCATCGTCGGCCAGCCGGCCACGCGGTCGCCGTAAAATGCTGCCTTGCACACCACCCACGCGCCAAACGCGAACGCGCCCGCTGCGGTGAACAATCCCAGATACGTCGCCGCACGCAGCGGCGCGGTGGAGAAGCTGGTGATGCCTTCCAGCGCGAAGTTCCACAACTTCCAGAAGCCAAACTTGCTGCGCCCGGCCACACGCCGCTCGCGCTTGTAAGGCAGCGCCACACGGCGGTGCCCCACCCAGCCGAACAAGCCTTTCATGAAGCGCTGGCGTTCACGCAGTTGCCGCAACCCGTCGAGCGCGCGAGGCGACAGCAGGCGGAAGTCACCGGCGTCGGCAGGAATGGGGGTTTTCGACAACCGCCCGATCACCCGATAGAACACCGACGCGGTAGCGCGCTTGAGCCAACCATCGCCATCGCGCTCCATGCGCAAGCCATACACATCGTCATAGCCCTGCCGCCACAACGCCACAAACTGCGGCACCAGTTCCGGCGGATCCTGACCATCGGCGTCGAGCATGATCGCCGCACCTTCTTCGACAAAATCCAGGCCAGCGGTCAGCGCAGCTTCCTTGCCGAAGTTGCGTGACAAACGCAGCGCGGAAACACGCGGATCGCCCGCCGCCAACTGCTGCATCACCGCCCAGCTGGCATCACTGCTGCCATCGTCCACATACAGAATGCGGCCATCCACATCGGCCAAGGCATCCAACTGCGCGCACAGGCGCGGATGCAGCAACGGCAACGCGTCCTGCTCGTTGAAGGCGGTGATGACAAGGGTTAAACGTTCGCATTCATTCATGGGCCAATTCTACGCAGGCACCCGGGCTCAGTCCGCATCGTCGATATACCCGGCACCGCCCAGCTGACGGGCCTGCCGCTGGATCCACGTCGCACGACGTTGCACATACGGCCCCGGCTTGGCCGCGCTGTAACGACGCGGCGACGGCAGTACCGCCGCCAGCCGCGCGCTCTCGGCCGGCGTGAGTTTGGCGGCATCTTTATGCCAGTACTGCTGTGCGGCAGCCTGCACGCCATACACACCGTCACCAAATTCGGCCACGTTGGCGTACACCTCCAGAATCCGCCGCTTGGACCAGAACGTTTCGATCAGCACCGTGTACCAGGCCTCCAACCCCTTGCGCAGCCAACTCCGGCCCTGCCACAGAAACACGTTCTTCGCAGTCTGCTGGCTGATGGTACTGGCGCCGCGCAGGCGCCCACCATCGGCGTTGTGCTTGCGCGCCTTTTCGATGGCTTTCAGGTCGAAACCATTGTGCTCGGGGAAGCGCTGATCCTCCGCCGCCACCAGCGAAATCGGCACGCTCGGCGCCATTTCATCCAGATCCCGCCATTGGTAATGAATGCGGAACCTCCAGTCGCCCTCGCCCCACGCCTCCAGCTGGCGGAACACCATCACCGTGGAAAACACCGGGTCCACGAAACGCAGCACGATCACCTGCAGCACACTGGCGATCACCAGCAGCACCGGCACCCACAACAACAACCGCCATCCGCCACGCTTGCGGCCTGAATTGACCGCCGGCTCCGCCTTGAGCTTGACCTGCTCCGCCCCCATTGATGTTCACCTTGCACCTTCCACTGTCCGGCGCATTATCCGGCACCGGCCCCACCTCGCGCAGATGCCGCTCATGACCGATACCTCCGACCTTCTCGTTCGCTTCCTCCTGCCCGACGCCGGCGTGCGCGGCGTTCATGTCCGTTTGAGCGAAAGCTGGCGCGAAATCCTGTCCCACGGCAACTACCCCGCCTCGGCCACGCGCCTGCTCGGCGAAGCCACGGTTGCCTCGGCACTGTTCACCGGCCACACCAAGGTCGACGGCCGCCTGTCGATCCAGCTGCGCAGCAGCTCCTCGCTACGGACGCTGTTCACCGAATGCACGTCGGCCGGCACCCTGCGCGGCATCGTGCAGCTGGCCGATGGCGAAGATGCCCCGCCGACCCTGCAGGAACTGGGCGAAGGCACCCTGCTGGCCATCACCATCGAAAACCCCGGCCTGGACCCGCGCGAACCGCAGCGCTACCAGAGCCTGGTCAGCCTCACCGGCGACAGCCTGGACGAGGCGTTTGAGGACTATTTCCGTCATTCCGAACAGCTCCCGACCCGTTTGCTGTTGACCAGCGACGGCGAGCACGCCGCCGGCCTGCTGCTGCAGAAGCTGCCCGGCGATGCCGGCGACGACGATGGCTGGGTCCGTAGCGGCGCCTTGTTCGATACGCTCGGTCACGAAGAACTGCTCTCCCTGCCCGGCCACGCGCTGCTGCACCGCCTGTTCCATGAAGAACACCCGGAACTGATGGGCGACAAGCCGCTGCGCTTCGGCTGCTCCTGCTCCCACGAACGGGTGCGCTCGATGCTGCAGTCACTGGGCGAAGACGAAGCCCGGGCGGCCGCCGAGGCCACCGGCCAAGTGGACATCCGCTGCGAATTCTGCGGTCAGGAATATCACTTCCCTTTGACTGAGTTCGGCGTATTGTTTGCGTCCACACCGGCCAATCAGCCCGCTCCCGAGCGGCTACAGTGACGGTTACAGCGAGTTGCGTTCTGGGGAGGGCGAAGACTTGTTAAGAAACCATAAACGACATACGATCAAACGCTCATGCGCCGGGAACTTCCTGGCGCGTACTGGGTCTGATTGAGTCCATGAACGCCTTCCTGCGCCTACCGCTTGCCCTGATGATCGCCTTGAGCGCGGTCACGGCAGCGCATGCACAGAGCAAGCCCAGGTCGGCAGACGGCACCGTGCTTCCGGTCTGGAACCGCGGCAGCGGCAAGGTTGAAGCACTCCTTTATCTGGAGCCGACCGGCGAACAACGCGCCGGCGCCCGCTGGAACTTCGGTCGCAGCTCACTGGACGCCGCTTTCGGCCTGTCATCCGGCGATTCGCTGGGCCTGCTCTGCAACAGCAGCCGCGGCACCAGCATCGGCGGGCTGGCCAGCCACTGCATGCTCGCCAGCCTGGGCGATGACGACGACGACAGCGTTGGCCGCCATATCTCCGCCACCACTGCATTCAACCGTCCCGGCGGACGCGTCGGCCTCACCGCCGGCACCGGCCGCGACACCCTTCCTGCATGGCTGGCCGGCGGCAACAAAGCCGGCACGGCGCGCATGGAGCAGAACGACCTGACCGTGTTCGGCCAGAAGAACATCGGCCGCGAAGGCTTCGTGTCCATCGGCGGCACCTACGCCAAGGCGCGTCTGGTTCCGCTCAGCGACGCCTCGCCGGCCATCGTTGACCAATGGGACAGCAAGAGCCTGAGCGTCGGCGGCGGCTACGGCCCCTTCAGCGCCAACGTCATCGGCCGCGTCGTCGACGCCCCCGGCAGCAGCAAGTGGGAAGGTCTCGGCCTGGGCATCACCTGGCGTACCCCGTGGAGCGGCCAACTGACCGTCGGCGCCGAAAACGTCATCACCCGCGGCAAAAACCCGTTCTCCCCGCGCAACGAGAGCAACGACGACGGCGCAATTCCGTACGTCCGGTACGAGCAGGATCTGTAACCAAAATTACAAACTACGTTCTTAAAAACGCCCCTTACGGGGCGTTTTGCATTTCTGCCTTCCAAATCAACACTTTGCCGATTTTCATAGAAATCACACCAATCATTAACCAATCTTTAATTTATTTGCAGTCGCAAGTACTATCGGAACCAGCCTAGGGCTTTGGGTTCACTTTTCGAACCCTCCCGAGGCACTCACGTAACACCCAAGTCCACTTGGCAGAGAGAGAGAGAACCCAATGAATTGCAAGACCAATAAGCTGCGCGATGCAGTAGTACTTGCGCTTGTCGCAAGCGCAGGCACCGCAGGCACCGCCTACGCCCAGGACGCCGCCAAGAGCGGCGCGACCAACCTCGATCGCATCGAAGTCACCGGCTCGCGCATCCGTCAGGTAGACGTTGAAACCGCCCAGCCGGTTCTGACCATCTCCCGCGCCGATATCGAAAACCAGGGCTTCAGCTCGGTCGCCGATATTCTGCAGAACATCTCTGCCGCCGGTAGCCCCAACTTCAGCCGCGCCTCGCCGCTGACCGCCAACCAGGAAGCCGGCGGCCAGTACATTGACCTGCGCAACCTGGGTGCCCAGCGCACGCTGGTGCTGGTCAACGGCAAGCGTTTGGGCATCAGCCCGAACGGTTATCAGGATATTTCCTCCATTCCGACAGTCATCGTCGAGCGCATCGAAGTCCTGAAGGACGGCGCCTCGGCAATCTATGGCTCCGACGCGATGGCGGGCGTGATCAACATCATCACCCGCAGGAACTTCGACGGCGCCGAAGCCAACGTCTATACCGGCCAGTACAGCCAGGGTGACGGCCAGAAGCAGACCTACGACTTCCTGGTCGGCTTCTCGGGCGAGCGCGGCTCGGTCACCATGGGTGTTGAGTACCACAAGGAAGATCCGGTGTGGGCCAAGGACCGTTGGTACACCGCCGAAGCCGACCCGCGCGCTCCGGGCGCCAACAACACCACCGTCGGCCAGTGGGGCAACTGGCGTCCCTCCGGCACCAGCGGTGCATGGCAGGCCCCCAACCGTGGCGGCGACGCGATGGGTGCAGGCAGCTTCCATCCGCAGAATGCCGATGACACCAGCAACTCCATTGACCAGATGCAGCTGCTGACGCCGCTGGAGCGTCGCTCGCTGTTCGTCAGTGCGAACTACGACATCACCGACAACGTCCGCTTCACCAGCGATATTGGGTATACCAAGCGCTCGTCGGACCGTCAGATCGCCGGCTATCCACTGCAGTCCGCCGCAGTCGGCACGCCGATGTCGAAGGACAGCTATTTCAACCCGACGGGTGGCACCAGTGCCGTCGACTGGCGTCGTCGCGGCTGGGAACTGCCCCGTACCACCGCTACCGATCAGACCACCTGGCGCTTCACCGCCGCCTTGGAAGGTTCGTTCGAGATCGGCGACCGCTATTTCGATTGGGACGCCGGCTACATGTTCAATGAAGCCGACACCAGCATCATCAACAACGGCAACTTCTTCGTGCCGGCAGTCGAGGCTGCTGTAGGCCCGTCGTTCCAGGATCCCATCACCGGCAAGATCGTCTGCGGCACGCCGGGTAATGTGATTGCCGGCTGCGTGCCGTGGAACCCGTTTGCCGGCTTCGGCACCGGCGCGGTCGCAAACTCACTGGATGATCAAGCCGTTCGTGACTTCATGTTCAAGGAAGAGCATGCCGTCGGCAAGACGAAGACCAATAACTACTTCGCCAACCTTGCCGGTTCGCTCTTCACTTTGCCGGCAGGCGATCTGGGCTTCGCACTGGGCTACGAAAGCCGCAAGGAAGAAGGTGGTTTCACGCCTGACGCCATTGCCCAGTCCGGCGACTCCACCAACCTCGCCTCTGGCCCGACCTATGGTTCATACAAGGTCGATGAAGGCTATCTGGAATTGAACATTCCGGTTCTGGCCAACATGACCGGCGCCAAGGAACTGACCTTCAACGCTGCAACGCGTTATTCAAAGTTCGACACCTTCGGCAACACCACCAACAACAAGTTCGGCCTGAAGTGGCGTCCGATTGACGACCTGCTGGTTCGTGCCACCTACGCCGAAGGCTTCCGCGCTCCGACCATCGGCAACCTCTACGGCGGCGGCTCGCAGACCTTCGCCACGGGCTTCCAGGATCCGTGCGACGTCAACTTCGGCAGGGCCGCCAACTCGGCACGCTGCCTGAAGGATGTGGGGGCTGGCTATCAGCAGTTGAAGCAGGGCTTTGTGCCGATCACCGGCCCTAACGGTAACCAGACCCCGATCCCGTTCGTTTCTGGCTCCAACCCGCTCTTGCAGCCGGAAACCTCCACCTCCAAGACCGTCGGCTTGGTCTACAGCCCGAGCTATGTCCAGGGCCTGGCCTTGTCGCTTGACTGGTGGCAGATCCGCATCGATCAAACCGTTGTTTCCGACTCGCCGAACGCGATCCTGAATGACTGCTATGTCAATCTGATCGAATCGCGCTGCGCCATGTTCAAGCGTGATCCGGCACAGGGCGGCATTGTCAGTGACCTGACGTTCGGCACCCGCAACGCCGGTTACTACCTGACCGAGGGCTTCGACTTCGACGCAAGCTACGGCCTGGATACCGAGTGGGGCAATTTCAACGCCAAGTGGGCTACCACCTACGTCAGCAAGTTCGAGATCAAGAGCACCAATGACGCGGGTACGATGCCGAGCCAGGTCAACGGTTTCGAGACTTACTTCCGTATCCGCTCCAGCTTGGCTCTGGGCTGGAACAAGGGTGACTGGTCTGCCAACTGGAACATGCGCTACTACTCCAGCACCAAGGAAGACTGCAGCTATGACGAACACTGCCGTGTTCCGAATTACTACAGCCCTACGGCTGGCAAGATTCTCCCGCAGGAGCGCATGAGCAGCACCGTGTTCAACGATGTGCAAGTTGGATGGCAGGCCCCTTGGAACGCACGTGTCGCCCTCGGCGTTAACAACGTGTTCAACAAGGTCGGCCCGATCATGTACAGCCAGGGTGCATCGAACTTCTCGTACTACGGTGGCTTCGATACGGGCCGCTTCCTGTACATGAAGTACCAGCAGAAGTTCTGATCGATCAACTACTGATCATGTCCTTCAACAACGGCCCCGAAAGGGGCCGTTGTCTTTCATCTACTGAAGTTAATTCGGAAGCGCAAAAAAAAGACCGCCTCGCGGCGGTCGTCGTAGCGAGCCCCGTTGACGGTCTTCAACCACCCGGAATCAACGTCTCGATCACATGCTCCACATACGCCTCGAAATCTTCGCGGGCCTGTTTGGGCTGCTGCAGTTGCAGTGACAACTGCAGGAAGCCGACGTAGGCCGCGTAGGCCAGGCGTGCGCGGTGGCGGGAGTCGGTGGAGCTGAGGCCGGCCTGGCGGAACGAGGCGATCAGGTATTCCATGCGGCGTTGCGAGACGCGGTCGATGACCGGGCGCACCATCGGGTTGTCCAGCGCCTTGAGCAGTTCGCTGTAGATGACGTGCGGGGTGACTTCGTGTGCGACCAACTGGAACAGGGCGCGCAGTCGCGTGCGCGGATCCGGCACTTCTTCAAGACTGCCGAAAACCTGTTGTTGTTCGACGACTTCCCAGCGCTCCAAGGCGGCCTGCAGCAATGCATCGCGCGATGGGAAATGCCAATAGAAACTGCCTTTGGTGACACCAAGACGACGCGCCAGCGGCTCTACTGCCACTGCGCCGACGCCCTGCTCGGCCACCATGTCCAGGGCGGCTTGCGCCCAGTCATCCGCGCTCAGGCGGCTGTTTCGTCCGCTGCGGTTCTCCGCAGGTGAAGCTGCTGTGTCGTTCATGCGCAGATTTAACCATACGGCGGGGACTGGTTGCAGTATGCGGGTGGCGAAAAGCCATACGCGGCATTCCGCCGGCAAGCGCCGGGAGACCCGGCCGCTGGTGCACCACCTTTTCCATACCGATCAGTATTGACAGTGTCCGACGGCATTCCATACCATTGCGTATGGCATCCATCTCCTCTTTACCCATGCGCAGTGAAGAAATCCGCCTTGAAGGCGCGAACGGCGCTGGGCTGGCGGCAACCCGGTCCAGCGGCAAGCGCTCGCCGATCGTGTTCGCCCACGGCTTTGGTCAGACACGCGGGGCGTGGACCACGACCGCTGAGGCCATGGCTGCTGCCGGCCATCCCACGCTCAGCTATGACGCGCGCGGCCACGGCGGCTCTGACTGGAATACGGCTGATCTGGCCTATCACGGCGATCAGTTCACTGACGACTTGATCGTCGTGGCCGGTGAGTTGCGTAGCCCGCCGGTTCTGGTGGCTGCGTCGATGGGCGGCTTGTTCGGGCTGATGGCCGAATCGCGCTGGCCGGGATTGTTCTCGGCGATGGTGCTGGTGGACATCACGCCGCGCTGGGAAACCCGTGGTGTGGAACGCATTCTGGCCTTCATGAGCGCGCACCCGGACGGCTTTGCCTCGCTGGAAGCCGCCGCCGACAGCATTGCCACTTACATGCCGCACCGCCCACGCAAGAGTGAAGACTCGTTGCGCGCGCTGCTGCGGCCGACAACCGACGGACGCTGGAGCTGGCATTGGGACCCACGTCTGGTCGAGGAACTGGCGCGCGACAGCGAGCAGCACCAGGACGCGATCGCCGACGCCGCACGCCGGGTGGAATGCCCGCTGTTGCTGATCAGCGGCGGCCGCAGTGACCTGGTCTCGCCGCAGACCGTTGAAGAATTCATGACGTTGGTACCGCACGCGCAACACGTGCATCTGCCCGAAGCCACTCACATGGTGGCCGGCGATGACAACAACGCGTTTACCACCGCCGTGTTGAACTACTTGGACGCCCTGCCTTCGGCCGCCGCGTCCGCCCGAACCGAGCACGTTACCGGAGCAAGTCAATGAGCATTGTCGTTCCCTTCCTGGCCCTGCTGTTGGTAGGTGCCTTCGTCGCCTATCACCGCATGCGGCTCGTCGTCTGGACCTTGGCCAGTGCGGTACTGCTGGCCGGTTGCTGGTTTGCCGGCGTCAACCAGACCGCGATCATCGTGGCGGCCGCCATCCTCGCCTTGGTGAGCGTGCCGGTGCTGTTGCCGTTCCTGCGCAAGCCGCTGATCACCGCGCCGTTCATGGGCGTGTTCCGCAAGGTGCTGCCGCCGCTGTCCAAGACCGAGCGCATCGCACTGGAAACCGGTTCGGTCGGTTTTGAAGGCGAGCTGTTCACCGGCGACCCGGATTGGAACATTCTGCTCAACTATCCCAAGCCGCAGCTCACCGCCGAGGAACAAGCCTTCCTGGATGGCCCGGTGGAAGCGCTGTGTGCGATGACCAACGATTTCGAGATCACGCACGTCCATGCGGATCTGCCACCGGAGATGTGGGAGTTCATCAAGAAGAACAAGTTCTTCGGTATGATCATTCCGAAGGAATACGGCGGCCTGGGTTTCAGCGCGCTGGCGCACCACAAGGTGATCCAGAAGCTGGCCTCGGTTTCCAGCGTGGTCAGCTCCACCGTCGGCGTGC
This sequence comes from Stenotrophomonas sp., assembly GCF_050737575.1. Classification (GTDB taxonomy): domain Bacteria; phylum Pseudomonadota; class Gammaproteobacteria; order Xanthomonadales; family Xanthomonadaceae; genus Stenotrophomonas. The sequence goes on from NZ_JBOHXW010000008.1 coordinate 68,656, forward strand.
CCAACTCGCTCGGTCCGGGCGAACTGCTCAACCATTACGGCACGCAGGCGCAGAAGGATTACTACCTGCCGCGTCTGGCCATTGGCCAGGAAGTGCCCTGCTTCGGTTTGACCGGCCCGTTCGCCGGCTCCGATGCGACCTCGATTCCCGACTTCGGCATCGTCTGCAAGGGCATGTGGAAGGGCGAGGAAGTGCTGGGCCTGAAGCTCACGTTCGACAAGCGCTACATCACCTTGGCACCGGTTGCGACGCTGATCGGTATGGCGTTCCGCATGTACGACCCGGATGGCCTGCTCGGCGACACCAAGGACATCGGCATCACCCTGGCGCTGCTGCCGCGCGATACCGACGGCGTTGAAATCGGCCGTCGTCACTTCCCGCTGAACTCTACCTTCCAGAACGGCCCGATCCGCGGCAAGGACGTGTTCATTCCGTTGGAACAGCTGATCGGCGGTGCCGAGAAGCGTGGCCTCGGCTGGAACATGCTCAACGAATGCCTGGCCGTTGGTCGCTCCATCACCCTGCCTTCGACCGCTTCGGGCGGCGCCAAGGCGGGCGCAGTGGTGACTGGCGCGTATGCACGCATCCGCAAGCAGTTCGGCCTGTCGGTCGGCCGCTTCGAGGGCGTGGAAGAGGCGCTGGCCCGCATTGGCGGCAAGGCCTACAAGATCAGCGCGCTGTCGCAGGCGACCGCTGCGGCGGTTGACCGTGGCGATGTGCCGTCGGTGCCGTCGGCCATTGCCAAGTACCACTGCACCAACATGAGCCGCGAAATCATCGCCGACGTGATGGATGTGATCGGCGGCAAGGGCATCATTCTGGGGCCGCGCAACTTTGCCGGCCGCAACTGGCAGGCCGCGCCGATCGCCATCACGGTGGAAGGCGCCAACATCATGACCCGCTCGCTGTTGATCTTTGGTCAGGGCGCCATCCTCTGCCACCCGTGGGTGCTGAAGGAAATGAAGGCCGCGCAGGACGAAGACCGCAAGACCGGCCTGCGTGAGTTCGACCAGGCGCTGTTCGGTCATGTCCGTTTCGGCATTTCCAACGCGGTGCGTTCGCTGTGGTTCGGCCTGACCGGCGCGCGCTTCGGTTCGGCACCGGGTGATGCGTACACACGTCGCTACTTCCGCAAGCTGGACCGCTATTCGGCCAACCTGGCGCTGATGGCCGACATCTCGATGATGACGCTGGGTGGCAAGTTGAAGTTCAAGGAATCGCTGTCCGGTCGTCTGGGTGACGTGCTCAGCCACGTCTACATGACCAGCGCCATGCTCAAGCGTTACCACGACGAAGGTGCACCGCAGGCCGATCAGCCGCTGCTGGCCTGGGCCTTCCATGACAGCGCGCACAAGATCGAGGAGTCGTTGTCGGCGGCACTGCGCAACTTCCCGATCCGCCCGATTGGTTGGCTGATGTGGGCGTTGATCTTCCCGTTTGGCCGCCGCGCCGAAGCACCGGGCGACCGCCTGAGCCGCCGCGTCGCTGCCACGCTGATGGCACCGAACGAAGCGCGTGATCGCTTGGCGCAGGGCGTGTTCATGACGCCGTGCGAGAACAACCCGGGTGGCCGCATCAACAGCTACCTGTCCAAGGCGATCATGGCCGAGCCGGTGGAGCGCAAGTTCATCAAGGCGCTGAAGACCAAGGGCATCGAGGCACTCACCTTTGCCACGCAGTTGGACGAGGCCGTGGCTGAAGGTGTGATCACCCAGGACGAGCGCAAGTTGCTGGAAGAACTGCGCGAGCTGACGATGGACACGATCACCGTGGACGACTTTGATGCGCACGAACTGCGTTCGGCCGGCTACTACGACCTGCCGGGCAAGCAGCGCCCGCAGCAGGCGGCGTAAGCCCTCCGCAACGCGACACCAACGGCGGGCCTTGTGCCCGCCGTTTTCATATCAGGAATCCTGCACATGGCCGCTCCATTGCTTTCGCTGTACCGACGTTTCATCCGCTGGCCAGCCGGCAACTGGCTGTTCTCGCGGGCGGTGTGCTTCAAGGCGCCCTACTTCGCCAGCATCTCGCCGACGATCACCGTATTGGAGCCGAGCCGCTGCGAAGGCGTGATCCGCCAGCGTCGACGGATCAGCAACCACATCGGCACCGTGCATGCGATTGCCATGTGCAACCTGGCCGAACTGGTCGCCGGGGTGATGGTCGATGCCACATTGCCGGCCGACATGCGCTGGATTCCCAAAGGCATGGAGGTGAAATATCAGGCCAAGGCACTGGGCGTGCTGAAGGCGGTGGCGACGCCGGCACTGCCCATCGTCAGCGCGGCGGCGGGCTACGACCTGCCGGTGGAGGTCAGCGTGACCGACGCGGCGGGGGTTGAGGTGTTCCATGCGCAGATTGCGATGTGGGTGTCACCGCGTAAAGGTTGAGTGTGCGTTGGGTTTGGGTGCTGCGGCAGCGATGCAGAATCAAGCGCAGCCCTCACCCCAACCCCTCTCCCATAAACGGGAGAGGGGCTTTAAGCACAAGCGATGCCTGATCTGCTCCCCTCTCCCGTTTATGGGAGAGGGGTTGCGGTGAGGGCTGCCTTTATGGCTTTTGGCTTTTGCGTCAAAGCGCCCGCAACACCAGCGCAAGAGTCGCCGGCACGGCCTGGATGTAGAAGATGCGCGGGCTCACGGTCCACGCGCCATAGGCACCGGCCACCGCCACACAGATCAGCGAGAACGTCACCAGCACCGGTTGGCCAAGTGCCAGACCGGCGATGATCCCGGCGGCGAGGAAGCCGTTGTACAACCCCTGATTGGCTGCCAGCACGCGTGTTGTCTCGGCTTTCTCCGGCGTGTTGCGGAACGTCTTCAGCCCCAGCGGGCGCGTCCACAGGAACATCTCCAGCACCAGGAAGTACGCGTGTAGAACGGCGACCAGTACGGTCAGTAGCAGCGCGAGCAAGGACATGAACGTGGCTTCCTTCAGGTCATCAACGACAAGGTGGCGCGCCGCTGCATTCAGCGATCGCGGGGCAGCTTCTTTTCCTCACGCAACACACCCAGCGCCGACAGCGTCATGAATATCGCCACCAGCGTGCCTCCGGCGAACACCACGTGCGAGCCGAACAGCGACAAACCCTTGTGTACCCAGGCGAAGGTGATGTCCGCGCCACGGTAGAACACGGTATCGATGGCCGCGCCCGCCTTGTAACGCCATTGCCGGTCCACGCGGGTGTAGATGGTCTCGCGTGCGGGCTTGCCCAGCGAGAACTCGCTGGCGCGGGTCATCACCTGCACCATCGCCACCATCAACGGCAGCGGCGAGGCCGCCAATACCGAGAAGCCGACGATGATCGCAAAGCCCGGAATCAACAATGCTGGCGCGATGCCGAAGCGCGACAACAGCCAACGGGTGAGCCCGAGCTGCACGACCAGGGTCAGTGCGTTCACTGCCAGATCAATGCGCGAATAGAACGCGGTGCTGGCGGCGGGGTCGGTGATCATGCGGCGCACGATGGACGCCTGCTCGTTGTACAACATCGTGCCGACGCCCACGCCGAACACCACCATCAAGGTCAGCCAGCGCAGCAGCGGTTCGCGTGCGATCAGCTTCAGGCCGTCGATCACGCTGCCGCCCATCGGCTGCTCGCCGTCGACCAGCTTCTGTTCGCGCTCACGCTGCACCGCCCAAGGCCGCAACCGCCAGATGCAGACCATGCAGGCCAGCAGGAAGCCGGCCGAGACCAGCATCAGGTTGGCAATCCCCACCCGCTCCACCAGCGTGCTGGTGATGAGCGGACCCAGAAACGCTCCCAAGGTTCCGGCTGCACCGATATAGCCGTAATAAGCGCGGGCCTGGGCGTTGGAGAACACATCCGCCATGAAGCTCCAGAACACCGCCACCGCGAACAGGTTATAGACGGCGATCCAGAAGAAAAACGCCATGCCCCGACCCGGCACGCCGGCGTTGAACATGACGTAAAACACAAGCAGCGTGACGATGAAGAAGCCATAGACCAGCGGCAGGAACACCCGCCGCGGGTATCGGCTCACCAGCCAGCCATACAGCGGCTGCAGCACCAGCATGATCACGAACACGCAGGAGAACAGGAACTGCAGTGTGAAGTCCTGCAGCGCGATACCGTGGCCGGCAAACCAGTCAATCAGTCCTTGAGGAAACAAGGTCCGCATGTCCGACGAGGCGGCCATGGCCTCCCGCACCGGGCGCAGCACGTAGTAGCCGCTGAGCAGGCAGAAGAAGTACAGGAACGACCACAACAGCGCCGGCGACTCGCCCAGCGCCTGCTTCAGCCGCAGCAGCGGAGTGGTTCGACCAGCGGCGCTCATGCAGCACCCCGTGCAAGCGGGTGACGACAGGACGGCGACATCGGGAACTCCGGGGGCTGCGAAGCGCGTAAGTTATCTAATGCACCGCAACATCGCCAGTGCGCACTGGGATGTCAGGGAACAACGCGGCGTTCTATCCTGCAACGCATTGAAAGGGAGAGGTCGTGAAGGAGTTCGACTACATCATCGTCGGCGCCGGGTCCGCCGGCTGCGTATTGGCCAACCGACTCAGTGCCGACCCGCAGCTGCGCGTATTGCTGATTGAAGCCGGGCCGCGTGACTGGCACCCCTTCATCCACATGCCGGCCGGGTTGGCGCACCTGGTCAACAATCGTCGAATCAACTGGAACTACGACACCGAGCCGGAACCGGCACTGGGTAACCGCCGCCTGTGGTGGCCGCGCGGGAAAGTGCTGGGCGGCTCCAGTTCGATCAACGCCATGTGTTACGTGCGCGGCGTGCCCGGCGACTACGACCGCTGGGCGCAGGCCGGCGCCACTGGCTGGGAATGGGACAGCGTGCTGCCGTGGTTCCGTCACAGCGAAGGCAACGCGCGCGGCGGCGATGCCTTGCATGGCGGTGACGGCCCGCTGCAGGTCGCCGACCTGCGCCACGTCAATCCGCTCAGCCACGCCTTCATCGAAGCCGGTCAGCAGGCCGGGTACGCACTCAACACCGACTTCAACGGTCCTCGGCATGAAGGTGTTGGCCTGTATCAGGTCACCCAAAAGGACGGCGCACGCTGCTCGTCGGCTGCCGCCTATCTGGCGCCGGTGCGCCAGCGCGCCAACCTGCAGGTGCTTACCGGCGCGCAGGTCGAGCGAATTCAGATCGACAACGGCCGCGCGACCGGCGTGGTGCTGCGCGCCGGTGGTCAACGCCAACACCTGCAGGCAGCGCGCGAAGTGTTGCTGAGTGCAGGCGCGATCAACTCACCGCAGTTGCTGATGTTGTCCGGCGTCGGCCCGGCCGATCACCTGCGCGATCACGGCATCGACGTTCAGTTGGACCAACCCCGCGTCGGCGCCAACCTGCAGGACCATCTGGACATCTGCACGCTCTACCGCACCGTGCCCGGCGTCAGCTACGACCGGCTGAGCGAAGTGAAGATCGGTTTCGACTATTTTCTGCGCGGCCATCGCGGTGCCGGCACCAGCAATGTCGCCGAGGCCGGCGGCTTCGTGCGTTCGCGTTTCGCCCCGGACGAGCGCGCCGACATCCAGTTCCACTTCGTCCCGGCCATGCTCGACAACCACGGCCGCCACCGCCTGCCTGGCGACGGCTACACCCTGCACGCCTGCTATCTGCACCCGCGCAGCCGTGGCCACATCGCACTGGCCAGCAACGATCCACAGGCGCCGGCGCGCATCCATGCCAACTATCTGAGTGATGCCGAAGGCTTCGACCTGAAGATGATGATCGAAGCCGCGCGCCTAAGCCGCGACCTCCTGCAGCAACCGGCGTTCGCCGCATGGCGCAAGGCGCCCTTGTTCCCCGAACGCGATGATTTGGACGACGCGGGCTTGGAAGCTTTCATCCGCGCCAAGGCCGAAACGATTTATCACCCGGTCGGCACCTGCCGCATGGGCAGCAACGACACCGCCGTGGTTGACCCGCAACTGCGGGTACGCGGTATCGATGGCCTGCGCGTGATCGACGCCTCGGTGATGCCCAGCCTGCTCAGCGGCAACACCAACGCGCCGACCATCATGATTGCCGAGCGCGCAGCCAGCCTGATTCTCAACAACGAGATCTTGTAGCGCGGCGTCATGTTCCGCTGACGCCTTCCCGGCAATGCTCTTGCCGAGCGTGGCTCGACACTAGCGCGCCGGCACGCTCAACTCACTTGAAGCAGCGCCGGCAACGGGCAATGCAGGGTCGCGCAGAGGGTGCGCAGCAGTTCGGCTTCGGCCACGTTGACGCGCTGGTTGTGGCTGACGGTGGCGGTCACCGATTCGACCAGCAGCTGCTTGGCCAGCGGATCCAATGCATCCAGCGGCTCCCACACCGCATCCAATGCCAGCACGCCGTTGACCGGCGGCGCATACGGCAGGTGATCCTGCGGCAGGACGCGCTGCAGCCCGGCCAGATAGGCGCGACGCGCACCGGCTTCATCGCCCGGATTTCCCGCCCGCGCCACCACCGCCAACAACGTTGCGAACTCCTGGCGCACGCCGATCACTTTGCGGCGACCGAAGTGCAGATGTTTCGACGGCTCCAGCGCCGCCTGCACCTGTACCTGCAGCAAGCGCGACAGGCAGTACTCGAACAACGAGATGCGGCCGTCGGCGTGAGTGAGTGCATCGATGCATTGCACGAAGGCCTGCAACTGCGGACGCGGCAAGCTGCGCAAGGTCGGGAAGGCCAATGCCGCGACCGGCAACCGCAGCGCTGCATGCAGGTCACGCAACGGGCCGACGGCCAACTCCTGCATGCGTTGCGCCTGTAACGCCCCCAGCTGCGCCTGGACGGCCTCGCGCTGGCTAACCGCCACCCGTGCATCCGTATCGAGCAACAGCGCCAGCAACAACGCAGGCGCGCTTTCACGATCACGTGCGAGTTCGCGCAGCGCAGGCGAAAGATTGCCGGCCAAACGCACCGCCTGTTGGAAATCATCGTCGGCCGGCGTGGCCACCTGCGCGGCGACCTGTTCCGGGTCCACGCGCATCCGGTACGGCGTGCCCGGCAACGCCGGCGGCACCAGCGCATCCACGCTCGGTGCGTAATGCGCGGCCAAACCCAGCGCGCGGTCTTCGGCCAGACCATCGGGCGGCGTCGCCAACCAATTGCCGCGCAGCGTCTGCAACTGCGACGCGCGGAATGACGGCTGCAGCCGCTGGATGCGTTCAAGCAACGGCGGATGCGTGGCGAACCAACGCGAGAAGCCCAGGCCTTCGCCGAACAACATGTGGCTCACTTCTTCGGCATCGGCGCGATTGCCCAGATGCGAGCCGTCCGGTAAGCCGCCGATCTTCTTCAAGGCACCGGCCAAGCCCTGCGTCTGCCGGGTGAACTGCACCGCCGAGGCATCGGCCAGGATTTCGCGCTGGCGCGACACCGCCGCCTTGATCAACCGACCGAAAAACACGCCGATGCTGCCGATGGCAATCGCCACGACGCCGGCCACCAGCAGCGCCACCACCGGGCCCAAGGTGCGCCCGCTGCGCCCGCGCGCGCCGGTGCCCATGTGCAGCAGCACGCGCCTGCCGATCACGCTGATCATCAAAATGCCGAACAGCACACCCATCAGGCGGATGTTCAGGCGCATGTCGCCGTTGAGGATGTGGCTGAACTCGTGCGCGATCACGCCCTGCAACTCGTCACGATTGAGCCGCTCCAGCGCGCCGCGCGTGACCGCGATGGCGGCATCGGCCGGCGAGTAACCCGCCGCAAATGCATTGATGCCCGGTTCCTGCTCCAGCACATACAAACGCGGCATCGGCACGCCGGAGGCAATCGCGATTTCCTCCACCACGTTGCGCAGCCGTCGCAGTGCGGGATCGGTGCTGCTGGCAGGCACTTCGGTGCCGCCCATCTGCACCGCCACCACTTCACCACCGCCGCGCAGACTGGAGATGCGGTACAGCGACGCCAGCCCGATCACCGCCAGCGTCAGGACGCTCGACCACAGCACTGCCTGCGGGCTGCCGCTGACAAGCAGCAACACCACCACATCCACCACCGCGACAATCGCGATCACCGCTGCGGCGAACAGCAGCAACAGGCGCGTGGAGTTCCGCCGCGCCTGCGCTTGATGTTCAAAAAAATTCATCCCTTCCCCCTGCGACCGCCGCCCGCGCGACGATCATGTCACGCGGTGTGATCGCTGCACTCAGCCAGCGCGATTCAGAACTGGACCTTGGGCGCCTCGCGCACCTGCTCACGCTTCTCCAGCGGAATATCCAGCAGCGCGGCAGTGCTGAAATTAAACATCTCGGCAAACACATTGGCCGGGAATGTCTCGCGGCGGTTGTTGTAGCCCAGCACCGCATCGTTGTAAGCCTGCCGCGCAAACGCCACGCGGTTCTCGGTGCTGGCCAACTCTTCGCTCAGCTGCATCATGGTCTGGTTGGCCTTCAAGTCCGGATAGGCCTCGGCGACCGCCATCAACCGCCCCAGCACGCTGTTCAACTGTCCTTGTGATGCCGCCAACTGCGCCATCGCGGCGGCGTCGCCCGGGTCGGCCTTGGCCGCAGCCAAACCTGACTGCGCGGCACTGCGGGCGGCGATCACCGCTTCCAGCGTCTGCCGCTCGTGGCCCATGTAGGCCTTGGCGGTCTCCACCAGGTTGGGAATCAGGTCAAAGCGGCGCTGCAATTGCACGTCAATCTGGGCAAACGCGTTCTTGTAAGTATTGCGAGAGCGCACCAGCCCGTTATAGATGCCGATCCCCACGGCGATAACTGCGATAACCACCACAAGAAAAACAAGAAATATCAACGCGATGCCCATTCATCCTCTCCCCGTTTGTGCAATCGTAAAAAGCAGCGCTAGAATCCATGCCAGCAGTAGCTTACAGGCACCGATCACGATGAAAGACAACAGCAGGCGCCGGCGTATTCGCCCGGTCGCATCGGGGTTGCTGGGGGTATTGATGCCCTTCGCATTGTCATCGACCGCGCAGACGCCCGCCCAGGTGAACCTGCCCACTACCGCACCGGCCGCCGCATTGCCGGTGAATCTGGAAAACGCACCGGCGCAGTCGCCGACGCAACCGATGGCCTACCGCGCTGCATTGCGGCCAGACCAGGTGCAGCCGCTGCCCGCCGAATTCAATGTCGCCGCCATCGAGGCGCTGGCCGAACAGCTGACCTACGGCAACCGCGTGCCCGGCATGGCAATGGCCATCGTCCAGAACGGTCGCATTCTGTCCGCGCGCGGCTACGGCGTCACCGACATCAGCAATCCGCAGCCGGTCGATGCGCACACCGTGTTCCGCCTGGCCTCACTGTCCAAAGCCTTCGCCGGCACCATGGCCGGTTTGCTGGTCAACGACGGCACCCTGCGCTGGGACAGCAAGGTCACCGATTACGTGCCGGGTTTCCGCCTGGCAACACCCGAGGCCACCAGCAAGCTGACCGTCGCCGACGTGCTCAGCCAACGCGTCGGCCTGACCAGCAATGCCTATGACCGCGATGTCGAGGCCAATGCCGACTACTACTCGCTGACCCAGAAGCTGGCCACCGCGCCGCTCAAGTGTTCGCCGGGCGACTGCTATTCCTATCAGAACGTCGCTTTCAGCCTGGTCGGCGACGTGGTGTTTGCCGCTTCCGGCAACTTCTACGAACAGGCCGTGGAAAAGCGCATCCTCAAGCCGCTGGGCATGAACGATGCCAGCCTCGGCTTGGCCGGCATCCAGGCCAGTTCGCGTTGGGCACGCCCGCACGTGCGCAGCCGCAATGGCTGGGTGTCGCTGACGCCCAAGCCCACTTACTACCGCGTTGCGCCGGCAGCTGGCGTCAACGCCAGCGCCAGCGACATGGCGCAGTGGTTGCTGGCCCACACCGGTCATCGCCCCGACGTGTTGCCGGCTCCGTTGCTGGCCACGCTGCATGCACCGCTGGTCAGCACACCAGGCGAGATGCGCTCGGGCTGGCGTCACCAGCGTCTGGACTCGGCCGGTTATGCATTGGGCTGGCGCGTGTTCGATTACTCCGGCCACCCGGTGGTGTTCCATGCCGGCGCCGTGCAGGGCTATCGCGGCCTGGTCGCACTGCTGCCCGAACGCGACCTCGGCATTGCGGTGATGTGGAACGGTGAAAGCAGCCTGCCCTCTGGTTTGATGCCGACCATTCTTGATCGCGCCATCGGCCTGCCCACCCAGCGTTGGCTGGACGTGGACACCGACTTCGGTAGCGACAACCTGATGGCCGAAGATGGCGCACCGGCACGCGGCGGCAAGAAGGGCGCATCGTCCGACCGCGCAGTGGCATCCCCGCGCTGAGCGGCAATGGCGTGATGATGCAAACGAAGGGCGGCCATTGGCCGCCCTTTGTGTATCTGGCAGGCAGACATTCGCCAACGGTAGAGCACAGCCCTACTCTGCCGAACAAAACTTCAAACTCTCGTAGTCAAGCTCCTCTCCCCTTGCGGGACGAAGAGGGTCGTTTGCGAACCACCGGTTCGCGACCTGATGAGTGCCTTTGCGGCAACGCAAGAGCCGGGGCGCGGAGCGGCGGTTGGTGAGAGGGGTGGAGGCAAAAGTTGCCAGTGCCTGAGCAAACTCAGCTTTGCTCTCCCCTCTTCCGCCCTTCGGGCACCTTCCCCCAAGAAGGGGGCTGCTGTCCCGCAAGGGGAAAAGGGAACAGCCGAGGCGTCGACGGCGCAAATCGCGCATAAAAAAACTCCCTCCCCGCTGGGCAGTCGGGGAAGGAGTTTCAGGTAGTGCTAGTGACGCTGGATCAGATCAGCGGCGCCGGGGTTGCCGGCAGCGCGACCGGAGCGGCCTTCTTCTTGCGGGCGACCGGCTTCTTCTTCGCAGCGACCTTCTTGGCAGCCGGCTTCTTGGCGGCAACCTTCTTTACGGCCTTCTTGACAGTCTTCTTGGCCGCAGCCTTCTTGACGGTCTTCTTGGCAGTAGCCTTCTTGGCTACTTTTTTGGCAGCCTTTTTGACAGTCTTCTTGGCCGCAGCCTTCTTGACGGTCTTCTTGGCAGCGGCCTTCTTGGCTACTTTCTTGGCAGCCTTTTTGACGGTCTTCTTGGCCGCAGCCTTCTTGACGGTCTTCTTCACTGCCTTTTTAGCAGTCTTCTTGGCGGCCTTCTTGACGGTCTTCTTGGCCGCAGCCTTTTTGACGGTCTTCTTGGCAGCTGCCTTCTTGACGGTCTTCTTCACTGCCTTCTTTGCAGTCTTCTTGACTGCCTTCTTGGCGGTGGCCTTCTTGGCGACCTTCTTCACTGCCTTCTTGGCGGTTGCCTTTTTGGCGACCTTCTTCACAGCAGCTTTCTTGGCAACTTTCTTTACCGCCTTTTTGGCGGCCGGTTTCTTAGCAGCTTTTTTCGTGGCCATGGAATGGTTCCTCGTCAGTGATCTATGGAATTGAAATGCCCAGTTGAAGCAAATCCGCGGTGAACCGCGGAGGACCGACGACGCGTCTGGCGCGTCGTGCCGGATACAGAAACACCCGCATCGGTGCCCGCTGCGGGTGCCATGTCTAATTCGGGGGGGTGTTTCGCGGAAGGAAGCGAGTCCTGCTCCACCATTGAAGAGATCCTGGCGGACGTCCAAGTTGTGCTTCGCGTCTGAATGTTGATTCGGCTCACTCGCTTCCGCAGAAAGGTCTGCTGGGCGAAACCTAATCACGGTTTTTTTTACTGTCAACTATCTTGCTGCATTTTTTTTCTACCCGCCCCCCGCCCATCCTCCCCCGCCTACCTGGCAACGACCGGCCATGCACCGTCATCGTTGCCGTGTTGAAGCACGCCACAAAAACACGAATGCAAAAAAACGTCGAGGAAAATGCACTTTTATTTCATTACGACAAACATATCGCGTACAACCATGCACCTGCGACGGACGCCTTACCACACCGCTAACGCACCGAAAGTGCCGCACGCAGCGCCTTGAAAATATTTCATCTTCCGGTCATGCATTGCGGTGTGCAGCGATCATTTTGCGCAGAATTTTTTGCACCTTCGCCCAGCCGCGACATGACCTTCTGTCGTCCGATGCATCCACGCATGCATCCGTTTCGATGCGCATCGCAGGCGCTGTACCCGTCGTCTTTCATCACATGGCGATGACATTCGCGACGCACCCGGCAACTGCAACGCGATCACCTCGACGACGGCCGGCAGCACGTGCACTGCACCTGCTCCGCCCACTGCGATGCCGGTGCGGGTAAAAAAAAAGGCCGCCCGAAGGCGGCCGTTTTTTGGATCACGGGAACTTAGTGTTCGTCGTCTTCCAGCATCTGTGCGTAGTCGTCCGGACCGAGCAGGTCGTTCAACTCCGCCGGCTCGGACAGCTCGACAACAAACAGCCAACCGTCGCCGTACGCATCTTCGTTGATGGTTTCCGGCTTGTCGGTCACCGCTTCGTTGACTTCGACCACGGTGCCGGACACCGGGCTGTAGACGTCCGAAGCAGCCTTGACCGACTCGACCACGGCAGCGCCGTTGCCGGCCTGCACGGTGTCACCGACAGCCGGCAGCTCGACGTAGACCAGGTCACCCAGCAAACCTTGGGCGTGGTCGGAAATACCAACGGTGACGCGGCCATTGCCTTCGGCACGGGCCCACTCGTGGGACTTGAGGAATTTGAGGTCGCCAGGGATCTCGCTCATGGAACTGCTCCGAAAAAAACGGTGGTCGGGATGGAACGCTAGTTTAACCAACCGGGCACTGGCTGACGCCTGCGCCCGGTCCTACAAAACTCAAAGATTGATGCCGGCCTGTGCCTGGCCGTCACGCACGAACGGGAACTTCACCACGCGCACCGGCACTTCCTTGCCACGGATATCCACGCGCACATCCGTCGGCGCGCCGGCCGGCACGCGGGCGAACGCAATGGCCTTGCCCAGCGTCGGCGAGAACGTGCCGGACAGGATTTCGCCTTCGCCATTGGCGGTGAGCACTTTCTGGCCGTGGCGCAGCACGCCCTTGTCATCCATCACGATGCCGATCATCTGGCGCGCGTTGCCGGCGGCCTTCTGCGCTTCCAACACCGGGCGACCGATGAAGTTGCGCGGGGTTCCGTCAGCCAGGTCATCCAGTGCCACCGTCCACGACAGCGCGGCTTCGTAAGGGCTGATGGCTTCGTCCATGTCCTGGCCGTAAAGATTCATGCCGGCTTCCAGGCGCAGCGTGTCGCGCGCGCCGAGGCCGGCCGGCTTCACGCCTGCGGCAAGCAGTGCGTTCCAGAAGGCGACAACCGCGCTCTGCGGCAACAACACTTCGTAACCGTCCTCACCGGTGTAGCCGGTGCGTGCGACGAACAGCGGCGTGCCGTCGGCGGCGGTGACATCCAGTGCGGCGAACCGGCCCAGCTTGTCCAGCGCAGCGCGATCGGATTCGGCGACCAGGCCGGCGACCAGCGCGCGGGCCTGCGGCCCCTGCACGGCGATGATGGCCAGGTCTTCGCGCTCGACCACTTCAACGTCGAACGCGGCGGCGTGCTGGCGGATCCACGCCAGGTCCTTCTCCCGGGTGGAGGCGTTGACCACCATGCGGAAGAAATCATCGGCCAGGAAGTACACGATCAGGTCGTCGATCACGCCGCCCTGCGCATTGAGCATGCACGAGTACAGCGCCTTGCCGGTGACCTTGACCTTGTCGATGGAGTTGGCCAGCAAGTGGCGCAGGAACTCGCGGGTACGTGCGCCCTTCAGGTCGACCACGGTCATGTGGCTGACGTCGAACATGCCGGCGGCGTTGCGCACCAGGTGATGCTCATCGATCTGCGAACCGTAATGGATCGGCATGTCCCAACCGCCGAAGTCGACCATCTTGGCGCCGAGCGAGCGGTGGGTTTCGTTGAGCAGGGTTTTCAGGGTCATGGCCGTTCCACTAAAAAGGGTGCGCCATTATCCCAGATGGTTACCGGTAAAACCTGCGGCACCGCCACACGGGGTGCCGCAGACAGGTCAAGCCTGCTGGACTTTCAAGGTCATGCCATCCACCGCGACCACCCGCACGCGGCTGCCGCTGGGCAGGTCCGGCCCGGCGACCACCCAGAACGCGTCGTCGATTTTCGCGCGCCCGATGCCATCGGCAATGGCCTGTTCAAGCACCACCACGCGGCCGACCAGTTGTTCGGCACGGCGATTGAGCAACGGCTGCTCACTCTGGCGGTCGCGTTTGCGGAACCAGGTGCGGTACACCTGGATCGACACGAAGCTCAGCACCACAAACAGGATGACCTGCAGCAGCACGGTCATGCCCTCGAACGCCCACACGGTAAGGAACACCGCCGCCGCGGCGACGCCCATCCACAGCATGAATGCGCCAGGCGCCAAGGCTTCAGCGGCGAACAAGGCGACCGCCAACGCGGCCCAGATCACGACTTCCCAACGCATGACTCAGCGCTCCAGTGGTGGCGGGTTGCCGCGCGCGGCGGCGGGTCGGCGTTCTTCCTGCTTGGCGAACGCTTCCTTGGCCAACTCGGCAACGCCGGCAATGGAGCTGATCACGCCGGTGGCTTCCATCGGCATCAGCACCAGCTTCTGATTGGGCGAGGTGGCCAGCTTGCCGAAAGCTTCCACGTACTTCTGCGCGATGAAGTAATTGATGGCCTGCACGTCGCCCTCGGCGATGGCCTGGGACACCAGCGTGGTCGCCTTGGCCTCGGCTTCGGCCTGGCGCTCGCGTGCTTCTGCATCGCGGAAGGCGGCTTCCTTGCGCCCTTCGGCGTCCAGCACCGCAGCCTGCTTTTCACCCTCGGCACGCAGGATCGCGGCCTGACGCAGACCTTCGGCTTCCAGAATCTGCGCGCGCTTCTCGCGCTCGGCCTTCATCTGCCGCGCCATGGAATCAACCAGATCACGCGGCGGCTGGATGTCGCGGATCTCGATGCGGGTGACCTTGACGCCCCACGGATTGGTGGCCTGGTCGACCACGTTGAGCAGCTGCGCGTTGATGGTTTCGCGCTGGCTCAGTGAGGCGTCCAAGTCCATCGAACCGATCACGGTGCGGATGTTGGTCTGCACCAGCGCGATCATCGCCACTTCCAGATGGGCGACTTCATAGGCGGCCTTGGCCGCGTCCAGCACCTGGAAGAACACCACGCCGTCCACGCGCACGACTGCGTTGTCCTTGGTGATGACGTCCTGGCTGGGCACGTCCAGCACCTGTTCCATCATGTTGATCTTGCGGCCCACGCCGTAGACGACCGGGATCAGGAAATGCAGGCCGGGCGACATCGTGTGCGTGTACTTGCCGAAGCGCTCCACGGTCCATTCGTACCCCTGCGGCACCATCCGCACCGTCTTGAACAGGATGATGATGCCCGCCACCACCACGACCATTGCCAGAACACCTGCGCCACCGCCCATATGCCTGCTCCCGCCCTATGATGTTGGGCCGAGTATAGCCATCGGCGTGCAGGGTGAAATCGTGATTGAAGCGCGGTGTCGCGGCCCTGCGCCATTCAGCGGGAGGGGGGAAGGGCGCGTTGTTACCTGGGCAGCCGGGCTGTTTTGTAGGAGCGGCTTCAGCCGCGAGGCTATCGGTGCATCCGCCGCCGGCAGTCTTTGTGATTGCAGAAATGATGGTCGTCGGAAGCGTTGTGAGCTTCGCGGCCGAGGCCGCTCCTGCGGATCGGATCAGATCGTGACGCGGCCGCGCAGGATGTCGACGAACATCACCCAGTCGCCGGCAAATGAATAGAACGGGTGGCGGAAGGTCGCCGGGCGGTTTTTCTCGAAGAAGAAATGGCCCACCCAGGCAAAGCCATAGCCGCACAACAACGCCGCCAGCAGCCATGCACCGTTGCGGTGCCAGAGCGCCATTGCCAGACACGCAAGCACGCCCCAGCTGCCGATGAAGTGCAACCGCCGGCTCACCACGTTGCGGTGTTCCTGCAGGTAGTACGGATAGAACTGACGGAAACTGCTGAACCGCGACATGGCCTGCTCCCGGGTATCCCTGCGGGAGGATACGACCTTCAGTTGCTGCGCGGCGCGAACATGATCACCGCCATGCCCAGCAGGCACAGGCTTCCGCCCAGCAGGTCCCAGCGCGAGGGTTTGACCGAATCCACCAGCCACAGCCACAACAGCGCCACGCAGACATACACGCCGCCGTACGCGGCATAGACGCGGCCGGTTGCGGTGGGATGCAAGGTCAGCAGCCAGGCGAACAGCGCCAGGCTCGCCGCCGCCGGCACCAGCAGCCACGGGCTGCCCTGCTTGCGCAGCCACAACCACGGCAGATAGCAGCCGATGATCTCGGCCAGCGCGGTCACCAGGAACAGGAGCAGCGTCTTCATGACGCAGCCGCCTTTTCATCGCGCTTGACCGACTGCCACAGCGCTTCCTGCTGCTCCAGTGTCAGCGCTGTCATCTCACTGCCCTGCGCGGCCGCCAGCGCTTCCATCGCACGGAAGCGGCGCTCGAATTTGTGATTGGCCTGGCGCAATGCGGTGCCGACATCGACCTTGGCGTGACGTGCCAGGTTGGCAGCAACGAACAACACATCACCGAGCTCTTCCTGCAGCCGCGCCTGGTTGTCAGCGACCGGTGCGGCCTCGAACTCGGCCTGCACTTCGTCGATTTCTTCGCGCAGCTTGTCCAGCACCGGCGCAGCATCGGGCCAATCAAAGCCGGTGCGTGCGGCGCGCGACTGCAGCTTGGTGGCGCGCAGCCATTCCGGCAGGCCACGCGAAATACCGGCCAGCGCGGAGTGATCCTGTTCGCCCTTGGCAGCGCGCTCGCCGCGCTTGATTTCTTCCCAGTTGGTCAGGACCTCGGCCGCATCACCGGCCTCGGCGTCGCCGAAAATATGCGGATGGCGGCGGATCATTTTGTTGTTGATCGACGCCACCACATCACCGAAATCAAAGGCGCCCTGCTCGCTGGCCATCTGCGCATGGAACACCACCTGCAGCAGCAGATCGCCGAGCTCATCCTTGAGGTCGACCAGGTCGTTGCGGTCGATGGCGTCGGCCACTTCATAGGCTTCTTCCACGGTGTACGGCGCGATGCTGGCGAAGTCCTGTTCCAGGTCCCACGGACAGCCACCGTTTGGATCACGCAGGCGCGCCATGATCTTCAACAGCGACTGGATATCGTTCAACTCGGACATGTTCGCCTCGCTCTCATCAGCATTGCGCCGGCGGTTGCCGGCGCTTGAAACACTCGCAATCTGCAGCCACCGGCTTACAGCCCGGCGACCCAATCCCGCCACGGCAACGTTGCGTCGCCCAGCGCGACAAAGTCGCCATTGAGCAGACGCGGCCGCTGGTTGTACTGGAACGGCAGGCCGCTGTCGGCGGCCAGCACCACGCCACCGGCCGCTTCCAATACGCATTGACCGGCCGCGGTGTCCCACTCACTGGTCGGCCCCAGGCGTGGGTACACGTCGAGCGTGCCTTCGGCGATGCGGCAGAATTTCAGTGACGAGCCTTGCGCGATCACTTCAATCTCACCCATCCGTGCCAACAACGTCTGTGTGCGTTCACCGCGATGTGAGCGGCTGGCGGCCACCCGCAGCGGAGCGACCGGCGGCACACGGGTGTTGATCGCGTTCTGCTGCGCACCTTCGCGACGGTATGCCTTGGCACCGCGCTCGGCGTGCCAGATCACGCCAGTCACCGGCGCCTGCACCACGCCAAACACCGACACGCCACCATCAATCAAGGCGATGTTCACGCTGAACTCGCCATTGCGCTTGATGAATTCGCGGGTGCCGTCGAGCGGATCGACCAACCAATACCGCTGCCATTGACGACGGGTTTCCCACGCAACGTGGGCCGACTCCTCCGACAGCACCGGGATATCCGGAGTCAGTTGCGTCAGGCCCTGCACGATCAGCCGGTGCGCGGCCAGATCAGCGGTGGTCACCGGGCTGTCGTCGGCCTTCTGTTCGATATCAAAACCGTGGGCGTAGACCTGCATGATCGCCGCGCCCGCCTGTTCGGCAATGCCGATGACGCCTTCGCGCACGGCAGCGTCCAGCCCGCTCATCGCTGGCTCCCCAACCACTCCCGGACGATGAACAGCGCCGCCAGCGAACGGCCTTCGGAGAAATCGTCGCGCAGCATCAGTTTGTCCAGATCAGCCAGTTTCCACGGCACCACTTCCAGCTCCTCGGGTTCGTCGCCGGGCAGGCGCTCGGGATAAAGATCGCGCGCCACCACCAGCCACGATTGGTGACTCATATACGTAGGCGCCAGGGTCAGGCTGCGCAGCACATCCAACTGGCGCGCACCGTAGCCGGCTTCTTCCTTGAGCTCGCGATCGGCGGCCTGCAGCGGGTTCTCACCGGCATCGATGCGGCCCTTCACCAAACCCAACTCGTAGCGGTGCAGGCCAGCGGCGTACTCGCGCACCAGCAGCACGGTTTCGTCATCGAGCATCGGCACCACGACCACCGCGCCATGTCCGCCACTGACCAAGCGCTGGAAGTGGCGGCGTTCACCGTTGGAGAACTCCAGATCCAGATGTTCCTGACGGAACGGACCGATGTGTTCTTCCACGATTTTGTGAATCAACGGCAGCGGGCGGGTCATGCGTCGCCCCCGGCAAGAATGCAGACGACCGATAGAATGCGCATTGGCTGATACGTTCTCATGAGCCCGAAATGCTAGCAGACCCGGCCCGCCCCAGCCGCCCCCGCCCTACCGAGACCTCCGCATGCGCCTGACCCGCTCCCCCATCGAACTGCCGCTCAGCGTGGGCCAGACCCTGCCGTTGCCGGAAGAAGCGGCCAATCATCTGGTGCGGGTAATGCGCCTGCGCGAAGGTGACAGCTGCGTGCTGTTCAACGGCGACGGCCACGATTACAGCGCCACCATTGCCGCGGTCAGCAAACGTGAAGTGCTGGTGCGGATCGACAGCGCACTGGCGGTGGACAACGAATCGCCGCTGCCGATCACGCTGCTGCAGGGCATCGCACGCGGCGAGAAGATGGACCTGATCCTGCAGAAGGCCACCGAGTTGGGCGTCAGCGCCATCATCCCGGTCAACGCCGAGCGCACCGAAGTCAAACTGGATGCAGCCCGCGCCGAAAAGCGCATCGCCCATTGGCGCAATGTGGTCGGCTCGGCCTGCGGTCAATCCGGCCGCGCCCGCATTCCCGCGATCAGTGCGCCGCAATCGCTGGCGGCCGCCGCAGCGAGCTTGCCGGAACAGACCTTGCGATTGACCCTCGACCCGCTCGGCGAGCACCGGCTGGCGTCATTGTCGGCGGCCCCGGCCAATGGCGTGGTGATTGCCATCGGCCCGGAAGGCGGTTGGTCGCCGCGTGATCGCCAGCAGCTGGCCGAGGCCGGCTTCCAGGGCCTGCAGCTGGGCCCACGCATCCTGCGCACCGAAACGGCCGGTCTGGCCGCTGTGGCGGCGTTGCAGGCGCGGTTGGGGGATTTGTAAGCACGCGGGGAAAGCAAACCGCATGCGTAGGCTGGGAAGAACTCCCAGCGCCGTCCGCGCATACCCCTCGTTGGCGGCATAGCTGGGATTACGCTGCGCTCCATCCCAGCCTACGGCGCTGAAGCGCCGGAAATGCCTGATCACCGCCCTTCTCCCGCATGCGGGGTGAAGGCATGCGGCTTACGAGCCACCGGCTCGTGCATGACTGAACGCCTCGCACGCTGTGCGAGGCCGGGGCGCGGAGCGAGGTGCCCCGTAGGGGCGGATGAGGGCAGCTTTTGCTTTGGCTTCGGGAAGATTGTGCAGCTGTCATTGCAGCGACTTCGATCTCCCCTCACCCCAACCCCTCTCCCGCCCGCGGGAGAGGGGCTTCAAGCACGGGCCTTACGCTGGCATCAGCCGAACGGCTGGATGCACAACAGCGCCGAGCGCTGCGGGTCCTCCGGAATTTCCATCAGCTCCGGCGCATTGCCTTCGTCCGATGCAGCGCTGCGGGCGAAATCCGAGCCCAACGTTCGCAGCAGCACGGCGCGCGCCTGTTCCAGCGGCACGGTGAAGTGCAGGCCCTGCGCGAACGTGGCGGTGGAAGAAGGCATTTCGATGCGATCCACCGGCAGCCCGTGGAAACTGTCCTTGACACAGAAATAGGCGATCTCGGCCGCATCATCGACCTCGCACGGGATCAACAGGCCGCGTTGGCGGAAATACGGATTGACCGGTTCGAGCGGGTCGCCCTCTCGGTAAAAACCATGCAGGCGGCAGTTGCTGAAACCCTGCAAGGCCTCCTCAAGTGAGACATGATCCGCTGCCGCATCCGCCGGCCCTTGCTGGGCCGCCCCCGAGCAGCCAAGCAGCAGCGCGCCCATCAGCGATGGCAGCACGCGGCGAGCAAGGGGAACCGAAAAACGACTGACGGCCTTGGCGCAGCTTTCCATTCCGCACTCCTTTGCGTTCCCGCAGACAAGCAAGGGATGGTGCCTGCGGGGGTGCCCGCATTCAATTCAATGGCTGCAAACGGACCAAGCCGCTGGCAAGGCCGCGTATCGCGGCCCGCGCGCGTGGCTTGGATCGGGAGCGCTGCGGCAGTCCGAAACGGACCGCCTGCGTGCTCAGGCAGCGGCCGCCAGGGCCGTGACCACGGCGCTTTCAATCGCATCCAGATCCGGCAGCAGTGCGCTCTGCTCGCCCAGCAGCACGCGCATGTGCACGCCAGCCGGCAGGCTTTCTTCCGATGCGTCGGCCAGCAGGCCGTCACGCGGCACCGCGATCAACTGCGGGAAGGTCTGGGTCAGCAACGCAAAGTACGGCAGGTCCGGGTTTCCGCCCAGCGCCTTGAGCACCACCACCTTGTTGTTGGTGGTCACCGTTTCGTGGCCGTGGCCGCTCAAGCCGGCGTAGGACAGCAGCGGCACGCTCCAGCCGTGCCAGGCAATCTGCCCGATCAGCCAATGCGGTGCATTGGCGATGGGTTCCACCGGCACGCGCGACATCATTTCGGCCACGGTGGCGTTGGGCAGCAGCACGCGCTCGTTGCCGGATTGGATCAGGACACCGCGTACTTCGTCATTGTTTGCATAACTCATCGTCTGTTCCTTGATCGCGGCGGTATCAGCCGGCGCAGTGCACGGCCAATTCGGCGACCAGGAATTCCGGATCACCAGCGGTCATTTCGGCGGCGGCCAATTGGCTGGCAGCGGCGGGATCGTAGCAACCCTCACCGACCTGCCCGGCCACCCAACCGCCCTTGCTGGCGAACTCCAGCACCTGCGGCACCAACGCCACGTCGGCGCCACTGAGCATCATCACCGCGCTGCGTGCCGGCGGCATCGCCGACAGCAGATCGTTTTGTTCGGCACTGAAACTCAAACCAGCACCAGACAACTCCAGGCCCATCGCGTCCGGCAGGATGTAGACGTTGCCAGCCACCAGCGGCTGACCCGGATCGGCCAGTGCCACCGGCAACACGGTGGCGCGCGCCATCTGCTTGACCAGATTGGCGTAGCGTCCGCCGTCCAGGCGCAGCTGCACCAACACCGGGTGCTGGAAATCTTCCGGCAGGCCGGCCAACACACGACGCACAGCATCGGGGCCACCCACACCGGCGAGCAGCAACACCGCGCCGTTTGCATCGGCCTCGCCAGCATCAATCTCGACCAGCGAAAACTCGCGGTTGAGCAGGCTGGCCAGGACCGGCGCCTGTTCTTTTTCCACGTCGACCGTGACCGGTTCAGCGACATAGCCGTCGTCTTCCAGCAGCGACCAGCTGTTGAAATCACCAGCCGGCTTCGGCAGTGCGGCCTCCGGTTCCACCACAGTGGTATCCAGCGGCGGCAGCGGCGGCGGAACCGCAGCGCTGCGCGGTGCTTCCTGCGCGGGTGCTGTCTCCGTCGCCGAGGCTGCGATCAACTGCTCGAAATCCAGGACTTCGGGACGGGCGTCGTCGGCCATCGGCTCGAATCGCGGCGCATCCGGCTGCCAATCGCTGAGCGCTGCTGCTGCATCTTCCAGCTCGAAATTCAGTGGCGCGCTGGGCGCCGACTCCGCTGCCTGCACTGCCACTTCCGGCACTGCCTGCACAGCGTTGGTGGCGTCGGCCAATTCGCTTTCCGAACCCGGCGGCAACACGTTCTGGTGGCCTTGCAGCTTGGCTGCCAGATGGCGGATCCAGCGCTGTGCTTCCCAGCCTTCCCGGCGCGCAGCCAGTTCAGCCTCCTCAAACAACAGGCTCAGGTGCGGCGCTTCAAGCACGGTTTCCAGACGCTCCAATGCGTCTTCCACCGCCGGCTCCAGCGCCACCAGCACCACCTGCGGTGCGGCGGCGTCGAGCGCTGCCGCATCCAGTTCGTTGGGATCCTCTTCCAGCACGATGCGGCCGCCGGCAGCGGCGATCGCTTCGCGCAGGCGGTCGCGGGCGGCACCGGCGCGGGCCAACAGGGCTACCGGCTTGGCCGAATCATCAGTCGCGTACACGTGCAATCCCCAGCAGGTCATAAACATTGCGCATCAGGTCCAGCTCCTGATACGGCTTGCCGAGGTAGCGCTGCACGCCAATCTCGAAGGCACGCTGGCGATGTTTGTCGCCACTGCGCGAGGTGATCATCACAATCGGCACGCCCTTGTAGCGGGCATCGGCACGCATCGCGGTGGCCAGCTCATAGCCGTCCATACGCGGCATTTCGATATCCAGCAGCATCAGGTCGGGCACGCGCTCTTCCAGTTGCTCCAGCGCCTCGATACCGTCGCGTGCCACCACCACTTCAAAGTTGTGGCGTTCCAGCACGCGGCCGGTGACCTTGCGCATGGTCAGCGAGTCATCCACCACCATCACCAGCGGCACATGGCGCTGCTGTGCGACGACGGCAGTTTCCACCGGCTGCTGCGGCTGTGCCAGGTGACGACGCACCAGCGGTGCCACGTCCAGAATCACCACCACGTTGCCTTCGCCGGTGATGGTCGCGCCGTAGATGCCCGGCACCGAGGCCAACTGCAGGCCCACCGGCTTGACCACGATTTCGCGGTTGCCCAGCACCTGGTCGATGGCCACGGCCGCGCGCAGGTCGCCCGAGCGCACCAGCAGCAGCGGAATTTCCGCCTGGCCTTCGGCCTTGGCAGCGGCCTGGCCGACCAGAGCGCCGAGGTTGTACAGGGTGAAGTCTTCGCCGTTGTAGTGGTAACCGCCCTGCCCGGCATCAAACCGCTCGCGCGAGATGCGGCCGATACCGCTGACCGAGGCCACCGGCACCGCGTAGGTGGTTTCGCCAATACGCACGAACACCGCCTGGGTGACCGCCAGTGTCTGCGGCAGGCGCAGGGTGAAGGTCGCGCCCTGGCCGCGTACCGAGTGGATGTCCACCGAGCCGCCAAGCTGACGCACTTCGTTGCGCACCACGTCCATGCCAACGCCACGGCCCGCCAACTGGCTGACCTGTTCGCTGGTGCTGAACCCGGAAGCGAAGATCATCTGATCCAGCTGCGTGTCGTCCAGCGTTTCGTCGGCGGCCAGCAACCCGCGCTGTTCGGCGCGGCGACGGATCGCCTCACGGTCCAGACCGGCACCGTCGTCGCCGACTTCCAGCACGATTTCCGAACCTTCGCGGCGCAGACGCAGGGTGATTTCGCCCTCTTCCGGCTTGCCCGCTTCGGTACGCGCGGCCGGTTGCTCCAGGCCGTGGGCCACCGAGTTGCGCAGCATGTGTTCCAGCGGTGCGACCATGCGGTCGAGCACGTTGCGATCCAGTTCGCCGTGGGTGCCTTCAAGCTTCAGGTGCACCTGCTTTTCGGTTTCCTGCGCCGCCTGACGCACCACACGACGCAGACGCGGCACCAGACCATCGAACGGCACCATGCGCGCGCGCATCAGGCCGTCCTGCAGTTCGGAGCTGACGCGCGACTGCTGCTGCAGCAGCACGTCGTAGTTGCGCGAGAGATCGTCCAGCACACCCTGCAAACCGCCCAAGTCGGCCGCCGATTCGTTCAGCGCACGACTCAACTGCTGCAGCGTCGAGAAACGGTCCAGTTCCAGCGGATCGAAGGTCTGATCGGCCTGTTCGTGTTCGCGACGGTAACGCGCGACGATCTGCGCTTCGGTTTCCAGATCCAGACGACGCAGCTGATCGCGCAGACGTGCGTTGGTGCGGTCCAGCTCGGCCATGGCGCCACGGAAGGCACCCAGCTGCTGTTCCAGACGCGAGCGGTAGATCGCCACTTCACCGGCGTGGTTGACCAGGCTGTCGAGCAGGTCGGCGCGCACACGCACCTGTTCCTGCCCACGCGGCGAACCGTCATCCTCGCTTGCCTGCTCGTCGGCCAACGGCGCCGACAGCGGCTCGTTGACGGCCAGCGGCTGCGGGACAACAACCACGGAAGACTGTTTAACGTTAACCGCTGCAGCGTTGACCACCGAGGCGGTCACCGGTGCGGCGACGGCTTCGGCACGGCCTTCGGTCCGCGCTTCAAACGCTTCGATCACATCGGTCGGCATCTGCACCGCGCGGTGTTCGCCGGTACGGAGCAGCAACTGATGCAGGCGGTCGAAACCGCGCTCCAGCAGCTGTACATCGCTGCGGGTCATCTCGGTGCGGTTGGCGGCAACGGCTTCCAGCAACGATTCGATGCCGTGGCCAAGGTCGCCGATGGCATTGATGCCCGCCATGCGCGCGCCACCCTTGAGGGTGTGCAGATCGCGCTGCAGGCCGGCCAATGCTTCCCGGTCTTCCGGCGCACTACGCAGCTCGCTGACCAGACCATCGCAATGGTCGAGCAGGTCCTTGCCCTCCTCGACAAAGATGTCGATCAGTTCGCGATCCAGCTCGCTGAAGTCCAGCGGGCCGGCATCGAACTGCGCGACCAACGCAACGACTACCGGCGCTGCGGCGTCTTCCGGCAGCGGCGCGGTGAGCGGCGCCAGCGTGATCTTGACCGGCTCGGGCGGCAGTTCGGCGACCGCGTCGGCCGGCTGCAGGTCTTCGCTTTCGGTGTTGTCTTCGCTTTCGGTGTTGTCTTCGATTTCGGCGATGGTCGCTTCGGCGAGGACTTCTTCGGCTGTGGCGTCTTCGGTGGCTTCGGCTTCGGCTTCGGCTTCGGCTTCAACAGCGTCGACAGATGCTGCAGCGTCGACGACGTCCAATGCTTCTTCCGTCTCGGCAACATCTACCGAAACGACGTCTACCGATGCAATCGTTGCTTCACTGTCATCGGCCGAGGTCGGTTCGACAGCGGCGACCTCCACGGCATCTGCGTTGTCGATGACGTCATCGTTTGCGGCATCAGCGGCTTCGGATTCAATCGACAGTTCGGCGTCGGTCACATCGCTGCTTTCAACCCGCGGCGCAGCGTCGTTCGCCTCGGCCGCATCGACTTCAGCGGCAACGATTTCTTCTTCGATGGCGGCAGCGTCAACAACGTCTTCTGCAGCTTCTGCAACTTCGACGGCTTCGACGGCTTCGACAGCTTCGACAGCTTCGGCTGTATCGTCTTCGACAACGGAGGTCTCGACCGCCGCAGCGGCATCGACCGTGCTGTCCGCAGCGTCGCCCGGCGCAGCGCCGCTGTTCAACGAATCCACGTCCTGCACGGCAACGGCTTCGTCGTCAGCCACCTCGTCGGTACCGACCGGCGCGACAGCGGCAAATGCCACGTCTTCCAGATCGGCTTCAACGAGTGTGACTTCTTCAATCGCGATTTCTTCAACCAGCGGTACCGATGCGGGCAGTTCTTCTGCCACTACCGCTTCGTCCAGGCTGGCGTTCTCGGCTTCGGCTTCGACTTCGACCAGATCCAACGTATCGATATCGCCAACGTTCAACGCATCGATCAACGCCGGCTCGACAGTCTCTTCGACCGGCGCAATGAAGGCCGGGGCATCCACGAACGACAGATCCGGCGTGGCAACGAGGCCTTCGTCCTGCGACGCGGCTGCCGGACGCGCTGGCTCGGACAGGAACGACGGCAGATCGCCGAGCGTGCCTTCCAGCAAGGTCGGGTCGAAGTAAGCCGACAGGTCTTCCACGCCTTCCAACTCGGCCTTTGGCGCTTCCTGCACCGCGGCCTGCTCGGCTTCGCCTGCGGCGTCGAACTCGGACGCGTCATCGGCAAATGCCAGGTCGTCATCCATCGCCATCGGCGGCCACTTGGCATCCGGCAGCGCATCGGCCAGCGTCTGCAGACGCTCAGCGACACCCGGGAATGCCGGAATGCGCGGCGACGGATCACGCAGCGCAGCGATGGTGGTCGCCACGGCGGTCGCCATCTGCGCCAGCGCGCCAACGCCGCTCGCGGTCGGAACGATGCCGGCCGCCAACGAACGCTTCACGAACGATTCGGCCGGCGTGGTGATGCCAGTGATCACCGGCACGTCGGTCATCGCGAACGCGCCGCTCATGGTGTGCACGGCGCGCAGCAGTTCTTCCGACGCCGGCTGCGGCTGCAGCTGCGATTGCGCCAACCAGCGGTTCACCGTTTCCAGGTGCACGCCGATTTCAGCTTCCAGAATCTCGCGCAGCACGCTGTCCACCGAGGCCGGCATGCCTTCGCCGTCGTCGCCCAACGGCGATGCTTCATGCGCCGGTTCGACGATGGCCGCAGTGGCCTCCGTCGCACCCACAATGTGGAAGGCTTCCTCGCCGGCGGCAACGCGCTCGGCGACGTCCTGCATGGCGATCAGATCGGACTGAATGGTGCCGGTGCCGCGCAGTGCGGCATTGAGTTCCGGCAGCACGTCGTAGGCCTGATTGACCAGCGCCACCACGGCCGGGCTGGCCGGGCGGTTACCGTCAAGCACGCGGTTGAGCATGCTCTCGATCTTCCAGCTGAACTCACCCAGAGTGCGGGCGCCGACCAGGCGGCCACTGCCCTTGAGCGTATGGAACACGCGGCGCACCGGGCGCAGGCGCTCGGCATTGTTCGGCGCAGCGCGCCATGCCGGCAGCAGGTTGCCCAGGTTCACCAGTTCTTCGTCGAATTCCTCGATGAAGACTTCGCGGATGTCCTGGTCGATGGCATCACCGTTGTCGATGAAGCCACCTTCCAACTGATGCGTGGCAGCGCCGGCAAACGGCGTAGCCGTCACGCTTGCGGCCTGCGCCAGTGCGACTTCGGCAACCGGCTCGGCAGCGTTTGCGGCGGCGGCGAAGCCATCGAACGATTCGGAGGCCGCGTTGAGCTCGGCCATGAACGCGGCGGTCTCGGCGTCGACTTCGGTGTCGACCACGACAGCCGGCACGTCAGCTTCGACATTGCGGCTGTCGTCGACGGTCAGTTCCAGCGGCTCCAGCTCGGCATTGGCCAGCGGTGCGGCATCCAGCTGCCAATCCAGCGGCGCTTCCACCACCGGGGCAGCGGCAACCGGCGCTTCAAGCACCGGCTCGAAGAAGGCGTCGGCGGCCTCCAGATCAAAGTTGTAGACCGGCGTGGCCGACAGCGACACGGGCGCCGGCGCGTCTTCCACGTCCAGTTCCAACAGGCTGCTGTCGAACGTGTAGACGTCGGCAGAGGCCGCAGGTGCCGCGTCCAGCTCGGCGGCGATGGGATCGAAGGCAAGCGGTTCGAGCGGCGTGGCGTCGCTCGCAGCGTCAAGCTCGAAGCCTTCCAGCGCGATGGGCGCCAGCGTGTAACTGGTCTCGCCTACCGAAAGATCTTCGGCACCAACCGGGTCGAACACCTGCGATTCCGACGCCACTTCCGGCGCGGAATCGGCTTCAACCGGCACCGGCTTGGCGTTGATCGCAGCAGCGAACACCAGCGGAATGTCGGCGCCGGTCGTTGCCTGTACATCCAGCAGCGACGGCAACGGTGGCGGCATGACGGCGGCGGCTACTGTCGGTGCCGGTGTTTCCGCCACAGCTGCAGTTTCCTGCGCCGTGTTGATTTCGGCCGGCGCAATGGCGGCTTCCAACGGCGCAGCAATGGTCACCGGTTCCGCCGCGCCCGACGCTGACGGCAGCGGCCAGTAACGCAGCGTTTCCAGGCTGGTGCGGGTGATGTCGAGAATTTCCTCGCGGCCAGGACGACGGTCGCGCAGCGCTTCGAGGTAGTACTCCAGGCTGGCCATCGCATCGGCCAAGGTGTCGAGCTGGCGGCCACTGGGCACGCGCTGGCGTTCGATCAACTCGGCTTGGATGTACTGGCGCACGGCCTGCAGATAGCCCGCCGGCTCCGGGATTTCCAGCATACGCAGCGCGCCGCTGACTTCTTCCAGCAAGCGCGGCACTTCGGCCAGACGCTGGTGGTCCCAGTTGGTTTCGATGAAGGCCACGAACGATTCGCGCGCGGCGGTGAAATTGGCAATGGCTTCGTGCGCCAGCACTTCCACCGTGCGCCGGGTTTCCACGGTGACCGCATCGTCTTCGCCGCCGGGTATGGCGCCCAGGTGTTCGACCTGGTCGTCCAGCGATGCGTCCACGTACAGCAGCGCACCGGCGATATCCAGCAACAGACTGTCGTCGATGATGCGCGCGCCGGACACCACGTCGCGCAGCGCATCGCGCTGCTGGCCGACGATGCTGCGCGGCACGCCCAGCCCCATCACGCCGAGCGTGTCGGCCACCGCGCCCAGCTCACTCACCTGCACCTGCAGATCAGCGGGATTGCCGCCGGTGCGCACGTGCAGATCGAGCGCATCCTTGATGCGCATCAATTCTTCTTTGACCGCGCTGCCCACGGTATCGAGCAGTTCGCGATTGCGCCCGCTCAGGCTGCCGCGTGCGTGTTCCACTTCGTCCGGCGTGGCGTTGCTGGCATCCGGATTGAAGGCCAGCAACACGCTTTCGTTGATGCCTTCAGCACCGCGTGCAGCACGGATTTCGTTGAGCAGCGGCAGCAGCACGATCGGAATGTCGCGATGGCCGTTCTGCAGGCGTTCCAGGTAGTCCGGCAGCAACACGGTGCCGCGCATCAGCGTGCCGCAGGCTTCGTCGCGATCGGTGACCGCGCCGTCGCGCACGGCGTTGGCCAGCTGCTCCAGCTCCTCGGCCACCATCGCCGGGGCATACAACTCGACCATGCGCAGCGTGCCCTGCACCTGGTGCAGGTAGCCGGCGCAGAAACGCATGCGACTGGTGTCGCCGGGATCTTCCACGAAGTATTCGACCTCGCTGCGCACCTGGCGCAGGGTCTCGTCCAACTCGGGCTTCACCCAGCCAAGAGCCGCGTGGCTCATGGCATCGCGCAAGGTACTCATTGCATTCCCCTGTACAGCATCAATCGCATGCCGTTCGGGCGGCCCTGCTTTGCGTTATGACGACACTTCATCTGCTGGTTCCTTTGCATCCCCGCCTGCATCAGCGCACTCAGCCCGCTCAGGCTGGCAGCTTGAAGTCGGCCACCGAACGGCGCAGTTCCGCGGCCAGCTGGTTCAGCTGGCCCAGCGAATCGGCGGTCTGCCCGGCACCCTGCGACGTCTGGCCGGTAATCTGCCGGATCACGCCCATCGTCTGGGTGATGTCCGTTGCAGCCGAGGCCTGCTGGTGCGCGGCGATGGAGATGTTTTTAATCAAGTTGTTCAGTGCGTTGGACACGCGTTCGATTTCGGTCAGCGCGGTGCCGGCGTCTTCGGCCAGTCGCGCACCCGACACCACTTCGGCGGTGGTCTGTTCCATCGAGGTGACCGCTTCGTTGGTATCGGCCTGAATCGCCTGCACCAGGCCTTCGATTCGCCGCGTTGCGCCGGAGGTACGTTCTGCCAATCGCTGCACTTCGTCGGCCACCACAGCGAAACCGCGACCGGCTTCACCGGCCGACGCGGCCTGCACCGCGGCGTTCAACGCCAGGATGTTGGTCTGCTCGGAAATGTCGTTGATCAGTTCCACGATCGAGCCGATCTCCTGCGAGGACTCACCCAGCCGCTTGATGCGCTTGGAGGTTTCCTGGATCTGGTCGCGGATCTGGTCCATGCCCTGGATGGTCTGGCGCACCACGCCGGCACCTTCCGTTGCGATGACCACCGAGCGCTGCGCCACTTCGGCCGACTCGGTGGAGTTGCGCGAGACCTGCTCAATGGACGATGCGATTTCGCCGATACGCTCCGAAGCGCTGGTGATTTCGTCAGCCTGATGGCCTGCCGCTTCAGCCAGCTGCATCGCCGTTGCCTGGGTTTCCTGCGCCGACACGGCCACCTTGCCGGACATGTCGTTGATGGTGGTCACCAGGTTGCGCAGTTCGTCCACGGCGTAGTTGATAGCGTCGGCGATGGCGCCGGTCATGTCCTCGGTCACCGAGGCCTTTACCGTCAGATCGCCTTCACCCAGCGAGCTGATTTCGTCCAGCAAACGCATAATCGCCTGCTGGTTGCGGCTGTTGAATTCCACCTGGGTCTGGTAACGCAATTCCTGTTCGCGCGAACGGCCGCGCACCGAGCTCCACACGAAGCCGACAATCGACAGCACCGACAGGCCACCGAAGATCACGCTCCACCAGAAGTTCGGGAAGATGCGGGTGTCGCGGGCCGAACCGAAGGCCGAGAACGCATCAAACAGCTTGCGGCTGCTTTCCAGCATCTTGTCCGAGCCGCTGGTCATTGCCGCGGCCGAGGACTGTGCAGCAAAGAGGTTGCGCGAGCTGGCCAGAATGGCGTCGGCATCCTTCTTCATCTTGGCCCACTGATTGGCCGACTGTTCCAGCGCAACCTGAGCATTGGCATTGCGAACCGCCGAAATACCCAGTTCCTCATTGCCCTGACGCAGGCCTTCCAGCACCTGCGAGAACACCACCATGTCGCGCGCCAGTGCGTCACCGGCACCGCTGGCGCCTTGGCCACCGGCACGGATTTCAGTCACGCGGCGGGCCATGGTGCCGACCACCACCACCTGCTGCAGACCGTTGTAGACCTGCGATGCCTGCGCACCGCCTGCGGTCATCGCACGCACCACTTCGTTCAACTGCGCCTGCAGCTGCGGCACCGCGCCGACGAAGTTGTCCGCGTTACCGGCCAAGGCCAGCACCGCCGGCTCGGAGGCCACGATCTGCTCGGCGTTCTTGGACAGCGGCTTCCAGGTATCGACCAGATCACGCAGCGGGCCGGACACGCCGGTCTCGTTGCCGAAGCGGCCCTGCAGCTCGCTCACCGTGCTTTCAATCTTGTTGCGCGTGTCTTTGAACGCGGCGTAGCTGGTGCGGCTACCGGCCACGGCCTCTCGGCCCTGGTTGGCCAGCTGCTGCGAGAGCACCTGCAGATCGGCCGCGCCGGTACTGGCACCGGCCAAGCGGCTGCCCTGCCATGTCGCAACGCCGGTATTGGCGCCGAACACGACCATCGAGAGCACCAGCAGGCCCAGCCAGAAATTGGTACCCACATTGCCAAGCTTGCCAGCCCTGGCGCCTTCGGAAGCAGTACTCATCGTTCGACCTCGATATCCAATGCGAAGAGGCAAGCGCGCCGATCAGGCGGCCGCTTGCCGGAATTCAGGAGTGCGGGAAAGCAGCGAAAGCGAGAAGACGCCCCAATGGCGACCGTCATCGTCAAATGCGCGCTCAACAAAATGCGCGTAGCGGCCCTGTGCGATATCCGCCGGGGGCACTTCCAGCTGCTGCTCGAAACTGCGCTGGCCATACAACTCGTCGATGACCAGCGCCACGTCGCCGCCGGCCTGACGCATGATCAACACGCGCTGGCCTTCCTGCGGCGCAGTGCGCTCACCTTCGAGGAAATACTTCAGGTCAACCACCGGGAACAGGTTGCCGCGCAGGTTGCCCACGCCCAGCAGCCAGCCCTGCGCACCGGGCACCGGAGTGACCGGCGGCATCGGCACGATTTCCACCACTTCACGGAAATCGGACACCAGGTGGCGGCTGCCGACGCGGTAACCCACGCCGCGCCAGACATCCTGGGAATAACTGCGCTCGGGCAACTGCACGGCATGCGCCAGGCTGCGCCGTTCGTAGGCCTCAAGGATGTCGAAGGGAGAACGCATCAACCCACCAGTTTGTTGATCCGCGCGATCAAGTCATCCTCGCGCGGCGGTTTGACGATGTAATCGGTAGCGCCCTGGCGCATGCCCCAGGCCTTGTCGGTTTCCATGCCCTTGGTGCTGACGATCAGCACCGGGATGTCCCGCGTGGCCTCGTCGCGCGACAGCGCACGCGTGGCCTGGAAACCACTCATGCCCGGCAACACCACGTCCATCAGCACCAGCTGTGGACCTTGGTCGCGGGCAATCTGCAGGCCTTCCTCGGCGTTGTCGGCTGCCAGAACTTCGTGGCCGGCCTTGACCAGCCACTGCGTAAACACCGCCCTGTCGGTCGGTGAGTCCTCGATCAAAAGAATTCGAGCCATTTGTGCCTTTCCCCCCTGGTCAGGCGTTGACGTATGTGCGGATGGCACCTAAGAGTTCGTCGCGGGTGAATGGCTTGGTGAGATATTGCTCGGAACCGACGATGCGGCCGCGAGCCTTGTCGAACAGGCCATCTTTGGAAGAAAGCATGATCACCGGGGTCGACTTGAAGAGCTGGTTGCCCTTGATCAGTGCGCAGGTCTGATAACCATCCAGACGCGGCATCATGATGTCGACAAAGATGATCTGCGGCTGCTGGTCGGCAATTTTGGCCAAGGCCTCGAAGCCGTCGGTTGCGGTCACAACCTCACAGCCTTCGCGCTTGAGCAATGTTTCAGCCGTGCGCCGGATGGTCTTCGAGTCATCGATGACCATCACCTTCAACCCTGCGAGTTCCCCACCCGCAGTCATGTTTTCAACCATTTGCTAGTCCCCGGACACGCAGCGGACATCGAACGCGAAGCCGCCGTGAAAGCGCATCTATATCCCAGCCCTGCACCAAACTGTCAAGCAGCGTCCATCAGATACGTCTGTAACAAGCGTCAATGTGCGCCACGTCCCAATTTCAGCGTAGCTCCATTCAGCCTCTTACTGCGGCTGCGCGCGCTGGGCGCCCCCGTCCCGAACCGCTAACATCGCTCCCCTGACCTGACGGATTTCCCCCATGCTTTTAGACGTCATCGTGGTGATGGACCCCATCGCCGACATCAAGATCAGCAAGGACACCACCTTCGCCATGCTGCTGGAAGCCCAGCGCCGTGGTCACCGGCTGCATTACGTGCGCCCGGGTGGTTTGTCCCTGCATGGCGGCAAGGCGGTGGCGCATGTGGCGCCGCTGCAGGTGCGCGACGACAAGGCCGACTGGTTCACCCTGGGGGAGTTTGCACCGCTGGAATTCGGCCCCGGCCAAGTCGTGTTGATGCGCAAGGATCCGCCGTTCGATGGCGAGTACCTGTATGACACGCACATCCTGGGCATCGCCCAGCAGGCCGGCGCACTGATCGTCAACGATCCGCAAGGCCTGCGCGACTTCAACGAGAAGCTGGCCGCACTGCTGTTTCCGCAGTGCTGCCCGCCGACCCTGGTCAGCCGTAATGCGGCCGAGCTGAAGGCGTTCGTCCTTGAGCACGGCCAAGCGGTGCTCAAGCCGTTGGACGGCATGGGCGGGCGCTCGATCTTCCGCAGCGGCACCGGCGACCCGAATCTCAACGTGATTCTGGAAACGCTCACCGACGGCGGCCGCAACCAGACGCTGGCGCAGCGCTTCATCCCGGACATCAGCGCCGGCGACAAGCGCATCCTGCTGGTGGACGGCGTGCCGGTGGATTACTGCCTGGCGCGCATCCCGCAGGGCGACGAGTTCCGCGGCAACCTGGCCGCCGGTGGCCGTGGCGAAGGCCGCCCGCTGAGCGAGCGTGACCGCTGGATCGCCGCCCAGGTCGGCCCGGAGATGAAGCGTCGCGGCATGCGTTTCGTCGGGCTGGATGTGATTGGCGACTACCTGACCGAAGTGAACGTCACCAGCCCCACCTGCGTGCGTGAGCTGGATGCGCAGTACGGGCTGAACATCGCCGGGCAGCTGTTCGACGTGATCGAGGCCGGTCTGAAGCAATGAGCTCCACCGCCGGCTCACTGCCTGTGGCGCCCCGCGTCACCGATCAACAACGCCTGACCGCAACGCTGGTGCTGTCACTGCTGGTGCACGGCCTGTTGATCCTGGGCGTGGGCTTTGCGGTGAGCGACAACGCGCCGTTGGTGCCGACGCTGGATGTGATCTTCAGCCAGACCAGCACACCGCTGACGCCCAAGCAGGCCGACTTCCTCGCGCAGGCCAATCAGCAAGGTGGCGGCGACCACGACAAGGCGCAGCGGCCGCGCGACAGCCAGGCCGGCATCGTGCCGCAGCTGCAGGACGGGCTGGCGCCGATTCCGCTGCAGCAGCAAAGCGCCGCCGCACCGCCTCCGCCGCAGGCACGCATCGTGACCAGCGCGCACGGCGAGGACACGGTTGCTGATGCGCAGTCGCAGCCCCTGCCGGATCGCCCCGACCCCACCGCCGCGCTGACCGCACGCGAACAGCGCGATGCGGAAATGGCACGCCTGGCAGCCGAAGTGCATCTGCGTTCGGAGCAGTACGCCAAACGTCCCAACCGCAAGTTCGTTTCGGCCAGCACCCGCGAATACGCCTATGCCAACTACCTGCGCGCCTGGGTGGACCGCGCCGAGCGCGTCGGCAATCTGAACTATCCCGACGAAGCCCGTCGTCGTCGTCTGGGCGGTCAAGTAGTGATCAGCGTCGGCGTGCGTCGCGATGGCAGCGTCGAGAGCAGCCGCGTGCTGCGCAGCAGTGGCGTGCCGCTGCTGGATTCCACCGCGTTGCGGGTGATTGAACTGGCCCAGCCGTTCCCGGCGCTGCCCAAGACTGCGGACGACATCGACATCCTGCAGGTCACCCGCACCTGGGTATTCCTGCCCGGCGGGCAGCTGCACGACGACCGCTGAGCGGAACGCACGCGATGTGCCCCCGTTCTCGCAGGAGCGGCTTCAGCCGCGAAACAAGTAGCACTTCCGATACCGAACGCGACCGCAATTGCCGGCATGTTGGCGGCGTTCTCCGTCAATGGCTTCGCGGCGGACGCCGCTCCTACCCCAACCGACCTGGCCGCTGGCTCAGCGCTTGGAATCCCGCAATGCCTGCTGCTCGACCAAGGTGAGTGCGACGTTGTCGCGCAGGTAGGCGGGCTGCACCAGTTCCGGGGCAATGCCTTCGCCGCGCTGCATCGCCGCTACGGCGATCTTCAATACATCCGATGCGCACGGCAGTGCCTGTGCATCCAATGACGTCAGTCGCGACTGGAAGCGCGTGGCGAGCACGCCATCCATGGCACCGAAGCCGGTGCCAACGCCGGCCCAGCCGGATTCGTCCGCCGGCAATTCAACCGCATCCGGCGCGATGACGACTTCATTGCCCTGCAGTTGCAGTGCACCTTCGCCATCACGCACGAAGCGCGCGGCATAGATTTCGCCCATGCGTGCATCGATGCTGGCCAGCACCTGCGCTGCGGTTTGCGGCGCGCGCATCGCCAGCGTCTGCAGCGTGGAGACCGGCAGCAACGGCCGATCCAACGCCAGCGCGATGCCCTGCGCGATGGCAATCGCCAGACGCACGCCGGTGAACGCGCCGGGGCCACGACTCAAGGCGATGCCATCGAGTTGGCTGCGGCTGATGCCGGCTTCGGCCAACAACTGCTCGGCCCACGGCAGGCTCAGTTCGGCATGCCGACGTGGCGCGACCTCGAAACGCTCCAGCACCTGTCCATCGACATACAGGGCAACGGAACAGGCTTCGGTGGCGGTTTCAAAGGCAAGCAGCTTCATGGCAGGCGATCACGACAGGGAAAAAGGCGGTGCGGCGGAATCCGCATCGGCAGCAGGAACATCGGCCGAATCGAGCGTGGCAGCGTGTTCCGGCGCCCATTGTCGCGCAAAGAAGGCCTGCACATCGGCCAGCTCGCGGGTGCGCCGGAACGGCGGCAGCGAATCCAGGAACACGCGGCCGTAGCCTTTGCTCAGCAAACGCGGGTCGCACAGCACCAGCACGCCGCGGTCGGTTTCGCTGCGGATCAGCCGGCCAACGCCCTGCTTCAGCGCGATCACCGCCTGCGGCAATTGTTCGTCGCGGAACGGATTGCCGCCTTCGCGGCGAATGGCATCCAGCCGCGCTTCAAACACCGGATCATCCGGCGCGGCGAATGGCAACTTGTCGATGACCACCACGCTCAGCGCGTCACCGACCACGTCCACGCCTTCGCGGAAACTGGCCGAGCCCAGCAACACACCGTTGCCGGATTCCCGAAAGCGCTGCAGCAGGCTGGCGCGCGGCGCCTCGCCCTGCACGAACAGCGGCCACGGACCATCGCGCAACGCATCGGCCGCTTCACGCAGCGCGCGGTGCGAGGCAAACAGCAGGAACGCGCGCCCTTGCGAGGCGTCCAGCACCGGCGTCAGCGCGGCAATCAAGGCGGTGCCAAAACCGCGCGCGGCCGGATCGGGCAAGTGCTGCGGCAGATAACACAGCGCCTGCTGTTGCCAATCGAATGGGCTGGGCTGGATCAGCGTATTGGGGTCATCCAATCCCAAGCGCGTGGCCAAATGGGCGAAATCGCCACCGACCGTCAGCGTCGCCGAGGTGAACACCCACGCTGCCATTGATCGCTCACGGTGCTCACGCAACGGGCCGGACACATCCATCGGCGTGCGCTGGCAGCGGAAGCCGCGCGGGGTGAGTTCGTACCAGAGCACATCGTTGTTGGGGCCGGGAACGGGGAACAGGGAATCGGGAATGGGCGCGTCTGCATCTGCCACAGGTGCGAGCGGCTCAGTCGTCGCTTGCACGTCGTCGATATCCCATTCGTCGGCCGCGCCTTCGCCGCCTTCATCCAGCCACCGCGACAGCCGCGCCATGCCTTCCTGCGCGCGCGCATGGCACGCATCCAAGCCGGGCGATGCTTCGCGCAACAGCGCCAAGGCATCGCGCAACTGCGCCAGCGCAGCAGCCACCGCATCGAAACCATCGGCTACTTGCGGCACCGCCAACGCACGCCAACGAGTACCGCGCTGCGGCAGCTTTTCCATCGCATCACGCAGTTCACGCAGCGCCAGCTCCAGCGTGGCGACCGGCTGCTGCAACGTGGCCTGCGCACCGGCAACGCTGCGGCATTCGGCCAGGCTGTCACGCGCAAGTTCCTGCCACGGGCGCATGCCAAAGCCTTCGCCGAAGAAGTTCGCCGCCAGCTCGGGCAACTGATGGGCTTCATCGATGATGAAGGCCTGCGCGCCGGGCAATATTTCGCCGAAACCTTCCTGCTTGAGTGCCAGGTCGGCCAGCAACAGGTGGTGATTGACCACTACCAGGTCCGCTTCCTGCGCACGCTGACGCGCACGCACCACGAAGCAGTCGTCCCAGAACGGGCAGTCGGTGCCCAGGCAGTTGTCCACGGTCGAAGTGACCATCGGCAGCAGCGGCGAGTCATCGGCCAAGCCATCCAGTTCGGCGACATCGCCGTATTGGGTACGCCCGGACCAGGTGACGATGCGCTGGAACTGCGCCACCTGCTCGGTGCTGGTGAAACGCGGCTCGCCACGCGCCTGATCCAAGCGGTAGCGGCACAGGTAATTGGAGCGCCCTTTCAGCAACGCGGCACGATGGCCCACGCCCAGCGCGGCGCGCACGCGCGGCAGGTCGCGGTGATACAGCTGGTCCTGCAGCGCGCGGGTGCCGGTAGAGACAATCGTCTTCAACCCCGACAGCAACGCCGGCACCAGATAGGCAAACGTCTTGCCGGTGCCGGTGCCGGCTTCGGCGAGCAGCACATCGCGCTGCTGGAAGGCCTCGGCGATGGCGCCGGTCAGACGCAGCTGTGCCGGACGCGGCACAAACGCATCGAGCTGGCGCGCAAGTGCGCCGCCTTCACTCAGGGCTTCAAGGCTGGCGGTGGCTAGCGAGGACATGGTTATGGGGCTGGGATTGGGGAATGGGGAACCGGGAACGAAAATTCGCGTTCACCGTCCGCATTCTCTGGGTTGCCCACATTCAAAGCGGGGGCTGGGGAATGGGAAACAGGGAATGAAAGGTTCATCGTCTACGTCCGCACTTGAACCCGGTATTCCCTGTTCCCCGCTCCCACAATCCCCGCTCCAACATCAAAACCGCTTGATGCCCGGCACGGTGCAGCCTTCGATCTGTGCATGTGCGGAGACGGCGTTTTCCTTCTCGGCGCGGGCCAGGCGCGATTGTTCAATGGTCGCCCAATGGCGACGGCACAGCGGGCCGGTCCGCGAGCCCAGGTCCACGGCCTTCTTCGCCAGTGACTCGGCACGTGGCCAATCGGCTTGCAGCAATGCCACTTCGGCGCGCTCCTGCAGGATGCCCGGGTCGTTGTCGACCAGCAGCAACGCCTGATTCAACGCATCGGCCGCGCCGTCCAGATCACCGGCCTTGCGCTTGGCGATGGCCGAAGCGTGTAGATCTTCCACCTGCGCATCGCGCAATGGCTGCACTGACAGCTCGGTGTCATCGATGCCGGCGATGGCTTCCACGGCGGCCAATCGCTGCGCCGGGGTGGTGCTGTCGACCACCTTCGGTGCGGAAGGCGGCGCGCTGATGCAGGCGCTGAGCAACAGGGAGGCGGCCGTGGCAACCAAGGCGGAGCGGATCAAAGGCATGTCGTTCATGGCTGGCATTATCGCGCAGGTGTTTCTGCAGCGGGAGCCGCCGCCGGTTCAGCCGGTTTCGGGTCCATGCCAAACCAACTGCGCCAACCGCCGCCTTCCTGTTGACCGCCCGCCTCGCCTTCCATCGGCGCAGCTTCGGCAGGCATCGTGCACGGCACGTACTGCGGCGCAAAGCCCACCACGAACGGGAAGCGACGCGCGCCGGGACAACCTTCATCGGTGGCATTGCTGCCGGCGGCCTCGACGTACTGCCAATCCAGGCCCTTGTTGTTCACATGCAGCGGCTTGCTCGGCAGGTTGCGGAAGATGCCCGACCACACCCGCATGGAACCGGTGGAACCAAACAAACCGGTCTGCTCGTTCTGGTCGTTGCCCATCCAGATCACCGCCAGGTGATCGCCGGTGTAGCCGGCATACCAGCTGTCGCGGCCATCATTGGAAGTGCCGGTCTTGCCGGCCGGCTGCAACCGCGACAGGCCATCGGCGTTGAGCCGCGCAGCGGTGCCGCTGGACACCACCTGCTGCAGCGCGACGCTGATCAGGTTGGCGGCAATGGAGTCGCCTTCCTGCGCCGGCGCCGGGCTCTTGTCGTAACGCTTGAGCAACTTACCCTGCGCATCGACCACGCCACGCACCGCGTGCAACGGTTGGATCTCACCGCCCGATGCCAGGAATTGATACAGCTGCGCCATGCCGTACGGGCTCTGGTCGGTCGCACCCAGAATCACCGCTGGATTAGAGTCGGCCTTGAGCCCGGCCAGCACATTGATCAACTGGGTCAGCCGCTCCGGCCCGACCTGCATGCCCACTCGCACCGTGGCTTGGTTGTAGGAACGCGCCAACGCATCGATCAGTCGCACCGTGCCGTGGCTGCGGTTGTCGGCATTGCCCGGCGTCCAGTTGCGGCCACGGCTCAGCTTGACCGTCACCGGTGAGTCATCGACCCAGCTGGCCAGCGAGAAGCGATCCGGCTGGGCAAGCGCCAACAGATAGACGAACGGCTTGAGCAGCGAACCGACCTGCCGTTGCGCCTCGATGGCACGATTGAAACCCGGCTCGGCCACATCGCGGCTGCCGATCACCGCCAGCACGTCGCCGTTGTGGACGTCAGTCACCACCAAGCCGGTCTGCAGTTCCGGACGACGCTTGTTCTCCAACGATTTGATGGTGTGCGCCACCGCGCCTTCGGCATACGCCTGGGCCGACGGCGACATGCCGGTGAAGACATTCAAGCCGGCGCCCTGCAGCACGTTTTCCGGGTAATCGTGGCCGAGCTGGCGACGCACCAGGTCGATGTACGCCGGGAAGCGATTGGCCGCCGCCAGGCCTGCGGTCTTGGACACGCCCAACGGCGCCTTCAGCGCACGCTGATATTCGGCCTCATCAATAAGCTGGCTTTCATGCAGCTTGCCCAGCACGAAGTTGCGGCGGTCCAGCGCGCGCTCAGGATTACGGCGCGGGTCGTAATACGACGGCCCTTTGACCAACCCGATCAGCAGCGCCACCTGTTCGGTGGTCAGTGAATTGAGGTCGCGCCCGAACCAGAATTCGGCCGCCGACGACACACCGTGAATGGCCTGGCTACCGCGCTGGCCCAGATACACCTGGTTGAGATACGCCTCCAGAATGGTGGCCTTGTCGTAGCGCGCCTCCATGATCAGCGCGTACAGCACTTCGTTGAATTTGCGGGTGAGGGTCTGTTCCTTGCCGATGCCCAGCAGGCCGCTGCGGGCCAACTGCTGGGTCAGCGTACTGGCGCCCTGACGGGTTTCACCGCCGCTGCGCACCGTCACCCATACCGCACGCGCAATGCCGCTCAGGTCGATGCCGTGATGGCGCGCGAAATCCTTGTCCTCTACCGCCTGCAGGCCAGTGACCAGCAGCTCCGGCGCCTCGGACACCCGCACCAGTCGCCGTTCTTCCTGCTTCTGCCCGTACAGCGTGGCGATACGTGCCGGGTCCAGACGCGCGGCCTTGACCGCGTTACGGGTGCCGCCTTCACGCACCGAGGCCACCTGCCCGTCCGACACCGCCACCGTCAGCTGGCGCGGTGCCACACGACCATCGACGTCGTTGTAGCCACGGCTGGAAATGGTGAACGTGCCGCCCTGCACCTTATAAGTGCCCGGGCTGCTGCCGGTGCCGTCATCGCGATACCCGGACGCGGCCAACTCGGTCTTGAGCGTGGCCGCGTTCATCGCCACACCAGGGCTGAGCACCAGCGGGCGCGCGTAGACACGGGTGGGAATCTGCCAACGCAGCTCACCGAACCGCTGCGTGACCTGACCGTTCAGGTACAACGTGTACGGGATAAGGAAGCCCAGTCCCAACGCAACAGCTGCCAGCCCCCAGGT
Organism: Stenotrophomonas sp.; assembly: GCF_050737575.1. Taxonomy (GTDB): domain Bacteria; phylum Pseudomonadota; class Gammaproteobacteria; order Xanthomonadales; family Xanthomonadaceae; genus Stenotrophomonas. The sequence continues at coordinate 109,330 of NZ_JBOHXW010000008.1, forward strand.
GATGAGGCGGCTGCGCCACAACGGGTTGCTGTCGTCGGTATCGTCGTCGAATGCGTCTGAATCGTAGCGTCGTGGCACGGGGATGCGAGAATGTGGGTTGTCACGAGTCTAACGCAGCGCAATCCTCTGGCGCGGCGCTGGGTGTTTTCCTGCTTAAGCTGGAGTTCCAAAGGAATGTCGACGTCCCTGGCCGACGCGCGTTATCACCTCAAACGCGTCATCGGCCTGATCCGCCGCGGCTTGGCCAGCCTGCGCACCCGCGGCTGGCGCGCCACCCTGCACCGGGTGGGCGTGCATACCCGCCAGCAGCCGCCACCGCGTCGCGAGCCGTTGTATCAGCCGGCCGGCGGCCCCTTCGCTCCGTTCAGCGTGCCCAGCAGCGACACCCCCCGGGCCAGCATCGTCATCCCGGTCTACAACCACTGCGCGCACACGCTGGCCTGCCTGCGGGCGCTGGCCACACATCCGCCGATCGCTGATTGCGAAATCCTGGTCATCGACGACGGCAGCAGCGACGCCACCGCCGAATGGATGCCGCAGATCGAAGGCCTGCGTTACCACCTGCGTGCGCAGAACGGCGGCTTCATCGCCGCCTGCAACGATGGCCTGCGGCTGAGCCGCGGGCAATACGTGGTGCTGCTCAACAACGACACCATCCCGCAACCCGGCTGGCTGGACGCGCTGCTGGATACCTTCAAGCGCATTCCCGACGCCGGTCTGATCGGGTCGCAGCTGCTGTATCCGGATGGGCGCCTGCAGGAATCCGGCGGCGTGGTGTTCGCCGATGGCAGTTGCTGGAGCTACGGCCGTTTTGAGTCGGCCGAAGACCCCCGCTTCACCAGTCTGCGCGATACCGATTATTGCTCCGGTGCTGCATTGGCCATTCCCCGCGAGCTGTTTGAACAGCTTGGCGGGCTGGATACGCGCTATGCGCCGGCCTACTACGAAGACACCGATCTTGCGTTCAAGGTGCGTGCCGCCGGCCGACGCGTGCTGGTACAACCGGCCAGCCGCGTGGTGCACGACGAAGGCACCAGCAACGGCACTGACACCGGCAGCGGCATCAAGGCCTACCAGGTGCGCAACCAACAGGTGTTCGCGGCGAAGTGGCGCGATGCGCTGGAGCAGCAATTGCCGGTCGGCACCGTACCGACGCCCGCCAACCAGCACCGCCATCAACCGCAGATTCTGATTCTGGATGAATCGGTGCCGCAGCCGGATCGCGATTCGGCCTCGCTGCGTCAGGTCAACCTGATCCGCATGCTGCTGGAAGACGGCGCGCATGTGGTGTTTGTGCCCACCCGTGGCCTGCATGCCGGCAAAGCCACCGAAGCACTGCAATCGATGGGTGTGGAAGTCTGGCATGCGCCTTTCCTGAAGGGCGTTACCGCTTGGTTGCGCGACAACGGCGCGCGCTTCTCGACAGTGATGATGGTGCGTTACCACGTCGCCAACGAATGCCTGGCGTTGGTCAAACAGTTTGCGCCGCAGGCACGCACGGTGTTCGACACGGTTGACCTGCATTACCTGCGCGAGCGACGCGGCGCGGAAGTCGCCGCCGACGCCGGGCTGGCGCGCAGTGCCGAGCGCACCCGCGCCAGCGAACTGGCGGTGATGGATGCCACCGACGTGACCGTACTGGTCAGCGCCGCCGAAAAAGAACAACTGGCCGCCGATGCGCCGCGCGTGCAGGTCGAACTGATTTCCAATCTGCATGAAATCGCGGGGCACGGTGCCGATTGGGCACAGCGCCGCGATCTGGTGTTCGTCGGCGGCTTCCTGCACCTGCCCAATCTGGATGCGATGCAGTGGTTCATCGGCGAAGTGTTCCCGCTGATCCGCGAACAACTGCCCGATGTGCACTTCCACTGCATCGGCGCCGACGTGCCCGACAGCATCCGCACACTGGCCGCCGGTCAGGCGGGTGTCACCGTCCACGGCTATGTGCCTGACGTGACGCCATACATGGACGGCAAACGCATCGCCGTGGCGCCGCTGCGTTTTGGTGCTGGCGTAAAGGGCAAGATCAACCTGAGCATGGCCCACGGCCAGCCGCTGGTAGCGACCACCTGCGCGGTGGAAGGCATGCACTTGCACGACGGCCAGGACGTTCTGGTCGCCGACCAAGCACAGGCCTTCGCCGATGCCGTGGTGCGCTTGTACAGCGATCAAGCCCTGTGGCAGCAGTTGTCCGGAAACGGCCTGCGCAACATCGCCCAGCACTTTTCGATGGATGCCGCACGCGAGGCGGTGAAGCGGGTGTTCTTCAATCCAACGTCGGGCACGCAGCGCAACTGACGGTCGTCGCAACGTTTGCGTGTTACGGCACCACGGTGCGCACGCGCTCGGCGAAGTCGCGGATTTCCGGGGTGGTGCTGTCTATTTCCTGCGCCTGTGCCAAGGCCTGCGCAGCGAATGCGGTATCGCCTGCACCCAAGCGCTCGCTGCCGACCGCGATCCAACGCTGCGCCAGTCGCCGCCGCGCCAGTGCCTGACCGGCATCGGTGGATGCCAAGGCCTGCCACGCATCCAGGCAGGTGCGCGCCGCGCGCAGACGATTGCCGCGCAGATTGTCTTCAAAGCAGCTGCGTGCCGCCGGCAGGATGCGGGCCGCGGCACGCTTGACCCGTGCGTCCTGCGGGGCCAGTGCCTGTGCGGCCTTGAAGCGGTCGTAGGCGCTGTTGCCCGGCGGCAACAGCCATTGCTCGCGCGCTTCGGCGACCTCCAGCTGGGCGAGCAGCTCCTTCAAGCGGCGTTCGCGGCCAGCCGCCGGCAGCGGCGCTTCCATCGACTTCTGTGCGGCGCGGGCGCGCTGCAGTGTGCGCGTGGCGGCAACGACCTCGGCGCTGCCGGGGGCAAGTTCGCGCGCCTGCGCCAACGCCTGCTCGGCCTGCTCGAAATGGAAATCCCCGGCCAGCCGCGCCACCTCCTGGGTCTGCAACAGGAGTACGCGCTGCAAGCCTTGCCGGGCGACCGGATCTTCGCTCACCGCCAGCACCTGCTGGAAGCCTGCGGCCGCTTTCTTCAATTGCCCGCGCGACAGATCGCGCTCGGCCTGCCGGCTGAGGCGCTCCAATGCGCCGTTCAAGGCGGCCTTTGCCGAAGGCAGATTGGCATGCCCGGGATCGTAGCTTTCCACCCGTTTGAGCAACGCGGCCGCCGCAGCGACATCGCCGGCCGATGCGCGTTGCGTGGCCTGTGCCAACAAATCCGACAGCGCTTCATCGCGCCCTTCCAGCGCGTGCATGCGATCCGGCTGCACCGCCAACACGCGCTGATACAACGGCAGTGCGCTGTCCGGGCCATCGTCCAATCGCCCTTCCGCCTGCGCGGCCTCGGCCTGGTGCAACAGCTGTTCGACGCTGTCGCGTTCGTGCGCATTGCGCGGCAAGGCTGCGACCAGCGGGTCAATCTCCGATGCGGGCGCCTGCAGTTGCCGCGCCAGTTCAAGGGCAGCGGTCGCAGCCGGGTAATCGCCCGCCGCCAGATGCGCACGCGCCTGATTCAGGGCGGTCTGCCCGGTCAGTGCCAAGGCTTGCTGCGCGTCACTGCGGTCTGGATCCAAGGCCGCCGCCGCCTCGAACAACTCGCGTGCACCGCTACCGTCTTCCGCACTCAAACGGCCCTCCCGCAGGGCTTGGCGGCCATCTTCGAGCAACTGTTGGACCTTGGTCTCCGGCCACATCGTGTCGGCTAATGGTTGCCGAAAAATTGCCAGCACCACCGCCAACACGGCCACGCCCAAGGCGATCCAGCGCCATGCACGCGGGCTGTTCCAGCCACGCGCCACCCACCACCGCAGATACAACCGCAGCCGTTCGCCGAGCGTTTCCAATACGTGTGCGCAGCGCTGCCGCCAGTTCTCCATGCCAACAAGCTTACTGTCAGATGCCGTCTACGGTTTGTCGCGATGCGTATGCGCAGGCCGGTTAGCCGAGCCTGCGCGCTTCATCGACGCCGGGCAGCGCATCCAGTTTGCCCAGCAAGGTGGAGAGCTGGCCGTAGTCGTTCACCTTCAAGCGCAGCCGCAGTTGCACCCGGCCGCTGCCGCGCACGTTGTCGCTGTTGATCTCGGTGACGTAGGCGTCTTCCTGCGCGATCAGGTTGGTGATGTCCTTGAGCAACCAACGCCGATCCATTGCGCGCACCACCACATCCACCTCGTAACCGGAGCCACTGCGGCCCCACTCCACCGGCAGCACGCGCTCCGGATGAGCCGCCGACAAGCGCGCCAGCGCGATGCAGTCCATGCGGTGCACGGTGACGCCGCGGGTGCGGGTGAGGTAGCCCTGGATCGGTTCGCCAGCTACCGGCTGGCAGCAACGCGCCAGCTGCACCAGCAGGTTGCCAACGCCTTGCACCGTGAAATCAGATTTGCCGGTGCTGCCACGGCGCGCGGTCGGGCGCGGCAGGGCCGGTGTCGTAGGCGGTGCCAACAGTGCTTTTTCCGCCTCCAGCAGCGCGCGGCTGACCTGGTTCGGCCCGGTGTCGCCCAGCGCAACCTGGATGTACAGATCATCGACGCTGTCCGCGTGGAACTTGCGCGCCGCCACCATCAGGTCCGAATGCTGCAGGCCCAGCCGCTTGAGTTCGCGATCCAGCAGATCGCGGCCGGCCTGCACGTTGCGGGCACGGTCCAACTTGTGGAACCAGTTGCGTACTTTTTCGCGCGACCGCCCGCTGGCGAGAAAACCGTTGGCCGGCATCAACCAATCACGGCGTGGATCGGCCTCCTTGCCGGTGAGGATTTCCACGCGGTCGCCGCTGCGCAGCCGGTAGGTCAGCGGCACGATGCGGCCGTTGATCTTTGCCCCACGGCAACGGTGCCCGACCATCGTGTGCACGTGGTAGGCAAAATCCAGCGGCGTGGCGCCGGCCGGCAGGTCCATCACCTCGCCCTTGGGGCTGAGCGCATAGACGCGGTCTTCGATCAGTTCGGCATCCAGCGCGCCGGCCAGGTCCTCGGGGCTGCCGGGCTCCTGCGCGTGTTCCAGCAGCTGCCGCATCCAGGTGATCTTGCGATCAAACGCCTTCTCAGCACCCTTGCCGCCTTCCTTGTACTTCCAGTGCGCGGCCACGCCCAGCTCGGCCTGCGCGTGCATTTCGTGAGTACGGATCTGTACTTCGATGGTGCGCCCTTCCGGGCCGATCACCGCCGTGTGCAGCGAGCGGTAATCGTTGGCCTTGGGCCGCGCGATGTAGTCATCGAACTCGCTGGGGATGGGCGTCCACAACGCGTGCACCGCGCCCAGTGCGGCGTAGCAGGCGGCCACGTCGTCCACCATCACCCGCACCGCACGCAGGTCGTACAGCTGCTCGAAGGCCAGCTGCTTCTTCTGCATCTTTCGCCAGATGCTGTAGATGTGCTTCGGCCTGCCGCTGACTTCGCCACGGATGCCCTGCTCTTCCAGCGCCGCCGACAGCTTCTTCTTCACTGCCTCGACATAGCGCTCGCGGGCGATGCGGGTTTCGTCCACCTCGCGCGCGATGTGGCGGTAGGTTTCCGGTTCGAGAAAGCGGAATGCCAGATCTTCCAGCTCCCACTTCAACTGCCAGATGCCCAGCCGGTTGGCCAGCGGTGCGTGGATATCACGGGTCAGCTGGGCCAGCGCGCGACGCTCGGCGTCGGGCAGTTTGTCGGCCGCACGCATGCTGGCCAGCTGCCGCGACAGCAGGATCGGCACCACCCGCAGGTCGTGGATGATGGACAGCAGCAGACGCCGCAGTCCTTCGGAATTGCGCCCGGCCTCACGCCCGGCATGCAGCGCCCAGACCTGGTCGGCCGCTTCCTGGCCATCAAGCAAACCACTCACGGCGGCCGCGGCGGTCCCCAGCGGCAACTCGGCCAAACGCGTCCGCAGCCCGGGCAGGTCGAACAACAGCGCGGCCACGATCACGCCTTCGTCGGCGGACAGCAGCGCCAGCGAGTCCAGCGTGTCAGACAGCACCGGCCAGGACAGGCGCGGGGCGTGATCGGTTTCGGGATGCTGCCAGCAGGCAAGCAAGGCCTGCCGCAGCGGCTCGGACAGGGCGCGGGTGGAGGCACGCTGCAGCAGCGTATCCAGGCCAGGGGAGGAGGTGCGATTCACAGCATTCAATTGCAGACGGTTGCCCCTACACTAGCGCCCAACCGCATTCGGGAACAATTGCCCATGAAGCTTCCGCGCCTGGCCGTACTGTTTGCCTTCACCGCCCTTTCACTTTCCGCCGTATCCAGCGCGCAGGCTCAACGCGCCGTCACCGGCGACCTGCAGCAGCAGATGTCCGCGACCGAGTTCAAGGCCGCCGGCTTGGACAAACTCAGTGCCCAGGAGCTGTCCACGCTGAACAACTGGCTGCAGGGCAAGGTGGAGCAGGCCGCCACCGTGGCGTTGGAACAGGCACGCGAAGAAGGCCGCCAGGAAGTTATCGTCAAGAATCGTGGCTTCCATGACTTTGGGTCCAGCGAGCCGATCCAGTCGCGTTTGACCGGCGAATTCACCGGCTTCGGCAAGGGCCGCCAGTTCACCCTGGACAACGGCCAGGTCTGGGAACAGACCGATGACGCCCGCGTTGGCGGGGTGCGCAAGCAGACGCCAGACGTGCGCATCACCCCCGGCCTGATGGGCGTGTGGTATCTGCAGGTGGACGGGCTCAACACCCGCGCCAAGGTCCGTCGGACCAAGTAAGCCCAGTCCCCATCACCCCGCCCTTCTCCGCTGTGAAGCCTGGAGAAGGGTACGGCTGCAGCCGCCCGCCCATCGCCAGACGACGTCACCCATGCGCGCAATTTTGATGCTCCTGTTGTTGCTGCTCCCGGCCAGCGCCTTTGCCCAGGTCTACAAGTGCAAAGGAAAATCCGGCGAAACCATGTACTCCGAGCATCCCTGTGATGCCCGCGCCGAACCGATGAAGCTGCGTGAGCATTCCGCGCCAACGCCGGTCGCAACGCCGGTGAGCTCGGAGACAGCGGTGCGTGACGAGCCTGGCCAGACCAGCGAAAGCGCCAGCCCGACAGCGACCGAGAGCGAGCGCGAGCGCGAAGCCAACCGCGACGCCGAGCGCAGCTGTATCGCCAATGCCACCGCGTCGGTGTACGGCCCGTCCAACGACCGCGTGAGCACGCTGCAGCAGCAGATGACGATGCTCGGCGAGCAACTGGCCAATGCACCGGACGCGCAGCGCAGCCAAGCCTTGCGCACGCGCATGGCCACGTTCCGCCAGGCCATTACCCGCGAACATGGCAACGCGCATACGCAGATGACCGCTGCGCGCCAGCGTTGCCTTGAGATGCACCGCCCGACGCAGACACCGGCGCGCTGACGCGCGTAGCCCCGGATGAAATCGCAGGCTGGGATGCAATCCCAGCGCGGTTGGTTACTTGCCCGGGGAACGCTGGGATTACGCTTCGCTTCATCCCAACCTACGCCCTGTTGCGCATTGCACCGATCAGCTGCGCAATGCCGCCACTCGCTGAGCAAGCTTCTTGGCTGAGATGCCGGAGCGGAAGCCCAGCTCCTGCGCGAACAACGACACCCGCAGTTCTTCGATATCCCAGCGCAGCGCGGCCCATTCCGGTCGTCCGGCATGGCCCCGTGCACGCGCCTCGTTCAACGCATCGACGAACGGCTTGAGTTCGAGCATCCGCGCCTGATCGCGCGGCGGATCACGCTTGGCACGCTCCGCACGCAGGATCATCGCCTTGAGGTAACGCGGGAACTGCGCCAGCGCATCGGCCGGTGTCTCGCGCAGGAAGCCGGCATGCACCAGGCCGGCCAACTGCGCTTCCATGTCGTCCAGGTTGCCGCGCGCCCAGCCCATCAACGGTGCTTCCAATTGCGGCTTCAGCTCGCCGACCAGGCCGAGAATGGTTTCGGCCAACTTGAGCCGCTCCATCGCCTCGCCGAACAGCCGCTTGGCGGCGTCAGCGCGGCGCAGCTCAAAGGTGTCGGGTGCGCGGATGGTGTCCAAACCATCGGCCAGCACCGCGTTCATCGCCGCATCGACCAGATCACCGCGCAGGCGCTCCTGCGACTCGATGGCCGCATACAACAGGCCGGTCTTGGGCGGCACCGGCAGTTGCTTGCGCGCTTGCTTGACCTTGTCCGCCAAGCCGATTTCCAGCAGCCGTCGAACGCCCAGCGGATGCAGTTGGAAGGCTTCCTTGCGGTCGGCAAAGATGCGCAACGCCGCCGCATCGCCGGTATCCACCAGCGCCGGGTATGCCGGCACACCGGCTTCGCCGGGCACCTGCTCGGGAATCGCGGTTGAGGGAAATTCGCGCAGACCTTCCGCCGCCAGCGCCTTGCCCGCACGCGCCGCGAACGCGCTGCCGGCACGCTCGCCGAAGCGCGCGCGCAATGCATCCAGATCGCGCGACATGGCCAGCAGCTTGACGCCTTCACTTCCACTTGCCGAAGCGGTTGGAGATGACTGATTTTCGGCGCCGCCCGACTTCCCACCGCCCGCTCTGCGGCCGGCAGAAGGCACCGCCTCAAACAGCCGCAGGTTCATGCGCAGATGCGGGTCCAGTGCTTCCACATCGAAGTCCGTCGCCGCCACGCTCGCGCCGGTGGCTTTGCTCAGAAAACGCGCCAGCTCACCGCGAATGTCATCGGCCGACGGCTCGGCCCAGGCCTCGAAGAAGGCGCGACCGAAATCCGGTGCCGGCACGTAATTGCGGCGCATCGCCTTGGGCAGGCTGCGGATCAACGCCGCCGCTTTCTCGGCGACAAAACCCGGCGCCAGCCACGACAAGCGTGCCGGGTCCAAGGCATTGAGCAGATGCAACGGCACATCCAGCGTCACGCCGTCGTCTTCGGCGCCCGGCTCGAAGCGGTAATGCATCGCCAGGCGCGCATCGCCCAGCGGGAAATACTTGGGATAGCGGTCCTGCTCGCTGCCCTCGCCCGGCAGCAGATCGGTCAATGACCACTGCAGGCTGTGGCGTTGTTCCGGCGCCAACGTCTTCCACCAACCCTCAAGCAGATTGGCCGAATGAATGTGGGACGGCACGCGGTCCAGGTACCAACGCGCCTGCCAGTTTTCATCGGCGACGATACCGGCACGGCGCAGCTTGGCTTCTTCTTCGCGCGCCTGCTCCAGCACTTTCAGGTTATCGGCGACAAAACTGACGCGGGTGTTGATCTCGCCGGTGACCAGCGCCTGCCGCACGAAGATGTCGTGCGCTTCACCCGGGTTGATCCGGCCGTAATGCACCGGCTTTTTCGGTGCCAGCACCAGCCCAAACAGACTGATCTGCTCCGACGCCAGCACCTGTCCCTGCGCACGCGACCAATGCGGATCGGAATGCTTGCGCGCAAGCAGATGCGGCAATTCGGCGATCACCCAATCCGGTTCGATGGACGCATTGGTCATGCCCCACACGCGCTGCGTATCCAGCAACGTGGCGCTGAGCACCCACGGCGGCGGCCGCTTGGCCAGCACCGAGCCGGGGAACAGATGGAAACGGCGCTGACGCGGCGCCTGGAAGTCGCCCTTGTCGGTGCGATGACCGACCTGCGTCGGCAAGCCGGCCAACACAGCCCGATGCAGCGCCTGGTAGGCGGCAATACGCACCTTGTCGGGGATGGAGGCAAAACCGGGGTCAGAGTCGGGTTTCCTCGCATTTTTCTCCGACACTGAAGGAGCAACAGGAAAACCCGACTCTGACCCCGGTTTCTTTCCCTCGCGCGCCAGGCGGGCGGCTTTGTGCTGCTCGCCGCGCGTGGCCTTGCGCTTGGCTTCGGCGTCGCCGCCGGCAGGCAATGCCGGCGGCGCCGACAACAGCGCCTTGCCGAAGGCATCGCCTTCATTGGTTTCCCAGCCCAGTTCGTCGCACAACAGACGCAGCTGACGATGCAGCTCGCGCCATTCGCGCATGCGCAGGAAACCCAGAAAGTGCCGGCCACACCAGTCGCGCAGCTTGGACTGGGTGAGGTCTTCGTGGGCGACACGATAGCCTTCCCACAAGCGCAGGATGCCGATGAATTCCGAACGCGCGTCGGCAAACAAGGCGTGCGCATTGTCGGCGGCCTCGCGGGATTCCGGCGGGCGTTCGCGCGGGTCCTGGATGCCCAGGAACGAGGCGATCACCAGCATCTCGCGCAGACAGCCGCCCTTCTGTGCGGCCACCAGCATGCGCGCCAGTTTCACGTCCACCGGCAGGCGTGCCATCTGCCGGCCGATTGCGGTGAGCTTGCGCTCGTCGTCAATTGCGCCCAACTCGGCCAGCTGCTGCCAACCGTCGGCGACAGCACGTTCGTCCGGTGCTTCCAGGAACGGGAATTCGTCGATCTGCCCCAGGCCCAGCTGCAACATGCGCAGGATCACGCCCGACAGCGAGGAGCGGCGGATTTCCGGATCAGTGAACTCCGCGCGCGACTGGAAATCGGCTTCCGAATACAGGCGGTAGCAGATGCCTTCGGCGATACGACCGCAGCGGCCCTTGCGCTGGTTGGCGCTGGCCTGCGACACCGGCTCGATATGCAGGCGGTCCAGCTTCTGTCGCGGGCTGTAGCGCTTGATGCGGGCAAAACCCGGGTCGATCACATAGCGGATGCGCGGCACCGTCAGCGAGGTTTCGGCCACGTTGGTGGTCAGCACCACGCGCCGCTTGGGGCCGGGATTGAACACGCGGTCTTGATCCTTGGCCGACAGCCGCGCGTACAGCGGCAGCACTTCGGTTTCGCGGTATTTGCGGCGTTCCAGCGCCTGATGCGTGTCGCGGATTTCGCGTTCGCCGGGCAGGAAGATCAGCACGTCACCGCGCGGATCGCTGCGGGTGATTTCATCCATGGCCGCAACGATGGCCGACACCGGATCGCCATCGGGCTCTTCGCGCCGGCCCCGTGCGCCGGCATCGGCGGTGGAAGCATCCGACGCTGACCCCGGTTTTTCATCCAGCGGCCGGTAACGCACTTCCACCGGGAAGGTACGGCCTTCCACGCTCACCACCGGCGCATTGCCGAAGTGACGCGAGAAACGCTCGGTATCAATGGTGGCCGAGGTGACGATCAGCTTCAGGTCCGGGCGCTTGCCCAGCAGCTGCTTCAGGTAGCCCAGCAGAAAATCGATGTTGAGGCTGCGTTCGTGCGCCTCGTCGATGATCAGCGTGTCGTAGCGCGACAACCAGCGGTCCGAGGCGATCTCGGCCAGCAGGATGCCGTCGGTCATGAACTTGATGCGGGTGTCTTCGCCCACCTTGTCGGTGAAACGCACCTGGTAGCCGACCACCGAGCCCAACTCGGTCCGCAGCTCTTCGGCCACGCGCGCGGCCACCGCACGGGCGGCAATACGGCGCGGCTGGGTGCAGCCGATCATGCCCGCCTCGCCACGCCCGGCCGCCAGACACAGTTTCGGCAGCTGGGTGGTTTTGCCCGAGCCGGTTTCGCCGGCGATCACCACCACTTGGTGGTCGCGGATCAATGCGGTGATCTGTTCGGCTTCACGCGCGATTGGCAGCGCATCGTCCATGGTGATGGTGATCTGCTGCGCGGCTCGCCGCTGGCGCTGGGCGCACGAACGCTCCAGCAGCTGTGCGAAGGCCTGCTCACTGGCGGCGTCGGCCGGCTTGCTCTGCCAACGCGACCACAGGCCAAGCAGGCGCCCACGGTCACGGCTGCTTGCGCCGTCAATGGCCTTGCGGGCGTCGCGCAGGCGCGCGGCAGTGTCTTTTTCGATAGCGCTCATCAATCGTTCAACGTGAAAACTTGAAATACCGGTATGTTTGCCGGAACGGTATTGTGAAGCCATTCAACCCGCCAAGGAGAAATGCGTCATGGCCAAGGCCAAAAGCACCAGCAAAGTCGAAGCAGGCAAGAAGAAGTTGGCAGCCGCCGCACCGACGGCCCCGGGCATCAATATCGGGATCAAGGACAGTGATCGCAAGAAAGTGGCCGACGGCTTGTCGCACTTCCTCGCCGACGCTTACACGCTGTACCTGAAGACCCACAACTTCCATTGGAACGTGACCGGGCCGATGTTCAACTCGCTGCACACCATGTTCGAGGCGCAGTACACCGAGCAGTGGGCCGCATTGGATGAAATCGCCGAGCGCATCCGCGCCCTGGGCTTCAACGCGCCGGGTTCCTACCGCGAATTCGCGGCCCTGACCTCGATTGCCGAGGAGCCAGGCCTGAGCAACAGTGCTGACTGGCAGGAAATGGTACGCCAGCTGGTCGCCGCCAACGAAGCGGTCTGCCGCACCGCACGCAAGGTGCTGGACGTGGCCGACGACGTGGACGACGCCCCCAGCGAAGACCTGCTGACCCAGCGCCTGCAGACCCACGAAAAGTACGCGTGGATGCTGCGTTCGCTGCTGCAGTAATTCCTTCGGGCCTTCGCCCCTGCTGGATTTCCCTGGTTCCGCCTGCGGAACCAGGGATCCTGCTTCATCTGCCAGCCAGATCCCCCCGCCTTCGGCGCGCCCTCGCCATGCTGCCGGTCTGCCTGTAGTGCCGAGCCATGCTCGGCTGGGAACTTTCCCGGGAAGTCGGGAATGAAGCAAAGGCGCGGCTGCGCCGGCCCCTCTCCTGCCTTCGGCATCCTCTCCCGCGAGGGGAGAGGCCAAATTCAGCAACCTCCCGATTCCGCCAATCCCGCAATGCTTCCGGTTTGCCTGTAGTGCCGAGCCATGCTCGGCTGGGAGCTTTCCCGGGAAGTCGGGAATGGAGCAAAGGCGCGGCTGCGCCGGCCCCTCTCCTGCCTTCGGCATCCTCTCCCGCGAGGGGAGAGGCTAAATGCAGCAGCCTCCCGATTCCGCCAATCCCGTAAACTAGCGCGATGCCCCACAGTCCCGCGCAAGAGCTGCTTTCCAGCGTTTTCGGTTACGACAGTTTCCGCGGCGACCAGCAGGCCATCGTCGAACATGTCGCCAGCGGCAACGATGCCCTGGTGCTGATGCCGACCGGTGGCGGCAAATCCCTGTGCTATCAGATCCCCGCGCTGCTGCGCGATGGCTGCGGCATTGTCATCTCGCCATTGATCGCGCTGATGCAGGACCAGGTGGAAGCGCTGCGTCAGGCCGGTGTCCGCGCCGAGTTCCTCAACTCCACGCTGGATGCCGAAACCGCCGCGCGGGTGGAACGCGAGCTGCTCTCGGGCGAGCTGCAGCTGCTGTACGTGGCGCCGGAGCGCTTGCTGACGGGGCGTTTCCTCTCTTTGCTGGAACGCAGCCGGATTGCGCTGTTCGCCATCGATGAAGCGCACTGCGTGTCGCAGTGGGGGCACGATTTCCGCCCGGAATACCGCCAGCTGACCGTGCTGCACGAGCGCTGGCCAGACATCCCGCGCATCGCCCTGACCGCCACTGCTGATCCACCGACCCAGCGCGAAATCGCCGAGCGTCTGGATCTGACCACCGCGCGCCACTTCGTCAGCTCGTTCGACCGCCCCAACATCCGCTACACCGTGGTACAGAAGGACAACGCCAAGCGTCAGCTGCTGGGCTTCCTCAAGGATCACCGCGACGAAGCCGGCATCGTGTACTGCATGTCACGCCGCAAGGTTGAAGAGACCGCCGAGTTCCTGTGCCAGCAAGGCATGAACGCCCTGCCCTATCACGCCGGCCTGCCGGCCGAGGTGCGCGCCGCCAACCAGCGCCGCTTCCTGCGCGAAGACGGCATCGTGATGTGCGCCACCATCGCCTTCGGCATGGGCATCGACAAGCCGGATGTGCGTTTCGTCGCGCATACCGACCTACCCAAGTCGATGGAAGGCTATTACCAGGAAACCGGCCGCGCCGGCCGCGATGGCGAGTCTGCCGAAGCGTGGCTGTGTTACGGGCTGGGCGACGTGGTGCTGCTCAAGCAGATGATCGAACAATCCGAGGCTGGCGAAGAGCGCAAGCAACTCGAACGCGCCAAACTCGATCACCTGCTGGGCTACTGCGAATCCATGCAATGCCGTCGCCAGGTGCTGCTCGCCGGCTTTGGCGAAACCTATCCCAAGCCCTGCGGTAACTGCGACAACTGCCTCACTCCGCCCGCGGCATGGGACGCCACCGTGCCGGCACAAAAGGCGCTGAGTTGTGTTTACCGCAGCGGCCAGCGTTTTGGCGTGGGCCATTTGATCGACATCCTGCGCGGCAGCGACGCTGAGCGCCTGCGCCAGCTTGGCCACGACAAATTGAGTACCTACGGCATCGGCAGCGATCTGGATGCACGCAGCTGGCGTGGCGTGTTCCGGCAGTTGGTCGCCGCCAGTCTGTTGGAAGTGGACCCGACCGCGCACGGTGGCCTGCGCCTGACCGACGCCAGTCGCGATGTCCTCAAGGGCCGTCGGCAGATGATGATGCGTCGCGAAAGCCCGGCCACCCGCGAACGCGAGCGCAGTAGCGGCCCGCGCACCGGCCTGCCGGTGCAGCCGCAGGATCTGGCGCTGTTCAACGCCCTGCGCGGGCTGCGTGCGGAATTGGCGCGCGAACAGAACGTGCCGGCCTTCGTCATCTTCCACGACAGCACGCTACGCAACATCGCCGAACAACGCCCGACCAGCGTCGATGCGCTGGGCCGGGTCGGCGGCATTGGTGGCAGCAAGCTGGCTCGCTACGGCGAGCGTCTGGTGGACATCGTGCGCGAGCAGGGCTGATCCGCCACTGCCCGCGCCCTGACGCCTGCAATTACCAGCGTGCGCTGATGCGGAAATCGGCGCGCACGCTGTCCTGATTCTTGAGCACGTCATCCAGGGGATGGCCCAGATCCAGGCTGTAGCTGTAGCGGCTGGCGAACTGGCCATTCAGGCCCAAGCCCACGCTGCTGATGCTGGCGGCCATTGGGAAGTCACCACGCACATCGCCGTGGTCGAAGAACACATACACATCGTGCGCCTGCCGATACGGGCGGTGCAGTTCCACGCTGCCGAAATAGCCTTTCACACCGGACAACGCGCCACGGACATAACCGCGCACGCTGCCGATACCGCCCACCTGGAACAGGTTGCTCGATGGCAGGAAGTCGCCATTGGTGAACTGCCAACCCAGCTGCGCGCGATACAGGAAGCCACTTGCGCCGATCCGCTGCGTCCACGACGTGCTGCCATTGGCGGTGGTGAAGTTGCGACCCTCCGCCAGGGTTTCGTCGGTCTGGATACGCGACACGCCTTGGTAGAACGTCCAGTCGTAACCGTCGTTGCGGTAGCCGGTGCTCAGCCCCAGCGTCATGACGGTTGAATCGATCTCCGAAACGCGCACGCCAGCAATCTCGGAAATGGAGTTGCTGCGGCCAATGCTGGCCGTGGTGGAGAGTATCCAATGCTGGTTGGCGATCCACGGCTGGGTGAAGTCCAGACCGTAGTTGGTGGATTCACCGGTGATATCGAGATCGCGATAGGCGCCGTCGATGATGTTGATCTGGTTGCGCGAGACATTCACACCCAAGCGGCCATTGCGCTTGTTGATGATGCCCGAATACGACACGCGCCCTTCCAGGCCCCCGCGCGAGTACGCCACCGAGCCGGACAACAGATCGTTGATGCTCGCCAAGCCCCAGAACTGCCCCTGCACGCCGTAGCGCTCGCGGCCCGTGCTCTCCACGCCGGAGTTGTCGACGAACACGCCCCAATTGCCGCGGTCCGGTGTCTCGGTCATCAGCACGATGTCGGTTTGGCCGGCCGTTTCACCGGGGCGCAACAGCGCGCGCACCTGCAGATCGCTGGTGCGATTGAGATAGACCAGGTCGTCGCGCAGACGATTGGTCTGCACCACCTCGCCCACCGGCTGGTGGATACGCTTTTCGACAAAGCGCACCGGCACCTTGCCTTCACCGGTCACCTGCAATTGCCCCAGCCGCCCTTCCATCAGCGTGACTTCAACCCGCCCGCCTTCGATGGATTGCTCGCGCAGCAAGGCCTTGGCGGTGGTGATGCCCTGTGCCTCGTAAGCGGCATTGACCTCCGCCACCATCTGGTTCAACTCCGCCAGACTCACTTCGCGTCCCTGGTAGCGGGCGCGAATGGTGTCCAGCGTGTCGGCGGCAAGCAGCTCCGACGGACTGAAACTGACTTCCTTCAACAGAAAGCGGGTGGAAGCGTCGCCAGCGGGCTGCACGTCGCTGGCCGGTGCTTCCTGCTGCAGCGGATCCACCACCGGCTGGCGTGGTTGCAATGGCTGGCGCTGCTCGTAGTACCCGTCGATCCGCTGTGCGGCTGCCTGGCCTTCGCTGGCCGTTGTCGACTGCGCGCTGGCCATGCAGGGCAACAGCGCGCTGCCAATGAGGAGCATCCCTCGATACATGCTTCTATTCCTGTAGTTCATCAGTTGGGAGCCCCGAGGTTGACTGCGCCGGCAGCAGAGGAGATGACATCGTCCTTCTGCTGTTCGTCATCCAGCCAACGCGAAGCGGGCACGCTGCCGCGGTCTGTCGTATCCAGCTTGAGCATGCGGCCCATGTAACGCACCGCACTTTCGCCCAGATAGTTCGGCCCGCCATCGACGTGGTCCGGATTGTAGTTGGGGCTGGTCACGCGGAAGCCATCAGCGAAGCGGACCACGTAGGCATTGGTATCCAGGAAGGTGTCAGTGGCCGACAGACGGAAGGTCTTGTCCAGCTGCGTCAACTGCACATCCACCGGACGCAGCACCGGGCTGGTGTTGTCCATCAACACGTTCATGCCGGCGGTCTTCAGGGTCATGGTCTTTTCGATGAAGCCCTGCGCGATGTCGACGCGTGCCGCGCTTGAAGCCAGCTGCGCGTCAACGGCCTTGATCTGATCGATCAACCAGGCATCACGCGGATCCACTTCAACCACCACCTTGCGTGCGACACCGTTGCGGTAGCCAGTGAGCGTGGTCGTCAGTGGGCCTTGGCCCTCGTTGGACTGCGCAATGTGCGCATTGATGTCGTCCGCCGCCAGGTTCAGGCGGGTATCCACCATTGCATCTGCCAGCGACAAATGGTCGCGTGCCGACAGCGCACCCGACGCTGCACGCAGCTGCCCACCCGTCAGTGCGCCACCCTGCGCATCCATGCTGACGGTGGTACCCGCCTGGATGCGATCAAACTGGATGCTGCCGCCGGAGATGATCGACTGCAGGCCACCGCTGACGCCGCTTCCTACCCGCACGTCACTGCCGGCCGTCAGCTGCGCATCACGCCCGGCCTCATAGCTGCCCCACTGCTGCGTGCCGCCGCTATTGGCGGTGATATCGGCACCAGCGGATGCGGCAGTGATCGCGATACCGTCGGCCGCATCAACCCGCAGCGAGCCACCAGCATCCACGCTGCGGCCAAGTACATCGCCGCCACGAGAGGTCAGGCCGATGTCGGCCCCGGCATGCAGACTGCCGAAGGACAGGCTGTCCGTCGACGCAAGCTGCAGGCCGCAACCGGTCTGCACCGAGCCGATGGCCAGCGTGCCGCCGGCATCACCACTGAAGTTGCAGCCCGTGGTCACGTCATCGGCGGTGAGGTCGGTACCTGCCACCCATGTGCCGTCCACGCCGATCACGGCCGTGCCGACGTTGATCGCCTTGCCGGCCTGCAAGATCATTGAGCCGCCAACGTTGACGGTATCGAATGCGGCATTGCCAGCCGCCGTAGCGGCCAGATCGCCCTTGCCACCGAACGTTGTCACCGACATGTCGGCGCCGCTGTCCAACGTGCTGTTGCCCGTCACTGTCAGCTGGCTTGCCGTCAGATCGTTGGCCGCGTTGACTGTCAGCGCCTTGCCGACAGTTGCCTGGCCCAACACCACGTCAGCCTTGCCATCGATGGAGGCATCGCCGGACACCTTCGCATCGGCGATGGACAGCGTGCTGACTGTACCAACATTGAGATCAGCGCCGCTGCTCAGCTGATGCACGTCCAGCGTGTCGCCGGACGTGAGCGTCATCACTGAACCCGAGGACAGCACACGGGCCGTCATTGCAGCGCCCGAGCTTGCATCCAGCGTGCCTTGCACCGCCAGCGAATCGACGGTCGTGCTGCCGACGCTCGACAGCGTGGCGTTGCCGCCGACGGTGCCGTTATCCAGCGCCAAGTCACCACCCGCGTTCGCGGACAAGTCTCCCTGCCCGTTGAAGGTCGTAACCGAAGTGTTACGACCACTGCTCAGCGCGCTGTTACCTGCCACAGTCAGCGTGGTGGCGGTCAGATCATTGACCGCATTCACTGCCAGCGTCTTACCCACGACCGCTTGACCCAGCGCCACGTCGGACTTGCCGTCGATGGAGGCGTTGCCGGTCACGGTCGCGTCGGCAATCGACAGCGTTCCTGCGGCTTCGGCGTCAAGATCGGCGCCGCTGCTCAGCTGATGCACGTCCAGCGTGTTGCTGGAAGACAGCGTCATCGATGCACCCGTGGACAGCGAACGTGCGGTCAATGCAGCACCCGAAGTTGCGTCCAGCGTGCCTTGCGTCGACAGCGTGCCAATCGTCGTGCGTCCAACGCTCGACAAGGTGGCGCTTCCGCCGACCGCGCCGTTATCCAGCGCCAAGTCACCGCCCGCCTTCGCCGACAAGTCACCCTGACCATTGAAGCTGGTCACCGAGGTGTTGCCGCCACTGCTCAGCGTGCTGTTGCCTGCCACATCCAGCGTGGTCGCGGTCAGATCGTTGGTCGCGTTGACTGCCAGCGTCTTGCCGACAGTTGCTTGACCCAGCACCACGTCGGCCTTGCCATCGATGGACGCATCGCCGGACACCTTCGCATCAGCGATGGACAGCGTGCTGACTGCATCAGCATTGAGATCAGCGCCGCTGCTCAGCTGCTGCACGTCCAGCGTGTCGCCGGAAGACAGCGTCATCGATGCGCCGGATGACAACACGCGTGCGGCCAATGCGGCACCCGATGTTGCTTCCAGCGTGCCTTGTACCGCCAGCGAATCGACGGTCGTGCTGCCGACGCTCGACAGCGTGGCGTTACCGCCGACCGTGCCGTTATCCAGCACCAGATCGCCGCCGGCCTTGGCCGACAAGTCACCCTGACCATTGAAGCTGGTCACCGAGGTGTTGCCACCGCTGCTCAGCGTGCTGTTGCCTGCCACATCCAGCGTGGTCGCGGTCAGATTGGTGGTCGCGTTGACTGTCAGCGTCTTGCCGAGGGTTGCCTGGCCCAGCACTACATCGGCCTTGCCGTCGATGGAGGCATCGCCGGACACCTTCGCATCAGCGATGGAGAGCGTGCTGATCGCATCGGCATCAAGATCACCGCCGCTCGTCAGCTGCTTCACGTCAAGCGTGCTGCCGGAGGCAAGGGTCATCGCAGCGCCCGAGGACAGCACGCGTGCAGCCAGTGCAACGCCCGAGGTCACATCCAGCGTGCCTTGCACCGCCAGCGAATCGACGGTCGTGCTGCCGACGCTCGACAGCGTGGCGTTGCCGCCGACGGTGCCGTTATCCAGCGCCAAGTCACCACCCGCGTTCGCGGACAAGTCTCCCTGCCCGTTGAAGGTCGTAACCGAAGTGTTACGACCACTGCTCAGCGCGCTGTTACCTGCCACAGTCAGCGTGGTGGCGGTCAGATCATTGACCGCATTCACTGCCAGCGTCTTACCCACGACCGCTTGACCCAGCGCCACGTCGGACTTGCCGTCGATGGAGGCGTTGCCGGTCACGGTCGCGTCGGCAATCGACAGCGTTCCTGCGGCTTCGGCGTCAAGATCGGCGCCGCTGCTCAGCTGATGCACGTCCAGCGTGTCGCCGGACGTGAGCGTCATTGTGGAACCCGAAGACAGCACACGTGCGGCCAATGCGGCACCCGATGTTGCGTCCAGCGTGCCTTGTACCGCCAGCGAATCGACGGTCGTGCTGCCGATGCTCGATAGCGTGGCGTTGCCGCCAACTGTGCCGGTGCCAAGATCCAGGTCTCCGCCGCTGATCAGTTGCGCGTTGCCGGTCACGTTCGCATCGGTGATCACCAGGTTGCTACCTGCGGTCGCCAGCAGATCACCCCGACCATCGAAATTGGTCACCAGCGTGTTGCGGCCACTGCTCAGCGCGCTGTTGCCCACCACGTCCAACGTGGTAGCGGTCAGATCGTTGGCAGCGTTGACTGCCAGTGTCTGGCCGACAACCGTCTGCCCCAGCACCACGTCCGCTTGACCGTCGATGGAAGCAGCGCCAGTCACTTTCGCATCGGCAATGGAGAGCGTTCCTGCCGCATCAGCAGTCAAATCGGCACCGCTGGTCAGCTGCTGCACGTCCAGCGTGTCATCGGACGTGAGCGTCATCGTGGAACCCGAAGACAGCACACGGGCCGTCAATGCGGCACCCGATGTTGCGTCCAGCGTGCCTTGTACCGCCAGCGAATCGACGGTCGTGCTGCCGATGCTCGACAGCGTGGCGTTGCCGCCGACGGTGCCGTTACCCAGCACCAGATCACCGCCGACCTTCGCCGACAAGTCACCCTGACCATTGAAGCTGGTCACCGAGGTGTTGCGGCCGCTGCTCAGCGTGCTGTTGCCCACCACATCCAGCGTGGCCGCGGCCAGGTCGTTAGCCGCGTTGACTGTCAGCGTCTTGCCGACGGTTGCCTGGCCCAACACCACGTCGGACTTGCCGTCGATGGAGGCGTTGCCGGTCACGGTCGCGTCGGCAATCGACAGCGTTCCTGCGGCTTCGGCGTCAAGATCGGCGCCGCTGGTCAGCTGCTGCACGTCCAGCGTGTTGCTGGAAGACAGCGTCATCGATGCACCCGTGGACAGCGAACGTGCGGTCAATGCAGCACCCGAAGTTGCGTCCAGCGTGCCTTGTACCGCCAGCGAATCGACGGTCGTGCTGCCGACGCTCGACAGCGTGGCGTTGCCGCCAACGGTGCCGGTGCCAAGATCCAGGTCTCCGCCGCTGATCAGTTGCGCGTTGCCGGTCACGTTCGCATCGGTGATCACCAGGTTGCTACCTGCAGTCGCCAGCAGATCACCCTGACCATTGAAGCCGGCCACCGAGGTGTTGCCGCCACTGCTCAGTGTGCTGTTGCCTGCCACATCCAGCGTGGTCGCGGTCAGATTGGTGCCCGCGTTGACTGCCAACGTTTTCCCGACAATTGCCTGGCCCAGCACCACGTCGGCCTTGCCGTCGATGGAGGCATCGCCGGAAACCTTCGCATCGGCGATGGACAGCGTGCTGACTGCACCAGCATTGAGATCAGCGCCGCTGCTCAGCTGCTGCACGTCCAGCGTGTCGCCGGAAGACAGCGTCATTGATGCGCCGGATGACAATACGCGTGCGGCCAATGCAGCACCCGAAGTTGCGTCCAGCGTGCCTTGTACCGCCAGCGAATCGACGGTCGTGCTGCCGACGCTCGACAGCGTGGCGTTGCCGCCGACGGTGCCGTTATCCAGCACCAGATCACCGCCGGCCTTGGCCGACAAGTCACCCTCACCATTGAAGCTGGTCACCGATGTATTGCTGCCGCTGCTCAGGCTGCTGTTGCCCGCCACATCCAGCGTGGTCGCAGTCAGATCTGTCGCTGCGTTGACCGCCAACGTTTTTCCGACAATTGCCTGGCCCAGCACTACATCGGCCTTGCCATCGATGGAGGCATCGCCGGACACGTTCGCATCGGCAATGGAGAGCGTGCTGATCGCATCAGCGGTCAGGTCTCCGCCGCTGGTCAGCTGCTGCACGTCCAGCGTGTCGCCGGAAGACAGCGTCATTGATGCGCCCGAGGACAGTACGCGTGCAGCCAGTGCAGCGCCCGAGGTCACATCCAGCGCGCCCTGCACCGCCAGCGAATCGACGGTCGTGCTGCCGACGCTCGACAGCGTGGCGTTACCGCCAACGGTGCCGGTGCCAAGATCCAGGTCTCCGCCACTGATCAGTTGCGCGTTGCCGGTCACGTTCGCATCGGTGATCACCAGGTTGCTGCCTGCAGTCGCCAGCAGATCACCCCGACCATCGAAATTGGTCACCAGCGTGTTGCGGCCACTGCTCAGCGTGCTGTTGCCCACCACGTCCAACGTGGTCGCGGTCAGATCGTTGGCAGCGTTGACTGCCAGTGTCTGGCCGACAACCGTCTGCCCCAGCACCACGTCCGCTTGACCGTCGATGGAAGCAGCGCCAGTCACCTTCGCATCGGTAATGGAGAGCGTTCCTGCTGCATCAGCAGTCAAATCGGCACCGCTGGTCAGCTGCTGCACGTCCAGCGTGTCGCCGGAAGACAGCGTCATTGATGCGCCGGAGGACAACACACGTGCGGCCAATGCGGCTCCCGAAGTTACGTCCAGCGTGCCTTGCACTGCCAGCGAATCAATGGTCGAGCCGCCCACACTCGATAGCGTGGCGCTACCGCCCACGGTGCCAACCCCCAGATGCAGATTGCCATCACTGGTCAGATGAACGTTCCCCGTCACCTGAGCATCAGCCACATCCAAGTCGCCCGTCGTGCGGGCATCCAGATTGCCGCCCGCAACGATGGCTCCCACGGTGGCGGCGGCCGCATTGAGATCGACCGTACCGTCCGCACCGATGGTTGTGATCTGGACATGATCACCCGCAGTCAGCAGTACGTCGCCCGCAGCAGCCTCAATGCGCCCAACATTTCCGCCGTTGGGCAACGCCAACACCACGTCACCCCGCGTGGCGCGCGCAGCGACCAGGTTCCCGACATCAACCGTCAGGGCCTGCCCGCGCGCACCAATACCTTCCCCTGCTGCCAGGGTGGCCAGAACATTGCTACCGCCACCGATATTGACGGCCGCATCGCCATTGGACTGGATATGGCCGTCAGCGGTGAGCGTGATCGTGCTGCCAACCGCATTTCCGCTAATCGCCACTTGCCCCAGCGACATATCGCCCGCGGTGCGGACCGAAACCACCTTGCCTGCACTGAGCTGGCTGCCCGCGCCCATGCTGAAACCGGCGGCGTCGATGTGCACTTCGCTGCCACTGTGCACCACCGCACCCGCACTCAGCGCGGCGGACTGCAATGCCAGAATCCTCAGAATCTGCTGGATGTCCGCATCACCAAGCGTCAGCTGCTTGCCTGCATTCAGGTCCGCCGAGCGTGCCGTCAGACTCCCAACCGCGACATCACCCATCGGCGCACTGATCGTTGCATCCTGGCCGGCGGCGGCTTGTTCGATATCGACGCCGGCATAGCCGGTCACTTTCAGCCCAGCGCCCGCATCCAGCACCTGGGCCGACAACGCCCCCGCCGTGGTTGCCAGTTGCAGATCGCCCCCGGCTGTCAGGGTGCCGATCGGCATGTCGGTCTTGCTGGAAAGCCCGATATCCCCCTTTGCCTCGCCATTGAGCTGACCGCCGGTGATGATCCGCACAGCAAGCATCGCGCCGGTTTCATCCTGGATGTCATCACGGACCGTCAACTGGATATTACGGCCGGTCACTGCCGCCACATCCTTCAGATAAGACAGCAAGCTGCCATCGGCGACATTCAGCACCACATCCTGATTGGCATTGACGATGCCGATGCGCAGGTTGCCGCTTTGTTGTGCGAGCTTCACATGCTCCCCGGCATCGGCCAGCAGCAGCGTGCCGTTGACCTGCACCCGCAGTGGCTTCCCATCACCCCCCATGATGCTGCGCAAAGCGCTCAGGCTCAGGTCTTTGCCAACGACGATTGATGCCGCCGAAGTACCCGAAACACCCAGAATGTCTCCATCACTGCCGATACGTGCATTGCCACCACTGGAGAAGCGGCTGAAGGTCAGCGTCGAACTTCCATGCAGATAGGTGTCAGCGCCAACGATCGCATCTACCGTGCCCTTGGCATCCACCACCACGGGCGCGGTGCTCTTGATCCGCAGCGAAGCAACCACGTACCCATCGCGAACCTGCTGTGCGGTAAGTACGTTGCCGCTGGCATCCAGCATTTCAACGTCACCCGGCGTCGTGGCAAGACGCATGGCGAGCGCGGCATCATCGCTGATGGCGCCACGGTTCACATCCGCAAGACTGACGGTGTACTCATTGGCCAAACGACCAAGGTTGTCCTTTGCACGCAACGTGATGTTGCGGCCAACGATCACAGGCTCTGCATTCAGCGCGGAACCGGTCGATGGCTCCAGCGCGTTGGCATTGAACACGTACTGCAGCTGATCCTTGGTCCACTTGGATTCATCGGTCAGGCTGCTAAACAGCTGACCCTTGCGTGCCGCAGCTTGCGCACTGTCACCCGTATTGCCGGCCAGCTCGTAGCGGAAGGATGCGTCGAAGCCCGAGGCGAAGACCGTTTCCTGTTCCCAGGCAGCGCCAAATGCGTCTGCAAACACCACCGTGAGCCGTGCGTAGCGCTCAGCCAGATAGGCGGCCACACCTGCATCATCCAGGCTCGTTTCCTTGGCCGCTTCGGCCATGGAGCGATACAGATTGATGGCATTGCTTCCAGCGACGAACTGCCCGCCAGACACACTCCCTAGGCCACGCAACTGGAAGTACTCAGCGTAGCTGGCATCCACCTGGCTCTGGTAGCTGACCACCGACTGCTCACCCGCACCCTGGTAGAGCTTCAGGTTCTCACGCAGGCTATTGAGCTCCGCCTCGCTGAGGAAGCTGGCCGCGCCGCGCTGGGATGCGCTGAAGATCGAACCCGACGCGGCGTCCACCAGCACATCGCCAGCGGTGGACTCAATATGCCGCACCCAGAAATCACCGGCCAGGTCGCTCAGTGCGATATCACCGGTCGCCTTGGCCGTCACCAATCCACCCTGCATTGCGCCATCGCTGCGCGGGAATTCATTTGCCCTGAGCAGCAACGGACGACTCATGGAACCGATGCCGCCATACGTGCTGTACAGCGTGATGTCGCCACCAGTGATCGATGCGGTACCGGTGTTGACACCTTCGATGTCGTACTTTGCACGCAGCCATACATTGCCCGTCGCGGTGCCATTGCCCGCGCTGATCAACACCTTGGCAGCCGAGTCCACGTCCAGCGCGACGTCGCCGCCGGCCCTGACGGTGATGCTTCCGGCCTCCACCGTGCCGCCATTGACGCCCTTGTACGACACCATCTGAATGTCGATCGGGTTGGCCGCATCCCCGGGTTGGGCACCCACAAGGGTGCCAATGGAGCGACCGGCTTCCAACGTCAACTTGTTGGTGATGATGCGGGCATCGTTGGAAACACTTTCGATGCTGCCGTAGACGCTGGTCAGGGAGGTACTGCCATCGGTGTTCTTCAGTACACCATTGATGCGAATGGTCTGCCCCGAATCAATGTCCAGCACGCCGGCATCATTGGACTTGAAATTGATGGCGATGGCGTTATCGGCCTTGACCGTGTTGGTCACCGTCAGCCGCCCGCTGGTTGGCGCCTTCAAACCCCAGAAAGTACGCCAGGTCTCGCCATCCTTGAACTGATTCTCACCCGGGAAACCGTAGTTGTAGCGGCAGCCCTGCGAGTTCCCCTTCTCGCAACGGTAGTTCACCCCTGTACTAGCCTGGTTATAGAACTGACCGCTGACCTTGGAATCGAACAGATTGCCGTTGCCCGAGCCGTTGTAATACTCCATGCCCGAGACAGCCCACTGCTGCCCGTCATAGAGCGTCTTGCCATTGGCATCCACCCAGCGCCAGTTCTCGGCGCTCATCGCACCGTTGTCTGCCCAGTTGATGTTCCGGCGAATGTTGGCCGTCTGTGTCCAACGCCCACGCATGCCGGTAAGCGGGTTGTACGCACCCGTCGCGGCCAACGGCGTCAACCCGGGCGACGACCATCCCGATGCATCAACAGCGCCAACGCGAGCGCTCACATTGCCGTTTGCATCCCGCTGATACCAGGTCGACACATTCCGCAGGCGGTCGCGGATGGTGATCTGGCCCGGAGCTCCGTTGCCGACAAGAATATTGCCCAGCTGCAGCCCCACATCGGCCAGCTTGTTGTCGATCACCACCGAACCCTTGCCGCTGATGACGTTCAACGAGCCCGATGTCGAGGTACTGACGATCTTGCCATCCAGCGTGATCGAGCCACCACCATTGGCCCAGATGTCCGGGACGATGAATTGGCGATTCAACGAGTCGTATTTCAGGCTGACCTTCTGCGAGTCGCCACTGGTGCGGCTGACGTACTCGACCGGGACGTCGAATATTCCCTTGGTGCCCTGCGCGTCCTTGGCATCGATCCACGCGCGCAGCCCTGGGCTGTTGGACACGATGGCCGAATAGTCCACCGGCTTGCCGGCCTTCAGTGCTACGTTTACGTCGATGTAGTTGGCAGTGATCTTGATGCCAGTACCGGCGTTGATTCCAGGCCCCGTATTGCCCGAGCCGTTCTGTGCCGTCGAAGTGACGTCATTCGGTTGGCTGCTCAACTCCTTGAGCAGCGTCCTTGCATTCACTCTGGGCACGAAATTGGTACTGTCATGGCTGTACTTCGACACCTGACCGCCGTCGTAGAACTGCCCCTTCAGGCTCGACTCGGTGCAGTCCTTGTCGCCCACCCGGTAATTGCAGGCACCATAGACAAAGATGCTGCCGCCGCCGCTGGATTTACTGGTGTCATATCCCTTGTACAGCAGGTAGTCGGTCAACGACATACCCGCCTGGGCAGCTGCCTTGCCATACACGGCGTTGGCGATGAAGCCCGCGGCATCGTCCGCATTGGTGATGCCGTAAGCCAGGCTGTGCTGGCGCCACAGCGAACTGGCAATATTGCCGTACCAGGAGCCGGTCCCAAGGTTGTAGCCCACCTCGCCGTTGGGCGCGTTGATGGTTACGTTCTCGGCGAGCTGCTCGCCCCAGCCATAGATGCTGCCTTGGGCGTTGTATATGCTGAGTTGGCCGCCAGTCACGGAGATCCGGCCGCCCGCTCCGATCGCGGAGCCTAGGCTACCAAGGTTGCTGATGCTCACCTGAGCATTGCCCAGCCCCGGATTCTGGCTCAAGCCAATGCCATGGGCCTGGTCACTGTTGCCGGTGAACAGGATGTTGCCACCACTGTAGTCCGGCACCAGTATGTCGCCGGCCAACAACAGGTTGTGGTTGCTGTTATTGACGATGGTGATACGCGGTGCGCCCTTGGCCGTCATCGACCCCGTCCCGCGGATGTTGTTGCCGAACAGGATGATGTCGCCCCCCGCGGCGTACAGATCTCCAATGCTCCAGGTCTTGGCTGCCTTGTTCGCCGTTTCGTCGAAGCTGTGGATACCGTCAGCATTCAACACTGCCTTGAGCTCGTTGCTGTTCCACAGCGAGCTCTCGAACTCAAGTACATCACCGCCAGCGCCACTCTTGTTCAACGTGCCATCAGCATCGATGACGATGTCCAGCACGTTGTAGCGCCCGGCAACAACGGTGCCGTCGACGATGACGTCTCCAGTTGTCCTTCCCAACGCCTGACTGTCACGCACCGTGACCGGAATGAAGCCAAGGTTGTATCCGGTTGCAGCACCATCGGCATTGCGGAATACGTTTTCGCCGTAGGAACCGAGCGAGACAAACGCACCACTGAGCAGGCTGCTGCCTGCGGCCAAACGTGTACTTGCATCGCTGTTCAACGTGGAATGCGCCGATGAATCCGGGATGGCGATCAAACCACGGCTATAGCCCAGCGCCACCGCATTGGCCGACAGCCTGGAGGTCCAGCCATTCATGCCATCCTGGCCGGCCGACACAAACGCGTTGTGCAGCGACTCCAACTTGGCACCACTTTCCACGTTGACCTGCTGGTCCATGTCCAGCGTGACATCCGCATCGGACTTGCCAACCGCTGCCAGCACACCCCAGGTGTTCACCAAGGCGTTGGCGCCGATATCGGTATTGGCATAGGTGCCGACATTGAGCATGTAGCTGCTTTGCAGCTTTGCATCGTTGGCAATGTTGACCTTGTTCCGCAACGACGCCTGGGTACTGGCCTTGACGATCGCCACATTGATGGCGCCGCCCGTGGTCAGACCAGCGCGGTCGTCGGTATTGGCACGCGTGCCGGCCACCACATCCAATACGCCCGTATCACCTTCACCCGGTTGGTGACCGGTGCGCAGCAAGGCGCCGCGGTCCACGTCGATCATGCTTGAACCCGTCAGCTCGGTCGTGACCCCCGCCGCACTGCCAGTCAACACACCGCCGCCGGCCGCGCTGACGGCCAACGCACTGCCCAGCGTGCTGTTGTAGTTGTTGTCCGTGCGCAGGGTTGTGGACCCTGCAGAAATCAAGCGGGCATCCTGACCGATCTGGATATGCACATCCGATGCGGCGACGTTGGAGACATCCGCACCACTCGCGTTGAGTACACCCGCACTGGTGCTGTCCGCGCTGCCGCCGTAGCGGGCATCGTGTGCTGCCCGGGCCTCCAGGCGACTCACGTCCATCACGGCATTTTCGCCGATGAGCAGCAAGGTGCCGCTCCTGGACTGGGTGGATGCAAGCGCAGCGTTGCCTGCCAGCAAGCCGCCACTGCCAGCCTTTGCCTTTGCCGTGTTCTCATCCGTACCGCTGGCGCCAAGTACAACGTCACCGGCAAACAGCATTGTCGAATCACCGATTCGCAGGTCGGTGGTGGAGTCAGAGGTCGCCTTGGCCTTGACCACACCCGCGGCCAGCAGCCCCGCAACACTGATGCCCGTTGCGTGTGCGTTCTGGTGGCTGTTGTTGGTGGCCTTGACCGATACGTCTCCCGCACGCCCATAGCCGTTGGTGCCGCCTTGTGCCGTGGCCTCACCATGGACCATGACACCGTCCCTGATCTCAGCATCCACTGCATTGCTGCTGCTGGCGGTAGCAAACGCACCGGCGCCGGCCAGGTACATACCACCGGAGCCTGCAAAGGCGCTTGCTTCCACCTTGCCTGCATTGACGGCAGCCGACACGTTCAGATCACCGCGGTTGGCCAACACACTGTTCTTGCCCACCCATGCACCCACCGTCGTGTGCGACGTCGCATCGGCCACTGCTGCACCCACGGCCAATCCAACTGCCACTGCGGCGCCGACGGCTTCTGCCGACACATCGGGCCGAGCGCTGGCAGTCACAGATACATCGCCGTTGACACCAGACACTTTGCTGCGGTCGCCCACCCAGGCATTGGCCTTGGACGAGTCATCGGCAAGCGCTACCGCTGCACTGACACCGGCCAGCACACCACCCGCCGCACCAATGGCTTTCGCGTGTGCAGCACCTGCCGAGGCAGCATCAATGATCACATCCGAGAAGCCATTGACGATGCTGTCGTTGGCCAGCCAAGCCGCGACGTTGGCATCGCGCTCAGCCTTGGCAACCACAGCACCCACAGCAGCGGCACCCACGGCCATACCGGTAGCAAACACATCGAGCTGACTGTCATCGGCAGCGCGCACGTCCAGCGCCTTGGCCTGACCAGTCACCGCAACATCGCCCTGTACCGACGCGGTCACCGTCTGTTCCAGGTTGGCAATACCTACCGCCGCACCCACGCCGACCAGACCGGCCGCGCCGGCATAGACATCCAACTCCGCTGCCTTTCCACCAGCCCCATCCCCTGCACGCGCAATCACGTCAATCGATGACGCGCGGGTTTTTGCTGCGGCCAAAGTAGCTTCGGTGGTGCCATACAGGCCGGTCATGCCGAATGCACCACCGATACCCAGGCCGCCCAGGCCCACACCGCCCACGGTGTTGCTGCTACGCATGCGGCTATCGGCGGTAATGCCGAGCTCGCGGGCCTCGAGGCTGCCACCGCTCACCTTGGCCTGCACCAGGTCTCCCCGACCTTGCAGACTTCCCAGATCCACCGAGCCGCGTGCATTCAGTGCCGAAGCACCCTGTGTTCCCAACGTGCCCTGCAGCGCAGCGCTGTTGACCTTCTCGCCGCCGCCCAATCGCTTCAAACTGCCGAAGGTGCCACCCAGTTCCGAGCCACTGTCGCCAGTGTCGCCCACACCGGCCAGCAACAGGGAAGCCGCACCACCGATACCGGTGCTCAACCCTGCGCCACCGGTCATGGTGACCATATCCACGGCACGGTCCGATGCGGCGTTTACCGCCACCTCACCACTGGCCTTGATGTCGCTGTCCAGCACATTGGCACGGACACTGCTGCCCAAGATGGCGACCGAGGCGCCCGCACCTACGCCGCTTCCTGTCACGCCCACGCCCAGCGCGCCCGAGAACGAGGACAAACGCAGGATTTCATCCGCGACGACCGACGTGTCGGTGGCAGAAACCGTTGCATTCTGGATGACGGCCTGGGTGTCGTTCTCCAGCAGATGTACCTGTGCCATGCCGGCCACGCCCGCACCACCGGCCAATGCACCGCTGATCGCCACGCCATTGAAATCGGATCGACTGCGTGCAGCAACCTCCAGCGTACGGCTGACCGATACGTCCGTGGCTTTGCCCGCTTGCCCCACCCGCGCCTGCGTACTGCTGCGGCCAAGGTTGACCAACGCGGTACCGGCGACTGCTGCCCCCAGACCTGCACTGCCGGCACCGCCGACAAGTGAAGCGGCGTTATCGCTATCGGCGGTTACCTCCAGCGAACCGCTCCGGACAGAGCCCCCCAGCACACTGGCCCGAGTGTTGGTGTTGAAGTCGTTCACCACTCCCGTCGCGGCACCGCCGACAAGGCCTGCCGCCGCACCGACGACAATGGCCAAGGCGTTCTGACTGGCATTGGCCGCGACCGTCACATCGTCGGCCGCGCTCACCGTGGCGCCATCAATGGATGCGGTGCTGTTGCTGTCGAACAGATTGGTGGACAGCGCGCCCGCGCCGGAGAACACACCAGGGCTGCCGGCAATGCCGGCGACATAGCTGGCCGATGCAACATGGTGACTGGCGCGAACGTCCACACCCTGCGCGTTGTTTGCAAGGCTATCCGAGGTGGATTCCAGATCGCCGGATGCGCTCACGCCATGCTGATTGATCTTGGCATCCTTGATGGTCGCCACGGTCGAACCTGCAATCTGATTGACCGCAGCCATCACCGCTACTGCGCCACTTGCGATGGGCGTGGTGCCCAGCGCACCACTGAAGCCCAGCGTGCTGACCTGCTGGCGGGTTGCCGCATCCACCGCCACGCCGTGCACATCAATGGAACCGGTGCGCAGATCAATCTTGTCGAAACTCATGCCTGCGGTATCGGTACGGCTGCTATGCGTGTTCGCCGTAGTGCGCACGCCGCTGTTGATCCCCTTGAGCGCGTCACCGTGGCCCAGCGCGGTCACTTCGGTATTGCTGCCGTAAATGCCCGCTTCGGTGGTGCCATCGACCAGGTTGACCACCGTGCCCAAGCCGATGCCGGCAGCAGCGCCGCCGCCAACGCTGCCGGCAAACACGTCAATGCTCTGTGCCTGTGCGGCCAGCACACCGACATTGTTCTGTGCGACGACGTCTGCTCCGCCCTCGATCCGGGCGCTGACGGTTCCCTGCATCCGGTTGACCGCAACCGAGGCGGCACCGCCGACCGCGCCGCCACCGCCAAGGCCGGCCGCAATGGTACGGATGCGATTGCCATTGCCCCCTGCTGCGCCGGACGCATCCGCGCTGACCAGAAGGTTGCGCACGTCCAGATCCAGCGCATTGCCCTTCACCACTGCCGAGGTGCTGCCGCCAATGTCGTTGTAGGCCACTGCAGCACCCACACCGACACTGCCTGCCACCGCGGCGGAACCGGCCAGCGAGTCGATATTGCGTTCGTCACGGGCACGCACCACGACATCGGCGGCGTCATTGTTCACCACGCTGTCGACCAGGCTGGCGCCGGTCGTGGAACTGATCAGATTGGTGGTGACACTGCCGGCCACCGCCGCCGCGCCTGCACCTGCACCAGACACGGCAGCGGTGCGGATCAGGCTGCGGTTGGCAGCCTCAATCGCAAGGCTGCTGGCGTTGTTCAACGCAGCCCCGTCCACCACGGCGGACGTGCTGCCCCCAATGCTGTTGCCGCTTGACGCCGCGCCGACGCCGGCTGACCCACCGACAGCCAATGCGCCGCCCAGTGAATAGGTCTTGCCCTTCGTGTCGGCATTCACCGTGACATCGCCGGTGACGCCTGCGCCCTGCGCGGTAACGTCGTGGATGCTGGCTTCGGTGGTGCTGTCGATGAAATTGCTGGTGTTGCTGCCCGCAATCGATGCGGTGCCGGCCAGTGCGCCGGCGATGGCCAGGGTTTTGGTGGTCGCATCGGCAGCGGCGGTGACATCGAGCGTGTCGGACACCGCCAGCGCGGTTTCATCCACGGTCGCGCGGGTCGTGTCGCCGATGGTGGCCACGTTGATCGCCGCACCGATGGCAGCATTGCCACTGCCGGCAACCGCACCGGCCAGCGTGTAGACCTTTGAACGGTTGCTGGCGTGAACACCCAGCCCGCCCGCTTCCAGCGTGCCGCCCTTCAATGCCGCTTCGGCGGTATTGGCAATCGTGCTCCAACCCACCGAGCCCTGGATCGCCACGTTGTTGGCGGCGCCGGCGGCGACCGCACCCGAGAGAATCTTGGCCTTGTTGGCCGCCTGCAGCGTCACATCGCCACTGTCCACATCCAGGTTGGCGCCATCGACCAAGGCCTGCGTGTTGTTGCCGATATCGTTGATGGTCAGCGCCGCGCCCACGGCCACCTTGGAGCCGAGCGTGGCGGCACCGGCAAACGAACCGATGAAGGCCTCATCGCTGGCATCCAGCGTGATGTTGCCCGCATTGAGTGTTGCACCGGCCTTGCTCGCCGCACCCACGCCGGGAACGCTGCTGCCCACCAGTACCGCCGTGGTGTTGCCGATGGCGTTGTACGACGCGCTGCCTACGCCGGTGAAGTTGCCGGTGCTGCCACCGATGCCGGCGCTTACCGCCAGGATGTCTGCCTTGTCTGCCGCCGTCAGTGCGATGTCGCCACCGCTGGTCGCGTTCAGCGTCGCGCCGTTCACCGACACCGCGTGCGTGTTCTTGATGGTGTTGTAGGCAAAGGCGACGCCGGCATTGTTGCCGCCCACCTGCACCATGCCTGCAACGGCGATGATCGAGCTCTTGCCAGCATTGCGGCCAGCCGCATCGACCGTGGTGTCTTCCTTGCTGCTCGTGTCGGCATTGGCATCCACCTGGATACCGCCAATGGCGGCGCCGCAGTAGTCCATGCCCGCGCCGGACTCGCAGCCACCAGTGGTGGAGCGCACATCGCTGATGCTGGCGGTACCGGCAAACGCCTCCAGATCACCTGCAAAGCTGATGCTGGCGCCGTCGTTGATGCTGGCGATGGTGGTGTTGGCGACCTGATTGACGAGTACCGAGCCGGCAACCGCCACGCCATTATTCTGGGTTGACGCGCCACCGCTGGCCGCGGCGGCGATGATGCGCGACGCATCGGCCGCACGCACACGCACATCATTCACGCCACTGATGACGCCGCCGCTGATACCCGCACGCGTGTCGTCCTTGATCTCGGCATACGTCACCGCCGCGCCCAAGCCGGCCTTGCCGCCGGCATAGAGCGCGCCGCCGCCATTGGCGATCTTCGACTCGTTGACCGCCTTGACGTCCACATCCGCGGACGCACCGGCCTTGCCTTGTATGGTGGAGCCGCGCAGGTTTGCTGCGGTTTCGTTCTTGGACATCGCCACCGTGGCGGAGATCGCACCTGCCGCGGCGGTGGTCTGATCGCTGGAGGCATTGACGCCCACGCTGATGCCGACGTTGACCTGCTCGCTTTCATTGCGCGCAGTGACCGTTACGTCACCGGCATCCTGCACGCGGCTGTTCAACAGCCCGGCAGTAGTGGAATTCTGGATGTCGCCATAGGCCACGCCGCCGGCCAGCGAAGCGCTGCCTTGGTTGTTGTCCGAGCCGGCTGCAGTCACCGACAACGCACCGCTGATGCTGACCAGCAGGGTCTTGTTGATCGCAGCGATATCCAGCTTCACGCCATTGCCGCTGTTGTCCTTGACCACGGCGTTGCTGATGTCGGCCTTGGTGTTCTGCCGCGCGCGGTTGACCGTGGCGCTGCCGGACAAGGCAACGCCGAACTTCGGCTGCGGCGTCTGCGCACCCTGCCCGCCTTGCCCGCTGCCCGAACCCAACAAGCCCTTGGCCTTGTCGAAATACTGGGTGAGCCCGGCACTGCCTTCGGAGTCGGCCTTCTTGGCCATGCCCTCCAACGCGGTCACCTTGCCCATCGCGCGCTTCTTCAAGCCGTCCAGGAAGCCCGGATTTTCAGCATTCTGTTTCTTCGCCAGCGCATCCTGCTGCTGCTTGAGCTGCTCGGAGCTGCTCTTGGCAATGGCGCCTGCCGCCGCCACCGCGCCG
Source organism: Stenotrophomonas sp. (assembly GCF_050737575.1). Lineage (GTDB taxonomy): Bacteria > Pseudomonadota > Gammaproteobacteria > Xanthomonadales > Xanthomonadaceae > Stenotrophomonas. The sequence goes on from NZ_JBOHXW010000008.1 coordinate 143,414, forward strand.
GACAGGCCTTCGCTGGCAGCATTGACCGACAAATCGCCCGTATTGACCTGGCCTGTGGCGCCGCTGGTGCCCGTTTTGAAATCTGCAGGAATCGCACCGATGAACGCGTGCGTATCGGTGTCCATCTGCTGATAGGCAACGCTGGCGCCGACCGAGATGCTGTCGCTCATCGCCACCGCACCGGCCACCGACCAGACGAACATGTCTTCCTCTGCGGAAATGCCAATCGTGTCTGCGGTCAGCGTGGCGCGGTTGCTCACCCCTGCCAGCGTGCGGCTGTCCAGATCCAGCGCCGACGCCGTGCCACTGACGCCGATGCTGCCGCCCTGGCCGGACTGCAGCGCCAACGAGACGATGGTTTCCTTGTTGAGCGCATCCACGGCAATGGAGCCGGCACCCGCATTGATGGTGACGCCATCGTTGACGATGGCCGCAGCGGTGTTGTCGTAGTCCATGTAACCGACGCTGCCGCCCAGGGCGGTGCCACCCTTGTCGACGTTGCTGCTGATGAGATTCTTCAGCGCCAGATCACCGGCCGCATGCAAGGCCGTGACATCGGTGGTAGCACTGATCTCGGTGGCGGCATCGAAGCTGCGCGCCCGCGCCTTACCTGCATGGTCGTCGCCATCCAATGCCACGCTCCACGGCTTACCGGACGCGTCCGTGGTCGTCAACGATGCACCGCTGGCTACATCGGTGCGGGCGCTGTTCTTGGCCTTGAAATAACTGACCGCGCCGCCGATGGCCACTTTTTCAGCCGAACCCTTGGCGGCGGAGTAGGACGTGAACAGGTCCGACGGATCGGTGATCAGATCTTTCGCCTTGCCCAGGGAATCCTTGAATTTGTCAAAGCTGTCGAAGTTCGGCACTGCACCGGTCAGCGCGCTGAAATCACGCGGCAGGCGCACGTCCGAGGCCAGGCCGATGTGGTCGGCACTGAGCTTCGCACCGCTGCCCACCAGCGTCTGCGCATCGTGTTCGAGGTTGGCAATGGTGATCGCACCGGACAGCGCAAAGGCCGAACCGTCGCCGCTCTTGCCCTTGGCCAGTACGTTGCTGATGGCATGGTTGCCGATCTGCGCGTCGACCACCTGGCTGTCGACCACGATGTCGCCAGCGCTGTTGATCGTGGCGTTGTTGCCAATCGACGCCTTGGCCGCGTGTTCGCCATCAACAAAGCTGATGGCGCCGCCCAGACGGAAACGCGCTGCCTTGGGCGGTGTGGTCGGCGTGGTGCCGCCACCGGTATTGCCGCCGGCGTCATCGCCGTTGATCTTTTCCAATGCCTTGCCGATGCCCGAGCCGGCCAGCGACTGCGCCATGCCCATCAGGCCGTCGCTGCCACTGCTGATCGCCTCCACCTGTTCCTGGCCCGGCAGTGGCTCGCTCTTGGGGCCAGCGATCAGGCTCTCGGTCTTGTTGAGCGAAGTGATGCTGGCCGCCTGCACGGTCACATCGCCGCTGTGCCCGCCCGTTGCATGGGTGGTGACATCACGGTCCAGGCGCGCCTCGGCCTTGATGTCCTGCAGGCTGACCGCACCGGCCAGGCCCACCGCGCCCTGGTTGTCGGCACGCGCGGTGGCCGAGGTTTCAATCGATGAGGTGTTTACGGCAGAAACATTGACGCTGCCGGCGGTCAAGGGCTTGCCCGCTTCAATCACCGCAGACGTGTTGACGTTGACGTTGCTGATGGCCGCCGTGAACGCCGCCGTGGTGTTGTTGACCGCAAACGATTCGGCCGCCAGCTTCATTGCCGTATCCGCATCGGCCTTCACCGATACGTCGCCGCCAGCGGTGACGCTTGCGCCGGAGCGGATGATGGCTTCGCTGGTGGCATTGATCTGGCCATAGGCCGCGCCCAGGCTCAGCAGATGCTTCTTGGGCACCGGGTTGCCCGAGGCGTCCTTCACCGGATCGCCATTGGCGTCGGTGACGTAGTCGCCCTTCTCATACGCCTTGCCGGCGGCGGAGTTGTCGATGGCCTGGCGGGTACTGGCATGCAGCGCGATATCGTTGCGTGCGTCCAGCGTTGCGTTGTCTTTCACTTCCACCCGGGCGGTGGTGCTGGCATGCAGGAACGACACCTGCTCGCCCAGCACCTTGTCCACGCCAAGATTCACCAGCGCATCGCCGAGATCGGTCAACGTGGACATGTCTTTGACGCTGCCGAGCAGATCCGCCTTCAGCTCGTCGAAGGTGGCCGCATCCTTGTCGTAGCCGGAATCGACCATCGCAATCGCCCTCAGCTCGATGTCATCGGCCTCCAGCTTCGCATTGCCGCCGACCGTGACGGTCGCTGCCGCACTGCGCTCACCCAGCCCCGTATCGGAAATGGCCGCTGCGCGCAGCTGGATCTTGCCGCCGTCATCGACCAGCGTCAGCGGCGCACCGGCACCGCCGGTATTGACGGCGGTTTCGTCCACGCGCTGCAGGCTGGAATTGGCGTCGCGCCCCGCTGCTGGTGTCACTGCCACCAAGATGGTGCCGGTGACATCAATCGCCCGCGCCTGTACCCGCACGCCGTTGCTGGCGTTGATGCGCCCTGCAATGCGCACTTCGCCGCCGCTGAGCTGTTCCGGCTTCAGCGTGCCGAACATCAAACCGTCCAGGCTTTCACCGACGGCAAGCATGTCGTCCATCACCGTGCGCGTGGGCGTGGCCACCGACAACGAGCCCACATTGACCACACCACCGGCGCTGACCAGCAAACCATGCGGATCGACGAAGAACACGCGGCCGCCGACCGTGGCTTCGTCGGCCAGAAAACCGTTCAAGGTGCCGTTGATATACGCCCGCGAATCGCTCACCAGGTTGACCAGGTTGTGCACCTGGCTGCCGTCCTTGGTCGGCAGGATCAGATCAACGGTCTGACCGGCTTCGATACCAAATTCCTTGAACGAGTTGAACGCCACCTGGTTACCCGGCTGCCGGCCCTTGATCGTCGTGGTCGCGACTTTCCAGCGATCCTGCGCGGTCAATGACACCGTGGTGTCGGTCTTGCCATCGGTGGTGATGGAGCTGCCCGCATCACCCGCCCATACCGTCAGCGGCAGCGCGATGCCGAGCACTGAACCGATCGCCGCTGCCAGGCCTGCGCGACGAGGATGCGCCTCCCCGCAAATCGAAGTCGTGGCGGACAAAGGGTTCTTGCGGTTGGCGTTGATGCGGTTCATGGCAGGCTCCGGGCAGCGCTGCAGGCTTGGCTGCAACACTCAGGTATGCGGACGCACGGCTGCAGGCGCAGCCGCGCGGGTGCGGTATTTCGCGATGGCTTTAGTGGGTGGCTGCCGGGGCGCTGGACTTGTCCAGCGCGCGGCTGAGCTGTTCCACATTGCCCAGCGACAGCAGGTGGGCGTAAATCCAGCCCAGGTCGCCGGACTTGGCCAGCTCCTGCAATGCCTTGCCCTTCAGATCGCGCAGCTTCTGCTCATCAACCACGAAGAAACCGTCCAGCGACGACATCTCGCCCTGTGCGCTCTGCACGTTGATCTGCTTGGACACCAGCAGGCCATGCGCTGCCAAAGCAGCACTGAACTCGCGGGTACGCGCCAGGTGCAGTTGATATTCCTGCAGGAACTGCAGGGCATTGGTCAGCAGCGCGCTGTCCTTGCCCTCTTCGTCAAACAGCGGCGCGCCTTCGTCGCCACCTTCACGGATACCGTCATAGGCGGCATCCAGACATACGGTGAAATCCTCACCCTCTGCTTCGCGCTCGGCCAACACAAACGGATAGCGCCGCAGGAAGGCCGGCACATAGGCGCCTTCCGCCCAACGGCCTTCGGCATCCACCATCAGGTTCTGGCCGCTGCGCAGCCCCAGCAATGCCGCCGGAACCACGGACTCGGCACTGTTGCCGGCAAAAACGATCGGGTACTGCCGCGCCACCTGCACAAATTCCACGCAGGCCAAAGGCACCGAATTCACCGCATTGGCGAAACGGAAGTCCCCTTGGCTCGGCAGGACACGATGATTGCGATGCGCAACGCGGTTCAATTGCACCGGGCGCTCATAGATAAGCAACTGCTTCATGGATATCCCCCTGGTAGTGACGAAAAAATGCTCCCTGTCTAATAAACCGGGGAAAGCAGCGCATTTCGATCATCTACAAAGGAGGCTGAGCGCGATAAACATGAACCCGTTCATTAATACGGGTTATTTATGACAGCACACCCTGGTCGCGGCCTCCGCTACGACCGCATCGCCTCCCGGGCGACGCGCCTCAGTGGGCCTGCCCGCCCTCCAGGCTAGTACGGGCCAATAGCACCAAGCCGTCCAGCTGGCGCCGTTCCGGTGAGGTCGGCACCTGCAGCTTCTGCAGCACCGGCTCGGCCTTGCGCAGTTCGTCCAGCGCCGGCTGGGCATGACTGAGCAACAGCAGCGTTTCGGCCAGCGCCAGACGGCTGCTTGCCGTTTCACTGCCCGCCTCACCAAACCGGCCACGGGCAAATTCCAGTGCGGCGCGGCGCAACGCCAATGCCTGCCCGCCTTGGCCCAGCCGCCAGGCCAGCGCCGAACGTACCTGCAGCATCTGTAGATGGAAGCTGGCCGGCACATGCGTGGCCATTTCCTCAAGCAGCTGCCCGGCCTGTTGTGTCTGGCCCATGCGCACCAGCCAATCAATCCGGTTCAAGCGCGCTTCGATGCGACCCGGCGCATCCACCGGCAATGCCGCAGCCAAACCTTGATCGGCATGCATCAACAACCGACCGGCTTCTTCCATCCGCCCATCGCGCATCAACAAGCGGCCCAGCCCACTCTCCGCACGAAGGCTGGTCGGCGAATCAATGCCCAATCGATCCGTCCTGATTTCCAGCGCCTGCCGATACAAACGCTCGGCCGCCGACAGGTCACCGCGCAACTCACGCAAGGTGCCGTGGTTGAACAGGCCCATCGAGTATTCCACCGAGTCGATGCCATCCAGCAGTGCGCTCAACGCATGGCGCTGTTCGTACTGTTTGTCCGCCGCAGCGTAATCACCGGAATCGCTGTACAGATCGGCCAGGCCATCATGCTGGATCAGCACAAACCGGCTTCTCGGCCCGTACAGCTCCAGCGCATGACGCATGCCCGACTGCAGCAACGGCAATGCCTGCGCGTACTTGCCCTGTTCGCGCAGCACCTGCGCAAGCCGCACTTCCGAGGCCAGCGCCATGCTGGTGCGGCGCCCGTGCAGGCTCGCCAATACCTCACCGAACTCGCGCTCTGCAGCCTCCTGCCGGCCCCAGCGCAGGTACATCAGTCCCTTGTTGTAGGTCAGCTCCAGGCGCTTGGCCGCTGCCGTCGGATCGGCCTGTTTGTCGTACAGCGTCGTCGCGGCATCCAGCACCACTTCGGCCTGGTCGAACGCCTGCTGGTTGATCAGCGCCATGCCCTTTGCGCCGAGCAGCTTCGCCCTTGTCGCGGATGCATCATCGCTGCGCAACAACGCCAAGCCCTGGTTGGCCATCTGCAGCCCAAGCCGGCCATTGCCGTCCAGCGTCTTCTGCACCGACAGATCGGCCAGCACCGCTGCTGCATCCTCTTTGCGGTGCACGCGAGGGTCCATGAAGCCGTTGTAGGCCTGCTGCAACAGCGCCTCGGCTTGATGTGACACACCGGAATTTTGATAGGCAACGCCCAATACCGCGCGCATCCGCGCCAACTGCGCCGGCGCATCCGCCAGATCATGCGATACCTGCAGCGCAGCCTTGTCCAACAGTTGCCGCGACGTGAGTTCCTCTTCACCGCGCTCGGTGCGCAGGAAAGGATCGGCGGTTTCAAACACACCAATCATGAAGTTGCTGACCTGCCGCGCCACCGCCGCATCTTCCTGCGCTTGGTGGCGGCTTTGCAGCAAGCCGGTGATGAAGATCGACGACACCGTCACCACGCCCGTCACCAGTGCAACGCCATGCCAGTTGCGACGCAGCCCCTTGCGCAGCCGATACCAACGCCCACCGCCTCGCGCCACTACCGGCTGCCGCTCAAGGTAGCGCCGCACATCGGCAATCAGCGCTTCCACCGTGCGGTAGCGCTCGCCCACTTTGATCGCACAGGCCTTGCGGGCGATGGCATCCAGATCGCCCCGCAGCTTGTTGCGCCAAGGCAGTGCTTCGGCTGCATTGGCGCTGGGCAGGACAACCGGCACCTCGGTGTCCTGCGGCTCGCGCGCGCAGGGCTGCTGGGACAGCAATTCCACCAGCATCACGCCCAGGCTGTACACATCGCTGGCCGCACCGACGGCGTCACCGGCGATCATCTCCGGGCTGGCATAGGCCGGCGTGCAGAAGCCCGAGTTCTGGCTGTCGCGTGCTTCGTTGAGCAAGCGGGCCAGGCCGAAGTCCAACAACACCGGCTGACCATTGTTCATCACCAACACGTTGTTGGGCTTGAGGTCGCAATGCAGCACCAATTGTTCGTGCGCGGACTGCACGATGCTGCAGATATCCAGGAACAACTGCAGTCGCTGCACCAAACCCAGCTGATGCTCTACGCACCAGCGATCCAGCGGCACGCCGTCGACAAACTCCATCACCAGGTACGGATGACCATCCGGTGTGGTGCCGCCGTCATACAAGCGCGCCACCTGCGGCAACTGCAGATTTGCCAACACCTGCCGTTCGGCCTCAAGGCGCTCGACTTCAATCGCGCCTGGCAAGCCATGCAGCAACTTGATCGCCACCGTGCGCTGATAAACGCCATCAGCGCGTTCGGCCTTGAACACGGTGCCCATGCCGCCCTGCGCAATACGCTCGGTCAAGCGCCACGGCCCCAGCCGTTCGCCAACACCAAACTCGGGCATCAATGCATGCGCCAGTGCGGTATCGAGACGATTGCTGACCCGGCTCAGCCCCACCGTCTGCGAACGCAGCAGTTGTTCAACCTCGTCGCGTATCGATGCATCGTCACAACGTTCAAGCAGGGCCGCTTTCCACTGCTCACGCGGCAGTTCGCAGACCACATCAAACAGATCGCGAACCTGTCTCCATCGTTCGATGCCCATGCCGTGGCTGCTCTGCGCGCCAGTCAGCGGAGCTGGCGATTCAACCAGGCCCGCGCAAAGCGCAGATCACGGTCCACTGTCGGCGCGGACACACCCAGCACCAAGGCGATCTCATCGCGGCTCATGCCGCCGAAGTAAGTCAACTCGATGGTGCTGGCTGCGCGCGGTTCCATCTCCGCCAATTGATTCAAGGCCTGGTGCAAGGCCAGCACGTCATAGCTGACATTGTTTTCATCCTGCATCTCCACCGCATGCGACAGCGTCAGCTGTTCGGCATTGCCGCCGCGCTTGTCCGCCGCGCGCGCGCGCAGGTGATCCACCAATACCGAGCGCATCTTCAGTGCGGCAATGGCGATGAAATGGGTGCGGTCGTTGTAATCCGCGCTGCTGCCCAGCAGCCGCATCAGCGATTCATTGACCAGTGCAGCCGGCTGCAGCGTGCCGTTGGTGTGATTGGACAGCCGATGCCGCGCAATCTGCATCAAATCCGAGTACAGCGCCTCGAACAGGTGCTCGCGTGCAGCCAGGTCGCCCTGCTGCCAAAGATGCAGAAGTTGGGTTATCTGCTGACTCAAACGTGCCCCCGGCGCCGACGATCATTCCCCGCGCTGCTTCAAGCGCGGGTGGAATCGCTCCATGGTAGGCCGGCATGCGTGTTAGTGCCAACACTCTTGTCCAAGCCGCCGGGGCGAAGCCGATGATGCTTTCGCTGTGAGCAGCCGTGATTCCCGCGTCGCCGGGCCTTGCACTTGCAGGTTCGGCGGCCAGCGGTAAAGGAGGCGGAGCGCCCGCCTCCTTTATGTTGTCGCGTCGTTTCTGCTTACTGATACAGCCCCATCACCGTGACGCCGGAGAATGCCTTCTCGCCTTCCATACGCAGGTAATAGGTGCCCGGCTTCGGATTGCTGATCACCACCGCCTCGCTGTTGCCCGGCTTGGCCGACTTGCGCTCATACAACGCGGTGGTTGGCTGCGTGTCGTAGGAAACGTACAGCGAGACATCACCGATGCCGCCGTAGCTGCGCAGGTTGAGGCTGGCGGTGCCTGCCGGCACGACGATGGAGTACATCAGTCCCTCGCCCGCTCCACCGCTCTGCTTGGCCAGTGCGATGCGGTTGTCCAGCAGCGTTGACGAATCCGGGGTGACCGGCTGCGTCGCTGCGAGCACTGCATTGGCTGCATCAACGATACCTGCGCCCATCGGCGTACTGGTCGGCGGGGTGACAGCAAATGGCTTGGCAGTGCGGCGCAGGATCGCGCGCACCTGGTCCGGCGTCAGCGGTGGGTTGCCCGCAGCCACGGCAGCACTCTGCATCAGCGCAACGATGCCCGCCACATGCGGGCTGGCCATCGACGTGCCAATGCTGCCCATCAGGCGATCACCCGCCGGGCTGGGTTCCGGCGCCTTGGTCCCCACGTTGCCGAGCGACCAGATCCATGCATCGTCCGGCGCGCTGCCACTCTTGGCGTTGCCGCCGGGCGCCGTCACGGTGACGCTGGCACCGTAATTGGAGAACCACGATTTCGCGCCATCAACGCCATTGGCACCCACGGTGATCACGCCCTTGCAGCTTGCCGGCGAGTAGCCACCCGCATCGGCGTTTTCGTTGCCGGCGGCCACGACCACCGTGACGCCACGGCTGATCGCGCCATCAATGGCGGCTTGCGTCGCCGGGTCATTCGCGCACGAACCGGAGCCACCCAGGCTCAGGTTCAGCACCTCGGCATGGTTGCTGCTGTTGTCCGGCACACCCGGCACGCTGCCACCCGATGCCCAGGTGATGGCATCCGCGATGTCGGAGGTGAAGCCACCGCAGTGGCCGAGCACGCGCACCGGCTGCACCTTGGCTTCATAGGCAACACCTACTACACCGAGGTTGTTGTTGCCCACCGCCGCGACCGTGCCGGCGACATGCGTGCCATGGAAACTGCTGCTACCGGTATCGCCGCACCACGGCATGGTGTCGTCGGTCCAGTCGCCCGGATCGTGCGCATCGGCATCGCGACCATCACCGTCGCCAGCAATGTCCGGGTTCTGCGCGTCCTGACCATAGGCACTGATGAAGTCGTAACCGGGCACGATGTTGGCGTTCAGATCAGCGTGATCCAGATAGCCGGTGTCGAGCACGGCCACCAGCACGCCATCACCCTTGCTGGTCTCCCAGGACAGCGGTGCGCGGATGCCGGTGGTCGGGTTGGTGTAGTGCCACAAGAGGCTGAACTTGGGGTCGTTCGGCGTTGTATCGAACGCATGCTTGAGGAAGTCGGGCTGGGCATAGGCGACGCTGGGGTCCTTGCGCAGTTCGGCCAGCAGTGCGTCGGCCTGTGTGCGGTTCAACGCATGCGACAACCTGACCACCTCTGCGCCCTGCGCCGTCCTGCGCAGGTGACGCAAGGTCAACGTACTGCGCGTGCCGGCAACACCGGCGCGGGTAGCGGCGGAGTTCATCACGCCAAGCAGGGTTGTCTGGCTGCGCTGCGCGGCAGTGCCATCCTTGAACTTGACGATGAAGCGATCAAAGTTCGCCTGCGCCGGCCTGCTGGTCGGCAGCTGCTTCATCACGCCGGTTGCGCCCTTGCCTGCGACGGTGCGGCTGCCCGCTGCGGGAGCGGCACTGGTGTTGGGAGCGGCGCCGGTGGAGGCGCTGATCAACGTCCCGGTGTAACCCGAGGCGAAGGCCGAAAGTGCGGCAATCACCGCCGTGGCCAGCGCACCGCTGGCGATGAGTCGGGTGTGCTTTTTCATTTTCTCTCTCCGTTTACTGGGGGTCGGCGGAACAGTGCCGCCGCAAGCGTGCGGGCGACCATGCGCCCGCTTCGCCGTGGCGGTTCAATGGATGGAAGTACGCGTGATGGGTTCGGAGCGCCCCGCGCTGAGCAGCGGACGTGCACCCGCTGCGGCGCGGCACTCTCTGGCACATGCGGCCTTGGCGGTGTGTGTCTTACAGGTCGACACCAAAGCCGACACCTGCTGAACGGTCGTCACTGCTGAAGGCACCGCCGATCGAGAACGACGCACGCTCGCCCATCGCTTTGGAATACCCCACCGACAGCGCGCTCTCGCCGTTCTGCCAACCCGCGCCCACCGCGACACGACCGCGCGGACTACGGCCTCCTGCGGCGTTGATCGACATGTTCATCATTGCCGAGCTCATCGCGCCCTGGCGGTCGATGCGCTCGTCCATCTTGCCGAGGCGATAGCCCAGGTCGTTGCGCAGCCCGGTGAACTCATCACTCAACGCTTGGTAACGACTGTCGGTATAGCTGTTGGCCTTGGTCAGCGTCTGCGTGGCGGTGGTATCGGCGTAGGCGTTGGCCGAAGCCAAGGTCTTCGCATCACCGGACTGCATCTGTTGCACGTTGACCCCATCGGTAGCATTCACGCCGGCTGCGACATGGGTAAGGCGGCGTTCGTTGCCGCCACTGCCTATCGAAACGGTGTTGGCCTCGTTGGCCACCGAGCCCTGCCCGATTGCCACCGCACCTTCCGCCGTCGCCGACGCGCCTTGGCCGATCGCGGTACCACCGCTCGCGCTGACCTTGCTGTCCGCGCCAACCGCCACTGCATTGCTCGCGGCGGCATCGATGTTGCTGCCGGTGCCCACTGCCGTTCCGTTGGCCGCGCCCACTGTTGCGCCGTTGCCGATGGCGATGTCATTGCTGTCCTGTGCATGGCTGCCCGTGCCCAGCGCCAGCCCGGTGCCGGTGCCGGTGTTCATCGGCGGGATGCCTTCCAGTTTCGATACGCGGTCGCTCAAACCACCGAACGCCGCGTCGATGGCATCGAACGTCGCGCCGACGCTGCCGTAGCTACCACCCCGGAAGCCGTACGCGGGCGCGACCAGCATGCCGTTGGCGCCCAAGCCTGCACCGCCACCCAATGCGGCGGCAACCGAATCCAGCTGCGCGACATTGACCGCTTCGTCGGCATTCACGCCGGCTTTGACATTGGCCAGTGTGGTGCCGCCCTGCCCGCCCAGCGTCGCCTTGTCTTTGGTCGCCGCGTCGTCGTACTTCACTGCGCTGGCACCGAGGTTGCCAACACTGCCACCGACATCGGCGATGGCCTGGTCGAGCTGCCCCTTGTTGACCGCATCGGTCGCCGCGGTACCTGCGGCCACATTGGTGATTTGGCGATTGATCGCCGAATGCACGACGCCAGCAGCATCGGTCCAGTCCTGCGCCGCACCCACCGACACGGTATTGGCGCGGTCAGCCAGCGAACCCGAACCCAGCGCGACGCTGTTTTCGGCATCTTTGGTCGTCCACGTATTGGAGCCCAGCACGGTCGAATTCAGCGCCTGCGCGTAGCTGTTGTAGCCCACCACTGTGGCACCGTCTTCGGTGGCCCATGCTTCACCGCCGATGGCGGTGGTGTGGTTGCCATCGGTAACGCTGTTTCCATCCGCGCCGGCCAGCGCGTTCTGACCAAACGCAGCACTGAGTTTGCCGGAGGCATGCGCATCGCCGCCCACGGCGGTCGCATCCTGTGCGGCAACGGCATCGATGCCGACGGCCGTGGCACGCAGTCCAGCGATGCTGCGTGCGCCCAGCGCGGTGCCGAACCCGCCAGCCTGGCTATACGTGCCCACCGCCGAGGAGAAGTAGTCCTTGGCAGTGCTGCCCACGCCAACGGCCATCGCGCCCCGTCCAATCGCGGTGGAAAGTGCACCCAGCGCAGTCGTTTCACGGCCTTCGGCCCAGCTCAGCATGCCCAGGCTGGCCGACAACGCACCGGCGGTATAAGCGCCATCGCCGACCGCCACGCTGCCCACGCCTTTTGCTTCGGCGAAAGAGCCCAGTGCCAACGAATTGTTGTACGCCGCGCTGGCCTCGAAGCCTATCGCCACTGACGCGTTGCCACTGGCGCTGCTGTTCATGCCTTGAGCGATTGCGTTTGTGCCGTCGGCAACGCTGCCCCAGCCCCTGGCGATGCTGTAATCGCCCAGCGCATTGGCCATGCTGCCCAGCGCCGATGCACCGGTGCCGATGGCCAGGCTGCTGCTGCCCAGCGCGATGGTGTTGTCACCCACCGCGTTGGCCTGATAGCCGAAGGCACTGCTTTCCACGCCAGTGGCAGCGGCATTGGCACCGGCGGCAACGGCGTTGTCGGCGCTGGCCACGGCAAGGTCGCTGCCATCACCGGCGCCATTGGTAGCGAAATAATTGCTGGCGTCTCCGACACGGTCGGCTAATGCATCCAGTTGCGCCTTGTTCACCGCGTCGGTGGCTTCGGTACCCGCAGCAACATTGGCGAGCTGACGATCAATCGCCGAATGCACGACGCCAGCGGCATCGGTCCAGTCCTGCGCCGCACCCACCGACACGGTATTGGCGCGATCCGCCAGCGAGCCCGCTCCCAGCGCGACGCTGTTTTCGGCGTCCTTGGTGGTCCACGCGTTGGAACCGAGCACCGTGGCGTTCACCGCCTGTGCGTAGCTGTTGTAACCCACCACGCTTGCACCGTCTTCGGTAGCCCAGGCTTCTGCGCCCAGCGCCGTGGTGTTGTCGGCGTGTGTGGTGCTGGCGGCATCCTTACCCGCCAGCGTATTGATACCCAGCGCGGTGCCATTGTTGCCAAGCGCCTTCGACGCATTGCCGATGGCCGTACCGGCGCCTGTTGCAACCGGATCGCCATTGGTATCCAGCTCGACGAAACCGGCAACGGCGCTGTAGCCAATCGCGGTCGAGGCAGCATTGGCATGGCTGTAGGTGCCGACCGCCGTGCCCATCATGTCCGCCGTGCTGACAGCGCCAACCGACGTGGCATACCAACCATTGGACCAGGCGTTGCTGCCGATGGCGCTGCTCTGCCAACCGCTTGCGGTACTGCCGCTGCCCAATGCCGTGGTAAACGGACTGTCGGCGTTCGCCAATACGCCGAGCGCCGTGGAGAACGCGCTATTGGCGATGCTTTCCGGTCCGATGGCAACGCTGTTGAAGCCCGCCGCCAGGCTGTTGTAGCCCAGCGCGATACTGCCCATCCCCAGCGCCTGGGCCTGTGTGCCGTTCGCCACACTGTTATCACCGTCAGCAATGCTGGCATAGCCGCTGGCGATGCTGTATTCGCCGAACGCATTGGCCCCTGTGCCAACCGCCTGCGAGCCCGCACCCAGCGCCAGGCTGCTGCTGCCGATGGCGGTGGAATAATCACCTTCCGCGTCCGCCTGGTAGCCATAGGCGCTGCTGTCCTGACCGTTTGCAATGCTGAACGCACCGGTAGCCGTACTGTTCTCGCCAGTGGCCATGCTCATCTCACCCGTCGCGGTGCTGTTTTCAGCAGGCGTGTTGCGGGAAGCGTCAGTCGCTGCAGCGTTACTTGAACGCAGCTGCGCCTGTGCACCCAGCACTTGTTCGTACAGCGCACAGTCCACCTGCCGCACCACGCTGCCATCTTCGCCGCGCACGACACAGCCCGCGTCGTTGCGTTCGATCACGATCTGCCCGGCATGCACGGGCGGCGCCAATACCGCAAATCCGAACGTTGATGCCAACACCGCCATGCACGGGCCGAGCAGGCGGCGTGCCCCGTCCTTACGGCCCTTTACCGACGCAAGTTCCGAAGTGACCACCATGGCGTTCTTGCTATGGCTCCACACTCGCCGATAGATCCTGTTCATCAACTCTCTCCCACCACGTTGCGGTTCTTGAAGGTGAGCGACGCCCAGCGGCCATGTACGGCCGTTGTGCGGCCGCCGCCACTGCATCGCATGTCGTGTGTCGGCGTCCCCTGTGCACTCCGCCGGTTCGTGGTGACGTCCTGATCAGGCCGCCCCATACGTGCATACGGAAACTACGGCGCGCCAACTTGGCTTGTCACGCACGCTTCGCTCACTCAATACTCACCGTCCATGTCACGGACTCACGCTCCATCCGATGTCCGCCTCTCTTCTGTAAGGATTCGCCGCATCGCCATGCACGACCGCATCCCCCTGCTTCGATGGCTGCACAGCGCTCCACTCAACGACCCGATTGATCAACGCAACGCAGCGACGTTGCAGCGGTTGTTCCTGGCGCTGGGCCTGACGATTCCAATCAGTTGGCTGTACTTCCTTGGCGCGGGCACAACACCCGTCAGTGATCACTCACTGATGACGTTGGCGTTGTTCATGGCCGGCATCGCACTGAGCTGCGTGGTGATGATCCGGCAGGGGCATTTCCGCGCTGCGGTGACGCTGTATCTGACAATGCTGCTGGCCATCCAGGGTATCGATCACCTGCGGCTCGGCTTTTCAGTCCTGGCAGACAATCAGACTGACCAGTTCCTGGTCCTCATCATTGGCGGGCTCGTACTCGGACGGCGGGCACTATGGTGGATCCTGCTTGCACTGCTGCTGGTGGCAGGCTGCGGTTTCGCAGTCGATGCACATCGTCTGCTGGTGGCAGGCCAGCCCATCGAGCGCGCATACAGTCACCTGCCGTCGGTGCTGCTCGGCTACCTGCTGGTGACACTGGTGCTGGACCGCACGGTTACCGCACTACGCGACGGCCTTGCCGAATCCATTCGCCGACAACAGGAACTGCAACATGAGATGCGCGAGCGCGCCCGTGCCAGGCTCATCCACGCACAGAAAATGGAAGCCACCGGACGCCTTGCCGGTGGCATCGCCCATGACTTCAACCACATCCTCGGACTGATCGTCGGCTATGCCGGGCAACGTGATCGCATCCTGTCGGCCGACACACGCCAGGAGATGGAACAGGCCATCGATCGCAACCTGACACGCATCGCCAACGCCGCCGCCAGCGGCATGCAGATCACCGAAAAATTGCTGGCTTTCAACCGCCCCGAGTCCGCACGCCCACAACGTTTCGCCATCGGCCATGCCGTGCACGACATGCATCCGATGCTGCGTCAGCTGCTGCCAGGCAACGTACAACTGCACCTGCCCGATATGCGACCGGACGTGCTCGTGCATTTCGACCGCAGTGAGTTCGAACTGATGGTGCTCAACATCGCCGCCAATGCATGCGACGCGATGCCCGACGGCGGGCACTTCCGCATCGGCTTGGACCGCAATGCCGAAGGCTTCTCGGTGCTGACACTGGCCGACAGCGGCCACGGCATGAGCACACAGGTGCAGCAACAGATATTCATACCGTTCTTCAGCACCAAATCCGCCACCGGTGGCACCGGCCTGGGGCTGACCGGCATCCATGACATGGTGCTCAACGCCGGCGGCTACATCACCGTCGACAGCGCTCCCGGACAGGGCACTGCATTCCATGTGTTGCTGCCGCCGCCACAGGGAGCAATGGCATGAAAGCTCACTGCACGGCAGTGAGTGCACCCAGCGGCGCTTCTGCTCTGCAATGGTCGTCGAGCACGTAACCCTTGCCGTGCACCGCGACCAGCGGCAGCCGTTCGCCGATCTGGTCCAGCACTTTCCTGCGCAGGCGATGTACCAGCGACTCGATGCGGTGCAGGTCGAAATCGTCGATGTTGTCGGTCATTGCCGCCGCCAGTTGCTCGCGCGTGACCAGACGTCCCAGCGACCCAGCCAGACGGACCATCATGCGCTGCTCGCTCTTGGTCAACGCCACCGTACGCCGCTGTGGTGACACCACACACCAGCCTTCCGGGTCGAAATGCCATCGATTCATTGCCAACGGCGCAATCGGCCCATGCAGCCGCCGTAGCAGGCTGTGAATGCAGACCGCCAGCAGCTCGATCTGCACCGGCTTCACCAGATAGGCGTCCGCGCCCTGACTGAGTCCCCGCACTTGTTCGTCCACCGCACCATGCCCGGTCAGCATCACCACACCGATGCTGGGCAACAAAGCACGCACGGCCTGCGCAACGCTGAATCCATCCGCATCGGGCAAGCCGACGTCCAGGATCACCACCTCCGGCGTGCGCGTTTTCAGCGCCTCATACAACCCCGCCGCCGTGCCCACACCGGCCACTGCGAAACCATAGTCACGCAGTCCCGGCATCACCACTTCTTCGCGCATCTCAACGTCGTCCTCAAGCACGAGGATGTACGGGGAATCACGCAACGACGCCACCATCACCACACCTTCGCTGCAGCAATATGGGGGGCCGAATGTACCCCAACGCTTACGCCACAATCGGACTCTCGCCGCAAAAGCAGGCGCCCCACGCCGCCCGCGCGTCATGTCACCAAGCCAGCTGGCACTTCGGCTGCGTGCAGCAACGCGGTCTGTTGAAACAAGGGAGGCACGGCCCGCTGCGGGAGGTACATCACAGCCGACCTGACCGGCTCACCTCACCACGCCCGCAAAGCCCGATGCTTACCCCCGACCAGCACAGGCGAAAGCATTCCTGCCGCGGAAGGCCGGCACTGCCCGCTCAGCGCGGCGCTTCCACGAAGCACGCAGTCATCCAGCGGAAAATAAAAAAAGGCCCCGGATTGCTCCGGAGCCTTTGAAATACTGGTGGGCCGTGAAGGATTCGAACCTTCGACCAAAAGATTAAAAGTCTTCTGCTCTACCGACTGAGCTAACGGCCCAAACAACGACCCGGCCGCAGCCGGGGCGCGTATTCTAGCGCAAGAATTGGAAAATCGGAATTCAAACGTAATGTGTGGGGTCGGCCATGCCCGCTGCGGCAAAACCTTCCGCACGCAAACGGCACGCATCGCAGTGCCCACAGGCCCGTCCGACCGCATCGGCCTGATAGCAGGACACGGTCAAGCCGAAGTCCACACCCAGCCGCTGGCCCTCTGCAGCAATCTGCGCCTTGCTCAGGTATTGCAGCGGCGCGTGGACGACGATGCCCGCGCCTTCCACACCTGCCTTCGTGGCCAGGTTGGCCAGCGCCTGGAAGGCGGCGACGAATTCCGGCCGGCAATCCGGGTAGCCGGAGTAATCCACCGCGTTCACGCCGCAGAAGATGTCATTGGCACCCAGCACCTCGGCCCAGCCCAGCGCCAGCGACAACATGATGGTGTTGCGCGCCGGCACGTAGGTGATCGGAATGCCTTCACCGCCGGCCTCCGGCACCTCGATGTCATCCGTCAACGCCGAGCCGCCAATGCTGCGCAGATCGACATCGACCACCTTGTGCCCGGCCACACCGAGCGCCGCAGACACGCGCACGGCGGCCTCCAGTTCCGACGTATGCCGTTGTCCATAGCGCACGCTCAGCGCGTACACCTCAAAACCTTGTTCCTGGGCGATGGCGACGACGGCGGCCGAGTCCATGCCGCCGGAAAGAAGCACAACTGCTTTCTTCATGGGATTACATCCGGTTGGGGGATCAGAGCCAGCACGCTGTCCCGCGCCGGGGTGTAGCTGTGGACGGCAGTCCACAGGATTGCGGGTACGCAGCGGAAAATTGCCCGCGGCCCGCGAAAAAGAAGCTTACAAGGCACAACCGTGGATGCCGAACCAGCACCGCGCGCGAAGCTGCGGCAGCATCACCGCATCAGCGGCCGGGTTCGTCGTCCCACAGCAGTTTGTGCAACTGCATCTGGAAGCGCACCGGCAGGCGGTCGGCAATGATCCAGTCCGCCAGTTCACGCGCGCTCACCTGTGACTTGCTCGGCGAGAACAACACCATGCAACGCGCAGGCAACTGGTGCTCGATCAACATGGACTTGGCCCAGTCGTAGTCGCTACGGCTGCAGATCACGAACTTGAGCTGGTCGCGCGCGGTCAACAGCGGAATGTTCTCCAGCCGGTTGCGCGCCATTTCCGCCGAATCCGGCGTCTTCAGGTCGACCACGCGCGATACGCGTGCATCTACCGCTGCGATATCCAGCGCACCCGAGGTTTCCAGCGACACATCCATTCCCGCATCGCACAGCTTCTGCAGCAGGATCAGGCAGCGCTTCTGCGCCAGCGGTTCACCGCCGGTCACGCAGACATGGCGAACCCCCTGCTTCAGCACTTCAGCAACGATGTCATCAATGTCCCACCAGGTGCCGCCGTGGAAGGCGTACTCGGTATCGCAGTAGCTGCAACGCAGCGGGCAGCCGGTCAGGCGCACGAACACGGTCGGCCAGCCGACGGTGTCGGCCTCGCCCTGCAGGGACAGGAATATTTCGGTGATCTTCAGTCGCGGCAAGGGCGACTGCACGATCTCGCTGGGAACAGCGGCGGCGGGAGAATTCATCTGCACTTCAAACCGCACCGCGTTGCCGCGGTGCAGTACCAATCAACGCAGCTGCTGGCCAACCCGGATCGACTGCAAACGATCCTGGGCGGTACGGGCCGCATCACTGCCGGGATAACGGGAAACCACCTGCTCCAGCGTCTGCTGTGCCAGCACGGCATCACCTTCGCCGTACTGCGACAGACCGAGCTTCAGCAAACCGCCGGCGGCCTTGTCGTGGGTGGGATAACGGGCGATGAGGTCATTGAACTGCGCCTCCGCCATTTTGAAATTGCGTGTCGCGTAATAGCTTTCGCCCAGCCAATACAGCGCATTGGGCGTGTACGCCGCATTCGGGTACAGCTCCAGGAAACTCTGGAACAGCTGCGCCGAATCCGCATAGTTGCCGGCCTTCAACGCATCAAATGCCACGTTGTAGGCAGCACGTTCGTCACCGGCCGCCGCCTGGCTGCCAGCATCGCCACGCACCGTCGGTGCGCGTTCCTTGCTTGCCGCTGACGGGTTCGCCGGAAGCACGGGAGCAGCCGATGCCGCAGGGGCATCGGCGCCGCCATTGCCTTCCAAACGGTTCAACCGCCCGTCCAGATCAAGGTATTGGTCACGATTGCGCTGCTTCAGCTGTTCGTTCTCGTGCTGAAGCTGCTCGATCGTGCCCTGCAACGCCTGCATTTCACTACGCAGTTGCTGCAGCTGATTGAGCATGTCGGTGTTGGCCTGCGTGTTGTTGGCCTGTTGTTCCAGCGCGCCAACACGGTCAGCCAAACTTACCCGCTGTGCATACGCAGGAGCGGCAGCCACCAGGGCTGCCGCTACCACGAGCATCAGTGATTTGATGCTGATACGCATCGATTACTGCGCGGTGTAGACGATTTCGACGCGACGGTTCTGCGACCAGCAGGACTCGTTCGACTCGGTGCACACCGGACGCTCTTCACCGTAGGACACGACGGTCAGCTGCGAAGCCGAACCACCATTGGCCTGCAGCGAGGAGTTCACGGAGTTACCGCGACGCTCACCCAGTGCCTGGTTGTAAGCGCGGCTGCCGCGTTCGTCGGTGTTGCCCTGCAGGGTGATGCGCGACGACGGACGGTCACGCAGGTACTTGGCGTGGCACGCCATGATCTGCTGGAACTCCGACTTCACTTCTTCCTTGTCCAGGTCGAAGTAAACAACGCGCTGACGCAGGCAAGCGTCGGTATCGAGGTCGCCCGGGCCGTACAGGCCAGAGGTGGACGGACCGGTCGGCTGCGTGGTCGAACCATTGTCGACCGGCGGCTGTGCCGGCTGTTCTTTGACCTTCTTCGAGCAGCCGGCCAGAGCGGCTACGGACAGCAACGAAACGAGCAAAACACGAGTGGATTTGTTCATGGCGATACCTAGAGGCTCCTGGGCCAATTTTTTGGGATTAATCCGAGTCGGATGTTAACACTTTATCAACGCGCGGTGCGGTATGGGCCCCAAGCGGGTTCCCGTACATCGCCATCAGCGAGAACCAGGCGCTGACGCACACGGCCATCAGCAGACACTTCGTACAACACACCACGTCCGCCTTCGCGGGCGGCATACAACACCATGCTCGCATTAGGCGCGAAGCTCGGTGATTCGTCCAGCGAGCCCGGGGACAACGTGCTCCAACGCGGAGCGCCCAGGCTGCTATCCATCATTGCGATCTTGTAGCTGCTGCCTGCGCCCTGCGCGACGGCAATCTTCTTGCCATCGAAAGACACGGTGGCCTTCGCGTTGTAATTACCCTGGAAGGTTACCCGGTTGGCACTGCCACCGCTTGCCGACACCTGATAGATCTGCGGGCGGCCGCCACGGTCGGAGGTGAAATAGACCGAGCTGCCATCCGCGGCCCAGGTCGGTTCGGTGTCGATACCGAAGTGATTGGTCAACTGGGTCAGCTGCTTGCTGCCCAGATCCATGACGTAAATCTCCGGGTTGCCACTGCGCGACAGCGCCAGCGCGAGGCGACGACCATCCGGCGAAAACGCCGGCGCACTGTTGATGCCACGGAAGCTGGTCAGCAGCTCACGCGCACCGGTGGCGATGTCCTGCATGTAGATCGCCGAGTTGCCGCGCTCGAAGCTGACGTAAGCCAGCTTGCGGCCATCCGGGCTCCAGCTCGGCGACAACAGCGGCTCGGCCGAACGCACGATGGTCTGCGGGTTGTAGCCATCCGAATCGGCCACCATCAGCGCGTAGCGCATGTTGGCGCCGCTACCACTGGCGGTGATGTAGGCGATGCGGGTCCAGAACGCACCGCGCACACCGAGGATTTTTTCGTAGATGGCATCGGCCATCTGATGCGAGACATCGCGCATCGCGTTGGAGCGCGCGGTCATCGCCAGGCCGAGGATGCGCTCCCCCTTGGCCACGTCGAACAGTTCGTATTCGACGCGGTAGGCGCCGGCACCGGCGTCGAGCACACGGCCGGCGACCAGGTAGTCCTGCTTGAGCGCACGCCAGGTCGGGTACTGCACTTCGCTGCCGCGGGTCGGGCGCTCAACGATCTGCGCTTCCGGCAGATTGCGGAACTGGCCGGAACGGTCCAGATCCGCGCGGATCACCGCCGCCACATCGGTCTGCGGCGCACCCGCCGAACCTTGATACGGCATCGGCACAACGGTGATCGGCAGTGCCGAGGCGTTGCCGCCAATGATGTCGATTTCCAACCCCTTCTGCTGCGCCATTGCCGCAAGCGGCAACAACAGGGCAGTGAGGGCGACCAGCCAGCGAGGCAATTTCTTCATTAGGCGCTCAACGGTACGGAATGAATGCAGGAAAGAGGGATAGCAGCAGGCGGATGAACATTTTCGCAATCGTGAACGAATACCGCGTGAAAGCCATCCCCTTGAATGAACACGGGAACGTTACAAAAAGGTTACCGGTGAAACCGGCGAGCCCTCACGGGGCTTCAGCAGACTCAACGGTCCTGCGCTTCGAAATTGAAGTTCAGGTTGCGCTGGAACACCGACTCGTAACCCCGGTAAGGCAGCGGTTGGGCGCGCAGCACGGCAGCCTCCACCGAGCGACGCCCTGCCTCGTCATACGGGCAGCTTGCCGAGAATTCGACGTTCACCACTTCGCCGCCAGGCAACTGGCGAATGGTCAGGCGGCAACGCTGGCCGCGCGGAATTGAATCCGGACGCATCCATTGGTTGAGCACGGCCTGTTGGATGGCCGCGGCGTACTTGGCGGTCAAATCCGTGCTGGTACCGCCCTGCCCCGGTGACGGCGTGGCCGGACCGCTGCTGGCGGTATTGCTGGACGAGCTGCCCTGCGCGCGTGCCCGCGCATCGGCTACCTGGCGCAGGCGCTGCTCGGCCAGCTTGGCTTCGCGCTCGGCCTGCTCACGCTTGCGGCGGATTTCAGCGATCTTCTGCTGACGCTCCTGCTCGGCGCTGTCGGTAGCGCGGCGCTGCTCGTCGGCCAGTTTCTTCTGGCGATCAGCCTCTTCCTGTTGCTTGGCCAGGCGCAACTTCTGCTCAGCCTCTTCCACGCGCTTGCGCTCGGTGAGGTCGATCTGCTCCTGACGGCGCTTGGCTTCCTGTTCCTGCTTGGCCTTTTCCTGCGAGATCGCCAAGGCGCTGACGCGCTCCTGATCCACCGTATCCGGCTGCGCGATGCGCTCCTGCGCATTGTGCTGCTGCGGCGTGGGCGCATCCTGCGGACGCGGCTCGGGAATGGGTTGCGGCGGCGGCACGGTGTCTTCGGGCACCGGCTCCGGCGGCACTTCCTCAACCGGCTCGGGCAGATCTGGCAGTTTTTCCGAGGCACGCAGCGCCTGACGCGCGGCCGCGGCTTCGGCCGAGGACACCTGCAAGCTCGCTTCTACCGCAGGATCGCCCGCAGCAGCTTCGGTGCTGCGCGCCGGTGACCACACCCAGGCAATGATGAAAATCGCCGCCACCAACAGGTGCACCAACAGCGCGAGGACGACCGGCAGGCCCCACTCGTTGCTGGACTGACGCGGCGGCGGCAGGGAATCAGCGTGCATCGGTCGCCAGACCCACCTTCTCGATCCTCGCCGCCTTGATCACGTCCATCGCGGACACGACTTTTTCATAGGCCACGCTTTTGTCGGCGGCAACGATCACGCGCAGGTCTTTGTCCTGCGACGCCAACGCACCCAGCTGCGCCTGCAGCGCGCCGGGGTCCATCGCTTCGGGATCCTTGGCACCGGGCAGCTTGAGGCTGAGCTGGCCGTCGGCGCGCACCGAGACGATCACCGGATCCTGCTTGCTCTCCAGCGCCTTGGCGGTGGAACTGGGCAGGTCGACTTCAAAGCTCAGCGTCAGCAACGGCGCGGTCACCATGAAGATGATCAGCAGCACGAGCATCACGTCGATATACGGCACGACGTTGATCTCGGACTTGAGCTTGCGGCGCTTGCGGCGGGGTATGGCGGCGGTCATGTGTTGGGCTCCTGCAGTCAGAGGAAAGCGCGCAGGCGCTTACTCATCAGCGCCGGTCTGGCGCTGCAGGATGGAGCTGAACTCTTCGGCGAAGGTTTCATAACGCACCGACAGGCGCTCCACACGGGTGGTGAACCGGTTGTAGGCCCACACGGCCGGAATGGCCACGAACAGGCCGATGGCGGTGGCGAACAGGGCTTCGGAAATACCTGGTGCAACCGAGGCAATACCGGCCTGCTCGCCGCTGCTGATCATGTCGTGCATGGTCACCATGATGCCGAACACGGTACCGACCAGACCCACATAAGGCGCGGTGGAACCGATGTTGGCGAGCAATTCGAGGTTGCGTTCCAGCCCGTCCACTTCGCGTGCGTAGGTGGTGCGCATGGCGCGCTGCGCACCTTCCAGCTGGCTGCGGCCATCCAGACCACGGCGGCCCTGCATGCGGGTGTATTCGCGGAAACCGGATTCAAAGATGGCTTCCAGGCCGTCAACCGAACGGTTGCGGTCGGTGGCCGAGGCGTACAGCTTGCCGAGGTCGGCACCGGACCAGAAGCGGTTCTCGAAGTCGCTGGCTTCGCGGTCGGCAGCCTTGAACACGCGTGCCTTGCGGAAAATGATCACCCAGCTGATGAACGACCCTGCCAGCAGCAGCAGCACGATCAACTTGACCGGGATACTGGCCTTGATCATCAGGTCCAGATAATTGATGCCACCGCCGTGGCTGGCCTGCGCGACAGTCTGCGCGGCGGCGGCGCTGACATCCGCCGGCAACGCCTCGGTTACGGTGGCCTGCAGGGCCAGAAGCAAAGCGATCATCCGATCTTCCTCAGTCTTACTTACGCGAGTTTGGTTTGTAGGGGTTTGAGCGTTGCGTACAGCGTGTCATCAATGGCCTGCGGGCGGAAATCCACGGCGCCCACCGCTGCCAGGCGTACCTGCGCGGTGACCAACACTTCTTCCCCACGCAGCACCGCCTGCTCCATCAGCAGGCTTGCCCGCCGACACTGCGCCAGCTCCACCGAGATGGTCAGCACGTCGTCCAGTTTGGCAGGCTTGAGGAAATCCAGCGTCATGGCGCGAACCACGAACACCTGACCGCCACCACTGCGCATGGACTCCTGTCCGTAACCCAGGGCGCGCATCCATTCGGTGCGTGCCCTTTCCATGAAAGCGACATAGCGGGCGTGGTAGACCACCCCACCGGCGTCGGTATCTTCCCAGTAAATGCGTGTCGGCCAACTGAACCGGGGCTCACTCATCGGCTTGCTCTGCAAACAGATCTGTCGGCGTCACCTTCGGCTTCAGGCCCATGTGGCGGTAGGCCTTGTGCGTGGCCATGCGGCCGCGCGCGGTGCGTATGAGGTAGCCCTGCTGGATCAGATACGGCTCGACCACGTCTTCCAGCGTGCCGCGCTCTTCGGAAAGCGCCGCGGCCAGTGACTCGATGCCGACCGGGCCACCATCGAAATATTCCACCATCGTGCGCAGCAGGCGCCGATCCAGCTCGTCAAAGCCTTCCGGGTCCACCTTGAGCATCTGCATCGCGGCCTGTGCCACGTTGTGATCGATGTGACCGTTGGCCTTGACCTGCGCGTAATCGCGCACGCGACGCAGCAGGCGGTTGGCGATACGCGGGGTGCCGCGCGCGCGGCGGGCGATCTCGCCTGCGCCTTCGGCGCTGCAATCAATGCCGAGGATGCCGGCCGAACGCCGCACGATGCGGGTCAGCTCTTCGGTCGAATAGAACTCCAGCCGCTGCACGATGCCAAAGCGATCACGCAGCGGCGCGGTCAGCAGACCGGCGCGGGTGGTGGCGCCGATCAGGGTAAACGGCGGCAGATCGAGCTTGATCGAACGGGCGGCCGGGCCTTCGCCGATCATGATGTCGATCTGGAAATCCTCCATCGCCGGGTACAGCACTTCCTCGACCACTGGCGAGAGGCGATGGATTTCGTCGATGAACAACACGTCGTGCGGCTGCAGATTGGTCAGCAGCGCGGCCAGGTCGCCGGCTTTTTCGATCACCGGGCCGGAGGTCACCCGCAGGCTCACCCCAAGTTCGTTGGCGATGACGTGGCTGAGCGTGGTCTTGCCCAAGCCCGGCGGGCCGAAGATCAGGACGTGATCCAGCGCCTCGCGACGTGATTTGGCGGCCTGGATGAAGATATCCAACTGCTCGCGCACCGGCGCTTGGCCGAGATAGTCGGCCAGGCTGCGTGGGCGGATGCTGGCATCGGCCACCTCGTCTTCGCGGGTGGCGCCGGCGCCGATGATGCGGTCGTCAGTCATCGGGTTATGTTACGGGCAGAAGTGAGCGAAGAGGAGTGAGTAGCGAGAAAAAGCCGGACAAAAGAGCTTCACCTTCATCTTCAACGGCGTTTCTGCCGCCGCGCGGTGAATGAAATGGAAGTACCGCGGCGTCCTGTCTTTTCCTGCCTCACCCTGCCCCTCTCCCCAACCCCTCTCCCGCAAGGGGAGAGGGGCTTTAAAGCTGCAGTTGCTCGGACTGCTTCAACCTGCAGCAATCTGAGCCCCTTTCGGGCAAGGGGAGAAGGGCTCAATGCGCGGCACTGAAGCATGGCTTGCGGCTGCTTCCCGGCCCGTCCTCAGATCTCCACCTGCGCGCCCAGTTCCACCAGACGGTTGCCCGGAATGCGGAAGAAACCAGTGGCAGGGGCCGCGTTGCGGTGCATGAAAGCGAATAGCTTGTCGCGCCAGATCGGCATGCCACGGTTGGCGCTGGCCACGATGGTCTCGCGGCTGGCAAAGAAGGTGGTGTCCATCGGGTCGAAATAGATGCCACCGTGGTCGCAGGAACGCATCAGCGCCAGCGGGATATCCGGGGTTTCCATGAAGCCGTAGCGCACGTAGACGCGGTAGAACTCATCGCCCACCGAATCAATCCGCAGGCGCTGGCCATCGGCCGCGTATGGCATCGGCAGGGTTTCCACATGCAGGAACACATTGCGCTCGTGCAGCACCTTGTTGTGCTTGAGGTTGTGCATCAACGCATGCGGAACCACGGTCGGATCGGCGGTCAGGAACACCGCCGTCCCCGGCACCCGTACCGGCGGTGCCAGCATCAAGCCGGGCAGGAAGGTATCCAGGCGGATACCGTCCTTGCGGATCTCGTCACGCAGCAGCTCGCGGCCACGCCGCCAGGTGCGCATCATCGTGAACAGCACCAGCCCAAGCACCAGCGGGAACCATGCGCCCTGTAGCAGCTTGGCGCCATTGGCGATAACAAAGCCCAGGTCGATGAACAGAAAAACCACGCACAGCGCGACGATGGCATGACGCGCACGCGGCCACAACACACGCGCCACCAGTGCCAGCAGCAAGGTGTCGATCAGCATCGTGCCCGACACCGAAATGCCGTATGCCACGGCCAGATTGCTGGAGCTGCGGAACGCCAGCACCAGCCCGAACACCATCACTGCCAAGCCCCAATTGATGCCGGGGATATAGATCTGGCCGATGGTGTCGTGCGAGGTGTGCAGGATGCGCATGCGCGGGATGTAACCCAGCTGCATGGCTTGTCGCGACACCGAGAACGCACCGGTGATGACGGACTGGCTGGCGATCACCGCCGCCATTGTCGCCAGCAGAATCATCGGGATCAGCGCCCAGCCCGGCACCGCCTCAAAGAACGGGTTGGACACCGCGTCCGGCCGCTGCAACACCAGCGCGCCCTGCCCCAGATAATTCAGCACCAGACACGGCAGCACGAAGAAATACCACGCGTGGCGGATCGGCGGCGCACCGAAGTGACCCATGTCCGCGTACAGCGCCTCACCACCGGTCACCGCCAGCACCACCGCGCCGAGGATGAAGACGCCGTGCCAGCCATGCTCGATGAAGAAGCGTGCTGCCCACATCGGGTTGAAGGCCTTGAGCACTTCCGGCGCAGCAATCACGTTCCAAATGCCGATGGCCGCCAGCGACAGGAACCAAACGGTCATCACCGGGCCGAATACCTTGCCCACTTTTTCGGTACCAAAGCGCTGCGCAGCGAATACCGCCGCCAGCACCACCAAGGTGATCGGCACCACGAAGTGGCCCAGCCCCGGCGCCGCGACCTCCAGGCCCTCGACCGCGCCCAACACTGAAATGGCCGGGGTGATCACCCCATCGCCGAAGAACAGCGAGGCGCCGAAAATACCGAGAATGCCCACCACATACGCCGAGCGCGAGCCGTTGCGCAGGGTGCGCTGGGCCAGTGCCATCAGCGCCATGATGCCGCCCTCGCCGTCGTTGTCGGCGCGCATGATGATGGTCACGTACTTCAGCGTGACCACCATGTTCAACGCCCAGAACGCCAGCGACAGTACGCCCAGCACCGTGTCGTGATCGCTATTGAGCCCGTAGTGCGGCGAGAACGCCTCCTTCAGGGTGTACAGCGGGCTGGTGCCGATATCGCCGAACACGACGCCGATGGCACCGACGACCAGCGCCATGCCCCCGGCGGGACCATGGCTGACGTGATGCCCACTGGATTCAGGGGCGGGGGAAGCGTGGGACATGGCGATCTCGGGTTGCCGTCAGGCGGCCGTGGAAGGGTTCAACGCAGCGCGGCTTGCAGTGCCTTGCGGATCACCTGGGCGACATCATCGCCCTCGGCTCCCGCATCGCGCGCCATCTTTGCTGCTTCGGCCGGTTTATAGCCCAGTTGCTGCAACGCCACTGTCGCCTCGGACACCGGGTCGTTGCCCAGCTGCCCGGCGATGGGCGCGCCGCCACCGGTGAAATTGGCTGCGCGATCGCGCAGTTCCACCACCATGCGCTCGGCGGTCTTCTTGCCGATGCCGGGGATGCGGGTCAGCGCGGTGATGTCGCCGCTCTGGATCAAACGCGCAAATTCATCGACGCTGGCCCCGGACAACACCGCCAGCGCAATCTTCGCGCCGATGCCGGAGACCTTCTGTACATCGCGGAACAAGCGCCGCTCGCCTTCGCGCAGGAAGCCGTACAGCGAGACGCTGTCTTCCTTCTGTGCGTAATGGGTGAACAAAATGACCTCGCGACCGACATCCGGCAGGTCGTAGAAGGTGCTCATCGGCGCCTCCAGCTCATAACCAACGCCATTGACGTCGATCACCAGCCACGGCGGGGCCTTGTAGGCGAGGATGCCGCGCAGTCGTCCGATCATGGGATGGACCTCGCGATCGGGGAACGGGGAATGGGGAACGGGGAATGGAAGATCACCGTTTCCGTGACAGCGCCAAGGCGTCCAGTTCGCAGAGAACGCACATTCCCCGCTCCCTGCTCCCTGTTCCCTGCTTCAAGATTCATTTCCGACTCCATGCCTGACGCACGTCCACGCCCAGCCGGTTGGCCGTGGCGCGTACATGCGCGTGGGTAATGGCCACTGCCAGCGCATCGGCGGCATCGGCCTGTAACTTGCCTTGCAGGTTGAGCATCAGTCCGACCATATGCTGCACCTGCTGTTTTTCCGCGCCACCGCGACCGACCACGGCCAGCTTGATCTCGGTGGCGGCGTACTCGCTGACCGGCAGGTCGCGCATCACCACCGCACACACGGCGGCGCCGCGCGCCTGGCCCAGCTTCAACGCCGAATCGGCGTTCTTGGCCATGAATACACGTTCGATCGCCACTTCCTGCGGCTGGTATTCCTCGATCAGCGCGTGCAACCCGTGCGCCAGCAGCTTCAAACGCTGCGGGAAATCCGCCGCGCCCAGCAACACCAGCGGGCAATGGTGGACGTGCCGCGCCTTGCCGCTGGCATCAATGTCGATGATGCCGACGCCGGTGCGTTGTGAACCGGGGTCAATGCCGAGGATGCGGGTCATGTAGGGGCCTGTGGAAGAAAGACGGCGCACAGCATTGCAGCGCGCCGTCTCATCTACCGGGACTGGATCAGCCTTCCAGGCTGGCCTGGTCAACGTTGGAGTACACGTCCTGCACGTCGTCCAGGTCCTCGATCATGTCCAGCAGCTTCTTGACCTGCAGCGCGGTGTCGCCATCCACGGCGATGTCGTTGTCCGCGCGGAAGGTGATTTCAGCGTGATCGCTGACCAAACCGGCCGCGTCCATTGCCTCCTTCACCGACTGGAACGTATCCGGCGCGGTGATGACATCAATGGCGCCGTCTTCCGGGTACACGACGATGTCGTCGGCACCGGCTTCGATGGCCGCTTCGGTGATCTTTTCCTCGTCGGCACCCGGCGCATAACTCAGCACGCCCAGTCGCTTGAACATGAAAGCCACCGAACCTTCGGTACCCATGTTGCCGCCGCACTTGCTGAAGGCATGACGCACATCGGCCACGGTGCGCACGCGGTTGTCGGTGAGGCAGTCAACGATGACCGCCACGCCGCCGGGGGCATAGCCTTCGTAGCGGATCTCTTCGTACTCGACACCTTCAAGCTCGCCAGTGGCCTTCTTGATGGCGCGCTCGATCACGTCCTTGGACATGTTGGCGCTCAAGCCCTTGTCCATGGCTACGCGCAGCCGTGGGTTGTTGTTTGGGTCGCCTCCACCGCCGCGAGCAGCAACGCTGATCTCACGAATGATCTTGGTGAAAATCTTGCCGCGCTTCGCGTCAGACGCGTTTTTGCGACCTTCGATGGAAGGACCTCTACCCATGGGAATGCCGTACATCTGTCAGGAACAGGACGCGAATTCTACCCGATCCCCCGGCCACGGCCCGTTACGACGCGCGACGGACCGCTTCACTCGGGAACCGCCCCTGCCGCAGGAAGGCAGCGGTCAGGGTGGCGACGTCATGGGAAAGCACCAATCCGCTGTGACTGGCTGGCACGATGCAATGGTCCGCCAACCCGGCCAGACAGGTTTCAGACAGAGCCACGGTGCCGTCCGAATCGCCCTGCATTGCGCCCATCAGCGCACCCAGGCCGTGGGCGACGGAGCCGGCGATCAACCCCACCTGCGCCGGGCCGTGCCAGTCCGGCAAGCCCCGCAGCAATAGATTGCTGCTGCGCCCGAGCGCGGCCGACCAGCCGTGATCGGCCAGGCTGCGTGCGGTTTCGCTGCCACACAGCGGTGAGCCGAGGCAGACCACGCGCGGCACTTCCAGCTCCGGCGCCTGACGAAGCGCTTCCAGTGCGACCAGCCCGCCCAGACTGTGCCCGACCAAGTTGATCGGCCCGGCGCCCTGCAGCCGCTCCAGCAGCAATGGCACTGCCACGTCCGGGCCGCCGGAAACGCTGGGATAGCCAAAGATATCGACGCCGAAGCCCTGCGCGCGCAACCGCCACGCCAGTGGGATCAGCCAGGAGCGGGTGTTCCAGATACCGTGCAGCAACAGCACACGGGGATGGCGCGTGGGGGATGGCGACATGCGCGCAGTCTGTCTGATTGCCGGCGCGGATGCCATGCGGCTTTGGGAGGAGACGTCTGGGATTGGGATCGGAGACTCGCAAGCGCTCCCCCTCCCCAGCCCTCCCCTCCGCCTTCGGCGCAAGGGAGGGAGCAAAAGCGCCCGGCCGCGAACCGAGCGAACCGAGCGAACCGAGCGACAGCATGATCCACCCCCTCCCTTTCGCCTAGCGAAGGGGAGAGCTGGGGAGGGGTGCTTTTGGGAGGAACTCAACCGCCCCGGCCGCGCTGCGCTAATACCGCCAGGACTGCAGGCCGAGCATGGCCCGGCATTACCGTGTGTGGGCGGACCTGCGCAGGATGAATTCCTTGTCGCGCACGCGGCCTACCGGGAATTCGTAGGCACCCGCCGGCTCAAAGCCGTGCCGCGCGTAGAAGCGCTGCGCGCCGAGGTTTTCCGACCACACGCCAATCCACAGCGTGCGATCGCCACACGACTCCAGCCAATGCAATGCCTCGGCGAACAAACGGCCGCCGTTGCCGCCGTTCTGGTGCGCGCGCAGCACATACAGCCGCTTCAGTTCGCCATCACCCGGCTGCGCGTCCGCATGCGGCAGTCCGCACGGGCCGGCAAACGCGAAACCCACCGCTTCGCCGTCGACATCCAGCAGCCACGCGGCGTAGTCGCCGGATTCCAGTTGCTGTCGCTGCACATCCTGCGGATACGCACTGGCCAGGTAATCTGCCAGGTCCTGCGGCGGATACAGATGGCCGAACGTCTCCACGAAGGTACGTTCGGCCAGGCTGCACAGCACGCCCGCATCCTCGGGCGTAGCGCGACGGATGCGGGCGTTGCCGGACAAGACTCAGGCCTTGTCGGCGCGCGGGCGCACCTGCACGTGCACTTCGGCCAGCTGCGCGTCGGCGATCGGCGACGGCGCATCGGTCATCAGGCACTGCGCGCCGGTGGTCTTCGGGAACGGGATCACGTCGCGGATCGACTCGGTGCCGGCCATCAGCGCAGCAATACGGTCGATGCCGAAGGCGATGCCGCCGTGCGGCGGTGCGCCGTAGTTCAGTGCATCCAACAGGAAGCCGAACTTGGCGCGTGCCTCTTCGGCGTCAATGCCGAGCAGTTCAAACACCGCGCTCTGCATTTCCGGGCGATGGATACGGATGGAGCCGCCACCAATTTCGTTGCCGTTGAGCACCATGTCGTAACCGCGCGACACCGCCGTCTTGGCATGCGCACGCAGCTCGGCCACATCGTCCACCGCCGGTGCGGTGAAGGGGTGATGCAGGGCCACGTAACGCTGTTCTTCCTCGTCCCACTCAAACATCGGGAAGTCGGTAACCCACAGCGGTGCCCAGCCAGCGGCGACCAGGTCGAAGTCCTTGCCGGCCTTCAGACGCAGCGCGCCCATGAAGTCGGACACCTTGTTGTAGCCGCCGGCACCGAAGAACACGATGTCGCCGTTGCCGGCACCGACGTGCTTGACCAGTGCAGCGAAGGCTTCTTCACCGAAGAACTTGGCGATCGGCGAGCTGACTTCGCCGCTCTCGCTGATCTTGATATAGGCCAGCCCCTTGGCGCCGTACTTGGCGGCGTGGGCGGCGTATTCGTCGATCTGCTTGCGCGACAGCGAAGCACCACCGGGAATGCGCAGCGCGGCCACGCGACCGTCGGCGTCATTGGCAGCGGCGGTGAACACCGGGAATTCGCTGGTCTTGACCAGTTCGGCCACATCCACCAGCTCCAGCGCGATGCGCAGGTCCGGCTTGTCCGAACCGTAGCGACGCATCGCCTCGGCCCAGGTCATGCGCGGGAAGCTGGCATCGAGATCGACGTCGACCACTTCCTTGAAGATGACGCGGATCATGTCCTCGACGAAATCCTGCACGTCGCGCTCGCGCACGAAGGCGAATTCCATGTCCAGCTGGGTGAACTCCAACTGGCGGTCAGCGCGCAGTGCTTCGTCGCGGAAGCAGCGGGCAATCTGGTAGTAACGGTCGAAGCCGGCCACCATCAGGATCTGCTTGAACAGCTGCGGGCTCTGCGGCAGGGCGTAGAACTCGCCCGGGTGCATGCGCGCCGGCACCAGAAAGTCGCGGGCGCCTTCCGGGGTGGCCTTGGTCAGGATCGGGGTTTCGATGTCCTGGAAGCTGCGCGCGTCCAGATGGCGACGCAGCGCCTGCACCAGCTTGATGCGGGTGCGCTGCATGCGCTGCATTTCCGGGCGACGCAGGTCCAGGTAACGGTACTTCAGGCGGGTTTCTTCGCCCGGGTTCTCGTGTGCGTGGAACGGCAGCGGCGCGGCCTTGTTGAGGATGGTGATGCGCGTGGCGATCACTTCCACCTTGCCGCTGCGGATCTTGTCGTTGACCGCATGGCGCGCGCGCACCACGCCTTCAACCTGCAGCACGTCCTCGTAACCCAGGCTGGCAGCGACGGCAAAGACCTCGGCGTTGTCGGGCTCGACGGTGACCTGGACGATGCCCTCGTGATCTCGCAGATCGATGAAGCAGACGCCGCCGAGGTTACGGGCAACGTCGGTCCAGCCGGCGAGGGTCACGGTTTGGCCGGTCAAGGTCTCATCGACCAGGCCGCAGAAATGGGTACGCATGGAAAACTCCGCAGGGGATGCCAGCACGCAAAGCGCGCCGGTCAAGGTTTTACGCCAGCCAAAGGCCGGACAAGCCCGGTATTTTGCGGCCGCGCGGGGGCTGGGGCAAATCCTGCGGATAGTCACGTCGTTTTAAGCGGGATTGGTCCTATAGTTCCGCGTCCCAAACCTGAACAGGGCCACCGCCATGAACCGCCGCTTCCTGCTCGCCTGCCTGCTGGCCGCGCTGCCGCTGGCCTCGATGTCCGCCCCGGCCGCCGCGCAGACCAGCCCGCTGGGCCACGGCGGCACGATTCGCTGCGAGAGCAACAGCAACCGCCAACAGGTATGCCGAACCGGTTGGCGCGACGCCATTCTGGTGCGCCAGTTGTCCGATACCCGCTGTACCGAGGGCCGCAACTGGGGCAGTGCCAACGGCACGATCTGGGTCAACGGCGGTTGCCGTGGCGAGTTCGGTCCGGGCCGCGGCGGCGGCTGGGGTGGCGGCAATGGCAACAGCAACACCATCCGCTGCGAAAGCAACAGCAACCGTCAGCAGACCTGCCGCACCGGCTGGCGCCGGAACGCGGTGCTGGTCCGCCAGCTCTCCGACACCCGCTGCATCGAGGGCCGCAACTGGGGCAGCGGCAACGGCATGATCTGGGTCAACGGCGGCTGCCGGGGTGAATTCGCCGAAGGCCGCAACGGCGGCAACTGGGGCGGCGGCGGCCCGGGCGGCAATTGGGGCGGCGGCAACAACGGCACCGTGCGCTGCGAGAGCAACAGCAACCGCCAGCAGACCTGCAATACCGGCTGGCGTCGCAGCGCGGTGCTGGTGCGGCAGCTCTCCGACACCCGCTGCATCGAAGGCCGCAACTGGCGCAGCGGCAACGGCACGATCTGGGTCAGCGGCGGCTGCCGTGGCGAATTTGCCGAAGCCCGCAATGGCAGCGGCTGGGGCGGTGGCGGCAGCTCGAACTACGTCGTGGACTGCGCCAGCGACGGCAACCGCGTGCGCTCCTGCGGCTGGGATCGCCGTCAGGGCCGGCCGGTGATCATCCAGCAGTTGTCCAACACGCAATGCGTGGAAGGCCGCAACTGGGGCTACAACGGCAACAGCATCTGGGTGAACGGCGGTTGCCGCGCGCGCTTCGGTACGCGCTGAACACAGCGACGGCAGGAATCAAAAGGGCGCCTGATCGGCGCCCTTCTTGTCGGTTACTGCGAGCCCCACGGTGCTGGCGGCAAGGCAACCGGCGTGCTCAGGTCGAACTCGACCTGGAACAAACGGCCACCCGGGCGCGACAGTTCATAGACAAAGCGCTTGCCCTGCTCCACTTCCATCGCCCAGGCGTTGTTGAGCGAGGCGTTCATGCCGTCGCGCGTGAACATCGCCACCGATTCGGCGTCCACCGGGAACACCTGGCGCGCTGCAGTACCGGAATCGGCGGTGTCGCCGCCATACATCGTCACCGCATCGGGGGTGCCGTCTTCGTGGCGATGATCGTGCTTCAGGCGCAGGCCGCTCGCGGTGCGGGTCAGCACCCAGGTACGCGAGTGATCGTCACCCACATGGAATGGCACACGCAGTTCGCGCTCAGGCGTGTCGCAGCCACGCACATGCATTACCAGCGCCTTGCCTTCAAAGGCATCCGGCGTCGTCGAGGCCGGCAGGTTGTTGATGATGCGGCCGGCAAAGGCCTGGCCGCAGTGACTGGCCAACGTCGCCATGAACTGGTCGGCCGCCGCCGGATCGGCAGTGCCCGCCGCATTGGCAGGCGTGGAAACAAACGCGCCGGCAGTCGCCAGCGCGCACAACACTACGGAAAAAGGTTTGAGGTTCATGGCCCGACCGTAGCCGCTGGCTTGCCAGCAGGCAAGTCGGCTCGGTGCATGCAACCGCCAGCGCGTTCGGTTGCTGGCGTACTGATCAAGCAATGCGCGGCTCAGGCGCCTTTGCCGATGTCGCCCCACGATGCCGGCGGCACGGCGACGGGCTGGGAGAAATCAAACTCCAGTCGGAACACGCGCCCATCCGGCCGCGACAGTTCATAGGTAAAGCCCTGCTGCGGATGCAGCTCCACGGTCCAATTGTTTTCCAGCGATGCCGGCAAGCCGATGTTCTTGAACATCTTGATCGACTCCGCATCCACCGGAAATATCTGTCGAACCGCCGTGCCCGGTGTCACCGTCGTGCCGCCAAAAAAAGTGACCGCATCTGCGGTGCCGTCTGCCCGCCATTGATGATGTCGAAAACGCAGCCCGTCGCGGGTGCGGGTGAAGGTCCATGCGCGCGAATGATCCTCGCCGACATGCAGCGGCATATGGATTTCGCGTGCGGGTCCGTCGCAGTCGCGCACATGCAACACCGGCGGCTTGCCTTCAAACGGATCGGGCACGCTGGAGGCTGGTTCATTGACCGTCACCTTGCCGGCGAAAGCCTTGCCGCAGTGGCTGGCCAAGGCCGCCATGAACTGATCGGCCGGTGCGTTGTCGCGATCAACTTCGGCGGTACATGCAGTGATGGCAAGCGTGCTGGCGATGGCCAGCACCCGTAGTTTCAATCCGTGGGAATTCTTGTCCATGGCCGCGAACGTAGCCCGTGCCCCGGCAGCCTGACAAGCGCACTCACGGTGTAGAAATTCGCCTTTTCCGAGCCGATTCCAACACAGCTTCCCATTGCTTCGTCCGCGCGGAATCCTTGCCATAGAGTGTTTCGGCCGATATCACCACCTGCTGCCAAAGTGGTAGAGCGTCGCGATACTGACCGCGCAATTCCGTCAACCGTGCTTGCAAAATAGTCTGCTGAATTGCCGCATACGGGCTGCTGGCGACAACCGGCTGCAACGCCGCCAACGTCGCCGCTGCGTCATCAAGCCGGCCCTTTGCAAGCAGCCACTCAGCCCAGCCCTGACGAATGCGGATGCCATTGGCGCTATCGGCGGGAATGCGGGCCAGCCACTGCTGATGTGCGCGTTGCACCAACGCATCGCCCTCTGCCTTGCCTTGTCGGGTGAGGAACAAACCCAGCTGCAAGCTCGCATCGAGCGTGTCGGGATGGTCACGCCCAATCGCGGCGGCGCGGGTGTCCAGCATCCGTCGATAATCGGCTTCGGCAGCGGCATTGTCGCCGGTGGCCGCAGCGAGCATGGCGGCGGTTTCCAGCATCAACGAATAGTTGTAACTGGCCTCGCCCATCACCTGCGCCGACAGCCGCAACGCCGTGGCGATATACGGCCGCGCACGCTCGTACTGCCCCCTGCGGATCAACGCCAACGCCAGCCGGTTGTTCTCGCTGATGAAGTAGACGCTGTGCTCGCCGAAAATCTTCGGCGCGCGGGCCAGATTGCTCTCAAAGGTGGCGATGGCTTCGTCCAGATCACCGCGATCCATCACCATCAGCGCGCGCTCGGTATTGCTGGTCCAGAAATCGTAAGAGAACTCGCCAAACATGCGCTTGAACAGTGGCGTGGAGCGGTCGAAAACCGCTGCGGAAGCCGCCAGATCACCCTTGCGGCGATACATCATGCCCAGGTTGTCCAGACTCACGCCGATGAACTGATCGCGCTTGCCCAGTTCGTGTCGCTTGAGCGCTTGCTGAAATGCCGCCTCCGCATCGTCATAACGCTGCTCGGACAGGAACGACAAACCCAGCGAGTTGTACGACTGCGCGACGCGGAAACTGTCGGCAGGTTGTGCATCCAGCAAGGCCAACGCGCGCTGCGCCATACGAATGCCTTCGGCACCGTTGCGGTTGTTGGCAAAGCTGCCGGCCATCAGATTGAACAGCTTGGCCGCTTCATCGAGGTTGCGCTCGCCGCCCGCGGTGGCCAAAGCTTCGGCCGCCTCCAACATCAACGGCTGAGCGCGCTGCAGATCGCCGCTGTTGCGATACGCCAGGCCAATCGTGCCCTTCAGCCGTGCGCGTACTTCCGGCGAGGCATCCAGCTCTTCATTTACACGGCTGGCAGCGCGATCCAGCACTTCGCGTGCGGAAATGTCTTCACCCGCTCGCATGCCCTTGGCGCGCGGATCTGCCGCTTCAAACATCGACACCAGGAAGGTGCTCACCTGCTCAGCCACTTTGGCCTCGCGCTGGGCTACGGCCCGCGCTTCGGCCAAGCGCCAGACAAACCATGCGGCCAGCAGCAGCATCGCCAACAACATGCTCATGCCGCGCCAATTCCGGCGCAGCCAACGACCGCCGCGATAACCACGTCCACCACCGCGCGCCTGCACTGGGCGATGCTGCTGCCAACGCGCTATATCCGCCGCCATGGCTTCCAGCGATGGATAGCGCTGCTCCGGCGGCAAGGCGCCGGCACGCACCACAATGGCATCCAGATCGCCGCGCAGCGCGCGCGTCCAGGTGCAGTCCGCGCCGGCCGACGCACTTGGCGGCGATACCGCAGTGCCCGCATCGCGGCCATCGCGCCTGCCGCCTTTGCCGGCCAGTAGTTCGGCCAATACCGCGCCCAGGCTGAAAACGTCGCTGGCAACACCGACCGCCTGCCCTGCCTGCAACTCCGGTGATGCATAGGCCGGCGTGAAAAACTGCGCACGCGCCTCACCCGCGCCGGCATCGAGCAAGCGCGACACGCCGAAGTCCAGCAGCACCGGCTCGCCATCGGCGCGCACCAGAATATTGGACGGCTTGAGGTCGCAATGCAGCACCAGCCGCGCGTGCGCCGCCTGCACCGCGTTGCAGATTTTCAGGAACACAGCGAGGCGCTGACGCAGATCCAGTTTGTGCCGCGCGCAGTACACATCCAACGGCT
This sequence comes from Stenotrophomonas sp., assembly GCF_050737575.1. Lineage (GTDB taxonomy): Bacteria > Pseudomonadota > Gammaproteobacteria > Xanthomonadales > Xanthomonadaceae > Stenotrophomonas. The sequence continues at coordinate 180,577 of NZ_JBOHXW010000008.1, forward strand.
CACCGTGGACGTATTCCATCACCAGATACGGATGCCCGGCCGGCGTGGTGCCGCCGTCGTACAAGCGCGCGATGTTGGGGTGCTGCAGGCCAGCCAGGATGCGCCGCTCCGACGCCAGCCGATCGGCCACGCGCGGGCCGGGTTCGCCCAACAGGAACTTGATCGCTACTTCCTGCGCATACAGGCCGTCGGCGCGTTCGGCGCGGAACACGATACCCATGCCGCCGCTGGCCAGACGGCCGCACAAACGCCACGGGCCGATGTGATCACCTTCGGCCAACTCCGACGCCATGGACGCGGTCAGCAACTGTTCCAACGGCGCGCGCGCATTGCCCAGATCGCGCGTCTGCGCCTGCAGCAGTTCCAACGTCTCGGCGATGACTACCGGATCGATGCTCCGCCGCGACAGCTCGCGCTGCCATTGCGACGGTTCAAGCTCGCATACCGCGTCAAACAGTTGCCGTACCTGTTGCCAACTATCGCGATCCACCCACTTCCCCTGTACGCGCGGCGTTGTCGTGCCGCGCTTCCCGGGGATGATGATAGCGGTGCTTTTGCCTTGTTCCGCGCGATTGCCGCATTGGATCGTCGGGAGTGCGCGCGGCATCGGCGTCTCTTACGATTCCGACGCGCTACTCCGCATCGGTGGCTGCGCTCTGCAGCATTCCACGCGCGCCGCTCAGCGACAGCAGCAGGATCAATGCCGCGCACGCGGCTGCTTGCATCAGCGCAGCCGCACACCCGCAAGCTCGCCGACGCGGCGCAGGATGCCGTTGCGACCGTCGTCGTCCAGCGTCGAACCCTGCAGAAAACTGCTCAACAGCCACGGCATGCCACCTGCTTCGGGCCACAACACAGCGACGTCGTTGGTAGTGTCCTTGCCATTGCTGCCGGTTTTGTCGCCCACCCGCCAGCCCTGCGGCAAGCCCGCACGCAAACGCGCATCGCCGGTTTCGTTGTCGATAAGCCAATCGGCCAGTTGCTGGCGCGATGCCACGCTGAGCACATCGCCCAGCACGAAACGCTGCAGATTGCCGGCCATCGCGGCCGGGCTGGTGGTGTCGCGCGGATCGTCCGTGGCGAAGCGATTGGCGTCCGGCTCATAGCGCGCGGTGACGGTGACGGCATCGCCCTGCGCGCGCAGGAAGGCAGTGAGCCCGGCCGGTTCGCCCACCAGCGGCAGCAGCAGGTTGGCGGCGGCGTTGTCGCTGGTGACCATGGTGGTGCGGCACAGATCGCGCACGGTCATGTCCTTGCCAACATGCCGTTCGGTGCCCGGCGAGTGGTTGATGATGTCCGACGCACGCACCGATACGCGCTGATCCAGCGACAGCTGGCCGTGATCGGCCCGGTGCAGCACCGCCGCCGAGAGCAGGAACTTGAAGGTGCTGCACATCGGGAAGCGCTCATCCATGCGATGGCCGTAACGCGCGCCGCTGGCCGGGTGCCACAGGCACACACCGAGGCGGCCACCGCTTTCGGCCTCCAGCGCGGCGAAATCGCGCGCGGTTGGTGCGACGGTGGTCGCACTGGCTGCCCGTGCCAGCGCGGGCACCGCTACCGCGCTGAGCAAAGCAGTACCACCGAACTTCAGAAACTGGCGACGGGCGAACATGCAGACGCTCCTTGGTGTTGATTGGGATGGATTATCAGCAGGCCCGGCACAGGCTCACCAGCGCGAAATAGCTGCAGGAGCCATTAGTTAAATTTGCCGCTCAGGCCTGATTCCGGCCGTGAAAGGCGGAATAATGGCCGCGCCCATCACTCTTCGTAATGGCTCGGCATGATCCGCCCGCAACTCCCGCTCAACGCCCTGCGCGCCTTCGAGGCCGCTGCCCGGCACCTGAACTTCACCCGCGCGGCGCTGGAACTGTGCGTCAGCCAGGCCGCATTGAGCCACCAGATCCGCTCGCTGGAAGACCGCCTGCAAGTCACGCTGTTCCACCGCCTGCCGCGCGGCGTTGCCCTCACCGATGAGGGCGCGGCGCTGTACCCGGTGCTTACCGATGCCTTCGACCGTGTGGCCATTGCGCTGGATCGCTTCACCGGCGGCAGCTTCCGCGACGTACTCACGGTTGGCGTGGTCGGTACGTTTGCGACCGGCTGGCTGCTGTCGCGCCTGCCGGCATTTGAAGCCGCGCATCCGGATATCGACCTGCGCCTGCAGACCCACAACAACCGCATTGATCTGGCCGGCGAAGGCTTGGATTTCGCCATTCGTTTCGGCGACGGCGATTGGCAGGGACAGGAATGCACGGCCATCGTCGATGCACCGTTCGCGCCACTGTGTGCGCCGGCGTTGGCACGCAAGCTGCGGCAACCGCGCGATCTCGGCGCGCTGCCGTTGCTGCGTTCCTATCGCAATGACGAGTGGCCGCGCTGGTTGCAGCTGGCCGGCGTCAGTGGTGTGGAAGCGCGTGGTGCGGTGTTCGATTCGTCACTGACCCTGGCCAGTGCAGCGACTGCCGGCGCGGGCGTGGCGTTGTTGCCGCTGCGCATGTTCGAGCAGGAACTGGCAGAAGGCCGCTTGCTGCAGCCATTTACGCAAACGGTGAATCTGGGCCGGTACTGGCTGACGCGGTTGCGTTCGCGCGCAGAGCGCGAGCCACTGCGTCGGTTCCGACTGTGGTTGTTGGCGCAGGGAGAACTGGAGTCGTAGTGCCGCGCCTTGCTCGGCGAGAGCGTCACCAGCAAAACGCTGCCCTCACCCCAACCCCTCTCCCGCAAGCGGGAGAGGGGCTAAGGCGGTAGTACCGAGCCATGCTCGGCAGAGGTGTCATCGGCAAGGCATCAGCCGAGCATGGCTCGGCTCTACAGTGGCATTCCAAGCATTGCCGGTTCAGCGGCTTATGGCCCAAGGCCACCCAGCGCCGCGCCTGCAAGGCTCAGTCTTCCAGCATTTCCATCCAGGTCGCTTCGGCCTGTTCCAGCTGCTGGGCAAGCACTTCGCGCTCGCTGCCGAGCTTGGCCATCTTGACGCTGTCGGCGTAGTTGCCCGGGTCGGCCAGCTGACTGTCGATATCAGCCAACGCGGCACCCAACTGCTCCACCTTCTTCTCCGCCGCTTCCAGCTTGTGCGGATTGACCGGCTTTTTGCCGCTGGCCGGCTTCACCGGTGCAACGACCTGCACCGGCGTGGGCAGTTCGACTTTCTCGGTGCGGTCGGCCTTGTTGCGTGAACCCTGTGCACTGGCACGGGTACGCAGCCATGCCGCGTATTCGTCCAGGTCACCGGCAAACGGTTCAACCACACCATCGGCCACACGCCAGAACGTATCGCAGACCAAGCCAATCAAATGGCGATCATGCGACACCATGACGATCGCGCCTTCAAACAGCGACAACGCTTCGGCCAAGGCCTCGCGCATTTCCAGATCAAGATGGTTGGTCGGTTCGTCGAGCAGCAGCACGTTCGGCTGCTGCCAGGCGATCAACGCCAACGCCAGGCGCGCGCGCTCACCGCCGGAGAAACCATCCACGGTCTCGAACGCGCGATCACCCGGGAAATTCCACTTGCCGAGGAAATCGCGGAACGACTGATTCACGCCGTCCGGTGCGATCTCGCGGAAGTGATCCATCGGCGTCATGCCAGCGTGCAGCGACTCCACCGTGTGCTGGGCGAAGTAACCAATCTGCAGGTCGGGGTGGGCCATGCGGTCACCAGCCAGCAACGGCAGGTCACCGACCAGCGATTTCACCAGCGTGGTCTTACCGGCACCGTTCGGACCGAGCAGGCCGACACGTTGACCGGCTTCCAGACCGAAGCCGACCTTGTCCAGGATCACCGCGTCCGGGCCGTAACCGGCCGTCACGTCGTTGAGGCGGATCAGCGAGAACGGCAGCTTGGCCGGCGGCGAGAACTCGATGCGGAACTCGCGCTCGGCACGCACCGCTTCGGTGCCGGCCATCTTGGCCAGGCGCTTCATGCGGCTCTGCGCCTGGGTCGCCTTGCTGGCCTGCGCCTTGAAGCGGTCGATGAAGCTCTGCAGGTGCGCGCGCTCGGCCTGTTCCTTTTCGTGCGTGATCTGCTGCTGGCGCAGGTGCTCGGCACGCTGGCGCTCGAAGTCGGTGTAACCGCCCACATACAACTTGGCGGTGCCGCTGTGCAGGTGCAGCGTGTGGGTGGCGACGTTGTCCAGGAACTCGCGGTCATGCGAGATCAGCAGCAAGGTGCCCGGATACTTCAGCAGCCACTGCTCCAGCCAATACACGGCGTCCAGATCCAAGTGGTTGGTCGGTTCGTCGAGCAGCAGCAGGTCGCTGGGCATCATCAGCGCGCGCGCCAGATTCAAACGCGCACGCCAGCCGCCGGAGAACGCCGCAACCGGGCGCTCATGGGTGTCGGCCGGGAAGCCCAGGCCGTGCAGCAGCTTGCCAGCACGGGCCTCGGCGTCATACGCATTGAGCTCGGCCATCTTCTGGTGCGCGTTGGCCACGGCCTCCCAGTCTTCGCGCGCAGCGGCGGCGGCTTCTTCATTCAGGACTGCTGCGACTTCGTCGTCACCGCCGAGCACATAGTCGATGGCGCGGTCCGGCAGCGCCGGGGTTTCCTGGGCGACGTCGGCAATGCGGATCTTGCCCGGCAGCGACACGTCACCCTTGTCGGCTTCCAGTTCGCCGCGCACGGCGGCGAACAGACTGGATTTGCCTGCACCGTTACGGCCCACCACGCCCACCCGGTAACCGGCATGCAGGGTGAGGTCGACATTGGACAACAGCAGGCGCTCGCCCCGGCGAAGGGCGAAATTACGAAGGGCAATCATGAATAGGTCCGTTATAACGAAACGGAATGTGCATGTGAGCAGCATTCCTGCGACGCGATTCTAGCGTTAACGAATACTTGACTCACTTCCTGCACGCGCAAATCCCTAATGAATTTCGCGCCCAGGCCTTACTTTCTTCGTCATAACGCGGTGCCTTGGTCGAAAATTGCTTTCAAAAGCAACGATTTAGCGATGCAATCCGGTTTGACACAACGTAAAAATTCCATTAATTCGTAATGGCGCACCACAGCAAAGGCGACGACTTCACCGCCCGCCAGTGCGCCTTTTCATACCGGAGCTGCAATCTGATGAACCGCACGTCCAGTTCGCTCGCTGTCGCAATTGCCATCGCGCTCGCCTCCCCCGCCTTCGCCCAATCCACCACCAGCACGCTGGACACGGTGATCGTCACCGGCACCCGCGTGGCCGACCGCACCGTGGCTGAGTCGCAGTCCCCCATCGACATCATCACCCCCGAGGCGCTGCAGTCCACCGGTACTTCGGAGCTGGCCACCGCGCTGTCGCGCGCCCTGCCCTCGCTGAACTTCCCGCGCCCGGCGCTGACCGACGGCACCAGCGGCATCCGCCCGGCGCAGCTGCGCGGTCTGTCCCCGGACCAGGTGCTGGTGCTGGTCAACGGCAAGCGCCGCCACACCTCGGCCATGATCAACGTCAACGGCAGCATCGGCCGTGGTTCTTCGGCGGTGGATATCAACGCCATTCCGATTGCCGCCATCGAGCGCGTGGAAGTGCTGCGTGACGGTGCCTCGGCCCAGTACGGCTCCGACGCCATCGCCGGCGTGATCAACATCGTGCTCAAGGGCAGTGGCAGCGGCGGCAGCCTGGCCGTGGACTACGGCCAGTACTCGGCCGGCGACGGCAACAAGTACCAGCTCTCAGGCGACACCGGCGTCAGCTTTGCCGATGGCCGTGGCAGCCTGCATGTGGCCGGCCAGATCAGCCAGCAGGATGAAAGCAACCGTGCCGGCCCGTACCTGGGCAGCACGCCGAACACCGGCAACTTCCCGTCGATCGGCGAGAAGACCTTTGTGGTCGGCGACCCGCGCGTGGATGCCACCGCAGCCTCGGCCAACCTCAGCTTCAACTTCACCGACAACATCACCGGTTACGCCAACGCGCTGCTGAGCAACCGCGACATCACCTCGTTCGCGTTCTACCGTTCGCCCAACCACAGCGGCCAGACCGCATTGCTGGCACAGGTCTATCCGGACGGCTTCGTGCCGCAGATCAACCAGTACTCCAAGGACCGTTCCGTCGTTGCCGGCGTCAAGGGCAGCACCGAAAGCGGCTGGACCTGGGATGTGAGCGCCAACCACGGCGAAAACACGCTGGATTTCCACACCCGCAACAGCATCAACTACAGCCTCGGCGAGAACAGCCCGTCCTCGTTCTACGACGGCACGCTGAAGTACCAGCAGGACATCTTCAACGCCGACTTCACCAAGGCACTGGATTGGGGCCTGGCCTACCCGGTCACGCTCTCCTTCGGTGGTGAGTACCGCCGCGAGAAATGGGAGCAGAACGCCGGTGAACTGAACTCCTACACCGGCAGCGGCGCACAGGGCTTTGGCGGCTTCACCCCGATCAACGCGGTGAACACCGACCGCGACAACTACGCCGTCTATGCCGGCCTGGAAGCCGACCTGACCGACAAGTTCTCCGCCGGCCTGACCGGCCGCTACGAGGACTACTCCGACTTCGGCGACAAGTTCTCCGGCAAGCTGTCGGCGCGTTATGCCTTCACCGACAAGGTTGCACTGCGTGCCACCGCGTCCAGCGGCTTCCGCGCACCGTCGCTGGCACAGCAGGGCTATCAGGCCGTGACCAGCACCATCATCAACGGTGTGTTCGTTGACCGCGGCACGTTCCCCACCACCAGCGCTGCGGCGCAGGCGCTGGGTGCCACCCCGCTCAAGGCTGAGAGCTCCACCTCTTACAGCGTGGGCCTGGTGTTGCAGCCGGTTGATCGCCTGTACCTGACCGTCGATGCGTATCAGATCGACATCGACGACCGCATCGCGCTGTCCACCAACATCACCACCAACGCCGCAGCCAACGCACTGCTGGCCGATCTGGGCCTGCCTCAGGTCACCGCGTTCTCCTACTTCACCAATGGTCTGGACACCCGCACCCGCGGCGTCGATGCCGTCTCCAGCTACACCGTCCCGTTCACCGCCAGCTCGCTGGAACTGACGGCGGCGTACAGCTACAACGAGACCGAGGTGAAGAAGTTCATCGCCTCGCCGGCAGTGTTCGGCAGCCTGGGCATCACCCAGTCGCTGATCGGCCGCGACGAGATCGGCCGCATCGAGGACAGCTTCCCGCGTGACAAGGCCATCCTCAGCGGCACCTGGCGCTCGGATCGCTGGGAGCTGGGCCTGGCTGCCACCCGCTACGGCAGCTTCACCGTGCGCAACTCGGCCACCGCCACCCGCGACCAGACGTATGACGCCAAGTGGGTGCTGGATGCCTCGGCCAGCTTCAAGCCCAGCGAGCAGTGGAAGCTGACCCTGGGTGCGGACAACCTGTTGGACGAGTACCCGGACCGCACCACCGATCTGCAGAACTCCACCTGGGGCATGCTGCCGTACAGCAACTATTCGCCGTTCGGTTTCAACGGCGCCTATGTCTACGGCCGCATCAGCTACACCTGGTAAGACCGCAGCAACGTCGTGGAAAGAAGATGCCCTGGGAGACCGGGGCATTTTTTTGGCTGTTGTTTTTGGGGCTGCCCTTAGAGCGGCCCTCACCCCAACCCCTCTCCCGCTTGCGGGAGAGGGGCTAGTGCACCACGAGCCGACGCATTCCGAGCCCCTCTCCCGCGGGCGGGGTGAGAGGGGCAGCTTGCGAACCACTGGTTCGCTGCCCATCGAACGCCCTTGCGCCAGCGCAAGGGCCGGGGCGCGGAGCGGGGGTTGGGGTGAGGGCAAGCCTTTGATCAAGTACCAAGCCCGTCAAGCGCAACCACTCACCCCACCAATACACACCGTTTGCCAAAAAAGATCAGATTTTTCAAAATCTTCCCGATGTGTACACCGGTGCACCTTTAGAATCGGGCTCTGCCCCCGAATCACCAAGCGAGCCTCGATGCACCATGACACCGCCCTGATCAACATGCTCGCCATTGGCCTGGGCCTTGCCTTTGTGTTCGGCGCCCTGGCCAACAAACTGCGGCTGTCTCCGCTGGTGGGCTACCTGATCGCCGGTGTCGTCGTCGGCCCGTTCACGCCCGGCTTCGTCGCCGACCAGGCGCTGGCCAACCAGTTGGCCGAAATCGGCGTGATGCTGCTGATGTTCGGCGTGGGCCTGCACTTCTCGCTGAAAGACCTGATGGAGGTCAAGGCGATCGCCATCCCCGGCGCCATCGGCCAGATTCTGGTCGCCACCTTGCTGGGTTGGGGCGTGGCCGCGTTGATGGGCTGGCCGACGCTGCATGGCGTGATCTTCGGCTTCTCGCTGGCGACCGCGTCCACCGTGGTGCTGCTGCGGGCGATGGAAGAACGCCGCTTGTTGGAAACCACGCGCGGCAAGATCGCGGTGGGTTGGTTGATCGTCGAAGACCTGGCCTGTGTGCTGGCCTTGGTGATGATGCCGGTGATTGCGGAGGTGTTCGGCCCCGATGCCAGCGGCAAGAGCCCGTCCGTGACCGGCCTGCTCGCGTCCATCGGTTGGACCTTCGTGCAGTTGGGCTTGTTCGTGGCGGTGATGCTGGTGGTCGGCCGCCGGGTGATTCCGTGGGTGCTGGAAAAAGTGGCCGGCACCGGTTCGCGCGAATTGTTCACGCTGTGCGTGCTGGCCATCGCACTGGGCGTGGCGTTCGGTGCGGCGGCGTTGTTCGGTGTGTCGTTCGCGCTGGGCGCATTCTTCGCCGGCATGATGCTCAACGAATCCGAACTCAGCCACAAGGCGGCGCACGATTCGCTGCCATTGCGTGATGCATTCGCGGTGCTGTTCTTCGTCTCGGTTGGCATGTTGTTCAACCCGGCCATCATCATCGAGCATCCGTGGCAGGTGCTGGCAACGGTGCTGATCATCATGTTCGGCAAATCGGCCGCGGCATTTTTCATCGTGCGTGCGTTTGGCCACAGCAAGGGCACCGCACTGACCATCTCCGCCTCGCTGGCGCAGATCGGCGAATTCGCTTTCATCATCGCCGGGCTCGGTGTGGCGCTGAAGATCCTGCCGCAGGAAGGCCAATCGCTGGTGCTGGCCGGTGCGCTGGTGTCGATCATGCTCAACCCGCTGGTGTTCGGCCTGCTCGACCGCTGGCAGGCGCGGCACAAGGAAACCACGCCGGTGCCGGAAACGCCGGATATCCCGCCAGGCCCGTCGCTGGACCTGCAGGACCACGCCATCGTGGTCGGCTATGGCCGCGTCGGCAGTGAGCTGGCACAGGTGCTGCGTGACCGCGGCGTGCCGGTGCTGGTGATTGACGACAACCGCGAGCACGTGGTGCGCGCGCATGCAGCGGGCATTCCCGGCATCCGTGGCAGCGCTGCCGCCGACAAAGTGCTGGCCGAAGCCCATCCCGAGCGCGCCAAGATCGCGGTGCTGGCCATTCCGCAGCCGCTGGAATCGGGCGAGGCGTTGGCCAAGCTGCGCGCCATCAACCCCAATCTCACCCTGCTGGCCCGCGCGCACAGCGATGCCGAAGTGAAGCATCTGCTGGCACACGGCGCCGACGGCACGGTGATGGCCGAGCGCGAGCTGGCGTACTCGCTGGCAGAAATGATCATGGCCACCCCGCCCTACCGCAGCCTGCGCCCCGGCGCCACGCCGCCGCCGGCAACCCCCGACGCCCCTACCGCTGCGTAGGAGCGGCTTGCGCCGCGAAGCTGAGCGACCATCCGCTGCAGGAAACAGCTGCAATTGCAGCCATCGCCTGACGGTCGTATTCCCGGCTTCGCGGCGAACGCCGCTCCTGCATGTCAGCTTGCTGCCAGCGGCAGGTACACGTCGGCACGCAGGATGGCTTCGGGAGTGTGTTCGGGGTCGTCAAGGAAGTGGTAATGCAGCGGTGTGTCGCGCAAGGCGTAGCCGCTTGCCGGCAGCCATTGCGACAGCAGCCAGTCGGTCGCGTCCTCCAACAAACCGTAGCTGCCGACATGCCGCAGCCGCGCCACCGTGCCACCCGCCACCTGCATCCGGCGCAACGGCGCGGGGAGTGGCGGCAGCTCGGCATCCAGCGTCACTGCACAATCGAACAGCAACTCCTCGGCCGGCAGCTCGCGGTGGTCGCCCAGTGGGAAACCGATCAACTCCTGCAGGCTCTCGACCAGGCCCTGCTCGGCCGCCCAGCCAAACAGTTCGCCGAAGCTGCCATCCAGATCGTCAAACGCACCTTGCGCACGCAGCGCGACCACTTCAAACGGTTCCAGCGTCACCACTTCCACGCTCAGTGGCGCCATCTGCGCTGCCGAGGGCGACGCCGGGCGCGACAGCCGCTGCAGGTGCCGAGCCAGCAGCGCCGGATCAGAGCGCAACTCGGTCGGGCTGGCATCCAGCGTCTCGCGCAGCACCCGGGCCAAGGCTTGCGGCGTGTCGTAGCCGGCCAGCAAGGCGATTTCGGTGACGCTGGCATCGCTGTCACTCAAGCGCTGCAGCGCCTTGAGCAGACGCAGCCGCTGCACGGTGCGGCCGACGGTTTCGCCGGTCATGGCGCGGTACACGCGGTGGAAGTGGAACGGCGAGTAATGCGCCACGGCGGCCAGTGCGTCGAGGTCAGGCAAAGGCCCGCCGCTGGCAACGGCCTGTTGCAGGCAGGCGATGACGCGGTCGAGTTTCGGCAGGTGCGAGGCGTGGGCTTTCATCCGTGTTCTCCGTGTGTCGGTGGGCACATTCAACCGCGATGGCTCAACCGCCGCGTTTCCGATCTTGCGCTTCTGCACCACTGCCGCCGGGCACACGGGCGAGGTATGCCTGCAACAGACTGATGGCCTGTTTCACCTTGGCCGGCTGCGTTTGCCGGTGCGGCGTCACCGCCCAGACCGGCAGCGGCGGCACTTCCCAATCCGGCAACAACCGCTGCAGCGCGCCGCTGTCCAACAACGGCGCCACGTCCAGGCAGGTCAGCACCGCCACGCCCAGGCCGGACGTGCACAACTGCCGCACGGCGGGCTGGTTCTGGCTGACGATGCGCGGATGCGCGGGAACCAGACGCTCCTCGCCCGAGCCGGAATGCCGCCACGCCAAACCCGGCGTCTGCGGCAAACCCAGCCATTCGCCGGCCGGCACCTGCAGGGGATCATCCGGCGTGCCATGCACCTGCAGCCACGACGGCGCGGCGCAGGGCCAACGCTGCAGGGTGCCGATGCGCTGCGCCATCCAATCACTGTCGGGCAGTTGCCCGAAGCGCAGCGCCAGATCGATACGCGCCTGCAGCAGGTCAGTCCAGCCGTCCTCGAAATACAGGTGCGCGCGTAATTGCGGATGCTCGCGCAGCCACGGCCCCAGCGCCGGGCCAAGGTGATCGGCCATGCCCAACGGCGCCGACAAGCGCAGCTCGCCGCTCGGTGCTTCGCGCGCGGCCGACAACTCCGCCTGCGCTTCGCCGGCCGCATCCAATAGACGCGCGCACGCTGCGTAATAACGGCTGCCAACATCGGTCAGGGCCAGCCGTCGCGTCGAGCGATGCAGCAGCGGCACGCCGGCATCACGCTCCAGCGCTCGCAGCTGCTGGCTGACCGCCGAGGTACTCATGCCCAGCGCGCGCGCCGCCGCACTCAACGACCCGTGCTGCACCACCTGGGCAAACAGGGCCATGCGTTTGAAGCTGTCCATCGGCCACCTCCTTGGCGGCCATTGTGAAGCAAGGCTTCAAGGTGATTGTGGATTTGAGTGACTGCCCTCTTCACTGCCACAGGCGGACACTGTCGTCAGTCCTCAAACCCCCAAAGGAACTCTCCATGAAAGTCGCACTGATTGGCCCCACCGGTTTCGTTGGCAACGCCCTGCTGGAAGAACTGCTGGCCCGTGGCCACCAAGTCACCGCGCTGGCCCGTGACCCGGCCAAACTCGCCGCTCGCCCGCAGCTGCAGGTGGTCAAGGCGGACGTACAGGACGCCGCCCAGGTGCAGGCCGCCGTCGCCGGCCATGACGCAGTGATCAGCGCCTTCAACCCCGGCTGGGCCAACCCGAACATCTACCAGGACTTCATGAGCGGCACCCGCGCGATTGTTGCCGGCACCAAAGCCGCAGGCGTGAAGCGCTACATCGTGATCGGCGGCGCCGGCAGCCTGTACGCGCCCGACGGCACCCAACTGGTGGATTCCCCCGACTTCCCGGCAGCGATCTATCCCGGCGCCAGCGCCGCGCGTGATGGTCTGACCGAACTGAAGCAGGAGACCGCACTGGACTGGACCCAGCTCAGCCCCCCGGTCGCCTTCCACCCGGGCGGCCCCAGCGAGCGCACCGGCAAGTACCGCGTCGGCGGTGATACCCCACTGAACACCGGCGACGGCCCGGGCACCATCAGCGTGGCTGATCTGGCGCTGGCGGTGGTTGATGAGCTGGAAACGCCGAAGCATGTGGGCGAGCGGTTTACGGTTGCTTGGTGAGGTTTTTTTTTGGGGGGGGTGCTTGCTGGAAGCCTCCCCTCACCCCAACCCCTCTCCCGCCTGCGGGAGAGGGGCTCGGAATGCGTCAGCTGCCAGTGCACTAGCCCCTCTCCCGCACGCGGGGTGAGAGGGGCAGCTTGCGAACCACTGGTTCGCTGCCCATCGAACGCCCTTGCGCCAGCGCAAGAGCCGGGGCGCGGAGCGGGGGTTGGGGTGAGGGGAAGCTCCTGGCTAGCAAAACCAAACCAGCTTCAAGCCTTCCCCAGCGCCTGCTCCAAATCCGCCAGCAAGTCGTCGATATGCTCAATGCCGACCGACAGCCGCACCGTATCCAGCGTCACGCCGGCCTTCTCCAGTTCCGCCGCATCCAACTGACGATGCGTGGTCGACGCCGGATGCGTCGCCAGTGATTTGGCATCGCCCAGGTTCACCAAGCGCGTGAACAACTGCAGTGCATCCAGGAAGCGCGCACCCGCCTCGCGACCGCCCGGCAGACCAAACGTCAGCACGCCCGAGCCGTGGCCGCGCAGGTACTTCTGCACCAGCCCATGCTCCGGATGATCCGGCAGCGCGGCGTAGTTCACCCAGGCCACTTTGGCGTGCTTCTGCAGATACCTGGCAACAGCCAGCGTGTTGCTGTTGATGCGGTCCATGCGCAGCGCCAGCGTCTCGATGCCCTGCAGAATCTGGAACGCGTTGAACGGCGAAATCGCCGCGCCCATGTTCCGCAATGGCACCACGCGTGCGCGGCCGATGAACGCCGCCGGGCCCAAGGCTTCGGTGTAAACAACGCCGTGGTAACTGACGTCCGGCGTATTGAGACGCGGGAAGCGCTCCTTGTGCTCGGCCCACGGGAAGCGCCCGGAATCGACAATGGCGCCGCCCAGGCTGGTGCCGTGGCCGCCCAGATACTTGGTCAACGAATGCACGACGATGTCGGCGCCGAAATCAAACGAGCGCTGCAGGTACGGCGTGGCGACGGTGTTGTCGACGATCACCGGCACGCCATGCGCGTGGGCGATCTTGGCGATGGCTTCGATGTCGGTGACGTTGCCGCGCGGGTTACCGATGGATTCCACGAACACGGCTTTGGTGCGTTCATCGATCAACGCGGCGAAGGCCTGCGGATCGCGGTAGTCGGCAAAGCGGGTCTGGATACCGAATTGCGGCAGCGTGTGCGCGAATAGATTGTAGGTGCCGCCATACAACGCACTGGATGCCAGGATGTTGTCACCGGCTTCGGCGATGGTCTGGATGGCGTAGGTGATGGCCGCCTGCCCTGAGGCCAGTGCCAATGCACCGATGCCGCCTTCCAATGCCGCAATGCGCTTTTCCAGCACATCGGTGGTCGGGTTCATGATGCGCGTGTAGATATTGCCCTGCACTTTCAGGTCGAACAGGTCGGCGCCGTGCTGGGTGTCATCGAAGGCGTAGGCGACTGTCTGATAGATCGGCACCGCGACTGCGCGCGTGGTGGGATCGGGTGAATAGCCGCCGTGCACGGCGATGGTTTCAGGCTTCCACTGTGGATCGGTCATTGCGGTGCTCACGCGAAAGAGAATCGCTGACCATAGCCCAATGCATGCGTGCTGCTGAGGACGGTTGCAGTGGTTACTTGTGAGGGAATGGAATGAGGTGATGCTTTTTTCTAGCTAGAAGCTTCCCCTCACCCCACCCCCTCTCCCGTAAACGGGAGAGGGGCTAATGCACTACGAGCCGCCGCATTCCGAGCCCCTCTCCCGCGCGCGGGGTGAGAGGGGCAGCTTGCGAACCACTGGTTCGCTGCCCGTCGAACGCCCTTGCGCCAGCGCAAGGGCCGGGGCGCGGAGCGGGGGTTGGGGTGAGGGCAGCTCTTAAAGCTTTTGCAGCTCTGGCTCTCAGCCCTTACCAAACTGCAAATGCCCGCCACCACCAGCTTCCACCTTGATGGTGTCGCCGCTGACAAACTCGCCGGACAGAATCTTCTGCGCCAGCGGGTTCTCCAGCTGCGCCTGAATCGCGCGCTTCAACGGACGTGCGCCATAGACCGGATCGAAGCCGACGTTGCTCAACACGTCGAACGCCGAATCCGACACTTCCAGGCGCAAACTACGCTCGCCCAAACGCTTCTCCAGGCCACGCATCTGGATGCGTGCGATCTGCTTGATCTGCTGCTTGTCCAGCGGATGGAACACGACGATGTCGTCCAGGCGGTTGATGAACTCCGGACGGAAGTGCGCCTGCACCACGCCCATCACCGCGGCCTTCATCTGCATATAGGCTTCCGGGCTGTCGTCGCCACTCATGTCCTGGATCTGGTGCGAGCCCAGGTTCGAGGTCATCACGATGACGGTGTTGCGGAAGTCCACCGTACGGCCCTGTCCGTCAGTCAAACGGCCGTCGTCCAGCACCTGCAGCAGGATGTTGAACACATCCGGATGTGCCTTCTCCACTTCGTCCAGCAGAATCACGCTGTACGGGCGGCGACGCACGGCCTCGGTCAAATAGCCGCCTTCTTCGTAGCCCACATAACCCGGGGGCGCACCAATCAGGCGCGACACGCTGTGCTTCTCCATGAACTCACTCATGTCGATGCGCACCATCGCGTCGGGTGAGTCGAACAGGAAGTCGGCCAGCGCCTTGGTCAGCTCGGTCTTGCCCACGCCGGTCGGGCCCAGGAACAGGAACGAGCCACTCGGGCGATTCGGATCGGACAAGCCCGCGCGCGAACGCCGCACCGCGTCGGAGACCACACGGATCGCTTCTTCCTGGCCGACCACGCGGTTGTGCAGCATGTCTTCCATGCGCAGCAGCTTGTCGCGCTCGCCTTCCAGCATCTTGCTGACCGGGATGCCGGTCCAGCGCGAGACGACTTCGGCGATTTCCTCGTCGGTCACCTTGTCCTGCACCAGCCGGAAATCCTTGCGGTCCACTTCTTGCGCGGCAGCGAGCTGCTTCTCAAGATTGGGCAGCACGCCGTACTGGATCTCGCTCATCTTGGCGAAATCCTGGCGGCGCTGTGCGGCCTCCAGGTCGAGCTTGGCCTTCTCCACCTGTTCCTTGATCTTGGTCGCGCCCTGCAGCGCGGCCTTTTCCGACTTCCAGATTTCATTGAGGTCGGAGAACTCACGCTCCAGCGTGTCGATATCGGCTTCCAGGTCGGCCAGGCGCTTGCGTGAGGCGTCGTCCTTCTCCTTCTTCAGCATCTCGCGCTGGATCTTGAGCTGGATCAAACGGCGCTCAAGGCGATCCAGTTCTTCCGGCTTGGAATCAATTTCCATGCGGATGCGCGAGGCGGCTTCGTCCATCAGGTCGATGGCCTTGTCCGGCAGCTGTCGGTCGGTGATGTAGCGGTTCGACAACGTGGCCGCCGCGACCACGGCCGGGTCGGTGATTTCCACGCCGTGGTGCACGGCGTAGCGTTCCTTCAGGCCGCGCAGGATGGCGATGGTGTCTTCCACCGTCGGCTCACCCACGAACACCTTCTGGAAGCGGCGCTCCAGCGCGGCATCCTTCTCGATGTATTGGCGGTATTCGTCCAGCGTGGTCGCACCGATGCAATGCAGCTCGCCACGCGCCAGCGCCGGCTTGAGCATGTTGCCTGCGTCCATCGCGCCTTCGCCCTTGCCGGCGCCGACCATGGTGTGCAGTTCGTCGATGAACAGGATGATCTGGCCTTCGTTCTTGGACAGATCACTGAGCACCGCTTTCAAGCGTTCCTCGAACTCACCCCGGAACTTGGCACCGGCAATCAACGCGCCCATGTCCAGCGACAGCACGCGCTTGCCGCGCAGGCCTTCGGGCACTTCGTCGTTGATGATGCGCTGGGCCAGGCCTTCGACAATCGCGGTCTTGCCCACGCCAGGCTCGCCGATCAGCACCGGGTTGTTCTTGGTGCGACGCTGCAGTACCTGGATGGTGCGACGGATTTCCTCGTCGCGGCCGATCACCGGATCGAGCTTGCCGCTTTCGGCACGCGCGGTCAGGTCGATGGTGTATTTCTCCAGCGCCTGACGCTGTTCTTCGGCGTTTTCGCTCTGCACGGTTTCACCGCCGCGCAGCTTGTCGATGGCGGCTTCAATCTTTTTCTTGTCGGCACCGGCGCCGCGCAACGCCATGCCGGCCGCGCCGCCGTCGTCCACCGCGGCGAGCAGGAACCACTCGCTGGCGATGAACTGATCGTTGTGCTGCTGGGCCAGCTTGTCGGTGTGGTTGAGCAGGCGGCTGAGGTCGTTGCCCATCGACAGGTTACCGGCCTGACCGGACACCTTGGGCAGCGCATCCAGCGATTCGGCCAGCCGCTCGCGCAGCACCGGCACGTTGACGCCGGCCTGGGCCAGCAGCGGACGGCTGCTGCCGCCGGTCTGGTCAAGCAGCGCGCTGAGCACATGCACCGGCTCGATGATGTTGTTGTCGCGGCCAACGGCCAGAGACTGCGCGTCGGACAGCGCCTTCTGGAAGTTGGAGGTGAGCTTATCCATCCGCATGGGTCTTCTTCCTCAATGTTCGGGAGGCCAGCATTGCTGGCGATACTGAATCAGATGCGGTTGCAACCGTGTGATTCAAGGGTGACAAGCGCCCTTATTCAGCTGAAATCCGCCCCTACGTCCAGTATCGCCAGCTGGCCCGACGCAACATTGATCCAGCGCAAGCGCCGGCAGCACTCAACCGCGCGTGATCGCCGCGCGGACTGCCCGCAACTGCTGTTTGACCGCCTGCTGCTGCGTCGCATCCATGCGCAGCAAGGCCTTCTGCCCGACGGACAGCGACTGCAGCGCAGGATCAACAAAGCGGTATTTGCCCTTGCCATCCGGCTCTACTGCCAGCGGCCGCGCCGGCTCGGGGGTTTGCAGCAGGTGGTCGATCACCGCCACCAAACGGTCATTGAAATGCCCATCGGGATGGCCGATGTCGCGGTAGGCCTGCTGCACCAACGGATAAAAACGCACATACGCCGCGGCAAGCGCGCCCGCATCGGCACGGGTGAACGCATCCACCCACGGCGCATAACGCGCGGCATTGGCAGCGGCCAGTTGTTCATTGCCGGTGGCACTCGGTTCCACCATCACACTGCCGGGCACCGGCCGCAGCGCCATCGCGCTGCTGGGCATGCTCGGCTGGGTGAGGTTGTCCACGTGCACCACCACGCGCTGGAGCAGGTGCTCACGCAACAGCAGGGACAAGGCCTCGCCCGGGAGCAGCCCGCTCAGGGCCTGCCAGGCCGATTCATCGCTATCGGCCAAGGCCGGCAATGCGGCATCGGCGGCCGCTTCCAGCGGGTGACGCGGCGCGGTCGGCGGTTCTGGTATGTCCAGCAGTGGCGTTGCCGAGCTTGTCGCCGCATTGATCGGCGGCGGTGTTGCGGGCGCGGCCTGACGCAGTTGCGCCACGTCATCACGGAACAACCACCAGCCCGCGCCGCCCACGGCGACAACACCCACCACAACCCACGGCCACACGATTGCTTTGCGCTTTTCCATCACTTGCACCTCTATTGCACGTGATGGTGTGACCCGGGCAAACCCGACGGGTTCCCCCGCCGGTTCAATCCCTTGTTTTCAGCGCGGTTTCTGCAGCGACATCAAGCCGATCACCAGCGCCAGCACCGCATAGGCCGCACTCACCTGCAGGGTGATCGACTGGCGCAGGCCTTCCAGCTGCCACGGCAGATAGATGCCGCCGCGCGGATCGGTGGAATGAATCACACCGAATACACTGAGCGCCGCGGCCACCAGCAACAGGCTCACCGCCACGCCGGGGCGACGCTCGATCAAGGCGACCAAGGCCGCCGCCCAGATCATCGCGCTGATGATGAAACCGTTGCCCAGCAGCTGCAGCGTGGCCACATCCGACAAACCATGACCGTCCACTGCGGCATACATCGCAGCGGCCGCATCCGGGGCCACCCAGGTGCCGAACTTGATGTTGATCAGGTAAGCAATCGCCGGCAGGAACGCCAGCGCCACCGCAATCGCGTGTTCGCGCTTGGTCTGCTGGAACGCCTGCACGGTGATGTCCAGGCCGACGAACACGATGATCGGCGCCAGCACCGCCACCGGCAGCCACTGCACCAAGCCAGCCACCACGCCCAACATGCCGCCGATGCCGATGAACAGGCCGGTCAACAGCGTATAGCCGGTGCGCGCGCCCAAGCGCTTGTAGGCCGGCTGGCCGATGTACGGCGTGGTCTGCGCGACGCCGCCGCAGACACCGGCGACCAGCGTGGCGATGGCTTCGACCAGCAGGATGTCGCGGGTGCGGTAGTCGTCGCCGGCGGCGCGTGCGCTTTCGGCGACATTGATGCCGCCCACCACCATCAGCAGGCCGAACGGCAGCAGCAGCGACAGATACGGCACGGTCAGCGGCAGGCCTTCGATAAAGCCCAGCGACGGCAACGGCAGCGCCACCGCGAAGGAGATCGCTGGCGGCCACTGGAAGCCAGTCAGTGCTCCGGCCGCGCCCAAGCCGTAATACAGGGCAACGCCGACCAGCAGCGAGAACAACACGCCGGGCAAGCGCAACGGCACCACGCCACGCGCGACCAGCACGTACAGCAGCACGCCCAGCGTCACCAGGCCGACCAGCGGCTGGCGCATGCTTTCAATCAGCGGCAGGAAGCCCAGCAACGTCAGCGCAGCACCGCCGATGGACCCCAGCAACGCCGCGCGCGGCACATGTCGGGTGACCGCATCGCCCACGAAAGACAACACCAGCTTCAGCAGGCCCATCACCACCAACGAGGCCATGCCCAGCTTCCAGGTCGCCATCGCCGCCGTATGCGGGTCCATGCCCAATTGTTTGAAGCCGACAAACGCCGGGCCCAGCACCAGCAACGCCATGCCGATGCTGGTCGGTGCATCCAGGCCCAGCGGCATCGCGGTGACGTCGTCGCGGCCGGTACGAGCCGCCAAACGGTGCGCCATCAGCGTGTACATCAGGTTGCCGATCAGCACACCGAAGGCGGTGCCGGGGAACATGCGGCCGAACACCACGTCGGCGGGGAACTGGAAAATGCCGACCAGCGCCATCGCGATGAAGCCGAGGATGGACAGGTTGTCGACCACCAGGCCGAAGAAGCCGTTGAGATCACCGGCGACGAACCAGCGCGTGCGCGATGTTGAGGATGCGGGGGAATTCATGGGGGATATCGTCTGCAAGGCTGGCGCGGTCAGCGCTGATGAAGAAAAAAAGTAATCGATAGTGGACGCCGGACCATAGCGGCCCGCGCATCGGGCCGACTGCGAGGGGTCCGCCCGTGCAGGCTAGCCGATCCGGCGCTGATCAGAACGAAACCTCCACCGGCTGCCGCGACCACAGCACCGACTGGTGCTTGGTGGCCTGCTTCCACGCCAAGCGGATGGCCTCGATGTCGTTGCGACGTTGCGGGGTGTCTTCGTGCAGCACCACCAGCACCTTGGTGCGCAGGCGGTTCGGCTCCGCTGCACCACGGAACAGCCATTGGCCGTAGGCGTCGAACACGGTCAGGCCGTCCGGGAAGCGCGGCGTCACTTCCTTGTCCAGGAAGGCGGTCCACTGCGCGTCGCTGATGGCGTCGGTCTGCTCACGCGCCGAGACGCCACTTTCCTCGCCCACGCCGAAATACAGCTCGCTGCGCACCCAGCCACCGGCCTCGGCCGGACGCTGCGCGTCGCCGTGCAGCGCTGCACTGGCCTGCGGCGGCGTCTGCGGCGGGGTTGGGGATGCGGCGATGGCGCTGCCGGCGACGGACAGCAGAAACGGAAGGACAACAGCGTGCAACTTCATGGAAAACCTCCGGAAACAGGAAATACGGTGGCATCCATTGCACCGCGGGGATATCGCACTTGCTTATGAGCAGATTGCTGACAGCGCTTGCAACCTGCAGCGTGTTAACGCGAAGATAATATATCGCTTCATCCGGATGGATGTAAGCATTTCATCCTTCCTCCCCCTCTCTCCCCCGGAGTCTGCATGTCCCGTCCCACCTCGGCCCCACTCGGCCTGGCCATCGCGCTGGCGCTGTCTTCCCCCGCTTTTGCCCAGGACGCCCCGCAGGCGACCAATCTGGACACGGTGATCGTCACCGGCACCCGCGCGGTGGACCGCACCGTGCTGGAGTCCACCTCACCGGTGGACGTGCTCAGCGCCGAAGACATCCGCAAGGCCGGCGTGGTCAATGGCGAACTGGGTAGCGCGCTGCAGGCGCTGCTGCCGTCGTTCAACTTCCCGCGCCAGTCCAACTCCGGCGGTGCCGACCACGTGCGAGCCGCGCAGCTGCGCGGCCTGTCGCCGGACCATGTGCTGGTGCTGGTCAACGGCAAGCGCCGCCACAACAGCGCGCTGGTCAACACCGACAGCAAGATCGGCAAGGGCACCACGCCGGTGGATTTCAACGCCATCCCGGTCAGCGCGATCAAGCGCATCGAAGTGCTGCGTGACGGCGCCGGTGCGCTGTACGGCTCCGACGCGGTGGCCGGCGTGATCAACGTGATCCTCGACGACGCCCCGGAAGGCGGCGCCATCGAAGCCAGCTTTGGCGCGCACCACACCGACCTCAAGCCGATCAACCGCACCCTCACCGATGGCCAGACCAGTTATTTCAGTGCCAAGGTCGGCACCAAGCTGACCGACGATGGCGGCTTCCTGCGCGTTGGCCTGGAATTGAAAAACCGCGAAGCCACCAACCGTGCTGGCTTCGATCAGGTTCCGCCGTGGGAAGCGCAGACGCCCGACAACCTGGCCCTGGTCGGCAAGCGCAATTACGCGCTGGGCGATGGCGCCAGCAAGGACCTCAACGCCTGGTTCAACGCTGAAATTCCTTTCGGCACCGCCTCCAAGGCTTACGCGTTCGGCACCTACAACCAGCGCGATACCGAAGGCGCCAACTACTTCCGTTACCCGGATGGCGAAGCCAACTGGAAAGAGTTGTATCCCAACGGCTACCGCCCGATTTCCGAAGGCGAAAACCTGGATGTGCAGCTGGTGGCCGGTGCCCGCGGCGAGCTGGGCGACTGGAATTACGATGCCAGCCTCGACCACGGCCGCAACGAATTCACCTACCGCCTGCGCAACTCGCTCAACGCCTCGCTCGGCCCGAACAGCCCGACGCGCTTCAAGACCGCCGATTTCAGTTTCGAGCAGACCGTGGCCAATCTGGATATCGGCCGCATCTTCGTGCGCAGCAATGACACCCACAGCCTCGGCTTCGGCATCGAGGGCCGTCACGAGCGCTACGAAACCGGCGCAGGCGACGCCGCCAGCTACGCGGCCGGCCCGTTCACTGATCGCCCGACCGGCTCGCAGGCCGGCGGTGGCTTGACCCCGCAGGACGAGGCCAATCTGTCGCGCGATGTGATCAGCGCCTACAGCAGCCTGTCCTCGACGTTCGGCGAGAAGTTCTCCACCGACATCGCCGCGCGCTACGAGCATTACGAAGATTTCGGCGGCGAGCTGACCGGCAAGATCGGCGCGCGCTATGCCTTTGCGCCGGCATTCGCGCTGCGTGGCTCGGTGTCCAACAACTTCCACGCGCCGTCGCTGAGCCAGATCGGCTATGAGTCCACTTCAACCGGATATGGCCAAGACGGAAAACTCCTGCAGGGCCGCCTGTTGTCGGTGAACAACCCCATCGCGCGTGCGCTGGGCGCCAGCGACCTGAAGCCGGAGAAGTCGATCAACTACAGCCTGGGCTTCACCAGCCAGATCGGCAGCCATCTGGACCTGTCGCTGGATCTGTTCCAGATCGACATCGATGACCGCATCGCCTTGTCGGAAAGCATCACCGGTGATGCGCTGACTGATTTCGTGCAGCAGCAGTTCGGCGTGGGCGGGCTGGAAAGCGCGCATTACTTCGTCAATGCCGCCGATACGCGCACCCGTGGCGCCGAGTTCGTCGCCAACTGGCGGCAGTCGCTGGGTGACGGTGAGCTGCTGTTGACCGGCACCTGGAGCTACGCCAAAACCGAGCTGAAGAATGTCGTCGCCACGCCGTCGCAGCTGTTGGCGCTGGATCCGGATTACGTGCTGTTTGGCGTGGAAGAAAGCAACACATTGACCGACGCAGCCCCCCGCACCCGCGCGCAGTTGGCCGCCAGCTGGGGCAATGACAACTGGTCGTTGAGCAGTCGCGTGAGCCGTCATGGCAGTGCCAAGCGCGTGTTCGATTTCGGCGACGGCTACATCCCGACCCAGACCTATCAAGCCGAGTGGCAACTGGATGCGGAAGTGGAATACCGCATCACGCCGCAGTGGAGCGTGGCCATCGGCGGCCAGAACCTCACCGACAATTACCCGGACAAGTCGAACGAAGACATCTACTACTTCGGCAACCTGCCCTACGACGTGTTGTCGCCGATCGG
The DNA here is from genome assembly GCF_050737575.1 of Stenotrophomonas sp. Lineage (GTDB taxonomy): Bacteria > Pseudomonadota > Gammaproteobacteria > Xanthomonadales > Xanthomonadaceae > Stenotrophomonas. The sequence continues at coordinate 203,233 of NZ_JBOHXW010000008.1, forward strand.
CAGCAACGGTGCGTACTGGTATGGGCGGGTGCGGTTTACGTTCTGACATGAACGTTTTGGGGTGACGCGTTGCTTGCTGAAAGCTTGCCCTCACCCCAACCCCTCTCCCGCAGGCGGGAG
>NZ_JBOHXW010000009.1:0-120310 GCF_050737575.1 Stenotrophomonas sp.
GCCATGCTCGGCACGGGGCTTTACTGAGAAGACCGCGGTGGAGTCTGACTCCGCTCCACCCGCACTTCTTCCTTTTACTTCAACAAGCTCAGTACGTTCTGCGGCGACTGATTGGCCTGCGCGAGCATCGCGGTGCCGGCCTGCTGCAGGATCTGCGTGCGGGTCAGCTCGGCCGTTTCCTTGGCGTAGTCGGTGTCGCGGATGCGGCTGCGTGCGGCCGACAGGTTCTCCGACGAAGTGTTGAGGTTGGCGATGGTCGAGGTGAAGCGGTTCTGCACTGCACCCAAGTCAGCGCGAGCCGAGTTGATTGCCTGCAATGCGGCATCCATCGCTTTCAGGGCGTTGTCAGCGCCCAACGAGTCGGAGATATCCATATCAGCGAAGCCCGTCTCAGGGGTGCCGGCTGCCCATGCTGAACCAATTGGAGTGGTTGGTGCCGGGACAGTGGTGCCAATCGCGCCGGTGGCACCTACAGCCAAGCCGGTGGCGGCGAGCAGATCTGCGTCCGCGGTGGCGGCGCTGCCGATTGCGGCGACAGAGATGTTGCCATCAAGGGAGGACAGCACCAGCTTGCCCGCATCCAGCGAGGCGGTGATACCGGTGTTGTAGCTCTGGTTGTTGATGGCTTTCACCAAATCGCTGGCGCGCTGGGCTGATCCACCTGCGGCCGGGAAGTTGATGGTTGCCGAACCTTTTTCACCGGCCAAGGTGAAGCTGCCAGCGATGAAGTTGGCGGCGACATAACCAGTAGCACTGTCAACGGCAACCGCGCCGCCGAGCACAGAGGCGCCGGACCCACCGATGGTCACCGCAGCGCCGTTGTTTGTGATTGCGCCAGAAGTGGCCACCTGTATGCCATTGGCGCCGCCGATCGAGGGGTCGCTGTTGATGGCGGCGGCAATGTTGGCTAGCAGTTTGGTACGTGCATCGGCATCACTGGTGCCGTCGGTCACGCCTGCGACCGATACCGTCTTGCCGTTGACAGTCAGATTGAGGCCGTCGTAACTGAACGGTGCTGTTGCACCATTCGGGGCTTGGAAATCAGCCGTGTCGATGGTCCCGGCGGTGGCGTTCGGGGTGCCCGCATCGGCGCCGCCGGTAGCGTTGACTGACGGCAGGGATGCGGGGTTGTTTACCCGGGTCCAGTTGCCCAATTCATTGATGTTGGCGTTGGCGATCTGGGCGATGTTGATCACCTGGCCTTGGTCGGCGCCGACCTGGAAGGCCTGGTTCTGGAAATCACCATTGAGCAGCGGGGTGCCGTTGAAGTTGGTCTGTTCTGCGACGCGCTGGATTTCAGCCTTCAGCAGCTGCACTTCGGCATTCAGTGCCTCGCGGTCTGAAGCGGAGTTCGTGGCGTTGCGCGACTGCACGGCCAGCTCACGAATGCGCTGCAGGTTGTTGCCGATTTCGCCCAGCGCGCCTTCAGCGGTCTGCGACAGCGAGATGCCGTCATTGGCATTGCGTGCAGCCTGATCCATGCCGCGGATCTGGGTGGTGAAACGCTCGGAAATTGCCAGGCCAGCGGCGTCGTCCTTGGCGCTGTTGATACGCAGGCCCGAGGACAGGCGCTGGATCGAGGTAGCCAGGCTGGAACCGCTGGTGTTCAAGTTGCGCTGAGCGTTCAGCGACATGATGTTGGTGTTGATGATCTGTGCCATGGGGTCGTCTCCGTTGTGCTCGGTGCCTTGCGGTGTGGATTGGCAGCTGCGCTGCCGTTGATTTGGATCAGCGGATCATGTTGAACAGCGACATCGACTGCATCTGACTGAAGATGGTCTGTGCCGCTTGCAGCGCCGCGCCTTCGAGCTGGTATTGCCCAATGGCCTCGGCGTAGTTGAGGTCACGCATCTGCGAGAGCGAACTCTTGAGCGTGACGGTGTTGGCTTCGCGTAATGACGCAGCGTTGTCGATGGCGATGAGCTGCGCGCCACCGGCAGCCCGTGTATCGATCATGGTGTTGGATGCTTGGCGGACGTCGCGGATGCTGGCCTGCAATGCGTTCTGCTGGGCAGCACGCGCGGCCGGCGTGGACGTATCCATCTGCAGGGTCTGCACCAGATTGTCGATGGTGCTGAACACATCACGTGCCGCCGCCGTGCCGGTGGTGAATTCGTCACCTACGGCAGGTGTGCCGTCGATACGCAGGCGCAATCCCTCAAAGACGATGTCTTCGCCGCTGGTGTAGGTGCCCGTGCCCACGACGGCATTGTTGGCGTCCACCACTTCATAGGTATCGGGCGCGGTGAAACGCAGCGTGTAACTGGAGCCATCCCAGCCACCGGAGCCGTCACGGCTGACGTCGGTCAGCACGGCCTGGCCGGTATTGGTGCTGGCAGCGCGCCCATCGACCGTGCCATCGCCGGTGCGGATGCGCATGAATATCTCGCTGCCGGGCAATGCATCTTTGACGAAGGTGCCCGGCGCCACTTCTACCTGGCGCTGGGTCTGATCACCGTTGTAGCTGACCACGCCGTTGGTCAATGAGAACGGCGCACTCGCATCGGCGGCGCCGCCGAACAGATAACGACCGGTGCCATCGGTGGTATTGGCCAGTGCCAGCATTGATTCCTTGATGGACTTCAGCTCGTTGGCCACCGCTTTGCGGTCTTCCACCGACAGCGCGGGGTTGTTGGCTTGGACGGTGAGGTCGGACACGCGATTCAACATCTCGCCGGCCTGCGCCAGCACGTTTTCCTGCAGACCCAAGCGGTTCTGCACGGTGCTGGCGTTCTTGCCCAGTTGCTCCAGTTCGGCCAGCACGCGATCCATGCCGACGGCAGTGCCCGAGGCAACCGGGTCGTCCTTGGCGGTGACGATCTTCTTGCCGGTGGCAAGCTGCTGCTCCAAGTGCGAGAGCTTGCTCTGCTTGGACAGCATCAGCGCCACGGACTGGTCGTACATCATGTTGCTGGAAATACGGTTGCTCATCAGCCCACCGCCTTGAGGATTGTCTGGAACATGGTGTCGGCCGTGGAGATCAGCTGCGATGCGGCTTGATAGGCCTGTTGCAGTCGGAGCATGTCCGCGGCTTCTTCGTCGAGATTGACGCCGGAGATCGAGTCCCGGCCGGCCTTGGCGTTGTCATTGATCACCTGCTGCGCTTTCAGCGAGTAATCGGCTGCGCGTGCCGCCGAGCCGACCTGTGTGGTCAATCCGCCCAGTGCGCCATTGAGTGTCACCGTGCCGCTGTTGAACGCCTTGGCGTCTTCGACGTTGGCCAACCGCGATGCGTTGCCGTTGTCGCTGGAACCCGGCGCGGTCTTGCCAACGCTGAAGCTGTCGCCCGCCGCAGGCTTGCCGTCCAGCACCATGCTCCAGCCATTGGCGCTGATGGCCTGGCCGGGCGTATAGGCAAACGGCCCCGCACCGTCGATGGTGTACTGGTTGGCATCAATGAATTCGATGGTTGCCGGGTTCAGCAGGGCAGGGTTGTTGGCGTCAAGCACGTCCACCTTGCCAAGCACACCCGTCCCGGTATTGCTGACGTCTGCCGATGCCTTCACCGGGTTGGCCGCAGCGATGCGCGATGGATCGGTGATGGCGACCGACAAACCACTGGTAGCGGCAGCGGTCGGCTGCAACAGGAAACGGTCGTTGGCCGAAGGCGTGCCATCGACTACGAACTGCACGCCATTGACGACGAACGGGTCAGCAGCACTGCCGGTGCCGGTCATCGCCACGCTGGCGCCGGTGTCGGCGCGGGTGGCCTCCCAGTTGGTGCCGTTGAACTTCAACAGTAGGTTCTGACCGTCCAGCGCGGTGGTGTCGCCATAGCTGGCGGTCAGCGTGGCGCCGCCGGTGTTGCCGCTGTGCGCGGTAATCTTTGGCGGGGCGAGGTTGAAGAAGTCGACGCCCATGTCGCCGTACATGTCCATGCCTTCCGCGTGGGCCTGGTTGAACGACAGGGCCATGCCTACGGCAATACGACCCAGTTCAGCCTGCGCAGGCGTCAACACCGTGTCGCGGAACTCCAACAAACCACCGATCTGGCCGCCCAAGGCTTTGCTGTCCAGGGTGACGGTCATGCCTTGGGTCTTGATTGCCAGTTGCAGGCGCTCGGGGCGATACGGGTCGGTCGCGGTGGATATCTGCGAGGCGCTGGTGCCGACCACCAGCGCCTGACCGCCTGCGGAATAGACGTTCATCACGCCGCCATCCTGGATGATCGCGGTGCCGCCGGTGTAGCCGACCAACTGAGTGATCAGTTGGTCGCGACGGTCCAGCAGATCCGGCGCAGCCGCGGCGGCATTGCTGCCGATCGCGCCGTTGAGCTGGGCGATCTCCGCCGCCAGCCGGTTGACCTCGTTGGCGCCGGCGATCAAGCCGTTGTTGACCTCGCTGTTCAACGAATCCAGGTTGGCGTTGAGCTGCTTGAAACGGCCGACCAAGGTCGAGGCGCTATCGAGTACGTTGCGGCGATCAGCCGTTGCCGAGGCGTTGGACGACAGGCTATTGATCGAATCAAAAAAGTTGGACCAAACCCCCGTCACGCCGGTCGCCGAATCGGAGAACAGCGCATCCACGCGGTCGGCCATGCCGGACAACTGTTGCAGTCGCGCCAGCTCGCCGTTGCTGTCGAGCAGGCGCGAGATGGCCAACTGGTCGGCGACGCGACGGATGTCGGTGATCTTGGTGCCATTGCCTACGTCGCCGTAGCCGACATCGGTGGGATTGCGCGTGGCGAAATCCACCTTCTGCCGGCTGTAGCCGTCGGTCTTGATGTTGGCCACGTTGTGGCTGACGGTCGCCAGTGCGCGCTGGAAAGCGAGCAGGGCACTGGTACCGGTGGAAAGAACATTGGACATGGACGTCTATCTCAACGACGGGTGGTGCCGGTCAAACCGGCGGTGCTGGCAAAGCTTTGCCCCATGCGCACGCCGGCATCGCTGATGGCAGCGACGGCGCGTTCGATGGTGGGGCCGGCAGCAATGGCGGCGATCTTGGCGGCATAAGCCGGGTCGGTGGCGTAGCCGGCGCGCTGCAGCCCTTGGGCAAAGCTGCGCACATCGGTGCCGGCCTTGAGTGCGGCCTGGTAGCGCGGGCTGTTCTTCAGCATGCGTACGTAGTCGCCAAAACTTTCGCCGACTGAACCGTAGGCGCGGAAGCTGGCGGTCTCGTTGCGACGCTGGCCATTGACGTATTCGTGGGTGCCGGTGGTGGCGCGTTCGCCGCTCCATCCGGTGGCCTTGATGCCGAACAGGTTGTGGCTGCTGTCGCCGTTGTCACGGCGGATATGGCGCTTGCCCCAACCGGTTTCCAGTGCGGCCTGTGCGACCAACGCACGCGGGTCCACGCCGAGTTCGCGTCCGGCGCGTTCGGCATGCGGCCAGATGCTGGCGACGAAACCTTCTGGTGTATGCGTACCCAGCTGGTTCGCGACGAAGTTGGCGTGGGTGGTATCCACCGCTTCGCCACGCTCAGCGGCGGAAACCTTGGTCCAGCGGTCATTGCTCATCGCCCAGTCGGGCGCGGCAAGGGCATTGGTTTGTTCGTAGGGATTGTGGCTGCCGAGTGCAGCATGCAAGTCACTGGTATCGCGACCGGCGATCAGATCCAAGGCTTGCGCTTGCGGCGTCATGTACGCCGCGCGCTCGCTCGCGCCCAGCACTTGCAGCGGATCAACGTCCATCGGAGCGTCGCTCTGCAGCGGCATCGACGCCGGTGCGGGCGCGCCGAGTTGGTAGGCACGCGCGGCGGCGGCTGGCGTGATGGTGCTGTCCAGCGCCGGCGTGTTGGCCGCATCGCCGCCGCCGAGTTGCCGCGCAATCATGGCCGACAGACCAAGGCCACGACCGCGCGTCATCGACTCGGCCATGCGCTGGTCGTACATGTCGCGGAACATCTTGTTTTCACCGGGGAACAGCGAGTCGCCGAAGCTGGCTTCACGCATGCTTTTGATCAGCATCTGCGCAAACTGGCCTTCGAGCTGACGCGCAACCTTGTCGATCTTCGCCGGATCGTTGGCGAGGGTCGGGGTCAGTTCGATGGGCGAGCTACTGATACGCATGTCAGATGACCTCAAGCTCGGCGCTCAGTGCGCCGGCCTGCTTGAGTGCTTCCAGGATGGCGATCAGGTCGCCCGGTGCAGCACCGACTTCATTCACCGCACGCACGATTTCATCCAGCGTCGCGCCGCCATCGAAGCGGAACATGCGGCTGCCTTCGTTGCTGGCGGTGATGGTGGATTGCGGCGTGGCAACGGTCTGGCCGCCGCCGAAGGCATTGGGCTGACTCACCTGCGTCGATTCACTGACGGTCACCGTCAACGAACCATGCGCGATGGCGGCCGGGCTGACCCGCACCTGCGAGCCAATCACCACGGTGCCGGTACGCGAATTGACCACCACGCGCGCCGGCGCGGTGCCCGGCGACAGTTCCACATTTTCGATGTGCGCCAGCATGCCGATACGCGCGCCGGAATCGGTCGGTGCCTGCACGGCCACGGTGACCCCATCCACGGCGCGGGCAGCGCCTTCGCCGAAGGTGGCGTTCAAGGCATTGACCATGCGCGAGACGGTGGTGAAATCGTTCTGGTGCAGGTTCAAGGTGATTTCGCCGCTGGCACCGAACACGTCGGGCAGGGCGCGCTCCACCGTGGCGCCATTCGGAATGCGGCCCACGCTGGGAATATTGACCGACATGCGCGAGCCATCCTTGCCCTGCGCACCGAAGCCGCCGACGATCAAATTGCCCTGCGCAATCGCATACACCTGGCCATCGGCACCTTTCAGCGGTGCCATCAACAACGAACCGCCGCGCAGCGACACCGCGTTGCCAATCGAGGACACGGTGATGTCGATCGGCTGGCCGGGTTTGGCGAAGGGTGGAAGCTCGGCGTGAATCGCCACGGCAGCTACGTTCTTCAGCTGCGGGTTGACGTTGCTGGGCACATTGACGCCCAGCTCACCGAGCAGATTCTTCAGGCTCTGCACCGTGAACGGCGCCTGGCTGGTGCGGTCGCCGCTGCCATCCAGGCCAACCACCAGGCCGTAGCCCACCAATGCGTTGCCGCGCACGCCGCCGACCTGTGCCAGGTCCTTGATGCGCTCGGCATGGGCGGGCAGGGCGCCGGCCACCGCCAGTACAACGAGGGCGCAGCGAATGAAAGAGAAAGTACGCATGGTCATGCTCAGAACGGCGCCAGCGCCGAGGTAAAGAAGCGGCTCAGCCAGCCCATCGAATTGGACTGCGCCATCGCGCCACGGCCGCCATAGGCGATGCGTGCGTCGGCCACCTTGCTGGAGGGAATGGTGTTGTCCGGCGAGATATCCGCCGCGCGTACGACGCCCTGGATCTGCACCAGTTCGTCGCCTTGATTCAGCCGCAGATTTTTCTGCCCCTGCACGACCAGGTTGCCGTTGGGCAGGCGCTGGATCACGGTGACCGTCACGCTACCCTGCAGGCGATTGCTCTGCGCGCTGTTGCCCTTGCCGGCGAAGTCACGTTCACCGCCTGCGGATGCGCCGAGGATGTCCTTGCCACCCAGTGTTACCGGCGCGCCGAACAAGGTCGGCGTACCGATATCGAGGTTCGACTCTTTGCTGATCGCCGTGCTGGCAGTGGTGGTGGCAGTGGTGTTTTCGATCAACGTGATGGTCAGCAGATCGCCCACGTCACGCGCACGACGGTCGCCATACAGATTCAAGCCCGGGCCGGCGGCGTAGATGGCACCGGCCGTGGGTTCGGCCGACGGCGCGATGATGGGTTGCATCGGTGCCATCGCCGGATAGGGGCGCACGTCGCCCGCCACTACGCAGCCACCCAGCAGGGCGACGACGATGGCGGCGGAAAGATGACGCAGCAAAGTAGTACAGCTCATGGCGAAATTCCTTGGCAACTCAGACGTTGTTGTTGAGATAGCCGAGCATCGAATCGGTGGTGGAAATGGCCTTTGCATTCATCTCGTAGGCGCGCTGGGTTTCGATCATCGACACCAGCTCTTCCACCACGTTGACGTTGCTGCCTTCCAACGCACCTTGCACAACGGTGCCCAGGCCATTGAGGCCGGGTGTGCCGTTCTGTGCGGGGCCGGACGCAGTCGTTTCCAGGAACAGGTTTTCACCCTTGGCCTGCAGACCTGCCGGGTTGATGAAATCGGTCAGCGTCAACGAACCGATTTCCACCGACGCCGCTTCACCGGACATCTTCACGCTGATGGTGCCGTCGGTACCGATGGTCATCGACTGCGCGCCTTCGGGCACCTGGATGCCGGGCTGCACCGGATAGCCACTGTTGGTGACGACTTCACCCTGCGCATTGATCTGGAAGCTGCCATCGCGCGTATAGGCCGAGGTGCCATCCGGCATCATCACTTCGAAGAAGCCGCGGCCATTTACCATCACGTCGAGCGCGCGACCGGTCTGCTGCTGACTGCCCTGTTCAAAGTGCTTGGACGTAGCGACCACGCGCACACCGGTACCGATCTGCAAGCCCGTGGGCAATTGCGTTTGTGCCGAGGAGGAACCACCCGGCTGACGCACCTGCTGATACAACAGATCTTCAAAGCTGGCGCGGTCACGCTTGAACCCGGTGGTATTGGTGTTGGCCAGATTGTTGGAGACAACGGCCATGCGCGTTTGCTGCGCATCCAAGCCGGTCTTGGCGACCCACAATGCCTGATTCATGGTGTGGTTCCTCTGCTACTGATGCCGGCCACGATGGCCCTTGCTGCAGTCAATGCATGGCCCGTGCCAAAAAGGGTGTCGGGATGCTGGCGCGATGTGTCATGGGCCCAGCGAAGGCGGCCTTTCGCTTCTCCGCTTGCGGGACTGCAGCCCCCTTCTTGGGGGAAGGTGCCCGAAGGGCGGAAGAGGGGGCTTTGCGTTTGCGGTTGGCTCGCAGGCGTCCGCGCCCCCTCTCCCCAACCCCTCTCCCGCGAGGGGAGAGGGGCTTTGTGGCTGCGGCTAGCTCACAGGCTTCTGAGTGCTGCTGTTGCTGTTGATCTACTCCTCTCCCCTTGCGGGAGAGGATGCCGAAGGCAGGAGAGGGGAGCGGCAACGCCGCGCCATTGCGCGGATGCTCTGCCAATCCTTCGCCCCAGGCCTCGCGTCGACGCGAGGGCGTTCAGCGAGCCGCGAGCCTGTGGTTCGCAAGCGTCTCGTTTCACCCCGTGAGGGGAGAGGGGCTTTGAAAGCTTAGGTTCTGCTGGCGTTAGTCGCAGGCTTTAACCATTCAACCGCAACAACGAATTCGCACTACGCGCATTTTCATCGCCGTGCTTGATCACCTTCACCTGCATTTCAAACTGCCGCTGCAGCTGGATCATCTGCACCAGCGCGCCGGCCGCATCGACGTTGCTGGATTCCAGCATGCCGCTGTCCAGTGCCTTGCCCTGGCGTTGCGCGAAGGGCTGTTGTGGGTCGGTGTTGCGCATCAGGCCATCAAGGCCGCGCGTCAATCGGTCGTCGCCGGCATCCACCACACGCAGACGGCCAATCATCGCCATCGTCTGCGGACCTTCGCCCAGCGGGATGATCGACAACGTACCGTCGTGACCAATCTCTATGGCTTGATGCGGTGGCACCGCGACCGGGTTGCCGTTGTCATCGAGCACGGCATTGCCTTCGGCGGTGACCAACTGCCCGTTTGGGGTCAGCGACAGTGCACCGCCACGCGTATACGCCTCACTACCGTCGCCGGACTGCACTGCCAGCCAGCTGCCCGGCTGCAGCGAGAGGTCCAGCGCGTTGCCGGTGATCTGCTGCGCGCCCACGCGGCGGTTGAAGCCTGCGTCCACATGCAACGCATCCACGCGCGACGGAAAGCCCGGCCCTTGAATGCGAAACGCCTCGGTATTGGCAAGCGCTTCCTTGAAGCCCGGCGTATCCGAATTGGCCAGATTGTGCGACACGGTGGCCTGCGCCTGCAGTGAGGCGCGGGCGCCGGTCATGGCGACGTAGAGGGCTTTGTCCATAGGGCGGGGAACCGGGAATGGGGAGTGGGGAATGACAGATCAGGTTGGCGGCAAGACAACGGGGAACCGAGAACGGAAGATCAAAAGCGCTGCACGTCATGCGAAACACACAGCGCTTAATCAACTCCCATTCCCCGTTCCCCAATCCCCGCTCCCAGCTCTTAGCGAATATTGATGATCGTCTGCGTGATCTGGTCCTGCGTGGACACCATCTGCGCATTGGCCTGGAAGTTGCGCTGGGCAACGATCATGTTCACCAGTTGTTCGGTGAGATCCACCGTGGATGCTTCCAGCGAACCGGCCTGCACCTGGCCCAGATCCGACGTGTCCGGCGCGCCGGTACGCGGGCTGCCGGAGGTGAACGTTTCCGACCACAAGTTGTTGCCTTGGTTCTGCAGGCCTTGCGGGTTGTTGAACGTTGTCAGTGCCACCTGGCCCAATGCCTTGTCATCGCCGTTGGTATAGCGCGCGTACACCACGCCTTCTTCGGAGATGCTGATCTCATTGAGCTTGCCGGCGGCGTAGCCGTCCTGGCGCGTGTCACGCATAGCGAATTTCTCGCCGTACTGGGTGGAACCAGTGACATCAAGGGTCAGGTTGACCACACCAGCGCCGGTTGTCGGGGTGAACGGATCCAGCGTGATGCGACCGCCGGCGGGGCTGACCAACGCACCGCTGTTGGAGAACTCCAGCGTCGTCGGCGCGCCTGCGGGCTGGCCATCCACGTAGTTGTGCACCTGCCATTCGTTCGGATTGCCGGTCTTCACGAAGTAGGACGTCTGCGTGTGCGCCACGCCCAGCGAGTCGTACACCGTGACGCCGCCGGTGGAGTGGTTGTAGCTGTTGGAGTCGGTCGGGTCGAACGTGGCCAGCGTCGGCTCAGCTGCATTGCCGGGCAGGGTGAAGGCCATGTTGACCAAGGTGCTCTGCTTGGGCGGGCTGTCGGTGGTCAGCAACTGCAGGTCAGTCAGGCTGCCGTCGAATTTGGTGCCGTCGGCATTGGGCGTGAACACCTGCAGGCGTGCGCCCTGCGGGTTGACCACATAGCCGTTGTTGTCGGTCTGGAAATTGCCGGCACGCGAATACACGCGCGCACCGTTCATGTTCATGGTGAAGAAGCCTTCGCCTTCGACCGCCAGATCCAGGCTGCGCCCGGTCTGGTTGATGTTGCCCTGCGAGAACTGCTGGGCCACGTTGGTCAGGCGCACACCGGCACCGACGGCATTGCTCGACAAGCCGTAGCTGGTCGAACTGAACAGGTCGGCGAACTCGGCACGCGACTCCTTGAAACCGGTGGTGTTGACGTTGGCGATATTGTTGGCAGTGACGTTCAGGTCGGCGTTGGCGGCATTGATGCCAGACAGCGATACGTTGAAGCCCATGAGGTTTTCTCCTGCGGAATGCGTGGGTGGCTCAGCTGATGCGGAGCACGTAGTCGAGCGGGGCGGTGCCCAGGCCCTTGAGGTTCAGGTAAAGGCCGTCAGCGCCGACGGTCACGCTTTCCACCTCAGCCTGCACATAGGTGTTGAGCTTGCTCTGCGCACCGTCGCTGTCGGTGTGGGTGGCAGTGATGGTGTAACTGCCCGGCGGCATGCGCTTGCCGTCGGCATCGGTGCCGTCCCACTCGAAGGACACTTCGCCGGCGGCATTGGCCGGCACGCTCAGCTGGTCCACCTTCACGCCATTGGCATCGGTGATGTCGATGGTTACCGAGCCTGCGCCGGGTGCGGCCACGGTGCCGGTAGCGCCGCCTTCGGCTTCCAGCGACAGCTTGGTCGAAGGCACCAGCACTTCGTGGCCAACCAACGCCGCGCCGCGCAGGATCTGGTCGCTGGACATCGACTGCTGGAAGCCCTGCACGGTGCTGTTGAGATCGTTGATGCCCTGCACGGTGGACAGCTGCGCCATCTGCGCAACCATCTGGCTGTTGTCCATCGGCTTGAGCGGATCCTGGTGCTGCAGCTGCGTGGTCATCAGGCGCATGAAATCGGCCTGGTCCAGCGTGTCTTTCCGCTTGGTGTTGGCTGCATTCGGCGCCTGCAGGCCGAGCGAGTTGTAGATATCGGTGTTGACGCCTGTACTCATGGCGGCGGTTTCCTTCAGAAGTGGGCTCAGCGGCCCATGGTCAGCGTGGCCAAGGCAAGTTCCTTGGCGGTGCTGAGCATTTCCACGCCGGCCTGGTAATTGCGTGAGGTGGAGATGAGGTTGACCATCTGTGCGACCGGATCCACGTCCGGTGCGTAGATGTAGCCGTCACCATCGGCCAGGGGATGGCTCGGCTCGTAGCGTTTGATCGGCGGCGCATCGCTCTGCACCACTTCCTTGACCTGCACGCCGGTGAGATTCGGGTCGGTGCGGCTGGTCACGGCCTGGAAAATGGGTTCCAGCGGGCGGTACACCGCGTCCGGCGAGCCGGCAACGGAGTCGGCGTTGGACAGATTGGAAGCGATGGTGCTCATGCGCACCGACTGCGCCTTCAGCGCGGAGCCGGCGATATCGAAGATCGGCAGATTACTCATGGCAGCGCCCCTTACTGGCCGGTGATCGCAGTGAGCATGCCGCGCACCTTGGATTCAACGAAGCTCAGCGACGCGCGGTATTCCAGCGCGGCGCGACCATAGGCGGCGCGTTCGGTATCCGGATCGACGGTGTTGCCGTCCAGGCTGGGCTGCGCGGCCTCGCGGGTGATCTGGAACGGATTGAGCCCATCACCGCCAATGGCGAAGTGCTGTTCGGCGGTAGTGGTCATCAGACCGTTGCCGGTCGCTCCCTGGGCATGGCGCAGGGCGGCGTCGAAATCGAGGTCGCGGGCCTTGTAGCCGGGGGTGTCGGCATTGCTCAGGTTGCTGGCGATCAGCTTCATGCGCTGCTCGCGCAACGGCATGGCCTGGGCGTGGATGCCCAGGTAGTCGGAAATCAGGTTGGCCATGTGGAACCTCCCACGGAACGTTGCCGGGGAAGTTGCAAGGCGCGTGCCAGAGGCTGGGGGAGAGGGTGTAGAAGGCAACGGCGGCCCTCATCCGCCCTTCGGGCACCTCGCTCCGCACCCCGGCCTCGCACAGCGTGCTAGGCGTTCAGTCATGCACGAGCCAGTGGCTCGTAAGCCGCATGCCTTCACCCCGCGTGCGGGAGAAGGGATGCAGCGCCCCGGCATTCATGCAGAAACCCATCCCTTCTCCCGTAGAACGGGAGAAGGTGCCCGAAGGGCGGATGAGGGCAAGCTCTTCGCTCTAACTAAAGGCCTCAGCCAGCAACCTCAAGCCGTCTCAGCCACATGCCGCAGCCGGGTCAGCACAAAGTCCGCCAATTCATGCGGGCTGTACTTGGCCACGAAGGCATTGGCGCCCACGCGTTCGACCATGGCGTTGTTGAATACGCCCGACAGGGAGGTGTGCAGCAGCACATACAGCCCCGCCAAGCCCGCATGGCGGCGGATTTCCGTCGTCAGGGTGTAGCCATCCATCGCCGGCATCTCGATGTCGGAGATCACCATCGCATAGCGCTCGGCAGGGTTCTCGCCGGCCGCGTGAATCTGCAGCAGATGGTCAAGCGCCTGCTTGCCGTCGGACAGCAAGGTGGCGGTGACGCCCAACTGGTCGAGCACGCTGCGAATCTGCTGGCGCGCCACCCGCGAGTCGTCCACCACCAACACCTGCATCGGCGGCGCATCGGCGGGCAGCGCCATTGACGGATCCAGCACCGCTTCGCCGCGCAGCTGGGCGATATCGGCCAGCACGCTTTCCACGTCGATCACCTGGATCAATTCGCCCTGAAAGCGCGTAACTGCCGTCAAATAGGTGGATTCAGCGCCCAACTCCGGCGGCGGTTGAATGTCTTCCACCGCGATATTGACGATGCGCTCCACGCCGCTGACCAGAAAACCCTGCACCGAGCGGTTGAACTCGGTGACCACCAGATAGCCCGGCGACCGATCCGCTTCGGGTTCCCGCTCTGGGTGGCCAATGGCCAGGCCCAGATCAAGCACCGGCACCGAACGCCCGCGGACATCGGCCACGCCCGCAAACTGCTGGGGCAGGCCGGGCACCTGGAACAGCGAGGGCCGGCGAAGCACTTCCTGCACCTTGAAGACGTTCACGCCAAAAAGCTGGCGGCCGCCGAGACGGAACAACAGCAGCGCGAGGCGGTTGTGGCCAGCCAGTCGTGTGCGCTGGTCGATACGGTTGAGCAGGTCTTGTGACATGCAGCCTGTATCGGCGGGCAGGGCGCGCAACTTGAGTATCGCCGACATCGGGTTCTGGCACGGCGCTTGCCTGTGTCCAGCCGTACTTCAATCGCCGGGAGGCTTTGCCCGCATGCGCCTGCTCTTTTCTATATGTCTGTTGTTGCCGGTTGCGGCGTGGGCGACTGCATTCCAGCCGGTCGAAACGATCCGCGCGGCCGCGCTGTCCACGCTGGCCGTTGGCGAACAAGGCGAGGCCGGCGTGGATGCCGGGCTGCGCCTGCCGGCCTGTCCGTCGCCCTTGCAGGCCCGCGCAACCGCCAACACCACGGTGGAAGTGGCCTGCCCGCAAGCCGGTGGCTGGCGCTTGTTCGTGCCGGTAAAGGTGCGCCGCGAGCAGCAGGTGCTGGTGCTCAATCGTGGCGTGGCCGCTGGAGAAACCCTCGCTGCTGCCGATATTGGTAGCGTGAAGCGCGATACCGCCCGGCTTGCCGGGTCGGTGTTGTCAGCCCCGGAAACGGCGGTCGGCCAGGTGGCCCGCCGCGCTCTGTCGGCCGGTAGCCTGCTGTCGGCGACCGACCTGGTGGCCCCGCGTATCGTGCGCCGTGGCGATACGGTGGCCCTGGTGGCCCGTCGCGGCGGCGTTGAAGTGCGGGTCTCAGGGCGCGCCCTGGGCGACGCCGGGGCAGGCGAGCGGGTTTCGGTGGAAAATCTGTCTTCACGGCGCGTGATGCAGGGTATAGCCGCGCCGGGTGGCGATGTGCTGGTCACCCGATAATTTTTGCTAAAGAACCTCCGGCCACTGCCGTTATCGTTTTTGAACCGAATCAGGATTTCCGTCACATGAGCCAGAAAATCGACGGTGGAATCGCTGCCGCAGCGCAACTGCGCAGTGTTGCAGTCAACACCAAGGTAGCCCCGGCCGGTGAAGCCAAGACCCAGGCCGTGCAGTCCGTGGACAGCGTGCGCTTGACCGACGAGGCCACCCAGCTGCAGGCCATGCAGCGCGAGCTGAGCACGGCCCCGGCCGTTGACATGGCCCGCGTGCAGGCCGTCCGTGAGGCACTGGAAAATGGCAGCTACCGGATCGATCCGGATGCCATCGCCTCGCGCATGCTGGACCTGGATCAGCAGCTGCGCGGATGAACCTCACCCAAGGTGACCCGCTGCAGCGGCTGAGCGAGGCGCTGGATGGCGAACAACAGGCGTTGGTCGAACACGACGTCGCCGCGTTGGTTGCCGCCACCGGCAAAAAGCTCGAAGCCCTGCGTGAGCTGGAGCGGCATCCGCCGCTGCATGAAGCCGCGCGCCTGAAAGAGCTGGCCGACCGTAACCATGCCAATGGCGTGTTGCTGTCCCGCCGTCGTCGCGAGGTCAACTGGGCATTGCGCCAGTTGGGCCGCAGCGAAGACGCGCCGGCCTATGACGCCAAGGGTCAGGCGCAGATGATGCATACCCGCCGCCCGCTCGCGGTGGCCTGAGCAGGTCCGTTCGCCCGCCCCAGCACGGGGCGGCAACCGCGTAACGCATCCAGCTATAGTGACGGCCCATCCCCGCGCCGTGCCCGTAGCCGTGACTCAGCCTTTCAGCTCCCCGTTTGCTTCCCTGCCATCCGAGGCCGTCCTGCGCGCGCTGGGTGAGCGCGTGCGGCTTGGCATTCTCGTGTTCAATGGCAAGTTCGAGGTGAGCATCGCCAACAAGTTGGTGCGCGAACTGTTCGGCGTGGATGACGAGGGCAGCGCCAGATTGGCGCGCAATCTTGAAGCCCTGTTGCCGCCATTCGCACTGTCGCAATCGCGGGAAGCCGGCACCTGGACCGGCAGCCTGCCAATCGGTGAGCGCGTGATCACCGTGCACCTGCACCACCACTCCGAGGCTGGGAGCGAAGCCTTCCTCGCGATGTTCCAGCAACTGGAGGGGCCGGAAGACTACGAGCGCGAGTTGCAGCAGCGTCATGCTGAGCTGCGCCAGGCGTATCTGCGTTTGAATGGCACTCAGGAAAAGTTGCTGCAATCGGAAAAAATGGCCTCCATCGGTCAACTGGCTGCTGGTGTCGCCCACGAGATCAACAACCCCATCGGCTATGTGCATTCCAACCTGGGCAGCTTGCAGGAATACCTGCGCAGCCTGTTCACGGTGATTGAGTCCTATGAGCGCGCCCTGCGCGCGCCCGATCCGAAGTCGCAGATCGCCGAGATCGATGACATCCGCAAGCGTCTGGATATCGACTTCATCAGCCGCGATCTGCCGCAGTTGATGGCCGAGTCGCGCGAGGGCATCGAGCGGGTGACGCGCATCGTTCGCGACCTGAAGGACTTCTCGTATTCCGGCCGCGACGAGTCGTGGAAGCTGGTGGACCTGCATGCCGGCCTTGAATCGACCATCAACATCATCTGGAACGAACTCAAGTACAAGGTGACGCTGGAGCGTCGTTACGGCGAATTGCCGATGATCGAGTGCCTGCCGTCCGAGTTGAACCAGGTCTACATGAACCTGCTGCTCAACGCCGGCCATGCCATCGCCGATCGCGGCAACATTGCTGTCAGCACCGGCGTGGATGGCGACGAAGTGTGGGTGGAGTTCCAGGACGACGGCGCCGGTATTTCGGCGGACCTGCGCCAGCGTATCTTCGACCCGTTCTTCACCACCAAGCCGGTGGGCAGCGGCACCGGTCTGGGCTTGTCGATCTCCTACGGCATCATCAACAAGCACCACGGCCGCATTGATCTGGAAAGCACGGTAGGTGAAGGCTCACGCTTCCGCATCGTCCTGCCGATCCGCCAGCCCAAGTAGGAGCGGCTTCAGCCGCAAAGCTACCGCGCTTTCCGGCAGGGAACAACGTCAAGCATCCGTCGGCTGGGAGTGCGCTTTGCTGCGCCCCTGCCAACGGCTGCTTCTATACCGGAACCCCGCCGCGTTTCTCATCATGCGTGCGGAATGCCTGACGAATATGCTCGCGCAGTTCGTCGTCATTCCAAGGCTTGGTCAGGAAGCGATAGATTGCGCCACGGTTGATGGCGTCGGTGACGGTATTCAAATCGGTGTAGCCAGACAGCACCAGGCGGATCGTGTCGGGATACAGCATCTTCACCCGGCCCAGGAACTCGGTGCCGCTCATGTCGCTCATGCGCTGATCGGACAGAATCACCTGCACGTCGTTGATCGCCAGCAGATCGAAGGCATCACGCACGTTGCCGGCGGCAAGAATCCGGTAGCCGTCGCGGCGGAACAATCGCACCAGCGAGCGCAGTACGTTTTCCTCGTCATCCAACAGCAGTAGCGTGCGGTCGGGGCGGGTCTCCGCAAAGGCTTCCGGACGCAGATAGCGGCGGCGTAGCGTCATGCCTGCCGCATCGGCGGACATCGGTTCGCCAAACAGATAGCCCTGGAACACATCGCAGTCATTGCGACGCAGAAAGCCCAGCTGCGCCTGCGACTCGACGCCGTTGGCGATCACTGTCATGCCCAGTTGGTGGCCCATGGCGATGATCGCGCGACTGATGGCGGCCTCGCGGTTGGCGGCCGGTGCACTCTTGATGAAGCTGCGGTCGATCTTGAGTTTGTCCACCGGGTAGCGCACCAGTGCGCTCAAGCTGGAGTCACCGGTGCCGAAGTTGTCCAGGCTCAGGCTGATGCCTTCGTTGCGCAGGTTGGCCAGGGTTTCGTGGACAAAATTGACGTTGTTGGTGAGCGCGCTTTCGTTGATCTCCAGCGTCAGCATGCGCGCCGGTACACCGATGGATTGCAGCGCGGCCATCACTTCGGTGAAGAAGTTGGGGCGCAGCAACTGCAGCGTGGACACATTCACTGCCACGTTGAAATCTTCAAAGCCCTGGTCGCGCCAGATGCGCGCTTGCCGTAGCGTCATCTCCAGCACCCAGGCGCCAATCTGCACGATGATGCCGAGGCGCTCGGCGGTGCGCATGAAGCGCTCGGGCACCAACATGCCCAGCGTCGGTGACTGCCAACGCAGCAGCGCTTCCATGCCGACCACGTGACCGTCGCGCGCACTGACCAGCGGTTGGTAACGCAGGCGCAGTTCACCGTTGTCGATGGCGTCCACCAACTGCCGCGAGATGATGCTTTCGCTGTGCGCGCTGCTGGGCTTGTGCAGCACATGCACATGCACGGTATTGCCGCCTTCGCGGCTGGCCTGATGCAACGCGTCTTCGGCAAGGTCCAACAGTTTGGTGGTGGTGGTGCTGTGTTCAGGGCACAGGCTCACGCCGATCTTGCCGGTGAGAAACAGCGTGTACGGCAGCACCGACAGCGGCAATTCAATCTGCTGGCGTACCTGCTCGGCAATGGCTTCGGGCGATGCGCTGTCGCCGTTGCGTTCGATGGCCAGCAGGAACTCGTCGCTGCCATGCCGCCACAAGCGACCGCGCCCGGCCAGAAATTCGCGCAGGCGTTCGGCAATCATTTCCAACGCTTGGTCGCCAACTTCCGCGCTCATGTTCTCGTTGACCGAGGCGAAGTGGTCGATGTCCAGATGCAGCAGCATCAATGACGGACCATGACGATTGGCGGCTTCCACCATCGCCAGCAGTTCGGGGTTGCCGGCGCCCAGACGGACCGTGCGCGCTTCCGTGCGTTCCGGGCTGGGCGAGGGGTTTTGACTCCACATATGAACGTTGTCCTGGTGTTTCGTCAGGGTGCGGTGGTGTAGGGCAGGCGCAGATTGATGCAGGTGCCTTCGCCGGGTGCGGTTTCAATCTGCAGGCTGCCGCCTGCGCTCTGTGCGCGTTCGCGCATCACGATCATGCCCAGCCCGCGCGGTGCGGATGGATCAAAGCCTTCGCCATCGTCGATAACCTGCAGCAGCAGTTCGCCATTGCGACCATCGCGCAGCAGCAGCGACACCTGACTGGCGCGCGCGTGACGCAGCGCATTGGTCAGGCCTTCCTGGGCGATACGGAAACAGGCCTGTTCAACTTCGTTGCCGGGGCGGTGGGCGAGGGTGTCCACGTTGAGCAGCAGCTCGACCGGTGTGGAACGGAACAGCATATTGGCCTGCCACCGCAACGCGGCCTCCAATCCAAGCGCGTCCAACTGCGGCGGACGCAGCAGCATCGAAAGATTGCGCAGCTTGACCACCGTACTGTCGGCCAGCTCGATGATCTGATCGATGTCTTCCTGCCGGCGCGCCGTGTTCTCTTCATCACGTGCGGCACCGGCGGCCAGTTTCATCGCAGTGATGGCCTGGCCAATATCGTCATGCAGATCGCGCGAGATGGAGCGGCGTTCATCTTCCTGCAGCGAGAACAAGCGGCCGGCCATGGCCTGCAGTTCCGCATTGCTGGTGGCCAAGGCATTGCGCCCGCGCTCCAGCTCACTCAGGTCATGGATCACAAACAGCCTGCACGGCAGTCCCGCATGGACCACCGGGCGGGCGCTGACCGAAGCATTGAATGGCGTGCCGTCAGGCCGTTGCAGCTGCACCGTGGCCAGCAGGTTGTCGCCTTCGTTACCGGCAACCGCTGCGAGCAGAATCCGGCCGATGTCGGCCAGATCTGCCGCACGCAGCATCGTCGCGGCTGCGGGATTGGCGTAATGCACGGTTTGTGGACTGACAATCACCAGCCCGTCGAGCAGCGCAGCGCCGAGTTGTTCGACGAAGTGCAAAGCCTCATCGCCTTCATGCTTGGGCGAAATGCGTGCCTTGGTGTATCGCCAGCCCCACAGCGCAATCAACGCCGCCAGCAGAAGCAGCCCGATGGCGGTCACACTCCAGTGCATCCCGATGCCCCCCATTCTTTGGCCAAAAGTTTCATCACGGTGACAGCGGCCAGCGTTGGCTGAATTGGTGCGCAAGCCTGCTCTGCGATACATCGCAGCCCTCGCCCTGGCAGGGCCGGAGCCGGCACAGGAAGGAGGATGGCCAAGCCGGTATCCATGAGCGCGTGAGAGTTCGGGGCCAACAAAGTGCCATCTTAACGACTTGTACGGATAGGGACGACGCAATGCTCAATTCTGAGCGGCGCGTGCCGTTATCGGTTTAGTCCCCGGTTTGTCGGGCATGGAGATAGATCGCGTGGATCGCGGCGTAATAGCAAGCCTGCTCAGCCATCCATTGGATGCAGCCGTGGTGCTGCTGGATACGGAAGGCCAACCCTTGGCAGCCAACGCGGCGGCCAAGGAACTGGGATTGCCCGGGCGCCTGTCACGCTATACCGGCCAGCTGTCGGGCATCCGCCAGCAAGCGGCGGCGCACGGGCCGTTGTCCTGCCCGCTGCCCGGCACCCAAGCGTCACAACAAGGTTGGTTGAGCCGCTTGCAGGCGCCTTCGGGCGCTGCGCTGGGCTACCTGTATTCGGTAACCGGCGACATCGAATCCGCAAACATGCTGTGCCGTATGGCGATGCAATCCGCCGGGCATGCACTTTGGGATTGGGACGTGGTCGCCGACCGCGTCACCCACATCGGCGCGACACCGCCCGAGCAGGCTCTGCCGTCGGCCGGGCTGCTGGAACACGTCCATCCGGACGAACACGCGTTGGTCAGACAAGCCATCGCCGCGCATCTGCATGATCCAGGCACGCCGTTCGCGTGCCAGTTTCGCCTGCGCGACGCGCACGGGCAGTGGCGCTGGGTGATCGACAAAGGCAGCGTGATCACACGCGGCGCAGACGGTCAGCCACTGCGCATGGTGGGAACACGCACCGAACTGCCGACACACCGTCCACTGGAAGAAGAAATCCGCTCCCAACTGGCCTTGCTGCAGCGCGCCCAACAAGCCGCTGGCATGGGAACGTGGGCCTGGGATTGCAGGCTGCACCGCATGCATTGGTCGGCCGAGGTTGCTGCCGCCGTTGGCTGGGATGGCAACGCGTTGCCAAGCGGCCGGCAATGGCTGCGACAAGTGCCGACGGATGCACGTCAGCATCTCCTCGTCAGCTGGCGCCGCCTGCTGGTTGATCCGCAGCCGTTGTGCTTTGAGCTGGCCTGGGGCTTGGACCCGCTGCTGCAGCAGCAACTGCGCGTATGGCTGGAACCGGAATGCGACGCCAACGGCAAGTTGCTCCGCGTGATTGGTCAGGTGCAGAACATCAGCGGTCAGCGTCGCACCGACGCGCTCATCCGCTGGCGCACCGAATTATTGAATCGCGTCTCGGCGCTGGGCCGCATCGGCGGCTGTGAAATCGAAGTCGAGACGCGTGGCATGCAGTGGACCGAGGAGTGCTACCGCATTCACGGACTGCGCAAAGCGCCGATCACGCTGGACGAAGCGCTGGCGTTATATACGCCGGACTCCCGCGACAGTTTTGAAGCGGCTCTGCAACGCATTATCGACGGTGGCCTGCCGGAACAGCTGGACCTGTGCTTTTACCGGCCGTCAGGCCAGCGTATCTGGGTGCAGGTGCTGATCGAACTCGACAAACGCGACGGTTTGCCCGAGCGGCACGTTGTGCTGTTTCGTGACATTACCCGCGAGCGCGAAGCCGATGAGCGGATGGAGCTGCTCGCACACTATGATCTGCTGACCGGTTTGCCGAACCGCATGTTGCTGCGTGAGCAAGCCTCGGAAGCGATTATGGAAGCGCGTGATCGTGGTGCGACCCTGGCCATGCTGTTCGTCGACCTGGATGGCTTCAAGGCCATCAACGATAGCTACGGTCACGCGACCGGCGATATCTTGCTGAAGTCCGCCGCCTCGCGGCTGCATCAGAATCTACGCACTGCCGATCTGTTTGGACGCTTCAACGGCGATGAATTCATCGTCGTGCTGCGCAATCTGGTGGAGCCGGAAGATGCCGGTCATGTGGCACGCAAGTTGATCGCGTCACTGACCGAGCCGCTCTATCGTGAAGACGTCACCCTCAAAGTTGGGGCGAGTGTCGGTATCGCATTGCTGGACAGCAGTCGCTGTGATTTCGACAGCTTGCTGCGTGCGGCCGATGCCGCGATGCATGCAGCCAAGGAAGCCGGTCGCAATACGTATCAGTACTACAGCCAGGACGCGCTGGCGCGCACGCAGCGTCGTCTGGATATCGAGCACGCGCTCAACGGCGCCATCGACCGCGACGAGTTCAGTCTTGTCTATCAGCCGCTGGTACATGCCATCGGCGACCAGCCGCCCTCAATCGAAGCGTTGCTTCGTTGGGAAAGCGCGCGGCTTGGCCCCTGCAGCCCGGCTGAATTCATTCCCATTGCCGAGAAATGCGGCGAGATCATTCGCATTGGTGATTGGGTGCTGGATGAAGTCTGCCGGCAGGCGCGTGTGTGGCAACAGGCAGGGTTGTGTTTTGACCGTGTCGCGGTCAACGTCTCGGCGCTGCAGCTGCGCGAGCGTGGCTTTGCTGAGCGCGTCATCGCGCTGTGCAATCGACACGGCTGGTCGCCTACGCGTCTGGAACTGGAACTCACCGAATCTGCGTTGATCCGCGATACCGACGCATTGCGGCAGTGCTTTGATGTGTTCGAGCGCCACGGCGTGCCGTTGGCGGTAGACGACTTCGGCACCGGCTTCTCCAATCTGCACTATCTCAACCGCTTCCCGGTGCAGCGTTTGAAGATCGACCGCAGCTTCGTGCAGGGAATGCTGCACGACACCGGCACCGCGGAAGTCACCCAGGCCATCGTGCACCTTGGCCATGCGCTCGGCATGCGTGTGGTTGCCGAAGGCGTGGAAACGCCTGCGGAGGCCTCGATGCTGCAACGGCAGGGCTGCGACGAACTTCAGGGCTATCTGTTCTCACAGCCACTGCGTCCCCGCGAGATGGTGCAGTGGCTGCGCAGCAGTGAAGAAGGCGTGCCGGGCACGCGTG
The DNA here is from genome assembly GCF_050737575.1 of Stenotrophomonas sp. Classification (GTDB taxonomy): domain Bacteria; phylum Pseudomonadota; class Gammaproteobacteria; order Xanthomonadales; family Xanthomonadaceae; genus Stenotrophomonas. The sequence continues at coordinate 22,865 of NZ_JBOHXW010000009.1, forward strand.
CCGAGGCTTTTGCTGCGCAGGCTTCAGCGACACTTTGACAGTGGGCGACGAATAACGCGGGGCATTGCTTTCAGCCCCGCATGCCGCCACATCGAAATCTACGCCACAGGACACGAATCCCGGACGGCGGGGTTACGGGCGAGATCGGAAATGCGACTTGCCGTCATTCCCCCGAAGGCGGGGCTTCCAGTCGATGAATGTCGGGTCATCGCTCTGCGCATAGCTGTATCAACACACCGTAGCCCGGGCAAGCGAACCGCGCCCAGGGCGCTTCGCGGTTGTCCCATCGTGCGATTTGAAATCAATTGACTGTGATCAGTTGCTCACGGATCTGCGTTCGGTATACGTCGAAAAACTCCAGGCATTCATCAGTCAACATGCAGCCTGATGACCATGATGCTGTGTCCGTCGATTATCGTTCGGCGATCGCTGAGAGCCCGGGGTGCGCTGCACTTACCCGAGCTGCAGGGGCGTTGGGCCCATTCGGAACCACGCTCCACGACGAGATCAGAAATGCGACATATCGTCATTCCCGCGAAGGCGGGGCTTCCAACCGACGAATGCTGGGGCATTGCTCTGTGCGGCGCTACGTCAGCCACCATCACCCGGATAAGCGAAGCGCATCCGGGGTGCTTCGCCGACCGCTCATTGGTCAATGGACGCTTCGTCGCGGGCTTCAAGGGTCGATCTGAGGCCCGACAGCAGTAATGCGACATTCGCCGACTCGCTCGGCTGCAGCGTCTCAGCACCTCAACGCGCCGACAAATCCCAGTCGATACTGCTCATCAACCAATCCGGTGCTTCCGGCGTCGTGCATTGCGCACGTAGCATGGCGAATTCTTGTTGAGCGGCTTGCTCAAGCGCGATCAGTTGCTGCTTGCGTGTCGGCGCTACGGCCGCCGAGGCTGCAACAGGAAGCGTCGCGGATTCCTGCGGGAGCGTGCCAGATTCCGCCGCATGCTCGGGCGTATTGGATAACGTCATGGCAGTGCGGAATGGACGCATGACAAAGCCCCGGTCATGAACCGGGGCTTTGCTGAAGAACGAGGCAGGGCAGAATCAGAACAGTTCCACCGTGCCAGCGCCCATGCTCTGCTGCGTCACCGGCTTGTGCGGCGGACGCTCCCATTCGCTGCGCATTTCACGCAGGCGGCTGCCGGTACGTTGCAGCGTGGCAACCATCTCACCATCGAACACGCCGCCGTTACGGTGCAACAGTTCCTGCAGCGCGACGGCTTCGCGGTTGATTGCGCCCAAACGGTCCAGGTGCGTGTGCACGCCGCCCAGCGCCTGGGTCGCAATGTCCTCGAACTGCAGTGCGCGCACCGCTTCGGCAACGCTGCCATCGATGGCGCGGCCGCATTCGGAGATCTCACGCATGCCTTCGCCCAGTGAGGCGTTGATGGCCGCAACGTTGTCCAGCATTGATGCGGCTTCCTGGCGCGCTTCACGCGAGCGATCCATGTCGCGCGAGGCCATGTGCGAAACCGTCTCGCGGACCTTGGCGATGGCGTCCTTGGAGCTGTGCGCCAGCTTGCGGATCTGCTCGTTGAAGGTGGTCGAACGCTCGGAGAGGTTGCGCACCTCGTCGGCGACCACCGCAAATCCGCGACCGGCTTCACCGGCGCGCGCGGCTTCGATGGCGGCATTCAGTGCGAGCAGATTGGTCTGGTCAGCGATGGACTTCACGTCTTCCAGCAGCGCGAAGATGCCGTCCAGGTGCTGCGCCATCTGATCGATGTGCTGCACGGTGTTGGAGCTTTGGCCGCTGACCTGTTCCAGTGCTTCCACCAGCTGTTCCATCTGTTGGCTGGCGTGCTGGGCGAAGCGGGCGACATCCAGCCCGGCGCTGCCTTCGTCACCGGTACGGTCGACGATGCGGGCCAAGGCCTGGCTCTGCTGCCGCGAGCGACGATTCATGGCGTCGAAGCTGCCGCCCAAACCACCGACCGCTTGGCGAATGAGTTCGCGGGCGCGCTCGATTTCGCTGCGCGAACCGTCGATTTCATTGCTGACAAAGCTGCGCAGTTCGTTGAGCAGCTGATCCTGCTCACGCAGAACCTTGGCGTGCTCCGGTGAGCGCTGGGTCTGCGAATGCACACTCCACCAGGCAAACACCAGCCAGCTCAGCACCATGGTGGTCAGGATCGCCCAGACGGCGGCCGTAGGCCAGGCAAGTGCAGCAGCAAGCGGCAGCAGAAAAGTGAGGGCCAATGGGGCGGCCAGGCGAATTGCAATACGTGAGTACATGGACGTTCTCGGGAGAGTCACGAGTGCAGTATCGGCCGTAGGCCAAGCCTCTTTAGCACTGCGATCACAAACGTCGAACCTGTACCGCAGCCCCGTATGTGAACAGGGCTGCGTAGCGAAAGGCCTTAGCGCAGGCGGCTTTCGATTGCTTCGAGCATCTTCTTGCGTGAGAACAGGAAGTCCATGTAGCTGCCGCCCAGCTGGCGCCAGAGCACCGCCGAACGGACCGCTGCCAGTAGCAGGGCACGGATCTCCGACACCACGGCGGCCTGGCCCAGGTAATGCGGGTTGCCCTGCACCATGATCTTCGGCTTGAGCTGGCTGATGGTGTCGGCATACAGGCTGCCCAGCGCCGACAAAACGTCCGGATGGCTGCTGTCGCCCAGTTCCTGGGCGCGTTTCGCCGCCCGTTCGATGCCGGCGGTGACCTTGTCCACGGTGGCGTCTTCACGCACGAAGCGGCGCTCCAGCTGCATCACCGACAGTGCCAGGCGTGGCAGCAGATCGTCCTTGCCCTGGTTGCGGAAGTAGTCGCGCAGCAGTCGCAGGCCGGCTTCCACCTGGGTGGGGCTGCCGTAAACCGCCCCCGGCGAGCCGGCGTCGATGCGCATCACGCTGTCCATTGCGGTACGCACGATGGCGTTCTCCGAATGGCCGGTTTCAGCGATGCGGCGCACCTGCTGCAATGCCTGGGCAATGCCGGCCAGGGCAAGTACGCGGTCATCGATGGAAAAGCTCATGGGTTACCTCTCAAAGGGAAACGGGGGCGCCCAATCGGCGCTCCAAAGGGGCATCAGTGGCGGCGATCACCGCGCCACCCAGGCATTGCGCGCCGTCGTACAGCACCAGCGACTGGCCCGGCGTCACCGCCCGCTGCGGGCGGCTGAAGCGCACGTCCAGCGTACCGTCGTCGCGGACCTGCACGCTGCACGGTTCGTCGGGCTGGCGGTAGCGGGTCTGCGCAGTGCATTCAAATTCGCGCGCGGGCGGGGCTCCGGAAATCCAGTGCATCGTCTCGCTGCGCAACCAGTTGGACTGCAGCCACGGGCTGTCATGGCCTTGATCAACGTACAGAATATTGCGCTCCACATCCTTGCCGATCACAAACCACGGTGCGGCAGGACGGCCGCGCACGCCGCCGATGTTCAGGCCTTCGCGCTGGCCCATCGTGAAATAGAACACGCCCGGATGACGCGCGATGACCTGCCCATCTGGATCGTGGATCTCGCCTTCGCGGGCGGGCAGGTACTGGCCGAGGAATTCGCGGAAATCGCGCTCGCCGATGAAACAGATGCCGGTGGAATCCTTCTTGGCGTGCGTGGGCAGGGCGGCATCGCGGGCGATACGCCGCAGCTCGCTCTTTTCCAGGTGACCAATCGGGAACAACGTTGCGGCCAGCTGGGACTGGCCCAACTGGTGCAGGAAATAACTTTGATCCTTGCCACGGTCGGCACCGCGCAGCAGCTGCCACTGGCCGCCGGACTTCACCACCTGCGCGTAATGGCCGGTCGCAATACGCTCAGCGCCCAGTTCGTGGGCGGCATCGAGGAAGTGCTTGAACTTGACCTCGCGGTTGCACAGCACGTCCGGGTTGGGCGTGCGGCCGGCGGCGTATTCGGCCAGGAAGTGCTCGAAAACGCCTTGCCAGTATTCGTTGGAGAAATCGCGGAAATGGAAGGGAATATCCAGCCGACCGCACACCGCCACGGCATCCCGGCGGTCGTCTTCGGCGCGGCAATGACCGCTGCCATCGTCGGCCCAGTTCTGCATGAACAGGCCGGCGACATCCAGGCCCTGCTGGACCAAGGCAAGCGCGGCAACGGACGAATCCACGCCGCCGGAAACTCCCACAACAACGCCAGGGCTACTCACAACACATGCCTCAAAAGGGACAGCGGATAACGCTGGCCAGCCAGCCAATCCGAGGCCGTTTGCCATACCAGCGGACTACGCAGCCGTGCCATGTCGGCCTGCAGCTGCTGCGGTGTCAGCCACAGTGCCTGCACGATACCGACGTCCAGCGGCTGCTCCGGATGATGGCGCAGCGGCTCGGCGGCAAAGGCAAAGCGCAGGAACGGCGTGCCGTCGGCGGCGGTCCATTGATAGGTGCCGATGAAACCGGTCAGGTGCACGCCCCAGCCAGTTTCCTCACGGGTTTCGCGCACCGCCGCCTCAAGCAGGCTTTCATCCGGCTCCAGGTGGCCGGCCGGCTGGTTCAGTACCCGCCGGCCGTTCTTTTCCTCTTCCACCAGCAGCAACTGCCCGGCGCGGGACACCACGGTGGCCACGGTGACCCGTGGCGCCCATCGCTGGGACTGCAAAGCATTCACGCTTAGTAATCGTCCTTCTTGGTCAGTTCCAGCTCAATGGCATCGGCGCTGCGGGAAGCGGCATCAATGGCATCGGAGAGCTGTTCAGCAGTGGCATTGGCATCGATCTTGACCACAAACATGGCCAGGTCTTCCTGCTTCACCCAGCTGCCCATCTTGGCTTCGTTGGAGTCTTCCAGCAGGCGGTTGGCGACAGCGGCCGGGAACTGCGGGCTGGGCGACTTGTAGCCGGGTGACCAGATTTCGCGAACGCGGTGGGTGCCATAGGTTTCGACATTGGAGCGCACGAACACCATCTGGGTGCGGTCGTCTTCCAATTCAAATACCAGGCGATAGTCGCCGTCTTCGTCCACCTCGTACTTGTACTCCAGCGTATCGAGCAGACGGCCGGTAGCGGCGTCCGGCTCGGCAGCAAGTGCGCTTCCTGCCGCGCCAGCCATCACAGCGGCCATTGCGATACTTGCCAGATACTTCTTCATGCGATCCCCGTTGGTGGTTGATTGACCTGCAAATTGTGCGGGGCCGAGGGGGGCGGCGTCCATTGGCAGGAGGGCAGGGCGAGCGGAAACGCTATAATCGGCGGATGCCTTCAACGCCCCAACACGAAAACGACCATGGCCTGCTGGTCGCCCCCAGCAAGCCCGAGATCGCGCCGCCGCCGCAATACCAGGTGATGTTGCTCAACGACGACTACACACCGATGGACTTCGTTGTGACGGTGCTGCAGAACTTTTTCTCGATGGACATGGACCAGGCCACCCAGGTGATGCTGCACGTCCATACCCGCGGGCGCGGCATTTGCGGCGTTTATACCCGCGAAGTTGCCGAAACCAAGGTCGCCCTGGTCAACGAATTCTCGCGGATGAACCAGCATCCGCTGCTATGCACGATGGAGCGGGCCTGAGCCCAGCCAGTCGGGCTCAGGCAGCCATCTGGCCTGCCCGGAACTGTGCCCCACGTTGCGCTGAAGTCGATCCAACCGCTGCGTAAGACGCGCGGTTGCAATCCATTCCTGGCTGGGAAACAGCGTCCCGCGCGGACATGCAATGTCCTGTCGTGACCACGCAATGACGGCCTTTTCGTGGCCAAAAAGCTGAATGCAGGATTCACCAACGGTCGGTTTGCCGTTTTTTTCTGACGCGGCGTGTACATCTCCGTCGCTAGGGTGCTGGAAAACGTGAAGCAAGGCCGCATATTGTCTTCAACCGGAACCGGAGTGCCCCATGTTCAGTAAAGACCTCGAGCAGACCATTGGTCAGTGCTACAAGCGCGCCCGCGAGGCCCGTCACGAGTACATGACGGTTGAACATCTGTTGTTGGCCCTGCTTGAAAACGCATCCGCCCAAGCCGTTCTGAAGGCCTCGGGCGCCGACCTTGAGCGCCTGCGCGCCGAGTTGGAGAAGGCGATCAACGCCTCGGTGTCGATTCTGGCCGAAGACGATGGCCGCGATACCCAACCCACGCTGGGCTTCCAGCGGGTGTTGCAGCGGGCTGTTTACCACGTGCAATCCTCCGGCAAGAAGGAGGTCACCGGCGCCAATGTGCTGGTGGCGATCTTCGGCGAGAAGGAGTCGCACGCGGTCTATTACCTCAACCAGCAGGACGTGACCCGTCTGGACGTGGTCAATTACCTGTCCCATGGCGTGGCCAAGAGTGGCGATGATGCCGACAGCTCGGGCTCGCTGGATGGTGAAAGTCGCGTCGAAGGGGCGGAAGGCGAGGGCAAGGGCGATTCGCTGACCGAATTCGCCAGCAATCTCAATGAACAAGCCAAAGCCGGGCGGATCGACCCGCTGATTGGCCGCCGCGATGAGATCGAACGCACCATCCAGGTGCTGTGCCGCCGCCGCAAGAACAACCCGCTGTACGTGGGCGAGGCCGGCGTCGGCAAGACCGCCATTGCCGAAGGCCTGGCCAAGCGCATCGTCGATGGTGAAGTGCCGGCGGTGCTGGCCGACGCGGTGATCTATTCGCTGGATCTGGGTGCGCTGGTCGCCGGCACCAAATACCGCGGCGATTTTGAGAAACGTCTCAAAGGTGTGATTGGCGCGCTGAAGAAGATCCCCAACGCCGTGCTGTTCATTGACGAGATCCATACGATCATTGGTGCCGGCTCGGCCTCGGGCGGCACCATGGACGCGTCCAACCTGATCAAGCCGGCGCTGGCGTCGGGCGAGCTGCGTTGCATCGGCTCGACCACGTTCCAGGAATACCGCGGCATCTTCGAGAAGGACCGTGCGCTGGCACGGCGCTTCCAGAAGATCGACATCGTCGAGCCGACCGTCGGCGAGACCTACGAAATCCTCAAGGGCCTGCGCCCGAAGTACGAGGCGCACCACAGCGTCACCTACGGTGACGACGCGCTGCAGGCGGCGGTGGAGCTGTCGGTCAAGCACATCGGCGACCGTTTGCTGCCGGACAAGGCCATCGACGTGATCGATGAAGCCGGCGCGCGCCAGCAGTTGCTGCCCGAGGGCCAGCGCAAGGCGCATATCGACATCGAGGAAATTGAAACCATCGTGGCCAAGATGGCGCGCATTCCGGCCAAGCAAGTCACCGCGACCGACAAGGACGTGCTCCGCCACCTGGAGCGCAACCTGAAGATGGTGATCTTCGGCCAGGATCCGGCCATCGACAGCTTGGCCTCTGCGATCAAGTTGTCGCGCTCGGGGCTGGGCAATCCGGAAAAGCCGATCGGCAACTTCCTGTTCGCCGGCCCCACCGGTGTGGGCAAGACCGAGGTCACGCGTCAGTTGGCGCTGCAACTGGGCATCGAGCTGGTGCGCTTTGACATGAGCGAGTACATGGAGCCGCATTCGGTTAGCCGTTTGATCGGTGCGCCTCCGGGCTATGTCGGCTTTGACCAGGGCGGCTTGTTGACCGAAAAAATCGTCAAGACGCCGCACTGCGTGCTGCTGCTGGACGAGGTGGAAAAAGCGCATCCGGATATCTTCAACATCCTGTTGCAAGTCATGGATCGCGGCATTCTCACCGACACCAACGGTCGCGAAGCCAACTTCAAGAACGTGATCCTGGTGATGACCACCAATGCCGGTGCCACCCAGGCGGCGCGCCGTTCGATTGGCTTCACCAAACAGAACCATGCCACCGACGCGATGGAGATCATCCGCAAGAGCTTTACGCCGGAGTTCCGCAACCGCCTGGATGCGGTGGTGCAGTTCCAGCCGCTGGGCTTCGAGCACATCCTGCGCGTGGTGGACAAGTTCCTGATCGAGCTGGAAATGCTGCTGCAGGACAAGCACGTCTCGCTGTCGGCCACCCCGGCGGCACGCGAGTGGCTGGCCCAGCACGGCTTCGACCCGGAGATGGGCGCCCGCCCGATGAGCCGCGTGATCCAGGACAAGATCAAGCGTCCATTGGCCGACGAGTTGCTGTTCGGCAAGCTCGTGGGCGGCGGCAAGGTCAGCATCGATGTGCGCGAGGGCGAGTTCGTGGTCGACATGCAGGCCGAGCCGGAGCATCTGCTGCCAGCGACTGTGTAGGAGCGGCCTCGGCTGCGAAGCCGACACAACATGCCCGTTTCACGCCAGTCGTGAGGCGGGCATTTTCTTTGGGCCGATCAGCGAATGGTCTTGCCGGCTTCGCGGTATCGGCTGCTCCTGCGAAGCGCGGGATATATCGCAGCCACGCAAAAAAGCCAGCCCTGGGGGCCGGCTTTCTGGCTAACGCCTTGGTTACCGCATTACTTCATGCGGTAGGTAATACGGCCCTTGGTCAGGTCGTACGGCGTCATCTCGACCTTGACGCGGTCGCCGGTCAAGATGCGGATGTAGTTCTTACGCATGCGGCCAGAGATGTGGGCGATGATTTCATGCCCATTTTCCAGACGAACACGGAATGTGGTGTTCGGCAGCGTCTCGCTGACGGTGCCTTCGAACTCGATGGAGTCGTCTTTCGACATGTAGTCCTGTGCGGTTCTGCGGACGGCCCAGCTGGGCCTAAGGGCGGGGATTTTACGCCGCCGCGCGCAATCATGCAAAGTTTGCGTTAAGTGGTTGTGGTTTCAGCAAGGAATGCCGCGGAAAGCTCGCCAAATCGGCCTGTCCACGCGCCCACATCGGCCGGCTGCTGTACCAGTTCGCGGATTCTGCGCAAAAAATCGGGCCGGGGCAGGTGCTCGGCGCCCATCCGCATCAGGTGCGGGTTCTCCACCTGGGTGTCGATGAGCGGCCAGCCCCAGTCGTGCAATGTGTGCGCCAATGCGGCCAACGCGACCTTGGAACCGCCACTGCGGCCACTGAACATGCTTTCGCCGAAGAACATCCGGCCGATCGCCACACCGTAGATGCCGCCGACCAGCGCTTCGCCGTCGAACACTTCCACCGAATGCGCATAGCCGAGTTGATGCAGCGCTACATAGGCGCGGTGCATGTCATCGGTGATCCAGGTGCCATCCTGGCCGGGGCGGGGCGCCTGCGCGCAGGCCCGCATCACGTCGGAAAACGCAGTGTCCGCACGAATCCTCCAGGGCGATGCGCGCAGTTCACGGCGGAATCGCGACGACAGGTGCACGCCGTCGGTGCGGAACACCATGCGCGGATCCGGCGACCACCAGAGCAGTGGCTGCCCCTCCGAGAACCACGGGAATACACCGCCCGCGTAAGCGTTGAGCAAGCGCACCGGGCTGAGATCGCCGCCGACGGCGAGCAGACCATCCGGCTCACGCAGCGCAAGTTCGGCCGGCGGAAATGGGGCGTCGCTGGCATCGTCCAGCAGGTACGGGCCTTTGTTGCTCATGGCGTGCCCTGCGGCTTGAACGGGGAATGACGTTGCAGTGTTGCGTGATAGCGGCCGACCTCGCTCCGCTCGCGTGCGCACCAGTCACGCAATGCCTGACGGAACTCCGGATGCGCGATCCAGTGTTGGCTGCGCACTTCGGTAGGCAGAAAACCGCGCGCGAGTTTGTGTTCGCCCTGAGCGCCCGGCTCGAAGCGCTGCAGGCCTTCGCGCAGGCAGTATTCGATGCCTTGGTAGTAACAGGTTTCAAAGTGCAGGCCGGGCAGGGTGGCGCCGCCCCAATAGCGCCCGTAGAGCGTATCGGCGCCGCGCAGACACAGTGCGCCGGCAATCGGTTCGTCGTCCTGCATGGCCAGAAACAGCACCAGCTGGCGCGGCAGCTGCGCCGCCAGATGCCGCAGAAATGGCAGCGTCAGTGCGGGTGAATTGCCGTATTCGGCGAAGGTCTGCAGGTAGAAGCCGTGCATCGCGCGCAACTCGTCGGCGCTGGCTTCGTCGCCATGACGGACGACGAAATGAATCCCGGCGCGACTGACCTTGGCGCGCTCCTGGCGGATGTTCTTGCGGTGTTTGTGATCCATCGATGCGAGGAAATCATCGAAGTTCTGCCACTGTGGTTGTCGCTGCCACTGGAACTGCACGTCCTTGCGTTGCAGCCAGTCGGCATCGAACAAAACCGTCTCTTCGCTCATATGAAAATTGATATGCGCCGACGACAGCGACTCACGCTCCACATACGCAAGGATGGCCGCAAGCAGAGCGCGACGGTCCGCATCGTCGCGGGCCAACAGACGCGGTCCGGTGACAGGCGAATACGGCACACCGCCCAGCCACTTTGGGAAGTACTCCACACCGTGCCGCGCATAGGCGTTGGCCCAGGCGTGGTCGAACACGAATTCACCGTGCGAGTTGTGCTTGAGATAGCCCGGCGCCGCGGCGATCAATTCGTCGCCGCGCCACAAAGTCAGATGCTGCGGCTGCCAGCCCCATTCCTCGCGCAGGCAGCCGTGCTGTTCCAGCCCGCTCAGAAAGGCGTGGCTGACGAAGGGGTTGCTGCCGTCGTGCAGCGCATTCCAGGCGGATGCCGTGAGATCTGCGAGCGATGAAACGACGCGGAGTCCGGTTGTCATGGCTGCAGCTGCAAGACGTTGATCGTGGGCGGATTGACCGGCCTCAATGGCAGGCCAATCTCCCCAATGCCGCGCCAACGCCACAACAGCCCGGCGATGGCCGGAAAGACCCGCCAGCTGCCGTGAAACAGCAGCTGTTTGATCAGCACCTTATCCATGCCGGCGGTTGTGGCGGTTTGTAATCAGGCGCTCTGTGCGTCCAGGAAGCGCTCGGCATCCAGTGCGGCCATGCAGCCGAAGCCGGCCGAGGTGATTGCCTGGCGGTAATGCTGGTCGGCGACGTCGCCGGCGGCGAACACGCCCTCAACCGAGGTCTGCGTGGCGTTGCCGCCCAGACCCGAACGGATTTCCAGGTAGCCGTTGTTCATTGCCAGCTGGCCGTCGAACAGACTGGTGTTCGGGTGATGGCCGATGGCGACGAAGAAACCGTGGGCCTCGATGTCACGAGTGCTGCCGTCCTGGGTGGACTTCACGCGTACGCCGGTCACGCCCATTTCATTGCCCAGCACTTCGTCGACCGCGTGGTGCCAGACGGTTTCGATCTTGCCGGCCGCGACCTTGGCGAACAGCTTGTCCTGCATGATCTTTTCCGCCTTGAGCGTGTCACGGCGGTGCACCAGGTAAACCTTGCGGGCGATGTTGGACAGATACAGCGCTTCTTCCACGGCGGTGTTGCCGCCGCCGACCACGACTACGTCCTGATCCTTGTAGAAGAAGCCGTCGCAGGTGGCGCAGGCGGAAACACCGCGGCCCTTGAAGGCTTCTTCCGACGGAATGCCGAGGTACTTGGCGGTGGCGCCGGTGGCGATGATCACCGCGTCGGCGGTGTATTGGGCGTTGTCACCGATCAGGGTGAATGGGCGCTTGGACACGTCGGCGGTGTGGATGTGGTCGAACACCACTTCGGTCTCGAAACGCTCGGCGTGCGCCTGCATGCGCGCCATCAGGTCCGGGCCCATCAAGCCATGCGCGTCGCCCGGCCAGTTGTCCACTTCGGTGGTGGTCATCAGCTGGCCACCCTGCTGCAGGCCGGTGATGACCAGCGGCTTGAGGTTGGCGCGCGCGGCATAAACGGCGGCGGTCCAGCCGGCAGGGCCGGAGCCCAGAATGATCAGCTTCTGATGGCGGGTGGGCAGGGTCGGGGCGCTGGAAGTGCTCATGTATACTCGCGAAAGTCGGGGTTGAAGGCACGATCGCTGCATTGCGCAACCGTCCGGGCAAGCCCATAGAGTGGCGGTCGAGTCACAGTGAATCAAGGCACGTGGATGGAATTGCGCGGCCCGTCTGCTGGCAATCTTTCCCTTTGTTGTACGTTGCTGCTGCCATCCGGCGGTTTTTTGGCGTTTTCTGTATCTGCGCAGTACAACAGTGTCTGCCGAGCGGATGAAACACCGCGTTCTGTCGTTTAATATCAAGCACTAACCGTGCATTTCTAAGGTCTGGTCAAAGGTGGCGAAACAGGTCCCGGAACGTGGCAAGAACTCCAGCGCGGGCGCAGCCGCCCGCAAGCAGGCGGCCGCAATGGACAATCCGCGCCGGCACAAGCTGTGGCGCGACCTGGCGTTGATCGCCATCGCCCCAGCGCTGCTGTATCTGCTGGCGAGTCTTTTTACCTATTCCCCCACGGATCCGGGCTGGTCGCAGGCCGGTTCAGTGGTCGCGCCCGTGCACAACGTTGGCGGCCAGGTTGGCGCGTGGATTGCCGACGTGATGCGGCAGTTGTTCGGCTATGTGGCCTATTTGATTCCGCTGGTGCTGGCGGCGGTGGTGTGGATTGCCATGTTCGGCCTCAACCGCGAAGAGCGCGGTCAGGACGACCTGGGGCCGGCACTTCGGTTGATCGGCATTGTGGGTTTCCTGATTGGCGCGACGGGCTTTTTGTATCTGCGCCTGCCGCCGGGAGATGTCGCCCGCGCCGGTGGTGGCCTTGGTTCATTGGTCGGAAAATCGCTGCAGAGTGGGTTTGGCCCGGTCGGCAGCAACTTGTTCATTCTGGTGCTGTTGCTGACCTCGATCACGCTGGCAACCGGGCTGTCCTGGTTTGCCGTGATGGAGAAGATCGGCAAGTGGGTGCTGGCACTCGGGCCGATGCTCGACAAGAAGAAGGAGCAGGCCAGCGAGTGGCAGCAGACCCGCGTGCTGCGCGAGGAACGCGAAGAAGTGCGCAAGGTGGATGCCGAAGTGCGTGCCAAGCGTGAGCCGGTGAAGATCGAACCGCGCCCGGCACCGGTCATCGAGAAGAGCGACCGCGCCAAGCGCGAGACGCAGATTCCGATGTTCCAAGGCGTCAATGGCGACGGCTCGGACATTCCGCCGCTGGCGCTGCTGGACGACCCGAAGCCGCAGCCCAAGGGTTACGACGAGCAGACGCTGGAAACGCTGTCGCGGCAGATCGAATTCAAGCTCAAGGATTTCCGCATCGATGCGGTGGTGGTCGGTGCCTATCCGGGCCCGGTGATCACCCGCTTCGAGATCGAGCCTGCGCCGGGCATCAAGGTCAGCCAGATCAGTTCGCTGGACAAGGACATCGCGCGTGGCCTGTCGGTGAAATCGGTGCGCGTGGTTGATGTGATTCCGGGCAAGTCGGTGGTCGGTCTGGAAATCCCCAACGTCACCCGCGAGATGATCTTCCTGTCCGAGCTGCTGCGCTCGAAGGAATACGACAAGTCGGCCAGCGTGCTAACCCTGGCGCTGGGCAAGGACATTGCCGGCCGGCCGACCGTGGCGGATCTGGCGCGCATGCCGCATTTGCTGGTCGCCGGTACCACTGGCTCGGGCAAGTCGGTGGCGGTCAACGCGATGGTGTTGAGCCTGCTCTACAAGGCCAGCCCGAAAGACCTGCGCATGCTGATGATCGACCCGAAGATGCTCGAACTCAGCGTCTATCAGGGCATCCCGCATCTGCTGGCGCCGGTGGTCACCGACATGAAGGAGGCCGCCAACGGCCTGCGCTGGTGCGTGGCCGAGATGGAACGCCGCTACAAGTTGATGAGCGCGGTGGGCGTGCGCAACCTGGCTGGCTTCAACAAGAAGATCAAGGACGCCATCGACGCCGGCCAGCCGCTGATGGATCCGCTGTTCAAGCCGAACCCGGAAATGGGCGAGGCACCGCGCCCGCTGGAGCCGCTGCCGTTCATCGTCATCTTCATCGACGAATTCGCCGACATGATGATGATCGTCGGCAAGAAGGTCGAAGAGCTGATCGCGCGTCTGGCGCAGAAGGCACGTGCCGCCGGCATCCATTTGATTCTGGCCACGCAGCGCCCGTCGGTGGACGTGATCACCGGCCTGATCAAGGCCAACATCCCGACCCGCGTCGCCTTCCAGGTCAGCTCCAAAATCGACTCACGCACCATCCTCGACCAGTCCGGTGCCGAGGCGCTGCTGGGCAACGGCGACATGCTGTATCTGCCCCCCGGCACCGCGTTGCCGGACCGTGTGCACGGTGCGTTCGTGTCCGATGAGGAAGTGCACCGCGTGGTCGAGCACCTCAAGGCCAGCGGTCCCGCCGACTACATCATGGGCGTGTTGGATGAAGTGCAGACCATGGGCGACGGCATTGTGGTCGGTGCGACCGGTTTGCCGGAGAGCAGCAGCGCTGCTGGCGATGAATCCGACCCGCTGTATGACGAAGCACTGCGCATCGTCACCGAGACCCGCCGCGCGTCCATTTCCGGCGTGCAGCGGCGTTTGAAGATCGGCTACAACCGCGCCGCACGCTTGATCGAAGCGATGGAAGCGGCCGGTGTGGTCAGCCCGCCAGAACACAATGGCGACCGCTCGGTGCTGGCACCGCCGCCGCCGAAATAAACGGCCGGGTGGCATTCACGCAATGATTGCCGCCCATTCAGATTGAAAGCGGCAGACTCTGCCTCACACCATTCCTCCCAGATCACGACCCGCCATGAATGCTTTCCTGCGCCATTCGTTTATTGCTGTTGCCTTGGCCTGTACCGGTGTTGCCGCGACCGCCCATGCCAGTGCCCGTGACGACCTGAAGACCTTCACCACCGGCCTGCGCGGCCTGGATGGTCAGTTCTCACAGCAGGTGTTCGATGCGCGCGGCAAGCTGAAGGAAACCTCCAGCGGCCGCGTGGCGCTGTCGGCACCGCGTTTGTTCCGTTGGGAATACACCCGCCCGCATCCGCAGCTGATCGTCGCTGATGGCGCCAAGGTGTGGGTCTACGAACCCGACCTGGAGCAGGCCACCGTGCGCGAGCAGGGCGCCGAGGAACAGAACAGCCCGTTGACCGCGCTGATCAACCCGGCGCTGCTGGAGCGCCAGTACGACCTCAGCGAAGAAGCCGCGCCGCGCGACGGCATGCAGTGGCTGTCGCTCACGCCCAAGCGCGAAACCGAGGCCAGCTTCCAGTTCGCCGCGCTGGGCTTTGCCGCTGGCGGCCTGAGCCGCATGGAAGTGGTGGACGCCGTCGGCCAGCGCACCGTCATCGATTTCAGCGGATGGAAGAAGAACCCTGGCTTCGCTGCAGACACCTTCCGCTTCGTGCCGGGCAAGGATGTGGACGTCATCGGCGAGCGTTGATTCGCTTACAGGACAACGCTGCCTGCTGAGCAATCCCTTCTCCCGCGCGCGGGAGAAGGTGCCCCAAAGGGGCGGATGAGGGGCGGGGTTGGAGGCTGCCGCGTTAGAATGCCAACGTGGCCAGATCCCGAAACATCTTCATAGACGACGCCCCCGCCGACCTGCTGAGTGTCGACCGGGAAAGCATGCGGCCGCTCGCCGAGCGCATGCGCCCGCGCACGCTGGATGAAATGGTGGGGCAGAAACGCCTGCTTGCCGCCAACACCGCGCTGCGACGCGCGGTGGAATCCGGTCATGTGCATTCGATGATTCTGTGGGGCCCGCCGGGCTGCGGAAAAACCACGCTTGCCTTGCTGTTGGCGCAGTACGCCGATGCCGAATTCAAGGCGATTTCCGCCGTGCTTTCCGGCCTGCCGGACGTGCGCCAGGTGTTGGCTGCGGCCGCGCAGCGGTTCGCCGATGGCCGTCGCACGGTGCTGTTCGTGGACGAAGTGCATCGCTTCAACAAGGCGCAGCAGGATGCGTTTCTGCCGCATATCGAGCGCGGCACCATTATTTTTGTCGGTGCCACCACTGAAAACCCCTCCTTTGAATTGAACTCGGCCTTGCTGTCGCGCTGCCGCGTGCATGTGCTGGAGTCGGTCGCGCCGGAGGATGTGGTCGAAGCGCTGCAGCGTGCGCTGGCGGATGAGGAGCGTGGCTTTGGCGGGCAGGACATCACCGTCTCGCCGGAATCACTGCTGGAAATCGCCCGCGCCGCCGATGGCGACGTGCGCCGTGCGTTGACGCTGCTGGAGATCGCGGCCGAACTGGCAACCGGCGAGGGCGGCGAGATCACGCCGGAAACCCTGCTGCAGGTACTGGCCGACCGCACCCGCCGTTTCGACAAGAACGGCGAGCAGTTCTACGACCAGATATCGGCGCTGCACAAATCCGTGCGCAGCTCCAATCCAGACGGTGCCATCTATTGGCTGGCGCGCATGCTCGATGGCGGCTGTGATCCGTCCTATCTGCTGCGCAGGCTGACCATCATGGCGGTCGAGGATGTGGGCTTGGCCGATCCGCGTGCGCTGGAAATGGCGATCAACGTGTGGAATGCCTATGACCGCATCGGTGCGCCGGAAGGTGATATCGCGCTGTCCAATCTGGTGGTCTACCTGGCCAGCACCGCCAAATCCAATGCCGCGTACATGGCGTTGAAGGCCGCGCGCAAGGATGTCGCCGAGCTGGGCACGCAACCGGTGCCGATGCACCTGCGCAACGCGCCCACCCGTTTGATGAAGACCTTGGGATACAGCCAGGGCTATCAATACGATCACGATGTTGAAGGCGGCATCGCACTGGACCAGACCGCGTTCCCGGACGACATGGGCGAGCGTGTGTATTACCAGCCGGTCGAACGGGGGCTGGAAATCAAACTCAAAGACAAGCTCGACCGGCTGCGCGTCGCGCGCGAGCAGGCACGCGCCCAGCGCAAACCCGGGGCGTGATGCGCCGCCCTCAACGCATCGCGGGAGATTGAGGGTATGTGGCTTTCCTTTCTGGCCATCGGTGTCGGCGCGGCGATCGGCGCGTGGCTGCGTTTCGGTTTGAGTTTGTGGCTGAACCCGATGACCGGCTCGGTGCCGCTCGGCACGCTCGCTGCCAATCTGCTGGGCGGTTATGCGATTGGCCTGGTGTTGGCGTGGCTGGCGGCGCGGCCGGACCTGGCGCCGGAATGGCGGCTTTTTCTGGTGACCGGGCTGCTGGGCGGATTGACCACATTTTCGACCTTCTCCGCCGAAGTGGTGGACATGCTGCAGCGCCAGCATGTTGGCTGGGCGCTGACCACCATCGGCCTGCATCTGGGCGGCTCCCTGTCGATGACGGCGCTGGGCTGGTGGACGTGGCGGGCATTGCGCCCTTTGGTCTGAAAGCAGCATTCCAAACACTGGGACGATGCCGCATCATGCGCGCACCAATGAGGGAGAGCGTCAAAAACATGTCGCAGCTGCAAGCAAAGGGAAGGGCTGGCCTGTGGTCGTGAACAGCAGTGACGCCGCCGTTGAAGCACAGGGGCCGGCTGAGCCCGTCGCGCTGATTGGCGCGGATGTCGGCGGCACCTACGCCCGCCTGGGTTGGGCCGAGCTGGTGCCTGGCCAGCCCATCCAGATCCGAGACTTCCGTAGATACGCCTGCGCGGACTACCCAAGCCTGGCGGCGATCCTGCGCCACTACATGCAATCGCTGCGGCAGCCCGCCGCGCTGCCGCCGGTGCGACATGCCGTGGTGGCCATTGCAGGTTTGCTGGACGGCGACACGCTGCTGAACACCAATCTGGCCTGGCCGGTATCACTGGCCGCCACGCAACGCGATGCCGGGTTGGAACGGCTGGAGCTGATCAACGATTTTGTGGCGGTTGCGCAGGCGATGCCGCATGTCGACCGCACCACGCTGCATCGCATCTGTGGCCATGGCGACGACATTCCCACCGGCCCCGCCGTGGTGCTTGGCCCCGGCACCGGTCTGGGCGTGGCGGTTCGATTGGGCACCGGTACGCCATCGGTGCTGCCGAGCGAGGCTGGACACGCCGCCTTGGCGGCGAATACGGCGCTGGAGCGCGACGTGCTGCAACTGCTGTCGCAGCGCTACGAACATATCGACAACGAGCGCGTGCTGTCCGGCCCTGGCCTGATGGCGCTGTATGCGTGCCTGTGCGAACTGCGCGGCGCGGCGGTGCGCTGGCGTGACCCAGCCGAGCTGGTTGCCGCCAGCCGTGGCGGTGACCT
The DNA here is from genome assembly GCF_050737575.1 of Stenotrophomonas sp. Taxonomy (GTDB): domain Bacteria; phylum Pseudomonadota; class Gammaproteobacteria; order Xanthomonadales; family Xanthomonadaceae; genus Stenotrophomonas. Next base: position 40,644 of record NZ_JBOHXW010000009.1, read on the forward strand.
GCTTGCGGTGGAAAGCATCCAGGCGTTCTGCGGTTGGATGGGCAGCCTGGCCGGCGACTTGGCACTGACCTTCGGCGCGCGTGCGGTGTACCTCACCGGCGGCGTCACCGGCCATATCGCCGCAGAACTGCACGACGGCGCGTTCCAGAAGCGCTTCGTGAGCAAGGGCGCGCTATCTCCGGCCTTGCGACAGGTTTCCGTGTGGCGGGTTGATCACGGCGAGCTGGGCGTGCTCGGCGCGTTGGCTTGGCATGCCGATCGCCTGAGTGATGAGCTGTCCACCAATGCTTCAGGAGTTTGATTGATGAGTACGCGCAGACAGTTCCTGCAAACCTCGATGTTGCTGGGCGCCGCAGGTGCCGCGCCGGGATTGCTGGCATCGCCGACCGGCGCATCTGGTGCGCGAGTGGTGTCCACCTGGGATTTCGGTGTGGGCGCCAACCAAGCGGCGTGGAAAGTATTGTCTGCCGGCGGCAATGCGTTGGATGCCGTGGAAGCCGGTGCGCGCTGGGCAGAAAGCGAGCTGTGCAATCCCACGGTTGGCCGCTGCGGCAATCCGGACCGCGATGGTGTGCTGTCGCTCGACGCCAGCATCATGGCCGGCGACGGCCGTTGCGGTTCGGTCGCGGCATTGACCGACATCCTGCATCCGGTGTCGGTTGCGCGACGGGTCATGGAGCAGACGCCGCACGTGATGCTGGTGGGCGAGGGCGCGCAGCAGTTCGCCGTGCAACAAGGCTTTGAACGCCAGCATCTGCTCACGCCGGAAGCCGAGAAGGCATGGCGCGAATGGTTGAAAACCGAACACTACGCGCCGCAGATCAATGCCGAACGTCGCGGTCTGCCGGGCAACAAGGACAACCACGACACGCTCGGCATGCTTGCCATTGATGTGAACGGGCAGATGGCCGGCGCCTGCACCACCAGCGGCATGGCGTGGAAGCTGCACGGCCGCGTCGGCGACAGCCCGATCATCGGCGCTGGCCTGTATGTGGACAACGAAGTAGGCGCGGCCACCGCATCCGGTGTGGGCGAGGAGATGATCCGCAACGCGGCATCGTTCCTGGTTGTCGAATTGATGCGGCAAGGATTGTCGCCAGCCGATGCCTGCCGCGAAGCCATTGGCCGCGTCGTGCGCAAGCGCCCGGAAGCCAGCCGCACCTTGCAGGTGTGCTTCCTTGCATTGAATCGCAATGGTGAAGTTGGCGCGTATGCGCTGCACCGTGGTTTTGTCTACGCGGTGTGCGATGCCAAACGCCAGGATGCGTTGCTGGAATCGTCGTCGGTCTATACGAGCACGCAGACGTGAGTACGCCGTTTTTGCTGGAAATCGCCTGTAATTCAGCTGCATCAGCATTGGCCGCAGCGCAGGGCGGGGCCGACCGCGTGGAGTTGTTCGAGAACCTGGAGCAGGGCGGCACCACGCCGTCCTACGGCACCTTGGCAGTCACGCGCGACAAAGTGAAGCTTCCCTTGTTCGTGCTGATTCGCCCCCGGCCGGGTGACTTTTTCTACGACACACTTGAACGCGATCTCATGCTGCGCGACATCGAAATGTGCCGGCGATTGGGCTGCGACGGGGTGGTGATCGGTGCGTTGGATGCCGACGGCAATATCGACCTGCCGTTGTGTCGCGAGCTGGTGGCAACAGCCGGGCCGTTGGGCCTGACCTTTCACCGCGCGTTCGACGCGGCGCGCGATCTGCCCGCCGCATTGGAAGACGTTGTGACGTTGGGTTGCCAGCGCATTCTCAGTTCGGGCGGCGCAGCCAGTGCATTGGACGGCAGTGCGATGTTGTCGCACTTGGTGGCACAGGCGGGCACGCGGGTTCAGATGATGGCCGGCGCCGGTTTGAACGCGCAGAACATCGCAACGGTGGCGCAGCAAAGTGGTTGCCGGCAGCTGCACGCCTCAGCCAAAGCGGTGCGCACGTCGGCAATGCGTTTTCAGAATCCCGCATTGATCGGGCTGGAAAACGATTGGTCGCAGACCGACGCACAACGGGTTGCCGAGCTACGTCAGGCGCTGCAAAACGCAGCGTAACGGTGCCACTTCCTCAGCACGGAAGCGGCGATTCGTTTCTTTCAAGACGGGCGCTTGCGCCGGTGATGAGCAGGTCCAACATCACTTCCATCTGCTTGCTGCCGTAGGTATTCACGCCAAGGTCGGCGACCCGGCGCAAATGCGGATATGCGGCGGGATCTTCCTCCAGCAATGCACCTTTGAGCGCTCGAATACGCGGGCGGCCGCCTTCGGCCGTCGCCTGCGCAGCGTCACGCGCGTGGCTCAATGACATGGAGATCAGCAGCGACACCAAGCGTGTTGCTGTTTCATCTGCAAAGCCCGCGCATTGCAGGCGCTCGAATAATGCTTCGGTGGGTTCCAATGCCCACGCCGCGATGGAGCCGCCGAACCACAAGTATTCGGCCAGCCCGCCCACGCCGAGGACGCCCTCGAAAAACCCCATACCGTAGATTTTGCAAGCGTCTTCCCAGCTCGCCGCGTTGCGCACGTCCGCCCCGGAAAAGCGGGCGGTAAACGCATCCATCGCCACCAGGCCAAGCAGGGTTTGCTTGTCCTTGACGTGATAATTGAGCGCCTTGCGGTCCACGCGGAGGCTGTCGGCCAGCGTCTGCATGGACAGCGCGTCGGCGTCGATCAGGCGCGCCGCTTCGACAATCTGCTGCAGATCAAGCCCGGCGCGCTTGCCCGGTTTGCGTTGCGTGGCGGTGGTCGGCTTGCGAAGTCTGGGCATGAATCACGGGGATGGCGTCGAGGTGACGCATTCATTGTCAGGGCAAGGGCGTTCCCCGCCAACTGTACCCCCAGGGCGGTCTAACTGAGACTTTTTGCCAGCTAACTTGACGACCTGGATTTTTGGGAATAGCGTGCGCAAAAGTCATATTCCCTCCCGGGAATATGTGTCCAGAGGATGATGTGATGAGCGCCAAAGTAAGCAAGGTAGTGACCCAGCCAAACAAGGTGGTGACACGGGAGCGGTTGCTGGGCAACGAAAACCGCTGGCGGCGGCATGGCGAGCCGACACCAGCGGCCGCCGATGAGGGAGTGGATGACGGCGTGTTCGGCCCGGGCTCGGTGGCCTGGGATGTGCTGCTGCACCCGGCCACCATCGTGTTCCAGACCGCCGCCCAATCCGTGCTGCAGTTCACCTACAAACCCATTTATGCCGGTCTGCGTGATTGGGACCCGATGTCACGCAAGGGCAGGGTGGGGCAGCTGACCCTTTTCGATGTGTTTGACCGCAACCAACGCAACTCCGGCATCCACGCGCCGATGTGGTTGGGCGACACCGATACCGCCAAACGGGTGGCGTTGCACCTGGCGCGCATCCACGAAAAGGTGGCTGCCGACCTTATCGACGGCGGCGACCCGACACTGGGCGGTTATGCAGCCAACTCGCCGCGTGATTCGATGTGGGCGGCACTGACCGAGCTGCATTCGATGCTGTGGTTGTACGAAGGCCTGAGTTTCCGCGGCGGTTGGTTTCCGCGCCGGTTGCCGGCCGCCAAGCGCGACCAGTTCATCGCGGAAGTCGCCGAGTACTGCAAGTTGTTCCCGGCGCGCGAAGAACCGTTGCCTACCAACATGGCCGAGTTGCAGGCGCTGTACCGGCGCGATGCACGCTTGTTCGGCATGCCCAAGTCCATGCAGATCATTCCCGAAACCGGGCAGAACTACCCACAAGTGGTGGCGGACTCCATTCGCAAGAACCACCATCCTTCGCAGTTCAAGGTGAAGGTCCAGATGTTCCTGCAGCGGGTGGTGCTGCGCATCCCCGTGCTGGGTGTGGTATCGCGCAAAACCCACCGTTCGATGGGCATCGGTCCATGGAAGGGAACCGCATTGCGTACTGCCCGCTATCTGTTGCTGCCGATGATCTGGTTTGTGCAACAACCGCCGGTAGAGCGCTACTTCATGCGAATGATGTGGGGCCCGGATGCCGTCAAGTTGATTCAACTTGCGCGGGAGAAACAGCAAGCCGCTCGCCACAGCGCATCCGCCGCCCACAGCAAGGCGTAGATCGACCGCCGCAATGCGGCGGGTTGGCCGAGCAACAGATGCGCTCCCGGTAGTACGAATCGTTCCTTTCCTTGTCAGGTGATCGCATCACCTGCTGGCGCTGCCGTGTGCCTGACACACACGCGGCAGCGCCGTGGAAGGCGCGTGATTGACCGTGTTGGCTCTAGCTAAGCCCCTCTCCCGCTTGCGGGAGAGGGGTTGGGGTGAGGGCGCTTCTGCTTCTCCTGCATCACGCTTTCCAACATGCCTTCCCAGCGGAGGAGGGCGGCGCAAATTCGTGCCGGCCGTGCCGATGCTGGAGAAAGTATTTAGTGATTCGTCACTAAATTCGCAATGACAATTGATTCTGCAGCAGCTCAGCGCCATCCAGCTAAACAGAACTGCTGATTCAACCGTGCAATGTCACCTCACCAATCAGTAGGCGCGTAATCCTTCAAGAACTGGCCCCAGACATGCTCACCGCTGTTGAAGCCGTGGATGATCGGATCAACGATGCGCGCGGCGCCGTCAATGATGTCCAACGGCGGATGGAAGCGTTCTTCCTGCACTTTGCGTGCAGCCAGGCCTGCCGGATCTTCGTCGGTCACCCAGCCGGTATCCACACTGTTCATATGGATGCCGTCGTTTTGATAATCCGCCGCCGAGGTGCGCGTCATCATGTTCAACGCAGCCTTTGCCATGTTGGTGTGCGGATGTCGCGTGGTCTTGAAGTTGCGGTAGAACTGCCCCTCCATCGCCGACACGTTGACGATGTGCTTGTCGCGCTCCGGTGTGGCCAACATCAGCGGCTTCAAGCGCGCATTGATGATGAAGGGAGCGATTGCGTTGACCAGCTGCGTTTCCAGCAGCTCCACCGAAGGCACTTCAGCCATGCGCAAGCGCCAGGAATTGCTGTCGCGCAGATCCACCTGCTGCAGATCCTGATCCAGGCGTCCGTCGGGGAACAAGTGACGCTGGCCCAGCAGCTCGTCTGCCAGCAACGGCACCTGCGACAACTCGGCCGCGCGGGTCAACCCATCGGCGCCGTTACCTTGCGGCGACGGCAGCGCAGCGGCCGCCGCAACAGGAAGCAGATCCGCACTGCGCAGACCTTCGTAATTGCCGATCAACTTGCGGATCGTCTCGGGCAACGACTGCACCGCAGCCGTTTCGCCGGCCATCATGTGCGCGTAGAACTGCGGCGGGCGGCGCACAGTTTGGCAGGCGTTGTTGATGATGAAATCCAAGCGTGTGCGCGTGGCCAACAGCTCGCTGCAGAACGCTTCGACGCTGGGCGTGTGGCGCAGATCCAGCCCGTACACCTGCAAGCGATGACCCCACACCGCGAAGTCCGGTTCTTCGGCATAGCGCGCAGCCGAATCGCGCGGAAAACGCGTGGTCACGATCAACTCGGCACCGGCGCGCAGCAGCTTCAATCCGGCCTGATAGCCGATCTTGACGCGACCACCGGTCAGCAACGCCACACGTCCGCGCAGATCTGCGGTTTCCGTGCGCTTGATGTAATTCAGATCGGCGCAGACCGGGCACATCTGGTCGTAGAAATGATGCAGCTGCGTGAACTTCTGCTTGCACACATAGCAATGGCGCAGCTCAGGCGAATGCACCGGCTCCGCCGCAACGGCAGGACCTTCACCGTTGTGCGCATCGTGCAGACCCGCAGCGTGCGGCGGGAAGTAATTCGGCGTACTGAACACCGGCTTGCGTCGCAGTGCACGGATGCCGGTTTGTTCCAGTAGCGCCTCGGACTTGCGCACCTTCTCCTGGTGACGCTCGCGAGCTTGCTGCTTGAGCATCTGCCGCCGCGCCTTAGGCTCAGGGTGATAGACCTTGGCCACCACCTGGTGCAAGCGTACGCGGTCGGCTTCGGGCAACGTATCGAGCAGGCTACGATCAGCTTCGATCGCCTCCAGCAGATCCAGCGCTTCGCGCAGGCGATCAGTCAAGGGCAGGGCGGAGGCAACGGGTGTGGCGATGGTGTTCAAATCAAATCCGGGAAGAAGCGGCGGCAAGCCGTGAATGGACAGCAGAGCGATGACCGCCTCAATGCGGGTCCATGCTGTAGCGGACCGGGGACGCTTGGTCGGCGGCAATTGTCCCAGATATCAGGGTGTTGGCGTTAATGCGGGTGCCGGCCGGCTGGGGGAACGAGCCCGTTCTCAAGCAGAGTATTTCTAGGCTTTGGGTGCGACGCATAAGCCTGAAACGGTAGCGATGCTGGCCGGTATCCGGCTCGTGGAATGTCTTTTACCGCCAGTTTTGGCAATGGGACCCATGTTGGTGATGCGCGTCAGCAGGTGGCGATACGCTCGACAAGCGTCGACCCATCATTAATTTAGTGATCCGTCACTTAATTAACAGCTTTCACCCGGCACATTCTCCCATCCGCCTGGAATTCTGCGGAATGGAATGTGGTTGATACAGCGCCATAGCTTGCGGTCGGCCTCGTATCTCTCGCGAGCTTTCTGCGCTTCACCAAGCAATCGAAGCCGCGTTTCAGCCATCAAAACGATCACTCCGATGAGTGTCATCGATTCACCCGCGCCCGGATCGCCTCAGAGCCGGTATCAATGGGACTACAGGGCGCCGCTGTCAGCATCCCCTTAATTATGTCGCCGCCCCGAAGAATTAATAAGTGATTGATTTTAATTTATATTGCATCGGGTCACCACGTTTTCGCCGGTAGCGGTCTGAGGGTTTGTGACACGTTTACGGACGCGATTGCAGGATAGCAACATGGTTACGGATCACGCGCGCAGACACGCGGACGCGACAAGCGCTGTCTTGTCATAAGCAGCGGATGCGTGCCTGAACGTGCCCCGGTAGCTTGGTCCAGCCAGGGGAGAGATCAGTTGATAGGTTGGGCAGCAGCGTCCAAGCTGTCGCCCAGAGGCTTGCGCGGCGAAGCGCAGGATCCGCAATTTCCCGGTATGAGTCCCATCGGAGTTTCCGGACGGGTTCGTATTGGTGTAGCGGGCCTCGGATGAGGCTGGTCAAGTTGCTGCTTACCTGAACGTAGTTGATCAAGGGAAAGTCCCTGATTTTTCTCACATTGAAACTGACGGCCAGAAGTAATTGGCGCGCAACCTGAGGGTTGCCTCGCCAGTCGTCGGGCCAGGGCCTCCCGAAGTAAAGGCTCTGTTCCAAGGCTTGCCCAAAGGATTCGATGAGGTGAAGGATCCGCCGCTCCTGCTCGGAGAACTGGGGGGCAGGCAGGGAATGGAAGCGAGTGAATCTCGCCCATTGCTCCGGCGCAATACGGAGCGGACAGCCATGCTGCGGACAGGTGGTGCGCAACAGCCAGGTCCAGGCCCTACGGATGGAGCAGGGCTCGCCCCGGACCGAATCCTCATCCCAGCACATGGGACAATAGATGTTCCTTGCGTGTGGTTCCAGCAGCCAAGGAGCGTCTGGAAGTCTATGGGCCAATAGATCTGAAGCAGGCATCCCGATTGCGGCTGCCATCCTGTGCAGGGCTGCACCGGATGGTGATTCAACGTCTCCGACTGGTCTGGGGTCATCTGAGTTGAGGGAGGCCCAAACCTGAAAGGACGTGCACTCGTAGAACGCCGCCGCCCTGTTCAATACCGATCGCAGGGACTCATCCCGCATGGGGGGCCGGATCCACCAACGCTGGGGATTTATGCCCTTTTTCACGCGCTGCTCCGTTTCCAGGCAAGCAGCTCCACCTGTTTGGCTGCGGCAAGTGGCGGCTCGAACACGGCTCGCTGAAGCAACTTCACCGTGATCTGCTCGTCCCCAGTTTCCACGGCATGGGCCGCAGCATGGGTTACCAGTTGAACGATTGTCTGAAGAATACCGCCGGATAGCCTAATCAGCTCCGTTGACAGCGTGGGCGAGGACAAGCAGGAAGGGCGGCGCAGCGGAAGTACTTTTTCCAACGTGTCGAGGAAGGTCATCAGGTACTCATCGCGCTTCCATACGGGCAATTCCTGATACTTGAACCGTGCGTTCAAATGCTCGTCCACCTGCATTGCCGAGGGTGCCTGCGAGGTGCCCAGTGTCAGGATGGGGAGCGACAGCTCATTCATCAGGAACTTGATCGTGTCCAAGGCGATCCGCTGTTGTCGTGCAGTCGTCGTCAAGATGTCTTGGATCTCGTCGACGACAAGCAGCTTGAGGTTCGCCGTGCTGCAGAGCTTGAGCACCATGCGCTCGCGATCAGCGCCGGAGTACAGGCCAGGTTCCGGCACCCCGAAACCGGCTAGGATCCTGTTGTAGAGGACCTTGGCCTCCCGGGCATTGGTCATGCTGATAGTGAGGACGGGCCTAGTGGCTACCTTGCCGTCCACGGCTGGAGTCGGCGGATATCGTCGCTTAATGGCCATTGACAGCATTGTCTTACCTGATCCCGGCTTACCGGAGACAACCAAACCGTTTGCTCGTGTTTGGGGTGGCATATGGATCAAAAATTCGACTTGGTTGAGAATCGGAACCAGACGTTCATGGGTAATGAATCGCTCGATCAACATACGACCGGCGCGTTCGGCGGCAGAGAGATTGATCAGATCCCTCGCGTCAGAACTCAGGTGATTGAATTCGCTCATGACGCTCTCCTCAGATCCATTCTTCCAGCAGGATGGTGGATCGGCTAGGCGGTGCCGATGGCGGAATTTGGGTGAGTACTGCTGAATCCGATGCCGAAGTCGGAAGAGGCAGTTTTGGGGCGTGTTGAGCCCGTCTGGCCTGCTTTGTGGCCCGTTGCGCGTTGGCTTCAATGCTGTCGGTGGTATCGAAGCCCACATCCATCGCAGCATCCATCTGGGCCTGCATAGCAGGGTCAATGGAGAAATTGAGGGAAAGCGTGCCTGCGGCTCTTCCGGCGATCACTGGTGCGGTGACCAATATGCCATCGGGACGCCGAACCCAGACCGCGCTCGGATCGCGTGGGTCATAACGGACCATCGCACCGGCATTGGTATTCAGCATCGAGGCTAAGTCCTCGTGCCAGTAGCGCGAGGCATTGAGTTCGATGCCAGTGCGCCGGACGATGCGGATCTCGTACGGCAGGAAGTCCATCCGGAAATCCACAGGGCGTGCGATCAGCGGCGGGCAGGAGAACTTCCCGGCCTCATCCGTGAAACCCCGTTCCCACGCTAATGTGGGCGCGATGCCGATCGCTCGATGCTTGCGCTGGTGGTAAAACCTGCAGACCTTATGGGTCATCCAATCCCGGAACTCGTCCAAGGTCAGGCGTGCGTTGGCGGCACTGTCGTAGTCCCCTCGCTCCCGGATGTTGCTGAAAGTGGTGCCTGGGAGGAGATGCGCGATTTTCATGAGCGTGCCGTTCAGACGCTCGATATGTGCACCGTAGTGCGGTGTCCTCACCGGCCTCCATGACAGGGTGATCGCATGTTCATCGCAGCCTCGCTGCAAGGCGAGGGCCCGGAAATCTTTGCCGTTGTCGACCAAGAACTTGCGCGGCTTCCCATACATGGGCCAGATATCAAGATCCTTGGCATTCTCTGGCTTTGGCAGGACAGCATGCTCGATGCACAGGGAGACGGACACCGAGGAAGGGGCATCCATCGAGATGTACATGCCAAGGACGCAGCGGGTCGCCACGTCGATCGCAAGCGTGATCCAAGGACGGCCGAGTACGGTGAGCCGGTCGTCGCTCACGACCATAACATCGGCCCGGGTGTGGTCGATTTGGACCAGGTCCAGAGGCTTGGCGGCGGACAAGCCGCCCGTACGGACGTCCCATTTCTGTCTGGCGGCCCGGCTGCCTTCGCGTGCCAGGTCCGAGGCCCAGCCGAGTTCTTGGTTGAGGCGCAGCAGGACGGCTTTTCGGGAGGGCGGTGGCAGGCCCAAGCGTCTGGCCATCGATTGAGCACGCAGGACGACGTATTCCTTCGGGGGCTTCTCCCGACGCATGTAGTGTTTGGCGATGGCATGACGGATCAGCGCATCGACGCTGGGATCCAACAGGCTTAGACCCTTGGGGCGCCCTCCTGGTTGCCGGGCTAGTGTGCTGGTTCGCGGATTCTTCCTAAATGCGACCAAAACACGCTGTAGTTGCCTGACGCTCATGCCATGGCGCTTAGCGAGCTTCTCCAGTTCGCCGCGAGTGACACGGGTGCACTCCTTGAGCGGGACCAGATCCTTGGCCAGTGCGCTGCACCGCTTCCATTCGGTTTCATGGATGGCCACCGCTTCCTGACAACCGCCGCTCGAAGGCAGCTCCTCGATCTGGGAAATGGGAACGGAGATCATCTTTCCTGTTCCCATGTCCCGTGCATTGACGTGTGAGATCGAACTCACCCCGTCGATCTGGATCACCCGTCCATTCGTCACGCAGATGGTTCCCGGATTCAGCAGGAGGCGCATATGGCACCTCCTTGATTTGTTGCACCCTTTTCCTGCGGTAGCCGTGGATACCCAGCATGGCTGCCATGGGGGGCCCAGTTCTGCATGTTTGCAGGTGGAGCCATGTGTCCCGGCGTATGCCGGGGATGGAAATCGATAGACATCGAGCTCTCCCTGCCAAGCCTCTCACCGAGAGGCTGGCGCGTTCATGTACATCCCGCCCTGTCTGGACAGGGCAGGGGGACTTGACTTCCTTTAAGGGTGCTCGGAACATAGCTTCAACGGGCAGCAATCCGTTTTGAGCTACTGGGCCCCGCATTGGCGTGCGGGGCCCAGTTCGTTCTGAGCGATTGAATCTCACTCGCTCATCGTTGACTCCTTCTTCGTTCGATCCTCTCGTCACATCGGGAATGATGCGCAAGCATTCGTCCACGATCTGAGGCCAGTCTTCGACAGCTCATGCCAAAGCCTCGCGTGGCATGCGCTGAGCTCACTAGGAACCTCGCGCAGCCGTTACTGGAATGGCTTGGTGCCGTAGCTCTGCGAGCCACGAAGCGACATCCTTGGTGAGGGCGTACTTCCCCCTTCGACGTGGGATGGCGAACACGGGCACCGGGATCGCACCCCGCGACAGCGCCTGACGAAACCCGTCGGCAGAGGTAAAGCCCAGAGCCTGACGTAAGTCATCTTGGCCGATCACTGGCCCATACTGCCGCAACAAATCCTGCTGCAGAGCTTCGGTAAGTGAATCGGTAGGTTGGTCACGGTAAGTCACGCAGCTAGCGTAACGGTTGCCAGGATCCCCGCCCAGAAGGAACAAAAAGCGATATCGTTACTCTAATTTTTTACCCGATGACACATCTAAGTCGATGAAGTGCATGAAGTTTTACGGTGATGCACGCCTGAAGCGGCTCGTACTGCATCTTGATGCGGTACGGTCCAACGCACCAGGCAAGGCGATTGACGTACTACGGGTGGGTCTCTGGTTTGAAGTAATTCGTGTACAGATGGATTGCACGACGGCCTACGGCCTTGGCCTGTTAGTTCAACCACATACCTACAAGAAGGGCTTTCACCACCACAATCTCTGGGCCAAGTACGCCGCTGGCAGACATTTACCAAGCGCCGACACTAGATGCGCGTGCGAGCAGAGGATTCCCGGCTCGAACGAATTGCTCACGAGCCCCGCTTGGGTTGCTCTTGATATCACCACGCCGCTGGAAAAACACGGAGATACCCTGTTGAGGTGCCTTCGGCCCAGTATCCAGAGTGCGGTATTTGAAAAGCGGGAGTTGGCGAAGGGTTGTTATGTCCGTCGTGATTCGATCGGACTTTCGTTGCGGTGCCTGGAAGGGCAGGCCGATCTGCAATCTCTGGCAGCCATGGTGGTGTTACTACGTGACGCTGATGCACGCGGTGATAGATCGAAGGCCTTTATGATCGGTCAATCGCTACATCGAACTCTCCTCATGGCGGCAGTTGGAAGTCCATTGAAGTTCATCTCGCTGGAGTTGCTCGAGTACTTCATCAGGATCATCTTCCCGATGGCCGCAGAGAAAGAGTTCATGATGGATCTGGATCGGGATATGCTGTGCAAGCAAGCTAAATGGCTCATGCGGACAGTGGAGCAAATGCATGCTGCTGGCCGCCCAGGGTTCACGTTAAATGGCAATACCGGACAACTACGCCGACTGTTGCAGCTCGATTTCGGATTCGATCTTCTATTCGGCTTGGGCCCACGCCTGAAGTTGATCGTGACAGCAGAGAAGGCTAAGCCCAGCGTGTGCACTCACGTCACAGGGCACAACGCGTTATGCGATTGGGGAAGGTCAGTGCTCAGCGCTGGCAAGTGCGAGCGCATACCACCCAGCCATACTTCATAAGCGCTCAAGCAGCTCTCCGCTTTTGACGGTTGGTCGCTCGCCACTCGAAACGATGACGGATGGAGTCGGTGATTAGGGCGCATTATCAGGGCTAGAGCTGGACGCCGTTCCTCGCCGTCGGCTGCTGCCGATAAGGTTGTTTCTTTGCTGATCAAGCCCCATCCGCTCAGTTGCTCGAATTGATTGGTGTACACAACCGATCTAACGCGATCACAGATATTAAATCGTTGTGTCCTCAATGTAGTGAGCAATCCAGTAGACGACTATCCTGCCCTGAGTTGTTGAATGTCTGCGATGCGTTGCAACTGATTGAGGTGGTCGGGCTTGTTTCTGGCCAACCACCGAACGACCGCAGCGTTGTTCAGTAGGGTAGTGCCGATGTGGGTCTTGATGATTTCCAACTGAAGGCTGGACGGGCCATAGCTCTCCTCCAACAGTTTAGTGTCGGCTTGAAGCACCGACAGTTCTCGCTCAAGCCGTTGCAACGCCTCAACCGGAGCGCTGGACATCGACTTTGCTGCTGCGGACTCTGTCAGCTGTTCGGGCGGTGTGTTCTGGAGAAGGGCAGCGACGAGCTTGACCGAGTAGTCGCTGAGGTTGACCATGGTCTGTGCCGCGTCGATCTGTCGAAATGGTTTCATCTTTCGCAGTATTCGAAAGGCACCGGCGGCTGCAGGTTTGTCCGCCAAGATCGCCGTAGCTTCTCCACAGATTCCATCCAAGAGCCGGAACTTGTCTCGGATAGAGCTGACTGAGATGTTGAGGACGACCGACAATTGTTCCACAGAGACACCACGCTCGGCTGCGCGCAGGATCATCCGGTGTTCTTGAATAACTGAAAGTCGATTCACCTGCTTGTTGTAGGTGTAACCCTCGTCGTCGGTTGATATGAGGCAGAGAGCAAATTCAGCCCCAAGCTCCTTCAAAGCTTCCAGACGCATTCGCCCATCGAGAACTAAGAACCTTCGAACGTCGGATCGGTCCAAGGCAACTACGATGGGCTCAACCAAGCCTATCGCCCTAACCGAACTGACAATTTGTCGATATTTGACCGAGGCCCTGATCTGAGTGGGCATCTTGGCTATGTCGTAGTGCAGTTGCCCCATTGGGATATCAACGCAGTCCTTTTCGAATCCCAAATGCATTTCTGTGGGTTGCTTTTTGCTCATTGGCTGAGGGCTCCATAGGGCAGAAGATCTGCCAAGGGCTGGGGAACACTCGTCAGCCCCTCTACGATGAGAAGGCTGCAAAACTCCTTTGACGTAAACAATTCCTTGAATATCTGCCTGGACAGAAGTAATGACTGTTGGGTGAACTCTGCTTTCTTCTGAATGCGCTGGTGCACCTCCGCGTCACGCTTGTAGAGCTTGGTTAAGTCCTCGGGAGTAAGCTTTTTGCGTTGGCTGCCGTGGATGTAGCTACTCGTGCTTTTCTTCCCACTACGTGTTCGATGCGCCAAGATCTTGCGAACCACGGTTACTTTTTTGCCTTTCAGTTCGCCGGCCTCATAGGCATCCATTAGCAATTGCTGGGCCTCACGGTCGCTTGCTCGCGAGATGCTCACCGCAAGCGCTAAGGAAATGTGACCAGCCTCTGCGGCTGCCAGCAGCCGACGTTCCCCACGTTCCATGAGATTGGCCACGCTGTTCACCCAAGACGAGGTACAGCCGAGCTTGGCGGCGATCTCGGGGTCGGAGTAGCCGCGCTCCCGCAGGACTTGGATCTGCCCCATGGTCTCAGCGGCCCTTGGCGTTCGCCGGGCCACGTTTTCTACGATGCTCATGACGTGGCCAGTGTGCTCATCCACGTCCAGAACAAGCGCCGGGATCTCTGTGTGGCCAAGCAACATACAGGCCTCCAAACGCCCCTGACCACAGATCAGCGCATAGGGTTGCGATGTTTCGGCGACTTCAGTGTGGCGGACACTGATGGGCCGCTTGAGACCAATAGTTTCGATGCTTCGAGTTATGCCACGGTGGATGCGTTCGTTCCGAACCCGTGGATTCGCGATGTGAATGTCTGTGATGGGAATCATCTGAACGGTGGTGTGCTCATTCGTCATGCAGCCTCCAGCAATGCGGCTCGACCGGCCAAGATGAAAAATTCTTCCAAGGTTTCCGTTCGATAGGCGTCCAGAGAGAAGCCATTGTTCTCCATGAGGGGCGGACCTTCTGGAGCGAAGTCGATGGAAGGCAGAACGTAGTAGTCGTAAGGATGCTGATTGTTGGGATCCATTCGGACCACAACCGTCAAATGCGGCTTTAGGCTGGAATCCAGGCAGATACGCCAGCGATTGGATCCTGCGTGAGTAGGTTTGCAACGGGCGATCACGACCGAGGTCAGAAGCTCCCCATTGACTCTAAGCAAGCCGGTTTCCTTACATGGAGCGACCCAGCCACCGTGATCTGAAATCCCATCAACGACGAGCTGGACCATTTGGGGATGCCGCTGGCGCAGTGCCCGATTGATTTCCAAGTAGGCGTAGTCGCGCTTTGGGGAATATCCGACCAAGCTGTAGGCCCTTAGAAGGCTTCCAAACCGATGACGAAAGGCGCTGCTGGATGGAACGCCTTCTTCCTCGTCGATCAGCATTCCCGACAGTGCACCGTGCCGATCCAAGATCCGACTCAAGGACTCCAGCATTTGCCCATCATCCAGATGAATGGATCGCTTCGTAATGATGGCCTGAACCCTTCCGAATAGTTCTAATGGAACAATGGGCTCAAACGCATGCTCTTTGCGGACCCACGCTTCCGGCGGGTTTTGAACGTGCTGAAGCTTGAGTTTGAACGAGGTGCGGTTGTAGACGTTGTGGCCGACGTATTTTTCGTTGGTCAGGATTTGATGGATGGTTCCTCGGGTCCAATGACCACCAACCTCACTGGCAACCCCATCTCGGTTCAAGACGGAGGCAATGACCCGCTCGGGCATGTTGTTTTCCAAAAATAGTCGATAGATGCGAACGACGGTGGCAATCTCGCAGGGGGGACCTGGCACGAGGATCACCCGGTCGGTTTGGATGCTCTTTCGCTCCCCTCGAACGAGCAGGGCTTTTGGCCGAAGGTGTTCATCCACCAGCTGCCTGCGAAGGCCGTACCCGGGAGTTCCGCCTTGGCGGAACCCGTGCCGAACGATGTTGCAAGCGCCCTTGAACACTTTGTCCGACAGCTCGCGGCTGTATTCGGCAGCCATGCTTCGTTTGAGGCCAATCATGATCGTCGACGGCAGAGAGCCATCGTTTTTGAATGACTCCGCGCAATAGATGACCGGGATACCGTTGCTCTTGCAGGTGTGGACGTAGGCGGCTGCCTCGTCTGGGTCAGGAAAGCGCCCCCAACGACTTACGTCGTAAACCAAGATGGCCTGGAAGTCGGGGGATGGGAGCTTCACGTCGTGAAGGAGCGCCTGCAAAGCACTGCGACCTTTCAGGTTGAGGCCACTCTTACCGGAGTCCTCATAAGTTCGGACGATGCGCATGCCGTGCGCTTCCGCATAGTCGGCAATGGCCGCCGCCTGGTTCTCGGTCGAGTAGCGCTGATGGTCGGTCGACATGCGCACATATTGGGCGACGGGGATGTCTCCAATGAGCGGCTGCACGATATTGGTCGTGATGTGATGCGGAGGCACTGCCAGCGCTCCACTTTAATTTCGGGTATTCAGCGACCCTAGGCGGACTCTTTGACCGTCCTATGACGCTTTGAGTCTTTGACTGAACCAATCAAGTTCGTGATGTCTTCAAATGACCCGTCTTCAGTAGTAATTTCCAAGACGTACATTGCGACAGCCTCGACCAAAAGCGAACATCCGAAGGAACCTAGGGTAGGGAGACTCGGCAGAATGAGGAAGGATTAGGGATGTTTATCGGGGGTAGGGAAGGGCAGGTTCCCACCCAAAGCGGACATGGAAGCGATGCCCCAAAAGGTAGCTGGCCAGCAATGTAGATGGCTGCTGACCTAGCCTCCGTTTCCTGGTAACCCGCGTGCATGTGCCTTGAGCATGACGTCCAAGCGCCTCTGCACGTACTGGATATCTTCATCAGCCGCCTGATCAAGAATCTCTTTCGCCAGCGCATTGAACTGGGGCCAGAACTGGGCTTCATGTCGGAGATACTGCAGCCAGGTCGGCAGCATGGCCGCCAATTGGTCCAGTTCTGTCTCGAGCTGCGCACGAAGTTTCATATCGACGCGCGTGGCCAGCTCGCTTCTACCCTGTGCACGTTGCCATCGTCCAGGAGCGCGAAGCGAAGTCCCATCTGCTCGACGCCGTCAAGCTGCAGCGTGGCGACACCGGCATCCCGTTGCGTGACAGAGATGACATAAAGGCTGGATCCAAAGCGATAGCGCAGTTCGTACTCCGGCCATTCGCGTGGCAGGCAGGGATGCATTGCCAGCTCGCTCCCGATGCGCTGCAAGCCGAGCAGCGACTCGGTCAGCAGGCGGTACATCCAGCCGGCGGCGCCGGTGTACCAGGTCCAGCCGCCACGGCCGACATGCGGCGCCACGCTGTAGACATCGGCCGCGAGCACATAGGGCTCTACCTTGTAGAGTGCGGCGGCATCCGGATCCTGCGCGTGATTTATCGGGTTGATCATGCGTGCTAGGTCCCACGCCCGTTCAGTGTCGCCTTGATGCGCGAACGCCATCGCTGCCCACACCGCGGCATGTGTGTACTGTCCACCGTTCTCGCGCACCCCCGGCACGTAGCCACGGATGTAGCCGGGATCTTTCGAGGTTTTGTCGAAGGGAGGGTCGAGCAGCTGGATCAGCCCAGCTCCCCGCTTCACGAGATGGCGATCCAGTGACGCCATCGCCTGCCGCGCGCGCACCGGATCCGCCGCCCCCGACAACACCGACCAGCTCTGCGAGATCGAATCGATTCGGCATTCATCGCTCTGGCTGGAGCCCAGCGGCGTGCCATCATCGAACCAGGCGCGTCGATACCATTGGCCATCCCAGGCATGGTCTTCCAGATTCCCGCGCAAGCGTTCGGCGTGATCTGTGCATTCGGCGGCGAATACCTCATCGCCGTGCACGCGAGCTACCTCAATGAAACGCTGCAGCGTGTCGTAGAGAAAGAAGCCGAGCCACACACTTTCGCCGCGGCCTTCTTCGCCAACGCAGTTCATGCCGTCGTTCCAGTCACCTGTGCCGATCAGGGGGAGTCCACGCTCGCCCAGCAGGCTGCAGCCGCGACGCAACGCCAGCACGCAATGCTGGTAGAACGACTGCCGCACAGAGGACGTCGCGGGCATGTCGTAGTAGGACTCTTCGTCGGCACCGACCGGGCGGCCGTCGACGAAGCCGACCTGCTCGTACAGCACACTGGCATCGCTTGTCACCTGAAGATAGCGGGCGGCTGCCATTGGCAGCCAGAGATAGTCGTCCGAGCAGCGCGTGCGCACGCCGCGCCCCTGTGGCGGATGCCACCAGTGCAGCACGTCGCCTTGCAGGAACTGATGGCCCGCACACAGCAGCAGGTGCGCACGGGTCAACGCCGGCTTGGCGTGCAGCGTGGCCATGGTGTCCTGCAACTGGTCACGGAAGCCGAATGCCCCGCCTGACTGGTAGTAGCCGCTGCGCGCCACATAGCGGCAAGCAAGGGTCTGGTACATCAGCCAGCCGTTCACCAACGCATCGACGGCGGGCTCCGGCGTGCTGACCTGTACGGATGTCAACAGTCCATGCCAGTGGATGCGTACAGCGTCCAGCGCGTCGTGTGCCCGCTGCGCGCCCTGCACGCGGCGGGCTAGATGCAGGGTGTCCTCGTAGTCCTTGCCCATGCCGAGCCGGAACACCGTTTCGGACACCTCGCCATTGGGCAGCGACAACGGCACCTGGATAGCAGCGCATGGATCGAGCCCGGCGCCCAGGCGGCCGGACAGTCCCTCGCACTGGAGGGCCGCTGGATCGGCCATGCTGCCGTTGCGGCCTAGGAATTCCCTGCGGTCGCCCGTGAAGCTACAGCCGCTGGCATCGGTATCGAAGAACGCGACGCGGCCAGCAAACTCGGTGTTGTAGGGGTTGCGCGCCGTCAGTACGCCGCTGGCGGCATCCTGCGCGGTGATGATGTGCATCTGCGATTTGACACGCAGGTCACCCAACACCCATTCGACGTAGCCGGTGGCAGAGAGACGGCGTGCGCGTCCGGATAGATTGCGAAGCTTCAGTACCGAATACTTGACTGCATCCTCAACGGCCACATACACCCACAACTCGCTGGCGATACCATCCTCGATATGCTCGTACACGCTATAGCCGAAGCCATGACGCGTCCGGTAGGCCCCTCGGCCGCGACGTGGCAATGGTAGCGGCGACCAAACGTAACCCGTGCTTTCATCGCGCAGATAGAACGCCTCGCCACCACTGTCGACAACTGGGTCGTTGTGCCAGGGCGTGAGGCGAAATTCATGCGCGTTCTCGAACCAGGTGTACCCCGCCGTGCTTTCGCTGACCACCGTGCCCAAACGGTCGTTGGCCAGTACGTTGGACCACGGCGCCGGTGTCGGATCCCCTTCTTGGGTGATGATCACGTACTCACGGCCATCGGCCGCGAATGCGCCGGTGCCGTTGTCGTGAACGAAGGTGCTGGCCACGGCCTCAAATGGCCAAGTGTCGTTTTCTTCGTCGGCGTCCGCCGGCGGTGGCAGCCCGCTGGATGCCTCCAGTGCGTGAAGCTCGACATGAGCTTCTTGGGGGCCTTCTGACAACAGGGTGGGCATGATCCGTTCGGTTGGCTCGCGACGACCGATCTGTGCAGCCAGCGAACCCTGCTGATCGCTGATGATGACGCGCGCTACGGACTGCAGCAGGATGCGATCTTCCTGCGACATCTGCTGTCCCGGGCGCACGAAGATGCCGCCCGGACGATCCAGCACGTTCGCCTCCGGATCGGCCGAGATCATGCCCAGGATCAGGTCTTGCAGCTGCTGCCGGTAGCCGGCCTGGCTCTCGTTCCAGATCACCAGATCCGCACGCAATCCCTTGAGGCGCCAGTAGGCGTGCGCCTGCACCATCTGCCGTACCAGCTCGATGTTGTCGGCATCCGAGATCTGCAGCAGGGCGATAGGCAGATCGCCCGAGATCGCGTGACCCCAGAGCCCGGACTGGCCACGTTGGTTCTGCAGCAGGATGTCGGCGTCTGCGCGCAGCAGTGGATGGGCGTAGACCATCAGCCCCGCCAGCCGTTCGTAGAGTTGCGCATCCGCCTGCGATGCATTGATCTGGCGGCGGACGACCTGGCTATGCGTCCACGCCAGATCGAAGACGCGGTCGGCAAGCCGGCGATCGCGGTACTTGTCGATCAATCCGGCACAGGCTTCGCGGTCCACGCCCACGCCATGGACCATGTCGATCATCGCCGTCTGACCCGGCGCCAGCTCGATCCGGCAACGGATGGCCACGATCGGGTCCAGTACGGAGCCTTCGCTGTCGGACAGCGTGTCCTGCTCCGCCAATGCCGACGGTGTGCGCGGCGTGTTGCCACGACCGAGAAAGCGTGCGCGATCGGTTTCGTACGAGATCGCGCTAATGTCGGCGTCATGCACTGCCACCAGGTGGAACATCCACGGCGGTATCTCGTTGCGCGCGCGCGGGCGGCGTGTGCACAACAGCGCCTGCTTCTCGCGCAGGATTTCCGACTGCACGAACAGATTACTGAAAGCCGGATGCAGTTCGTCCGCGATGGCGGGCGCCAGCACCACCTCGGCATACGTGGTGATCTCGACGGTGCGTGTCTGCCGGCTCCGGTTGCTCAGGCGCAGCCGGCGCAGTTCGATGTCGTCTTCGGCGGAGATGGCGATCTCCAGGTGGCTCTCGTAGCCACGTTTGCGTCCCCGGAACTCGACCTTGGCATCGGAGAAGATCGCTTCGTACTGCTCTACTGGCATGCATGCCGGCTGTAGCGACGTGGACCAGAATTCCCCGCTCTCCACATCCCGCAAGTAGCAGAAGGTGCCCCAGTGATCGCGTGTACCGTCTTCGCGCCAGCGCGTGACCGCCATGTCGCGGTGACGGCTGTATCCGCCGCCAGCGCTGGTGACCAGGCCATGGTACCGACCGTTTGAGAGTAGTTGCACCGCCGGACGCGACATGTTCGGGTTGCGGAAGATGCGTAACTGGGTTTCGGCATGGGTAGGAGCGATGCGTGTGCCCAGCGTCTCGGCCTCGTGTGGATGGAACACGCCGGTATGCGGGATGCGCTCCTGAAGCAGCAGCAGGGTTGCCTGGAACTCGGCATCGGCCACGAAGCGCCGCTGCATCGGCTGCTGTCGCAGCAGATGGAGGAGCGAGAGAAATCCCATGCCCTGGTGATGGGCCATGAAGGAGCGCACCACCACGTAGTCTTGTCCGGGCGGAACGCGCGCAGGCGTGTAGTCGATGGCCTCGTACAACCCGAAGTGCCCACCGAAGCCTAGGGCGGCCAGTCGCTGCAGGTTCTTGCAGGCCGCTTCCGGTTCCACCATCAACGCCATCATCGTGGCGTAAGGCGCGATGACGAGATCCTGGCCTAGCCCGCGCTTCAGGCCTAGTCCCGGTACGCCGAAGGCGCGGTACTGGTAGTTCATGCGCGCGTCGACGGTGTTATAGCCCGATTCGGAGATACCCCACGGCACGTTATGGCGCTCACCATGCTGGATCTGGGCTTCCACCGCATGCCGGGAGGTCTGGTCCAACAGCGTGTCCGGGTAGTTGGGCATGACCAGTTGCGGCATCAGGTACTCGAACATCGAGCCGCTCCACGACAGCAGCGTCGCGTCGCCGTTGACCTCGGTCAGCAGGCGACCCAACGTGAACCAGCTCTCTTGCGGCAATTGTCCCTGCGCGATCGCCACGAAGCTGCACAGACGAGCTTCCGAGGCCAACAGGTCGTAGAGCCCGTTGTCCAGACGGTGCTCGTCCACGTTGTAGCCGATCACCAGCAGATGGCGCGCGCGGTCGTAGAGGAATTCGTATTCCATCAGCGAGAACTGCCCGGCGATGTGCGCTAGGCGCTCGAGTTGGTGGATCCGCTCCCGTGCGCGCCTAGTTGGCAGTGTGCCGGCAGGACCGTCCTGCAGCTCGCGCAGCGTGGGCAGTTGATCGCCGGCCCATGCGTCGGCATCGGGCAGCAGGAACTGCAGCTCCGCATGCGCCGACCGGCAGCCTTCGACGAGGGCGGTCGGCCAGTGATGCGGATGGACTTGATTGGGATCGGCCGCCGGCCAAACTGCGGCGATGCTTTCCGCGTGCAGCACCAGGCGTGCCAGCATGCGTTTGGCACCGGTGACAGTCGATGGCGGTTCACGTTGGGCTTGCATCACGACGGTGCGGAACTCGAGGACCGCCAACGACAACGCGGCCTCATCGAACTGCGCGTCCTCGACGGCGTCTTCCAGCACGGCCAGGGTATCGGCCAATCCGCTGAACGTGGCGGGCACCAGGACGGGAGCATCCACCATGGCCAGCAGGCCCTGCCGCAAGGTCAGTAAATGTCCGGCGAGGTTGCCGCTGTCGACCGTGGAAATGTAGGCCGGCGGTAGCGGCTGCAAGGTTTCGGTGTCATACCAGTTGTAGAAGTGCCCGCGGTGGCGGGGCAGCATCTCCAGCGTTTCAAACGCGAGGCGGGTGCGCTCCATCACGACACCGGTCTGCAGGTAGCCAAAATCGTAGGCCGCCAAGTTGGCCAACAGCGATAGCCCGATGTTGGTCGGCGAGGTGCGTCGCGCCACCACCAGCGACGGGTGCTCCTGCACGTTGTCGGGTGGCAGCCAGTGATCCTCCGCGCGTACGTACGTCTCGAAGAAGGCCCACGTCCGGCGCGACAGCTTGGCCAGGAACGCCAATTGCGGTGCGGACAGTTTGTCCGTCCGTCGGTTGGGGGGGCGGCCAAGCCACGCCATCAGCACCGGCGAAAGCAACCAGAGCAGCAGCAAGGGCGTGGCCACCCACAGTGCAGTCTGCTGTTTCATCACGAGCAGTGTTGCGACGGCGGCCGAGATCAGCGGTGCGGGCACCATGCTGTAGAGCTCGGCGCTTACACCCCTGCCCAGACTGCGTTCAACTTCGCTGGAAGGATTCCATTGCAACAAGTGCCGTCGCGTGACTACGAAGCGCCAGAGCGTGCGCAGGATCGCGCCCAAGCTGAAAAAAGCCTCATAGGGCAGGCAGGCCACATTGACGACCGCGCGCCAGAGTTGCCTTAGACGGGATTTACCCACCTGGACCAGATGCGTTTCCAGTGGCATGTCCACTGGCAGGGCGAGCACGTCCCGTAGCGCCGGGACCAGCACGGGCAGGGCCCACAGGCTTAGCAGCCACGCGGTCCAGGTAAGCGGGTCCGGCGAGAACAGCCAGCCCAGCGCCAGCAGGGCGATAGTGGCTGCCGGCACCAAGCTGCGACGCAAGTTGTCCAGCAGCTTGCCACGGGAGAGCCAGGACAGTGGATTGCGCTCGAGCCCACCGTCACGCCGCGGTACCCACGGTAACAACCAGGGCAGTAACTGCCAGTCGCCCCGGATCCATCGGTAGCGCCGCTTCACGTCAGCCGCGTAGCGCGACGGATAGTCCTCGAATAGACGCACGTCGCTGACCAGGCCGGCACGTGCGTAACACCCTTCCAGCAGGTCGTGGCTGAGAATACTGTTGTCGGGAAAGCGGTCTGCGAGCGCATGCTCGAACGCATCCACATCGTAGATGCCCTTGCCGACGAAGGACCCTTCGCCGAACAGGTCCTGATAGACGTCCGACACCGTGCGCGTGTAGGGATCGATGCCCGGTTCGCTGCCGAACATGCGCGCGTAGCGCGAGCTTGACCGTCCGCTGAGGCTGGTGCCTATGCTGGGCTGGAGGATGCCGTAGCCGCGGACCACGCACCGCCGCCGCGGGTCGAATACGGCTTGGTTGAGCGGGTGCGCCAGCGTGCCGACGAACTCGCGCGCGGCGTCGCGCGGCAATTTGGTGTCGGTGTCCAGCGTGATCACGTAGCGCACTTGCGTCAGCACGCCGATGTTGCCGGTCACCTGCAGGAAATCTTCTCCGAGCCCGCCACGCAACAGCCGGTTCAATGCCGCAAGCTTGCCGCGTTTGCGTTCGTGGCCCATCCAGCGCTGTTCGCGCTGATTCCAGAGGCGCGGTCGATGCAAGAGGAAGAACAGGTCACCGCCGTGTTCGTCGGTCCCCTCCGGCGCGTATCGGCGATTGAGCTGTTCGACCCGGTGTACGGCATGGGCCAACAGCGCGGCATCGCCCGGCAGGGACGAGTCGTCTGCATCCAGGAAATCGGTGAGCAGGGCGAAGTGCAGGTGGCGGTCGCGGTTGGCCAGGAAGCGTACTTCCAGTGCTTCAGCCAGACTGTCCACTCCCTCCACGCTGCCGAGCATGCTGGGCACCACCACCAGTGTGCGTGCAGTGGCCGGGATGCCCCGGGAGAAATCCATCCGGGGCAGTGGGCGTGGGGGCACCAGTAACGTCGCTGCCCAATTGACCAGGGAGATACCCAGCTCACTAAATGCGAGCAGCGCGAGCACGACGGGCAACCATAGTGGCACTCCCTGCACGGATGACCCCACCGTCAGCAGACCATAGGTGAACAGTCCGATGATGCTGGCGATAGGGAGCAGATAGACCGTTAGCGGAATCCTGCGCGGACGCATATGGACTGGCCGCGCGCCGGGCAACGAGGCGGTCACTGCCGCCTGCGTCTGGCGGACGCCATCGTCCAACAAATAGAAGCCGACGTGCGCTTGGTGATGACCCGGCACGGCTGCGGCGGCGGCCTTCGCCAATTGCAGCGCGATCTCCGCCACCGCGTTCTCACCGACATTCGCGAGCCGAGCGATCTTCTCCACCACGTGCCGGTAGCTGTCGCGGGTGCTGAAATCCATCAGCGCGTACGTGCGTGCGGGGTCCGCACGGAGCGTGTACTCGACTACGCTCATGTCTTCGACGAATTCCCGCCAGTCCATGTTGGCAAGGAAGCGCAGGCTGCCGATGCTGTTGCTGATCGATACCTGGTCCGCGGCCTGCTGCTGGCTCTCCAGATGCACCAGATCCTCGATCCGCAGGCCGCCGTCGACGGCCCACTGCTCCAGCCAAGTGATCGGCATGGAGAACACGCCCCCCCGTCCCTGCAGTCCCCGCGTCAGTTCGGAAACGAACGCGCCGCTCAGCGGCGGATCCGAACGCGCCATGTCGGCGATGACCAGCACCACGTCCTTGGGATTCTCCGCTGCCGTCCGGTTGAGCTGGGCGGCCCAATCGCTGGCCACGCGGTGGTCGTCGCCGTCGCGCATCACGCGCACCGCCATGCGACGCAGGTTGTCGATCAGCGCCAGCCGCAACATGATCGGAATCGCCCACAACTCGCCGAGCTTCAGCGGCGTGATGGACTGGTAGGCGGTGAAGAAGCTGCGCAGCGTTTCCGCATCAATGCGACCATCGCCGTGCGCGATGGCTTCCAGCGACAGGTCGTACACGCGTGGCAGCCCGCTGGACGGACCCTGACTCAGCGAGGGGAGCTGCCGGCTGTAGCCTTTCGGAAGATGCCGTCGCGCAGTGACGATCTGCTCTTCCACCAGGTAATAGTTGTCCAGCAACCATTCGCCGGCTGGTGTGATACGCATGTCGTCCTGCACCATCCGCGTCAGAAGCGCGCAGACATCATCCAGCAGGCCTTCATTCTCCGTCAGGCGATCCAGCAGGCGCTCCGGCCCCACCTGTGCACGTATCCGGTGCGCTCGTGCCAAGGCCCGGCCATGCAGTTCCATCTGTTCGACATTGAACAGTTGCGCCCGCAGCGGGGCTTCCGCGCGAAGCGGCTTCTGGATCGCGGCGCGTTGCCAGCGCCACAGACGCCGGCGCAAACGCAACCAGCGGCTGAAAACCCTCCAGACCTGGGGCATCGGAAATCCTGCGGGGAGCGGCTGACCGACGTGGAACCCATCCTTGCACGCACTGCAGGAGGTGGATGTGAAAGATGCAGTGCAGTCGCGATCGCATCGCGATCTAATCCACGTCTCGCGGACGAGCGAAATGTGCCTAACTGGGCATCAGCGTTAGGGAAAAAGAGAAAACCGGATGCGCCGCCCCCCAAGGTCGTAGCACGGACTGCCACCCTCCACGCTGCTGCCCGGCTGGCTGGGGCAGGCGATTAGGAGGATTTATCGGGGGTAGGGAAGGGCAGCTTTTTGCCGAAAACGGACGCCGTAGCGGTTAACCACTGCCTACAACACCTTGGGCACTTCATTCCGGGAGGAGGTTCGCAAAACACTCTCCGACCTCGAGGTCCAAGTGAGCTACAGCGACATCTACAAGAAGAGGCAGCCGGTTTACTCTCGCCCGTTGAAGTGGCTTGGTGAAAATAAGCCTCGAAAAGGTTGATGCCTCGATTAAGTATTCCTAGAAAAGGCTGCCACATTCTTTAGATCAAGGCTCAATCCGGATGCATGACGACGCCCTCGAAATCAAGTACCAGGTCCGTGGACTAACCCGGTTGCTCTACCTACCGCCGCCCCAGTGGCCGGGAGTTCGTTTCGAGCAGGGAGAGGAACTCGATGTAACGCTGCACGTTACCGAAGTCGGAGTGATGCTCGAGATGGATCTTGATGCTCTCGTTGACTCGAACGACGCCCGCGTGCGGCAACTAGTGCTAGCGTGGGAGTTGCAGCTTGGCCGACGGCTAACGCTCAGGCGAATCGGTATTACGAGTGCGCTCTCGAAAGACGATGGACGCGCGAAGCTGGAAGATGCGGTTATGTTCTTAGATCACTGCAGCGCAACGATCGTCCATGCACCTGCACCCGCACAGATGCCACAGGTTCCCCTTGCCGCGGAACGCTGGGTTCGCACGCTCGCAGAAACTAGTGATTTCACGGGTTATGTGGAAGAGCAGCTGCGGCGCCACTATCTGATCATTGAGGAGTTGTGGGAGCCCTATGCATCGCAGTTCGACACGGACGATCAGGCGAAGCAAACTAGTGTCCGGCTGGTCCGAAACTTCGTATCCCATGCCGAATGCCGAAGCATAGAGGTGGTGGCCTTCGTCTCCGGGCAACTGAACAGTGCGGTCGTGGCGGGAAAGCAGCCGCCGACGGTCCGCTTTGATCGACTTAGTCCAGAACATCGTGCCTTCGTGGCACGTCACGAAGTCGAGTCAGGCCGGATTGCGAGACGGCTTGTTCACCTCGCAATCGACGACCTTCCGTCAATGCCATTCCTCGCCTAGCTGGGCAATCAGATTGCGTCCCGCCCCCGTGGAGCATGTGGCTGTCCACAAGCGTGTGGCTAGTCCGTGCGGCATCGCGCGGGTGACCAGTGAACTCGGACGGAAAAACCCTGAGGAATTTGCTCTGAAACACGGGTCCCGAGCGAACTCTTAGGCCGGTGGAACGCTGGATTCTCTACTTTGATGTGCACCGGTGATCGAGGGTAGGTCTAGTGTGAGAACGTTGTTTGGCAAACCTGAAAAGCTTGGAATGGCCTTGATCGCCTTTTCCATGCGCTCTGGAACTGCGTCTGCAGCCACTATCACAAGTGCTTTTCTACTTAACCATTCAGAACTTAGAAGCGCGAACGTTTCTTGAGGGTGCGTACTAATCCACACCCCGGCTGGTTTTATGGTGAGCCTTTAGCCAATCCAAACCTTCGGCTACATTCAAACACAGCGAAGCGTAGGAGTGCTTGAGAAGGCGCGGGGGCAGCAGGCCATCCCATTTTTGGCTGGCAAGATTCTTAGCCTTGACGAGTAGCTCCTCGCTCCTTGGGGCAGGCTGTAACACGATTGCTGCGATTGCTTCTAACAGATGGTTGTGGGTCCTCGAGCCTTTGGTTACCTCAACCCCGAGTCTGCCGGCCTGTGCGTTGAAGTCTCTCGCACCGAGAAGGCACGCAATGGCTTCGTTGGCAGCGTCTCCGGCCCAGGTGAGGAGGAGAAAATGACTTCCTTGATCAAGTAGGGTGTTCTCGTCGAGCCCCAAGTGTTCATAGGCGCTCTTGCCTTCGTTTAAGAAACGGCTTGCTGTGGCGTCCAGAAATGTTGGGCGAAGTTCACCGCGATAGAGCGCTCGCATGGTCTGACGGATTCGGGTATGCACACGCCCCCCGTTCCCATTGAAGATCGGAGGGCTTCCACCTTTGGCTGTCAGGACATAGATCGTCTTCTGAGCCTCATCGACTTGCTCTACAAGCCAGGTGCGCCCACCAAAGAGAATGCGCTGGCCGGTTGCGAGCATTTGCGTGATTGGCAAGGTTCCCAGAGTTTTTCCCGCCGCCACAATGCGGAATTCTTCATCGGCCATGAAAGCGGCATAGAAGGAGTAGTGGTTGACCAGTTTGTCGCCGAGCGGCCCGTGAAGGAGCAAGCCGGAGCTATCCTGGATGAGGACGTCTTGCTTCCCAAGATGGCGCAGGAGTTCTATGAAGGATTCGCTTGAAAGCCCTTGGAATGGCGCGCCGGCGGCGCACAGTAGCTGATACGCCTGGGGGGCATAGAGCCCGCCATACTGAGCAATTGCGGACAAAAGCTGTTGGACAAGCGTCGACAGGTGAGCGCCGCCAACCACAGGGGGTTCGAACCACTTATCGATGAGGAGCAACGCAGAAGCGATGGAATGAACTGTGTCCAGCCTCAAGCGGGTCTTCAGGTCGGAGTTGGAGTCGATGGCATCCTCTATGACGTATCCGCGAAGGGTGGCCGATTCACCTTTGCGCCGCCCCGATCGGCCCATACGCTGCCTGAGGCTGGCAACCGATGGGGGTGCCCCGATCTGAGCCACGCTCTTCACGGCGCCTATGTCGATCCCCAGTTCGAGAGTGTTCGTGCAGATCGCGGTCGCTGGACGCTCCTTCTGCTTCAGCGCAGCTTCGGTGTCTGACCGAATCTCCTTGGAGAGGTTGCCGTGATGCGGCCAGAACTCGCGCGGGCGATTGGCGTGCTCGCTGATCTCGTTCAGAAGGTGGGTGTAGCGCTCGACCTCTCGCCTACTGTTGGGAAAGATCAGATTGTTCGTGCCGGAAAGCACCTGATGCAGATGCTTGGCGACGGCTAACGGCGCCACTTCTTCGTGCTTGGCATCGTGGGGGGCAGGAGGCTCTTCAAACCCTTTGAGTATGAGCTGGAGTTCATCGTTCCCAGATGGGGCATCGACGATTGCGGCCCTGCCGTCCGAGCGAAGGAAAGTCGCCGCGGCTTGCATATCTCCCAATGTTGCCGATAGCCCAATCCGAGGAACTCTCCGCCCCAACACAATCTCCATGCGATGCATCAGCGACTGGAGCTGCTTTCCTCGCTCGCTTCCAATAAATGCGTGGAGCTCATCGACAATGACGAAAGCGGTGTCCTTGAAAATACCCGCTACCGACGTGCCGCGATTACACAGCATCGCCTCCAAGGATTCCGGTGTTATCAGCAAGACCCCCGCTGGCTTCCTGAAGAAGCGTTGCTTGGTGGTTGAGCCTATGTCTCCGTGCCAGGGCCAGACAGGTACATCCAGATCCTCGCAGAGACGATCTAGTCGCCCGAACTGGTCATTGATCAGGGCCTTAAGAGGACTGATGTAAACGATTAGTCCATCCGTGCCGCCATTCAGAAGGTGGGTCAGGGCTGGAAGGAATGCGGCCTCGGTCTTTCCTGATGCTGTGCTGGCTGCAATGACGACATCGCGATCTGCCGGAAGGATGACAGGTATCGCCATTTCCTGGACAACTCGCAGCGTCTCCCATTGCTCCGCCCATAGGTAGCGCTGGATGCCCGGATGAAGCGAATGGAAGGCGCTGGAGGTGTTCATGCGTTTACAGTTTGAACGAGGTCAGTTCGTCATCTTCGACCACGTCGAGGTCTCCTTCGCCGCCAAGGTCAGGTTTGATCTCGACAGAACCGATCAAGGACTGCCACTCGGTACCTGGATTTTGTTCAAGCACCGCAAGCAGATTGATGAAGGCGGTGATGGTGGTCCGAGGTGTACGGAAGAAGCTGTCGCCGATGCGATTGGCGCAATGTTCCATGAACTGATGAACGGCCTCATCAGGAAGGAAATACTTGGCTTGGTCGCCGCCGGCATAAACATGGCGGATCTTGGTCAGAAGAACGTAGAAGTCTTCGGCCGTGAGGCTGGAGAGGCGGACCACAGGTCCGCTGAAATCGACCAGCCCGTTTGTGGCGAAGGTGTTCTGCGCGAGGCGGCTTTGCAGTGCTTGGTAGCTGTAGACGCCCCGGCGCGTGTCCATCAGGAAATCGGGGGTCCCGCCGAGGACGAAGCCCAAGCCAACCGCCGTTCCTTGGAGCGAGTCGTTAAGCATGCGCAGGAGTTGCTCGTAGTTGGAGTTTCGTGCCTGAGCGTTGGCGAGCTTGTAAAGGTTAACCAACTCATCCAGGCATACGAGTAACCCACTGTAGCCGGCCAGACGGATGAATCGCCCCATGAGCTTGAGCTGGTCATAGACGGATGCGTCGTCAACAATTGTGCGGACGCCAAGCGCGGCCTTGGCATCCGTACGGGTTGTGAATTCGCCGCGTAGCCACCGGATGGAATCGGATTTCAGCTGTTCATTGCCTTCTTCAAATCCACGCCAGTAAGCAGCAATGACATCGGCAAAATCGTAGCCGTTGACCAGCTCCGTCAGTTGTTCCAGTTTGGCGCGGATGACTTGTTCGGTGGGGACGTCTTTTGCCTTGGATTCGGATTTTGCGGTGGCGATGAACTTTTCAACCACTGCAGGCAACGCGCCGCCGTCGGGCTTGGTTCGTGTCGCCAGATTCCGCATCAGCTCCGCATACAGCGACCGCGCTTGGCCGCCGGATGCATGGAGCCTGCGATCCGGGTTCAGGTCAGCGCTGGCTACGACGAGCTTTCGCTCCATGGCAATGGCGCGAACCAGGTTGAGGAAGAACGTCTTACCGGAGCCATACTCTCCGATCACTAGGCGGAAGGAAGATCCACCATCGGCGAGCCGGTCGATATCGCCGACCAGCGTCTCTACCTCGCGGGCGCGTCCAACTTGAATCAGGTGCTGTCCTGCGCGGGGGACAACGCCGGCGCGGAGAGACTGGACGACCGCGTCGCGGTCCTTGCTGCGAATTGGACTACTCATTGCTCGATCTTCTCAATGAACTCGGGATTGATTTCCAACGGGTCATCACCGTCGGAGAAGGGAATGTCATAGGCGTCGAAGGAGGCATCATTGATCTGCTCCAGCGCACCATCCAGCATCAACTCAAGGTCTGCCGCGCCGTCTTCTAGCTCGGTACGAGTCCAGTTTGGCCGAGACAGCATCAGCCGGAGCAATGCGCTGTGTGCCTCGTCCAGGCCCAACAACCCATTGCTGGTGTCAGGCTCTTCATCCACAGGTGCCGAGCAAGCCTGTTCGTGGCTGGTGTCGGGCTCTTCCTCTGTGAAGATATTCGCGAGCAGGGCGGAGACCTTGGCTGTGTCGCGCTGTAGCGCTGCGATGCGCTCAGGATCCAACTGGAACGGGGCGGATTGAGTGGACTGGGGTTGGGTTTTGCCCAATCTCGGCGCATGGATGTCGCTGAAGACTCGCTTGGGCTCGACGCCCAAGGCTTTGTAGACCTTCTCCAGAAAGCGCACCTCCTCCGGCGACACCATTCCGTCCACCTGGGCGAGTGTGGCCATGGACGCCGCGATCGCCTCCTTGGTTGTACTGTCCAGCGGATCAAGCTTCTTGCGCAGTGATGGCAGGGTAATCGGCGACGCAGCAAGCAAGTCCAGATGGGCGCGCAGGCGCCTATGGTCCGCCGGGCTGAGGTGCGACCAGCCGTCGATCTCTAGAGACAGGTGCTCCAGCTCCTGTGCGCTGAAGGAGCCGTCCGACTGAGCGACTGCCGAGGCGAGCTGCAGGGTAAGGATGGCTGTTTGATACGCCGCTGCGTCCGTTTTGTGCGACTGACCTGGCAGGAGTGCAAAGATCGCGATCGGATCGGCTTCCGACGGTGCTCGGGCTCCCTCCAAGACATTTGGCTCCATCCCGACATACACGCTTTCCAAAGCGCGTGCGAGATCGCGAACCTTCTCCTTGCCAAGGGGGGCGGGGCTGGGTCCGAACCGAGCGGTGAGCTCGGTCAGCTGAGTGGTCACATTGCCTGCTTGGACGTCCTCTGCAATTGAACGGAGGATGCTCCTTTGGCTTTGGGGCCAAATGCTGGACGGCAGCAGAAGCAGCGCTTCCAGCCCATCCCTCAAATCGGGGGATTTGCCGACCAAACGGCTATAGGCAGCGAGCTCGTCGGTACATTGCTGAACAACCTCGAGCAGATCCTTCAGTGGTGCCCGAAGGGCCGTGACGTCAGGAACGTCTCCGAAGGTCTTAGCCTTTGGGGTTGCGCCATAGAAGGCGGGAGACGCTGGTTGTCGCACGAACTTTAGCTTGGTGCGGTTCTTGGGGAGCACCAGGCCGCTGCCAAACAGCTCATGATAGCGCTCTATAAATAAGCGATCGAACTCGTCGGCGCACCGTACCGCGGCGGTTCTTAACGAAACCTCCGGGTTTAGTCGAATCCAGGCCAACGCCAACGGGGCAGGGATGGGCGCGCGGTCAAGCGAGCATTGGCCCAGAGCTAGGCGAACGTAGAAGGGCAGTTCATAGGAGCGATCAAATGGAGGAACTGGCTTGGAGTAGAGCTTTTCTTCGACCGAATCCAGCTCCATCCAGTCCAACAAACTGTTGGTAAATCCGCGGATCGGGCCATAGACCTCGCCATAAACAGATACCAAGTTCCGAAGGGCTTGTTTGATGGCAGGCCAATCCTTTCTCGACTCTGGGTCGGTGTCCGAGTCAAGCAGGATTCGGCGCTCTAGCCCGAAGAGGTAAAGGCGCACGTAGTTGATGGAGCAGCTGGGGTCCGACCGGTCTGATGCCAGCCAGTTCAGGTAGGCACGCCGCTCGCTGGGTGACAGCTGAGCGTAAGCGAGCCAGTAGCTGGTGGGCTCCTTGTAGTCGCCGTAAGGAGCGACAGCCAATACGCCGTTTACAAGGCTGGGCTCGGTGTCACCACTTGGTGAATCAAGCTTTACGCCGGTATAGAAGAGGCCGCCTCGAATGGCTACCCCGCCAATCTCGATCATCTCATCGGCACCAAGCCATCGGGTCTCCGCCCAGCCTTCCGGCGGGCGAGGGACGGTGAACTCCGTGGAGGGAACGTCAGCAGCGATCACGACACGATGCAGCTCTTCCATTCCTGTAGCGGATCCCGATGTTGTCAACAATTGACGGCGCATAGCTGTGCTGACGGGAGGGGACGCCTGGCGCTCTTGGGGCAGGCTGTGATCGTTGTGAGCGCTGGTCCTCAACTTCGCCTCAACTCGGATGGGGTCAGCGGAAGAAACTCCGAGCTTGGTGATATGGGCCTTCACTTCGCTCAGGTTTCCTGGCCGGCTTGGGCCACGTGACTGCGCCGCAAAGACTGTCAAAGCTGCCAACAACCTTCGAACCCCGTCCGCTTTTGTCGGAACCTGTAACTGCACCTGTTCCGTAGAGGTATCGGTAGCCTGCGCTGCAGCAGAGCGCTCGACTACAGCCTTCATTGCTTCCGCCAGATTTCCAGCCTTCGTGAGGATGGCGGAAGGAGAGGATTCTTCCTGCGACAGGATGTTTGGCCCCTGCTGCGAGGCCAAAACATCCGGACCCAAGACCGGAGCCTCGATCATGGAAACGTAGGCTTCGGTATGAGTGCTCGGGGCCGTATCCGCCCATGGCGGCGAGAGAGCCAATCCGATTGAGCCTTGGGCGCTTGCTGCCACCTCTGGTGAAGCTAGTCCAAGGCTTCGCACCGGTGTTTCATCCAGGCCTGTAGAGTGGATGGCGGGTGGGTCAGAGGCCTTCCATAGCTCGGCAAGATCAAGAGATGTCTCGCTGCGGATGGACGTCCGTTGTCTGATCGGCTCCTTGGGCTCTGCTTTGGGCGCCGAAGATTGGATGAGCTCTGCCAGTGTGGGTTCTGACAACGGTGCGGCAGCTAGGGTTTCTTTCTTATCAGCTCGCCATCTGAGCCAGACCCACAGGACAAATCCTATGGGCGCAGCGAGACTGAGAACGATCCAAATCTCTCTTGGGATAAGCCAAATAATAGCCAAAATACCTACGATCCAACCGGCGGCTGATTGATTTTTTTTCGCCACATGGCCCCCTGCCTACGGCGCTTCCTTGAAGCCCATAGTATCGCCAGAACCAGTTGGAGATTGTGGCGGGCAGGGGATTAGGAAGATTTATCCGGGGGTGGGTCAGTTAGAGGCTATCCGTTATCAGGATTTGGGAGTTTTATCGGGAGTACGACTAAGGGGTGTCGCCTCCGAAACCTTGTTCCGATCTACGGCAGAGAAATCAGCATGTTTGACCTCGGCCAGCTCCTTCGCACTCATTTTCTGTGTTGGTTTGTTTGACGAAACGTCCGTAGCTATCTGACTTGGTTGCCATATTGTTCTTGAGGCAGGGTATGGCCCTACAATGCGCTGATAAGGAGGGGTTATCTATGGATGAGCAGGTCGAAGCAGCGTGTATTTCTCTGGATGAATTTACGTCGGCAGTGGGGCGGTCGTTTAGTGGAGTGACTAATCCCCTTCAGCTGCAGATCGGTTGGATGGCACCTGCGCTTACACCTCAGGAAATTGCCGCTGTGGCGAGGTCGCGACCATACTTATTGATCTTGCGCACGTTCAACTCGGGAATAAGCCGGTACCCATCCAGAGAAACAAGTCCGCTCGATGCTGCGACCGCGACTGCCTGCCGGACAAGCGGAGCGATGGCCTTGGCCCGATCGGAAAATCCAACCAAGGCAGATGGATGGACGCTCAGCCACGCTGCCAAGCTCGTGCTGATGGCTCGGGGAAGAGTCTCGCGCGTCACTTTTTGTAAAACGGCTGGCAAGGCAACAAATGCCAATGCGTAAGGGAGGCCACTGCCATTGCTCTCCTCTTCGTAGCCTTTAGCGGCGCTGTAAATCAATGCTCCCAAGAACGCAGGGTTGAGCAGGCGGACCTGTTCTGGCGGTTGCTGGCGCCATAGCGGCTCCATGAGCCCAGGTTCGCGGTGGATAGTCATGCTGCGACCCCAGGGATTGAAAGCAGATGTCGGAGTCTGGCTTCAAATTCTGGGTGCCAACCGATGCGCAACTCATTGGCCATCATGTGCAAGGACCCACGACAAATACTGGGATGGTCGACGTTCTTGCGGATAGGGAGGCACGCAGATTCCACCCACTTGAAAACGGCGCGTGCCATTCTTTGTTGCGCTTCCTCTGCTGCTTCATGGCCAAGCTCGTCTAGTGCTTGGGCAAACGCGATTTCCCACTCTTCGTGGAGCGTGCGCTCATAATTTTTCAAGTCACCCACCAGAACCAAGCTCTCACGAACCCAGCGAGAACGCTGTTCAAAGGCACGGTAGTAGTCTCTGACTGCTGCAAGAACGCGCGAGTGGTGAACCCCTGCCAATCTTGCTTGGTGCACGAACAGCTCGCTTTCATAGGTGGAAATCTCTACCTCGTGCTCAAATATGTCGTCGTCGACGGGGAGGGCGCTGACAAGCTGGTGGCGAACATCGTCCATCTGAGCCTGAAGGGCGGAGCAGCGTAATGGCTCTTTGGATTTCCCAATCAGGTGCTTCAAGCACTGAGTGAACCACCATCCCTCTAAACGGCTGACGAAAGACTCCACGTGATCCCTTCGAACGGTGAAGCGAACCTCGTGTCGAATGTCATCGCCCACCTGTTCAATGTTGGGTTGATTGGGCGCAATGACGATGGAGGCGACAAGGGCTTTTTGTTCGTCCGAGCTCAATGCTTGGAAAGCGGTATAGGCGGCTGCGTTGCCGGTGTTTGCTGATGTCTGTGCAACGTCTCGCATGGCAGTCAGCGCAGCGTCCTCATCGCGATTCATTGCCAAGAGCCTGCTAGCGATGGAGCCTTTTCCCACCATTTGTGTGGTGATAAGTATCAAGCGATCAATTGGCGTGACAGCCCCAGATTTCCGGCCTTCGATCCATACGCGCAACGACTTCCAGATATCTGGAGAGGCATCGGTGAGGTTAGCTTGCGCGTTGGAGTGATGTTTGAGCTGAA
Source organism: Stenotrophomonas sp. (assembly GCF_050737575.1). GTDB lineage: Bacteria > Pseudomonadota > Gammaproteobacteria > Xanthomonadales > Xanthomonadaceae > Stenotrophomonas. Next base: position 75,935 of record NZ_JBOHXW010000009.1, read on the forward strand.
AAAGCTCCAGAGCGGTTCCGGTCTTTTCAAAGACGACGTCGTCTAATGTCTCCAAAAAGATCGAGAAATCCTCGTCGTCTGCGGGATTGATGCGACGCAAGGCGGTCAGAAGCGCCATGCGGATCTGGTAAAGGTATCCCAGCGCTGAATCGCCAGCGCCAAACGCGGTGCTCGTCCCTGCAGTCGATCCCGTCATCGGAATCCCCAATCCCTTGCCTGTTGATCGCATCTTGCCAGTCGTTACGACTGGTGCCTCCCGGCGACGCATCGTATCGTCGCATCAATAACGCTCAGGGTCCACTCTCGACGCGCTCTAAGAGATTCACATGCATTGGATTTGCCATACCGATCATGCCCCCCCTTTCTCCCCGCCGCACAATCTTGCAGCCCTTCTAACCTTATTTAAGCAATCTTGCGGCTGGATTATCTTCTGCAGCCCCCGATTGAAAATAGCCAATTACGCTCGCCACTGAGCGGTGCTCAGTCATGGCCATCACCGCGGGCAGGGGGACACCCTGCTTGCCAGCTTCAGTCACGAACCCCGACCGCAGACTGTGGGCTCCAAAGTCCCCTTCTAGCCCCGCTAAGCCAGCCCGTCGCTTGACGATCGCGGCTACGGAGCCCGGGAGCAGGGCAGGCCCCACCCGGTCCTTCCAGATACGCCGAAAGATAGCACCGTCATTGATCCCAGCGGCCTCGAGCCAGGCTGCCAGAGCCTCAGCGCTGCGACCGAGAATTGGCTTGTCCGGCGTTGAGTCCACTGTGACCCCGGCCTGCTGGGTTTTCGAAAACACTAGCCGATAGATGTAGCCGTCTTCGCCGACCTTGCGCAGGTCGCGCATGTCCGCAGCGGCGATCTCGCTACGGCGGCGTCCACCACTGGCAAAGCCAAAGCAGAGTAGGGCACGGTCACGCAGGCCTTCCAAAGTGCCATCACAAGTCGCCAGCATGGCCTCGAGCTCGGGGCGCGTGATGGCGGTCTTCTTGGTCGGCCGCTCACCGCGTTTGACTGAGGCTCGGCGGGCACGACTCAACAGCGTCCTAACACTGGGCAGCTCGCACGGATTAGTCAGTCGTTTGAGTTTGTGGGCCGTGGACAGCACGGCCACGCGCTGGACCACAGTCGACAGCTTCAACGGCCCGACCTTGGCCTTGAGGCCGGCGGCCACCAACGCCTGATCCAACGTCGGCGGCAGTTCGCTGATCAGGCCGGTCTTGCTCTTGCGCTGGATGTGATCGACCAGGAACTGGATCACCACGGCCTCGCTCACGGGCAACGTGAGCTCGGCACCGAACCGTGCCTGATGCCAGCCGGCCCAGTAGCGCAAGGCGGTGGCATAGCTGCGCGTCGTATTGGCGGCAGCGGCTTCGGCCAGCAGTTCGCGGACCGCATCGGCCGCTTGTTGCGCCAGCTGTTCGGGCAAAGCCAGATGGCTGGCGGTCGCTGGGAGGGTCGGCATTCTGTTATTTTGCTTCATACTATGTAATGTATGCTACGAAATAGGGCGTGTACTTGCGATAATCATCACTTATCGCGAGTACGCAATCAACAGAGTAGGGCGCCAATACAGGAGACGTCAGCATGGCCCGCGGCATCACCGAATCCGATGTGCACACCGCCGCCGACGAGCTGGTCGCCAACGGCGACCGCCCGACGGTAGAACGCATCCGCGCCCACCTGGGGACCGGCTCCCCCAACACCGTGACGCGCTGGCTGGACACCTGGTGGAAAAATCTGGGCCTCCGACTGCAGCCGAAGCGGCCAGATTTGAAGGACGCGCCGGCGGTCTTGGCCGAGTTGGCGGGGCAGTGGTGGGCACTGGCTTTACAGCATGCTCGCGAGTCGATTCTCGAGGAGCTCACCGATGCCAGGCAGACGCTTGCAGCCGAGTACGACGAACTGCGGGTGCAACAGCAGACCTTTGCCGAGGAGGCCTCCGAGCTCCACGCCAAAGTAACTGCCTCGGCCCAGTCAGAGCGCCTGGCACTGACCCAGGTGGCGGAGCTTCGGCAACTCATCAATCAGCTTCACTCGCAGATCGCAGAGGCAGCCCAACAACGTGCTTCCGAGGATAAGCGACTGGAGCACGTTGAGTCTGCGAGGCGGACCCTGGAAGCTCGACTACAGGAGCTTCAGGAACTGGCCAGATCTGAGCGCGAGAGCTTTATGGAACATGCCAGATCTGTCGAGAATCGCGCTCTGCGCGACATTGACGTAGCTCGACAGGAGGCGAAAACAGCAAAGCTTGAACTAACAGCGCTTCGAAAAGAGGCCGCTACGCTCGAACGCAAACAGATCGAAACAATCGAACGAGCGCAGGCTAGTGCATCCAACTTACGGCAAGAACTTGCTAGCCAGCGGGCACGAGCAGATGCATTCGAGACCCAGTTATCACAGTTGAGAGATCTGCCAGCTGCCCTGGAGGCGGCTTGGCGAGAACGCAAGCCCAACGACAAGAAGCCAAGCCGTTCACGACGAGTGTTGAAAGCGAAGTCATAGAGCTAGGGGGGATAGCGGTCGCGTTTGCTCAGACGCCGCTACCGCACTACGCTCGACAAGCCCCAGCAGAGAGACCTGCCATGTCCCGCACCAGCCTCAGCCACCCGTTACATATCGCAGAACTTTCGGTGGGAAGCGCAAACGGTGCGATCGGAATCACGTTTGCTCCAGGCAAGCACCAGACTCAAGCGTGGACTGGCGAATGGACGCGCGATCTCGACACGGATCTTGCGGCGATCAAAACATGGGGAGCGACGTATCTGATCAGCTTGATTGAGCCTTTCGAATACGACGAGCTGAGGATTTCTCAACTTCCAGCCAGAGCGCAAGCATTCGGACTGATGTGGCACGGGCTTCCTATTGTCGATGGCGCAGCACCAGATCAACGATTTCTGGACCAATGGAGGCAGCTTGGTCCGGAGTTGGCGTCGGCGTTGAACGCCGGTGCTCGTGTTGTCGTCCACTGCAAGGGAGGTCTCGGGCGCGCAGGAACGGTTGCTTCGATGCTGCTGCTAGATTCAGGGGCAACCGGTGTACCTGACGAAGCGATGCGCCTTGTCCGTTCGGTTCGGCCTGGAGCCATCGAAACCCGAGAGCAAGAAGTATTTCTACAGCGCTGGGGAGCTCAGAACTGAGCCGGTGGACGCTCGGCTGATCATGACATCGTATCGGAGCACGACATGGTTAAGGAAAAACGACGTCGCGCTGATCAATGTCGAGGCCGATCCGAATGCTGTCTAAGCGTTTGATTGCATTGGAAGCGACTGTCAGCTGACGACATAGTTACGGCTCGCGACATGGTAAAGGAGCAAATGACAGAGTTAGGAGGTCGCTGACAGCAGGAGTCGCGCCAACGTTTGTCCGAACAAACTTAACATAATATACATTATGCGAAATGACGTAATGCGCCGCATAAGCTGGATCTGGCTTTGGCTCACCTCCCACCTACCATCTGTTGGTCAGCGGACAATTCTGCCCCGTTGATGTAGAGATTCTGGTTCGCGAGGCAGACAATCTTGGGTTGCCGCGAGCCACTGCAGATAATTCTGGATGCTAGTTGTCTGGCTGCACAAGTTTCCGCTCTTAGGATCACCTGTCCACCGTGGAAAATTTAGGGCACTCCAAGCAGAAAAGCTGAGCAATCGACGCAGATGTTTTAAAGCAGTTGTGAACAAACGTAGACATTTGCGGTACGCGATGAACCATGTTGACGAAGTAATCAGCGTGTTTTTGCCGTCTTCTTCCTAGGGGCTGGAGGCTTACGGTTACCGCGGCAAAGCCGCCTCAATAGCCGCAGGAATCTTGGTCAGTTGTTCCTCCTTCGACAGATCTGGCGTGTTCCATCAGGCTCTCGCGCTCAGATCTGGCCAGTTCCTGCTCCTCGTGCAACCGGGCCTCGAGGGCTTGCCTTGCTACATTCAACTGATCCAGCCGCTGATCCACAGAAGCGCGTCGTTGTGTCGACTCTGTCAGTTGCGATTGAAGCTGGTCGACGAATTGCCGAAGCTCCGCCACTGAGCCGGGTGGCTACTGGGTTGGTTGGTCGAGATCCGCGCTCCCCCCAACAAGTCTCCCCGTGTGAATGTCCGCTTCCGGCCTTAGACGCAGAGTCGCAGTACCCACGATAAATCAATCTAATCCCCCCGCTCCGCTCATGTCGGCTATCGGCCGAGGCTGTGTGAAAACAAAAGCTGACGTCCCACATGCGTGAGTTTCAGGCCACTCGCAGAAGAAAGCCTCTATTGAACTCGCGAAGAAGGCAGGAAATTGATCATTATTTGATCGCCCTCGAGCTCTCTGAGAGTTTTCACACAGCCTCGGCCACAAGCAGACCGTTAACGGCAAGCCTCGATGGCCAGAAATGCAGGGAGCAAGCGGGTTTTAAGCTTCCGCTGTAGAGTGTTCTTGGCGAAGGTCAACGAAGGCGTCCTGATACAAGAACCACATACCCCCACCCCCTCTCCAGGACACAATCGGCCAACGTGCCATCTGCCTGATCAGGACGAAACCTCACTACAGCGCTGACCTTCAGCGCTGCGTTGGGTCCACCTACATCATGTTGCTTTGCGAGAAAACCGACCTGCACCAATTGACCTGAGGCCCCGCGGTGCATGAAGGACTTGAAGGCACCGCCGCCACGGCCATCGAGCATGATTGGATCACCTACAGCAACCTCGCTTTCAATATAGCGTTGACACTCATCCGGACTCGGGTTGAATGCGTTTTGTTGCATGGCCCAACCCAGGGAAACATCCTCCATTGACCCCACCAACACCTGCCCTTGCGCCTGCAGGCCTTCATACAGCATGGGATCTTTCCTTCCCCAGCTTCGCTCGCGATCACCGCGGTAGTACGTCAGATTTTTCTTGGCCCGGGTCATTCCCACATACAGAAGCCGCGCCTCTTCGGCAGCATCGCCTGCTAGGTCCGGTCCAAGCCGATCCCGCCAGCTCGACCCAAATTGCATTGCTGAAGGCAAAATTACGACATTGTCGAATTCCAGCCCCTTCACCTTGTGCAGCGTCGAGACGACTGCTGTCGAAGCGCCATCAACCACTCCAGATAATCGCACGAGTTCATCGGTCCTCAATTCCTCGACAAACTGAATCAGCGAGGAAAGATGGGGGAACGAACGCTCTCTGCAACACAGCCTCCACAAATGATCCAGAACCACGTCGGAAGTGTCAGGTCTGGACCACTCTGGAATCCCGTCAGCCTGCACCATCCTGGTAACGATTCCCTGACGCAGATCCTCCGAAAGTGCGTCATCGCTTCGAGCGGCGAGCTCCCTAAGGTGATCCAGCCAAAGCCCTACGTGCCGCAGCTCGGATACACGAAGATTCGCGGCGCCTTGCACGGTCAGGTTGGGCAGCGACTGGCTCAACAGCCTATGCGCCTCCGCAACTTCAGCATTTGAACGGCAGAGTACGGCGGTCGACTCTCCTTCACGACCAGCCAAGCCCTCTAGCATCGTTGCAGTCTGGGCAACCGCCTCGTCCCAGTTTCGACCACCCCACTCAATCGCCTGCCACGCCCCCGCCGAGGCTCCTGTGCGGGCTCCCAATCGGGATTTTTTCAGACGCCGGGAGCGGCTCGTACGCTCGAAGAACCCCGAGATCATCAACTGGCTTCGCTCGACAATGCTGGTTCCGGATCGGAAATTTACCCCTAGAAGGAACTCCCGAAAGTCTTCACCCCCGAATTCGTGCGCGAAATGGTCAAAGTACCTCTCCGAGAACTGGTGAGCACTGCCATCATTCTTCCGTTGCCAGCGCAGGATGTCTTGGTCGTCGTCACCGATCACCATGACACCCGCCCGAGACCCGCTGCCGGCGTGGATATGTTTGATGACCTGATACACGTCATCCGTCACGTCCTGGAACTCGTCTACCAAGACGCATCGTGCTCCGCCGGCTACCCTCTGGGCGAACGAAGGATCCTTTGCCAGGCGAGTGGCGAAATCAGAAAGCAAGGTTTGCATGCCGTCTCTTGGAATCTCGACTCCCTCCCGCGCCAAACTCCGCAGGGCCAGGGCGTGGAAGGTCGAAACTCGAAGGCGGCCCGCGTAGGCTGCATACCCCAGCGACTTGAACAACTCGCGAATCCGCCGCCTGATCTCAAAGACGACTGCCGTGCAGCAGGCCGATAGCGACGACAGTAGTTTGGGGAACACAGATGGGAGCCGCCCTTAAGCACCATTCGTGGAATCGGTATCTGGGGTCGTTCTATGTCGATACTGGCTTGGGCGTCAAAGTTACGCGGGTTGCTGGGAATGCAGCAGGACTTATGCGCACCACCCGAATGCCTATCCATCCAGTAGTCGCTGGTCCACTCCCACACATTGCCGATCATGTCGCGCAAGCCAAATGAGTTCGGTGGAAATGCAAATACCGGAGAAGTTCGCGCGTAACCGTCCTCGCACAGGTTTTGCACCGGGAACTGACCTTGCCACGTGTTTGCTTGATGTACGCCGCCCGGAGCCAGTTCGCTGCCCCAGGCATACTCGGCGTCGCCGCCTGCCTTGGCGGCGAACTCCCACTCCGCTTCGGTCGGAAGTTGCTTGCCGACCCAATTGGCGTAGGCCTGCGCATCGCTGAGTGCCACATGCACGACGGGGTGGTCTTCCAGCCCATCGAGATTGCTGCCGGGACCCAACGGATGACGCCAGTCAGCACCGAAAACGTAGGTCCACCAGCTCAAACAGTCGCTCAGGTCGACGTGAATGGCTGGGGGCGTAAAGACGAGCGACCCCGGGCGGAGCATGGATGGATCTGCCCCCGGATATTGGTCCTCATTCGGAGATACTTCCGCACAGGTAACATATCCCGTCGCTTGCACGAACTGCGCGAACTGTCGATTTGTCACCGGCGCTTCATCCATGAAGTACCCATCGACCCTGACGTTATGTGCGGGTGACTCCTCAACATAGTGACTATCCGATCCCATGCGGAATATTCCGCCGGCGATCCATACCATTCCATGAGCGGACGTCCTGATCACTTCGATTCCTTGCGAGATCTCGACCATGCCGAAGTCTATGCAAGAAATTCGTGCCGTTGCTATCCGCAAAACATCGGCAGGCATCTCAGTAGTTTTGCTGGTGCATAACCGTGCAACGCCTGCAGCCCGTTCTCTCGCATCAAACAAGCAACAAGGTGCTTGCTACATGTCTCTCCTATCTCCCGCAGGTCAAGGAGCACCCACTGCGCTCGGGCATATCTGATTAGCGGGCCGCCTACCGCGGAAAAAGACGATGGAAATATTTCACTCATCCGCCAAGCCATGTCTTCTGAACAGCGCTTGCGGTTTCGTTATCGAAGTCAGCAGAAAACGATGGTTCGCGTTGTCTGGCCAATTGCAATCGGTTTTCTGAAAGGCGCAAACCAGATGGCTGCCCAGTGTGAACTACGGAAGGATTTCAAACACTTCCGAATAAACCGAATAGAGTGTACCGAGATCACTGAGCAATGCTTCGGACGCTCACGCAGGCAGCTTCTCAAGGATTGTGATGTCTCCATTCGACATATAGCGCCGTAGCTGGTGCGTATTTGAGTCACCATTTTGAAACTCGGTGCAAGGCGGATTGGAGTCGGGCATCGCAGCTAGGCGGCAAACGTGAGAGGAAACAGCAAACACCTGCAGCTGCACGACAGTGCAGCGGGCCTGCTCGGTTATGGACTGGCACCGACCTTAGAAGAACACCTGATCGGCGTTATCACCACCTGCCCCACCCACATCTTCGAAGTGCAGGCAGGCGCCCGCAACGTGCTGTTCGACTCACTGGAAGTCACCGCCGATACCGAATTGACCCCGCGTTTCAGCAAGAACGTCAGCGGCCCCGCGCACTTCCGCAACATCCATTACAAGGCACGAATCGAGTCACCCGCCTCGGAGCAGGAAATCCTCGCGCTGCGCGATGTGGTCGAAGAAACCTGCCCGCTGTACAACCTGATCAAGGATGAGCAGACGCTGGAAGGCGGTGTTGTCCATGGTGCATATACGGGCAGCACTGGCAGCTGATGAAGAGATGGGCGGTTACGGCTCGCTCATGTAAGCAGCTCACGGCAAGTGCCATGGCATTCCATGGCACTTGGTTTGATTCCAGTTCGTCGGTTCAATCGGCTTATCGACCAGGATCAGCCTTGGCTGGCACCAGTAAGCGCCGCGAGCCTCACTCGATTTCAACTCCCGGCCTCCATCCACTACTGGCCAGTATCGTTCGCGCATCACGCATCGTGATGAGCTCCTGCAGCGCCTTGCGCTTGTCCTTGGCGTTGGAATAGTAGGCCTTGGAGATCCGGTAGCCGACCCAATAGCCCAGGTCCTGCGGATTGGTGGCGGTGGAGTTGTACAGCCAGTTCGACAGATCGGTGGATGCCATGTCGGTCTGGAACTTCGTCTCGATTTCCAGCTCCCGCCCCTTCACCAGATTGGCCATGTAGGCATAGGCGACATCACCGGTTAGCAGTTCCGTCACGAATTCGGCCGAGCCTTCGACAACCGACAAATCAAGAACCGTGGGATTCTCCTTGTCGGTCAGTTCCGGGTTCTGTTGAACATGGATGAACTCGTGAACCATGACGCGGACCAGGCGATCCTCGACATTCGGATTGATGAAGGTCGTGGCACACAGTGCCTCCAACCCGATGTTGATGCCGTCATTCGGGCCGGCAACCGCCACCGGTCGGCCGCGTCCCACCGAGATCGTAACGGGCGGGAACTGCGCTTCTGAATACAGCTCGGAAAAGCGATTCAATGCGCTTCCCACACGCGCCTTGGCGGCAGGCAATGCCGCAACGCATTCGCGTGCACGCACGTAGATTTCAGGCCGGTCGTTGATGGCCTTGGCGATGCGTTCACCGGTGATCTTGCGGATGCTGGCAAAGTGTTTCAGGCCATCAGTGCCCTGATCCAGATAGTCGCGCTGCAGCTGTTCTGCCGTCGGCTTGCCATCGGCGGTATCATAGATCGCATAAAACCGCTCGACGTCGCTGGTACTTACGACGGGCTCAGCGCTCGCTGAAAAAGCCAGCATCGAAACAACGGCACCAAGACCGAGAGTTTTGACGGAGAACAACGTTGTCCGTGATGGAAACCGACGAACATGATGCGAGAAATCGGCTACATCTGATTGCTTGGGAATCGACACGGGAAACCTCTCGAATTTCGATTCAGGAAGGATCGTCTTGCGATGGGTATTCACTGCCACGAAGATGAAGCGCGCGCAGGTGCGCGGGTAACGCGGCATGGGCAGCCGGGCATAAGTATGCCATTGACCCGCCGCGGGCCCAGGAGGCGGCATGACGGATCAGAACACGCCGTCGATCTTCATTGCCTTGAGCCACAGGGCCATCAGCCCGGCGCGGCTACGCACACCGAACTTTCGGAAGATCTGGGTGACGTATGAATGCGTGGTGGAGACCGCAAGGCCAAGCTGCTCTGCGATCTGCTTCTCGGTGGCTTCGGTGAGCAGCAGCTGTAGCACCTTCTTTTCGTGAGGTGCCAAGTGGGCAATGCAAAGCAGTTCGTCAATCTTTGAAGACAGCGGTTGCCGCAACGCAGTCACATCCCGGGCAAGACCAATGCGCAACTGCTGCGCCTTCAGCCAACGTGCCGACCACATGACCTGCACTTCATTGCCCGCCTTGTGCAGGTAGCGGTTCTCGAAACCGACCCGGGCGCCACTGCGCACTACCTTGCGTGCCTCGCGCAGGGTCCGGTCCTGTTCGTGGCGTACCACCAGATCAAGCAACGGCACGCCGGTCAGCTCGCCGGGGACATATCCGAAGATGTCTTCGCAGGCGGCACTGGCGTAGGCAATGCGATGACTTGCATCAACCATGAACACCGCATCGGGCAGTTGGTCATAGATTTCAAACATGCTTTCACTGCCAAACGGCGCCATTGCCTTCCCCCGTGAACTTCGGCTCCACCCCGCGCCCTGGAGCGGACGAACGAAGAAGGCTTGTCAGCACGGATCGTACCGGAGTGTTGCCGAAAAAGTGGATCGCCTAAGCCTGCATGCCTGAAGCCGCAAGCTGCTGATTAGCAGGATGGACGGGGTTGAAACCCGTTATCGATAATCCCGATGGAATGTCCCCCGGAACTGCTGACTCGCCTTGATAACGCCTACCTCAAGTGAAACAAAGTGTGAGGAAGCTACTCCCGCGCGTGATGATTTTCCTTATCGGCTCTCTACCCTTTCGCGACGGTCCCGCATCGCATAGCAGAAAGGCTGTCGTCCTTACCTGCTTTCCCACGGGTGCCTCAAGCATCCAGTAGTGCCCGCCGGACCGGGGATGGTCCTGCCTTCCACTCGACATATCGGTCGCCGCCGCATCCGGCCGCGGCCTTGCTTACTCGTTTCCGCAACTTCCAAGAGCTCATCATGAATCACGTCTACCGCATCGTCTTCAATCGCGCCCTTGGTCTGTGCCAGGTGGTTTCGGAACTGGCATCTGCGCATGGCGGCGGCGCGAAAGCGGTGCGCCTGGTGCTGCGTCCTTCGCTTCTGGCCAATGCCTGCCTGCTCGCACTGGGAATGACGGTGGTGGCAACGGCAGGCGCACAGACCGTGATCGAGAACCGGGTGATGGAGGTCGACAGCCCTGCTGATCTAAGCGGTGACGTGACACTGGGCAGCAATGGCGAGTTGCGAGGTACTGCCGATGTCACCTTGGGAAACCGCCTCAGGATCGAAGCGGCGACAACGCCGACCATTTCCGCTACTGCCGGCACCACGCTCACACTGTCAGGTGGCTACGATCTAGGGCATGAAGCCGGACTTGCCTTCGGCTCTGCAGGCCACACGGGCACGGTGGTTTACAGCGCTTTTGGCTATCAATACCAAGGCACGCCTGGGGCACTGAACGTCAATTACGGCACGCTGCGCGCAGGCACAGCCTATCTCCCGTCGCTATTGCAGGACATGCTGTCGACCAACATCGCCGCCGGCGCAACCTTGGATCTCAACGACCAGAACAGATCCATACCTACAGCCTCGATCACGAACCTGCAAGGCGCCGGCACCCTTGTAACGGGTACGTTGGCGGACTCCGTTGTTGCCATCGATGAAGGTACTTTCGCCGGCGCGATCCTAGGCGCCGGCGGAATTGAAAAGCGTGGCAGCGGCACATTGACCCTGCGCAGCGTCAACACATACAGCGGCGGCACCACCATCAATGGCGGCACCCTTGCACTGGGGGCGGGTGGTAGTCTGGCAGCTGCGGGTGCTGTGAATCTGAGTGATGCCAGCGCAGTTTTTGACATCTCCGCTGCAACGGTCGACCAGACCATTGGCAGTCTGGCAGGCGTTGCCGGCAGCACCGTCACATTGGGCGCGACGACGCTGAACATCGGCAGCAACAACAGTTCGACCCTCCATGCAGGCAGCATCAGCGGTACCGGTAATCTGATCAAACATGGCACGGGTGGACTGACACTGACGGGCAGCAGCAGTTACGATTTCACGAGCATCTACGGCGGCACGCTGACCATCAAGGACGGCGGCACGGTCAGCAATGAAACCGGACACATCGGTCCGTCTTTGGGCTCCATCACCGCGGCCACAGTGAGCGGGACGGGCTCCACTTGGGCCCACAGCAACGAACTGGTCGTTGGCCTTCTAGGCACGGGCGTGCTGACCGTGGCGGATGGGGGCACGGTCAGTAATCTCAACGGAGTCATCGGCTACACATCGAGGGGCAATGGCCAGGTTACGGTGACCGGCACGAACTCCACCTGGAGCAACAATGACCGGCTTTCTGTCGGCAGCGAAGGCAGGGGCACTCTGTCCGTGGCGGACGGCGGCAAGGTATCCGTCAACCAGAGCAGCGGTCCACTCCATATCGCACAGTTCACCGGCTCCACTGGCACGGTGAACATCGGCGGTGCGGTCGGCGAAGCTGCGGTGGCGGCTGGCACGCTGGAAGCCAGCGAACTGCGCTTTGGTGCGGGCACCGGCAGTTTGAATTTCAATCACACCGATGCGGCATATGCCTTCGGCACCCGGATCACCGGCGCCGGCACGGTCAATCAGGTCGCAGGCACCACCCTGCTGACCGGCGCCAACAGCTACACCGGCGGCACCGTGGTGAGCGGCGGTACGCTGGCCATCAACGGTTCGGTGATGAGCGATGTGCAGGTGAATGCCGCCGGCACGCTTGGCGGCAATGGCCACATTGGTGGCAACGTCAACGTGCTGGGCACCCTGTCGGCCGGCAACAGCCCCGGCACCTTGAACATCGGCGGCAACCTGGTGCTCGGCACGGACTCAACGAGCGTGTTCGAACTCGGTCAGGCCGATGCTGTCGGTGGGCCGGCCAATGATCTGGTCGAAGTGGGCGGTGATCTCACCCTCGGCGGCACCTTGCAGGCACAAGCGGCCTCGGCAGGCTGGTATCGCTTGTTCAATTACGGCGGCACCCTCAGTGGCGCCTTTAGCGTTACCGACGTCAGCTCCTCACGTACTGGCTTCACTGTGGCCAGCCATGCGGTGGATACGGCCAGCGCCAACCAGGTCAACCTCACGGTGCTCGCCGCCGGCCAAAGCATTCAATTCTGGGATGGCTCCAACACCAGCCCCAGCGGTAGCGTTGGGGGCGCCGGAGGTATCGGCAACTGGACCAGCGCCGATACAACCTGGACCAATGACAGCGCGACCACCAACAGCAACTGGGGAGGCTCGGTGGCCCATTTCGGCGGCACCACAGGGACCGTCAGCGTGGTCGGCACGCAACGCTTCGATACCTTGCAGTTCGCCAGCGATGGCTATGTGCTCACCGGCGGCACCCTGGCATTGAGCCCGGCCAGTGGCAGCTACGCCACGATCAACACCGATACCGGGGTCAGCGCCACCATCGACAGCAACCTGATCAATAGCGGTCTGCGCAACGGTTTGATCAAGGTTGGCAATGGCACCCTGATTCTGCGGGGTGCCAATACATACAGCGGCATCGGCACCCAGGTGCTCGGTGGCACCCTGAGGGTTGCGCATGATTCGGCACTGGGTAGCCACCAGGTGGTGGTCGACAACGTTGCCGGCAACAACGCCACCCTGCTGGTCGATGCGGGAATCAAGCTTGCCAACTCGGTGTTCATCGACAATAGCGGCACGCTCGACAACTTTGGCACGATTGAGCAGGCCGGTAGCGACTTCGGCGTGGGATCCATGGGCGGTGCGACCATCAACAACGCGGCTGGGGCATCCATCCGCAGCGACGGGCATGGCGTCCTGCTATACGACGGCGGCACCATCAACAATCGCGGCGGCGAAATCAGCGCGGGCAACTGGGGTGTCCACATCACTGGGGCTAGTGGCCAGGTCAACAACGATCCCGGTGGCAGCATCAGCGGTAAGATCATCGGCGTGATGTTGATGGAGGGGGGTTCGGTCGCCAACAGCGGTGCGGCCATCACCGGTACAGACACGGATAGTCTCGGCATCCAGGTCCTTGGTGGCTCCGGAACGATCACCAACGACGCAGGAAGCAGCATCACCGGCGATGCATCCGGCATCCTGCTTGGCGCCGGCGGCACGGTCATCAATCATGGCGGGGCGATCATCGCCAGCAGCACCACTGGGACCAGTCGCGGCATCAGTATCGACGGCGGTGCGGGAACGGTCATCAACTCCGCCGGCGGTATCATCAGCGGACAGCGGCAAGGCGTGATCCTCGCGCAAGGTGGCTCGCTGAGCAACGAGCTCGGCGCCACGATCCATGCCGGCGAAACCGCGGTGTACGGCTACGAAGCAACCACGCTGCGCAATGCCGGCATGATCCAAGGTGATGTTTCTCTGAGTGACAAGGTCAATCAGGTCTCCCTGTTTACCGGCTCCCGCATCGACGGCAATCTGGAGATCGGCAAGCACAAGGCCTCCATGCTGACCCTGGACGGCAGCGGATCACAACTCTTTTCGGCTGCAGTTACCGGCATCACGCATCTGGAAGGCATCCTTTTCAAACAGGGTGCGGGCGGCTGGATCATCGATAGCGAGCTGACCCAAGGCAGTACGACCATCGCTGCCGGCGTTCTGCAGATCGGCGATGGTGGCACCAGCGGTTCGATCACCGGTGACGTGATCAACAACGCCACACTGGCGTTCAACCGCAGCGATGACGTGATTTTTTCCGGCGACATTTCGGGTAGTGGCGTGCTGCAGCAGCTAGGCAGCGGCACCTTGTCGATTGGCGCGGCGACGCACACCGGCGGCACCCTCATCACCAATGGCACCTTGCAGATCGGAAATGGCGGCAGCACTGGCGCGCTCGGTGGCGATGTGGTCAACAACGCCACACTGGCCTTCAACCGCAACACGCTCTTGACGGTGGCTGGCGACATTTCCGGCAGCGGCGCGGTGCAGCAGCGCGGCAGCGGCACCACCCTGCTGACTGGCAACAACATCTACACCGGCACGACCTCGGTGGATGCGGGCACGCTGGAGGTCAATGGCAGTCTGCTCGGCATGGGCGCGGTCTCAGTCGGCGATGGCGGCACCCTCGCCGGCAGCGGCACGATTGCCGGCGCCGTCACCATCCACGATGGCGGCACGCTCCAGCTGCTGCGGGGGGGCACCTTGCACACAGGGGCGCTCTCGCTTGGCGCTGACGCGCAGGTCACCGCAATACTCGGCCTGCCCTCCTCTACCGCCCTGGTTGCAGTCAACGGTGACCTGGCACTCAACGGCAGCCTCAATGTGCTTGATGGCGGCGGCTTGAGCGCAGGCGTCTATCGCCTGGCCGACTACACCGGCGCGCTTTCCGGTGTGGGCCTGGCAGTGGGCAGCAGCGACTTCAGCGTGCAGACATCGGTCGCCAGACAGGTCAATCTGATCAACAAGGCAGGACAGACGCTGCAGTTCTGGGATGGCGGCAGCGCCGGAAACTTCAACAACAGTGTGATCGATGGCGGCAGTGGCATCTGGACCACGAGCGGCCCCAACTGGACGGATCAGGATGGCACGCTGAACGGCCCTGCCACACCACAACCGGTCTTTGCCATCTTCCAGGGCAATGCCGGGACCGTGATCGTCGACAACGGTCGCGGTGCGCCGGTTGCCGTTACCGGCCTGCAGTTCACCACCGATGGCTATGCCCTCACTGGCGATGTACTTGAACTGATGGGCACCAACGCGATCATCCGCGTAGGCGACGGCGCGCTCTCGTCCGTGAGTGCGCACATCGCGGCCGAACTCACCGGTAGCGCCCATTTGATGAAGATGGACGGTGGCACCTTGATCCTCTCCGCTGACAACCACTACAGCGGCGGAACCACCATCAGCGCCGGCACCTTGCAGATCGGCAAAGGCGGCGTCAGCGGCTCGATTACCGGTGACGTGATCAACAACGCTGCATTGGCGTTCAACCGCAGGGATGACGTGGTGTTTGCCGGCGACATCTCAGGCAGCGGAATCCTGCGGCAACTCGGCAATGGCACCACCACGCTCAGCGGGAACAACAGCTACAGCGGTGGCACCGAGATCATCGCAGGCACCCTGGAGGTCGGCGATGGCGGTACCAGCGGTGCGATTGCCGGTGATGTCCTCAACAACGCTGCGTTGGCCTTCAACCGCAGCGATGACGTGGCTTTTGCCGGCAACATCACTGGTAGCGGTGTGCTGCAGCAGATCGGCAGCGGCACTACCACGCTCAGCGGAAGCAACAACTACAGCGGTGGTACCACCGTCACTGCAGGCATTCTGCAGATCGGCAATGGCGGTACCAGCGGCTCGATTACCGGTGACGTGATCAACAACGCCACGCTGGCGTTCAACCACAGCGATGACGTGGCCTTTGCCGGCAATATCACCGGCAGCGGCGCGCTGCAGCAGTTCGGCAATGGCACAACGACGCTGAGTGGCATCAACAGCTACAGCGGTGGAACGATCATCACCACGGGCACCTTGGCAGGCAACGCGGGCAACCTTGGCAGTGGCGCAATCGATATCGCTGCAGCCGCTACGCTGGCGGTGCAGCAGAGCAGCGATGCGAGTTTCGCCAATCTGTTCAGCGGCAGTGGCCGCATCAACAAGAACGGTGGCGGGACACTCACTGTGACCGGCGACAGCGCCGCCTTCACCGGCACCACCCACATCAACGCTGGCACGCTCGCGGTGAACGGAGCACTGGGTGGCGCGCTGAATGTGCATGACGGCACCACGCTTAAAGGCACCGGCAGCGTGGGCAGCACCGTGGTGATGGCCGGCGGCACGATTGCACCGGGCAACTCCATCGGCCGTTTGAACGTAGCCGGCGATCTCACCTTTGCTGCGGGTTCCACGTACCAGATCGAAGCGACGCCGGACGGCAACGCCGATCACATCCATGCCAGTGGCGCAATCGCCCTGCAGGGCGGCAGCGCCATGGTACTGGCGGCCGATGGCAGCTGGTCGCCAAGCACCACCTATCAGGTGCTCAGTGCCGGTGCCGGAATCAGCGGCGCCTTCGACGAGGTCAGCAGCAACTTTGCTTTCCTCGCGCCGACCCTGACCAACGACGGCCACGTCCTGTCACTGACGCTGGCTCGCAACCAGGTGCTGTTCCCGGCGGTGGCCACCACACCCAACCAGATCGCCACCAGTACAGCGATCGAGAATCTGGGCACGGGCAACGACCTGTACGACGTGGTCGTGCAGCTGGATGAAGCCAACGCCGTATCGGCCTTTGACCAGCTCTCCGGTGAAATACACGCCAGCGTGCGTGCCGGTGTGATCCAGGACGGTCGCTTCGTGCGTGAGGCCGCCATCGACCGCCTGCGTCAGAGCGAAGGAGCGCAGGATGCCGCCAATGACGTGTCTTCCCATGGCAACGCGTGGGGACGGATGTATGGCAGTTGGGGTCGCCAGGACGGCGATGGCAATGCGGCACGCAGCAAGCGCTCCACCGGCGGCATCGTGGTCGGCGGCGACCGCCATTTCGACAACTGGAATGTCGGCCTGATGGCCGCCTCCAGCCACAGCAAGCTGGACGTCGATGCCCGCCGCTCGCACGCCAAGGTCGACAGCTACCAACTTGGTCTCTACGCCGGCACCACACTGGGCGATGCGGCAGAGCTGCGCAGCGGTGTGCAGTTCGGCCGTCATTCGATCGAAACCGATCGCACCATCACCTTCACCGGTGTCAACGAACGCAACCGTGCCGACTACGCTGCCAGCAGCGTCCAGGCCTTCAGCGAACTGGGCTGGAAACTGCCGACACGCGTTATCGAGCTGGAACCATTTGCCAACCTGGCTTACGTCGGCATGACCTCGGAAAGTTTCCGCGAGCACGCCGGCATCAGCGCACTGAGCGCACGCAAGGAGAGCACCGACACGCTGTTCTCGACGCTCGGCCTACGCGCCGGCAGCACCTTCAGCGCAGGCACCGTGCAGGCCAACTGGCGGGTGATGGCGGGCTGGCGGCATGCCTTCAATGACGTGACGGGCAACGCGCGGTTGGCCTTTGCCAACGACGACAGCAGCTTTGCCATCAATGGCCTGCCGGTGGCAGACGACACCTTGGCAATCGAAGCCGGTGCCGAACTCAGGCTGCGCTCGAACCTGACCGTAGGCGCCGCCTACAGCGGCCAGCACGGTGATGGCGCCCGCGACCACGGACTGAAGGCCAATGTGACCTGGGTGTTCTGAGTCGCGCGAGTAACGCGAGGGTCCCGTGCTGACGCGGGCCCCTCGCCTGCCACAGGATGTTGTGAACCCACGTTGAGGTGCGCTGGGCATCGATGATTCGCGTTGATGCAATATCAGCGTGCCGCAACATCCATCAAATACGTCATTGCCGTGCTTTCCGCCGCTGCATTGGCAACCACATGATCCGTGCCAACCGAGCGCCGAAGCGAGCGATACAGCTCGACCGCCGCATGGAGGCTGCGAATGCATGAAGCAGTGTTGTACGCAGCCACGGTGTCCTGAAGCTGTACCGCGCGTGCGGGTGCTGCCGTTTCCACGCGCCGCACGCCGGCCGGCTGCGCTCCGGCTTCCACGAGGATGAGTGGGCCGAGTACCTGCATACGGAGAAAGGCGAGGAAATCGACCGCCTCGAACAGCTCACCGCGCCCGATCTTCAGCGTCGCGTAGTGAATCCAGACCCAGAAACGATCTTCGATCCACTGCAGATCCGGCATTGGAAAACGAGGCGCTTCGAACGGCGGACGGCGACTGGGGCGTTTGGCCGGTGCGTGACAACACCTCCATCACCCTGGATTCGAAGTACAAGTCGTTCGTCCACGAACTGCAGTTCAAGCATCAGGGCGAGCGGTTGAACCTGGTGTCCGGCCTGTTCTGGATGCGCGAAAAGAACGCCATCAACTACGCGCAGGAAATGCTGGTCAACGCGCCGTTCGGTTATCCGATCAGCCAGTTCTATCACCAGCCCGATCGTCAGATCGATGCCAAGGCGATCTTCTCGCAGGCCGACTGGCACTTCGCGCCGACCTGGACCGCAACGATCGGCGGTCGCTACAGCCGCGATTCCAAGACCGACCACGGCGGCCAGGTGTATGGCGGCTGGGACAGCACCTCCACGGCGTACTACAACGGTTTGTACAACCCGGGCACGCCGGGCGAGCCGGGCTTCCGTCCGCACAACGGCCGTGACCTGACCGAGCAGATGGGACCGTTCGGCGGCATCGACGCCTACAAGTTGTGGGGTCCGCCGGCTGAAAACGCCAACTCCGCGTCCTGGCGCAAGTTCACCTATCGCTTGGGTCTGACCAAGGATCTGTCCGACGACGAAATCCTGTTCACCTCGCTGTCCAGCGGCTACAAGGCGGGCGGTTTCGGTGACAAGGACGATATCTGCGATGGCAAGGTCTGCGTGGACGGTCCCGCTGGCCCGCAGTACACCTTCTTCCCGTATCGGCCGGAAACCGTCACCAATCTGGAAATCGGCTACAAGGGCCTGCTGCTGGACAAGCGCCTGAGCCTGTCGGTCACCGCCTTCTACAGCCGCTACAAGGACATGCAGGTCACCGGCGATTTCTTCGCCGCCAAGGTGCACGTCAACGAGCCGTGCCCGGATTGGGCCCCGACCTGCGACGTGGTCAAGAAGTGGCAGACCGTCAACGTCGGCGTTGTGAACATCCCGGGCCTGGAAGTGGAAGTGGAAGTGGACTACCTGCCCACGCCCAACACCCGCATCGGCGGCTTCTTCTCGTACATCAACAGCAAGATCAAGGACTACCCGACCTTCAGCGATGAGTGGAACTGCGGCATGCGCGAAGAGTTTGGCGCGGTGCCCTGCCCGGACCCGTACACCGGCTCGGCCCCGACGCTGGCCGGCCGCCAGATCTACGACATCACTGGCAACCATCTGCCGATGACGCCGAAGTTCACCGCAGGCGTCAACGTGTCGCACACGTTCAAATTCGGCAATGGCTACGAGCTGGTGCCGTGGCTCAACGTGAAGTGGCAGGACAAGATGTACTTCACCCTGCGCAACCTGGACAACGCGCACGTCTCCGACGCGCAGGAAGCCCATGCCACGGTCGACGCGAGCCTGAGCCTGCAATCACCGTCGTTCTGGCGCGCCGAGCTGTACGTGCTCAACGCCACCGACAAGATGAGCAAGAACTGGGCTGACGATGCCGGTGGCTTCATCCGCGCCTACTGGAACGACCCGCGCACGGTCGGTCTGCGCGTCCGCTTCGACTATTGATGACGTTGTTGCCAATGGGCTGACACGGCCATCGGCTGCTTTCGGAAACCGCCTGCAAGGGCGGTTCTTCCGTTTCTGCTTCCGTGTGAGGCGTTGTGGTGAAATCGTCTTGGGTCGAGTAATTGCAGCATTGGCGTACCAACCCCGCTCTCGATGTGCGCACCGTTGGGTTGAGCGGCTGTGCGGTCACGGTGCTGGGTTATTGCGACGCGGTGATTCACTTCGCTGCAATCACCACCCTTCGTAGATCCGCTGAGCGTCTTGGCGTGCATTCCGTCGCACGAAAGTCAGGCTTCGCGTGCGGTACCGTTTCAACCCACGACGAGAACAGCAAGCACTCCTCGCCTATCCCCGCCTACAGAAAGCCCCGCATCTGCGGGGCTTTTTGATCAATCTTCAGTGCGCCGGCTCCGCATCCGCCCAACCCAGATCCGGCTCGGCGTAATAATGAATGTCCAGCGCATCCAGCTGCGGGCGCAACGCGCCCATGCGCTGCACAAAGCCGGCATAGCTGCGCTGGCCGGCGGGGCTCCAGGCAAGCTCGGATACTGCGGCCAGACGCGGCCACAGGTGATCGTCCGCAGACGCATCCGTGTGCACGAACTCCGTCCACAACGCGGCTTCAATGCCCACTGCCGTCTTGAACGGCGCGGGGTTGAACTCATAAACGCGCTTCAACGGAACGCCCTCGCCCCGGCACCAATCTGCACCGGGCTGACCGGCGTAGTTGCCGTGGTCGATATACAGATACGAACACGGCGACAGAATCAGCGGATGTCCCTTGGCCACCGCCGCATCGATGGCATAGCCGTCGTTCCACAGCTGCAGCAGCACGTTGGGCTTCATCTCAGCCACCGAGCCCTCCTCCCAGACGATCGGCGTGCGCCCCATCGCATCCACCATCGCGGCGGTGCGCCCGACGAAATCCGCGTACAGCGGATGCTTGATCTCATCACCGCCGATATGGATCTCGGCCGACGGGAAAATGGCGATCACTTCTTCCAGCACATTGCGAACGAAGAGGTACACGACCTCAGGCTTTTCAAGGCAGAACACACTGAATCCTACTTCCACGCCCGAGTAGACGGACAGGTTGCTCACGTCCTTGCAGGCCAGTTCGTTATACGAAGCCAGCGCCGCCTGCACGTGCCCGGGCATGTCGATCTCCGGCACGATGGTGACGCCGCGCGCCTGCGCGTAGGCGACCAGATGCTTCAACTCTTCCTGCGTGTAATAGCCGGCGCGACCGTCTTTCACTGCGCTGGCGCCACCAATTTCCGTCAGCTTCGGATAGCGTTTGATCTCGATCCGCCAGCCTTGGTCGTCGGTCAGATGCAGATGCAGGCGGTTCAATTTGAACATCGCCATGCGGTCGATGTGCTTCTCCAGGTAGTCAACCGACAGGAAGCTCCGCGCTACATCCAGCGAAATGCCACGCCAGCGGTACGCCGGCACATCGTTGATCGTGACCTGCGCCAGGTTGTACTCGGCTTGAGAGTGCGCCGGTAGCAGCTGACGCAGGCTCTGCACCGCGTACAGCAACCCGGCATCGGTACGCGCGCTCAGCTGGATGGCATCACCGACTACCAGCCGATAGCCCTCCTCGCCCAACGCGGGATCATCAACCAGCTGCAACTGGATCGGCGTCGCTGCCGTGTCTTTCGTGCTGATGTTCAGCGTCGTCAGTACTTCTTCCAGCGCCCGTTCTGCGTTGGGTGCTGCAGCGGCAGCGTCCACGCGCAGTGCCGAGAAACGCAGTGCGCCGGCAGCGATCTCCATCGACTGGGGAATAGGCACGATATGCGCCGGTGGCGCCTCCGTTTCCGCAACCGCAGTGGCGCGCTTGTCGCAACCAATGCCGGCCGCAGCAGCCAGACAGACCAACAGAACTTCGAGCTTGAACGGCAGTTTCATCTCGACAGGCAATCCGCAGGGGAACCCCCGCATAATGCACAGTTCGGCGAGGCACTTCCATCCTGATGACAGGCTCGCGTCTGCGGCTCAATGCCGTCGCGTTCTGCTTATCGGCACCCGATACTCCTCAGCGCAGCAAGGCTGGGAATCAGGGTGTAAACCGCAGGGCATGCGACGGCGAGTACTCCACCGCTGCATGCCCTATCGGGAACATCACTCAACGGCAGTTGGATGCATCAACTGCCCGGATCGATTCAACCCGGCCGTCTCCGGTTGCAACGTGCACGCAGTCGCGGGAGCGCGCATTCCACCAGGTCACGACCGAGCGACCATCGCGCTGCTGCGCATCACGGTCGGTGAAGCCGCGCGCACGCAGTTCCGACTCCGCACCAGCGGCGCGTGCGCCGACCAGATCGTCCAACCGGACCGGGGAACCGCCGCCGTTATCCGACTGCCACGGCACCTGCTTGGAACGCTCGCGCAGGCCGGCGCCGTAACCATCGCTGTAGTTGCCGCTGTCCGCCTCGGCGCGATAGCCGTGCAGCGCGTCGCGGTAGCCACGTTCGTATTCGGCCTCGTGGCGCGGATCGTCGCTGTGGTCGCCGTCGTCGTGCTGATGCGCATGGTGCACGATCGCGGCGATGCCGAGGATTGCGGCCGCAGCGACCGCCACCTTGGCGCCGTCGCTCACGCCGTCTTTCTGGCTACCTGCCTGCTGCCCACAATCGGGCGCCGGAGTAGTCACCGCCGAAGCAATGCGACCGCGATCGCTGCGCACCATCACGCAACGTCGATCACGGGAGTTCCACCAGTTGCTGTAGTCGCCCGAACCGGATTGCCGCACATAGCCGCGTGCAGCCAACGTGTGCGAGGCAGCGTGATCATCCTGCCCCTGCAGATCGCCCAGGCCCGGCGCGGGGTCCTGTGCTGAAACCAGGGGGGATGCGAACAGGGCCGACAACGAAAGCGCAGCAGTCAATGCGCTACGACGGGTGACTGACATGGCTGATCTCCGGGTATGGCCGGCCGATATGGCCGGGCTCGGCGGAGATTCTCACAGATTCTGCGCAGACAGGTTGCCGGTAACTTCCGCCAGCCGTCTCTCGACCAGCCGCCGCTGTTCCACCTCACGCCGCCGCCGCAGATAACCGATGGTGTGCACCGCCCCTGCTGTCAGCAGTACCAGCGCCAACGGCAGCGCCCACTTCAGGAAGCTGCGCCAATCCTGGCGGTATCGGCCGGCGTGCTTGGCTTGATCGACAAGGCGTCCTCGTTGGATGAGCTGCCACGGGCGTTGCAGACCGTACATCGCGTCGCCCCTTATGTAAGCAAGGGGCTGAAGGAACGCATCGCCGAGCTTGGCAGCGAAACAGTAGCCGGCGGCGCCAAACAGCCCTCACCGCGCGAGGGCGAGGTGTTGCGGCTGCTGTCCTCGGGACTGTCAGTCACCGAGATCGCCGCACAGTTGAACCGCAGTGTCACCGCCATCAGTCGCCAGAAAGGCGACGCCATGCGCAAGCTGGGCATTGGCAACGATGCCGAGTTGTTTGAGTTTCTGCGCAATGAAGGCCTCTCCAACTGATGGCCTGAGGCGTTTCGTCTGCACTACCTCTTTCCCGTGTCTTTACGACGCGAAGAAGCAGGCTTACGCGTCGTAACGCGATGTCGCAACAACGCCCCGCAGCAATACAACAAGTAGTAAATGGCAGATGGCGCGATGCCAGCGAATCGTTGATCACGTCATTGGGCGGCAGCACGATCGAACGCAACGCCTATTCCCGCACCTTCCCTTCCGCCAGATGCACCACCTGTTGACCGAACACATCCACATCCTGCGGATCGTGAGTGATCAACAGCAGCGGGATACTGGATGCATCAAGCACGGTTTCCAGCTCTTGTCGAAGATGCTTGCGCAGGTCGTGATCGAGCGCGGCGAAGGGTTCGTCCAACAGGAGAACCTGTGGGTTCGGTGCCAGTGCGCGGGCCAGCGCGGTGCGTTGACGCTGACCGCCGGAAATCTGCTGCGGGTACATCTGCGCGAGGTGGTCGATGCGCAAGGCATGCAGCCAATGCTCGACCTGTTCGTGTCGTGAGCTGCGACGCGGATTAAGCCAACCGCTGTGCAGGCCGAAGGCGACGTTCTGGCGCACGGTGAGATGCGGGAACAGCGCGTAGTCCTGAAAAACGTAGCCAACTTTGCGCTGCTGTGGCGGCAGGTTGACGCCACTGGCCACGTCGAACAGCAACTGATCGTGCAGACGAATGTGGCCGGAATCAGGCTTCAACAAGCCTGCGATGGTGCGCAAGGTCAGGCTCTTGCCAGCGCCCGACGGGCCGAACAGCACCACGTTGCGTTGCGTGCAACGCAAGGCAACCTGCAGCTGGAAATTCTGACCGGCCGCCTGCAGGTGACGCGCGACATCCAACTCAAGCCACATCGCGCTGTCCTCCCCGGTTACTGCCCACCAAGCGGGCTGCAATCAACAGGACAGCGATGCAGACCACCGACGACAGCACCACCAGCGCATTTGCGCGGCCATCGTTGCCGGCCTGCACCGCTTCGTAGATGGCGATGGACAAGGTCTGGGTACGGCCTGGAATGCTGCCGGCGACCATGATCGTGGCGCCGAACTCGCCCATTGCGCGGGCGAATGCCAGCAACAGGCCAGCCAAAATTCCTCGCCATGCCAAGGGCAAGGTGACGCGGAAGAACAACGCGATCTCCGACACACCAAGCGTTCGTGCAGCCTGTTCCAGTTGCGCGTCCACGCCCTCAAACGCGGCGCGTGCCGGCTTGAACACCAACGGCAACGAGGCGACGGCGGCGGCAATGACGGCTGCTTGCCAGGTGAAGACCAGATTGATGCCGAACGTGCTTTGCAGCCACGCGCCGAGTGGACCGTTGCGGCCAATCAATACCAGCAGGTAATAACCGAGCACGGTCGGCGGCAACACCATCGGCAATGTCAGCAAGGTGTCGAGCAGTTCCCGGCCCGGGAAGCGTTTGCGTGCCAGCAATGCGCCCAAGGCCACGCCCACCACCAGGTTGATCACGGTGGCCCAGCCGGCCACCTTCAGCGATAACCAGAGGGCGCTCCAGTCCAGGTCCATCGATCAGGGGCTGCCGAAGCCGTGACGCTGCAGGATGGCCTGCCCCTGTGGCGAGCGCACGAACCCGATGAAGCGCTGCGCCTGCGCAGCATTGCTGCTGCCCTTGATCTGCGCCAGCGGATAGGTGATGCCACCAGCGACAGGCACCTGGAAGGCGCGCTGCACGCGGTCGGGCATGGCTTGGGCGTCGGTGGCGTAGACGAAGCCGGCGTCCACTTCGCCACGCGCCACATAGTCCAGCGACTGGCGCACGTTCTGGGTGCTGATGGTCTTGGCCTGCACCGCCGGCCAGACGCCGGCCTGCTGCAAGGCGCTGCGTGCGTAGCGGCCAACCGGAACGCTGTCAGGGTTGCCGATGGCCACGCGTTCGATGCCTGCGGCAGTCAAGCCCGCCAGCGACGCGGGCCGCTGCTTGGCCTGCGGCGGCACAATCACCCACAGCGTGTTCTCGGCGAATACCTGGCGGCTGCCCGCTTCCAGCAAGCCCTGCGCTGCGGCTTGATCCATGGTGCTTTGGTCGGCCGATGCAAACACATCAACTGGCGCACCGCGTGCAATCTGCTGCAGCAACACACCGGAAGCGGCGAAGTTCAGATCGACCTTGGTGCCCGGATTGGCTTTCTCGTAAGCGGTTGCGATATCACGGAAGCTCTCGGTGAGGCTGGATGCAGCCGACACCGTGAGATCAGCCGCGTGTGATGTGCCGGCGGCAACCATCAACAGCAGTGCGCAGAGCTTTTTCATGATTGGATCCTGCAGAGGTCAGGTGGCGGCGTCATCGCTTGCTGCCATTTGTGCCAGACGTTCGGGCTGCAGCAAAATAATTTCCCGTTGTTTGACCGCTATAACGCCGTCATCACTGAGTCTGCGCAATACGCGGCTGGCGGTTTCAGGGGCCATGCGCAGGTAATTTGCGATCTCGGTGCGGCTCATGGTCAGGCTGAAGCGCGTGGCCGAGAAGCCGCGCCGCGCGTATCGCGTCGAGATGTCCAGCAGGAATGCGGCCATGCGTTCCTCGGTGCGGTAGTTGGCGGCCAACATGGCGGCCTTGCCGATTTCCGCGCTGAGCAGGCTGAACAACTTGGTCTGCAACCCGGGCATGCGCGTTGCCAGGGTGCTGATCTTGGGGAACGAGAAGCGGCACAGATGCACCGTGTCCAGCGCCACCGCATTGCAGGGATACCGCGAGCCGTGGATGGCGTTCAAGCCGATCACTTCACCTGGCAGGGAAAAGCCCAGAATCTGCTCGTTGCCCAGGCTGTCGTCGATGAAGGTTTTGACCATGCCCGCGCGCACTGCGGCAATCGCGTCAAACGGCTCGCCGGCCCGGAAGATGTAATCGCCCGCGTGGTACGGGCCAATGTGGTCGACCAGCACGTGCAGCTCGTTCAGCGCCGTCTTGTCGTAGCCCTGTGATGCGCAGGCATCGGAGAACGCACAGGTGCTGCAGAAACGCAGCTCATCACCATCGTTGGCTGCTGCGGGATTGGGGGCGGTGGCATGCGGGCCACGCGGAGGTTGGGAAGCGGACATCATTCAAGGATCATGCGGCAGCGGTAGCGGATCGGAAGCACGCGGCGATGATACGCCACAACAATTGTCCCTCACGTTGCAGGTGCAGCACCTGCCCGTCCCAGCGTAACCAACCGTGTTCGATCAACGCCGGCAACTCCGCCAACGCGTCTTCGAAGCACTCACCGAACGGCAGGCCATTGCGCCATTCAAATGCAGCCACGTCCAATGAATGATCGCAGGCAATGCTTTGTACCACTTCATCGGTCAGCCGCTCATGCTCGGAGAAAATAAGCCCGGCAACCACACCGCTGTGCCCGGACTGCAGGCGCGACTGCCAACGTGACATGTCGCTTTCCTGGCGGCAGATGACATCACCAATCTGGCTGCACGCGCCCAGGCCAATGCCGATGAAGTCGCTGCGGTCGCGACGCGGCACACCGGCCAGGTCGCAATGCCGCACACCGTCACCACGCCGCACGGGCATGGCGCAATCGGCACGTTGGTAATGGTCTCCGCCCAACGGCAAATAGCCGGCGGCACATATATCGACCCAGGCCTGCAACCAGTAATCGGCCGACGGTGAATCGGCAGAAGCGCATGGCGCAGGCAACAGGATGCGTTCCGGCGCCAAGGCCAATACCGAATGCAGGCGCGGCAGAAAGCCGATGTCATTGCTGGCCGGCACCCGCAGTTGGTAATAGCAGGCAGTGAAACCGGCCTTCTGCGCCTGTGCCAACAACTCCGGGCCCGGCGCACCGGCGCGGTCAATCACGTTCAGGCGCGTGCAGCCCACCTCGCGCAATTGTGCTGGAGTGATGTCGCTGCCGGCATCCAGCCGCACTTCCACTTGTGGCCGTGCGACGGTGCGCAGGTGCTGCGGAACGGCATCCAATAGCTGCGCCAGCAACGCAGGCGACAGTGCTTCAGCCAGACCCAGCTGAAGCACCACCGCTGCGACCTCGCGGTCTTCGGCCAACTCTCCGGCCTGTAATTGCAGGCTGGACAACAGCGCCTGCAGATACGCGGCAGGATCGCCCACCTGGCCAGCACGGAACGCCTGAAATCCCAGGGTAAGCACCCGGGGAATCAGGTGCTCGTTGCTGGCGCGTACCGCCGCACGCCAGCTCGCCTCGCCGAAGCCGGGGCTGAACTGGCTGGCGCCGGGGAACAGGACATGGCGGGGTTGATGCAACACATGATTGCGCAACAAAGTGCCTTCCAACGTGAGCGCCTCGACTGACATGTCGCTATCCTCGCGCGGAATTCAGTCCTATTCCCTGATCTGGATCAAGCGCGGCCGTGTTGCGTATCCATGGCTTCAGGCAGATCGGTTTCCTTGTCCAATTGCGGGAAGTGCTTGCGTTCCATGCGACGGATAGCGAAGTGCATCCACACCAGCGCGGCGAACACCACCACGAACAACAGCATGAAACAGCTGCTCCAGATGCCGACCACGTCATTCAGCGCACCGAATGCGATGGGCAGAACGAAGCCACCCAGGCCGCCGATCATGCCAACCACGCCGCCGACCGCGCCCACATGCTTTGGGTAGTAAACGGGGATGTGCTTGTACACCGCGGCCTTGCCCAGCGACATGAAGAAGCCCAGCACGAACACCAGCACGGTGAACAGGGTGACGCCGATGGCCAGGTGGAAACGCAGCTCGCCGTGGATGCCCTTCACCACGTACTCGGTGTCCGGGTAGGCCAGCAGGAACGTGCAGATGACCGACACACCGAACGTCCAGTACATCACCCGACGTGCGCCGATACGGTCGGACAGCCAGCCGCCGACCACGCGGAACAGGCTCGCCGGAATCGAGTAGCACGCGGCCAAGATGCCGGCGGTGCCGACATCCATGCCGTACGCGCCGATCAGATAACGCGGCAACCACAACGCCAAGGCGACGAAGCCGCCGAACACGAAGAAGTAATACAGCGAGAAACGCCACACCTGCAGGTCTTTCAGCGGTGCCATCTGCTCGGCGAACGGCACCGGCTTGACCCCGTCACGACGGCGCTGTTCCAACTGCGGGTCGTCCTTGCTGAGCAGGAAAAACAGGATCGCGGTAACAGCAAGGCCCACCGCCCACACCTTGGCAACCATGGTCCAGCCGGCGGCCACCATCACCATCGGCGCCAGCAGCTTGGTAACGGCCGAACCGATATTGCCGGCACCAAAGATGCCCAGCGCGGTGCCCTGCTTGCTGGCCGGGAACCACTTGGACACATAGGCCACGCCCACCGAGAAGCTACCGCCGGCAATGCCGACGCACAGTGCCGCGAACAGGAACTGCAGGTAGGTGGTGGCGTAGGTCAGCATCCAGGTGGCAACCGCGCCACACAGCATCACCAGCAACATCACCTTGCGCCCGCCGAACTGGTCGGACCAGATGCCCAGGAACACGCGGCTTAACGAGCCGGTCAGCACCGGAGTGGCTATCAGCAGGCCGAACTGGGTGTCGTTCAAACCCAGCTGCTCGCTGATCTGGATACCAATGATGGAGAAGATCATCCACACCGCAAAACACACGGTGAAGGCGAAGGTACTCAACCACAGCGCACGTTGTTGCTCGCCGTTGGATGCCATTTGCAGACTCTGGCTCATTGCTAATCCTTCAGAAGGTCACTCATTCGGCCTGGGCTTCGATTTCGTCCAGACCACGTACGGGATAACGCTCGCGCAACTCCAGCAGGAAGTGCTGCACTTCGCGCTGCCGCACCTGCAGTTCGAGGTAATCGCTGATCTGCATGTGCACCTGTTCAAACGTCTGCGCTTGCCCGGTTTCAAGTTCGTCGACGGTCACCACGTGGTAGCCCCAGCGTGACTCCACCGGAAAACCGGCCAAGCCTTGCCGCAGGCGGAACACCTGGCGATCGAACTCCGGCGTGGTCTGGCCTTTCTGCAGCCAACCCAGCGCGCCGCCGTCCGTACTTGACGGGCATTGCGAGTGACGCGAGGCCAGGTCGGCGAACAGGTGCGGCTGTTCGTTCAACTCGGTGATCAACTGCTCTGCCTGCGTGCGCGCCTTGAACCTGCCGGCAACATCGTCGGCAGGAGCGGCCAGCAGGATATGGCGGACCCGCACCCGGTCAGGCGCGCGGAAGCGTTCCACGTTCTGCGCGAAGTAACGACGGCAATCGTCCTCGGTCGGCACCCGGTCTTCGACGAACTGCTCGATCAGGCGCTGGATCTGCACCTCTTCGTCGGTATGGCGGCTGTCGCCCTGCCCTTCGTCCAGGCCCAGACGCTGCGCTTCGCGGCGCAGCAGTTCACGCACCACCAGGGCGCGGGCTGCATCGGCCCGTGCCTGCTCTGGTCGAATGGCGCGATGGAACTGCATTTCGCGGGCGATGTCGGATTCGTTGATCGGCGTGTCGTCAACGAACAGGCTGCATGGCGCCGGTTGCCCCAACGAGCGTGGTCCCAGTTGCTCCGGATCTTCGTGGTGGTGGCCGGCCTCGACCGGCACAGGTTGTGCCGAGTCGATGACGGTGATTGGCAGAATCCTTGGCAGGCTTCCCATGACTTATTCCTTCGGGCCGTAACGCAGCGTGGCCTGGCGGCGGCGAACCACCTGGTACGGGCGCCACAAGTAACTGACCGGGATGCTCCATACATGCACCAGACGGGTGAACGGCGCGATCAGGAACAAGGTCAGGCCGAGGAAGATGTGCGCCTTATAGACCCAATGCACATCGGTGATGAAGTCGGCTGCACCGGCGCGGAAGGTCACGATGTGTTGCGCCCATTCGGCCAGCATCACCATCACGCTACCGTCCATGTGGTCGGCGGAAATCCAGATGCTGATCATGCCCAGGCACAGCTGTGCAAACAGCAGCACCAGCACCAGCGTGTCACCGAAGCTGCCGGTGGCGCGCACGCGCGGGTTGGTCAGGCGGCGCACCAGCAGAATCAGAATGCCGATGAAGCACAGTGCGCCGAAGAAGCCGCCCACCACCATCGCCAGCAACTGCTTCTGCGAAGAGGTGATGAACTGTTCGTACACCGCGTGCGGGGTCAACAAGCCGACCAGGTGGCCACCCAGAATTGCCAGGATGCCGATGTGGAAGCAGTTGCTGCCGATCCGCATGCCACGGTCGGACAACAACTGGCTGGAGCCGGTGCGCCAGCTGTACATGGCCTTGTCATAGCGCGCCCAGCTGCCGATCAGCAGCACCGCCACGGCGATGTACGGGTAGAACTGGAAGGCGAATTGATTGAAGAAATAACTCATGGCTGTGCCTCCTGCTGCACGGCGCGGGCCGGTGAACGTTGTGGCGGTTTGCAATCCTGCGATGGCGCTTCACTGCCAAAACGCACGGCTTCGTCTTCCCAGAGGCGATCCATCACTTCGACGGTATCGTCGCGAACTTCCTCGCTGGCCCGTTGCCGCAGCAAGGCCAGGTTGACCTTGCCCTCGCCGGCTTCGACCAGGATTTCCAGCAGCACCGCATGCGGCAACTCACGTTCCGCCGCACGCGCGGCGAGCATGCCGGCAATGTGGCCGACGTGATGCAGGTAGTCCTTGGCCTCGGCCAGCGGCCGGTGCGACAGGTACTCCAGCAACAGCGGCAGGTAGTCCGGCAGCTCGCGCGCATCCAGTTCAAACCCGTTGCGGCGGTAGGCGTCGATCAGATCAACCATCGCCTGACCGCGATCACGCGATTCGCCGTGGATGTGTTCAAACAGCAGCAGGCTCATCGCCCTGCCCCGGTCGAAGGTCGCCAACCAGGCCGACTGTGCATCCAGCGGGTCGCTGTCCAGCAGCTGCTGCACGAAGGCCTGCAACTGCTTGCGACGGGCCGGCGAAAGCGCCGGATCGTCGCAGGCGTCGAGCAGTTCTTCGCCGTGTTGCCAGAGTTCTTCGCGCGGGTAGTCCAGCAGCACGCCAATCAGTTTGAGCAGGCTCATTTGATCACCTCATGGCGGTGCTGACGGTTGGGATGCACCGCGTACGTGGTGTTCTTGCGCTGGCCGAACAGATCGGCCGGGCTGTCTCCGTTGCAGCCATTGCCGGTGGTGAAACCGCAACCGCCGCGTTCGCCGTAAGCGTCGTTGGCGTACTCGCGATGGCTGCTGGGAATCACAAAGCGATCCTCATAGTTGGCAATGGCCAGATAGCGGTACATGTCCTCGGCCTGGGCCACGGTCAAGCCGGTCTGCTCCAGTGCGCTGAGGTCTTCCACGCCGTCCACATTCTTGGCGCGGCGCCAGGCACGCATCGCCATCAACCGCTCCAATGCACGGACCACCGGTGCCTCATCGCCGGCCGACAACATGTTGGCCAGGTAACGCACCGGGATACGCAGCGACGCGACATCGGGCAGTTCGCCATTCATGCCGACGTGACCACGCTCGGCGGCGGACTGGATGGGCGACAACGGTGGCACGTACCACACCATCGGCAGCGTGCGGTATTCCGGGTGCAGCGGCAGCGCCAACTTCCAATCAATGGCCAGCTTGTAGACCGGCGATTGCTTGGCTGCTTCCAGCCAGTTGTCCGGAATGCCTTCGGCACGGGCGGCGGCGATGACGGCCGGATCTTCCGGGTCCAGGAAGATGTCCAGATGCGCCTGGTACAGATCCTTCTCCGCTTCCACCGATGCGGCTTCGGCAATGCGGTCGGCGTCGTACAACATCACGCCGAGGTAGCGGATACGGCCCACGCAGGTTTCCGAACACACGGTGGGCTCGCCCATCTCGATGCGCGGGTAGCAGAAGATGCACTTCTCGGATTTACCGCTCTTCCAGTTGTAGTAGATCTTCTTGTACGGGCAGGCCGACACGCACATGCGCCAACCACGGCACTTGTCCTGGTCGATCAGCACGATGCCGTCTTCCTCGCGCTTGTAGATGGCACCGGACGGGCATGCCGAGACGCACGCCGGATTCAGGCAGTGCTCGCACAGGCGCGGCAGGTACATCATGAAGGTCTTCTCGAAGGCGCCGTAAATCTCCTTCTGCACCTTGTCGAAGTTGTAGTCGCGCGACCGCTTGGAGAACTCGGTGCCGAGAATTTCTTCCCAGTTCGGGCCCCACTCGATCTTCTCCATCCGCTCGCCGGTCAGCAGCGAACGCGGACGCGCGGTCGGCTGGTGCTTCACTTCCGGCGCGTCATGCAGGTGCTGGTAATCGAAGTCGAACGGCTCGTAGTAATCGTCGATCTGCGGCAGGTCGGGGTTGGCGAAAATCTTCGCCAACATCCGCCAGCGGCCACCGGCGCGCGGCACCAGCTTGCCGGCGCGGGTACGCACCCAGCCACCGTTCCACTTGTCCTGGTTTTCCCATTCCTTGGGATAGCCGATGCCCGGCTTGGTTTCCACGTTATTGAACCAGGCGTATTCCACGCCTTCGCGTGAGGTCCAGACGTTCTTGCAGGTGATCGAGCAGGTGTGGCAGCCGATGCACTTGTCCAGGTTCAATACCATCGCGATCTGTGCACGTACTTTCATCACACCACCTCCCGGGCGCTGACAACGGCATCTTCGCCATCCAGCCAATCAATCTTGTCCATCTTGCGCACGATCACGAACTCATCTCGGTTGGTGCCACAGGTGCCGTAGTAGTTGAAGCCATACGACAGCTGCGCGTAGCCACCAATCATGTGCGTGGGCTTGAGCACGATGCGGGTCACCGAGTTGTGGATGCCACCACGGGTGCCGGAAATCTCCGAACCCGGCACGTTGATGATGCGTTCCTGCGCGTGATACATCATCGCCATGCCCGACATCACGCGCTGGCTGACCACCGCACGCGCAGCGATCGCACCGTTGACGTTGAACAGCTCGATCCAGTCGTTGTCCTCGATGCCGGCGCTGCGTGCGTCCTCCTCGCTGATCCACACGATCGGGCCGCCACGCGACAGCGTCTGCATGATCAGGTTGTCGCTGTAGGTGCTGTGGATACCCCACTTCTGGTGCGGGGTGATCCAGTTCAGCACGATCTCCTTGTTGCCGTTGGAGCGCTTGTTGAGCAACGGCTCAACGGTGCGCGTGTCCACCGGCGGGCGGTAGCCCATGAAGGCCTCGCCGAAGTCGATCATCCATTCGTGATCCTGGTAGAACTGCTGGCGGCCGGTGACCGTGCGCCACGGAATCAGCTCGTGCACGTTGGTGTAGCCGGCGTTGTAGCTGACGTTGTCATCTTCCAGCCCGGACCAGATCGGCGAGGAAATGATCTTGCGCGGCTGCGCCTGGATGTCACGGAAGCGGATCGCTTCGTGCTCCTTGCCCAGGGCCAGATGCGTATGCTCGCGGCCGGTGAAGGTGCCCAGCGATTCCCAGGCTTTGACGGCGACGTGGCCGTTGGTTTCCGGCGCCAGCGACAGAATGACTTCGCAGGCATCAATGGCCGAATCAATGGCCGGCCGCCCCTGGCTGACGCCCACCTCGCGCACGGTGTGATTGAGCTTGCCGAGGAAATCGACCTCGTGCTTGGTGTCCCAGCTCATGCCCTTGCCGCCGTTGCCCAGCTTGTCCAGCAGCGGGCCGAGCGAGGTGAACTTGCGGTACAGATTGGGGTAATCGCGTTCGACCACCGTCATCGTCGGCATGGTCTGGCCGGGAATGGCCTCGCATTGGCCCTTCTTCCAGTCGGTCACGCCAAACGGCATGCCCAGTTCGTTGGGCGTGTCATGCAGGGTCGGCACCAGCACCAGGTCTTTCTCGACACCGAGCACACCCGGCGCCAGCTCGCTGACCGTGCGCGCCACGCCCTTGAAGATTTCCCAATCGCTGCGCGATTCCCAGGCCGGATCCACCGCCTTGGACAGCGGGTGGATGAACGGGTGCATGTCCGAGGTGTTGAGGTCGTCCTTTTCGTACCACGTCGCCGTCGGCAGCACGATGTCCGAGTACAACGCGGTGGTGCACATGCGGAAGTCCAGCGTCACCAGCAGGTCGAGCTTGCCTTCCGGTGCTTCGTCACGCCACTTCACTTCTTCCGGCTTGACCGCGCCCATCTCGCCCAGGTCCTTGCCCTGCAGGCCATGTCGCGTGCCCAGCAGGTGGCGCAGCATGTACTCGTGGCCCTTGCCCGACGAGCCGAGCAGGTTCGAGCGCCAGATGAACATCATGCGCGGGTGGTTCTGCTTGGCATCGGGATCGGCGAATGCGAAATCCAGCGAGCCGTCCTTGAACTTGCCCAGCGCATAGTCGGCCGGGGCCACGCCCGCCGCCTCGGCTTCGCGCACCAGCTTCAGCGGGTTGCGATCCAGCTGCGGCGCGCACGGCAACCAACCCATGCGCACGGCACGCAGGTTGAGGTCGGCCAGGCTGCCGCTGTACTTGGACGCATCGGCCAGCGGCGACAGCAGTTCGTCCACCTGCAGCTTCTCGTAACGCCACTGCCCGGTGTTGAAGTAGAAGAACGAGGTGCCGTTCATCTGGCGCGGCGGGCGGCTCCAATCCAGGCCGAATGCCAGCGGCTGCCAGCCGGTCTGCGGACGCAGCTTTTCCTGCCCCACGTAATGCGCCCAACCGCCACCGGTCTGACCCACGCAGCCGCACATGACCAGCATGTTGATCAGGCCGCGGTAGTTCATGTCGTTGTGGAACCAGTGGTTCATGCCGGCGCCGACGATGATCATGCTGCGACCGTGGGTCTTGTCGGCGGTGCGCGCGAACTCGCGGGCGATCTCGATGACTTCCGCGCGCGGCACGCCGGTGACGCGTTCTTGCCAGGCAGGCGTACCCGGCACGTAGTCGTCATAGCTGCTGGCGACATTGCCGCCACCAAAGCCGCGGTCCACGCCGTACTGCGCCAGCAACAGGTCGTACACGGTGGCCACGAAGGTTTCGCTGCCGTCAGCCAGCTGCAGGCGGCGCACCGGAATATTGCGCTCCAGCACCTCTTCCACCGGCGCGGCGGTCCAGCCATCGTTCTCGATGCCACCGAAGTACGGGAAGCTCACGCCTTCGATGCTGTCCTTGACGTCCGCCAGGCTCAGCCGCAGACGCGTTGCGCTGCCGTCGCTGGCCTTCTCTTCAATGTTCCACTTGCCCTTCTCGCCCCAGCGGAAGCCAACCGAGCCGTTGGGCACGGTCACATTGCCGCTGATCTCATCAAAGCCCAGCGTCTTCCATTCCGGGTTGTTGCTTTCGCCCAGACCACCCAACTCACTGGCGCGCAGGAAGCGGCCCGGCACCAGCCGGCCATCGTCGCGTTTTTCGATACGCACCAGCATCGGCATGTCCGAATACTGGCGGCAGTAATCCTGGAAGTACTGCGAGGGCTTTTCGACATGGAACTCGCGCAGGATCACATGGCCGAAGGCGAACGCCAATGCGGCGTCGGTGCCCTGCTTGGGATGCAGCCAATGGTCGGTGAGCTTGGCCAGCTCGGAGTAATCCGGGCAGACCGCCACGGTCTTGGTGCCGTTGTAACGCGCCTCGGTGAAAAAGTGCGCGTCGGGCGTGCGCGTCTGCGGAACGTTCGAGCCCCAGGCAATGATGTAGCGGCTGTTGTACCAATCGGCCGATTCCGGCACGTCGGTCTGCTCGCCCCACACCTGCGGCGAAGCCGGCGGCAGATCGCAGTACCAGTCGTAGAACGACAGGCAGGCGCCACCGAGCAGCGACAGATAGCGCGCGCCGGCGGCGTAGGACACCATCGACATCGCCGGGATCGGCGAGAAGCCGACCACGCGATCCGGGCCGTATTCCTTCACCGTATGCAGGTTGGAGGCGGCGATGATCTCGTTGGCCTCATCCCAGGACAGCCGCACGAAACCGCCCATGCCGCGACGGCGCTTGTACTCGCGCGATTTCTCGGGGTTTTCGACAATGCTGGCCCAGGCATCCACGGGTGACATCGTCTTGCGCGCCTGGCGCCACATGCGCACCAGCGTGCCGCGAATCAGCGGGTATTTGAGGCGATTGGCGCTGTACAGGTACCAGGAATAGCTGGCGCCGCGTGGGCAGCCGCGTGGCTCGTGATTGGGCAGGTCCGGGCGCGTGCGCGGGTAGTCGGTCTGCTGGGTTTCCCAGGTGACCAGGCCGTTCTTGACGTAGATCTTCCAGCTACAGGAGCCGGTGCAGTTCACGCCGTGCGTGGAACGTACGATCTTGTCGTACTGCCAGCGGGCGCGGTAACTGTTTTCCCAGTCCCGCCCTTCGCTTTTGGTAAACCCATGGCCATCGGCAAAGGGTTGTGGGTCACGCTTGAAAAACTGCAAGCGATCCAGGAAATAACTCATGGTGAATCTCCCTTTGCGTACGTCTGCATCGTGGCTGTGTATGTCATCTGGCTGCGTTGCATTGCGTCCTCAGCAGGGGGTTTCGGCCCCGCGCCGGTAGTACCACCACCACGTCACGACCAGACAGGTGATGTAGAACGCAATGAAGCCGTACAGCGCCATGTCGGGGCTGCCGGTCAAGGTGATCGAAGAGCCGTAACTCTTCGGAATGAAGAATCCGCCGTAGGCACCAATGGCGCCGGAGAAACCGACCACGGCGGCCGATTCAATGCTGGCCTGGTGCGCGGCCTCGGACTTGCCCTGCGCATTGGCCTTGGCCGACAGGCGCTCATGCAGGGTGCGGAAGATCACCGGAATCATGCGGAACGTGGTGCCGTTGCCGATGCCGCTCAGCACGAACAGCGCCATGAACGAGATCAGGAAGCCATAGAAGTTACCGCCCGTGCCGTTGCTCGGCAGGAAGTGCAGCACGCCGAATACCGCGGCGATCATCAGCGCGAACACCCAGAACGTCAGCCGTGCCCCGCCCCAGCGGTCGGCCAGACTGCCGCCCACCGAGCGCATCAGCGCGCCCAGCAACGGGCCGATAAAGGCATAGGTCATCGGGTTGACGTCGGGGAACTGGCTCTTGACCAGCATCGGGAAGCCCGCTGAAAAGCCGATGTAGGAACCAAACGTGCCGATGTACAACCAGCACATCAGCCAGTTGTGTTTGCGACGGAAGATAATCGCCTGCTCTGAGAACGACGAACGCGCACTGGTCAGGTCATTCATGCCAAACCAGGCGGCAATCGCAGCAAGTGCGATGGCCGGCACCCAGATGAAGCCCGCGTTCTGCAGGAACAACTGGCCGCCGCCTTCCACCAGCGGTTGCGGTGCGCCACCCATCGCGCCGAATACGCCAACGGTGATGACCAAGGGCACCACCAGTTGCGAGACCGACACACCGACGTTGCCCAAACCTGCGTTCAACCCCAACGCCATGCCTTGGCGCTGCTTGGGATAGAAGAAGGAGATGTTGGACATCGACGAAGAAAAGTTGGCGCCGCCAAGACCGCAAAGGATGGCGATGCAGACGAAGACCCAGAACGGTGTGTTGGGGTTTTGCACCGCAAAGCCGAGCCAGATCGTTGGCAGCAACAACGAAGCCGTTGAGAGTGCCGTCCAGCGTCGTCCACCAAAGATCGGTACGACGAAGGAGTAGAAGATACGCAGCGTTGCGCCGGAGAGGCTGGGCAGCGCCACCAGCCAGAACAGCTGATCGGTGGTGAAGTTGAAGCCGATACGCGGCAGGCTGATCGAGACGGCCGAGAACAACACCCAGACCGAGAAGGCCAACAACAACGCGGGGATGGAAATCACCAGGTTGCGTGTGGCGACCCGTTGCCCTGTCTTCTCCCAGTAAGCGGGATCTTCTGGCGTCCAGTCGGTGATGACACGACCGGGGCCACTCTTGTTCTTTGCGACATCGCTAACGACGGTCATGCATGGCTCCAGGCTATGTAATGACGACGAACTGCTGCGTTGTGCGGTGCCCCGTCGTCGTGCCGCTATTAAGCCCGGCGCGCTGCGAGACGAGGTTGATCAAGATCAATCTGTGACGGTTTAGAACGCGTTCACCTGATAAATGTCAGACGGCAGGCGTGATGACCGCGTCAGTGCGCCGGCGTGGACCGCGTTGACGCACGCTGTCACGCACATCCACATCAAACTGCAGCTGCAATGTTGCATTGGAGGTATCCACCTCCCAGGCCAAACCATCGCGGCACGGCAAGCGCCCGGCCAACGTCAATACCGCTTCGTATGGAAGGTTGATCAGCACGGCCTCCGCAGCAGCGGCAAGCACGGGCTGAGCACCGTCATGCAGCCGCAGCGCCATCGACCAGTTATCGATCACACCCAACTGCGTGGTGCTGTGAAGCGTTTCGCCGTCGAGCAGTTGCGCCAGCTCGCCTTCATCAAGCCGCAAGCGCACCGATTGTTGTTGAAGCTGGATTTTCATGGGGCAAGCGCCTCCCATTGTTCGGGGGTATTGCAATTGACCAGGCTGGCCGCTGCAGCAACGGCCACCGGCAGTTCGAGAACACCCAAACGCCGCTGCAGCGCGTGCAGCGAACGCGGGCCATCCGGGTCTTCAATCATGGATTGCAGCACCGCGCGGCTGGCGGCACTGATTTCCAGACGCATCGGCAGCGGCTGCCCGGCGAAGATCACACAGGCCGCAGGTGGTGCATCGCGCAATTGCCGCAGCAATGCGATATCGAGCTGCGGCATGTCCACCGGCACCACCCAAGCGGGCCCGTCCGGCAGTGTGGCTACCACGCTGAACAATCCGCCCAGGGGGCCGCAGCGTTCAACCGTATCGGCGACGCCATCGAAGGCGGGATAGTCGCCACTCACTCTTACGATGGTTGCGCCGGCCCGCTTCAGCAGGCCGTGCATGTGCGCAAGCAGGGTCTGTCCCTGCCACGGCAATTGCGCCTTGTCGCGGCCCATCCGGGAGGACAGGCCACCGGCCAGCACGATGCCGGCCATTGCGGCCTTCTCAGTGGGCGTGATCGTGCGCATGAGCCGTGCCCGCGCCGTCGGCTTCGTGATGACACAGCGAACAGCCTTCACTCCATTCGCTGTCGCCGTCCTGGTAATGCTCCTGCTTCCAGATCGGTGAGCGATGCTTCACCTCTTCGATTAGTTGCCGGCAGGCGCGGAAGGCTTCATCGCGGTGCGGCGTGCCGGCGGCGACGACCAGCGCCACATCGCCGACACCCAAGCGGCCTTTTGCGTGCGACACGTACAACTTGATGCGCGGACCGAATTGGGCTTCCACCTCGGCCACCATGCGCTGGATTTCGTTGAGCACCAGCGGCTCGAACATGTCGTAGGTGATGCCCAGGACGGGGCGGCCTTGGTTCAGGTCGCGCACTTTGCCTATGAAGACGTCGATGCCCCCAAAACCGGGGTCAGAGACAAATTCAATGCCTTCGGCCGGGTCGATTGGCGCTACCGCGCGGTCCACCACTTTCCAGGTATTTCCGCTGCTCATCTCAACCTCCACTGACCGGCGGCAGGATTGCGATGCGGCCGTCATCGGGCAGACGCTCGTTGTCACGCAGCACACGGTGTTCGTCGGCAAACGCCGAATAATCCAGCAATCCGGCGCGGAACTGCGGCCAGCGCTGGGCAATCAGTTCGCGCAACGCTGTGCGCAGATCGGCGATGTGTTCGCCGTGCGTCTGCACAGCGATTTCGCGGCTGGGATCCAGCTCCGAAAAGGCGCCGAACAACTGAACGTTTATCTGTCTCATGGTGACTCCTGTAGCGCCAACTGCACCGGATCGCGATGACCCCAGCCCTGCACGCGGACGCGGCTGCCGGCGACGGCAAGGTCGCCCTCGCCCTCCAGCACCGCCCACGCGTTGGCGTTAAGCATGGTTTTCAAACGGAAGGATTCCTGTCCCGAAAGCACGCGCACCGACAACTGGCCGCTGGCATCCAGCTCAACCCGCGCACGTGCATGCAGGCGCAGGCCGGGCGGCTTGCGTACATCGGCCTGCAACGGCAACTGCAAGGCCGGCTCTTCGGCCAAGCCCAACAGGCTTCGCAGCACCGGCTCGACAAAGAAGCGTTGGCCTACCGCCGCCGAGATTGGATTACCGGGCAAGCCAAAGTACAGCGCGCCGTTCGGCAATCGCGCGAACAGCAGCGGTTTACCGGGGCGAATCGCAACTTTGTGGAAAACAATCTCGGCACCGCGCGCGCGCAGTGCATCGGGAATGAAGTCGTACCGCCCCTGCGACACTGCGCCAGTGCTGACCAATACGTTTGCACCTGCGGCCAACGCGGTGTCGAGCACCTTGTCGAAGGCCGCAACGTCATCGCCGACCACGCCCTGCCACACCACCTCAGCGCCTGCGGCCTGCAACCGGCGGATCAGATACGGCCGGTTGCTGTCGCGGATCTGCCCCGAGGCCAGCGATTGCGCTGCATCACTCACCAGTTCTTTGCCGGTGGCGATCACGGCCACCTTCGGTTGCGGCTGCACCTGCACCGTGGCGGTGCCGATGGCATGCAGCAGCGTCATCGCATTGATATCCAAGGTGGCGCCTGCGGCCAATACGTTCTCGCCGTCCTCCACGTCCTGGCCGCGCAGACGCACATGCTGACCGGGCTTGAGCGGCTCACGCAGGCGAATGCGCAGCGGCCGGCCGTTTTGTGCTTCCACCACCTCAACCTGTTCCACCGGAACGACGCTGTCCAAGCCGCTGGGCATGCGCGCGCCGGTCATGATTTCCCACGCGCCCTGCCCGCCCTCGGCGGCGACATCACCGGCGGCCTGCCAACCCTGCACCTCAAATACGCTGCCGGCGGCAATCACTTCGCCACCGGCGTGCAGGGCAAAGCCATCCATCGCGGAGTTGTCGAAAGGCGGCAACGCCTGCGTGCTGGTGACCGCAGCGGCGAGCACGCGGCCTTCGGCGTGTTCCACCGGCACATGCTGCGCGGGCAGCGGCTCGGCCGCGGCCAGCAACTGCTGCAACGCCTGCGCGTAGCTGATCATGCGTGGCTGCCCTTGCCGTGGCTTTGACCGTCCACCATTGCCAGCGCATGGCCAAGCACCGGCGCCAGAATATCCAGGCATTGGCTGGCCGCACGCGGGCTGCCCGGCAAGGCGAATATCAACATGTCGCCCAGTTGCACGACCTCAGCCCGGCTCAGCCACGCTTGTTGCGTGTGTTGCGCGCTCAGGCTGCGCAGCATTTCGGCCAAGCCTTCGACACGACGCCCGCCCAGCGACTGCAACGCTTCGGGCGTGAGATCACGCGGGCCCAAACCGGTACCGCCGGTGCACAGGCAAAGCCGCACGCCCTCTTTGGACAATGCGTACAGCCGCGAGGCCAGCGGCTCGATGCCATCAGGCAGCACCTCGACCACATCCACATCGCCGCCCATCGCCTGCAAGCCCTGCACCAGCCGCGGGCCAGATTCGTCGGCGTAATCGCCCTGGCTGGCGCGGTCGCTGAGCGTGATCACGGCGCAACGTGCGCCCTGCAAACCACGCGGAGGGCGCGGCTGGAAGCGTTCGCGCTCCGCATCGTCCATGCCTTGCGGGTGCAGCCACAGGCCGCTCTTTCCGCCTTCCTTGAACAGCAAGCGGATGGCGCTGATTTCCAGCGCGGGTTCCACTGGTTTGCTCAGGTCATACAAAGTCAGCAAGGCGGCGCTGACGCCGGCCAATGCTTCCATTTCCACACCGGTACGCGCCTCACTGGCGCATTCGCACCAGACGCGGATGGCCTGCCGCTCCGGCACCGGAACGCAGTAAACATGCACCAGCTCCAGCGGCAGCGGATGGCATAGCGGCATCAATGCCGAGGCCATCTTGGCGCCCTGCAGACCGGCAATTTCCGCCATCACCAAGGCGTCGCCTTTGGGCAGTCGCCGCTCG
Organism: Stenotrophomonas sp.; assembly: GCF_050737575.1. Lineage (GTDB taxonomy): Bacteria > Pseudomonadota > Gammaproteobacteria > Xanthomonadales > Xanthomonadaceae > Stenotrophomonas. The sequence continues at coordinate 117,769 of NZ_JBOHXW010000009.1, forward strand.
ACGATCAACGGATAAGCCACCGGCCCGGCCAGCAGTTCGCCCACAGCCACCGCGCGGCGGCGGGTGATGCGTTTGTTGCGGACATCGGCCATATGGAAGGCCGCATTCATTTCCCCACTCATCGTGTTCTTTATCCCCCGATTGAAGCCAGATGCGGCGTAAGCCCGGTCAGGCCTTGGTGCAATCCATGCCCGGCCGCTTTGAGGCCGAGCTGGGTGGTGATGCGCGCCAGCAGCGCGTCTTGGTCATCGTCGGACTGCAGCAGCGGCCGCAAAGCCACGCCAAAGTCGCCGAACAGGCACAGGCGCAGATCGCCCTTCGCGGTCACCCGCAGACGATTGCAGCCTTTACAGAAATCCCTGGAATACGGGGCAATGATGCCGAAGCTGCCGCGGTAATCCGGATGGGTGAACTCACGCGCCGGTCCTGCATCGGCGGCGCGCGGGCGCTGGCTCCAGCCGGCCGCCTGCAATTGCGCGATCACTACGTCGGCATCCAGATGGTGGCGCTCGAAGTACTCGCGGTTGTCGCCGGTACGCATCAGTTCGATGAAGCGCACGCTGATCGGGCGATGGCGCAGGAACTCCATCCACTCCGGCAATTCGTCGTCGTTGCGGTCGCGCAGCAGCACCGCGTTGAGCTTGATCGACTGCAACCCAAGCTCCTGCGCCATCGCAATGCCTTCCAGTACTTCCGGCAAGCGGTCGTGACCAGTGATCGAAAGGAAGCGCTCGCGGCGCAGGCTGTCCATGCTCACGTTCAAGGCGGTCAGCCCGGCCTTGTGCCAGCCCGGCAAGCGGCGCGGCAGCAGGCAGCCATTGGTGGTGATGGCGACCTTGCGGATGCCTGGCACCCGCGCCACGGTTTCGATGATCTGGTCCAGGTCCTTGCGCAGGCTGGGCTCACCGCCGGTGAGGCGGATCTTGTGCATGCCCAGGGTGGCGAACGCACGCACCAGCCGTTCGATCTCGGCCACTGCCATGAACTGCGGTCGGCCGTCGGCCTGATAGCCATCGGGCAGGCAATAGCTGCAACGGAAGTTGCAGGCCTCGGTGAGCGACAGACGCAGATACGGAAAGCTGCGACCGAAGCCGTCGGTGAGTTGGCTCATGGCTGTTCCACCTTCTGACTCCATTTTTCGATCACCCGGCACCCGGGGCTTCCCTCACTGCGTCAACTGGTGATCAGCCTACGGGGGACAACGTCGTGATGGGATGACTTAAATCAATGCCTGCTCTGCCGACATCGCCGGGGTTGTGGCAGCATGCCCGCTCAGATGCCTACAGCGTGTGACAGCAACCATGATGCTCAATGACTTTGACGGCCTGCTGCATGCGGCGGGCCAGCAGACCGAACCGCAACGCTTGCTGTTCGTGTTTGCCCGCGCCGACCTGCCCGAATCCCCCACCACCGACCAGCACGACCGCCACGCCACCGGCCAGGGCGGCACATTGAGCCCGGTACTGTGCGTGGACAAGGCGCCGCATGAGGTCACCTCGTTCGCCGGGCTGGCCGCCGAGTCAGGCAACACCGGCATGAACTGGGACGTGCTGTTTGTGGCAGCGATGGACGGCCGCGCCGGCTTTGCCCCCTCCAGCGATGAAGCGGCCCGCCCGCTGCAATTGATGGTCAATGCCATCAACGACGGGCAGATCAGCCGCTTTGCCGCTTTCGACCGCGATGGCAATCCCATCCAGTTCTACTAAGCGACCAACTGCAGGGTCAGGAAGAACACCACCAGCACGGTGTTCAACCCCCAGGCCACGGTGAGGCCGCGTGCAGCCACGCCCAGATTGGGGTTATGTGCGGTGGGCGCGGCCCGCCACACCGCCGGGATGATCCAGCCGGTGTAGAGCAGCAACAGCGCGAACATGGCCAGCAGCAGCGGCGTCTTGCCCTGCGACAAGGCCCAGATCGCCACCGCCCAGAGAATGTTGCTGGGGATCACGCCCTGCAGCCAGAACACGCGCCAAAGCCTGGAGGGAGGTTGCTTGCTGCCCGAGCTGGGCAGGATGGACGCGACAGTCATGAATCCTCCTGTTGGTGGAGACAACAACGTGTCAGATGAGCTTGCTCTTGAATGCGAGCAGGGTCAAATCGGCCCCGTGCAAGCGGGCAACGCCCTCTCCTTACTTAAGGGCTTCAGCACCTTTGCTGTGATAGCGGCGCACCAACTCTTCCAGATAAAGATCCACCGCCTCGTGCTGGTGGGTAATGCACCAGCGCAGCGCGTCGATCAACGCAGTGTCGCGCATCTCATCGGGCGGACTGAAATCATTGGCCCGTTTGGCCCGGTAACGACGCGCCCGTTCGGCCTGTGACAACGGCTCGCTATAGATCTTCGGCCGCCCACGTTTGCGTGGCGCATTAGCCACCGCGTCCGCCGCTGGAGAATCTTTCTTGTCGCCCATCACAAATTCCTTTGTTGCGAATGCGCGCACATTAAAGTGACGCATCACAAATTGCCAGTACAACCCGTTAAAACCACCTGCGCATAGGAGCGGCTTCAGCCGCGAAGCTGGCGATGGTGGATACCGCGAGC
>NZ_JBOHXW010000010.1:0-116840 GCF_050737575.1 Stenotrophomonas sp.
GGCGATGGTGGATACCGCGAGCGGCGACATCGTTGGCTTCGCGGCTGAAGCCGCTCCTACGTGTCCACATACACATTTCAAAGAACATTGGGCCGTACAAGCCAGTCCCGCACTCAATGGAAATCACGCGACCCCACCTGCAGCTCGCCCAACAATTCGCTCAGGTCGTAAAGATCACCGGCGATCAAATGCTCCACGCCATCTACCCGCTCCCAGCGCCCCCGCACCGCCATCAACCGTGATTCCAGCAATGCGCGACGGCGGCGCAATGCCACATGCGGCCAGACGATCACGTTGATCATGCCGTGCTCGTCTTCCAGAGTGACGAAGATCGTGCCCTTGGCGGTGCCGGGCCGCTGCCGCTGTGTCACCAGCCCGGCCACATGCGCGCCGCTGCCGTGCGGGCGGGCACGCAAGGCCTGCAGATCGATGATGCGACGCTGCGTCATCTGCGCGCGCAGCAGGGACATCGGATGCTGGCGCAGGGTCAGGCCAGTGCTGTTGTAATCGGCAAGAATCTCCTCTCCGGCCGCAGGCGCGATCAACGCCACCTCACGCTCCTCAGGGCTGCCCGGCAACAACGGCCGCCGCCGCTCGACACCGGCCACGGCCCAGCGCGCCGCATTGCGGTTGCCGGCCAACGACTGCAGCGCACCGGCTTCGGCCAAGGCTTCGCGCGCCCGGGCATCCAAACCCGCGCGCAGACACAGATCGCCCACGCTGCTGAAAGCACGTTGTTTGCGTGCCTCCATCAACGCAAGTGCTGCGGCTTCCGAGAATCCGGCCACTTGCCGCAGACCAAGCCGCAACGTGGGTTGCGCGCCCTGATCGGCCGCACTGCACCAGGCGCGACCACCTTCCAACAGATTGTCCCAATCGCTGTGCATCACATCGACCGGCAACACGTCCACCGGCTCACGCTCGGCGCAGCCACGACGCGCGTCCTGCACGAGCTGGCTGGCCGAGTAGAAACCCATCGGTTGTGCATTGAGCAGGCCACAGGCGAACGCCGCCGGCTCGTGCCGCTTCAACCAACAACTGGCGTAGACCAATTTGGCAAAGGAGGCGGCGTGGCTTTGCGGGAAACCATACGAGCCAAACCCCTTTATCTGCTCGAAGATCTGGTCGATGAATTCGGACGAATAGCCTTTGCCCTCCATCAGTTCCCGGATGCGTTTGCGATGCGGCTCCATATCGCCACCGCGCCGCCATGCCGCCATCGAGCGGCGCAGATGATCGGCCTCGTCGGCGTTGTAACCGGCGTGCATCACCAGCTCCATCACCTGTTCCTGAAACAGCGGGATGCCCAGCGTCTTACCGAGAATGTCCTTCACCCCATCGGACGGATACGTCACTGGCTCCAGACCCTGCCGGCGCCGCAGATACGGATGCACCATGTCGCCCTGGATCGGCCCTGGCCGCACGATCGCCACTTCAATTACCAGGTCGTAGAACGTTTTCGGCTTCAAGCGCGGCAGCATCGCCATCTGCGCCCGCGATTCAATCTGGAACACGCCAATGGTGTCGGCGCGCTGGATCATCGCGTAGGTCTGCGGGTCTTCGGACGGGATGCTGGCCAGGTCGAAGTCACGGCCGCGATGTTGACGCACCAGATCCATCGTCTTGCGCAGGCAGGTGAGCATGCCCAACGCCAAACAATCGACCTTGAGCAGGCCCATGCTTTCCAGATCATCCTTGTCCCACTGGATGATGGTCCGGTCGGCCATCGCCGCGTTTTCCACCGGCACCACCGACGACAGCGGCGCATCGGAAATAACAAAGCCGCCGACGTGCTGCGACAGATGACGCGGATGATCGATCAGCATCGACGTCACTGCCAACACGCGCGCCACCAGCGGGTTGTGCAGATCAAAACCAGCCTCGGCAATGCGCTGTTCCATCGGCGTGTCGCCATTGCCCCAGCCGTAGCAATCAGCCAGCAGAGTGATCTGATCCGGCGGCAACCCGAACGCCTTGGCCACGTCACGCACCGCACTCTTGCCACGATAACGAATGACCGTCGCCGCCAGCGCCGCACGCGAACGTCCGTACTTTTTATAGACGTACTGCAGCACTTCTTCGCGACGTTCGTGCTCGAAATCGACATCGATATCCGGTGGCTCGTCGCGTGCCTTGGACAGAAACCGCGCGATCAGCAGCTTGTTCTCACCCGGGTCGACCGACGTAATGCCCAGCGCGTAACAGACCGCCGAGTTGGCCGACGAGCCACGGCCTTGGCAGAGGATGTTGCGTGACCGCGCGAAGCGCACGATGTCGTGCACGGTAAGGAAGAAGGCTTCGTACTTCAGCTCGGCGATCAACGCCAGCTCCTGCTCGATATCCGCGCGCACTCGTTCCGGCATCGGCTTCGCATCGTTCCACCGCTCACGGACGCCGATTTCGGTCAGTTCGCGCAGGTAGCTGGCCAGCGTATGTCCGTCCGGCACCAACTCCGCCGGGTACCGGTAATCCATGTCGCGCTTGAGGTCGAAATTGCAACGCGCCGCCAACTGCACCGTCGCCTGCAACAACTCCGCCGGATAGATATTGCCGAGCGTGCGCCGTGCGCGCAGGTGATGTTCGCCATTGCGGAACAGATGCGCACCGGCCTCGGCCAACGGCAAGGTATGCCGAATGGCGGTGAGTGTGTCCTGCACCATGCGTTCGCGGCGCGTGGCCATGTGTACGTCGCCGCTGGCCAGCGGCACCAGATCCAACTGCCGTGACAACGCCAACAACTGCGCCAAACGTGCGGCGTCATCACACTCGCGATGCAATGCCACCGCGAGAAACACGCGCTCGTTGAAGACGCGTTTGAGCCAGCTGCCCTCCTCCACATCGGGCACCGTTGCCGGCAACCACAATGCGAACAGGCCCAGCGCCTGTTCCTTCAATACGTCTTCCATATCAGCGCGACTCAAGCGGTATTCGCCCTTGTTCGCCGCACGCCGCGCCTTGGTGATCAGGCTGCACAGCTGCGTATAGCCGATGGCGTTCTCCACCAGCAGCACCAGCTTCACGCCGTCGATAAGTTTGAACTCGCTACCGACAATCAGCTTCAAGCCGGTTGCCTTGCCGGCCTCCCAGCCGCGCACGATGCCGGCCAACGAGCACTCATCGGTGATCGCCAATGCTTCGTAGCCGCAGTGACGCGCACGCTCGAACAATTTCTCCGCATCGGACGCACCGCGCAGGAACGAGAAATCCGACATGCAATGCAGCTCCGCATACGCAGGACTGCCATCTCGGTCGTGATGCACGATGTCGTCATTGGCCGCCGCACTCAGCCGCTGGCCCACACTCCAACGACGCGGCGGGCGGGCGCCAGGTGTATCGGCTTGTACGCCCGGCGGCAGGTCATCCCAACTCATGCAAACCAGCCCTGCAGCATCCAGCCGTGCTGCTCGCCAGGTGCGGCGAATACCCAAGCACGCTGACCGTGCACGGTCTCCACCACGTAGTAATCGCGACGCGCATCGTCGCCATCCCACCAACCGCTTTCAAGTCGTTCGGGGCCGGAAAGAATGCGCACGCGCGTGTCACGCAACGGCACCGGATGCGGCAACAACCAGGTCGGGCGTGGTGGACGCTCGGGCGCAGTCACCTCTGGAAGTTCATCGCCGACCACGCGCCGCCATGCACGCTCCGGGCGCGGATCATCGCCAGCCACCAAGCGATACACCGCGTCGTCCCCCAATCGTGCGCGCAAACGCTCACGCAGATGCGGCCAATCCATCGCCTGTTGCGGGCGCGTGTCGAATAGATCGCGCGCCGCAGGAATGAACGGCGGCAACTGCCGCGCCAGCAATCGCATCGCCACTACCGGACGCGGTATCTCCACGCGTTCCAATCGGTTGCGCGACAGTTCAAACAACATCGACGGCGAACGCTCCGCCGCCAGCAGACCAACCTCCACATCGGTATGGCCTTCCTCGTGTTCCAGCCGCAATGCAAAACGCTGCACACCGCCATCGCGAATGGAGAGATAGGTGCACAAATCGCCGATCAAACGTCGCAGTGGGAACAACAGCGCAGTGTGCGTTTCAACTTCGTACCCCAGCTCCAACCGGGAGTCGAAATGATCCGGCGGCGCGTAGCAGGTCAATGGATCGTCGGCCTCGCCATAGAGCTTGCGCAGGTGCTCCAGCACGTCGCCGCCGAAACGACGACGCACGCCATCACTGGGCAGCGCCCGCAAGGCCGCCAACGTACGCACACCCATGCGATGCAGCCGTTCGCCCGCATCATCGGGCAAGGCCGCGCGCCGCACCGGTACTTTGTCCAACATGGACTGCATCTGCGCCAGCTGCGTCACCGCCATGCCATCGCGCAAACCAACCAATACCCGCGCCGCGCGCGGCGTTGGCGCCAGCGCGATGCGATGACGAAAGCCCAGCGTTTCCAGCTCACTGCGCAGGCGCCGCTCAAAACGTGGCCACGGCCCAAACAACTGAAAACTGGCCTGCACTTCCAGCACGATTGCATGCGACCACTGCTGGCTGACCAGCGAGCTGTGCCGGTACGCCCACGCCGCCAGAAACCGATGCCAATGCGCTTCGGCTTTGGGGTCGTAATCCAAGGTGCGCACCTGCGCCAACAACGCGTGCGCCGCAGACAAACGCATACCCGGCGTAAGCCCGTGCTCGGCAGCACTGTCGTTGACCGCATGCAAACGACGCAGCTGCGCCGGCCCTTCGACCAACGCCAGCGGCTCGTGCGGATCAGGCAGACGACGGAGGACAGCATCCAGCGCCAGCTGCGGCAGCAATATGCAGGCCCAGAGCATGGCGGCTTACTGCACCAGACGCAGTGGCTGCGTCGGAACCTGTCCGCCGCGGCATTTGCGCACCTGCCAGGCATCATGCGCAGGCAGATATTCCAGCCGCAGCGCCGCTGGCGACGCGTTCACTGCATGGCGGCGGTCGCGCAACGCAAAGCCGCAGCAATCACCGCTGTCGGCTGCCACCTGCAAGCGACGCAATGCGCGTGCATCGGCCGTCTTCGGCCAACCCAACACCGCCGCGCAGGCACCACTGCGCAGGCATTGCTCAAACGCCCACAACGCATCGCGCGGCTCGGCCTCCACCACGTCCATGCCGGCCAGTTCCACGCCACCGGATTGCCACGCCGCCGCGTAAGGTATGAACGGCGGCGCCACCAGCACCACGCGCTTGCCGGCGGCGGTCATCCGCGCCAGCGTCGGCAGCAACAAGGAAACTTCGCCCACGCCATCAGCGGGCAGCAGCAATTCGGTCAAGGCTTTACGCGGCCAACCACCGGTCGGCAGCACCGCATCCAGCGTCGCATGTCCCGTGGGTTCACCCTCATGGTTGAGCGCACTGCCACGGCTGGCACGCCACACCGTGCGCGCCGCCATCAGCTCATCCAGGGCCAACACTTCGCCCATGCTCAAGCCTGCCTGATCAGGCCGCAGTAAATGCCTTCAATCGCGAAGTCGGCATCGGCCGCCACCACGATCGGCGCATGCGCCGGATTGCGCGGCAGCAAACGGATGCCGCTCGATGAGCGCTCCAACCGTTTGATGGTGATTTCGTCGTCAACGCGCGCCACCACGATCTGACCATTGCGCGCATCGCGACTGCGGTGCACGCCCACCAGATCGCCATTCAGAATGCCGTCATCGATCATCGAGTCGCCCTGCACCTGCAGCAGATAATCCGGCTGCAGCGCGAACAGCCCACGATCCAATCGCAACTGGCGGTCCAAGCCGATGTCCGCCCCCACCGGCAGCCCCGCCGCCACCCGCCCCAGAACCGGCAAGGTCAGCAAAGCATCCGGCTCGCCACCGGGGATACGGATACCCCGCTTCTGCCCAATGCGCAGCTCGATCAGCCCCGCAGCCGCCAGCGCCTGCACATGCTTCTGCGCGGCATTGCGTGAGGCAAAGCCACAGTGGGCGGCGATTTCAGCCAGGCTGGGCGGCGCACCCTCCCCCACCCGCTCACGCAGGAAGGCAAGTACCGCAGCACGTTGTGAGGACAATTCGGACATGGTGTACATATGTACACCAATGGGCAGGGGCTGCCAATGAATGATTGCGGCGATGGCAGGAAGCAGGTGCCGGAAGGCGCTCTGAGGATTCGATGGCCGCAAAGTCCTCGACGACTCGCGTGGATGCACTACGTCAGCTTCACCAGGAAATAGAAGGCAGCCTGCCCGGATAGCTTCATGAAACTGTGGGGCTGCGTATCACCTTCGTCCCGGAGTCACCGCATCTATCTGCGCCTGGATGCCAGCCGCATCCAGCGGTGCCCCACCAACCTCAGCAAGAATCTCCGCCGGAAACGTCGACACCCTGCTCACATCCGTCTTCCGCAATTGATCCTTCGGTTGTAACGGCGGGCCGTCTTCTTCCATGTACTGGCGAATATGTTCCCACAATGCCAATTGGTCGCTGTCAAAACTATTGGCCTGATTTGCTCGATGCCGTCGAGTGTTTAGGCCGCCAGCACATCGCTGCCAAGCCAGATATGCAGCAGGAGGAATCGACGGGGTCTGCAGGTTTCGAGAGGCAGCATGATGGCTCAGCCCATGCTTTCACAGACGCCTCCCGGCGCGCATTTGCCGCGGCTGCGGTCAGCAAGCATCAGCATGTGCAAGCCGAAGTTTGCATCATCACTCTCTCACTCACACTCGAATTCAACGACCTGCATAGCCATGCAGCGAATCTCCTCGAATGAGGCCGGAATGAACACTCGGTCACTGCGGCAACGCAACACTCCAATGTGCAAGAATCCGAGCGACTTCAACGTATGGACACACTTTTAGATGAAGCCCTCCCTGTTCCTGTTTATTGGTAGCGCAGCTCTTCTGACGACGCAGGTGGCATGCGCTACCAGCCACGAAAAAGGCATATATCCGGATGAAATCGTCCACCCGATTCCTGAAGATCTGTCGGTATTCAAGCAACCCGAGAGCCTGGTGGCAGACTTGGCAAAGATCCAGAGGGGGTCTTTGCGAGATCGCATTCGCGCCTTGGCCGACAAATCCAAACGGGACCAGATATTCGTGGAGGGCGGCACTTTCCAGATGGGTGATTTCGGCCGTCTGCAAAGCGAAGAAAAGCTGCCGTGGGATGGCAATGTCAACAGCAGTCCATTGCATGAAGTGACGCTGGATAGCTACTCCATCAGCAAGTACAAGGTCACGCTGGCAGAATTCGATCTGTATGCCGAGGCCAACAAAGTGCCGACCGTACAAACCGAAGATATCTATACGAAAATATTGGGCGACCGTCCCGCATGGCGCGCGCCCGACAAGCCTGCTGGCGTAATCTGGGAACAAGCCGATGCCTACTGCAAATGGGTCGGCAAGATCACCGGCCAATCGTTTTCCCTACCAACCGAAGCGCAATGGGAATACGCCGCCCGTGATCGGGGTCGCTGGATTGTCTACCCCACTGATAACGGCAAGTTGGAATGGAATCGCAATGTGCCGAGTCGCCAGCTTATTGCAGCCATCAACGGAGGACGAGGTGGCAGCCCTTACCGTATCGCTTCGTTCTCACCCAATCCACTTGGGCTATACGATCTGACCAAAAACTCTCTCGACTGGGTGCAGGATTGGTACGCTGATGATTGGTACGACCACAGCGACAAAGCCCACAACCCAACCGGCCCAGAAACTGGCACTGAAAAGGTTCTGCGCAGCTGGCCGGCAAGCGATAGCCGCAGCACGATGACCATGACACGCCTACATGAGAAACCAGGGCAAGAAATTGACCAGAATGGGAATCTCAAATCCACCCTACTCTATGGTTTCCGCTGCACCGTCAACAATCCAGCACCCGTTTCTCTACATAATAAATAGCCTTACGCGTAGCGCGGCTGGCCATCATTGCCATTCTGCTAAGCAGCCCGTTCCGCCTCAGCAGACGCAGCTAGCCCCCCTGCGGCGGGAACTGCCGCCACTCCACCCATAAAGATGTCACAGCGGGTGTATTTACGTCGGCCCTGCTTAGCGTCACCAAAGGTCGGCCATAGCGGCGGATATTGCTCTGAAAACGCAATTGGCACCCTGATACTCCCGATCTAAACAACGCAGATTCACTCTAAATGAATGCTATTGTTTGAAAACTTAAACGTAATCATCAGCATCATCAATCAGCGCAGTCCAGGCGGATTTATTCTCGCATCAATGCAATATGAGTCATCCGTGCTCACTTCGTTCATCGCCTCAATTTCTGCAGGCCAACGCGGAACCTTGCTCGTACGCATTGCCACCCAGCGGGCGAGCGAAGACAGCGCCAATACTGGCCACATAATAACGTACATCACGAAGCCCAACACGGACTCCGTATCTCTATAGTGGGACATCAGAACTTCATAACCCACACGAAAGGATTCGCGCCTACCATCAATCGGCAGTACCTGCTTTACATAAGGCGCCACTGCCTCAGCTCCATCCTCCATATAACGCCGACAGAACTCCCAGTGCGCGTGAATCTTACGCAATCCCTCTTTATTATTAATACTCGAAACACCGAGTGCAAATGTTTCCCGCACTGTGATGCCGTCTGGATCAAGCACATGCCCCCTGGGCTCCCAGAAATTGGCATCGCTATCCAAGGTAAAGAACAGGCCATCCCATGATGTACTTAACACGCTACCGTCTTTGCGAAACACGTGGACCATGCGAGTCTTCCGATTAAAACGAATAGGGAAGTGAGTGTAGTGAATCCAGTCATGCCGCCCAAGCACGAAAGCCACAGCCCCCATAGAAAATAGAACAACCCCCACTACCAATCCGAAATACACGTCGGACCGGCCCTCCATAAAGAACTGGAAGGAAGAGAAAATGAACATTCCACCAGCAAAGAAGGTGAACAGACACATTACAAACGTCCAGGCAGTCAAATATCCTTTCCAGTCGAAATATTTATCCACCAGTTCCAAATAGGACGAATTGAGCCTGATCACCATAAGGCCCGCGCATGGAGTCAACTCATCCATTCGATGCCGTTGTTCAAGTCGATATGCATCATCCTGTTTGGTCAGATGGCGATTTACCGGAAACGGCCTTAAAGGAACAATCCCCTGATAGCGCATCAGCAAGCCCCCACGGCAAGCCGATATTCCGCTTGTTCGGTGTCCTTGTCATCATAACGCTCGCTGCTTAAAAATCCCCACATACAACGATCCAGCCACGCATGCCGCGAGTTATCACCCCAAACCATTAATGCGATAACAATCAGAACAACAGCCAGCAAGAGAAAAGCCGACAAAACGAGAGCACCATAATAAATCGCCACGGCCAATCCAAAGCCAGCCAAACCTGATAACGCGCATAGCGTTGCCATTTTATTGTTACCCCTCTGATACTCTTTCCAAGCCCTATAAAAATCCACAGCTGAAAGAATAAATCCACCAATAGCACTAAAAACGCGACCGATAGAAACCAGTCGTTCACCAATCGCTAAATAACGCGCAAAGCGAAGCTTCGCAGCCGCAAGCCTCTCCACCTGCTTTCCTCCCGCTTCCAGTGCAGTACCAATCAGGGCAGCGCAACTGGTCCAAACTCGCGCCCAAGACTCTTCGTACTCATGCTGCATCCCGTTGATCGCTTTCTTGTACACCGTACCCAATGCCACCGCTGATAGAACCGATCCAGCTAAACCTACACGCATGTCGGCATTAATTACTTCACGCCAGTTCGCCAACTTATTGTTGATAAAATTCGCGCGCTCTTGTCGATACCGCAGCTCTGGCACCAGGCTACCATCCTGACGAACCCCTATGAAACTGATATCCGAACGCGACTTCCGCAGATCCAACCCGAGTATCTGCTATCGCCTCAGCTCCGCATGAACTGCTTGGTAGGGAGTGCGCCGCCCTGTCGCTCTCTCCATCGAAGCCATCACCTGTCGCACAATGTCTCCCGATTTTTTCCCCATCAGCGTCACTTTTTCCAGCGGCATTTTTCCGGCCATACCCCATGCCAGTACGCCGTACAGCTTTACTGGACCATCGACCACCTTGCTCAACAGCTTTGCGACAGGCCCGATGGTTTCTTTGATGAGCCTCGCCACATATATATTCGCTGCCCCTTCGGAGGCAGCGAGCGCCGTACCATAGAGCCCGAACAAGGTGGACCAAGGAAGGCTGCCCCAGTCCATTGCTCCTGCACTCTCCGCAGCCTTTGAAACTTCGTCGGCTAGCTGATCCTGATTGAGCGTGTAGGCTCGTAGCAGCAAGTTATTCTTGTCCTGCGGACTGCTTTCCAGCCAGCGCGCATACAACTCCATCTGCGGCACCTTATCCTGCGTATCGACAATGCATGAAAGAACAGTGCCCAAGTAGGCTGCGCCGCTCAGCGCATGATTCGGGTCGTAGTTGCACTGCAAGTGCACCTGTAGATTAAGTGACTCCAGCAACTTCACATGTGCACCCGCTAGCGGGGCAATTACCGCCTCATCCAATGCTTGAAGCTCTTTGTCGTGAGCTAGCTGCCATTCCGCACGCTTAGCCTCGTCATAGCGTTCCTGGTAACCATTGCTCTTCCACGCACCAGAACGCACCCGCTTCAGGTCCTCAGCGGTGAGTGGAATGCTCTCACGCATGGGATCACCACTCCCCATCCCAGCTCGGAAATCTGCATAGTCCCCCAAAGAATCCGCTGCGGCTTGCATGGCCTCCCCTGCCTTCAGCACTGTCTGATGTTCCACAGCATCGCGTAACTGCAGGATCGCCGCAGATGCAGCCAAGGGCCGCACGCGATCAGGCTGCGACATCAATGCATCAAGTCGATCATTCATCAACTCCGCAATTTCGCTAGTGATGCCAACAGGATCATCCAATGCAACCATCGCGAACGGCTGATCGGGCGGCGCTGTATCGGGGTTCTTCCCCCACAACACCCCCTTGAAATCACTGCGATCCCGGGCTGCAAAATCGTAACTCGATAACATAAAGGCCGGCTGGGGCGATACATTCATACCACGCATGTTTACCGCACCGACTCCCGCACTGCCGCGATCTCTTTCAAGCTTGTCGAAATAGAGTGCTTCCGCAGCCGGCAATGCGTACTCACTGACCCGTTCAAATACATCTTTCAGTGTTGACAGATGTGCCTGTGTTCGTTTCCCGTTGCTTTGAAACCAGCCCCCCACATCAATACAGCTCATATGTTTTGAACGATATGCAGCTTCATCATGGCTAGCCTTCACCGCTGCCGTCCATTGCGCATCACTATGCGAGAGCCACAGCTTGCTCGCCTTGGCGGCATCCTTGACCTGAATGCATCGTGCAAGTGAGGGCGATATCGCACGACTACACATATCTGGCGCCGGTTTGCCCCCCGGACTGGGCCCGTCATCGATTTCGAAAGCAAACAGAGAACCATCGGAAGCCACTTCGTATGAGGACCATTCACGACGCGCCTCATCGTAGACATATAGATAGCCAGCTCGCAGCATCCGCAATGTGTAGTACGCCGACGCCGTACCCAGATCCGGGTATGTACCTGCATCGAACGGCGCATCCACGCGCGGAGCATGCTTGCCCTCAGGCACATCCTCGCCCGCCCAAGCCAATGCATAACGCAACGGCATGATTGGGAGGCCGACCATCGTGCATACCGGGCATTGATGGGATGGTGTTTGGCTGGCGACAGACATCAGAAATACCTCGTAACTGGTTCTATTTCATGCACAGAAAGGTGTTGATCATCCGCAAGAGAGCGAACCAAGGATTGCTGCCCTTGCTCCGCTTGTCGGATTGCCTCACGAATACGCGGAACTTCCGGCCAACGAGGCCCGTTACGCTCAATGCAAAGTGCGTACAGACAAGCGTCATCTCGATCTTTCAAACCTAGTGACCATGCTTCGTGCAAGGCAGTGTCCAAGCGCTTTGCCAATGAATGGTAATCACCCGAAATTTGCTCATCCTGCTTGATTTGTTTTAGGCATCGATTCAAGTAAGGCAGGCGCTGGAGAGCAGCCCATTGCTCAGCCTCCAGCCTGCCGGGCATGGCATTCTCTACCCGTGTCGGCCTTTGGCATATATGCCAATTGTCCGCCCACACGTCGAACCAAGCCCATGCAGTTATTGGACCGAATAGTCGACGCAGCTGAACATCATTGAGCAGCCAACTCAGCCGGGCGAAGACGCGTGGATCATGGAATCGCAGCCAACATTTCTGCTGCTTGAAACTAATCGTCATCTGACTAACAAGATGTGCCGACAACGCAACCCGTTCGCAATCACTGCGCATCAAGGCACTGAGTAATGGCGCCTGATTGTTCCTCATCCATCGCGCGCAACGCGCGAGTAGCTCCTCTCGCTGGCTATCGCTCATTTCATTGAGCGCAACCAAACGCGGAAGCACTTCTGGATTAACCCTAAACGCCGGGCTATTCAGGGCCTCGGAAGGCAAATCTCGCCATTGACTATCATCAACCTGCATTGGATTTATCAATGCGTATTCGTACGCGTTGAACTCCCGGTGTCCAATTTTCAGCGCAGGGCTCCTTCTCATTTGGCTCATGCCAGGGGCACCAACGCAGCACCATCGTTGTCGGCCTGCTGAGTGGTGAACCCACAGGGTTTGACGTCGGATTCCCCAAACTTCAAAGATTCCGGACCAGCACTCTTCGCCCCAACCCACTCCCTCTGACTCCCCCTAAACTCAATCCTTCCCGGCGCGCCCAACTCGATGTTGTCGCCTTCGATTCGGATATACGCACCAGCGGCGCTCGCCAACAGGTGTTTACTCGGTGCAGAAAGCAGCACATCTGCTTCAGTGCTGCTGATGCGCACCTGGGTTTTGGCGGCCACTTTCATTTGATTCTTGTGCGCGCGGGCGCTGACTTTTCCCTGTGCTGCATGCAGTGCTATGCCCCCCTCTTGATAGGGGCTTCCGGCAGCAGGGGCATTGCCTGCGGTGTACAGCACCAAACCATCAGCACCCTCCCCGACTGCAAACACGCACTGCTGGAACTGCAGGCCGCCGTCGACAATCGTTTGGGACTGGACGGCCCCAGCTTCACCGCAGCGCGTGAGCTACTGGATCAACTGGAGCGCACCACGCTGCGCTTTGCACGCGATGCCGGATTACTACTGGACAACGACGGCGAAGCCGCCAGTCCTACAGACATCGACGAACCGGATGCTTTCGTTGCAGACATTCCCCTCGCTGCAACCGGCGCCGTGACCACGCGTACCGGCCCGGCCGGCGCGCTGGCCACACGCAAAGAAGCCCTGGCGCAACTGCGGCAGGTGGCGGAATTCTTCCGGCGTACCGAGCCGCACAGCCCGGTCGCTTACATCGCAGAGAAGGCAGCGCGCTGGGGTGAGATGCCGCTGCATGTGTGGCTGAAGCGCGTCATCAAGGACCACGGCACGCTGGAGCAGATGGAAGAGATGCTGGACATCGCCGCGGACACGCACGGGGATTGACCCCGTGCGCAGCCGGCGCTGAAACGGCAATCCGTTACTGAATCTGGAATTCGATACGTCGGTTGCGCGCGCGACCGTCGTTACTGGTGTTGTCGGCCACCGGCTCGTCCGGACCCTTGCCGAGCACGTCCAGGTGCGATACGGGAATACGCTTCATCACCATATAGTTCTTCACCGCCAAAGCGCGCGCGTGGCTCAACGCCAGGTTCGATTCACGCTGACCGACGTTGTCGGTGTGTCCGATGATCAGGAAGCGACTGTCAGGCATCTGCAGCATCTTGGCGACCATCTCATCGAGAATGCTCATGCCGAACGGCGTCAGCTTTGCACTGCCGCTCTGGAACTCGATGATGCGGTTCGCCAAGGTCTGATCCAGCACTTCCTGTTGCGAACTCAGCTTGAGCGCATTGGTGACCGTGTACGACGTGTTGCTTGCCAAGCTGAGGTCGCTGGCCACTTGCTGCCGCAGCGCTTCATTGCTGACTTCACCGGTAATCCGCACGGATTGACCGCTGACTTCGAGCTTTCCCGGTGAAACGCGGGTCAGGCCGGAGCTGATCATGCTGGCGACGTAGTCGCCCCAGTTCGGTGGCATGGCGATGTCGTCCACCTGGATGCGGTCGACGACGCGGCTGGCCCCATAAACCGCTCTCAGGTTGGTCAGCAGCTTGGTTTTGGTCGCCTGATCCGGCACCACGCCTTCGATCACGACCGGGCGCTCTGCCGCTGCAAGCGCCGGGGCAGTTTGCTGTGCAATAGAGGGTGATGCCGCCAGCAGTAGCGCCAAGGCAACGGAAGTTGTTTTGAACAAATGCATCATCAGGTTCCCAGGAAGGTCTCGCCGAACAGCCGCCGTGCGGTGCCCAGGGCCAGGTCATCGCGTTGCAGAAAACTGTCCAGGCGATTGAGGTTGTAGTCGGCCTGCAGGAAGTCCTCGACCCATTCCGAATGTTGCAGACGGATCAGGAAGTCGCCCGCCTCCGCCGGATCCAATGCGGCACGCAAGGCCTGATGGTCCGCGCCCTTGAAGCCCACCACCATGGTCGGCGCAGCGTCATTGCGAATCAGCACCGCCAGTTCGAAGTCGGCGCGGGCGACAAAACAGGACACCATCTCCAACCAGAACGCCGCGACCAGAGGCCGGTACACCGGGTCGCGCACCAGCGGGAACACGAGCGCCTTGTCGACGTTCGCGCCGCCACCGCCAAGCACCGGCTGCAGCAGCATGCCCAAGGCTGGGAACGCGTTCTGCATCGACACTTCGCCGTGGCCGCTATCGCGCAGCCGTTGTTCCAGCTCGCCCAGCGTGGTGCCGTCCATGAAGTCCTGGAAGCTACCGCTGTAATCGGCCGGATCGGTGCTGATGCTGAAGCGTGCATCGGCCAATTGTGCCAACGCCGGGCCGGCATCCTCTTCCTGGCACGCATTGCGCGCCAAGCGGGCAAGCCCCGACCAAGCATTGGCCATTGCCAACGGACTGCAGCCGATAAAGCGCAGCGGCTCGGCCGCATCCAGGCGCACCGCCGAGAGCAACGGGAAGCGACGCTCGGAGGAATCACGGCTGGCCAGGAAGTGGCCACACAACACCAGCTTGCTGCGCGAGCCAAGGAAGGCGTACTGGATATCCGGCGACTCATCGTAGCGCTGCTTCCAGTCCGGACTCTGGCTCAGCAGGTCCAGACTTTCTCCTGCCCAGCGGTCCAACCAGCCCAACAGTTGATGGTTGTCACCGGCGCGGACGAAGTCGCCGCGCGAAGGCACTTTGCCGAAATATGAAACACCGGCATTGACGACGAGGCTCATGGCGAAGCTCCTGCATTGACCGATCCGGCCGGGCTGGCAGCCGCAACCGGTGCGCTCCCAGCAACCCGCTCAGGAAGTTGAAGACCCTTTTGCCAATCGCTGCCATCCGAGCCTGCCCCAGCACGGCGAACGATCCGCATTTCCACCGTCACACCCACACCTTCAGCTGCCCAGGTGATTCGGCTTGAGTCGCCAACGCGCTCGTAGCTACCTTCCGCCATCAATCGCTTGAAGCCGTTGGTGCCGGGCGCATTGAAGATTTCCAGCGTGCGGCCGTCACCAGTGACTGCCGTGATCCTTACGCCGGGCATGTGCCCCGGGTTCGGGTACTGCATGGTCATCCACTGCGGCGGCGTGTTGCGGTAGCGCAAGGCCTGGCCATCAATCTCGATGGTGTACTCCACCGCACCGGTGGCCGGCGCCGGCAGAATCTCGAAGATGGTGCTGTCCTGCGCGACGCCTGCTGCCGAACCGCTCACCCAGTTGCCATAGTTGGCCACCAGATCCGCCGACAGGTTGATGCCTATACCGGCCCAACGACGCGCCTCAAGCAACGGTCCGCGCTGGATCACCAAGGTTCCCATCGCATCCTTGTTGAACGTCGCGATGCTGCCCGTGGCGCCAAAAATGCCCGCAATATCGCTGGCTGCCGCGTCCACATCCGAATTCAGATTGAACGGATACTGCGCCCCAATACGCGCCTTGAATGGCCCGTACACCTGCGCCTTCCAGCTTTTATTGATTTCCTCTTCGGCCAACGGCGCCAGCGCCGCAAAGGTCTGTGTCAACGGACGCAGCAACAGCGGACGCAACGCCTCACGCTGTTTTTCATCCAGCCCGGTCAGCACTTGTTCGTCGACCAATGCCAAGGCGGCGGTAAACTCGGAACCTTCATTCTTGAAGGTGTCCTGCATCAGATTGCGTGCACCGACGCCGATATCGCCCTGACTCTTGATAGCATTCAAACGCCCGCGCAACTTGCTCAGCGTGTCGAAGTAGCGGCTGATCACGGCCGGCTGATCGCCACGCTCGTTGACCAGTCGCGCAATGCCTTCAAACGCCTTGCCGATCGCCAGTGAACAGGGGGCGATGGAATGACTGGATCACGCTGATCATAAGGAGCGTGACAAATGGGACGAGCATTTATCGTCGTCGGCGACAAGTTGGATCACGGCGGCAGCGTGATATCTGGCGCCAGTCAAACTGACATCAATGGGAAGGCAGTTGCTCGCAAGGGTGACCGCGCCGTGTGTTCGCGCCACGGGCCAACATCGATTGTCAGTGGAGATGTCAGCGTGCTGATCGATGGTCAGCCAGTTGCCAGGGACGGTGATAAGACTGCTTGCGGTGCCGCGTTGTTGGCATCGCAGACAAGTACGGACGTGCGCTGAGTACAGGTGCGAAACAAGCGCATGGAGCAGGACGATTGATGGCTGGATGGTCAAAAAAAGCCGTGCTGGTAGGCGTGATTGCTATCGCGACCTGGGGCGGGGCAATCATTTACTGGCGAAGCAGTGGCGTGACTCCCTCTGGTCTGCAGTTGCTTGCCTGGTTGGTCTTGCTGCCGGCCGGGTTGATCGGCGCTGGCCTCATGCTGCGCGGCGCTGTGCGTCAACGGAAGCGCGTGTCTTCCGATACGAGCGGCTCGCACAGCGGCGCGGTTGATGCAGTGGCCGATGCAACAGCGTCTGCTGTCGCACTGTTAGCGGCGGGGCTGCACGTTGGCGATGAGATGAATGCCAGTGCGCTGTTGAATTCAGCGGGTCGTTCAAGGGGACCAACGCTGAGTGCACGGTTCCGCGATATGCATGGTTTGCCGGTGCGCGTGAGCGCGGCGTCGGATTTGGATGAAGAACGCGTGTTGCTGTCGCAGCAGGATGGCCTGGATACCGCCGCCCACGAACGTCGTGCACTGGCGCTACTAGAGCCGGTTCTGGAGGAGTTGCTGGACGCTGCCGTTGGTGTGCTTCCTGTGTTGGAAAATGGCGAAGAAGTGGTAATCGCAGGTTTGCGTCGTCGCACGGATCAGGTCATTGATCGTGTGCTCGTTGTCGAATTGCTGGTTCCTCCGCAATGGTCGGAAGCGCTGCATGGCTGGGTAAAGACGTGGCTGCATCGGCAGGTCACGCAGACCGGATTGGATGAGCGGCGCTTTGAAGTTCGGCTGACGGCGTTGGCCGACGCGCGTGGTGTATGGCCGCATCTGCAACAGTTGATTGCGGCACTTACTGCAGGAAAGCCGCGTTGGCATGTGTTGTTAGCCTGTTGCTCGCATATCGATCAAGTCGTGATCAATGCGTGGCAGGCTAGCGGTGTGCTGGCGACTGCTGCACAGCCATCAGGACGCGTGCCGGGTGAAGGTGCCGCGGGATTGCTGCTATCCACGACACAGCTGGCAGGCGATGCAGCGACGCGATTGGTAAGGCCGCATCTGTTGCATCCGGATCAGATCGAAGTGCAGCGCCCCGCTGAGCGACGCCGCAAGCTGTCGGCGCTGGCGAAGCAATGGCAGCAGTCGTTGACACTGGATGAAGAGAAAATCCAGTTCGTCCTGCATGACGCGGACCGTGATGTAGACGCGGTGGTGGATGCGGCCGCAGTCACTGCGGCGCTGAATCCAGACCTTGAGTTCAGCCCGCAAAGTTTCTCGCTGGCGCTGCATGCCGGCGACATCGGGCTGGTCATGCCGTTGGCACAACTGGCATTGGCGCTGGCCCAGCGTGAGCAGTATCCCAATGACGCAGTGTTGTTGCTCGGTGTCGCAGACGAGCAGCAACGCATGTTTGCACTGGTCGACCCTCTTTCCCCCTCGTTGCGTGTGGCCGGAGTGCCACCCGCCAACTAACCCTTGGATCCCTGCATGAGTTTGAGCAATTACAGCTACTACTTGCGCGACTACCGTCTATGGATGGTGGTCGGCTTGGTGAGTGCCGCGGCACTGGCACGATACGGGGAGGCTGAGGCGAGACAGATCGGCATCTGGGTGGCCGCAGTGTTGGCGGCGCTTTTGTTGCTTGCCGGACTGATATGGGGCGTCAAGCGCCTGCTCGCTCGTCGTGCGGCCAAGCGTGTGGAAGCGATGGTGCAGGGCGAAGCCGACAAGGCGGTGACCAATGCGCAGCCAGCGCAGCGTGCTGACGTCGAGGCGTTGCGGCGCCGGATGATGGATGCGGTCAAGCAGATCAAGTCATCGCGCATGGGCATGTTGAAGGGCAATGCAGCGCTCTATGAATTGCCGTGGTACGTGATTCTTGGCAATCCTGCGGCCGGTAAAAGTACCGCCATTCTCAACTCGGGGCTGCAGTTCCCGTTCGAGGACAGTCGCGGCAACGTGATTCAGGGAATGGGCGGCACCCGGAACTGCGATTGGTACTTCACCACCAACGGCATCGTGCTGGATACCGCAGGGCGCTATTCGGTGAGTGTCGAAGACCGGATGGAGTGGCTCACCTTCTTGAGCCTGCTCAAGCAGAACCGCCCGCGCGCGCCGATCAATGGCGTGATCATCGCCGCCAGCATCGCGGAGCTTTCCGGCAGCAAACCGGAGTTCGCAATCGAACTGGCCAAGAACCTGCGCCAGCGTGTGCAGGAAATCACCGAGCGGCTGGAGGTGTTCGCCCCGGTGTACGTCCTGTTCACCAAGGCCGACTTGATCGCCGGTTTCAGCGAGTTCTTCCGGAATCTTGATCCCAGCGAGCGCGACCATGTATGGGGCGCGACGCTGCCGGCGGACCCGATGCACAACGACGCGCTGGCTGCGTTCGACGTGCATTTCGACGAGCTGGCCGAAGGCATCAAGGAAATGAGCTTGACCCATATGGCCATGCAGCGCGGCCGCGATGTGTCGCCAGGGATGCTGTCGTTGCCGCTGGAGTTTGTCGGCATCAAGCCGGCGTTGCGCACCTTCATTGCGACCTTGTTTGAAGAGAACCCGTACCAGTTCAAGCCGGTGTTCCGTGGCTTCTACTTCAGCAGCGCGCTGCAGGAAGGTCGTTCGGTACACCACGCCTCGGAGCGGGTGGGCCGCCAGTTCGGGCTACAACAGGGCTCGAATGAGGACGAGGCACCAAGTGGACACACGGCGTTCTTCTTGAAGAACCTGTTCCGCAAGGTGATCTTCGTCGACCGTGAGTTGGTCAAACAGTACTCCAGCCCCCGACAGAATCGCCTGCGTTACGGTGTGTTCTTCGCCGCAGTGAGCGCACTGGCGCTGTCGCTGGGCCTGTGGACGTGGTCGACCAGCACCAACGATGCGTACAACGCATTGAAGACGTATCTGATGCTGGGCAACGGCAAGTATGCTGAGAGTGCGCATCTGGCGCAGCAGCTGACATTGTTCTGGCGCACTTGGCTGGAGGCCAATCGCGGCCAGATGAGTCGCGAAGAGATGGTGCGTGCGGCCGAGAAGTTGATGAACTTCCACGTGGCCCAGGCTGCATTGCCGGGCTGGCCGCAGGTTGAAAACAAGGTCACGTTGGTCGCTGATACCCGCCAGGCCTTGTCACAGGTGATGAAGGGTCAACCCGCGATGGAGCGCGTGTTCGCGCAGATCAAGGCGCGTGCCGGCGCACGTTTCGGCACGGTGACGGTAGATAGCCTGGTCGGCGAAGAGCGCAATGCGCAGTTGATCAACGGCAGCTACGCCATCTCCGGTGCATTCACCCGCAAGGCGTGGGAAGAGTACGTGCGCGATGCCGTCAAGGAAGCCGCCAATACGCAGTTGAGCAGCACCGATTGGGTGCTGGGTACGACAGAAAAGAGCGACCTGTCGCTGGCCGGTAGCCCGGAGCATGTTTCCCGTGAGCTGGTCGGTTTGTACAAGCAGGAATACGCCCATGAGTGGGGCAAGTTCGTGCAGGGCTTGAGCATTGCCGAGTTCAGCACGTTTGATGAAGCGGTTACCCGGATCGGGCGTTTGGGTGATGCAGCCAACTCGCCGCTGCGTGCGCTGCTGGAAGCCATCAACCGGGAAACCGTGTGGGACAACCCGCCAGCGCTGGCGGTATCGGCAAAGGCGCAGAAGGGCATCAGTGCGTGGTTCCAGCGCACGGTGCTGCGAAAGAATCCGACGGCGGCCTTGGCGTCACAGCCGGTGGGCCCGACCCGGATCATCGGGGGCGAACCATACCAGCAGATAACCTGAGTTATCACTCCTACCGAGCAAGCTCCGCGCGCTTGGCGGTACGCGCCGCACGGCAACGATCACGCATTTCAACGTGCACGAAATCCTTGATGCTGCGCCAGCTCCCACCCCACTCAAGACCCGCTTGTTGCGCCAGTTCTCCGTACAAGTAATAGCCGCGCTGCGTCCATGGATCTTCCATGTTCCACTGCAACTTTCCGTTGCGGATGGGTGCGCTATCAACACCTAGTCCATACTGATGGCAACTCTGCCAGGCACCTGCTCGGGTGGCCTTTCCTGCTGCCATCAATTCGGCCTGACGTTCCGGACTTCGATAGCCCTCGACAAGCACCATCTCGTAGCCGTACTGACGTCGCATCACTTCGTAGATGGCCAGAACCCGCTGCTGAAGGTCAGGATCAATCTGCTCCCACCTTCGATCAGCAGTAACGATTTCAGGCTTTAATTTGCGCACTTCAGCGGTGGTGAATGCCTCCGGCGGCGGCGGTGGAGGCGGCCGCAGACGTTCACCGCGCAACAGCTGCGCAACCATCGTGCCGGAGGTCGAATGGTCCTCACCCTGGAAGTCGGCAAGCACTACGGTCTGACGCATCATGAAGATGATTGCCGGCGGCACCGTCAGCAGCGCAATTGAAAGTGTCAGGATCGGCCAGTGCCTGCGAATCGTACCGCCGGCGGCGCCGATTTCACGCTGAACTCCGTTTTTTGCGCGGGACATCCGCTGCTCTGCGCGATCACCCGCGTCGCCGATATGCCCACGCACCCCAACGGTTACACGCTGAACCGCATCGACAAGCCGGTTCATCGACGCCGGAAACAAAAGCCACCAACACACCAATGCCAACAACAGAAAGATCAACACCGCTGCAATTACGATCACCAACACGCGCCCTCCATGACGTTTGTTTCAGTTGACGCCCTGAAACGCTTTAACTAAGAATGCTGAAAATTCGCATCGGCATATGCCGACTCAAACCAAGGGCTGGATGCACTTGAATAGTGGCCGAATCAATCGACCGAGCCTGCTCTCTGGTGGGATGCAGATCAAAGACGCGGAGCCAACATCGGGCCGCATTCTCGCAGACATGGAAGGCCTTCCGGAAAAGAAAGCGCCGCGCGTTCCGGGCAGTTCGTTCCTGCACAACTACCCGCTTCGGTGGGTGATAAGTGCTGCCGTCCTAGCCATTACCGCTGGCATTTTCTTCTGGGATTTTTCACACGATGCGCCCCGAGTCGCCAACGGGAACTCGGCAGCATTGCCAGCCAAGGCGCTGACGATCGCCCCCACATCCAAGCCGGCCATTAGGCCCACTGCTGCACCCACTGACGGCGCGGCGCGAATAGTGAACGTGCCTGATGAAAGCGCAGTCGCTCCACAAGCTGAAATCCAGCCGGCGCAGCTCGCGCAACCGGTAGCGGCATTGCCGGACGCACCGAAGCAAGCGACGGCGACGGCGACAAAGCCCGCGGCGACACCGGCCGCGAAGTTCGCCCGTGTTGCACCACCCAAGGCAGCTCGTCATGCGACCGCAAGTCGACCCAAAGCAAAGACGCGTGCTACCGCAACATCCGACCAAGTGACGAGCGATGAAACGCTGCTCGTCACGTTGCTTGGCATCATCAAGGAAGAGGACAAAGCGCCTGACGCAACCAAACCGCAGACGCTGGATGATCTGATCGCACGCCTTGAAGTCGACCAGCATCAACGCACGCAAAGCGCTCGCGTCGGCTCCAATCAAGCAACTGAAAGGAAGCCCGCGTCCACGCAGTCGAACATCCAGGCACTGCTGCGTCGTTGCCCCAGTGCCAATACGCTTCAAGGTGTCGAGTGCCGCAGCACCATCTGTGCTGGTTTGGATGCCACAGATCCCGCATGTCCTGGCAGCTGATTACCGCTTAGTGTGGCGCTCGATCAGGCGGGAAATTAGAAGCATTGGCTTGGCCCAAAACTCCCACATTCCGTCAACGACAAGCGAAGAACGGCGCTATGACAGCAGCAGGAGTTCGTGATCCCAATAGAACGTCTTCAACATCGCCTTGTCGCAGCCCGCAATCTTCAAGCATTCGCAGAAGCAACAAAGCCCGGGAGCGCATTCCGCTTCCCGGGCTTTCATGTTTCAAGCAAGGCAACTGAACAAAGATCAGCAACGGATGACTCAGCAACACGCGTAGCCATAGGTCATTTACTTCGTGCCGATCAGGAATCCGCAGGCATCCGACTCAAGCACCTCGCTTCGCCGCCGACTTGCGTTCGCGCTCAACTTCGCCGTTACAACACCCGCCAAAAAACAATTCAGCCGCCTTGGCGTGCACCAAGACGGCTGAATTGGATTGACTACTGTCACCTTGATCGATGCAGTCAGCGCTACGGAACAGTAGCGCGCACCTCAAGAATTCCAGCGCTTGCGACCTCCATGCGACATGCGCATGAAGGTCGCTAGTGCGCGATTACTCCGCGATGATCACGGCCACGGCCGGCACCCAGCCCTTGTTGCCCATCTCATCTTCGACTTCGAGCATGCTGCCCTGCTTGTTGCCTGTCGGGAACAACAGCATGCCTGCAGCAAGTTCGGCCACCGCAGCCGCTTGGCTGCTGGCAGCGGCCAGCAAACGCGCGGTGCGACGCAATGCCAAGGTTCCACCACTGGCCAGCTTGTCGATATCAACTTCAACCCTGCCGGACGCTGCACCGGGCGCTTGCGGTTCGGCAATGGCCATTGCCGGCTGCATCTGCGCCGAGTGAACGGAAGGCGGCATCACCTCGTGCGCCGACGGCGGCATGACTTCTGCAGCAGAAGGCGGCATCAGCGGCGCGGGCAGGCTGGCAGCCATCATCGGACGAGGCTGCTCAACCGGAGCAGCGGCAATTGGCTGGTCCCGCAGGCGTGCCTGGATCGAACGACGTTGCTTCCGAAGTTCCTTCACCATCTCATCGAAAGCCTCTTCATAGGCTTCCATGATCACCTTGCCGATTTCGGTATTTTCCCAACTACCGACGCGGATACCCGCTTGGCCCTGCACGCTGGATGCGGCCACCATCGCCGACCATGCGCGATCGGTGATCTTCGCCTCGCCCGTCACGCTGATCAGCTGCTCGGAGCTGCGCACGTCCACCAGCGTCAACGCTACTTGTGCGGTCTGCTTGTTGCTGGACATCTTGCCGGCCAAACCCATCAACATGCCGCCCATCAGGCCCCGACTGCGTCCGGAAGACGCATCACCGCCGATGTGGCTACCGCCCGCATTGTGGTTCTGCGAAATGATGTCGGGAATCAACACGAAGTCGGCACCTCGCATCTGCCCAGCGCCGATGTTCTCGTTCTGCTGCAGGTGCCCGCCCAATGCCAATTCGCGCTCTGCCTGTGCCGCGGCAAAGCCAACACCGCGATCAAGCACGCTGAAGCACTTGGAGTCGTTCACCATCACCCGCAACATGCGCGTCGGCGCCGGCAAGCCGTAAGTCGCCCATGCGCCCAAGCCGTCATCCGGCTCGACGATTCGCAACGTACCTGTCGACTTGGAGCATTCCCGTGCACCCAGGCCGGGTAGCGCTTGGCTGGAAAAACTCGTTGCCATGATGACAAGCGCAGCAAGGCCGGCCGCCATACTGGACGACCGAAAAAACACTTTGGACATATCCCCTCCGATAGCCCTTCCCGGGGCAACCGCTGTTGGTGTTCTGGTAATTCGGAGCCGGCTGGAAACGCTAATGCCAGCAAAACGACGCACGACTTTACTTATCTGTGAAGAGAATGTGAAGTCAGGAATTGCCCTACAAAACCTCTTACGTTTCCGTGCACTGCGCCACCACGATTCGCCCTTAGAAACCGCAGCTGGCACACCCAGATGCCTGCAGCAGCGCGCTAGAGACGAGCAATTTCCGGACAGAAATCCCACGGAACCTCGTCGCATCAACGCACAACACTACCGCTGGCATCTGTATTTCGCGGGAAGAACAGATGGCTGCTTTCGGAACGCGGTCATCGTTCATTGCCTGCCAGACAACGACAAGCAACTGACCGGTGGCTTGAAGAAGATCGCCACGGTCACCGTGCTCAACGTAATGAGGGAAGCCGCAGATCTAACTCCGTGAGGATCGGCACCAGTCGCAAGTCGCTCCGGAAGTTCACGCGGGAAACCTTCACGCCGCCGACAGCGCTTGCGCACCGCAATGGAAGTGAGAAGCGAAAGGCCCATACGGACAAGGCGGAGGTAGCGAGCGCCATCTAAAAGGGCGGCAGCTGCAGGAGCGCGCCCTTCGCCAAAGTCGCCAGGACACGCAGCACCGAGGGAAAGACCACCCCGATTCGGCCGCACTGCAGAGCACACCCGCCAAATTTCAGGCAAAGAAAAAGGCACCTAAGTGCCTGTTTTCTTTATGGTGCCGAAGGGGGGACTCGAACCCCCACGCTTTTAAGGGCGGCGGATTTTGAATCCGCTGCGTCTACCGATTCCGCCACTTCGGCTGGCTGGCCGGCGAGTATAACGAAGGTTTGGCGTCTTGTGCAGACCTCTGATCGCCTTTTTTTGTGTAATCCCTGTTTCGGGGAGTGGCTATACTCCTTGCCTTCGGCAAACGGGGAGTGGCTGATGCCCTCGCTTCAAGGTCTGCGGGTTCTCATTGTCGAGAACGACGAGCTCAACGCCATGCTGCTGCAGCTGCAGTTGGAGGGCGAAAACATGCTGGTGACGGGGATCGCGCCTTCGGTAGCGGTGGCGTTGCAGATGCTGGAGGAGCTGCAGCCGCAGCTGGTGTTCCTCGACTATTGGCTCGCCCACGGCGAGACCAGCTCTCCGGTCGCCGAGCAGTTGTGCCGACTGGGCACGCCTTTCCTGGTTGCCACCGGCATGGACCTCTCGTTGTTGCCGGAGGTGTTTGATGCCGGCATCAAGCTGGCCAAGCCGTATACCGGAAACGATCTGGCCAACGCGCTGAAGCAGGCACTCGCGCTGGCCTGAGCTACGCGGTGACGCATACAAGAAGGCCCCGGAATCCGGGGCCTTTTACCATCACGCAAGTCGATCCGCTGACTCAGTCACCGCGACGCGCGCGTGCGAATGCATCGGCCAAAGCATTGTTGACTGGCGCCGCCGAGGCTCCGGGCCGGGCCGATTGTCCATTTCCATTCCCATTGCGACCGCCACGATTGCCGGCATTGCCACCATCGCGGCGCGCGCCATTGCCCTGCCCCGTCGCCTGCCGATTATCGCGCTCGACTTTCTTCGGCGCCGGCGTGTCTTCCAGGCGGCGCGTCAAAGCGATGCGCTTACGCGGCACATCCACCTCCAACACTTTGACCTTGACGATG
This sequence comes from Stenotrophomonas sp., assembly GCF_050737575.1. GTDB lineage: Bacteria > Pseudomonadota > Gammaproteobacteria > Xanthomonadales > Xanthomonadaceae > Stenotrophomonas. The sequence continues at coordinate 25,671 of NZ_JBOHXW010000010.1, forward strand.
TCGCCGGCCTTGACCACATCACGCGGGTCTTTGACGAAGGTGTCCGACAACGCGGAGATATGAATCAGGCCGTCCTGGTGCACGCCGATATCCACGAAGGCACCGAACGCAGCCACATTGCTGACCACGCCTTCCAGAATCATGCCTTCGCGTAGATCCTTGATGTCTTCGACACCATCAGCAAAGCGTGCTGCCTTGAATTCCGGGCGCGGATCGCGGCCTGGCTTCTCCAGTTCCTTGAGGATGTCGCGCACCGTTGGCACACCAAATTTATCGTCGGTGAACTGCTCGGCCTTCAGACCGCGCAGATAGCTGCCGTCTCCGAGCAGCGTCCTGATCGGGCGATCCGCTGCCGCAACGATGCGCTGAACCACCGGATACGCTTCCGGATGCACCGCTGACGCATCCAACGGCTCATCGCCGTCACCGATGCGCAGGAAGCCCGCGCATTGCTCGAAGGTCTTGTCGCCCAGGCGCGGCACCTTGAGCAGATCCTTGCGACGTTTGAACGGGCCATTTTCATCGCGGTGACGCACGATGTTTTCAGCCACCGTCGACGACAAACCTGACACACGCGACAACAACGCCGCCGACGCCATGTTGACGAACACGCCCACCGCGTTGACGCAGTCTTCCACGCGCGCGTCCAATGCCTTGGCCAAGCGGTACTGATCCACGTCGTGCTGGTACTGGCCCACGCCGATGGCCTTGGGATCGATCTTCACCAGTTCCGCCAGCGGGTCCTGCAAGCGGCGCGCGATGGATACCGCGCCGCGCAGCGACACATCGAGCCCCGGAAACTCACGCGCGGCAAATTCAGAGGCCGAATACACCGAGGCACCCGCCTCGCTGACCACCACTTTCTGCAGTTTCGCGTTGGCGCAAAGCGCGATGACTTCGCCGGCCAGCTTGTCTGTCTCGCGGCTTGCGGTGCCGTTGCCGATGGCGATCAGTTCGACATCGTGTTTGATGCACAAGTGTTTGATCGTCTGCAGCGACTGCTCCCACTGGCGACGCGGCTCGTGCGGATAGATGGTGTCGGTCGCGACCAGCTTGCCGGTCGCATCCACAACGGCGATCTTGCAGCCGGTACGAATGCCAGGATCCAATCCGAGCACCGCCTTGGGGCCGGCCGGTGCAGCCAACAACAGATCCTTGAGGTTGTCACCGAACACTGCGATGGCTTCGGCCTCGGCCTTTTCGCGCGCTTGGTTGAACAAGTCCAACAACAGGTGCATGTGCAGCTTGGCGCGCCAGGTCAGGCGGCAGGCGTCGAGCAGCCAGCGATCCGCCGCACGCCCCTTGTCAGCGATGCCGGCCTTGAGTGCCACGCGGCCTTCGCCGTACTGATGCCCGGCCTCGGCATCGGTGCCCGGGTCCAATTCCAGAAACAGAATTTCTTCGCGACGGGCACGGAACAGCGCCAGCAAGCGATGCGACGGAATCTTCGCCAGCGATTCGGCATGCTCGAAATAGTCCCGGTACTTGGCGCCTTCGTTCTCCTTGCCCTCGGCGACACGCGCACGAATGATGCCCACTTCGTTCAGCCATAGACGAAGCTCGCCGACCAGCGCGGCGTCCTCGCCCCAGCGTTCCATCAGGATTGCGCGGGCACCTTCAAGTGCAGCCTTGCTGTCGGCCACGCCTTTTTCCGCATCCACAAAACCGGCGGCGAAGGATTGAGGATCGAGCGTTGGATCGGCCAACAGACCATCGGCCAGCGGCTCCAGGCCTGCCTCACGGGCAATCTGCGCCTTGGTGCGGCGCTTGGGCTTGTACGGCAAGTACAAATCTTCAAGGCGGCTCTTGGTATCGGCGCCGAGAATCTCCCCGCGCAATTCGTCCGTGAGCTTGCCCTGTTCATCAATGCTGGCAAGCACCGTACTGCGGCGATCTTCGAGCTCACGCAGGTAGGTCAAGCGTGTTTCGAGATTACGCAGCTGGGTATCGTCCAAGCCGCCGGTGACTTCCTTGCGGTAGCGCGCGATGAACGGGACGCTGGCGCCCTCGTCCAGCAACGCAATCGCGGACTTGGCCTGGGATGTCTGGGCGCCGATCTCGGCGGCGATGGTCTGCGCAATCTGCTGCGCGAGCTTGGTGTCTTGCATTGCCTGCTGCGGAACCCACGGGGACAGTAGTCTGCATTCTGGCAATGCAGCGCCGCGGGCGAAAGCCATTGACAGCACGCACCGGACCTGTCGCCCAGCGCGCTGGGCATCAACCCAGATGCTGACTCAAACGTTGAGAGGCGATGTCGTCGCGCAGGTCTTCCAACACCATGACGCGCATGCGAGCGCGGCCAGTGATTTCCATCATCCGCTCCACATAGAACTCCGGACCATTCTCCGTGTCCGCGCGGGTTTTGCTGAAGCCGTAGGGCACGACGCCCTTGTCGCCATCCTTGCTGCCACCGATGTAAAGAACGATTGCCATGGTGGATTGGTACTCCTGTTAATTCTGCAACTGCGCCACCTTACGTGGGCGGGCGTTACCAGGATGTACATAAAAGGTTTGCGGCGCATGACCGCGGCATTTCCATATGACGACACTGCATGAATGCTGATTCAGCTCCACCACGGCCACCAGCCGCGACCATGCATTGCGTAATGATCCGCCGCGCGCTCGAACGGGTTACGCACGCTCACGCCACCACAGATCAAGTACAGCGGAAGAAACAGCGGGCCGAGCAACAAGTATTGGAAAACATGCGCACGTTCGTGATCGCCCAAGCGCACATGCGGATGCTGACAACGACCGGCACGGTGTTCATAGGTGAGGCAGAGGCTGTCCAGATCCTTGCCCGTATGCAGGATCACCATGCCCAGCGTGATCGCACCGCCCGGGCCCCACGGCCAATGCCGGAACACCAGCGCGCATTCGCGGCGACTCCAATACATACGCGCACCGGCTGCCATTCCGACAACACCTGCGAGCAGCCCGATCAACGTGTTGGGCAAGGTCCACAGCGCACCCAGGCCCTGCAGCACACGCAGGCCGATACGCTGAGGTGGCGCGACACGCGGAGATCGGGAATCAACCATGCGCGCTCACGGCATTTATGTCCGCGACTGCCGCTGGCGTTGCAACTGTTGCTGGAACCAGGTTGACGCATCCTGCTCTGCCGCACCCGGACACGCCACGCGATACGGCTTGCCACTGATGCTGCTGCGGCTGGCCGCGCGATCAATGAACTGCTCGGCGGTATCGGCCAGATTGCGCTTGAGCAGATAGTCGTACTTGCGCTGCAGATGGCTACGCGCCTCCGCAGATTCGTGCCAACTGCCGTTGCGCTGGAAGCGACAGCCCGACGTCTCCAATGCCTGCATCAAACCGCTGATCTCACGCTGCGTAGCGGCGCTCGGTGCAGCGCTGGCGACGAAAGCCGACGCGGCCAGTGCGATCGCTGCGAAGAACGGGAAGCCACGGTTCATATGCGCTTACTCAACCACTCGTGGATGGCGCCCGGCACTTCCCGCTGCGCGCGTCCGGAAACATAAATACCGATATGCCCGCCACGAAAACCCACTTCCGTGTAATCGCTGGCACCAATCTGTGCCTGCATCGCCTTGGAGGCGGAAGGCGGCACCAGGTGATCCTGCTCGGCATAGATGTTGAGCACCGGCATGGTCAGCGCTTTCAGATTCACCGCTTCCTCGCCAATGACGATGCTGCCGTTCATCAGCCCATTGGCCTGGTAGAACTGTTTGACGAACTGACGGAAGGTTTCGCCGGCGAGGTCGGGGGAATCGAAGATCCACTTTTCCATGCGCAGGAAATCCTCCAGCGCCTGCTTGTCGTCCAGGATGTCCATCAAGCCCACGTACTTCTGCACGTTCAAGCGGAACGGCTTGAGCATCAGGTAACTGGTGTTCATCAGATCGGCCGGGATATTGCCCAGCGTGTCCACGAACAAATCCACATCCACCTGCCGCGCCCAATGCGAAAGCATGTTGTCCGGCGTGTGGAAATCGACCGGCGTCACCATCGTGATCAGATTGCGCACCTTGTGCGGCCGCAATGCGGCGTAACACAGCGAAAACACGCCGCCCTGGCAGATGCCAAGCAGGTTCACCGGCTCACCCGCATGCTGCGCGCGCAGGTGATCCACCGCGCCGTCGATATAGCGCAGCAGGTAATCCTCCAGCGTCAGATAACGCTCGGAGCGCTCCGGGTAGCCCCAGTCGAGCACATAGATGTCCTGCCCCAGCGCGAGCAATTTCTGCACCAGCGAACGGCCGTCCTGCAGGTCCACCATGTACGGCCGATTGACCAGCGCGTAGACGATCAGCAGCGGCGGCTGTCCGTTATTGGGTTGATCGCCGACAAAGCGATACAACTTGACCTTGCCGTCACTCCACACTTCTTCGCGCTCGGTAACACCGTAGTCAACATCCTCGACGCCGGGCAACAGCTTGAGGCCATCCAACAACTTGCGCTGCCACTGCATTGTTTCCTGCAGCAGATCATCGCCACCGAAACCCAACGGCCCTTTCATGCTTTGGCTCCGCTACGTGCAGCGTTTGCGCGGGTGGTCTGGGTGACGGACTTTTTGGGCCTCGCCTTTGTTGCGGGCTTTGCTTTTGTCGCTGGCTTTACTTTCGCAGCGGGCTTTGCTTTTACCAACGGCGTCGTCTTTGCAGTTGGCTTCGTCTTTGCGACAGACTTTGCTTTCGCAACGGGCTTCGTCTTTGGCGTTGCTTCCGGCTTCATCTTGGACTGGGCCTTTGACTTCGCCGCAGGCTTCGCTTTCGATCCCGCCTTCGGTTTTGTCGCAGCGGCTGTGCGCTTGCTGGAAACCGACTCAACGTGATCAGCCGCTTGCTTTGCAGCAGACGCCGACGCGATCAAGCGCCGCAACTGACGTTCCAGCTCGGTGATGCGGCGATGCGCAGCATCCATCTCGGAACGGGTCGGCATGCCCATGGTTTCGCAGGCGCGCTCCAACTCCTGCTGCGACGCTGCGCGCAGGCGCATCTGCGCATTGGCCAGGTCGGCATAGATGCGCTGGAAATCTTCGGACATCGCAACCTTGGCGTAAGCCTCTTCGGCGGCGTCAATCCACAGGTCAAACATGGCACGGGCACTGGTCAGCTGACTGCCGGGCACTTCGTGTTCGGCCAGCTTCGCCTCAAAACGTGTGAAGGCGTCATCCAACACATTCCGAATGGTTTCTACATAGGCATCGGCGCGGCCTTGATATTCGCGCTGCATTTTCAACAAGGCCTGCCAGCGCGCCTGATGCTCGCGCGCCGGGCCAAAAGCCGGCGCCTGCAGCCATTCATCACCACCAAAACCAGCCTGCACGGTGCGAGCGAATTCGCGCATCCACGGCTGGTCGTTGAACGCATTGCCGCCACGGGCTGCGCCCAGCATCCAGCGCAACAAACCATCCCCTTGCCCGTGCACGGCCTCACGCCACGCGCCGGCCACTTCGGCGGCACTGGTGTCCTGCCCGGCAAACCGGGCGGCCACCTGTTGCATCAGGCTGAACCAGTCACCCGCCTGATGCTGGAAACGCGCGCCAAGGTCCTGCACATCGGCCGGCGCGTCGGTGCTGATCAGTCGGGTCCATTGCTCGATACTCTCGCGCCAAGGGAACTCGCCACCGGCGGCTTCCGCCTGCGCCTGCGATGCCTGCGCCCACGCTTCCCAATGACGGCGCATGTCCGCTTCAAAGCCTTCGTTTCCGTTGTTACCTGAGCCACTCATTGCAGAATTCCCTGATTGCCCGCCGATGATAGCAATGCCACTCGGAGCCCGGTTCAGGGTTTGGGAATGCGCAACGTTTTGCTGATCATCAGCGAGCCGGACAGTGCGAACAGCAACACCAGTGGATGCAGTTGCCACGGGCCCAGCTGCCAACTACCGCCCCACAGCGCTGGGCCAATGGCATTGAAATGGGCTGCCAAGGCCAGCACGATCACCAGCGCCAGGCTGGTCGGGATCGGCGTTCCCTCGAAATACGGCACCTTGTCCGACTCGCCGGAAATCGCCTCAGCGGTGACGTTGTAGCGGGCCAGACGGCTGACGCCGCAGCAGACGAAGTAACTGAGCACCAGCCAATCCCAGCCACCCTGCATTCCGCAGGCGTACGCCAGTGCTGCTGGCGCCACGCCAAAGGAGATCACGTCGGCCAGCGAATCCAACTCCCGGCCCAACGTGGACGAGGACTGCCGCCAGCGTGCGACGCGCCCGTCCAGCGCGTCGAATATGAAAGCCAATGGGATCAAGGCCATGCCGAACATCAGAAAACCGCGCTGCCCGTCCTGCAGAAAGCGCATCGCGGCAAACACCGCACCAGTGCCACAGAAGGCGTTGCCGAGCGTGAACCAGTCCGCAAGCTGAAACTCGCGAAGCATTGAAAAGTGACGTTTCATGGGGACTCACTGGGCATGGACGGCCACAGATTACGCGAGCGCCTGTATATGGAACAGCAAGACGTGCGGCCGGATTCAGCCGTTCAACAAGCGTCGGCGCAGCAGCCGGGCCGAGCGCTGCGCAACTGAGCCGGGTTACAGCCGGGTGTAGCTCCAGGATTGCATCCGGCCGTCCCGATACGGCATCACCCCGTGGAACGGCCGGGAATCGTCATCGAACACCAGCGGCAGGAAATGACGGTCGCCTTCCCACAGTGGCAACGACTCCAGCTGATCCAACGCTACCCATTCCAGCGTGCCCTCCGGGTTGGATTTCATCGGCGTGCCGGTGTAGTCATCAATGACGAAGATGAAAGCGAACCAGTCTTCACCGTTCTTGCCGAAGCCCGGCCAGCTGATGGTGCCGCGCATCCGGGTGGTGCCACATTCAATGCCCGCTTCTTCGCGGATTTCGCGGTGCATGCAGGCCAGGATGTCCTCGTCCGGCTCCATCTTGCCGCCCAACCCGTTGTACTTGCCCAGGTGGATATCGCCAGGACGGGTGTTGCGGTGGATCATCAATGCCTGCGTACCGTCAGCGGACAATACGTAGCCAAGCGTGGCCAGAATCGGGGTGTACGGCATCTGCGGCAACCAGAAACAGGGGAGCGCGCATTATGGCCGATCAATGCAGCGCCTCAGTGCTCCAGTGCGGAAGAACGGCCTGCGGCTTCAGCCGCATCAGCGTCAATGCGGCGCAACGTGGCCACGCCATGACCACGCTCAGCCAGGTATTCCAGCCACTTGCTGAGGAAGGTGTTCATGCGCATGCGGTGGCTGATCAATTCATCGGCCGGCGGATACATGCCGACCACATCCTGCCACCGCCGGCCCACATAGCAATGCGTGGCCTCAGCCTGTCGCGCATCGCCGTACAGGCGCACGTAAGCCGATGGATCGGGCTCGCCGGTGACCGGATCGCAGAGGTCGTACGTCATGCGCAATTCCACCGTGTAACGATGGCATTCGATGACATCCAAGCGCAGATCCAGGCCATCGCCAATGGAGGAAGAATAGGTGCCAGCTTCCAGTCGCTGTGGCGCAAACAACCGCACCAAGTGCCCGTAGTTCTCCGCGTACAAGCCCATCAACCAACTGAGGCGGCTCAGCCGGGGAATGCGATCAATACGGGAAAGTGCCTGTGACATGGGCTGATCGTACACGCGGCGCCGTGTCCGGTGCAGCCTTGTGGAGCCGGCGACTACACGCGCAGACTGGGAAGTACCAGGCATTGCTTCGGTGAAGCACGACCGAAGTAGCGCCGCGTGATGTTCGGCAGCGGCGTTTCCCGGCAAGCCCGCAGCGCACGAGGAATCAGCGCAAGAAACCAGCGTAGTGCCAAGCCATGCTCGGCAACGACTTTATCGGGAAAGCCAGCGCAGCATGGCTGCGCTCTACAGGTGCGACGCAGCTCCCTTGCCACCGGCAAAGGAGCACGCTGAATCAGTACATCTCGCGCTGCAAACCCAGCGTTGCCAGCACCTTGCTGGAAATTTCCTCGATGGAGGTGTGAGTGGTGCTCAAGGTCGGGATGCGCTCCATGCGGAACATGGTTTCTGCCGCCGATACCTCCCGCTTGCAGACCTCGGCACTGGCGTAGCGCGAATTGGGTCGACGCTCCTGGCGGATCTGCTGCAGACGGTCCGGGTCGATGGTCAGCCCGAACAATTTGTTGCGGTAAGGGCGCAGGCGCGGCGGCAGACGGTCGTTCTCCAGGTCTTCCTCGGTCAACGGATAGTTGGCTGCGCGGATGCCGTGATGCATCGCCAGATAGATACAGGTCGGCGTCTTGCCGGCACGCGATACCGCCACCAGCACCACGTCGGCTTCGTCGTAGTTCACCGCGATGCCGTCATCGTGACTCAGCGCAAAATTCATCGCATTGATGCGCCGATGGTAGGTATCGAAGTCGACCATGCCATGGGCCTGACCCACTTTTGAATGCCGTGCCGCGTTCAGCTCGCTTTCCAGCGGGCCGATAAACGGCGCGAACACGTCCAGCACCAGCGCCCCGCTCTCTTCCAAGATGCCGCCAAGGCTCGAATCCACGCAGGAGCTGATGACGATCGGCCGCACCTGGTAACGCTCGCCGGCCGCCCGGATACGATCTGCGGCCTCGTGCGCCTTGTCGGCATCATCCACGAACGACATGCGATCGGTAACGAAACTGAAGCCATTGAACTGGGTCAACAGGCTGTGACCAATGGTTTCGGCGGTGATGCCGGTACCGTCAGAGACATAGAAAACCGGCCGAATTGCCGTCATGCGCGATCCTTCGTGGTGATGATCCTGACTGGGAGTCAGGGGGTCTGGCCGTACTCTGTCCCGGGAAAGACAAGCACAAGACAAAGTATTGTCACAAGCTTGTGCGGCTTGGGTGTGCACTGCATCATATTGGCTTCTTCCTACGGACGTGGCCATCCCCAGCCCGACCAGGGCGATGGCCAAACGGAGCATCGCGCTTGAACGAGAATATCCTGTGGTTGCATGAGCTGCGCTTGGCCGACCTGGCCCGCGTAGGTGGCAAGAATTCCTCGCTCGGCGAGATGATCGGCAATCTGGCCGGCTTGGGCGTATCGGTGCCGGGGGGTTATGCCACCACCTCCGAAGCGTTCAAGGACTTCATTGCCCATAACGACCTGTCCAAGCGCATCTTCGACAAGCTGGCCACGCTGGACGTGGAAGATGTCGCTGCCCTGACCGTCGCCGGCAAGGAAATCCGCAACTGGGTGATCGACGCCCCGCTGCAGCCGCAGCTGGACAAGGACATCCGCGATGCCTACGCCAAATTGAGCGCCGAGAACGGCGGCGGTGATGTCGCCGTTGCCGTGCGCTCCTCGGCCACCGCCGAAGATCTGCCCGACGCCTCGTTCGCCGGCCAGCAGGAAACCTTCCTCAACGTGACCGGCGCCGATGACGTCGTGCACAAGGTCAAGGAAGTGTTCGCCTCCCTGTACAACGATCGCGCCATTGCTTACCGCGTGCACCACGGCTTCAAGCATGAGGACGTGTTCCTGTCTGCTGGCGTGCAGCTGATGGTGCGCTCGGGCGTGGGTTCGTCCGGCGTGCTGTTCACCCTGGACACCGAGTCCGGCTTCCGCGACGTGGTGTTCGTCACCTCGTCGTTCGGCTTGGGCGAAATGGTTGTGCAGGGCGCGGTCAACCCGGACGAGTTCTACGTCTACAAGCCCACGCTGCAGGCCGGAAAGCCGGCGATCCTGCGCCGCTCGCTGGGCTCCAAGGCCATCCAGATGGTCTATTCGGACGTCCCGGGCGAGCGCGTCAAGATCGAGGACACCCCGGTCGAGCTGCGCAACACCTTCTCGATCAGCGATGAGGACGTGCAGGAACTGTCCAAGCAGGCGCTGGTCATCGAAAAGCATTACGGCCGCCCGATGGATATCGAGTGGGCCAAGGACGGCGTCAGCGGCAAGCTGTTCATCGTCCAGGCCCGCCCGGAGACCGTGAAGTCGCGCGCCAAGGCCACCCAGATGGAGCGCTACGCGCTGCAGGGCAAGGGTGAAGTGATTGCCGAAGGCCGCGCGGTTGGCGCCAAGATCGGCGCCGGCACCGCCCGCGTCGTGAAGTCGCTGGAAGACATGGCCCGCGTGCAGCCCGGCGACGTGCTGATCGCTGACATGACCGATCCCGATTGGGAGCCGGTGATGAAGCGCGCTTCGGCCATTGTCACCAATCGTGGTGGCCGCACCTGCCACGCCGCGATCATCGCGCGCGAGCTGGGCGTGCCGGCCGTGGTCGGCTCGGGCAATGCCACCCAGCTGATCAAGGACGGTCAGGAAGTGACCGTCAGTTGTGCCGAAGGCGACACCGGCTTCATCTACGACGGCAAGCTGGCATTCGAGCGCACCACCACCGACCTTGAGAACATGCCGCCGGCACCGCTCAAGATCATGATGAACGTGGCCAACCCGGAACGCGCCTTCGATTTCGGCCAACTGCCGAACGCCGGCATCGGTCTGGCCCGCCTGGAAATGATCATCGCCAGCCACATCGGCATTCACCCGAATGCGTTGCTGGACTATGACCGCCAGGACGCTGCCACCAAGAAGAAGATTGACGAGAAGATTGCCGGCTACAAAGACCCGGTGAGCTTCTATGTGGACCGTTTGGCCGAAGGCATCGCTACGCTGACCGCCTCGGTGGCCCCGAACCCGGTGATCGTGCGCCTGTCGGACTTCAAGTCCAACGAGTACGCCAACCTGATCGGCGGCAGCAACTACGAGCCGCACGAAGAGAACCCGATGATCGGCTTCCGCGGCGCCAGCCGTTACGTCGACCCGAGCTTCTCCAAGGCGTTCGCGCTGGAATGCAAGGCCGTGTTGCGCGTCCGCAACGAAATGGGCCTTGAGAACCTGTGGGTGATGATCCCGTTCGTGCGCACGCTGGAGGAAGGCCGCAAGGTCGTCGACGTGCTCGCCGCCAACGGCCTGAAGCAGGGCGAGAACGGCCTGAAGATCATCATGATGTGCGAGGTTCCGTCCAATGCCTTGCTGGCGGACGAATTCCTGGAAATCTTCGACGGCTTCTCGATCGGCTCCAACGACCTGACCCAGCTCACCCTGGGCCTGGACCGCGATTCCTCGATCGTCGCGCACCTGTTCGACGAGCGGAACCCGGCGGTGAAGAAGCTGCTGTCGATGGCGATCAAGAGCGCGCGCGCCAAGGGCAAGTACGTCGGCATCTGCGGCCAGGGCCCGTCCGATCACCCGGATCTGGCCGAATGGCTGATGCAGGAAGGCATCGAGTCGGTGTCGCTGAACCCGGACACCGTGGTCGACACCTGGCTGCGTCTGGCCAAGCTCAAGGCTTCGACGAATTAATCCGTCTGCCGATCTGAGGTTGTGAATGGAAAGCCCCGCATTGCGGGGCTTTCTGTTTCTGGCGACTGCCTGATGCGCGATTGGAAGGTAGGAGGCAATGCCCCGCCCTCGCCCATCAAATCAGCCCAGCAACCGACCACTCAGCTGCGTGTACGCCAAGTGCACCGCCGCCTCACCGTACTTACGCTCCAGCCTGCGCACGATGAAGTGACCGCGCGCCATGTCCTGGTAGTAATCGGTGAACATCGTATTGAGCGTCGCACCCGCCGCCGCGCCCAGAATCGGCACGGCCTGTGCGGCAAATTTCTCGGTGACCACCACGCCGAAACGCGCAGCGACCTTTTCCACCAATTTGGCCAACAGCTTTCCCGCTTCTTTCGGCGCCACGCCCAAGGTCAGGTCACGCCCGGCAACAATGCGCCCTGCCAGTTCTGCCGACAGGTGGCGCATGACATCGGTGGTGAATCCGCGCGCAAGGTAATAGCCGGTCTCGCTGGCATCGTCACTGGGCGAGTTGCCGCCCAGCGCGAAGACCTCCAGGCACGCCTGACGGGTACTCATCTCGGTGAGATCAAAGCCCTCGCTGCGGGCCACGTCGGCAACCGCGCGCATCATGATGGTGGTGGATACCGGCAATTCGATGAACAGCGCAGTGAAGCCAAACGCGCCACCGACCGCGCCTGACGTGGCCGCTGCCAGCTTGTGCCAACGCGTGGAGGCGGCCTTGTTGGGCACATTGTCCATGCTCCACAACGCGGTCTGCGTCGCCTTACTCAGGGCCGCCTGTACGGCCCCATGCATGCGCTTGGATACCGACACCGGCAGCCGGTTCACCGCGAACTCCAGCGGCACGCCGACAATACTGGCCATGCGCGCAGTCAGTGTCGGCGCCTCCAGCAACGCGACCGCGCGCTGAAGATCGGTCCAGTCCTGATCGTGGTTGCGAATGTCGCTCGACAGCACCGTCATCTCGTTCATGCGGCCGATCATAACGGCAGCGGCTTGAACGGAAAGTGCAGCCGGCGGAGCGGAGTCATGCTCCGCTGCCGTTGAATCGGGGAAGCTTCGGCCGAGCATGGCTCGGCACTACCACTCAGGCTGCGGGCAAGCCCGACAATGCGCCCATGAACTGCCGGTAATGCCGCAGTTCGGCAATGGAATCCTGCACATCGCTCAGCGCCGTGTGGCTGGAGGTCTTGGTCACGCCAGCGGCGACGGCCGGCGCCCAACGCTTGGCCAACTCCTTGACCGTGGACACATCCAGGTTGCGGTAGTGGAAGTACCGCTCCAAGCGCGGCATTTCGCGGTGCAGGAAACGGCGGTCCTGGCAGATCGAGTTGCCACACATCGGCGAGGCACCGGCCTTGATCCATTCCTGCAGGAACGCGATGGTCTGCGCTTCCGCCTGACCCAAGGTGATGGTGCTGTCGAGCACGCGCTGCCACAGGCCGGAGCGCTGATGCTGGTTGCGGTTCCACTCATCCATCGCTTCCAGCGTGGCCAGCGGATGACTGATGGCGAACTCCGGCCCTTCGGCCAGCACATTGAGCTGGGCGTCGGTAACGACGGTGGCGATCTCGATGATCGAATCGTTGTCCGTGTCGAGCCCGGTCATCTCCAGGTCAATCCAGATCAACCGGTCGTTGCCTGCCTTGTTATCCGCCATTTTGTGCCTCGTGCTGTGGGCCAGCGGAACACTACCGCCGGCCGGAATATCGAAGCGCACATGATACGCCGCCACTGTACCCGGACAGCGTCAAAGGTCGTCAGGCGTCAGCAGCGGGCGGCCGCGCTTGGCACGGAAATAGTTGGTCAGCCGCAGGCTCGCGTCCTGTGCCAACAGCCCGCTGACAACCTCAACGCGGTGGTTGTGGCGCGGATCGTTGACGAGGTCAAACACGCTGCCGCATGCGCCGGTCTTGGGATCAGCCGCGGCAAACACCAGCCGCGCGATACGCGCATGCACCAACGCCATCGCACACATCGCGCAGGGCTCCAGAGTCACGTACAGCGTGCTGCCGATCAGCCGATGGTTGCCCAAGCGCTTACCCGCCTCGCGCATGGCCACAATCTCGGCATGCGCACTGGGATCATGGCTGGCGATGTTGAGGTTCCAGCCCTCGCCCAGCAGCTCGCCATCGGCACCGACCAGCACCGCCCCGACCGGGATTTCGTCGAACTCACGCTGGGCGCGGTCGGCGAGCGCGAGGGCGTGGTGCATCCAGTGGAGGTCGGTGTCACTGCTTGCCGCGTTCGCTGGCTTATCGGTCATGGAAGCAGCCCTTCCTGCCGGGCAAGCGCGCCCCAACCGGCAGAACGCAAGTGCGTGCTCAGCGACAACCTTGTGGGACAACGGGCGAACACGTTACGGACTCCGGAAGAACAGCGTGCGTCAATGCGCCTGCATTCTAGGGAATAACGCCACCGGATTCACTTGCCCCAGATACCAGCCAGACGACACGCCGTGAAATCGAACAGCTCGCGACTGTTCGCCGATTTGCGCTCGATTGGGAATCGACAATCAACGTATCCATGGAAAATCGCCACCTCACCACGGTGATGAGGCAGCGACCTCTTACCCGCTCTGCGTCAGAGCTTTGCCACGCATTGCCTTGCCTTCATCATTTCCGCCGAGGTAATCAGCGACTGTTGATGCAGTGATGCAATCTGGTCATTCATGCAGCGCAACTGCTTGCTGCGACTGCCACCGGAGCTGTTCCGGCACATGTTGTTGTGCGCGATCAGGTTTGCGCCGGGAATGAACGTATCGCGGTAGACCGGCACCGTGGTGTCGCAGCCAGCAATCTTGGCCGTGCCATTGCGGTTGGTCGGCCAGCCCAGGTCCTCGAACATATCCAGCGCCACATCGACCGTCACATCAGCACGCAGCGTGCTGGTTTCGGCAGGTTCCATCAACGCATTGGGCGACATGTCGGTATCCACGTGCGAGAACGTGGAACCGCCGGCGTAGGCCGCTGGCGTATACAGGCGCATGCGCTTGTTGCTGTCCAAGCCGAAGAACCGATCAGGGTCGGCGGCAACACCCGCAGCAATCACCTCCGCCTGGCCACGCAACGCTGCGCCGCTGGCCTGGGAGACGCCGATTACCGGGATGGTGACCTGGCCGCCTACCGCTCCGGCGCTGGCAGCCAAGAGATCGGACACGTTGTTGGCCAGAATCACCGCCACCGCGCCCTGCTTTTGCGCATTGAGCGCCTTGCGCCCGAACTCACAACCGCCACGGTCGATCAAGGCGATTTTCCCGGCCAACGCTGAACCATTTGCAATCAGCGGCTGGCCGCTATCACCGTCGCAACCGAAGTGCGTAGCCGCAGCGCCTGCAGTAACCACATCATTCAACAGAACGATCTGATTGCTGGTGAACACCGACAGATCGGCACCGCCAAAGGCAGCCGGACTGAAGTCGTGATTGGCCGGCACTGGCGCGCTCACTTTGAGTACCTGCCGGTTGTCAGCCAACAACGCAGCGGTGCCACTGGCGCGTACGCCCGTCCATCCGGTCTGTCCGGGAGTGGTGAGTGCAATGCCCATACGCGCATCATTGAAATCGCCGAACTCGTTGAAACTCATCGAATGCGTGTTTGACCACGCCATGCCGTCCCAAGCGCTCCTGGAAGCGCGCGAAGGGATCAGTCCAAGGAAAAGCTGCGAGTTTCCGGAGATGCCAAGGCCATGGCCAATCTCATGCATGATCACATTCAAAAAATTGGAACCTCCCTTCAGATTTGCAGCATTGCCGCCCAGCCCGTAGTACCAGCCGCCACCTCCAATTGCCTGGCATGCCGGCTGATCAAGCGCGGAGCTGAAGTTGGTGAGGATATGGTTCCTGGCAGGGGTGAAATCCTGCTTGGCCAATGCGTTGCCCAAGGCCACCGGATAGGTGTAATCCGTTGCCCCGTCCGGCGAAAGCTGGCGAGCAGTGACGCGACTGATGGCTCCGGCCTGTCCCAGCACAATACGGCCCGGGGTGCATTCCAATGGCGCGAAGGAAGCAGTCACGCGAATTTCCGTTTCGCTACTCAGCAATGCACCCCAGAGATCCATCGCGTACTGGTAGGCAATCATGCGCTGCTGCCCCAGCGTCGTGCCGGGGTTGGTCCCTACCGGTTGCGCAGGTGTTTTATCGTTCAGTCCCACACCCGCTGTATCTAGATTCACCAGCGTGATCTTGGCCTGTGCATTGGCCACCGACACACCGGCACACAACGATGCGGCCACACAGACCGCTAGAAGCGTCTTGTTCATCCCTAATCCCCGATCAGTAAGTGATGTCGTCAGCAGTGCCATGCGAAGCGCTGATGCCGCCGCCTCGCTTGGGAACGGCATACATTGGCTCCAGCTCCTGTCGGGAGATCAGGGTTATGGTCGAATCACCGGGCCCCTTGAATGACTGACGCAACGCCAGCTCCTGGGTCTCGGGCAGCTTGTCCAACTCGCGATTGATACCCAGCGATGCACGCTGCTGTTCCGGTGTGCGGGCAATACCCGCGGCCTGCACCCTGCGCTGCACGTCCAATGCGCTACTGCGGCGCGTGCGTGCCTCCTGCACCTGCTTGGCGGTCATCGGCACGCCGATCAACGCCGCGTGGTCCGGCACCTCGGCCGTCTGGCCCTGCGCCGACGCACTGGAAACCACGGACACTCCCGCGAAAATCAACGCAACCCCAAGACAACGAGCAATACGTTCATGCTTGTTCTGCATAGCGGCTTTCTCTCGATTGAACTGCACTAGGTCAAGGTCTTCGGGAAGCGGCCGCACCATCCCGCGATGGACCGCCGGGCCGCTTTCGCGGTGATCCCGATACAGCCACATGCGCTGCGTCATCGCTTGCAGCCGCACAGGCCGCAAACCCCCTTCAAAAACCCCATTGATGTGCGCCCTTGGCATCCCTGACGGAACCCCCAACACCGCACCGGCCGAATGGTAGGTGCGCCATCTGCGCCAACGCTGCGATGCGCATGAAAATCATCGAAAGCGCCGAAATGACTCACCTATCCGCCGGGATACTGCGGAGTCATATTGATGAATTGGCGAACTGTATCCGCGCAGTTCGCGGACGGTTGGACGCTGTGCCTCGCACCTTGTACCTGCGTGCGCAAACGCTATGTACCGCGCTCAAGTGGACGCGCACGCACAACTGCGCCCAGCGTTGAGCGCCGCTCTGGCCTGGCTTGCTGTGTTGAACGTTACCGGCGACGCGGCTCAGGCCGGGTCGAGGTGCTCGACGATCAATTGAATCGCCTGACCGCCGCGATAGTCGTCACTGACCAAGCGATACGCGATATGGACGTGCTGGCCCGGCGCGTTACCCTTCCAGCCGCTGAAATGAATCGCATTGATGCGTGCTGTGGTGCCGGCTTGGCGCAGCACCAACTTCAGATGACGCTCTTTGAGTACGCGCCATTCCACGACTTCAAACGCGCCATCGAACAGCGGCTCGGCGAAGCCCTGTCCCCACGGACCGGCCAGACGCAACGCTTCGGCATGCTGGAAATCCAGCTCCGCACCGGACAGCTCGCCATCACTGAGCAATTGCTGCTGCAGCAACGCCGGCTCCATCGATGCCACTACCTGCGACTGAAACGCCACCTTGAATGCCTCCAACTGCGCCAACGGCAAACTCAATCCGGCTGCCATCGCGTGACCACCAAACTTCTCGATCAAGCCCGGATGCGTAGCATTGACCGCCGCCAACGCGTCACGAATGTGGAAACCGGGAATCGAACGCGCAGATCCGCGCAGCGACGCGCCACCTGGTTCTGCTGGCGCAAAGGCAATCACCGGCCGGTGCAGGCGATCTTTCATCTTCGAGGCGACCAAGCCGACCACGCCGGGATGCCATTGTTCGTCGAACAGGCACGCGGCGACCGGGCGCTGCCCGTCGTCGTCAATCAGTACACGCGAGACCGCCAGCTCCGCGTCGTCGGTCATGAGCTGCTGCACCGCGCGGCGCTCGCTGTTGATCTCTTCCAGCAGCGCGGCAATCTCGCGCGCTTGCGTGGCGTCTTCAGTCAACAGCAGCTCAATGCCGAGCGCCATGTCCTCCAGCCGCCCCGCCGCGTTCAAACGCGGCCCCAATGCGAAGCCGATGTCGCTTGCGCTCAAGCGCCGCACATCGCGGCCGCTGGCTTCGATCAATGCACGCAGGCCGACGCAGCCCTTGCCCGAGCGCAGCCGACGCAGCCCTGCCGACACGAGCGCGCGATTGTTTTCGTCCAGCGCCACCAGATCGGCCACCGTCCCCACGGCAACCAGATCCAGCAGCGTCAGCAGATCCGGCTCGGGCTGCTCGGCAAAGACACCCTGCTCCCGTAGATGGCGGCGCAGCGCCATCAACACGTAGAAGATGACGCCCACGCCGGCCAGCGCCTTGCTTGGAAACGCATCGCCATCCACGTTCGGATCGACGATGGCATCGGCCGGCGGCAGTCGTTCGCCGGGAAGATGGTGATCGGTAACCAACACCTGCCACCCCAGCGCCTTGGCTGCGTTGACGCCGGCGTGGCAGGCGATGCCGTGGTCCACGGTCACCAGCAGATCCGGCTTGAGTGCTGCCAGTTCTTCGACCAACGTCGGCGACAAACCGTAGCCGTGCAACATGCGATTGGGCACGGCGTGCACCACATCGCGCGCACCCAGCATGCGTAATCCACGCACGCCAACCGCACATGCGGTAGCGCCATCGCAGTCGAAATCGCCGACGATCAAAATGCGTTTGTCTGCAGCGATGGCCGCAGCCAGCAGTGCGACCGCGGACTGCATGCCGCCGAGCAATTCCGGCGCATGCAACTGTGCCAAGCGCGGCTGCGCCTGCTCTGGCGACAACGCGCCGCGCGCAGCATAAATACGCTGCAGCAACGGCAACATCTCCTCGCCCCATTGACCGTCGTCGAGTACATCGCGACGAACGATTTTCAGCGACTCAACCATCGGCCAATGCCGTCAACGGCTTCTTCCAGAAACGCCAACGTTGGCCACGGTGAATCCGGTAGTGCACGCCGTCCTCGAAATCCAGGCGCAGCTCTTCCAGTTCGCCGCGTGCGATGGCATCCAGCAGCGGCGTGATCGCGTCACGGATGAGTTGTTCGAGCGAACGCAATTGGCGCAGATCCACCAGGGCATCCACCGTCTGCTCGCCGCCGATGCGCACACCGGCCATCTTCGCCAGACCTTGCAGCAAGGCATCACGGCTACGCACCTGCGCATGCACGGTGCGCACCGACGCCGGCAATGTGCCCGCGCCCCAAAACCACAGTGAATTGACCGCGCGCTTGCCGTCGGCAACACGCTGCGCGTTCCAGGGATGCTGATGCAACACCACCTGCGCCTCGGTCATCAAACCGCGCCATTGGCGGCCGTTATCGCCGGTCGGCAGATGCTCGAACAGATCATCACCCAGCGCGACTTCGGGCTCGACGAACACCGGCAGTGGGGTTGCCTCGGGCAACCGCAGATACCAGCGCGAAGGCGTCGGTGCGTCCAGTTGATAACCGAAACCGGCGAACAGCGTCTGCAATTCAGGCAACAACGCGTCCACGTCGGCCTGCTCCAGGCGCAACGTCTCAGCCGAAGCCATCATCCGCGCGCCCTGCATGTCGGGCACGATGTTGGCCGGGTCCGCACGCAGCCACAGGCCGCCATCGGCATCGCCGGCATCGGCGTGGCGGCTGAGTGCAGCCGCCGACCAACTTGCTGGTTCAATGGTGAAATGCCGACGCAGCTGCGCCGACTCACCGGCATCGGCGAGCCCGTGTTCGGCTCGCCCCAGCGCGGTGGCCACCCGTGCCGGCAAAGCGCCCGCCGGGAACCGGCTGCGCGCAGGCAGCAGCAGCGTGGCCTTTGCCATCGTCAGTCGAGGTATTCGACGCTGACGATTTCGTATTCGCGCTGACCGGCCGGCGCGTCGATGACGATGGAATCGCCCTCATTCTTGCCGATCATTGCGCGCGCCACCGGCGAGGAAATGGCGATCAAGCCCAGCTTGATGTCCGCTTCCAGGTCACCAACGATCTGGTAACGCTTCTCTTCGTCGCTTTCCACGTCGGCCAGCGTCACCGTGGCACCAAACACCACTTTACTGCCGGCATTGAGCTTGCTGATGTCGATGACTTCAGCGTGCGACAACTCACCTTCCAGCTGCTTGATGCGGCCTTCGATGAAGCCCTGCTCTTCGCGCGCGGCGTGGTATTCAGCGTTTTCCTTCAGGTCGCCGTGCTCGCGTGCTTCTGCGATGGCGGCGATGACCTTCGGGCGCTTTTCCGACTTCAAATGGTCGAGTTCTTCACGCAGGCGCTTGGCGCCCTTCATCGTGATGGGAGCTCTCATGCATTCAACTCCTTATGCAGTTCCTGCAGCGACAAGACAGGGCCGGTGCCACGGAATTCCAGCGACTGCACCAGCGCCTTGGCGCCAGCCACCGTGGTCGAGTACGTGACGCGGTGCTGCAGCGCTTCACGACGGATCGAGAACGAATCGTTGATCGCAGCACGGCCTTCGGTCGTGTTGACGATGTACACAATCTCGCCGTTCTTGATGCGGTCCACGATGTGCGGGCGGCCTTCGACCACCTTGTTGACCACTTCGCAGGTGTAGCCCTGCTGCTGCAGCCATGCTGCGGTACCGCGCGTGGCGACCAGCGAGTAACCACGCTCGACCAGCCCCTGCACCGCCGGCATCACGCGCTGCTTGTCCGCATCACGCACCGAGATGAACGCCTTGCCCAGCGGCGGGATCTTGATGCTGCCTGCTTCCTGCGCACGCGCAAACGCGGCACTGAAGCTGCGGCCAACGCCCATGACTTCACCGGTGGAGCGCATCTCCGGCCCGAGGATCGGATCCACGCCCTGGAACTTGGCGAACGGGAAGATCGCTTCCTTCACCGAGTAATAGCCCGGCACGACTTCCTTGGTGACGCCCTGCTCGGCCAGCGTCATGCCGGCCATGCAGCGCGCTGCGATCTTGGCCAGCGGCACGCCGGTGGCCTTGGACACGAACGGTACGGTGCGCGAGGCACGCGGGTTCACTTCCAGCAGGAAGATCACGTCGTTGCCGTCGGCATCGGGCTGGATCGCGAACTGGGTGTTCATCAAACCGACCACGTTCAAGCCCTTGGCCAACTCACGCACCTGGCGACGCAGTTCATCCTGCGTGGCCTGCGACAGCGAGTACGGCGGCAGCGAGCAGGACGAATCGCCCGAATGCACGCCGGCTTCTTCGATGTGCTCCATCACGCCGCCGATCAGCACGTTGCCGTCCTTGTCGCAGATGATGTCCACGTCGGCTTCAACCGCGGCGTCGAGGAAGTGATCCAGCAACACCGGCGAATCATTGGAGACCTTGACCGCGTCACGCACATAGCGCGCCAGGTCGGACTCGCCGTACACGATTTCCATCGCGCGACCGCCCAGCACGTAGCTCGGGCGCACCACCAGCGGGTAGCCGATTTCGCGCGCCAGCAGCAGCGCTTCCTGATCGTTGCGGGCGATGCGGTTCGGCGGCTGCTTCAGGCCCAGCTTGTCGACCAGCTGCTGGAAACGCTCGCGGTCTTCGGCCAGATCGATGGAGTCCGGCGAGGTGCCGATCACCGGTACGCCATTGGCTTCCAGTGCACGCGCCAGCTTCAGCGGGGTCTGACCGCCGTACTGCACGATCACGCCCTTCGGCTGTTCCAGTTCGACGATTTCCAGCACGTCTTCCAGCGTCAGCGGCTCGAAGTACAGGCGGTCGGAGGTGTCGTAATCGGTGGAGACGGTTTCCGGGTTGCAGTTGACCATGATGGTTTCATAGCCGTCCTCGCGCAGGGCGAGCGCGGCATGCACGCAGCAGTAGTCGAACTCGATGCCCTGACCAATGCGGTTCGGGCCACCGCCCAGAATCATGATCTTGTCGCGGTTGGTCGGGTTGGCCTCGCACTCGTCCTCGTAGGTCGAGTACAGGTACGCGGTGCTGGTGGAGAACTCAGCCGCGCAGGAGTCCACGCGCTTGTACACCGGGCGCACCTTGTGAGCGCGACGCAGCGCACGGATGGCCGCTTCATTGGTGCCGGTCAGCTGTGCCAGACGTGCATCGGAGAAGCCTGCACGCTTGAGCGAGCGCAGGCGCGCCGCGTCAAGTGCGTCGATACCTTCGGCATGCACCTGGGCTTCATCGGCAATGATTTCTTCGATCTGGTCGAGGAACCACGGGTCGATATGCGACAGGCCAAAGATATCCTCGACGCTCAGGCCGCTGCGGAATGCATCACCAACGAAGAACAGACGCTCCGGGCCCGGGGCCTTGAGCTCGCGCTTCATGGTGGCGATGTCGTCTTCGTTGCTCAGATCCAGGCCGGTCGGGTCCAGGCCGATCTTGCCGGTTTCCAGGCCACGCAGCGCCTTCTGCAGCGATTCCTTGAAGGTGCGGCCCATGGCCATCACTTCGCCCACCGACTTCATCTGGGTGGTCAGGCGCGCATCGGCGGCCGGGAACTTCTCAAAGGCAAAGCGCGGAATCTTGGTGACGACGTAATCGATGGACGGCTCGAACGACGCCGGGGTCAGGCCACCGGTGATTTCGTTCTTCAATTCGTCCAGCGTGTAACCCACGGCCAGCTTGGCAGCGACCTTGGCAATCGGGAAGCCGGTGGCCTTGGAAGCCAGCGCCGAGGAACGCGACACGCGCGGGTTCATTTCGATCACCACCACGCGGCCGGTGGTCGGGCTGATGCCGAACTGCACGTTCGAGCCGCCGGTATCCACACCGATCTTGCGCAGCACGGCGATGGAGGCATCGCGCAGGCGCTGGTATTCCTTGTCGGTCAGCGTCTGGGCCGGCGCCACGGTGATCGAGTCACCGGTGTGCACGCCCATCGGATCGAGATTTTCGATGGAGCAGACGATGATGCAGTTGTCCGCGGTGTCGCGGACTACTTCCATCTCAAATTCCTTCCAGCCCAGCACCGACTCTTCCACCAGCACTTCACTGGTCGGTGACAGTTCAAGGCCGCGGCCAACAATTTCGATCAGCTCTTCGCGGTTGTAGGCAATGCCGCCACCGCTGCCGCCCAGGGTGAAGGACGGACGGATGATGGTCGGGTAGCCCACGCGGGTCTGGATTTCCAGCGCTTCTTCCAGCGTATGCGCGACGGCTGCGGTCGGGCATTCCAGACCGATCTCGCCCATCGCCACGCGGAACAGCTCGCGGTCTTCGGCCATGCGGATGGCTTCGCGCTTGGCGCCGATCAGCTCGACGTTGTACTTCTCCAGCACGCCGTTGTCGGCCAGGTCCAGCGCGCAGTTCAGCGCGGTCTGGCCACCCATGGTCGGCAGCAGCGCGTCCGGGCGCTCCTTGGCGATGATCTTCTCGACGGTCTGCCAGTTGATCGGCTCGATGTAGACGGCGTCAGCCATCTCCGGGTCGGTCATGATGGTGGCCGGGTTCGAGTTGACCAGCACCACGCGGTAGCCCTCGTCACGTAGCGCCTTGCATGCCTGCGCGCCGGAGTAATCGAACTCACAGGCCTGGCCGATGACGATCGGGCCCGCGCCGATGATGAGGATGGTCTTGAGGTCAGAGCGCTTTGGCATTGTCTTCTCTAAGTCAGTACAGCGTGTCTGGGGGAAGTGATCGCACGCTGTCGATCAGGAAATCTGTTCCGGGTTCAGCGCGATGTTGCATTCGCGCTGCAGCACATCAACCAGTTGCTGGCCGATGTCTTCAGGCAATTGGTTCTCGCTGCCAAACCCATCAATGAATCGCAGGAACGCCGGGGTCGCCATGAAGCGCGAAATTTCGGCCTTCCTGTCTTCGTCCAGCCCGGCATCAAATTCGGCATCGCCGCTGGCGATAGCCACTGCCGTGACCTGGAACGTACGCGCCATGTCGCTGCCCGATTCCGTGGCCAAGAATTGCTTCCATTCCTTGATCAGCTGGCTGCCTTCGGTGCCCATGCTGTCCACCACGCCCTGCTGGAACTGCACGTCCAGCAATGCCGAAACCTGCTTTGTCGCGCACGCTTTGCCTGCCACATCCTGCGTCTGCAACGCAGGGAAGTTCGCAATCAAACCCGCTGCCGAATCCGTGCCCAGCGCACCCATGCCCAACTGCTGCATGATCTGGCCGACATCGGCGCGGTCCGCAGGTGCCGCCGAAGCAGCACCCGCCAACAACAAACCCGCCAGCAGCGCGATGCCGCGCATCAGGCCTTGGCCCCTTCCATCATCGTGATGAAGCGGTCAAACAGCGGCGCCACGTCGTGCGGACCAGGCGATGCTTCCGGGTGACCCTGGAACGAGAACGCCGGTGCGTCAGTCAGCTCGACGCCCTGGATGGTCTGGTCGAACAGCGAACGATGGGTGACGCGGATGTTGCCCGGCAGCGTGCTTTCGTCGATGGCGAAGCCGTGGTTCTGCGAGGTGATCATCACCCGGCCGCTGTCGATGTCCTGCACCGGATGGTTTGCGCCGTGGTGGCCGTGGCCCATCTTCATGGTGCGCGCGCCCGAGGCCAGACCCAGCAGCTGGTGGCCCAGGCAGATACCGAAGGTCGGCACCTTCTTGGCCACGAATTCCTTGATCGCAGCAATGGCGTAATCGCACGGTTCCGGATCACCCGGGCCGTTGGACAGGAACACACCGTCCGGATTCATCGCCAGCACCTCGGCCGCAGGCGTCTGCGCCGGCACCACGGTCAGCTCGCAACCGCGTTCGGCGAGCATGCGCAGGATGTTGGTCTTCACGCCGAAGTCGTAGGCCACAACCTTGAACTTCGGTTCGGCGCGCACGAATTCGTTGCTGTCCAGGTCCAACTGGCCATCGGCCCAACCGTAGGACTTGTCCGTGCTGACCACCTTGGCCAGGTCCATGCCCTTCAGGCCCGGGAACTTGCGGGCGGCTTCCAATGCCTTTTCGACATCGATGTCGCCAGCCATCAGCGCACCGTTCTGGGCGCCGCGCTCACGCAGGATGCGGGTCAACTTGCGGGTATCGATACCGGAGATGGCGACCACGCCGCGCTGGATCAACCAATCCTGCAGCGACACCTGGTTGCGCCAGCTGCTCGGACGGCGCGGCACATCGCGCACGATCAGGCCCGAAGCCCACACCTTGGCGGCTTCGTCATCCTGGTCGTTCATGCCGGTGTTGCCGATATGCGGATACGTCAGGGTGATCATCTGCCGAGCGTAGGACGGATCGGTCAGCATCTCCTGATAACCGGTCATGGCGGTGTTGAACACCACCTCACCCACGGACAGGCCGGGCGCGCCTACGGATTCGCCCTCGAATACGGTGCCGTCTTCGAGCACGAGAATTGCGGCTTGGGTCACGGGAATCTCACTTTGGCTACCGGGGGACTCCGAAGCCACGCCTGCGTCCACGGTCAAAAACCGGTTGCAAAAAAGCGCGGACGGCGGTCTGGGAACCGGTCCGGCTGACGTGTTTCGGCGAGCGAGAATTGTACTGGTATGGGGGGCGCCAACGCCAGCGCCCTGTGATCACTGAATTACGCATTCATTGCACTGGGCTGACAAAGGCCAGCCCGCGCATTCAGATTCGTCTTGAATCAGCCCGCCTTGCCGACCAGATCACGCACCCGGTAGTTACCCGGCGCCCGTGCCGCCAGCTGGCCGGCCACATGCAGCGCGCCACGGGCAAAGATGTCCCGGTTGGTTGCCCGATGCACCAACTCCACCCGCTCACCCAGCCCGGTGAACTGAACGAAATGCTCGCCAATGATGTCGCCGGCACGCAGGCTGGCGTAACGCGGCCGTGCCCCGCCCTGCTCGGCCGACTCGCCCAAAGTAATGGCAGTGCCCGACGGCGCGTCCTTCTTATGGACGTGGTGCGACTCGACAATGTCGCAGTCCCAACCCGGCAACGCCACGGCGGCACGCTCGACCAGTTCGGCCAGCACTGCTACGCCCAAGCTGAAGTTGGTCGCCCAGACCAGCGGAATGCGCTGCGCTGCCGCCGACAACGCCGCCTGCTGCGCATCGCTGATGCCGGTGGTGCCTGAGACGAATCCCACGCCGCGCGCCACGCACAGCGCCAGGATCGGATCAAACCCTTCCGGCAGGCTGAAGTCGATGGCGACATCAAACGGCGGCGCGCCGGCCAGTTCACTGACGGCGAAATGCGGAATGCCGTCGATCACACGCTGTATCGGCGGCTTGCGCACCACGGCGGCGGCGACCTGCAATGCGGCGTCTTCTGCTGCCAGACGCAGCAAGGCTTGGCCCATGCGACCGGAAGCACCATGGATCAGCAAACGAATCGGAGTGTTGTTCATGCCGGGCAAGCTACGTTCAAGCACGGCAGGACACAAGAGGCGTTTCAGCGGAAACGGCTTTGCGGTGACAGCTCGCATCGCTGCTGGTCTTGCCGATCGACGTTTACGTTCTGGAGATTCGTGACGCGGCTCGCCCAGCAACTTGCCCTCATCACCATTGCCGACAAAGGCGCTGAGGCGTCGTTTTGTGCGCGAAGTTCATCGACGCCGGAGCCGCTCGCTGTTGCCACATTGTTCTTCGCCTCTCCGCGGTCGCACGCGGTGACCGGGCAGAACCTGATTGTCGACGGCGGACTGGTCCGCGACTGAGCGCTGCCAGTACAGACAAAAAAAACGCCGGCAACGCCGGCGTTTTTTTTGCTCAATGCTGCTTCGGCTCACTGGGCCCGCAGCTGTCACAGCCACCGCAGGCACCACCGCCGCTGGAAGGCGCGGGCGCCAACTTCCGCCCCCATGCTTGCAGACGCGGCGAGCGCTGCGGCTTGACCAGCCACAACGCCAACGCGCCGCGTACACGCCGCACGACGCCCGGGAACTGCTTCTTCAGCACCACCCACACGCTGACCACCACGGCCAGCGCAATCAACAGGTATTGAAGCAG
This sequence comes from Stenotrophomonas sp., assembly GCF_050737575.1. GTDB lineage: Bacteria > Pseudomonadota > Gammaproteobacteria > Xanthomonadales > Xanthomonadaceae > Stenotrophomonas. The sequence continues at coordinate 51,816 of NZ_JBOHXW010000010.1, forward strand.
CAAGCCGGCATCCATCAGCCCGCACCCATCGCCACGGCCACCTGGTAGGTGACCAATGCGGCCAGATACGCCGCACCGAACAGGTAAACGGTGGCGAAGGCCATCTGCTTCCACGAGTTGGTCTCGCGCTTGATGGTGGCCAGCGTGGAAATGCACATCGGTGCGTAGATGAACCACACCATCAGCGACAAGCCCGTCGCCAGCGTCCAGCCATCGCTGATCACCGGCGTCAGCGCCTGGATCGCCGCGTCATCGTCGGCGGCAGAGAGTGCGTAGATGGTGGCCAGCGAGGACACCGCCACTTCGCGCGCGCCCATGCCGGGGATCAGCGCAATACATATCTGCCAGTTGAAGCCCAACGGCGCGAAGATCACCGCCATCCAGTGGCCAAGCTGGCCGGCGTAGCTGTAATCGATGGCCGGCATCGTCGCGTTCTCCGGTGCGCCCGGGAACGACAGCAGGAACCACAACAGGATGGTCAGCGCCAGAATGATGCCGCCAACGCGCTTGAGGAAGATCATCGCGCGCTCGTACAAGCCCACCGCCAGGTCACGCGGATGCGGCAAACGGTACGACGGCAGTTCCAGCATCAGCGGGTGCTCGCTCTTGTCGCGACGGAACTTCTTCATCGTCCACGACATCACCAGCGCGCTCAGAATGCCGGCCAGGTACAGGCCAAACAACACCAGCCCTTGCTGGTTGAACATGCCCCACACCGTCTTGGCGGGAATGAACGCACCAATCAGCAGCGCATACACCGGGAGACGTGCCGAGCAGGTCATCAGCGGCGCCACCAGAATCGTGGCCAAGCGGTCACGCGGGTCCTGGATGGAGCGCGTGGACATGATGCCCGGCACCGCGCAGGCGAAGCTGGACAGCAGCGGGATGAAGGACCGCCCGGACAAACCGGCCGCCGCCATCATGCGGTCCAGCAGGAACGCCGCACGCGGCAGATAGCCGGATTCTTCCAACGCGAGGATGAAGGCGAACAGGATCAGGATCTGCGGCAGGAACACCAGCACGCCACCGACACCGGCGATGATGCCGTCCACCAGCAGGCTGCTCAGCGGGCCTTCCGGCAGGGTTTCGGCCACCACCGGCCCGAGCCAGGCAAAGGCCGCCTCGATGCCGTCCATCAGCGGTGTGGCCCAGGCGTACACGGCCTGGAAGATCAGGAACATCACCACCGCCAGCGTCAGCAACCCGAACACCGGGTGCAGCAACCAGCGGTCCAATGCGTCGTCGATCTTCGCGGTGCGGGTCGGCATCTGCACGGCAGTGGCAAGAATGTCACGCACCTGCACGTGCAGGTCTTCACCGGCGACCGGGGCATGTACCGGCGTTGATGCCAGCTGTGGCACCAGCGCGTCGATGCGCTCCACCAGCGCCTTGGCACCGTTGCGGCGCACGGCGATGGTTTCCACCACCGGCACACCCAGCGCCTTCTCCAGCGCCGGCACGTCGATTTCAATGCCACGGCGACGCGCAGCGTCCACCATGTTCAACGCGATGATCATCGGCTTGCCGAGCTCACGCACTTCCAGGGCGAAACGCAGGTGCAGACGCAGGTTGGTGGCATCGATGACGCACACCAGCGCATCCGGCGCGGCCTCGCCCGGGTAGAAACCCCGGCACAGATCGCGGGTGATGGCTTCGTCCAGACTTGCCGGTTGCAGACTGTAGGCGCCCGGCAGATCCAGCACGGCGTACTCACGGCCGGACGGCCCGCGCATGCGGCCTTCCTTGCGCTCGACGGTTACGCCGGTGTAATTGGCGACTTTCTGGCGGCTGCCGGTCAGCTGATTGAACAGCGCGGTCTTGCCGCTGTTGGGATTGCCGACCAGGGCCAGGCGTGCAATCGACTCACTCATGACTCAACTCCATTGCGCTGCACCTGCACGCGCACGGCTTCACTGCGGCGCAGCGCGAAGCGGGTGAAACCCACTTGGCACAGCAATGGTTCGCCGCCGACTGGCCCACGGGCCACCACACGAACCTCTTCGCCGTTCACGAATCCCAACTCCCGCAACCTGCGGGCGATGGCGTCATTGGGGTGCATATCCTGCACGTCCTCCACCCGAGCGGGGGCATGCAGCGGCAAATCTGACAACGTCACTGAATGGGCGCCTATGTAGAAAGTGATGAATAAGAATGGTTATCAATTCTAGCATCGCCGCGCCGCGTCATGGCGTCCCACCCCGGCACCGCTATGATTCGCCGGATTTCCTCGATACACAGGCTTTCCCAGATGAGCGATGCACTGCTCGTGCAGCATGATGGCGCGATTGCGACCCTGCACTTGAACCGGCCCGAACTGCACAACGCATTCGATGCCGCACTTATTCACTCGTTGACCGAGGCCTTGCTGGCGCTGGGCGCTGACTCTACGGTCCGCGCCGTGGTGCTTGCCGGCAACGGCCCGTCCTTCTCCGCGGGCGCCGATCTGCAGTGGATGCGGGCCATGGCCACCGCCACCCAGGACGAAAACCGCACCGATTCGCTGGCGCTCGCGCGACTGATGCGCACCCTCGACGAACTGCCCAAGCCGACCATCGCCCGTGTGCAGGGCGCAGCATTCGGCGGCGGCGTGGGCCTGATTGCCTGCTGCGATATCGCCATTGCCGCCGAAGGCGCGCGCTTCGGCCTGACCGAAAGCCGCCTCGGGCTGCTGCCAGCGGTCATCTCCCCGTATGTGATCGCCGCGATTGGCCCGCGCCAGGCTCGGCGCTGGTTTGCCACCGGCGAGCATTTCGATGCCGCCACGGCCGAGCGCATCGGCCTGGTCCACCAGGTGGTGCCAGCCGATGCGCTGGATGCAGCGGTGCGCACCCAGCTCGACCTGCTGGCCAAGGCGGCGCCGGTCGCCGCCGGTTCGGCCAAGGTATTGGTGCGCGAAGTCTGCGCCGCCGTCGGCGACCGCGACGGGCTTGACCGGGCCAACGCCGGCCTGATTGCCGCGCTACGCGCCTCCGACGAAGGCCGCGAAGGCCTATCGGCCTTCCTGGAAAAACGCGCACCTGCCTGGGCGACGAAGTAATCCGTCGCCCTCCCCGCCTTGCCTTGGAACACCATGAACGACTTCGTCCGCATCGTTGAAGTAGGCCCACGCGATGGTCTGCAGAATGAAAAACAGCTGGTCAGCACCGCCGACAAGATCGAGCTGATCGACCGGCTCTCGGCCACCGGCCTGCGCAGTATTGAAGCGACCAGTTTCGTCAGCCCGAAGTGGGTGCCGCAGTTGGCCGACGCCGCCGAGGTCTTTGCCGGCATCCAGCGCCGCCCGGGCATCAGTTACCCGGTCTTGGTGCCGAACGAGCAGGGTTACGAACGCGCCCTCGCCGTCGGCGCGCAGGAAGTGGCGGTGTTCACCGCGGCCTCGGAACAATTCAACCGCACCAATACCAACGCCGGCATTGATGAATCGCTGCTGCGCTTCGAGCCGATCCTGGCCCGGGCCAAAGCCGATGGCATCAAGGTGCGCGGCTACGTCTCCACGGTGCTTGGCTGCCCGTATCAAGGCGAAGTGCCGCTGGCCGATGTGGTGCGCGTGGCGGTGCGCCTGCACCGCATGGGCTGCTACGAGGTATCGCTGGGCGACACCATCGGCGTCGGCACGCCGCTCAAGGCTAGGGCCATGTTGCAGGCGGTGGCGACGGAGATTCCGATGGACGCGCTGGCGGTCCATTTCCACGACACCTACGGTCAGGCACTGGCCAATATCGCCGCCTGTCTGGAGCTTGGCGTGCGCGTGGTGGACGCGGCCGTGGCCGGCACCGGCGGCTGCCCCTACGCACGCGGTGCAAGTGGTAATGTCGCCAGCGAGGACGTCGTTTATATGTTGCAGGGGATGGGCTTGGCCACCGGCATCGACCTGCCGGCACTGGCCGCCACGGGGAACTGGCTCGCCGATCGGCTGGGCCGGCCAACAGGCAGCAAGACAGGAAAGGCTTTGTCAGTGTCATGAGCGGTACCGGCCAGCGCATAGTCCACGACCAAGGCGAGCATCCTGCTGCCCATGTCAATGCGTTGGCCGAACTGGAACAAGCCCTGCACCAACCGCTGCCGCACAAGCTGCAAGGCGTGTTGCAAGCCGCCTGCGATGCGCTGCGCGAAGCCATGAGCGAACGCCAGGCCGCGCAACGCCGCTACGAAGCCCTGTTTGATGCGGTGCCCGACCCGGTCAGCATTCTCAACGCCTCTGGCGTGGTGTTGGACGTCAACACTGCCGGGGTCAACGCCTACGGCCGCAGTCGCGAAGATATCGTCGGCCAGCCGATCGAACTGCTCAATCCCGACCTGCCGGCCGACCATCTGGAGCCGGTCTGGGAAACGCTCAACCGCGGCGAGACCTACGTGGTCGAAGTCACCAACATGCGCGGCGATGGCAGCCGCTTTCCGGTGGAAGTGCATTCGGCCGGCTTCGAGCACGATGGCCAGCCCTGCATCGTTGCGGTTGCGCGTGACCTGAGCCGCCGCTGGCAGGCCGAAACGCGTTATCGCCTGCTGCTGGAATCCATCGACAAGGGCGTGCTGCTGTTTGATCGCAACCTTGGCATCGTCTCGGCCAACCCGGCCGCACACCGCATCTTCAACATGAGCGGAATGGCGACCGGGCGACTGCCGCTGACCGGCGACGAATGGATCACGGTTGACGAACATGGCCGCCGCCTTGGCCTGGATCAATGGCCGGTGTCCAAGGCGTTCCGCAACGGCCGCATCATCCCCAGCACCATCATCGGTCTGTACCACCGTCCGCACGGCCGCATGATCTGGATTTCGATCACCACGGTGCCGGTATTTTCGTCGGACTGTGACCTGCCCGACCACGTGTTTTCGTTGTTCAGCGACATCACCGAACTCAAACGCGACCACGCGCTGTTTGACCGTGCGCAATCGCTGGCGCATATCGGCGGCTGGGAATGGGACAGGGGCCAACAATGCCTGTACCTCACCGGCGAAGCGCAGCGCATCCTCGGCCAGGAGCAGGCGCCGAGTGATCTGGAACAATTGTTGCTCTGCCTGAACTCCTCATCACGCCAACTGCTACGCGACGCCATCGAACACGAACCCGAGCACCGCAACGGCTTTGAGTTGGAACTGCAGGGCCAGCGCGCCAACGGCCACAGCTTCTGGATCCGCATGATTGGTGAAGTGGAACCCGGCGACCTCGCCTCCACCCGCATCGCTGGCACATTCCAGGACATCACCGAGCCCAAGCATGCCGAAGAGACACTGAAGAACCAGGCACGCACCGATCCACTCACCGGCATCATGAATCGCGATGCGGCGCTGACCGATCTCGAAATGCGCCTGAACAATCCATCGCATGCCGGCGTGGCGGTGCTGTACATCGACCTGGACCGCTTCAAGACCGTCAACGATGTGCTTGGTCACAACGCTGGCGACCAGCTGTTGATCGAAGCCAGCCGGCGCATTCGTGATGCGGTCGGCACCGAGGGTTTGCTGGCCCGTTTTGGCGGCGACGAATTCGTGGTGACCTGCGATGCGCGCGATCTTCCGCAGCGCCCGGAGTTGTTGGCCGAAGCGATTACGCAGGCGTTTGCGCCGTCATTTTCGTTCGGCAAGGACGAGTTCTCGGTGACCACCAGCATCGGCATCGCACGCGCACCGCAACACGGATTGCGCCCGCAGCAGCTGATCCAGAGTGCTGACCTTGCGATGTACGAATGCAAGCGTCGCGGCCGCAATGGCTGGTTGGAATTCAATCTGGAAATGGAGCAGCGTCAACACGACCGGCTGCAGATCGAACGGCGCCTGCGCAAGGCGCTGGAACGCAATGAATTCCGCTTGGTGTACCAACCGCAAGTGGACCTGCAAAGCGGCAAGATCATCGCCTGCGAGGCGCTGATCCGCTGGCGCAACCGGCAGCTGGGCGAGCTGCGCCCGGACATCTTCATCAGCCATGCCGAAAACACCGGCGACATCGTGCGCATCGGCGAATGGGTGCTGCATCAGGCCTGCAAGCAGATCCGTCAATGGCAGGACGACGGGCTGGGCCTGATCCGCGTGGCGATCAATGTATCCTATCGCCAGTTCAGCGGTGACCGGCTGGCGCGGCAGGTCCGCGAAGTGCTGGACGAATACGGCCTGCCCGGCGCCGCACTGGAGCTGGAATTCACCGAGCGGGTGTTGATCGAAGATGCCCCTTCCACCCTGCGCACCTTCGCCGAGCTGCGGCAGATGGGTGTGATGCTGACCATCGACGATTTCGGCGAGGGTTACAGCGCCTTGAACTACCTGCGCACCCTGCCCATCCACGGCCTGAAACTCAGCCAGCTGTTCATCAGTGGCGTGCCGAAAAACCGCTCCGACGTCGCCGTCTGCGAGGCGGTCAGCGGCATTGCCCGCAGCCTCGGGCTGGGCTTGGTAGCCGAAGGCATTGAGTCGGAAGCACAGCGCCAGTACTTGTTGCAGTTGGGCGTGCCGGTCGGCCAGGGGTTTCTGTTCGCGCCCGGCCTGTCGCCGGCCGAGTTCGTGCACAAGCTGCGCTGAGCGTCCACGCCGGTCTGCGCAGGTCTGATCGGTGTCTTTTCGCATTGCCGGCATCAGCTAGAATCGGCGGCTCTTTCACACAGGGTCGATCCAATGCAGCTGTCCTCCGTTCGCGCCGTCATTACCGGCGGTGTCTCCGGCCTCGGCCTGGGTGTTGCCCAGTTCCTGGTTGCCAATGGCGGCAAGGTCGCCCTGTTCGATCTCAACGATGAGAAAGGTGCCGCCGCGGTCGCCGAACTCGGCACTGACAATGCCCGCTACTTCACCACCAATGTCACCGACGAAGCCGGCGTGGCCGCCAACCTCGCCGCTGCAAAAGAATTCCTCGGCGGGCTGAACGTGGTGATGAACTGCGCCGGCATTCTCGGCGCCGGCCGCGTGCTGGGCCGTGAAGCGCCGATGCCACTGGCCAACTTCCAGGGCACGGTGATGGTCAACCTGGTCGGCAGCTTCAACGTCGCCAAGGCCGCCGCCGACCTGATGCAGCACAACGAGGCCAGCGCCGACGGCGAGCGCGGCGTGATCATCAACACCGCCTCGGTGGCCGCCTATGAAGGCCAGATCGGCCAGGCCGCCTACTCCGCCTCCAAGGGCGGCGTGGTTGGCATGACCCTGCCGATGGCGCGCGAGCTGTCCCGTTTCGGCATCCGCGTGTTGACCATCGCCCCGGGCGTGTTCTGGACCCCGATGGTCGATGGCATGCCGGCCAACGTGCAGGAATCGCTGGCCGCCTCCATCCCGTTCCCGTCGCGTCTGGGCCAGCCGGCCGACTTCGCCAGCCTGGTCGGCCACATCATTGGCAATACCTACCTCAACGGTGAGACCATTCGCCTCGACGGTGCCGTGCGTCTGGCACCGAAGTGACGATGGAGCGGGGAATGGGGAACAGGGAATGGGGAATGACGCCCCGCTTCCGCTCCACCATTCCCTGAACCTTGTTCCCCGTACTCAGGGTGGAGGCCGCTGGTGATCCTCCATTCCCTGTTCCCCATTCCCCATTTCCTGCACTTATGAAAGCCAACGACATCAAGAAAGGCAACGTCGTCGAGTACAACAACGGCGTCTATCAGATCCGCGACATCGAGCGCAGCTCGCCGCAGGGCCGTGGCGGCAATGTCCGCTTCCGTTTCATCATGTACAGCGTGCCGGGCGGCAACAAGCTCGATGCCAGCTTCGACGCGGATGACAACCTGCCGGAAGTCGAGCTGCTGCGCCGCCAGTCCACCTTCTCCTACATGGACGGCGACGCCTTCGTGTTCATGGACGACGAGGACTACACCCCGTACACGCTGGATGCGGACGTGATCGGCGACGACGCCGGCTACATCACCGAGGGCCTGAACGGCATCTTCGTGCAGGTGATCGACGACCAGCCGGTCGCGATCCAGCTGCCGCAGCACGTCACCCTGGAAGTGGTGGAAACCCCGCCGGAACTGAAGGGCGGCACCGCCACCAAGCGACCGAAGCCCGCCAAGCTCAGCACCGGCCTGGAAATCATGGTGCCGGAGTACATCACCAACGGTGAGCGCATCCTGGTGAACACCACCACGGGCGAGTTCGGCGGCCGCGCCGACTGATTGCCGTGAATCAAGCCCCTTCCGCCCAACAAGGCGGGAGGGGCTTTTTTTTTTGCGCAGCATTTGCCGTGACGCGGGCGATGCAATCCTGCCAGCCGCACCGCAAGTGCGGGCTTGGACTTAAGCCGCAATCTTCGCCGGCTCGACGACTGGCGCCGCGCTCAAACCACCACAGGCAAATAGATGGACACCGCAGCCCCGCCCAACGGCGAGGTGCCGATGGTCGCCACGCCACCGGACTGCGCGGCAAAACCGTAGACCTGACTCAAGCCAAGCCCGCTGCCATCGCCCACCGCCTTGGTGGTGAAAAACGGCTCGAACACGTTTTCGCGAATGTCCCCACCGATGCCCGGGCCACTGTCACCGACGGTGATGCACACGAATGGCCGATCCGTGCCGCTCATCGCGGGCAAGCACATAACCTCCGGCCGCGCCTCCACCACCACACGGCCGACGCCGTTCATTGCATCGCGACTGTTGCTCAATAGGTTGAGCAATGCCGCCTCGAACTGCGCAACGTCCACCGTAATCTGCGGCAAGCCGGCATCGGCACGTATTTCCAGCGCGACGCCTTCACCGCAAACGCGGCCATAGAGATCACGTGATGCGTGCAGCAGCCCGCCCACTTCGCTGAGCTGCGGCACCAAGGTCTGCCCGCCACCGAACGCCAGCATCTGCCGGGTCAGCTGGGTGCCGCGTTCGACCGCGCGCAACGCGATGTCCAGAATGCGCCGTGCGGCCTCATCGCCGGTGCGGCGCGCAACCAACATATCCAGGCTGTTGCCGATGATCGACAGCAGATTATTGAAGTCGTGCGACAGCCCCAGCGTCAGCTTGCCCACCGCATCCAGGCGCTGCCCGCGCAAGGTGATTTCCTGTGCATCGCGGACACGCTTCTGGGTATTGAAGAAGCCGGTGATGTCGCGAACCACCATCACCACGCTCATCGCTGCATCGCCGGGGATGCGTTCCAGCATCAAGCTGGCACGGAAGCGGCTGTCGTCCTTGCGCACCATGGCCAGCCCCATCTGCTCGAATTCGCCGGCCAGAACCTGCGAAAGCACCTGCTGATCCACCCCGCGTTCCACGTCCGATTCGCTGAAAAGACACGAGAAGTGCCGCCCAATCAACGCTTCAGGTGCGTAGCCGAAGATCGCCTCAACACCGGCATTGCAACCACGCACACAGCCATCGGCGTCCAGCCGCACGATCGCGTAGGAACGCAGCTTCAGAACGTCCTGCAGCAATGCTTCATCAGTGAGGTTTGTCGCCATTCGCCCCGTGCCCAGCCGCGTTCCCAAGGTCATCCGCAGCCGACAACGCGGGCAATGCGGACCCGCTACCGTACCGTAAACGCAGCTGTTCCCGCAGGTAGTCCAGGTTGGCCTCTATGCCGGCCATCTGCAGCCGCTGGCCAGCGGGCAGCACGTCCACGGCTTGTTGCCGCAGCGCTTGCCACTGTACCCCTGCCTTTTCGGATCCAGCGACCACGTCCGCCTGCAAGGTGAGGCGTTCATGCGCGATGGGAATGCCGTAGCCCGGCGCCGGCAGGTTGCCGGGTGCCAGCAGTACATCGGCGCGCGCCATCAATTCGTTGAACTGCTCAAGCGCGTCATCCGCACCCTTGGCCGACAGCAAACGCCGTTTCAGGACATCCCGCGCCAACAGCTCCTGCCGTCGCCATGCGGCCTGCTCCAGCAACAGCATGGCTGCCAGCACTTCATTATCGGCCTGCGCCATCCACGTCCGGCGCTCGGTCGCCGGCAACGCCAGCCAGCTTTCGACGCTGGATACCGGCAAGGGCAGCGCCTTGCGCGCGACATCAAACACCAGCGCGTAATGGCTTTCGGCCGATTCAAAGTAGTACCCATTGCGAATGGCCTGCTGCCGATCTACCGGCGCCACCGACGCAATCGCTTGCTCGCGCAGACGCCGCAGCAAGCCCGTCGGCGTGATCGACGACAACGATGCCGCATCCAGACGCGGCACGCCTTCGTGCAGCAGCTTCCACGTCTCCACCGCGCAGTTGTTGCTGACGAAAAAATAGCGGCCGTCGTAGCTCCAGTGCAGCCGCGCGGCCTGCAGCAGAAGCTGGTCGACCTCCGCCCGCGACAGCGCCAGCGGCGTGGATGACAGCCCGCGCAGCTCGACCCTCGTGTATTCCTCCACCACGCGACTGAGCGGCAGCACGAACAACCGCGACGGGTAGGAACCGGTCAATCCGCGCCAGCTGGATATCTGCACATCACCGACAAACGCGCGGAACGACAGCACCAAGTGATGTTGCAGATCCATTCGACAGGCCGGCCCCGGCGCACGCCCCGGCGCGCAGATGACCAGCCGCAACATGCTGTGGCCCCAGCGGCTCATCAACTGCGCATTGCCTTCGGCCAGCAGGAAATCGACTTCGTAGATCCGCGCAGGATCCAGTTCCAGCAGATCGGCCAGGCCGTCCTGCTCGCCGGCCTGCATGAACGGCAAGGTCGAAGCGCACGCTACATCGGTCAGCGCCGAAACGTCGCCCAAGTGCTGCACGAACCACGCATGCAAGGCCGGCCGCCGGCAACGGTAGTCGCCGTCCAGCAGATAATGTTCAAGGTTGACCGCGAAAAACTCTGCCGGGCTGTGCAGTTCGTAACGATCCGGGCTGCGCAGCGCAAAGTTGTTGCGGCCACGTCCGGGCCATAGCGGGCGTTGCTGCCAGCCAGCCAGATCGAGAAAACGTGGCTGCTGCGACCAGCCGCCATGTGACGAGCGATCCAGTGCATGCGCCAGTTCGTGGATCAACGCAGCGCGTGCCGGTTGCCAAGCGGCGGCTTCGGCCTGCCTGGGATCAGCCGCATTCGCAGCGGCAAGCAGCGGCGTCAGCAAGCGACGATCCAGGCCCAGTTCGTTTCCGCGCGCCCTGCCCTGCACATGCGCGGGCAAGTCGTCGCGCCAGCGCAGGCGCAATTGCAGATCGTGTTGGTCGCGCGCGGCCGCCGGAAGCTCATTGAGCACGTCGGCCACCAGCCGCTGACTGACCTGTTGCTCGGCAGGCGTCAGCCCGTCTTCCTGCACGCTGATGACGAGTGCGGCATGCAGCGGCCCTGCTACCAGCAGGGCCAACAACAATACCAGCCACCGCGTGGGCGGCGGCCGGCAACACACGGTCACAGCGCCAGGATCTTCCGGGCCAGTTCCATGTCGCTGGCATCGCGCGCAGCCACATCCTTCTCGCGCAGGTGGATCAGCGCTGCTTCCAGCCAGGCACCGCGAATGGCGCCATTGCTGGCGACGAAACCGGCGGCGTCTTCGCGCGCTTCCAGCACCACCTTGTCATCACCTGACGAACTACCCGAACTGTTGGACGAAGCACCCGTCGCCGAGCCGGCCGACGTACCGGCAAAACTGGAAGCGAACACCGACATCGGCAGGGCAACCAGGGCGCAGAACAGGATCGAGCGAATTTTCATCGGGGGACGCACTGCAAGGAAAGATGGCAAAGAATACCGGCGACCGGCGCGCAGGTCGAACCTTATACGCGCCGCGCGCGCCTCATATTCAGCCAGCAGAAGCGGTAGGCATTGCCGAACTAGCCGCTGTTTGGTGACGCTGTGCTTCGCCGAGGCATTACCGCCGAGGCGCATGCCGAGCATGGCTCGGCACTCCATATCCATTGCCGCGTCGCTTTACAGGTCGAATACCTTGCCCGGGTTCATCAATCCCTTCGGATCAAAAACACGCTTGACCCCGCGCATCAACGCGACTTCAGCATCACTGCGGGTGCTGGCCAGATAGGCCTTCTTGACCAGGCCAATGCCGTGCTCGGCCGAGATGCTGCCGTGGAAACGGTGCAGCACCTGCGCCAACAGCTTGGTGACTTGCTCGCATTGGCTCAGGAAGTCGGCATCGGTCGTGTCGTCCGGCTTAAGCACATTGATGTGCAGGTTCCCGTCGCCGATGTGGCCAAACCAGACCACGTCAAAATGCGGATACGCGCCATTGATCAGCGACTGGGTTTCAGCCAGGAACGCCGGCATTGCCGAGATCCGCACCGACACATCGTTCTTGTACGGCTTGTAACGTGCCACCGCCTCGGTGATGCCTTCGCGCAGACGCCACAGCTGCTGCGCCTGCGCCTCGCTGGTGCTGATCACGCCATCCAGCACCCAGCCTTGCTCCATGCAGTGTTCAAACGCCGCCATTGCCGCCGCTTCGCCCGCGTCATCGGCGGAGGCGTATTCGGTGACCACGTAATACGGGTGGATCTCGTCGAACGGGTATTGCGCGCCATGCGCGGTGACGTGCTGAACCGCGCGGTCGGTGAAGAACTCGAATGCCTCCAGCTGCAGCTTCTCGCGGAATGTCGAGAACACCTGCATCAGCACCTCGAACGACGGCAGCGCCAGCAGCATCACGTTGGTGGTCGGCGGCGGATCGGTGAGCTTTACCGTCGCCTCGACCACGATGCCCAGTGTGCCTTCCGAACCGATCATCAATTGGCGGAAGTCATATCCGCTGGAGTTTTTGATCAGGCCCTTGTTGAGCTCCAGCAACTCGCCGTTGCCGGCCACTACTTTCAGCCCCGCCACCCACTCGCGCGTGTTGCCGTAGCGAATCACGCGGATGCCGCCCGCGTTCGTGGCGATGTTGCCGCCGATCGAGCACGAGCCGCGCGCGGCGAAATCCACCGGGTAAATCAAACCGTGTTCCCGCGCCACATTGTGCAGTGCTTCCAGCGGCATGCCGGCCTGCACGGTCAGCGTGCGGTCCACCGCATCGAAGCCCAGCGCCTTGTTCATGCGTTCCAGGCTGAGCACCAGCTCGCCGTTGGCCGCCACGGCGCCACCGGACAAACCGGTGCGGCCGCCCGAAGGCACCACCGCCACCGCTTCCGCATTGGCCCAGCGCACCACCGCCTGCACCTCCTCGACCGTGGCGGGCAAGGCAATCGCCAGCGGCGCTGGCGTCCAACGCCGGGTCCAGTCGCGGCCGTAATGTTCCAGGTCGGACGGATCGGTCTTCAAACGCAGGCTGGGGCAGGCTTGCTGCAGGGAGTGCAGGCGCGGATCGGTCATGGCAAGTGTTTCTGCGGCGCGAAAGCCGGCAAGCGTGCCAGCCGCGCAGCGCGCCGTCCAGCCACCGATGCTGGCAACGGCGAGCGTGCAACTGAATTCAGATGAAACCTTTAGCCATCAATGCCTTGCCGCGTTGCGCAGCGCACCAAACCGCCGCCGCTTCTGGCATAGTGACCGGCCAACCCACCAGTGCCGTCGCCCCCGACATGTCGCCCAAGAAAACCTCGTTTCCGAAGCAGGACATCCGCGTTTTGTTGCTCGAGGGGGTCAGCCAGACCGCCGTGGACACCTTCCGTGCTGCGGGTTACTCGCAGATTGAGCTGTACAGCAAATCGCTGCCGGAAGAAGAGCTGAAAGCCCGCATCGCCGAAGCCCACATCGTCGGCATCCGCTCGCGCACGCATCTGAGCGCCGACGTGCTGGCGCATGCCAAGCGGCTGATCGCCGTGGGCTGCTTCTGCATCGGCACCAACCAGGTGGAGCTTGAAGCCGCCGAGCTGGCTGGCATTCCGGTCTTCAACGCGCCCTATTCCAACACCCGCTCGGTCGCCGAGCTGGTCGTCGCCGAGGCGATCCTGCTGACCCGCGGCGTGCCGCAGAAGAATGCCGAATGCCATCGCGGCGGCTGGTCCAAGTCGGCATCGGGCAGCCACGAAGTGCGCGGCAAGACGCTGGGCATCATCGGCTATGGCCACATCGGTACGCAGGTCGGTGTGTTGGCCGAAGCGTTCGGCATGAAGGTGATCTTCCACGACATCGAAACCAAGCTGTCGCTGGGCAACGCACAGCCGGCCATCAGCCTGGATGACCTGTTGCAGCGTTCGGATGTGGTCACCCTGCACGTGCCGGAAACCCCGTCCACGCAATGGATGATCGGTGCCGACCAGCTGGCATGCATGAAGCCCGGCGCGCACCTGATCAATGCCGCACGCGGCACCGTGGTTGATATCGACGCACTGGATGCGGCACTGCGCTCGGGCCATATCGGCGGCGCGGCGGTGGACGTATTCCCGGTCGAGCCCAAGGGCAATGGCGACAAGTTCGAGTCGCCGCTCACCGCGCACGACAACGTCATCCTGACCCCGCACGTCGGCGGCTCCACATTGGAGGCGCAGGACAACATCGGCATCGAAGTGGCCGCCAAGTTGGTGCGTTACAGCGATAACGGCTCGACCCTGTCGGCGGTCAACTTCCCCGAAGTGACCCTGCCCGAGCACGCGCAGAGCACGCGTCTGCTGCACATCCACAGCAACGTGCCGGGCGTGCTCTCCAAGATCAATGAGATCTTCTCGCGCCACAACCTCAACATCGATGGCCAGTTCCTGCGCACCGATCCCAAGGTTGGCTACGTGGTGATCGACGTGGCGGCCAGCGAAGAACAGGCCGGCACCATCCGCGACGAACTGGCGGCCATTCCGGGCACCCTGCGCACGCGCGTTCTGTACTGATATACGCAACACCACAACGGCGCGGGTCGCGCGGGCATTCAAGCCTGTTGCGGTCCGCGCCGTTGTTGCATTGAGAACGGTCAGTCCGCGCCCATCGGCTTCCACGACGCGCTATACAGGCGCCACTGGCCCTCTTCTTCGCGCCAACCACTGACCAGCTCCTGCATGTCGCCGCGCTCGGGAACAAAGCGTCCGCTGCCACCGGCCAGCAACATACTGAAGCGCACCGTCGCTGTCGTATCGTTTGCGCCCATCTCCACTGACAGTGGGCCTGTCTGCACCGTCACGTTCGGGCTGAGCAGCAATTGCCCCTTGAGCAGCCGTTCCAGCCCGGCCCGGTCCAGCCCGCCGTTGCCAACGAAGTCATCGGCCACCGGTTCCATGAAGTCTTTCGGCTTGCCCTTCTCCACCGCCTCTTGCATTGCAGCAACGGTCAGCCGCAGCCGCTGCTCCGGCGGTTCCCGCCCACAGGCAGCCATGGAAAGCACAATCACCGCACAAAGCATGCAGTTGAGCACTGTTCGGATCATCTAATCCCTTCGCCTTTTCAATTCGGAACGGTATGCTGCGCCAATGATCCCGGCATCTGAATGCCGGGCATTGCCACTAGATCACATCCATTTCCTGGAGGGGAAGATGAATCAGGAACGTCCCTGGCTGCAGAGCTACCCGGCTGGCGTGCCGGCTGAAATCGACGTCAACGAGTTCCGCTCCGTCGCCGCCGTGTTCGACACGTCCGTAGCCAAGTTCCGTGATCGTCCCGCCTACTCGAACTTCGGCAAGGTACTCACCTACGGCGAAGCCGACGTGCTGGTCACCCAGTTCGCCGCCTACCTGCTGGGCGAGCTGCAACTCAAGAAGGGCGACCGCGTTGCGGTGATGATGCCCAACTGCCTGCAGTACCCGATTGCCATCTTCGGCATCCTGCGCGCCGGCCTGACGGTGGTGAACGTCAACCCGCTGTACACCGCACGCGAACTCAAGCATCAGCTGGTGGACGCGGACGTCGCCGTGCTGGTGGTGGTCGACAACTTCGGTGAGACCGTGCAGCAGGTCATTGCTGACACCCCGGTCAAGCAGGTCATCACCACCGGCCTGGGCGACATGCTCGGCTTCCCCAAGGGCCCGATCGTCAACTTCGTACTGAAGTACGTGAAGAAGATGGTGCCGGACTATCGCCTGCCCAACGCGACCCGTTTCAAGGAAGCACTGAGCATTGGCAAGCGCCACACGCTGCCGGTGGTGGAAATCGACCACGACGACATCGCCTTCCTGCAGTACACCGGCGGCACCACCGGCGTGGCCAAGGGCGCGATGCTCACCCATCGCAACCTGATCGCCAACATGCAGCAGGCGTCGGCCTGGATCGGCGCATCCGGCGTAAAGGCCGGCGAAGAAGTGATCATCACCGCGCTGCCGCTGTACCACATCTTCGCGTTGACGGCGAACGGACTGGTCTTCATGAAGCTCGGCGGCCTCAACTATCTGATCACCAATCCGCGTGACATGAAGGGCTTCGTCAAGGAGCTGAAGAACAACCGCTTCACCGCCATCACCGGTGTCAACACGTTGTTCAACGGGTTGCTCAACACCGACGGTTTTGCCGACGTGGATTTCTCCTCGCTCAAGTTCGCACTGGGCGGCGGCATGGCGGTGCAACGCGCCGTGGCCGAGAAGTGGAAGAAGGTCACCGGCGTCACTCTGGTGGAAGCCTACGGCCTGACTGAAACCTCGCCGGCGGCCTGCATCAACCCGCTGGATCTGAAGGAATACAACGGCGCCATCGGCCTGCCGATTCCGTCCACCGATGCCTGCGTCAAGAACGACGACGGCCAGATGGTGGCCTTGGGCGAAGTGGGCGAGCTGTGCATCCGTGGCCCGCAGGTGATGAAGGGTTACTGGCACCGTCAGGATGAAACCGACAAGGTGCTTGACGCTGATGGCTGGCTGCATACCGGCGACATGGCGCGCATGGACGAGAACGGCTTCTTCTATATCGTCGACCGCAAGAAGGACATGATTCTGGTGTCCGGCTTCAACGTCTACCCGAACGAAATCGAAGACGTGTTGGCGATGATGCCCGGCATCCTGGAAGTTGCTGCAGTGGGTGCGCCGAGCGAGAAGTCCGGCGAAGTGGTGAAGGTGGTCATCGTCAAGAAAGACCCCAACCTCACCGAGGAGCAGGTAAAGGAATTCGCCCGCGCCAACCTCACCGGCTACAAGCTCCCGCGCATCGTCGAGTTCCGCAAGGAACTGCCCAAGACCAACGTCGGCAAGATCCTGCGCCGCGAGTTGCGGGATTCGAAGCCGGAAGCCTGATTTCAGCAGTCACTGCTTGAAACCAAAGCCCTCCCCTCACCGGGAGGGCTTTTTGTTTGGCATGTAGGAGCGGCCTTGGCCGCAAAAACCATGCACCTGGCAGCTACACGGATTGGCCGCAGTTGCGGGCATTCCTTGCCTTGTCGCATTACCGGCTTCGCGGCCAAGGCCGCTCCTGCGCGCATCAGCCGCCTCGACGCGCGCCGTATGACGCCCATGAAAAAGCCTCCGTGTTTCCACGGAGGCTTTCTACATCGCACAACGCTGGATCAGTTTTCCGGGCGCATGTACGGGAACAGCAGCACGTCGCGGATCGAGGCGCGGCCGGTCAGCATCATCACCAGGCGATCGATGCCGATACCCAGGCCGCCGGTCGGCGCGAGGCCGTACTCCAGGGCGCGGATGTAATCGGAGTCGTAATGCATGGCTTCGTCGTCACCGCCTTCCTTCGCCGTGACCTGCGCCTGGAAACGTGCCGCCTGGTCTTCCGGATCGTTGAGCTCGGAGAAGCCATTGGCCAACTCCTTGCCGTTGACGAACAACTCGAAGCGGTCGGTGTAGCCCGGCTCGTTGTCGCTGGCGCGGGCCAGCGGCGACACTTCGACCGGGTGATCGGTGATGAAGGTCGGCTGGATCAGCGTGTGCTCGACGGTGGCTTCAAAGATTTCCAGCAGCAGCTTGCCCCAACCGTAGGACGGCTTGACACGGATCTTCAATCGTTCGCAATGCGTCAGCAACGCAGCGCGATCGGTGCAGTCGGCGGCCGAGATTTCCGGGTTGTAGTGACGCACCGCTTCGTCCATGCGCCAGCGGCGGAATGCCGGAGCGAGGTCGATCTTGGCACCGTCCCACTCCACTTCGGTGGTACCCAGCACCTGCTGGGCAACGTCACGGATCACGCCTTCGGTCAGGTCCATCACTTCGTTGTACGTGGCGTAAGCCTCGTACAGCTCCATCATGGTGAACTCCGGATTGTGGCGGGTACTGACGCCTTCGTTGCGGAAGTTGCGATTGATTTCGTACACGCGCTCCAGGCCGCCCACGACCAGACGCTTGAGGTACAACTCCGGCGCCACGCGCAGGTAGAGGTCCAGGTCCAGCGCGTTGTGGTGCGTGTTGAACGGCTTGGCCGTGGCGCCGCCGGGGATGTAATGCATCATCGGCGTTTCGACTTCGAGGAAGTCGCGGTTGTCCAGCCACGCGCGCATGGCGCGGATGATCTTGGAGCGCTTGATGAACACGTCGCGCGACTCCGGCGTCACGATCAGATCCACGTAACGCTGACGGTAACGCTGCTCGACGTCGGCCAGACCGTGCCACTTGTCCGGCAACGGACGCAGCGACTTGACCAGCAGGCGGATGCTGTCGGCACGCACCGACAGCTCACCGGTCTTGGTGCGGGTCAGCCCGCCTTCGACGGCGATGATGTCGCCCACGTCCCAGCCCTTGAAGGCGGCGTAGACATCGCCCAGTGCGGTGGCCTGCAGGAACAACTGGATGCGGCCGGATTCGTCCTGGATGGTGGCAAAGCTGGCCTTGCCCATCACCCGCTTGGCCATCAGGCGGCCGGCCATCTTCACCTTGCGGCCGGAAGCCTCCAGCGTTTCGGCGGTCCAGGCGTCGGCATCGGCGAACTCGTCCTGCAACTTGCCGGCGAAGTCTTCGCGACGGAAATCATTCGGGTAAGCGATGCCCTGCCCGCGCAGCGCCGTGAGTTTCGCGCGGCGCTCGGCGATGAGGCTGTTCTCGTCGACGGGGGGCTGCGGCGTTACCGGGGTCTGTTCGTTCATGGCATTGGTTTCGATTGGGGGAGAAAAACGCAGTGCGGCGGCTCAAGAGCGTCGCCGCACCGTACAACAATGCGGTGGCCCTTGCCGGGCCACCCGGGATTACGCGTCGCTGCGCTTGGCGCCGGCTTCCAGGCCGGACTTCAAGCTGGCCTCGATGAATTCATCCAGGTCGCCGTCCAGCACTTTCTGCGTGTCGGTACGCTCAACGCCGGTGCGCAGATCCTTGATACGGCTCTGGTCGAGCACATAGTTGCGGATCTGGCTGCCCCAGCCGATGTCGGACTTGGTGGCTTCCAGCGCGTCACGCTCGGTGTTGCGCTTCTGCACTTCCAGCTCATAGAGCTTGGCGGCCAGCATCTTCATCGCGGTGTCGCGGTTCTGGTGCTGGCTGCGGCCGATCTGGCAGGCCACCACGGTGTTGGTCGGAATGTGCGTGATACGCACCGCCGACTCGGTCTTGTTGACGTGCTGACCACCGGCACCGGAGGAACGGTACACGTCGGTGCGCAGGTCGGCCGGGTTGATGTCGATTTCGATGTTGTCATCGACTTCCGGCGACACGAACACCGAGGTGAAGCTGGTATGGCGGCGGTTGTCCGAATCGAACGGCGACTTGCGCACCAGACGGTGCACGCCGATCTCGGTTTTCAGCCAGCCATAGGCGAACTCGCCTTCGACACGGAAGGTGGCCGACTTGATGCCGGCGACGTCGCCGCCGGACACTTCCATCAGCTCGGTCTTCCAGCCGCGCGATTCGCACCAGCGCAGGTACATGCGCAGCATGATCTCGGCCCAGTCCTGGGCTTCGGTGCCGCCGGCACCGGCCTGGATATCGACGAACGCATTGCAGCTGTCCATCTCGCCGGAGAACATGCGCTGGAATTCCAGCTTCTCGATATGCGACTGGTGCTTTTCGAGGTCAGCGATCACCGCCAGCGCGGTGTCTTCATCCTGCTCGCTCTCGGCCAGTTCCAGCAGCTCGGTGGCGTCGTCCATGCCGTCCAGCACGGCGGCAATGCCGCTGACGGTCTTGTCCAGCATCGAACGTTCCCGGCCCAATGACTGGGCGTACTCGGGCTTGTTCCAGATGTCAGGGTTTTCCAGTTCGCGGGTTACTTCTTCAAGACGCTCTTTCTTGGCGTCGTAGTCAAAGATACCCCCGGAGCGAAAGCGCGCGATCGGTGAGATCGGCGATTCGCTGGCGGATAGGGTTGAGTTCGATCATGGTCGGTCTATCAAAAATGAGGCAGACAAGCTGGCAATTCTAACATCCGCTGACGGCCTGGACCGAGGCCGCGGGCATTCTCACTGAATAGACGCCGGTTGCCGTTAGAATCGCGACCGGACCCGCCCATGCGGGGAACGGAAACCACCTCAAGAATCAAAGGACGTCCTGCTTGAATACTCGCCATGCCCGCCTGTTCGCTGCTGTCTCGATGACACTTGCGCTTGCTGCCTGCCAGAAGCTGGGGGGCGTCGCCGGCGGCGACAACTCTCCGAAATTGGCCGTCGGCGACGCCGTATCTGGCGAAATCACCTCTTCCAGCAGCCTTAACTACAACGACGGCAGCCGCCACCAGGGTTACAAGATGACCCTGAAGAACGGCGAGGCAGTGTCCTTGGAGCTGGGCGGCGCACTCAGCGGCCAGTTGGCCGTGTTCGACGGCCAGAGCATGCTGGCCAACGCCACCTCGGGCAGCTCCAGCGAAGGTGACTCCAGCGGCAGTTCGGTCAGCCTGGCCTTCCGTGCACCGAAGGACGGCACCTACCTGGTGGCCGTGAACAGTGCCGATGCGCAGAGCTTCGGCCCATTCAAGCTCAAGACCGCGCAAGTGGTGCCGTACGACGGCAAGCCGCTGGGCGCCGACAGCCAGGCCATTGATTGGCTGGTGGGTGACAAGCAGGAATACAAGCTCAAAGTGGACAAGGCCGGCCTGTACTCGATCAAGCTGGAATCCAGTGCGTTCGACGCCTACCTCCACCTGAACGGTCGCAACGTGGAGCTGGAAGACGACGACAACGGCGGCCAGCTCAATGCCCGCATCCAGACCTACCTTGAGCCCGGCGAGTACACCATTGGCGCTTCCTCGGTGAACAGCAATACCGGCTCATTCAAGCTCAGCGTCGCCCTCACCCCGACGCCCAATGGCTTGGTCACCCGTGACGGCACCGCACTGACCATCGGCCAGCCGGCACAGTCGATGATGGATTCGCGCGGCCGCCGCACCTTCGTGCTCAACCTGGACAGCCCGCGCCATGTGCAGTTCGACGCCATCGCCGACAGCTTCGACTCGGTGCTGAAGATCACCGGCCCCGGCGTGGACGCCGAGGACGACGACGGCGGCAATGGCACCAACGCGCAGCTGATTTTGGACCTGCAGGCAGGCCGCTACATCGTCGCGGTCTCCAGCCTGGGCAGCCAGCAGGGTGTGTTTGAGTTGGAAACCACCGACCTGGGCTCGGACGTAGCCGCACCGGCCAACAGCAACCGCAAGGACGGCGCTGCTGATGCTGCCGCCGATGCCGCGGCAACCGTTGACGAAGCGGCCGCATCCGCCGTCATCAACTAAGCTCCGCTGATTCGCTCCGCCCAGTCCCCCGACGGGCGGAGCCTTATTCCCCGCAGCGTTTCCCATGCCCCGACACCGGGTCGTGGGTACCTGCACAACACCCCCGTTCCACCCACGAAGGAAGATTGAAGTGAAGCGATTTGCAGCAGGACTGCTGTCCCTGGCCATCGCCGCCGCCGTGAACGTTCCCGCTCACGCCGCCCCGGCTGCCCGCCCGCTGGCCCTCAACGCCGACGTTTCCGGCGAAATCACCTCCGCTACCCCGGTCAACTATGCCGACGGCACCCGCAGCCAGTTGTTCTCGCTGCAGCTGGCCGCCGGCCAGGCGGTTTCGCTGAAGCTGGAAGGCGCCCTCAACGGCACGCTGGCGGTGTTCCACCGCGACGCGCTGGTGGGCCGTTCCGAAGCCAGCGAAAAGGGCGACAGCGCATTGAGCGTGCGCGCCGACAAGGCCGGTTCGTACGTGGTGGCCGTCAGCGGCGCCGATGCCCGCGCCTTTGGCCCGTTCCAGTTGTCGGTCGAGCCGATCGTCGCCTATGACGGCAAGCCGCTGACCGCAGGCCAGCGCATCACCGATTGGCTGCGCGGCGGCGACAAGAGCTACACCCTGCAGGTCACCAAGCCGGGCCTGTACACCATTGACATGGAATCCAGCGAGTTCGATTCGCGTCTGGAACTCAGCGGCAATGGCGTCAGCATGGAAGACGACGACGGCGGCAACCAGTTGAACGCACGCCTGATGGCGCCGCTGCAGCCGGGCACCTACACCCTCAAGGCAGCCGGTTTCAGCGATGGTGCTGGCGCGTTCTACCTGAGCGTGGAACAGGCCGACCTGCCGGAAGGCCTGGTGTTTGAAGACGGCAGTGCGTTGCCGGTGGATGGCTCGGTCAGCGGCTTCGTCGCCTCCGACGCCACCCGCAGCTTCGTGTTCACCCTGCCCGAGCGTCGCCGCGTGCAGTTCGATGCCAGCAGCAACGACATCGACACCCTGCTGACCATGCAGGGCGGCGATCTGGTTCTCAGCGACGATGACGGCGCCGGCAACGGCACCAACTCGCGCCTGACCCAGGTGCTGGAAGCCGGCGAGTACAACATCTCGGTGCGTTCGGTGAACGGCCGTGGCGGCGTGTTCCAACTGGCTACCGTGACCTCGCCGGCTGGCGAAAGCGCTGCCCGTCCCGAGCTGAAGATCGGCCGTGAAGTCCAGGGCCAGCTGCGCCCGGGCAACCGCGACCTGTACAACCTGGACATCCCGCGCAAGGGCACCTACGTGCTCAGCATGGTCGGCAACGGCGGCCTGGACGGCATGATCACGCTGATGCGCAACGGTGAAGAAGTCGCCAAGCAGGATGACAGCGACTCCAGCCTGGATCCGTCGCTGGAAATCGAACTGGAGGCTGGCCGCTACGTGCTGCTGGCGCACAGCTTCGACTCCAATGCCACCGGCGGCTACCGCCTGCTGGCACGCCGCAAGTAATACGCAGTGGTTGATACGCGGAAGCCGGCATCACGCCGGCTTCCGTTGCGGCAGTTTCGACAATGCCGCGCCATGCTCGCCAGGCGTTTCGCGGATGGAAGCCCAGTGATGCTCCGCTTCCGTTCAAGCCGCTGCTGACCGCACTCAACCTGCTGTTGATCACCGGCCTGTTGGCAATGCCGGGACTGCCGCCAACAGAACCTGATTAGCGTCGAATCCCAGCTGAGACTCGGCTCTGATCAGGCCAACAGAAAGGGCCGCTTTCGCGGCCCTTCTGCATACTCACTCGAACACTTCGATCACGAACGCAGCGGGATCACGCGGATCTCGACGCGGCGGTTCTGCGCGCGGCCGGCGTCGGTGCTGTTGTCGGCAATCGGGTACGACTTGCCTGCACCCAGCGTTTCGATACGCGCGCGCTGCACGCCCTGCGCGCTGAGGTAGGCCGCCACGGCGTCGGCACGCTCCTTGGAGATGCGGTTGTTGACCGCGTCGGTGCCGATGCTGTCGGTGTGGCCAACCACTTCAATCATGGTCTGGTTGTACTCGTTCAACGTGCTGGCAACGCCATTGAGCGCGCTGTAGAACTGCGGCTTGAGCGCGGTCTTGTTGAAGTCGAAGGTGATGCCGTCGGGCAGGTTCAAGGTGATGTTGTCACCATCGCGCTGCACGTCGATGCCGGTGTTGGCGGTGCGCTCACGCAGCGCACGTTCCTGGCGATCCTGGTAGTTCCCAACGGCAGCACCGCTGAGTGCGCCGATACCGGCGCCGACCATCGCACGTTGGCGACGTTCGGTGGCGTCGCCACCGCTGAGCAGGCCGGCAGCCACACCGATGGCGGTGCCGATCAGCGCGCCCTTGCCGGTCTTGTTCTGCTGCTGGGAGGTGTTGCCGTACTGATCCTGCTGTACGTACGAGCCGCCAGTGGCGCAGCCCGAAAGAACGGCAGCAGCCACCAGGCCAATGGAAAGATTGCGAATCACGTTGCGGGTGGTCATCTGGAACTCCTTCGGGGGCCGCTTGGCCATGTGTGTGCCGGGCAAGGATAAACAGAGCAATGCGATGCCGACATGATGGAAACCGCACTATGCGGGTCTCCATTCATCTTTCTGTCTGAACCGTTCAAACTCTCATCGGCTGCGGTGGTAGGCGTCCAATGCCGCCTCCCGGCCTTCGGCCAAACCCACCAGCGGCTGGCCCGGATACGACGGCGCAACCTGTGCCAGCAGCGTCGGTGACAACCACGGTGCAAACCGCGCCTTCACCGGCAAACCCGCCAACTCCGGCACCCAGCGCGTGATGTAACGCGCCTGCGGATCAAACTTCTGCGCCTGCGTCACCGGGTTGAACACGCGGAAGTACGGGGCAGCATCGGCGCCAGTGCCGGCCACCCACTGCCAGCCCATGCTGTTGTTGGCCAGGTCGGCATCCACCAGCGTGTCCCAGAACCACCGCGCGCCCTCCTTCCAGTGCATCAGCAGGTGCTTGCACAGGAAGCTGCCTACCAGCATGCGTACCCGGTTGTGCATGGTTCCGGTGGTCCACAACTCGCGCATGCCAGCGTCGATGATCGGAATGCCGGTACGGCCTTGCTGCCAGGCTTCCAGCAACGCAGGTTGCGCAGGCGCCCAGGCAAAGTGTTCAAAACGCGGATTGAGGTTGACGTCCGAGGTCTGCGGAAAGTGGTGCAGCAAATGCCACGAGAATTCCCGCCAGCCCAGTTGCCGCAGATAGCCGTCGATATCCGCATCGCGGCCGGCGCTGCGCTGCGACTCCAGCACCTGGACAATGCGCCACGGTGCGATTTCACCAAAGTGCAGATGCGGCGACAGCAACGAGGTGCCGGTGCGGTCGGGCAGATCACGTCGCTCGCGATAACCGTTGAGCGCGCCATCGATGAACACGTCCAGCGCTTCCAGCGCACCGGCCTCGCCGGGCTGCCAATGCGTCCAGAAACCCGCATCCCAGGCACGCCCAGGCTTCAGGCCCAACGCGTCCAGCGCAAGGCTATCGACCTGCGGCGACGACAGCGCAACCGGTGCGGCCGACACCGCCGGCAAACGCCAATGGCGCAGCGCGTTGCGCCAGAACGGGGTGAATACCTTGTACGGGCCGCCCTGCTGCGTGGACAGCTCCCACGGCTCGAACAGCAGGTAGCCGTTGTGGCTTTCCACCTGCAGGCCCTGCTCACGCAGGCCACGCTTGATGGCCGCATCGCGCGGTTGCGTGGCCGGTTCGTATTTGCGGTTCCAATACACGGCGTCGGCACCGCTTTGTGCGATCACCGCCTGCAGCTGCGCCATGCTGTCGCCACGGCGCAGCACCAGCGACGAGCCAATGCCGCGCAGATCGGCATCCAGCCGCTGCAACGAATGGTGCAGCCAGGCATTGGACGCCGCGCCAGGTACCCAGGCGCCCTCTTCGTCCGGGGCGTGTATGTAAACCGGCAGCACCTGATGGCCGGCATCGATGGCCGCCTGCAACGCGGGGTTGTCACGCAGGCGCAAGTCACGCCGGAACCAAACGACTGCGACGGACATGCGCCTTCCTGCTTACTCGAATGAACCCACCGAATCGTGCGACAGGTTGTCGAACCGGGTGTACTCGCCGAAGAACTTCAGCTTGCACGAACCGGTCGGGCCGCCTCGGTGCTTGCCGATGATGATCTCGGCCAGGCCTTTGTCCGGGGACGTTTCCTTGTTGTAGTAATCGTCGCGGTAGATGAAGACGATCATGTCCGCATCCTGCTCGATAGCGCCGGATTCGCGAAGGTCGGCCATCACTGGGCGCTTGTCGGTACGCGTTTCCAGCGAGCGGTTGAGCTGCGACAACGCGATCACCGGCACGTTCAGTTCCTTGGCCAGGCCCTTCAGGCCACGCGAGATTTCCGAAATTTCGGTCGCACGGTTTTCGCTGTTGCCCGGCACGCTCATCAGCTGCAGGTAGTCGATGACGATCAAACCCAAGTCGTGCTCGCGCTTCAGGCGGCGGCACTTGGAACGCAGGATTTCCGGCGACACGCCCGGCGTATCGTCGATGAAGATCTTGGTTTCCTTCAGCATGCGGATGGCGCCGGTGACGCGGCTCCAGTCCTCATCTTCCAGCTGGCCGGTACGCAGTCGCTGCGCGTTGATGCGGCCGTTGGACGAGATCAAGCGCATGGCCAGCTGCGAGGCCGACATTTCCATCGAAAACACCGCCACGCCCTTCTTGGACTTGATCGCGGCGTACTCGGCGATGTTCAGCGCCAGCGTGGTTTTACCCATTGCCGGACGCGCGGCCAGGATGATCAGATCGGTCGGCTGCAGGCCGGCGGTCATCGCATCGAAATCGGTGTAGCCGGTCGGCAGGCCGGTGATGTTGCCGCCGTTCTCAAAGCGGTTGCGCAGCTCCTCGAAGGCGTCCTTCAGCGCGCCTGGCATGGCCACGAAATCGGTACGCCCGCGCGCACCTTGTTCGGCGATGGCAAACACCGACTTTTCCGCGGTCTGCAACAGCTCGGAACTGTCGCGGCCTTCGGGCTGAAAACCGTCATTGACGATGTCCGTGCCCACTTGAATCAGCTGACGCAACACCGCCTTGTCACGGACGATTTCCGCATAGGCGCCGATATTGGCGGCCGATGGCGTGGTGCTGGCCAGTTCAATCAGATAGGCGCCATCGCCCACCTGGTCCATCTTGCCCTGCGACTCGAACCACTCGCCCAGCGTCACCGCATCGAACGGGCGGTCGCGCTCGGACAACTCGCGGATGGCGCGGTAGATGAGCTGGTGGTCGCGGCGGTAGAAATCTTTCTCGGTCAGCGCTTCGTTGACCCGGTCATAGGCCTCCGGCGCCAGCATCAAGCCACCCAACACCGCCTGTTCGGCTTCCACCGAATGCGGGGGAACGCGCAGGGCGTCGATGCGCTGTTCCGTACGCTCGGAGCGGTCATTGCGGTCTTTACGGTCGGATCGGAAACCAGTACGAGCGGACATGAAAAGCGTATTTCCTGCAGTAAGGCCGTGCGGCCATGGTAGGTGGGCGTCAGCCACCGGGGTACGGACAACTCTGTGGATAACCTGTCCACAACTCAAGCCCCGAGCGGAGGCCCGGGAGGTGCTGATTGGGTGGTCATACAGAAAGACGCGCCCGGCACCGTTGCGGCACCGGGCGTTGATTATCGCAAATGTTGACGTCGGCAGCGGCCTTGCGCCGCCACCGCGCCCGCCGGGGTTCAGCCCTTGTGGTGAACCTGTATCCAGCCGAGGAAAGCTTCCACGTAGTCCTGCAGGAACTTGCGCGTGCCTTCGTTGCTGACCGTGCCGTCTGCCTCGATCAGGCCATCCTTGTAGTGCACGAAGGCTTCCGGCTGCGCCATCACCGCCAGGTTCACGAACACCAGCACGTTGCGCAGATGCTGCTGCGCCAGCGCACTGCCGATGGCGCCGATGGAGCTGCCGATCACCGCTGCCGGCTTGCCCGCGAAGGCGTTGTCGCCATATGGACGCGAGGCGGTGTCGATGGCGTTCTTGAGCACGCCGGGAATGGAGCGGTTGTATTCGGGCGTGACAAACAGCACCGCATCTGCCGCACGGATCAGGCCTTTCATGCGCGATCCCTGCGCCGGGAATTGGCTGTCGTGATCCTGGTTGTAGAGCGGGATGTCGTCGATCTTGATGTATTCAAAGCTGGCGCGGTCACCGGCCAGTTTTTCCAGCGCATGTGCCAGCCGGAGATTGATCGACTCCTTGCGCAGACTGCCGACGAATACCGCGATCTTGTAGTGGCTCATGACGACCTCGCTGCGAATGGAGCGATCAGGCTAGCCAGTGGGGGCTTTGGGTGGGGTGAAGGTTGCTTGCCTCCCCCCAGCCCCCGCCTCACCGAACCCCCAAATACCCCCCACGCACCCCGCGCGGTGACAGCATCAGCTGCCACAGCTGCGAATGCCGAGTGCGGAACGTCGCCATCGAAGCCGCCAGATAGAACCGCCACATGCGCCGGAAGCGTTCGTCGTAACGCGAATCAAGTTGATCCCACGCGGCTTCGACGTTGTCACGCCAGGCACGCAGTGTGCGGTCGTAATCGGTGCCGAAGCTGTGCCAGTCCTCCAGCACGAACAGCCCTTCCATCGCGTCGGTGATCTGGGCGGCTGAGGGCAGCATCGAGTTGGGGAAGATGTACTTGGCGATCCACGGGTCGGTGCGATCACGACTGACGTTGGTGCCGATGCTGTGCAGCAGAAACAAGCCGTCGTCGCCGAGGCAGCGCCGCGCCACTTCAAAGTAGCTGCGGTAGTTCTTGACCCCGACGTGCTCGAACATGCCCACCGACAGAATCGCGTCGAAGGGTTCGTTCAATTCGCGGTAATCCTGCAGGCGGATTTCCACCGGCAGGCCGGCACACAGCTCACGCGCGAATGCCGCTTGCTCGGCGGAGATGGTCACGCCGACGCCCTGCACGCCGTAACGCTCGGCTGCGTACTTGAGCGCCTCGCCCCAGCCGCAGCCGATGTCCAGCACGCGCATGCCCGGGCGCAACCCGAGCTTGCAGCAGATCAACTCCAGCTTCGCTTCCTGAGCGTCGTCCAGATTGTCGGCATTGCGCCAGTAGCCGCAGCTGTAGACCAGCCGCTTGCCGAGCATTGCCCGGTACAGATCGTTGCCAAGGTCGTAGTGGCGCTTGCCCACTTCGTAACTGCCCTGCCCGGCCTGCAGGTTGAACAACTTGGCCTTGAGCGCGTCCCAGACTTCGCCGCTGCCATGCACGCGCTCATCCAGGCGCGCGTCCAGCAGGTGCGTCATGAAGCCATCCAGCGAGTGCGCCTGCCACCAGCCATCCATGTAGCTCTCACCCAACCCGAGCGAGCCGTTGGCCAGCACCCGCGCGTGGAAGCGCGGGTCAAGGATGTCGATATCCTGCGGACGCGTCCCACCGGGAACCACGTCCGCTTCCTGCAGCAATGCTTCGACTCGTCGTTGCAACCCTGCATCCATCGCTGGCCTCCACCAATCAGTTACGCGAGAACAACTCCCGGTAATCTGCCGCCACGTTGGGCAGCAGCGCTGCCGCCGGCACGTCCACCGTCTGGGTGCCGTCGGAATACGGGCCTACCTGGTACGGCGGGAACACAAAGCGCAGCGCACTGATCTGGCCGGCGTCATCCAATACCGGCTGGAACTGCGAGAAGTTGGCCGGCTCCGGGGCGGTGCCTTCATTGATCATCCGCGACAGGTTGCGCACCTGCTCCTGCTGATCCTCCGGCGACAGGTCCTCGCCTTGGGCGCGGACCATGGCCTGCTCCAGCAGTTTGTCTTCCACAAAATCACTGACTGCCTGCCAACCCTTGGGCGTGTTGATCAGATCCTCGGCCTTCAGCAGTTTCTGCTGCTCCGGCAACCAGACAAAACGGGCTACCAGCGGCTGGCCGTGCGCGCCGCCGGTGTAGCTGCTGCCATCGGCCGACACCGCGACCACCTTGGGCGTGTCGGTCAGCATGTCGAAGGACAGCGACAGCTCGTACGGCGCGGTCGGTTTGTCGTTGCCCAGTTCACTGGCAGCTTTGAGCAGCTCCGCCTTGGCGTGTTCGGCGTAGCGGGTCAGCTCCTGCGCCAGGCCCGGGTATTTGGCCGCAGCCGGCGGGTAGCTGATGCCCACCATGTAGTTGGGCGTATGTTCGATGACATCACTCAGGTTGATCGGCGCGGGCCCCGCAGCGGTTTCGGTGGGTGCCACCGCGGGTTCCGGTGCCGTCGTCACCACGTCCTGCTGCCCGTCCTTCTTGCATCCTGCCAACACCAGCAGCAACGTCGCTGCGGCTAACGATCCCTGTGCAAACCTGTTCATTCGTTCTGTCCTCGATGATCCTGCGCAAGCCCCCTATGGGCCGGCCGCCCGCGCCGATTATCCCAGTAGATCCGTGTACTCGGAATGACGCTGCATGAAAGTCGCTGCATAGGCGCAGGCCGGCACCACCTTCCAGCCGACCGCGCGCGCATGGGCGAGTGCCGCGCGGGTAAGCTCGGCCGCGATGCCGCGCCCGCCGATGGCTTCGGGCACCCCGGTGTGGGTGATGACCATGGCGCCCTCCTCAAGCACGTATTCCAACACCGCGCGGTGGCCATCCACCGTGGTTTCAAAACAGGATTCGGCCGGATTGTGGTCGATGGAATGCGCTTGTCTGCTGTTGGACGTCATGTGCGGTGTTCCGTGGATACGAAGAAAGGTGGGCGGTCCACAAGCGGTCACCCCGAGCTGCAGTGGCGGCTACTTTGCGCCGATGCGGTTGATGATCAGGTCAAGACAGCGCGCGCGCCAGCCTGCGCATCGCCTGCATTCCCGGCTGGCCCGGAAACGAACAAGGCGGTGCAAGCACCGCCTTGTCGATCACATTGCACCACCGCAAATAGTCAGCGGCCGAAGCTGGGGTTCATCAGGTTGGTCATGAAGTGCTGCAGCAGGTCCGGCGACATGAAAAGCATGAACATCACGCCGAACGCCGCGCCGGCCAGATGCGCGCTGTGGTTGACGTTGTCGCTGCCCTTCTTGTCCATCCAGATGCTGTAGCCCACGTAGAACACGGCATACAGAATGGCCGGTGCCGGGATGAAGAACACGAAGATCAGCGACCACGGCGACACCAACACGAAGGCGAACAACACCGCCGACACCGCGCCCGACGCACCGAGGCTGAGGTAGTTCGGGTTCTTCTGGTTCTTCAGATAGCTGGGCAGGATCGAGATCACCAATGCCGCCAGATAAAACGCCGGGTACACCCACCAGTGCCCGGTGAGCTGCAACATGATCCTTTCGATCGTCCGCCCGAAGAAGAACAACGTGATCATGTTGAACAACAGATGCGAAAAATCCGCATGCAGGAAGCCGTAGGTCACCAAGCGGTCGTACTGCTTATGCCGGTCGATGGCCGGTGGCCACAGAATCAGCCGGTCGGACAGCTTGCGGTTTGAAAACGCGAGCCACGACACCAGGGCGGTGATTGCAATCAGGATCAGGGTGAACATTCCACTCGTCTCTTCTTGGGTGGCTTAGGCCGCAGCGCGGTAGTTGTCGACCACCTTGTAACTGCGTGCGTACCAGCCGAATGCAAGGGCCGCCAACAACGCGAACCCGGCAAAGAAGAACATCTGGAAGGCGGTCACGCTCAAGCCGGTGGTGGCGATGTTACCGGTCACCGTGTCGTTGCGCACCGCGAAGTTGGCCAGCAGCACCCACAGGTTGCCGATGGTGGTGGTCAAGTTCCAGAAGCTCATCACCACGCCCTTCATCGACTGCGGCGCCTGGCTGTAAGCGAATTCCAGGCCGGTGGCCGAGACCAGCACCTCACCGAAGGTCAGCAGCGCGTACGGCAGCACCTGCCAGACAATCGACATCGGCTCGCCGCCGTCCATCACCACCTGGATGCCACCAATCACAATCCAGGCCAGGCCGCTGAAGGCGATACCGGCGGTCATGCGGCGCAGCGCGGTCGGCTCCCAGCCGAACTTGGCCAGCATCGGGTACAGCACCAGGTTGTTGAACGGGATCAGGATCATCACCAGCGCCGGGTTCAAGGCCTGCATCTGCGAGGCCACGAACCACGCCGGCTTGGTCATCTCTTCGCCCTGCAGCACCCAGGTGGATGCCTTCTGGTCGAACAGCGAATGGAACGGCGTGACCAGCGCAAAGATCACCAGCACCCGCAGCACGCTGCGCACGCCGTTGACCGCTTCATCCGGGTGGATGCCACGGGCACGGTCCAACTGCAGCCAGGCACCGCCACCCACACCGGCAATGATCAATACCAGCGAGATACAGGCGGCAATCACAAAGCCCAGCACCGGCGTCATCGCCAGCGACACCACCGCAGCCACTACGCCCAGTCCGGCCAGCAACATGCCCGGACGGCGCTTGCCGGCCTTCTGCGCGAACAGTGCGGTACGGATCACCTTGCTGAAGGAATGCGGGTTCTCAGCCGTATCCGGCTGGATCAGCACGTACTTCTTGCGACCCAGCCAGAACACGAAGGTGGCAATGAACATCAACAGGCCGGGAATACCGAACGCAATCGACGGGCCAAAGTTCTTCAGGAACAGCGGCATGCTCAGCGAGGCGAACAGCGAGCCGAAGTTGATGATCCAGTAGAAGGCGTCAAACACCTTCTTGGCCAGGTGCTTGTTGGTCTGGTCGAACTGGTCACCGACAAACGACGCCACCAGCGGCTTGATGCCGCCCGCGCCGAAGGCGATCAGGCCAAGGCCGGCGAAGAAGCCCATGCGGCTGTCTTCAAACACCGCCAGGAACGCGTGGCCCAGGCAGTAGATCAGGCTGAAGGAAAGAATGGTGTTGTACTTGCCGAAGAAGCGGTCGGCGACCCAGCCACCCAGCAGCGGGAAGAAGTACACACCAATCATGAAGGTGTGCATCAGGTCCTTGGCCGCCAGCGCGCGCTCACCCGAATCCAGGATGTGCTGCAGCAAGGTGGAGGTGATCAGGAACTGCACCAGGATGTTGCGCATCCCGTAGAAGCTGAACCGCTCACAGCCCTCGTTGCCGATGATGTAGGGAATCTGGCGGGGCATTTTGCCGGTTGGGGCGGGTGTTGCTGCTACATGGTTGGTCGTCATCTGGAGGCGATCAGTTGCTACAAAGGTTGCAAGCGTAACCCATCATGCCGCCATCACGCGCCCCGTGCGTACCCGTATCCCGGTACGCTTGCAGCGCTGTGCACGCGGCTTGGACGGCGCCCGGATTACGATAAGCACCTCCTTTCCCTGAGCCGTTGCAATGTTGCGTCTGGGTTGTTTTGGATTACTGGTGCTTTCGTTCTCTGTGTTGGCCGAACCGGCGATGCCGGTGATCAAGATCGCCAGCCTGCGCTTGCCGGCCGCCGAAAGCAGCTGGGCCGGCAGCCGCGACCGTATTGCCGCGCTGATGGAAGAACTGCATGCCGACGTGATCGTGGTGCAGGACGTGAGTCAATCCAGCAGCGGTTCCAACCCCGCCTGCTGGCTGGGCAGCCGCTTGAAATACAGCTGCGACTTCATCAGCGCCGACCGCCCCAGCCAAGCCATCCGCCACGGTCACGCGGTGCTCTCCCGCCTGACCACCCTGGAAGATGCGGTCACCCTGCTCCACGGCGACCTGGCTCCCGCCGCCGCCGGCATGCAACGCCTTGAACTGCAGCGCGCGCGGATGAATCTGTATGCCGCCACCATGCGGCCGGCTGACAACACGCCAATCGCACGCGGCCACCAGGCTGCCGACCTGCGCTCCTGGATGGATGCCACCAGTGATGGCCTGCCGTCGCTGATCATCGGCGACTTCGCCGCGCCAACCGAAGAGCTGGTGCGGCAACTGCCCGGCTTCCAGCCGGCGCGCCGCAACCCATCGATGCGCCAAGGCGACGGTCGCCCGCGCAGCAGCAGCGATGCGCACGGCATGGACGTGCTGTACCAAGTGCGCAGCTTCGCCGATATCCGCCAGCAAGCCATCGACCTGCCTGCCAATGATTCCGGCCCGGCGCAGCGACTGGGCGCGATGGCGACCTTGCGGCTGACTCAGGCCATTCCAGCAGAAACCACCGAAGAAGAAGAATCCGCCCCGACCAGCGGGACACGCTGACCCACCTATATGGCGCGGGTCAAAAAAGAAAAGGCCGGGCAATGCCCGGCCTTTGTACTTCAGCCCACTTCAGCGCCACCCGGACGCCGAAGCAGCTTCATCGCCCGTCTCAGGCAATGGCTTCCTGGTAACGACGCTCGACTTCATTCCAGTCAACGACGTTGAAGAACGCGCCGATGTATTCCGGACGACGGTTCTGGTACTTCAGGTAGTACGCGTGTTCCCACACGTCCAGCGCCAGGATCGGGGTGTTGCCGTCCATCAGCGGGCTGTCCTGGTTGGCCGAGGATTCCACGACCACCTTCTTGTCCGGGGTGACGCTCAGCCACGCCCAGCCGCTGCCGAAACGGGTCAGCGCCGCCTTGGTGAAGGCTTCCTTGAACTTCTCGAAACCACCCAGCTGCGAGTCAATGGCCTTGGCCACGTCGCCAACCGGGTTGCCGCCGCCGTTGGGCGACATCACCGTCCAGAACAGCGAGTGGTTGGCATGACCGCCACCGTTGTTGCGGACCGGGCCCTGCAGGTTTTCCGGCAGCGACTTGGTCTTCTTGACCAGCTCTTCAACCGGCAGGTCGGCGTACTCGGTGCCTTCCAACGCCGCATTGACGTTGTTGATGTAGGTCTGGTGATGCTTGGAGTGATGGATTTCCATCGTTGCCGCATCGATGTTCGGCTCGAGGGCGTCGTAAGCGTAGGGCAGCTTGGGCAGGGTGTAGGCCATGAGGGATCTCCGTCTGATTGCCTGGGTTCTGCGCCCGGCGAAAAACCGGGCGATGCGCAGTGAATAGTAGGGACGAAGCCGCAACTTACCAAGGCCGGTGTAAAGGAAACTTTGTCCCGCCGTTGGGCCTGACCTTGCGCCACGTAACTTCTGCCCGCGTTGTTACCTCGACGTGAAACGCGGCCGATGAATCCGCCGTTCAAAAAAAGCGCCGCATGCGCGTGATAATCAGCGCCTTGTCCGCTGAACTCAGCCACGCCGATGCGCAAGCCCCAATTACTCGTCACCGCTGTCATTCTGCTCATCGTTGGACTGTGGGGAATGCGCGCGCTGCAACAGCCGCCGCCTCCCACGTTCGCACCGTCGTTGAGCCAAGACGTTGCCGACAGCGTACCGCCCCCACAGCGTTCGGCGGCCGCTCGCACCGATCCGCTGCCGGCCTTCCTGCCGCCCGAAGCGCGGCAGACCATCGCCTTGATCCAGCGTGGCGGCCCCTACCCGCACAACAAGGACGGCAGCGTGTTCGGCAACCGCGAACGGCAACTGCCGCAACGGCCACGCGGCTACTACCGCGAATACACCGTGGACACGCCCGGCCTGAGCCATCGCGGCGCCAAGCGCATCGTCACTGGTGGTGATCCGCCGGATGCTTGGTATTACACCGACGACCACTACGAGAGCTTCCGCAGCTTTGAAGTGCCCGCCACCGGAGAACGTCATGAGTGACAGCGGTTTCGACATGGGGCTGGAAGATGCCAGCAAAGCCGGCGTCTACGGCGTCGGCGATGGCGACCTGGGTGGCCTGGCCGCCGCAGCGCGCGATGCCGGCTTGAAAGTGCTGCGCGTGGATCTGGAAGGCTGCACCGACAAGCGCACGCTATTGATGCGGATCGGCACCCAACTGGATTTCCCACCGGGCTGGGGCCGCAACTGGGACGCGCTGTCTGACGGCCTGCGCGACCTGTCCTGGCTGCCGGCGAATGGCTATGCGTTGTTGTTCAGTGACGCCGACGACCTGCGCCAAGCCAGCAGCGGCGACTTCGACACCCTGCTCGACATTCTTTCCGAAGCAGCGATCAGCTGGGCCGAGGACAAGGTCCCGTTCTGGGCCTTCCTGGAGCTTCGCGATGCGGGTGCCGGGGTGGAGGTTGATGGGGATGCTGAGGAGGGGTGAGTTGGCGTGCTGTCTGCGCGGAGCGTCATTGATGGCCGGCAAAGTGCTGGCAGCAAGGCCCGCGACAGATGCGACGGAACCATCCCTTCTCCCGCCAGCGGGAGAAGGTGCCCCGAAGGGGCGGATGAGGGGGGCTCTTGAGCTTTTGGTTCTGCTCGCTAGAAGCTTCCCCTCACCCCAACCCCCGCTCTGCGCCCCGGCCCTTGCGCTGGCGCAAGGGCGTTCGATGGGCAGCGAACCGGGGGTTCGCAAACTGCCCCTCTCACCCCGCAAGCGGGAGAGGGGCTTAATCCTCAGGCATCCAACTCCTGCCAACGCGCATACGCCGCATCCAGCTCGGCCTGCACCTTGGTCAGCTGCTGCGTGTGCGCGGTGACTTCAGCGCTGGAGCGCGTATAGAACGACGGATCGTTCATTGCGCTGGTCAGGCCTTCCACGTCCATTTCCAGCTGTTCGATCTTGAGCGGCAACTGCTCCAACTCACGCGCGTCCTTGAAGCTGAGCTTGCGCTTGGCCGGCGCAGCCTCTGCAACCGGTGCCGCTTTGGCGGCAGGCGCGGCGGTCGCCGAGGCCTTGGCCACGGCCATGCCGCTCATCGCCGGTGCCGGGCGCTGGCGCAGCGAGTCGCTGTAACCGCCGATGTAATCGCCCACCTTGCCCTCGCCTTCCAGCACCAGCGTGGAGGTCACCACGTTGTCGAGGAAGTCACGGTCATGGCTGACCAACAACAAGGTGCCGGTGTAATCGCCCAGCAGCTCTTCCAGCAGCTCCAGGGTTTCCACGTCCAGGTCGTTGGTCGGTTCGTCCATCACCAGCAGGTTGGACGGCTGCGCGAACAGTTTGGCCAGCAACAGGCGGTTACGCTCACCACCGGACAGGCGGGTGATCGGCGCGCGCGCACGCTCCGGGGTGAACAGGAAGTCCTGCAGATAGGCATGCACATGCTTGCGCTTGCCGTTGAGGTCGATGAAGTCCGCGCCTTCGGCCACGTTCTCGATCGCGCTCCAGTCTTCGCGCAGCGTGGCGCGGTACTGGTCGAAATAAGCGATCTGCAGGTTGGTGCCCTGACGCACTTCGCCGCTGTCCGGCTGCAGCTCACCCAGCAACAACTTGAGCAGCGTGGTCTTGCCGCTGCCGTTCGGACCGATCAGGCCGATGCGGTCGCCGCGCAGGATGACGGTTTCGAAATCCTTGATCATCACCCGCTCGCCAAAGGCGAAGTTGATGTTCTTGATGTCGATGACCTTCTTGCCGGAATTCTCGGCACCGGAGGCTTCCAGCTTGACGTTGCCGCTCAGCTCACGGCGCTGCACGCGCTCGTTGCGCATCGCCTTGAGGCGGCGCACGCGGCCTTCGTCGCGGGTACGGCGGGCCTTGATGCCTTGGCGGATCCACACTTCTTCCTGCGCCAGCAGCTTGTCGAAGCGTGCGTTCTCCTGCGCTTGCGCATTGAGACGTTCTTCGCGGCGGCGCTCGTAGTTTGCCCAGTCGCCCGGCCAGCTGGTCACCTGGCCGCGGTCGATCTCGACGATGCGGGTAGCCAGCGCGCGCAGGAAGCGACGGTCATGGGTGACGAACACCACGCAGCCGTTCCAGCCCTTGAGGAAACCTTCCAGCCAATCGATGGCTTCGATGTCCAGGTGGTTGGTCGGCTCGTCCAGCAACAGCACGTCCGGGCCGGCGACCAGCGCACGCGCC
This sequence comes from Stenotrophomonas sp., assembly GCF_050737575.1. GTDB lineage: Bacteria > Pseudomonadota > Gammaproteobacteria > Xanthomonadales > Xanthomonadaceae > Stenotrophomonas. Next base: position 88,765 of record NZ_JBOHXW010000010.1, read on the forward strand.
AGCAGCACACGGCGCTTCATACCGCCAGACAAACGGCTGAATTCAGCGTCGCCATCCAGCTCAAGTTTGGTCAGGGTTTCTGCAACGCGCTGGTCCAGGCCCCAGCCGTCGGCGGCGTCGATCTTGGCCTGTACGTCGCCCATGGCGTCGCCATCGAACACCTCGGCGTGGCTCAGGCGGTGGAACTCGGCCAGCCAGTGGCCCAGTTCGCCCAGGCCTTCGGCGACCACGTCAAACACGCTGCCGGCCGCGCCATGCGGCACTTCCTGCTCAAGCCGAGTGACGCGCACGCCCTGCTGGACGCGCACTTCGCCGTCGTCGGGCTTGAGCTCGCCGGCCATCAACTTCATCAAAGTGGATTTGCCGGCGCCGTTGCGGCCGATCAGGGCGATACGCTCGCCTGCTTCGATCGACAGTTCGGTTTTTTCCAGCAACAACGGGCCGCCGACGCTGTAGTCGACGTTCTGCAGAGTAATCAAAGACATCCGCCTATTGTACGGGACTCAGCCGTCGACGAAGACGTCCCCTGACAAGCCAAGCAACTGGCGCAGGCTGGCAGGCACCCGCTTGCCCGGGTGGCGCACCAGCCACAGCCGTCGGCGCAAGGGTGGCAACGGGGTGTTCAGCACCTGCAACTTACCCAGCGCGACCAGGTCGGCCACGGCATGCCGCGACAGGCACGCCAGCCCCAGGCCGGCCACCGCGCCCTGCTTGATCGCCTCGGTACCGCCCAGTTGCAGCACCTCGGCGAAACCATGCAGATGCGGCAACAAAGCCTGTTCAGCAGCCTCGCGGGTGCCGGAACCCGGCTCCCGCAGCAGCCAGCAGGCCCGGCGTAGCTGGCCCATATCCGCGCCTTGGTTCAGTTCCGCCGCCAAGGGATGGCGCGCGCCGAACACGATGACCAACTCGTCATCCATCCATTCGGCAACATCCAGCCCGGGTTCATGGTTGGGGCCTTCGATCAGGCCGATATCCACTTCCAGCCGCTGAACGGCGCTGGTCACCTCGCGGGTATTGCCAATGACCAGATCAACGTGCGCCTGGCCATTCACTTCCAGCAAGTCGGCAATACGCGCCGGCATCAGGTAATTGCCGATGGTGGTGCTGGCACCCACTCGCCACCGCACCGGTGCGGCAGCTTCCTGCCGGGTGCTGAAGCGCCGCTCGATATCGGCCATGCCGGCCAGCAGCGCCCGCGCTTCCGGCAGCAGGGCCCGACCGTGACCATTGAGCACCAGCCGGCGCCCGACCCGATCAAACAGCGAAAGCCCCAGCAGGCTCTCCAGCTCGTTCAGTGCTGCACTCACCGCGGACTGCGACAGGCCAATGGCTTCGCCAGCCGCCGTCGTGGTGCCGGCCTCTGCAATGGCCGAGAAGATCTGCAGCTGGCGCAGGGAAAGATGCATGACCTACCCATAAAACCGATTGAATGTACGAATTCTATCTGTTTTACAGCTGATTACTTCGGAGGCAGGATGGGCCATCTTCTGATAACCCGTCGTTATGAACACCGCCACTCAAGGCCTGATCCGCCCGACCCCCAAACTTCTTCCCGGCTTGTTGCTGACCGCCGCCATTGCTGGCGTGTCGATCTGGCTGGGAACCTTGCCGTGGATGCAGGCCCACGGCATCAGCGCGCTGACCTTGGCCATCGTGATCGGCATTGTCATCGGCAATACGACCTACGCCTCGCTTGCGCCGCGTGCTGCGGCCGGCGTTGGTTTCTCAAAAGCCACGCTGCTGCGGGCCGGCATCGTCCTGTACGGCCTGCGCCTCACCCTGCAGGACATCGGCCAGGTCGGCGTTGCTGGCGTGCTGATCGACGCCCTGGTGCTGTGCTCGACCTTCGCCCTGGCGTGGTGGCTGGGCACGCGCGTACTGGGGCTGGATCGCAACTCGGCGTTACTGATCGGCGCTGGCAGCTCGATCTGCGGCGCGGCTGCGGTGATGGCCGCCGAACCGGTGGTCAAAGGCCGCGCCGAACAGGTAGCGGTCGCCGTGGCCACGGTGGTGGTGTTCGGCACGCTGGCGATGTTCCTGTACCCGCTGCTCTATCAATGGGGCGCCAGCGCCGGCTGGATGCCGCTGGATGAAACCGCGTTCGGCGTGTTCACCGGCTCTACCGTGCACGAGGTGGCGCAAGTCGTGGCCGCCGGCCGCGCGATCAGCGAACCGGCTGCCGATGCGGCCGTCATCACCAAGATGGTCCGGGTGATGATGCTGGCACCGTTCCTGGTCGGGCTGTCGGCCTTGCTGGCCCGTGGTGAGCACAAGGGTGGCGGCGAACGCTCGAAGATCACCATTCCCTGGTTCGCGTTCGGCTTCATCGCGATGGTCGCGTTCAACTCGCTGCAGCTGCTGCCGGTCACTCTAGTGAGCGCGCTGGTGGATCTGGACACCGCCCTGCTGGCGATGGCGATGGCCGCATTGGGTCTGACCACGCATGTGTCGGCGCTTCGTCAGGCCGGTGCCAAGCCGATGCTGCTGGCGGTGCTGTTGTTCGGGTGGCTGCTGGTGGGCGGGATGGTGATCAATGTGGGGGTGAGGGCGGTGCTGTGATCCACCAACAGCTCGCGGTCCCTTCTCCCGCGAGCGGGGAGTTTTGATTGTCCCTTCCCCCGCAGGTTCCCGTAGGGCGGATGGGGGCAGCTTTGAGCTATGTGAACCATGTGAGCTAGAAGCCCCCCTCACCCCAACCCCTCTCCCGTAAACGGGAGAGGGGCTTAGCGCGCTCCGGCTTCGGCCAGGGGCTTAGCACGCTCCGGCTTCGGCTTCGGCTTCGGCACTGGAGCAGGCACAGCCCCCCGGCATCTGCGAAAATGCCGCATGAATGATTTCTCCTCCCTGCCGCTGTCCCCGGCACTCGCTCCCGGCATCGACGCGCTGGGCTACACCTCGATGACTCCCGTGCAGGCGCTGAGCCTGCCGCCGATCCTGGAGGGCCGCGATGTGATCGCGCAGGCCCCCACCGGCAGCGGCAAGACCGCCGCCTTCGGCCTGGGCCTGCTCAACCGCATCGACCCGGCCACCAGCCGCATCCAAGCCTTGGTGCTCTGCCCTACCCGCGAACTCGCTGACCAGGTCGGCAAGCAGCTGCGCAAGCTGGCCACCGGCATCCCCAATCTCAAGCTGCTGATCCTTACCGGCGGCATGCCGCTGGGCCCGCAGCTGGCCTCGCTGGAAGCGCATGACCCGCAAGTCGTGGTCGGTACGCCCGGCCGCGTGCAGGAGCTGGCGCGCAAGCGTGCGTTGAACCTCGGCCAGGTGCGCACCTTCGTCCTGGACGAAGCCGACCGCATGCTCGACATGGGCTTCGAGGAGCCCATTCGCGAGATCGCCGGCCGCACTCACAAGGAACGCCAAAGCCTGCTGTTCTCGGCCACCTTCCCGGAAGAAATCCGTGAGCTGGCACGCGCGCTGCTCAACGATCCGCTGGAAGTCACCGTCGACGGCCAAGCCGAAGCACCCGCCATCCAACACCTGTTCTTCGAGGCCGAACCCGCACAGCGGCAGAAGGCACTGGGCGGCTTGCTGCTCAAATACACGCCCGAGTCGGCGGTGGTGTTCTGCAACACCCGCAAGGACGTGGCGGAAGTCGCCAACTCGCTGTGCCAGTTCGGTTTCTCTGCATTGGCGCTGCATGGCGACATGGAGCAGCGCGACCGCGATGAAGTGCTGCTGCAGTTCTCCAACCGTAGTTGCAACGTGCTGGTCGCCAGCGACGTTGCCGCGCGCGGGCTGGACGTGGAAGACCTCGCCGCAGTCATCAACTACGAGCTGCCCACCGACATCGACACTTACCAGCACCGCGCGGGCCGTACCGGCCGCGCCGGTCGCCGTGGTCTGGCGATGAGCCTGGTCAGTGGCCGCGAACGCAACCGCGCCGATGCACTGGAAGCAGCGCACGGCACTCCGTTGAACTGGCAGAAGACGCCGCTGGCCACCGCACGCCCGGCCGAACTGCCGCAAGCCGCGATGACCACGCTGCGCATCGATGGCGGCAAGACCGACAAGCTGCGTGCCGGCGACATTCTCGGCGCACTGACCGGCGACGCCGGCCTGCCGGGCAAGGCCATCGGCAAGATCGACATCTTCGCCACCCGCTCCTACGTGGCCATCGCTCGCGAACAAGCCGGCAAAGCCATCTCGCGACTGGAAGCCGGCAAGATCAAGGGCAAGCGCTTCCGCGTCCGCAAGATGTAAACCGCGATGACGTAAGCAAAAAATCGATGGCCGCGAAAGCGGCCCTCTTTTTGTGCGCTCCCGACGTGAACCGGGCTGACGCTACCCGAGCAGCGTTTGTAGCCCGGGCAAGCAAAGCGCACCCGGGAAGCTGGCGATGCATCCGTTACGCACACTGATGACTCGCAGCAAAAAACTGAGCACCGGTTCGCGCATGCACTCCCGGGTGCGCGGCGCTAACCCGGACTACAACGGCTTGGACATCCAAGTGTCATGCCGATGACCGGGTTTTCATTCCGACCTGCGTATCGCTTTGCGCGTCCAGACCAGAATGCCAACGCTGATGATCAGCAGCGCTGCCAACGCGATGCCCTCGCCCGCGCCGCGATGGTTCAACAGCAAATACACGCCTACGCTGGCCGCCAATCCACATAGCGCCCAGCCCCAACGTGCGCGCTGGCGTGATCGCCAAGCGCAGATCCAACCCAGCAGCGCCATCAGCCAGCCAACAGCCAGTCCCCACGGATTCAGCGCCGGGGCGAATTCGTACACATTGCAGATAACGAACCAAGCGCTCCAACCGAGCATCGCCATCAACAGCACCAACGTGCCAACTATCCGCATGCGCTTCTCCCCAGGGAAATCCAACAGCGATCATTGCCCGTGGCGCTGGCTCAGGCAAACACCGCCACACTCTGCCGGCCGCGCATCAGCAACTGCCCATCTTCATTCCAGACATGCATGTCTTGCGACGAATAACCGTCGCGCGCGTGCTCGCTGAAGGAGCGCAGCAGGAACCATTCACCTGTCGGCACCGGCTCCAGCAGATCAAAACTCCAGTTGATCGAACTGATCGGCGCAGGTGCGGTGAAGCTGGTGAACGCCGCCGGTGGCAGCGCATCGGCCATGGCCACCAGGGCCACGCCCGGGTCGATGTCGGTGGCGTCGTTGTGCCGCATCCAGATCAACAACTCCGGATGTGTTGCACCGGAAATCGGTAACGCGCCGCCAGCCGGGCGCATCTGGAAGTTCTGCGTAAACGCCGGTGCGAACGGCATCTCCGACATCTTGAATTCGCGGCAGGCCAGCGGCGCTTCAACCTGCGGCCGTTCGCAGAAGTCGTGGACGACGGCGCTCTCACGCGCGCGGCCAAACACCAGGATCAAGCGCGCTATCAGAACGTCATCGGCCTGCACGTCCACGCCGACATTCACCACCGACTTGCCTTCGCGCAGCACCTGCGGCACAAACGTCAGCACGCCAACCGCCGGGCCGATGAAGGACACCTGCACCGAGCGCAACGGCGGCAGTGGGCCGGCATGCGCCTGCATCGCCGCCGTCACGCCGAGCGCGGTGATGATGCCGCCATACGCGGTGCGCCCCTGGCGCCAGCTGTCGGGCAACAACAGTCCGTGCTTCACATCAAAAGACGACAACAGTTCGCTCAAACTCGGCATGGCAACTCCACGGAAAACGGGAAACGCGCGGTGACTCAGTAAATCAACGTCGCCTGCAGCGGAACACTGGCCGGCAAACGCGCGCGTCCGCCCAGGCCATCCAGTTCCACCAACACTGCAGCGCCAAGCACATCGGCTTGCAACTGCCCGGCCAACAACAGTGCTGCCGCCAAGGTCCCGCCGGTGGCGAGCACGTCATCGACCAACACTACGCGCGTGCCCGGGGCGATGGCGCCGGCACAGACTTCAATGCGATCGCTGCCGTATTCCAGCGCGTATTCCTGCTTCAGCGTGACACCCGGCAACTTGCCCGGTTTGCGCACCGGCACGAAGCCGGCATTCAACTCCAACGCCAATGCCGCGCCGAGGATGAAACCGCGCGCCTCCACGCCAAGCACCGCCTGCACGCCGGCATCGCGCCACGGCGCAGCCATCGCCTTGATCGCAGCACGCAGGCCGTCGGCATCAGCCAGCAGTGGCGTGATGTCCTTGAACAGGATGCCGGGCTTGGGGAAATCAGTTACGTCGCGGATAGCGTGAGACCACGCGGGGTAGGAAGTCGTCATATCGAATCAATAAAGAAAGAAGAAATCAGGAGCTGCACGAAAGCATCGAGCAGCCCGCACGTTCGCGCGCCCATTCCGGGCGCTTGCGGGCGTAAGCCTCGCGGCCGGGCTGTTCGTCACAAGGATGCCGCATCACATCGAGCAACTCCGTGATGCCGGCCGGATCGCCACGTTCGGCACGATCAATGGCTTCCTGCGCCAACCAGTTGCGCAGCACATATTTGGGATTGGCGGCCTGCATGATGCGACGGCGCTCGTCCTCCGCCTGCCCTGCATCAAGCACACGACGCGCATGACGCTGCAGCCATTCCTGCAATCTGGGCAGTATCTGCGCGCGCGCTTCGGCTGAGTAAAACGTGTCATCCAGCACAGCGACATCGGGCGCGGCCAACGACACATCCACAAGCGCCCGGAACGCGAGCGTCATGTCCATCTCGCCCTCATGCAGCAGTTCGCGGAACTGCTCCATCAGCTTTTCGTCACCGTCACGGAATTCACCCAGGCCGAGCTTGGCGACCAGGTGCGCACGGTCTTCCGCCGCATACCGCTCGCGGAAGGCATCCAGCCCGGCCTGCAGCGGCTGCACCTCCGTAAACAAGGGCGACAGCGCCTGCGCCAGACGCGTCAAATTCCAGTACGCCACCTGCATCTGCGTGCCAAAGCGGTAACGCCGGCCCTGCGCATCGGTGGTGTTGGGCGTCCACTCCGGGTCGTAATTCTCTACCCAACCATAGGGACCGTAATCGATGGTCAAGCCGAGGATGGACATGTTGTCGGTGTTCATCACGCCGTGCACAAAACCCACCCGCATCCACTGCGCCACCATCACCGCGGTGCGTGTGCAGATCAACTCGAACCATTGCGCGAAGCGCTCTTCACCGGCATCGGCAAGTTCGGGGAAATCACGCGCGATGCAGAACTCGGCCAGCTGTCGCAGCAGCGCGACGTCGCCCCGCGAGGCAGGCAACTCGAAGCTGCCAAAACGAATGAACGACGGCGCCACCCGACACACCACCGCCCCCGGCTCGGCCTGCGGATGGCCGTCGTAGAACATGTCGCGCACCACCGCATCACCGGTCGCCACCAGACTCAGGGCACGCGTGGTCGGCACGCCAAGGTGATGCATGGCTTCAGAGCACAGGAACTCACGGACAGACGAACGCAACACCGCGCGGCCATCGGCACCACGCGAATACGGCGTCGGCCCGGCACCCTTGAGCTGCAGCTCCCAGCGCCGGCCATCGGCAATCAGCTCACCCAGCGAGATCGCGCGGCCGTCACCCAACTGCCCGGCCCAATGGCCAAACTGGTGACCGCCGTAGTTCGCCGCCCACGGCTGCATGCCCGGATACAGCGCATTGCCACCGAAAACCTCGGCGAACTCCGGCGCATCCACCATTGCCGTATCCAAGCCCAGCAGCGCTGCAACCTCCGGCGAATACGCGAGCAGCTGCGGCGCGGCCACCGGTGTCGGCGCAATCGGCGACCACACCGCGCCCAGTACTTCGCGACGACGTGCGCCGGTCTCTGTATCGCCGGGCAGCTCAGCCAGGAATCGGTTATCGAAATGCAGGTTCACGTTATTCATCAGTCAGGTGTGGCATCCAAATGCCTGGATTCAACGCCCACTCGCCGCCAGATTCAGCGGACCACCGCGCGCTTCCGCACGTTGATAGGCCGGACGTTCGGTAATGCGCGCGAGGAAGGCACGTAGCTGCGGATAGTTGTCCAAGCCGCCGCTGCGCGTCGCAGCCGCCTGGACAGGGAAACTCATTTGAATATCGGCTGCAGTGAAGCGCTCGCCGGCAAACCACCTGGACCTGCCCAACTCGGCGTCCATCCAGCCCAGATGCAGCTTCAACTGCGGACTGACGAAGCCCTGCATCGTCTTGTCGGCAATCATCCGCGCCACCGGCTTGATGAAGAACGGCATAGGCGCCTTGCGTACACGCGCAAACACCAGCGCCATCAACAAGGGCGGCATTGCCGAGCCTTCCGCATAATGCAGCCAATAGCGATAACGCAGACGCTCCGGGGCCTGCGGCGGCATCAGCTCCGGCGACAAGCGGCGCTCGCTGTCGTAACGATCAACGAGGTATTCCAGAATCGCGCCGGATTCGGCCAGCACCAAACCCTCGTCTTCCAACACCGGCGACTTGCCCAGCGGGTGCACATCGCGCAACGCCTTGGGCGCCAGCCAGGTTTTCGCATCGCGCTGGTAGCTCACCAGCTCATACGGCAGGCCAAGCTCCTCGAGCATCCACAGCACCCGTTGCGAGCGCGAATGGTCCAGATGATGAACCTTGATCATGAGCCGTCCTGCGATTGCCAGCGGCCATCGTACCCGCCCGCCCTGAACAGCAACGTCGTTGTTCTGCACGACGCACAATAGAAAACGCCGGAAGCTTTCGCTTCCGGCGTTCTTGGCTACCTTACGGTGGCGGGGGGTCGATTAGACCGCCTGCACCTGGTCAGCCTGCATACCCTTCTGGCCCTGGACGGCGACGAAAGTCACCTTCTGGCCTTCCTGCAGGGTCTTGAAGCCGTTGCCCTGGATGGCACGGAAGTGCACAAACAAGTCCGGGCCGCTTTCCGGGGTGATGAAGCCAAAGCCCTTGGCGTCGTTGAACCACTTAACCGTGCCGGTCTGACGATCAGACATTACAAACTCCTGAAACATAAAGTTGAAAAAAATCGCAGCCACCGGGTATCGGGGCCGAGACTGAGTTGCAGGCGTTGGTAAAGCGGATCGATGGAGCGGATCGGTAAGATCAACTGCATCAGGCCACGATTCACGGTGACCCTTGCAAGCACAGTGGGATGAAAGATACGCGGCTTTTGCCGAAAAAGCGATAACTACCGTATTCATCCAGCCCGAATTGTTCATCGCCACCCACAATTTCAATAAATTCATCGAGTTGCGTGTTTTTTTCGCATTTCAGGGGCAAGCCATTGTCTTCGCGGCAACCGATAGACTGCGCAAATGGAACCCGAACACCCCGCTCCACGCATCTGGGTCGATGCCGACGCCTGCCCCGCCGTGATCAAGGACATTCTATTCAGGGCCGCCGAGCGGACCCGGATCGAAACCATCCTGGTTGCCAACCAATGGCTGCGCACCCCGCCCTCACGCTTCATCCGCTCCATGCAGGTCGCCGGAGGCCCGGACGTGGCCGATGACGCCATCGTTGAACGTGCGGCGGTAGGCGACCTGGTGGTGACGCAGGACATTCCGTTGGCAGCGCGGGTGCTGGAAAAGAACGCCGTGGCACTCAACCCCCGCGGCGAGCTGTATACCGCCAACACCATTGCCGAGCGCTTGTCGGTGCGGAACTTCATGGAAGAGCTGCGCGGCGCCGGCGTCCAGACGGGCGGACCCGCCGCGCTGCATCCACGCGATCGCCAGGCCTTTGCCTCACAACTGGATCGCTGGCTTGCGCAGCAGCCCAGCCGGTGACACCGCGATGCTTCGCTTTCGCATCCGGCCAGTGAGAACCCGAAGTCCCCGGCACCTTCAACGCGAATCGGAATACTGAAACGTCATCCCAACGTGCGCTCGCTGCGGAATTCCCGCCGCACACCCGTCAGCGGATCGACAAAGGCCAGCTGACTGGCCAGCAGTTGCAGGGGCGATGTGTAGTCTTCCATCGCCCGTTGCAGCGTCTGCGGATAGCAATCATCACCCAGGATCGGCGCGCCCAGCGCTGCCATATGCACCCGCAACTGATGCTTGCGGCCGCTCACCGGTTCCAGCGCATAGCGCCAGATAGCTCCCTCTGCATCGAGCACATCGATCCGGCTCAAGGCATTGGGCTCGCCACTGCTTTCGCGCATCACATGGAACGGCTCTCCGCGCTCGATACGACTGTGACGCTGCAGCGGAAACGACAGCGATGGCAAGGCTGGCGCCAGCGCCTGGTAATGCTTCTCGATCTGCCGCTCGCGGAACAGCACCTGATACCGCGCCCGGCTTTGCACATTGCAGGAGAACAGCACCAGCCCGGCCGTGCCCCGGTCGATGCGATGCAGCGGCACCAGCTCACGGTTGCCGGTCTGCACCACCAGCCGGGTCAACAGCGTCTCGCGCACGTGGCGGCCGGCCGGCATGACCGGCAGAAAGTGCGGCTTGTCGGCCACCAGCAGGTGCTCGTCCAGATGCAGGACACGCGCCTGGAAGGGAATCACCGGCTCGTCGGCCACTTCGCGGAAGTAGCGGATTTCCAGCCCCACTTGCCACGGCTGCGCGGGCGACAGTGCCCTGCCCTGCGCATCCTGCACGCGACCGCGCGTGAACCGGTCCAGCCACTGTGAACGCGGAATACGCGGAAACCGCGCGCAAAGCCCGTCCAGCAGGCAGCTCCAGTCGCCGGGTGGCAGCTGCAGGCGACTGGAAACGGGCACGTCAGTGGTCAATTCAAACGGGGTCATGGCGCAACCATTATCATGGCGCTCTTTGTTTCTGGTGTTCCCATGGCTCTCACCGCCACCATCCGCAAGGCCGAACTACAGATCAGCGACATGGACCGCGGCTATTACGCGACCCACAACCTGACTCTGGCCCAGCATCCTTCCGAAACCGACGAGCGCCTGATGGTGCGCCTGCTGGCCTTCGCACTGAACGCCGACGACCGCCTGGAATTCGGCCGTGGCCTGAGCACCGACGACGAGCCGGACCTGTGGGAACTCGATTACACCGGCGACATCGCGCAGTGGATCGACCTGGGGCATCCGGACGAATCGCGCATCCGCAAGGCGTGCAATCGCAGCCGTCGCGTGCAGGTCATCAATTACGGCGGCAATGCCTCCGACATCTGGTGGCAGAAGCAGAGCAAGCACTTCACCCGTTTCAACAACCTCACGGTGCTCGACCTGCCAAGCGCGTTCGTTGAGCTGTGGAGCACCCAGATCCAGCGGGCAATGCGCTGGAGCGTGTTGATCCAGGACGGCGAAGTGCAGTTGATCAACGACCAGATGCAGTTGGATGTGATCCCGACCTGGCGCAAGCCGAAGGCGGAGTAAGCAGTCCGTGGCAAGCCAACCCATTCGTTGCGACGTGCTGGTCATCGGCGCCGGCGCTGCCGGCCTGATGTGTGCACTCACCGCCGGCCAGCGCGGCCGGCTGGTGCAGGTGATCGACCACGCCAACAAGCCGGGCAAGAAAATCCTGATGTCCGGCGGCGGTCGCTGCAACTTCACCAACACCGGCACCACGCCAGCCAACTTCCTGTCGGCCAATCCGCACTTCTGTAAATCGGCATTGGCGCGCTACACGCCGGGCGACTTCATCGACATGGTCGAACGCCACGGCATTGCCTATCACGAGAAGGAACTGGGCCAACTGTTCTGCGACATTTCCTCCAAGCAGATCGTCAGGATGCTGCTGGACGAATGTGCGGGCGCCGGCGTGCAGGTGCGTACCGACTGTGCCGTGCAGGACATCGAGCGCGGCGCCGACGGCTTCCGCGTGCAGACCGCGCAAGGCCAATTCCATTGCGCATCGGCGGTGATTGCCACCGGCGGCCTGTCCATTCCCAGCATGGGCGCCAGTGGCTTTGGTTACGAGGTGGCGCGCCGCTTTGGCCATGAAGTGCTGCCAACCCGCGCCGGCTTGGTGCCCTTGACGCTCAGCGGCAAACACCAGGAACGTTTCGCCGAACTCAGCGGCGTCGCGCTGCCGGTGGAAGCGCGCTGCAACGGGCAGAGCTTCCGCAACTTCATGCTGTTGACCCATCGCGGCGTCAGCGGCCCGGCAATTCTGCAGATCTCCTCTTACTGGCAACCGGGCGACGACCTGCGGCTGGACTTGCTGCCCGGTCAGGACGCCGAGGAGTGGCTGCGCACGATGAAATGCGAGCGCGGCGCCTCGGAACTGCGCACCGTGCTTTCCGAAGTGATGCCGCGCCGCTTCGCACTACGCCTGTGCGAGCAATGGTTGGGTGACAAGCTGGTGCGCCAGTTCGACGAGCGCGAACTGAAGAGCGCCGCCGACCTGCTCAACAACTTCCCGCTGGTGGCCAGCGGCAGCGAGGGCTACCGCACCGCCGAAGTCACCTTGGGCGGCGTGGACACCCGCAAGGTGTCGTCCTCGACCATGGAGTCGCAATTGGTGCCGGGGTTGCACTTCATCGGCGAGGTACTCGATGTCAGCGGCTGGCTCGGTGGCTACAACTTCCAATGGGCGTGGGCCTCCGGACATGCGGCCGGACAAGCGGTTTGAGACGGCGATCCGGTATTGCGTCGGAATTCCGACACATCAACCGGTTCGCGCATAGACGCCGCGCCCGCCCTTCGTGTATTAAATCCCGTCCCAGGGAGTACTGAATGCAGAACGCCAAAGACATCACCTTGCGCCTGCTGATCGTTGACGACAGCGCCGAGAGTGCCGAAGCCATCGTCAGCGCGCTGCGCAACAGTGGCATCGCGGTGCGCCCGTTCCGGCCGCAGAGCCCAGCTGAATTGGCCCAGGCAATTGCCACCCAGCCGATTGATCTGGTGTTGGCGGCCACCTCGTACAGCATCCCGCAGCTGTTGCTGACCCAGCAGATCGCCGCCAGCGGCAAGGACATTCCGATGATCCTGCTGGCCGACCAGGTCGATGCGCAGCAGTTGCTGGACTCCGCCGCCAACGGCATCCGCGCCATTGCACTGCGCCAACAACCGGATCATCTGTTGTCGGTCGTCCGCAATGAATGGGTGGACCTGCAGGCGCGTCGCGGCTTGCGTCGTATCGAAGTGCAGATGCGCGAAACCGAGCGCCGCTGCGATGCATTGATCTCCTCCTCGCGCGATCCCATCGCCTACATCCACGAAGGCATGCACATCCGCGCCAACGAGGCTTACCTGGAGATGTTCGGGTACGAATCGTTCGAGGACGTGGAAGGCATCTCCTTGCTGGACATGGTGGCGCCGCAACACGTTGAAGATTTCAAGAACCTGCTCAAGTCGCTGAGCAAGGGCGAAACCCCGCCGCCGCAATACGAAGCGCATGCGCGCAACCAGGACGGCGACACCTTCCCGGCGACGATGGAATTCACCGCCGCCACGTACGAAGGCGAAAGCTGCTTCCAGGTGGTATTCCGCCGCCGCGAAGAGTACGACCCGGAACTGGCACGCGAAGTAGAAGAACTGCGCCAGCGCGACCAGGTCACCGGCCTGCTCAACCGCCCGACGTTCATGGTGCACGTGGAAAACGCCGTCGCGCAGGTCAGCCGCAGCGATGGCCAGTACGGCTTCCTGCTGGTCGAGCCCGATCATTACGCACGCCTGCTGCCGGAGATCGGCCTGGATTCGGCCGATGCACTGATCGCAGCGATGGGCCAGCACTTAGGCACGGCGCTCGGTGACGATGCGCAGGTCGCACGCTTCGGCGAGCACAGTTTCGCGCTGCTTACCCAAGGCCAGTACACGCACACCACCGAGATGGCCGAGCGCGTGCGCAAGGCGTTCGCCTCGCATGTCTTCAGCATCGGCGAGCGCTCGGCGACGGTCACCGTCAGTATCGGCGGTGTGCAGGTGGGCGAAAAGATTGCCAGCGTCGGCCAGGTATTGAACCGCGCCAACGATTGCACGCGCGCTGCGGTCGAACTGGGTGGCAACACGGTCAAGGTGTTCGACCCGGGCGCCGCTGACCGCGTCGAGGAAGAGCGTATCCAGCGCTGGGTGCAGCGCATCCGCGAAGCCATTGCCGGCGACGGTTTCCAGCTGCGTTTTCGCCCCGTGCTGAACCTGATGGGCGAACCGCTGCAGCTGTACGACACCTCGCTGCTGATGGAGAACAACGGCGAACTGGTCGGCCCAAATACGTTCCTGCCCATTGCGCAGGACCATGAGCTGCTGGCGCCAGTCAATCGCTGGGTGGTGGCAAGCGCCATCCGTGCACTGGGCGAGCGTCGCCGCGCCGGGCACACCACGTACCTGATGGTGCGCATCACTCCGGAATCGTTCTCCGACGCCGCGCTGTTGCAGGTGATCCGCGACGGTCTGCAGGCCGAAGGCGTGGACGGCAGTCAACTGTGGCTGCAGATTCCCGAAGCCAAGGTCTTCACCCATCTGCGCAATGCTCAGCAGTTCCTCGCTGCAGTGGCGGCAATGGGTTGCAAGGTCGGCCTGGAGCAATTTGGCTCAGGGCTGGATTCGTTCCAGCTACTGGCGCATTTCCAGCCGGCTTTCCTCAAGTTGGACAGCAGCTTCACCGCTGACCCGGCGTTGGCCAAGGAGCAGCTGGAGAAGACGCAGGAGATCACCGCAAAAGCACAGTCAGCCGATATCCGCACCATCGCCGAGTTCGTGGCCGATGCGGCGACGATGAGTTTGTTATTCAGTGCCGGCGTGGATTACGTGCAGGGTGATTTTGTCGGACCGCCGGCTGCGGTGATGGATTTTGAGTTCAATTGATTTGCTTTAGAGCTTCCCCTCACCCCACCCCCTCTCCCGTAAACGGGAGAGGGGCTAAAGCTCAGGGCTGTTGCATCTGAAGCCCCTCTCCCGCTTGCGGGAGAGGGGTTGGGGTGAGGGGAAACTTCCAAATCACAGCGCCAAACAAACAGGAAGGCCGCGCATTGCGCGGCCTTCCTGCGTTACCTGTCTCGCGGAATCAGACTTCCACGATCCCAGGAATCGCCACATCCGGATTCACATCTGCGTCGTAATCCACGCCGTCGATGCCGAACCCGAACAGACGCAGGAAGTCGGCCTTGTAGCCGGCCAGGTCGCTGATCTCGTACAGGTTCTCGTTGGTGACCTGCGGCCACAACTCCAGCACCTTGGCCTGCACTTCCGGCGCCATTTCCTTGTAGTCCGCACGCAGACGGCCTTCGGCATCGACCAGTGCGATCTCGCGCCCCTTGCCGTCTACCAACGCCTTACGAATGTGCTCGGCCGCGTTGCTGCCGCCTTGCTCGCCGTTGTACAGAATGTCGTACAGCGTATCGAGCTGCTCGATGCAGCCTTCGTGCGTGCCCTGCTCCTTCATCACCTTGAACAGCAGCGACAGATACAGCGGCATGGTCGGAATGGCCGAGCTGGCCTGGGTCACCACGGCCTTGAGCACGGACACGCGTGCGTCGCCGCCGATGCCCTGCAACTTGCCGCGGATATCCAGCACCTTGTTGTCCAGGTCTTTCTTGGCCGCGCCAATGGAGCCATTCCAATAAATGGCCTGGGTGATTTCTTCGCCCACATAGGTGAAGGCGGTGGTGGTCGCGCCCGGCGCCAGCACGCCAGCTTCCAGCAGCGCATCAATCCACATCTGCCAATCTTCGCCGCCCATTACCTGCACGGTGCCGGCGATTTCCTCGGCCGTTGCGGGCTGCAGCGTGGTTTCGGTCAGCACTTCCTTGTCAGTATCCAGACCGCGCAAGGTGATCGGCGCGCCGATCGGCTTGAGCGTGGAGTTGATGATCTCGCCGGTCTTCGGGTGCTTGCGGCGCGGCGCGGCCAGGCTGTAAACCACCTGATCCACCTGACCGAGATCGGCCTTGATGATCTCGATGACTTTCTGCTTCACCTCATCGGAGAACGCATCGCCATTGACGCTGCGCGCGTACAGGCCCGCCTGGTGCGCGTACTTCTCGAACGCGGCCGTGTTGTACCAGCCCGCCGTGCCCGGCTTGGTCTCGCTGCCCGGACGCTCGAAGAACACGCCCAGCGTGGCAGCGTCGCTACCGAAAGCAGCTTTGATACGCGCGGCCAGGCCATAACCGGTCGATGCACCCAGCACCAGCACCTTCTTCGGGCCATCGGCCAGCTTGGGCTGCGCCTTGATGTAGTCGATCTGTTCCTTGACCGACGCATCGCAACCGGTCGGATGGGTGGTGACGCAGATGAAGCCGCGCACACGCGGTTTGATGACCATGAAAACCTCAACTAGGTAAGCAGGAAAACAGCGGCGCCATACGGCAGCAGAAACCACCGGCAAACACTGAACCGGGAGGATCGTAGTGTGCGCCCGCAGCGAACACAACCGACGCTACCGCATGGAAATTCTTTGATCTGCCGGTCGAACCGCCACAAAGAAAAGCCGCGCTGGGCGCGGCTTTTCTTCGCAGGGAGAACCGAACCGTCAGGGACGACGGGCCAGCTCTTCCTCGTCACGGGCCTTGGGCAGCAGATCCTGCTTGCTGACCTTGAACGGGCCGATACTCAACAGCGGCACCGCCACGATGATCGAGGAGATCACCACGATCACCGCACCCACCATGTGGGTTTCGGCCAGGCCTTCCATCGACTCGCCACCGTAGATGTACAGGGCAAGTGCCGAGAGGAAGAACAGCACCGCGGTGATCACCGTACGCGACAGCGTCTGGTTGATCGAGCGGTTCAGCACTTCCAGCGGCTCCACGCGCAGGCTGCGGAAGTTCTCTCGCACGCGGTCGAACACCACGATGATGTCGTTGATGGCAAAGCCCATCACCGACAACATACCGGCCAACACGGTCAGATCGAACTCGCGCCCGACCAGCGACATGTAAGCCACGGTCAGGATCAAGTCGAAGAACGCGGTCAAGCTTGCCACCATCGCGAACTTCCACTCGAAGCGCGCGGCGATGTAGATCAGGAAGCCGATCACCATGAACAGCGTGGCGTACACGCCGTTCATCGCCAGGTCCTTACCCACCTGCGGTCCGACGAACTCGCCGGGCTGCACGGTGGCGGGGTTGTCGGCACTGTTCACTGCCGCATGTACGCGCTGTGCAACCTGCTGGGCGGCATCGGCGGCATTGTTGTGCTCACCGTCCGGCTGCAGACGGATCATCACGTCGTTGCCGCCACCCACGCTCTGCACCTGCGCATTTTCAAAACCCGCCTTGGACAGGTTTTCGCGCACGACATCGGCGTTGATGGTCTTTTCAAAGTGGGTACGCACCACGGTGCCGCCGGTGAACTCCAGCGCGTAGTTGAAACCCTTGAAACCAATGATCGCGAACGAAACCAGCAACAGGAGCACCATCAGCCACAGCACGGGCTTGCGGTGACGCATGAAGTCGATGTTGGTGTCGTTCGGGACGATATGAAGCGGAAACAGTTTCATGCAAGGATTTTCCTTAAAAAACCCGCACACGGAGGTGCGGGCTTTTGCGAAGGGATTCGCTTTAGATCGCTACGGACTGGAGCTTCTTGCGGCGACCATAGATCAGCACCGCCAGCGCACGCGACACGGTGATCGCAGTGAACATCGAGGCGAAAATACCGATGATCATGGTCAACGCGAAGCCCTTCAGCGGGCCGGTACCGAACGCATACAACGCCACGCCGACGATCAAACCGGTGAGGTTGGCGTCGAGAATGGTGCCCGATGCCTTCTCATAACCGGCTGCAATGGCCGCCTTGGCCGGCATACCCAACCGCAGCTCTTCTCGGATTCGCTCGTTGATCAGCACGTTGGCGTCCACCGACAAACCCACCGACAGTGCCAAACCGGCAAAGCCCGGCAAGGTCATGGTGGCGCCGAACATCGACATCACCGCCACCACGATCAGCAGGTTGAACAGCAGCGCCACCGAGGTGATCGCGCCGAACATGCGGTAGTAGATGGTGAAGAACACCAGGGTGAACACGAACGAGAACACCACCGCCTTGACGCCGCGGTCCACGTTTTCCTTGCCCAGACTCGGGCCGATCACGTATTCCTCGACGAAGTCCATCGGTGCGGCCAACGAACCGGCGCGCAGCAGCTTGGACAGGCTGTCAGCTTCGGCCTTCTCCAGGCCCGTGGTCTGGAATTCCTTGCCGAACACGCCGTTGATGTTGGCCACCGAGATCACTTCTTCCTTGACCCGGAAGCTGCGCTGCTCTTCGCCATTGACCACGGTCACCTGCGGAATCCGCTCGGTGTAGACCACGGCCATCGGCTTGCCGACGTTGCCGCTGGTGAAGTCGAACATGCGCTGGCCACCGACGCTGTTCAGCTTGACGCTGACGGCCGGCATACCGTTCTGATCGGTGCTGGTCGTGGCCGAAACCATCTGGTCACCGGTCACGATGGTGCGCTTGTTCAGCAGAATCGGACCACGGTTGTCACGCTGCTGGTACAACTTGGCTTCCGGCGGAATGCGGCCGCTGGTGAGAGCGTCCTGCGCATTGCCGTCCACGACAGCGCGGTATTCCAGCGTCGCGGTCGCACCGATCATGCGCTTGGCTTCGGCCGTGTCCTGCACGCCCGGCAGCTCGACCACGATGCGGTCTTCGCCCTGGCGCTGGATGATCGGCTCGGCAACACCCAATTCATTCACGCGGTTGCGCAAGGTCGTCAGGTTCTGCTCGATGGCACCGGAGGCGATTTGGGACATCTCCGTCTGCGGCACGCTGATGGTGATGCGATCACCATTGACCGAGTACGTGAAGGTCGGCTGCGACTTGGCCAGTGCGGCGCGGGCCTTATCGGCATCGGCAGCATTGGCCAGGGCAACCTGGATGTCACTTTCGCCGCGACGTTCCACCGAACGGTAGGAAACGCGGTTGTCACGCAGCGTGGTGCGCACGTCTTCGGTGAACGCCTCGAAGCGCTTGTCCACCGCAGCCTTCTGGTCGACCTGCAGGGCGAAGTGAACGCCGCCCACCAGATCCAGACCCAGCACCATCGGCTTGCCGCCGAGGTTGGCCAACCAGTCCGGCACGGTCGAGGCCAGGTTCAGGGCGACCGAGTAGTTCTCACCGGCCGTATCGCGCAGCACGGCGGAGGCCTTGGCCTGCGCATCAAGCGAAGACAGACGGACGATCAGGTTGTTGTCGCCTTCCTCTTCCACCGACTTGGGCGTGATGCCCGCTTCGGTCAGTGCAGCGGTGATGCGCTGCTTGAGTGCGTCATCGACCTGCCCGCCACGACTGGCGGTGATCTGTACGGACGGATCCTTCTGATAGATGTTCGGCAGCGCATACAGCGTGCTGACCGCCAAAACGATCAGGATCAGAAAGTACTTCCAGCGTGGAAATTCGAGCATTGCGGATTCCTGCGTGACGCCTTCCCCGGCGTCACGACATGACGGAAAGGAAACTCAGTCTCAGGCAGCAGACTTCAGCGTGCCCTTGGGCAGGACGTTGCCGACGGAAGCCTTCTGCACGCGGATGCGGACGTTGTCGGCCACTTCCACGGTGATGAAGTTGTCGCCGATGTCGGTGACCACGCCAGCGATGCCGCCGGAGGTCAGCACTTCGTCACCCTTGGAGATCTTTTCCAGCATCGCCTTGTGTTCCTTCTGGCGCTTCATCTGCGGGCGGATCATCAGGAAGTACATCACTGCGATCAGGGCGATCGGCAGCAGGAAGGTGCCCATGCCCGGGGCCGGAGCGGCCTGTGCGACGGGAAGGAAGATAGCCATCAGATTCATCTTTTGTCCTAGGTGTTGGGCGGTAACCGACCCGGCCGGGAGCCGGAGGTCACCACGAAACGGGGTCAGCCGTGAAGTATGCCATGCCCCCGGGACATCGTCCCGAGCGGCGTGAACGCGCTGCTACTCCCCCGACAACGCCGGAACGCTGGCGCCCCGGGCTGCATAGAAGGACTCGCGGAAGGCCAGGAAGGTTCCCGACTCGATGGCCGCGCGCATGTCGGCCATCAGTTTTTCGTAATAGAACAGGTTGTGCAGGGTGCCCAGCATCGGCGCCAGCATCTCGTTGCAGCGGTCCAGGTGACGCAGGTAGGAGCGCGTGTAGCCGCTGGTGCAGGCGTGGCAGCCGCAGCCCGGCTCAATCGGATTCATGTCCCGCCCGTACTGGGCGTTGCGGATGCGGATCGTGCCGGTGGAGGTGAAGTAGTGGCCGTTGCGGGCGTTTCGGGTGGGCATGACGCAATCGAACATGTCCACGCCACGGGCCACACCTTCGACCAGATCCTCCGGACGGCCGACGCCCATCAGGTAGCGCGGGCGGTCGGTGGGCAGGATCGGATGCATGTGATCGAGCATGGCGTTGCGCTCGTGCTCGGGCTCGCCCACCGCCAGGCCGCCGATGGCGTAGCCGTCGAAGCCGATCTGCTGCAGGCCTTCGGCCGAGCGGCTGCGCAGGTCGGTATGCACGCCGCCCTGGACGATGCCGAACAGTGCGGCGTCATTGCCCATCGCGTCGTGCGCGTTACGGCTGCGCTGGGCCCAGCGCAGGCTCAGTTCCATCGAGGTGCGCGCCACCTGCTCGGTGGCTGGATACGGGGTGCATTCGTCGAAAATCATGACGACATCCGAATCCAGCACCTTCTGGATCTTCATGCTCTCTTCCGGGCTCAGGAAGACCCGGGCGCCGTCGGTGGGCGAAGCAAAGGTGACGCCTTCTTCGGCGATCTTGCGGCGATGCGCCAGCGAGAACACCTGGAAACCGCCGGAGTCGGTGAGGATGGGGCCGTCCCAGCGGCAGAAGCCATGCAGGCCGCCGTGGTCCGCAATCACGTCCAGACCCGGGCGCAGGTACAGGTGGAAGGTGTTGCCAAGGATGATCTCGGCGCCAAGCGCACGGACCTGCTCCGGCAGGATGCCCTTCACCGAGCCATAGGTGCCGACCGGCATGAATGCCGGGGTCTGCACGGTGCCGCGCGGGAAGGACAACTGGCCGCGGCGGGCGCGGCCATCGGTGTTCTGGAGCTTGAACTGCAATCTGGACATGGAAATCGATAGCTGACGAATGCGTGCAATTGTCGCGGATATGCGCCGCCGGGGCGAATTTCCGCCCGCTACACCTCGCTCGCGAAGCGCACCGGCGCTGGATTATTCCAACGCAGGGCAATGCCCTCCCCCACTGCCGGCGGTACGCCATTGAAATCCAGCGCCAAGCGCTGACCACCTGGCAGACGGAGCCAACCGCTGTAGCCCGGCCCACGGAATACCACCGACTCCAGCACGCCGCGCAAACTGCCGGCGGGGTCGAGCTGCAGGTCTTCGGGCCGGACCAGCACACTGCCCTCGCCCATCCCAAACAACGCGGCCGGCAGTACCACGCCGCGACCGATGAAGCCGGCGACGAATGGGTCGCCCGGCGCCCGGTACAACTGCGGCGCGGCATCCCATTGCAGCAGATGCCCCGCCTGCATCACGCCAATGCGGTCGGCCATGGCAAACGCTTCGGACTGGTCATGGGTGACCATCAACACCGTGGTGCCGGTGGCCTTGAGCAGCTGCCGGAGTTCCTCGGCCAAGCGCTGACGGGTGCTCACATCCAGGTTGGAGAACGGCTCGTCGAGCAACAGCAGTTCAGGCATCGGCGCAAGTGCGCGGGCCAGCGCCACCCGCTGCTGCTGGCCACCGGACAACTCATGCGGATAGCGGCTGCCCAAACCTTCCAGACCCACCTGCAGCAACATCGCATCGATCCGCTGCTGCCGCTGCACCCGCGCAACCCCGCGCAGCCCGAAACCGACATTGGCGGCGACATCCAGGTGCGGGAACAGCGCGTAGTCCTGGAACATCATCCCGACCCGACGTTTCTCTGCTGGCACTGCGCCACCGGGGCCGTCCAGTTCGCGCCCACCCAGGACGATGCGCCCCTGCTGCAAGGGCTCGAAACCGCTGATGGCGCGCAGCACCGTGGTCTTTCCGCAACCGGAAGCGCCCAGCAGGCAACCGATTTCCCCGCGCGCCAACTCCAGCGACAACCCATCGACCACCGTCGTAAAGCCGCCCGCACCGGCATAGCCGACCTGCACCGCCTGCAACTGCAACTGAGGTGAATCCGTCATGGCCGCGCTCCATGGGCTGCACCAGCACGCGCCAGCAGAATTACCGGCAACAGGCCAGTCAATACGATCAACAAAGCCGCCACTGCGCCTTCCTCATAGGTTCCCCGTGCGGCCTCGGCATACAGCCAGGTCGCCAGGGTTTCAAAATTCATGGGCCGCAACACCAGCGTGGCCGGCAGCTCTTTCATGGTGTCCACGAACACCAGCAACGCCGCCGCGGCAAACGCCGGGCGCAACAGCGGAAGATGCACGCGCCGCAGCATGCCGCCGGCACTTTCGCCGAGGTTGGCGGCAGCGTGGTCCAACGATTGCGGCACGCGCGCCAGCCCGGCCTCGATGCCACCCACCGATATGGCCAGGAAGCGCAAGGTGTAAGCCACCACCAGCGCCGTTGCCGTGCCCATCAGCAACATCTGCGCCCGGCCGCCGTCGATGGCAAAGCGCAGCTCAGCAAATACCGCATCCAGCGCACCCATCGGCACCAACAGGCCGATCGCCAACACCGTGCCGGGAATGGCATACCCCAGCGAGGCAACACGGCTGCAGGCCGCCGCCAGCCGCCCGCCACGCCGCACCTGCGCAAGCCGCAGCGCCCAAGCCACGGCCAGGCCCACGGCCATCACCACAGCGGTTGCCGCCAGGGCAATGCCGATGGTGTTCTGCAAGGCGCCCCACAACTGTGGCGAGACACCTGCAACACGCACTCGCTGCGCGGCCTCCCACGCCAGATAAGCCGCAGGCACCACAAAACCCACCATCACCGGCAAGGCGCCCAGTGCGAAGGCGAACACAGCCTTGGCTCCGCGCAATCGTTGCGGCTGCATCGGCCGTGGCCGCAAGGTGCTGGCATAGCGCTGACGACGCCGGCCGTGCTTTTCCAGCATCAGCAGCACCGCCACCAGCAGCAGCATCGCCAAGGCGATCTGTGCCGCGCCCGGCAGATCACCGCGACTGACCCAGGTGGTGTAGATGGAGACGGTCAGCGTCTGCACGCCCAGGAACTCGGACGCACCGATATCGTTGAGCGCCTCCAACAGCGCCAACGCCACGCCCACCGCAATCGCCGGACGCGCGAGCGGCAACGCCACCCGCCGGAACAGCTGCGCCCGCGTCGCACCCAGCGTTCGCGCCGCTTCCAGCAGGCCTGCCGCCTGGGTCATGAACAGGGCGCGGGTTGTCAGATAGACGTATGGATACAGAACGAAGCCGAGCAGGACGATGCAGCCCGCAAGGTGTCGAATGTCCGGCAAGCGGAATTCACGCGGGCTGCCATAGCCCAGCAGATCGCGGATGAGCCCCTGCACCGGTCCGAGCGGATGCAACACATCCAGATAGGCATAGGCGGCAATGTAGGTCGGCACCGCCAAGGGCAGCAGCAAGGCCCAACTCAACAGCCGCTGACCGGGAAAGCGGTAGGCCGTGACCAGCCACGCACTGCCGGTGCCGAGCACGGTGACCAGCGCGCCAACCCCCAGCAGCATCAACACGGTATTGCGCAAAGCCACCGGCAACACGTTCGCCCACAGGTGACTCCACAAACCCGCACTGCCCTGCAACGCTGAGAATGCAAGCGCCATCACGGGCGCAAGCATGACGATTGCCGCCAACACGGCGGTCGTCAGCCAAAGATTCCATCGACGCATCATCATCACGCAGGCACTCCGAAAAAAACGATGCCGGTGCCCCTTGCGTGGGCACCGGCTGATCGTATTTCCGAGTGACCTTTAGTTGTCGAAACCAACCTTGTCCACCAGCTCACTGGCCAGCTTGCGGTTGGCGACCACCTCGGTCAGCGGCAGCGGGTCGATATGCATCGTGCCGAAGCTGGCCACCACCGGATCCAGCTCAACGCCAGCCTTGACCGGATATTCGTAGTTGGCGCGCGCATACAAACTCTGCGAACCATCGCTGACCAGGTATTCCAACAGCTTCACGGCGTTGTCGCGGTTGGGCGCGTGCTTGGCCACCGCAGCACCGGAAATATTGACGTGAGTGCCGCCATCGGCGCCGGCAAACACCGGACGCACCACCTGGATGGCGTCACCCCAGGCGCGCTGTTCGGAACCTTCCTCTGCGTTCTTCATGCGGCCAACGTAATAGGCATTGGCAATGCCGATGTCGCAGATGCCGGCAAGGATGTCGCGGGCCACATCGCGGTCGCCGCCGGCCGCCTTGCGCGCTAGATTGCTCTTCACTCCGCGCAACCAGGCTTCGGTTTTCTCGGCACCGTCATGCGCGATCATCGCGGCGAACAGGCTGGTGTTGTACGGATGCTGGCCCGAGCGGATGCAGACGCGGCCTTTCCATTTCGGGTCGGCCAGATCCTGATAGGTGAAGCCGTCCAGCTTCAGGTCCTTGTCCGCGTACAGCACGCGATCCCGCAGCGACAGGGCAAACCACTGGCCGTCCGCGCCACGCAGGTTGGCCGGGATGGCGGCATTCAGCACGTCCGACGTCACTACCTGGGTATGACCGGCTTCCACCACGTCCAGCAGACGGCCGGTGTCCACGGTCATCAGCACGTCGGCGGCCGAGCGCTCACCTTCGGCAGCCAGACGCTCGGTCAGGCCGTCCTTGAGCAGCACGGTGTTGACCTTGATGCCGGTGTCAGCGCTGAAGGCATCCAGCAGTGGCTGGATCAGGCCCGGTTCGCGGGTGGTGTAGAGATTGACCTCACCAGCGGCGGCAAGCACCGGCTTGTCGCCCGCCGCCGCGGGCGCGGTGTCGGTCTTGGCGCAGGCGCCCAGAAGAATGAGGGAACACAGGGCAGCCAGATGGCCGGCGGCGCGCTTCGGATGACGCATTTGATTCTCCAGAAGTGGTCGTCGGAGCCGACATCGTGGCCGGCAACGGTTTCAAATGAGAACTTATCTCATTTTCATTGCCGCGCACACTGCGTCAAACCGCCGCACCCTCCTGCGCGGGAAACAGCAACATCGCATCGCCATAGCTGAAGAAGCGGTACTGCTGCGCGATGGCGTGTGCGTAAGCCTCGAACACCCGGGCCTTGCCGGCGAATGCGCTGATCATCATCAGCAGCGTGCTTTCAGGCAGATGGAAGTTGGTCACCATCGCATCGACGCTGCGGATGCGGTAACCCGGGGTGATGAAGATCTGGGTTTCGCCGGAGTACGGAAGCAGTTCGCCGTCGCGCATTGCACTCTCCAGCGCACGCACCACCGTAGTGCCCACGCCGATCACGCGGCCGCCGGCAGCTCGCGTGCGGCGCACTTTGTCGACCAGTTCAGCGCCGACGTTGAGCCATTCGCGATGCATTACGTGATGCGTCAGATCATCCACGCGCACCGGCTGGAACGTACCGGCGCCCACATGCAGGGTGATATGGCCGAACTGAACGCCGCGCTCGCGCAGCTCTGCCAGCAGGGCTTCGTCGAAATGCAGGCCGGCCGTCGGCGCAGCCACCGCGCCCACCTGCTTGGCGAACACGGTTTGATAGCGTTCGCGATCGTCGGCACCCGGCTCACGATGGATATACGGCGGCAGCGGCAGGCGGCCTTCGTGCACCAGCCAGGATTCCAGCGGTTCGGGAATATCGAAACGCAGCACATAGAACTCGCCGTCGCGGCCCAGCACTTCAGCCTCGCCACCGGCATCCAACTGGATGCGGCTTCCCGGCTTGGGCGACTTGCTGGCGCCAATCTGCGCACGCGCCTGCTGGCCGCCGAGCAGGCGCTCGATCAGTATTTCGACACGCCCACCGGTGGCTTTCTGCCCGAACAGGCGCGCCGGGATCACCCGCGTGTCATTGAAGATCAGCAGGTCGCCGGGCTGCAGCAGCTGCGGCAGATCACGCACATGGCGGTCATCGAACGCCTCCGGCGCGGGCGGCACCAGCAGCAAACGGCTGGCCGAACGCTCGGCCAAGGGGGCCTGGGCGATCAACGCCTCGGGCAGCTCGTAATTGAAATCGGACTTCTTCAAGGCCGGAACGTCTTGCGGGGAGCCGGCTATTGTAGCCCTCGCAGGGTTTTCGGACGTGTGGAAGCGAAGTTGGGTGAATGCGCTCAGCGCTCGAACTTGGTCGAAAGAATGATCGCGCTGGTGGTCCGCTCCACGCCATCCACCGCGCCGATGGCATCAGTGACGACATCCATCTCGCTGACGCCGCCCACCACCACCATGGCGATCAGGTCGTGGTTGCCGCTGACCGAATGCAGCGAACGCACCTCTGAAATGTCGCGCAGCGCCTTGACCACGGCCGGCATCTTCTTGGGCAGCACGGTAATCAGGACGTGCGCACGCACCTGCCCTTGCTCGTAGTCCTCGTGGGTGCGCACGGTGTAGCCGGCAATCACGCCTTGCTGCTCAAGCCGGTCGATGCGGCTCTGCACGGTAGTACGTGACAGGCCCAGCCGCCGGGCGATCTGTGCAGTGGAGGCGCGCGCGTCTTCGCGCAGAACGGAAAGCAAGCGCTCGTCGGCAGGAGAAATCTTCACATTGCGCACCAATTTCGTCGATTCGCCGAAATTAACCGAAAAACCGTCGAGATCACAGCTGCCATGTGTCCAGAATCTCCAGATAATGGCTATACAAGATAATTCTGGAGATGAGCATGACCGTACTCGGCCCCCTCGCCCCGCTTCGCGCGCACGCCGGCACCCGCCTTACCCAGGGTCTGGACGATGCCAGCGTCGAGCGCCTGGCCATCGCCCATCCCGACCTGGCCCGCGCCATCGAGGCCGCTGGTAATGAATACAGCCGCGTCAAAGCGGAAGTCGCCGATCTGCTGGACCTGGACGAAAAGGACCAGATCGCCGCGATGCAGGCTGGGTTCGTCAACTTCTACGCCGATGACGCCGTGGTGCCGTACATCGCGCTGGCCGCCTACGGCCCGTGGGTGATCTCGCTCAAGGGCGCGGTGCTGTACGACGCCGGCGGCTACGGCATGCTCGGTTTCGGCCACACCCCGGCTGACATAATGGCCGCCGCAGCCAAGCCGCAGGTCATGGCCAACATCATGACCCCGAGCCTGGCCCAGCGCCGTTTCACCCGCGCGCTGCAGCAGGAAATCGGCCATACCCGTGGCGGCTGTCCGTTCTCGCATTTCATGTGTTTGAACTCCGGCTCGGAAGCCGTTGGCCTGGCCGCACGCATCGCCGACATCAACGCCAAACTGCAAACCGACCCGGGCGCGCGCCATGCCGGTGCCACCATCAAGCGCGTGGTGATCAAGGGCAGCTTCCACGGCCGTACCGATCGCCCGGCGCTGTATTCCGATTCCAGCCGCAAGACCTACGACCAGCATCTGGCCAGCTACCGTGGCGAGAACAGTGTCATCACCATCCCGCCGTATGACGAGATAGCACTGCGCAAGGTGTTTACCGACGCCGAAGCCAACAACTGGTTTGTTGAAGCGGTGTTCCTGGAGCCGGTGATGGGCGAAGGCGACCCGGGCCGCGCGGTGCCGGCAAGCTTCTACAAGCTGGCACGCGAGCTGACCCGCGAGCACGGCAGTCTGCTGCTGATCGACTCCATCCAGGCCGCGCTGCGTGCGCACGGCACGCTGTCGTTCGTCGATTACCCCGGCTACGAAACGCTCGATCCGCCGGACATGGAAACCTATTCCAAGGCACTGAACGGCGCGCAGTTCCCGCTCTCCGTGCTGGCGGTGACCGAACATGCCGCCGGCCTCTATCGCAAGGGCGTGTACGGCAACACCATGACCACCAACCCGCGCGCACTGGACGTGGCCTGCACCACCCTCGCCCGCTTGTCGCCGCAGGTGCGTGAGAACATCCGCCTGCGCGGCGAGCAGTCCCTGCAGAAGCTGGAAGCGCTGAAGGCAAAGCTCGGCGGCCTGATCACCAAGGTGCAGGGCACTGGCTTGTTGTTCTCCTGCGAACTCGCGCCGCAGTTCAAGTGCTATGGCGCCGGTTCCACCGAGGAATGGCTGCGCATGCACGGCGTCAATGTCATCCACGGCGGCGAGAACTCGCTGCGTTTCACCCCGCATTTCGACATGGATGAAGAAGAGCTGGATCTGCTGGTGGAGATGGTGGGCCGTGCACTGGTTGAAGGCCCGCGCCGTGAGCAGGCCAACGCGGCTTGATTTGATGTGGTGAGCGTTGAAAGAAAAAGGCGGCCGTTGGCCGCCTTTTTCTTTGGTTTTGGGATTTAGGGAGGGCCGCCGCCCCCTCTCCCCAACCCCTCTCCCGCGAGGGGAGAGGGGCTTTAAAGCTGCAGTTGCTC
>NZ_JBOHXW010000011.1:0-112262 GCF_050737575.1 Stenotrophomonas sp.
GGGCGGCGTAGTTGTTTTAGCGCCCGAATCCCCTCCCGCAATCGCAACCTAAAAGCCACACTCCCTTTACGGGAGAGTCGTTGGGGAGAGGGCAGCCTCTCGCTACTGCGGTGCATCCAAAGCCGCCTTCTCCGCCTTCGCGGCATCCTCAGTGGCGGAGGATGCCTCTCCGGCAAGCAGAACCAAAAGCCCCTCTCCCGCTGGCGGGAGAGGGGTTGGGGTGAGGGCAGCTTTTCGCTACTGCGGCGCAGCCCCCGCCGCATCCAAAGCCGCCTTCTCCGCTTTCGCAGCATCTTCAGTGGCCGCCGCCGCAGCCTTGGCCTGCTTCAACGGCTCGGCAATGGCCTCCGTCATCGCCGCGGCCTGCGGCTCCGGGCGGCGTTCGGTTTCCGGCGGCTGCGGCTTGCCACACGCGGCCAGCAACGGCAGCGCCAACAGCATCAAGCAGGGATAACGCGTCATCGGCATGCTCCACAGGACTCAGGCGCTATCCTAGTCGCATCCCCCTGCAGCGTCCCTTTGCGGCGCCGCATTCTGGTTTTGATGAGGAGCAGCAATGAATCCGCAGCGTTGGCGATTGGATGGGCAGACCGCGTTGGTGACCGGTGCCAGTGCCGGCATCGGCTTGGCGATTGCACGCGAGTTGCTGGGCTTCGGCGCCGACCTGTTGATCGTCGGTCGCGATGCCGACGCACTGGAAACCGCGCGCGATGAACTGGCCGACGCATTCCCCGAGCGCGAAATCCACGGCTTGTCCGCCGATGTCTCCGACGACGAGGACCGCCACGCCATCCTCGATTGGGTCGAAGATCATTGCGACGGGCTCAACCTGCTGATCAACAATGCCGGCGGCAATGTCAGCAGGCCGGCCAATGATTATTCGGAAGACGAATGGCGCGGCATTTTCGAGAGCAATTTGTTCTCCGCGTTCGAGTTGTCGCGATTCGCCTATCCGCTGCTCACCCGGCATGCGTCCTCGGCCATCGTCAACGTCGGCAGCGTGTCGGGCATCACCCATGTGCGCAGCGGCGTGGTCTACGGCATGACCAAGGCGGCGATGCAGCAGATGACCCGCAACCTGGCCTGCGAATGGGCAGAGGACGGTATCCGCGTCAACTCGGTGGCGCCGTGGTACATCCGCACGCGCCGTACGTCCGGGCCACTGTCCGATCCGGATTACTACGACGAAGTGATCGCCCGCACGCCGATGCGTCGCATCGGTGAGCCGGAAGAAGTGGCTGCCGCCGTTGGCTTCCTGTGTTTGCCAGCATCGAGCTACATCACCGGCGAGTGCATTGCGGTGGATGGCGGCTTCCTGCGTTACGGTTTCTGAGCGCGGCTTACGTCGGTTCGACGCAGTCGCTGTTGTCCCACAGTTTCTGCAGGCGCTGATGTTCGTTCTGCAGTGACTGCGCCGCCCCCGTCGATGTGGCCGAACGCGGCGCGGCTTCCGCATCACGCACGCGCTGTTTCCAGGTGGCGCAGTGGTGCGCGGCTTCCACCGCGGTGCAGGTATCGCGCACGATTTCGCAGGCTTCGCCGGCACCGGTCTCCGGGTTGCCGTCCAAGCCGGTGACCCGCAAGGCCAGGCAGCGGCCCGGCGGATCGCCGGTTTCACTCAGGTAGTTTTCACCTTGGCGAGTGCGGCATTGGAACAGCGGTGGCAGCGGTTTGCGGATGACTGCAGGTGCGGGCGCCGGTGGTTTGGCGGCTTCAGCCAGTGGCGCGTGCGGTAACGCGGACAACAGCGGCAGCACGGTTGCAGCCGGTGCGGGCGCGGGTGATGGGGCGACGAAAACAGGCGCCGGCGTGGCAACGGCCTGCATCACTTTGGTGGTCTGCTGCACGCCCTTCGGGCACGGCATGTTCTGCACGGTCAACGCACCGTTGGCATCGGTGCAGCGGTAGAACACCACTTCGCCGGCCTGCAACGCGCCGCAACTCAACAACAACGCGAGCGTGAGCAGGGATTTCATGTGCCGCCGCAATCCTGGTTGAGCCGCGCCTCAATGCCGCGTTGCTCGCGCACCAGCGTCTTGCGCTCGCTCTGCAACGCGCTGTTGTAGCGGCGGATCAGTTCCCAACGGCGGTCTTTCAAGCGCGCGCAGACTTCCTGTTGTGGCAGCGCATGGCAGGTATCGCGCACCAGCACCGAGCCCGTCGGTACCGCAACACCGGGGTGCCACGGCACGCCGCCGGAACCGGGTGGACGCGGCGGGCGCGGGCCATGACCGTGATGTGGCGATGCGTAGCCGAATGCCCAGGTCGGCACCCAACGCGGATTCCCTTCGTTGTTGTCGCTGGTGTAACGGTCGCCTTCGGGCGACACGCATTCGTACATCGGTTGCGGCGGCTGCACGGTGACCACGCGCACTTCGCGTTCGATCACCGGTGCCGCAGCGGCCGGTGCTGCGGCTGGTATTACTGACGGCGGTGCATCCTTGGGCCGGACCATGTCCAGCACCTGCTGGTGATGGTCGCCTTTGCAAGGCGCATCCTGCAGCGACACCGCGCCATTGGCGCCCACGCAGCGGTAGATGCGCACGTTATCGGCAGCTGGCGGATCGGCCGCCCACGCCGCCACGGGCAGGATCGGCAGCAGGGCCAGGAAACCAAGCGGGAGCAGGCGGGCGGACATGGCGGCATGGTGCCATGCGAGGGCGGCAGGCGTGTGTAGGAGCGGCCTTGGCCGCGAAGCTGGCAAGCCTGTCGTGATGGAAGCGCATGCAATCGCACGATTCCATGCGAACACGTGCGGTATCAGCTTCGCGGGCGAGGCCGCTTGTATCTGCCACCGGTGCAGGTTGCAGGTGAGAGCGGAATGCGGCCGGCGCCGGTGCTAGCGGGTGTCAGGCGGACGGCAGCTCGCGCCCGCATCCACCGCCGGTTCAATCCCGCAGCACCTGCCCAGTGGCGGCGATGCGGATACGGGTGGGTTGAGCCAAGCCACCGGTTGTGCCGTCGAACAAGCCATCGAGCAGGGCCAGCAAGGCGGGGTCCAGCTGCTCGCGGCTGCGTGCGGGCGGCTCCCCGGCCAGGTTGGCGCTGGTCGACACCAGCGGGCCGCCCCAGGCTGCGCACAGCGCCTGCACCTGCGGGTGCGCGCTGACCCGCACCGCGATGCCGCTGTGCTCGCCGGTGATCCAGCACGGCGCGCGCGCGCCGGCCGGCACGATCCAGGTATTGGCGCCGGGCCAGCTTTCCAGCACCGCGTGGCGGCGCTCGTCAGCCAGTGCATCCAACTGCACCCAACCGTCCAACTGCGCAGGACTGGCGGCGACCAGGATCATTCCCTTCTCGACCGGTCGCTGCTTGAGCGCGAGCAACTTCATCACCGCCGCCTCGTTGGCGGGATCACAGCCCAGGCCCCAGACCGCTTCGGTCGGGTAGGCGATGACGCCGCCGGCCTGCAGCACCGGGACGACGGATTCCAGATCAAGTTCACGCATGGCCAGCATCCTGTTGAATCGCCGCATCACGCTCGGACGCTGGCGGCGGCTTTGCACGCCAACCTGCAGCACGACGGCGTGGGCTGTAAATGCATCAAGCCGCCCGGAGGCGGCTTGATGCGGGAGCGCTGATTATCCTCCTGCCGGCGTGGCAGGCGGTAACCGGGCTCAGAACGGCGGTGCGTCGTCGGCGACCGTGCGCTTTACGGCTTTCTTGGCAACCGTCTTCTTGGTGGCCTTTTTCGCAGCCGCCTTCTTGGTTGCGGTTTTCTTGGTCGCCGCCTTCTTTGCCGGTGCCTTCTTGGCAGCGGCTTTCTTCGGCGCGGCTTCTTTCTTCACCGTGGTCTTCTTGGCGGCGGCCTTCTTGCCGAAGCCCTTGCGCACCGGTTTGCCGGTATCGGCCATCAGCTGCTCGACTTCAGCCAAGGTCAGCGAGGCCGGCTCGCGGTCCTTGGGGATCTTGCCGTTCATCTTGCCGTCGCTGATATACGGACCAAAGCGACCGTTCAACACCTGGATGTCCGAACCCTCGAACTCCTTGATGATGCGGTTGCGCGCGATTTCTTCCTTCTCTTCGATCAGGAATACCGCGCGGGCCAGGTCGATCTTGTACGGGTCGTCTTCCTTGGTCAGCGAGGCGTAGGTGCTGCCGCGCTTGGCGAACGGGCCAAAGCGGCCGATGCCCACGGTGACTTCCTCGCCATTGGCGTCGGCACCGAGCTTGCGCGGCATGTCGAACAGCTTCAACGCTTCGTCCAGCGAGATCGAGAAAATGCTCTGGCCCGGCTGCAGCGAGGCGAACTTGGGCTTGTCTTCGTCTTCAACGCTGCCGATCTGCACCATCGGGCCGAAGCGGCCGATGCGTGCGGTGACATCCTTGCCGCTGACCGGGTCAGGGCCCAGCACGCGCGCGCTGCCAGCGTCGGTGCGGTCCAGCGATTCGCTCTTGTCGGTGACCAGTTCCTTGAACGGCCCCCAGAAGCGCTCCATCAGCGGCACCCACTCTTCTTCGCCGCGCGACACCGCATCCAGCTCGTCTTCGAGCTTGGCGGTGAAGTCGTAATCGACGTACTGGGTGAAGTGGCTGGACAGGAACTTGCTGACCGCGCGGCCCACGTCGGTCGGCTTGAAGCTGCGGCCTTCCATCTCGGTGTACTTGCGGAACAGCAGGGTCTGGATGATCGAGGCGTAGGTGGACGGACGGCCGATACCGTATTCCTCCAGCGCCTTCACCAGCGCCGCTTCGGTGAAGCGCGGCGGCGGCTGGGTGAAATGCTGCTCGGCCTGGATGCTGTCCAGCGGAATGCGGTCGCCGGGCTTCATCGCCGGCAGCTTGCGGCCTTCGTCATCGTCCTCGGCGTTCTTGGTGTCCTTGCCTTCCTCGTACACGGCCAGGAAGCCGGGCACCACCACGGTGGTGCCGCTGGCGCGGAACACATGCTCGCTGCCGGCGGACAGATCGACGCTGACGGTGTTCAAGGTGGCCGGGATCATCTGGCAGGCGACGGCACGCTTCCAGATCAGCTCGTACAACTTGCGCTCGTCGTCGGTGAGGTACTTGCCCACCTGGGCCGGCGTACGCAGTGCCGACGTCGGGCGTACCGCTTCGTGGGCTTCCTGCGCGTTCTTGGATTTGGTGGTGTAGGTGTTGGGCTTGTCCGGCAGCGAGCTGGTGCCGTAATCGCGGGCAATCACGTCGCGGATCTCGGCCAGCGCATCCTGCGACAGGCTCACCGAGTCGGTACGCATATACGAGATCAGGCCGACCGTGCCTTCATCGCCGATGTTCACGCCTTCGTACAACTTCTGCGCCACCTGCATGGTCTTGCGGGTGGTGAAGCCGAGCTTGCGCGAGGCTTCCTGCTGCAGCGTGGAGGTGGTGAACGGCGCAGCCGGGCGGCGCTTGCGCTCCTTGCTGACCACATCGGTGACGTGCAGCGCGCCCTGCGCGGCCTGCTGGATGCGCAGGCGCGCGGCCTCGGCGGTGTCGCCGTCGGTCACGGTGAACTGCTCGAACTTCTGCCCGTCCAGTTTGATCAGGCGGGCATTGAAGTGCTGCGACGGGTGCGCGCAATCGGCTTCGATGCTCCAGTATTCGCGCGAGATGAAGGCTTCAATCTCTTCCTCGCGCTCGACGATCATGCGCAGCGCCGGGCTCTGCACGCGGCCGGCGGACAGGCCGCGCTGCACTTTGCGCCACAACACCGGCGACAGGTTGAAGCCGACCAGGTAATCCAGCGCACGGCGTGCCTGCTGCGCATCGACCAGGTCGGCCGCGATGTCACGCGGATGGTTCATGGCTTCTTTGATGGCGCGCGGGGTGATCTCGGTGAACACCACGCGCTGCATCGGCTTGCCTTCGGTCAGCCCGCGCTCTTTCAGGATCTCGGCGATATGCCAGCTGATGGCTTCTCCCTCGCGATCCGGATCGGTCGCCAGGAAGATGTCATCGGCGCCCTTTGCGGCTTTGATGATGGCTTCAACGTGCTTTTCGTTCTTCTCGATCAGGTCATAGCGCATGGCGAAACCGTTGTCCGGATCGACCGCGCCCTCTTTGGGGACCAGATCACGCACGTGCCCATACGAGGCCAGAACCGTGAAGTCCTTGCCGAGGTATTTGTTGATCGTCTTGGCCTTGGCGGGCGATTCGACGATGAGCAGGTGCTTGGGCATGTCAGTACTTTATGGGGGCGGAAAGCGCCCCGGTGGGGGCGCTAGGGTGGCGTAAACCGGCACGATAGTGAAGCCGATGTCGCCGTTGTGCATAGATCAACGCCCGGGCAGGGGCCCGGGCGTTCAGCTTGTGCCTGTAGAGGAATCACGCCGGGACGGCCGCTGTCAAGCGCGCCCGGCCATCCTTCAGCTGTTGAAACCGGAGGCGCCGATGCTCGCAGCAACGATCACCAGCACCACCACAGCGGCCAACAACAGGCCAAACAGCGATAGAACCACGATGGTCACCGTGCCCAAACCGCGCTCCTGCCACTCTGGATGCTCGGTGAAGGCCCACTTATCGACCACGACGGTGTCGCAGATCATGTCATGCAAGCCCTGCTTGCGCTCGGTGACGCCCACCATGATCGCCGACACCAGCATGGCGATGCCGCAGGTCACCAGTGCCAGGCCGGCCATCGCGATGTAGCGCAGGAAGGCGCGCCAGAAGCTGATGCGCTCACCATTGACGCGCACCACCTTGGCACCCACCGCCATCTTGCCGAGGCTGGCCATGTTGTTGGAGGACTGCATCCAGCCGAAATAGATGGCCGGCACCAGAATGCTGATGGCGTAGTTGAGGATGTAGAACGTGACCAATGCACCGGCGCCCGCCATTTCCGACTGCGCCAGGCTCATCAAGCTCACGCCCATCACCAGCGCCAGTGGAATCAGCAACGCGTACGAGAGCACGCCGGTGACCAGGCTATCGATCACCGAGGCCGCGAAGCGGCGCAGGAAGCCGGCATGGACAATGTCGCCACCGGCCACCACATGATTTGAATCCAGCGTGACGCTGCCCGGCGCGGCATATGGAGAATGCACGGTTGTCGCCGACAGGATGGCCGGTTCCGGCGCAGTGCCGCTCTCGATGGCGGCGTAATCACCGCGCAGGTCGATGCCGGTCGTGGCCTGCACCAGCAACTGCAGTTCTTCGGCGGCAGCGGACAACGGCTGCCACTGCGACATGCCTTCGCGCCACACCAAGGTGGTCAGATCCAGCTCACCCTGACGGAATTTCTCGCGGATTGTGCCGGCATCAACCGGCCCGTGCCGCTCGCGCTGGGCATCGGCGTAGTACCACTCACTCATTTCATTCCCCGTGGAAGTTCTGGTCGCGACGGCTCATGCTGCGGCAGCCGGAAGATAGATATTTATCGGCCGCATCGGAACTGCACTCCCACGTGGCTGACTGCGTATCGTAGTCGAGCCAGAGGGATTTTCCGTCAAGCAGTTTCTGGTTTGGCATGTTCAAGACGGCCTCAAACCCGCAGTAGTCGCTCTCCGGATCACCGATATACACCTGACGGATATCACCATCGGCATAACTTTCCGGGCTGCCGAAGCCGTCGTCGTCATTGGTCGGGCAGTGCGTATTGCGCGTGGCGAAGTCGGCCACCTCAACCTTCAGCGGCGCCAGCTGCGCTTCCACGGCAGCAACCCGGGAGCGCATCACATATTGCTGATAGGAGGGGATTGCGATGGCCGCCAGCAGGCCGCCAATGGTCAGCACGGCCACGCCCATCACGCCGGCGATGGCGCCGAAAATGACCCAGCCCGAGGTCGCCGGTTTGCGCGGCGGCGACGATGGGTGTGACGTAAACGTGGTGTGCAGCGAGGGCGGCAGTGGCGGCACGTTGACCGATTCTGCTGCAGAAGGCGTTGAATGGCCCAGCTCGTGCAGGCCGAGTT
Organism: Stenotrophomonas sp.; assembly: GCF_050737575.1. Classification (GTDB taxonomy): domain Bacteria; phylum Pseudomonadota; class Gammaproteobacteria; order Xanthomonadales; family Xanthomonadaceae; genus Stenotrophomonas. The sequence continues at coordinate 7,854 of NZ_JBOHXW010000011.1, forward strand.
CGTCGGCGAAGTGCCGCAGTGGCTGCCAGTCGCCGGCACCCTCACGCCAGACCAGCGTGTCTGCCGAAAGTTGGCTGGAACGGAACAATGCAACAACGGCGTCGTCCGTTACCGGACCACGCCGCTCGCGGTTGTCTTCAGCGTAGAACCATTGGCTCACAGGGTTTTTCTCATGCGTCCGTGCATGGCCTGGGGCTCAGTGCAGGGGTTCGGGTTCGTCGAGAAACATCTGGGTTTCCATCCAGGCGTAGGCCGCTTCGGCGCCCGGCTGGTTGAACAGCACCATCAGGACAACCCACTTCAAGTCGTCAAGATCCAACTCGTCCTGGTCCAACGCCATCGCGCGGTCCAGCACCAGCTCGCGCTGGTCGGCATCCAGAATGCGTTGCTGCTCCAGGAACAGCAGGAAGCCACGGCATTCCACATCCAGCTTGTCCAGCTCGGGACCGTGGAACACGCGCACAGGCCCGTCGACCCTGCCTTGGGCCACGGCCGGGCGATGCTCGGCCAAGGCATCGAGCCAGTCGAACGCCTTGCTGATTTCGGTGGGACTGAAGCCGGCCTGGATCAGGCCGTTCTGTAGCGAGTCGCGGTCTCGGATGAGATCAGCGTCCTCGCTGAAATAGTGTTCAAACAAGTACAGCAGGACGTCCAGAATGCTCTCTTTCATTGCCCCTCGGCCTGCGCCATTGGCGCTGTGGAGGTGAAGAAACTTTAGTTACGGGTGTAACGACCGTGAACGGACGACACGCTTCCTTCAAGTTCCATGACCAGCAGCATGGAGGACAGGCTGGCGGCCGTCAATCCAGTGCGCTCGATCAATGAATCCATACCGGTGGGGTCGAAGCCCAGTGCGTTCCACAAGCGCTGGTAGTCGGGGTCCGGTAGGGCGGATGCCGGGCGGCAAGCCGCCGGTGCACAGGAGATGGGGGCCTGCAGGCGGCTTTGCAAGGCGCTAGCCAATTCCCCGGCCAGGTTGGCCACGCCCTCAAGAATGTCGGCCGGACGACCGGCCAGGGTGGCGCCTTCCCGGATCAGGCGGTGGCAGCCCAGTGCCATCGGATTGTGAATGGAGCCGGGCAGGGCGAACACCTCGCGGCCCGCTTCGGAGGCCAATCGCGCGGTGATCAGCGCGCCGGAGCGCTCGGCCGCTTCGATCACCACCGTGCCCAGGGTGAGCGAAGCCAGCAGCCGGTTGCGCGCGGGAAACTGGCCGCTGCGGGGCGGCGTGCCGGGCAGATATTCGCTGACTACCGCGCCTTGCGCGGCGACTTGGGCCTGCAGTTCCCGGTGATGGCGCGGATAGATCACATCTGGCCCGGTGCCGACCACGGCATAAGTGATGCCGCCGCAGGCCAGTGCGGCGCGGTGCGCGGCAGCGTCAATGCCGGCTGCCAAGCCACTGGCGATGGTGAGCCCGTTCCTGGCCAGTTCGGTCGCGAAATCGCGGGCATTGTCGCGCCCGCCCGGACTGGGCGCGCGGCTGCCGACGATGGCGATGGCGGGCGTCCACAATTGGGTGGGGGTGCCGGCAATGAACAGCGCCAGCGGGGAGTTCGGGCTGTCGCGCAGTAGCGATGGATAGTCTGGATCGTCCTGGCCGAGTAGATGGTGATCGGGCGCTGCGAGCCAGTCCTGCGCGTTTTCCAGCGCGGCCGGATCAGGCCGGGCGAGGGCGCGGCATTGTTCGGGCGTGCAGCCGGCGGCGCGCCAGGCATCGGCTCCGGCGGTGACCGCGGCGGAGGGATGGTCGAAGTGGTCAAGCAAGCCGCGCATTGGTGCCAGTGGCCCGCCGGCCAGCAGCATGGTGAGCAGGGCGGCGCTGTGATCGGCGGCTTGCGTGTTGCTGGAGATGGAGGAAGGCATCGGCTCAGCGTCCAGCGCAAACAACGACGGCGCCCTCGGGCGCCGTCGTTTTGCATCATCGGGGTTTCCCCCGGTCGGCGCTTACTGCGCGTCGGGATGCTTCAGCTCGTAGCCCAAACGGGTCGGTTTGGTGCCTTCCATGATCAGCGCGTAGCTGACCTTGTCGAACGTGCGGAACACCATCGCATGCGCGGCATATTCATCCGGCAATGAGATGCGGCCAGCACTGCCACGCAGTCCGTCATCGGCGCGCGAGCTGCTGATGCCGGTGACGCGGTCGGTGACGTGGCTACCGCTGCGCCACACCGAGAACACGGTGCCGTTGTCGATGCCATCGCTGGCGCCGCCAGAAATGGCGATCACATCGCGCGGGCCACCGGAGGTGAATGTGTCGCTGATGGCCAGCACGCGAAGCTGGCCGTCGGCCATCGGAGTGGTTGGAGCGTGCGGAATGAACTGCAGGTCGTACGGCTGCGCCTGCACAGGCATCAGCCGGTCGCCAGCGCGGACTTCACGGCCGCTGTCTTCCAGGCGCAGGGTCGAGGCTTCGGTATCGCCGCCAGCCACCTGGGTCAGGGTGCCGATATTGACCTGCGCCAGTTCGTAGCCCAGGAATCCGCCGCGGCGATCATTGGCGACGTAGTCCTTCCAGAGATTGCCGGCGCCCGGGAGGGCGTTGCCTCGGATATCCAGGTCGTCGCTGGGCTTGGACTGGCCGTAGCGCATGGTCGGGCGCACCACCAGGTAGCGCTGGCCCGGCTGGGCATTCTCCAGGCCGACCACATACGCCTGATGGCCGGCGCTGGCGCGCAGACGGTTGTCTTCCAGGCCGACGACGTAGGGCAGCTCCTTGAAACTGTCCACGACGGTCAGGTTCTTCAAGAAGGGCTCCACATCCGCCAGCGGGATGGTGTTGATCGGTGCTTCCTGGCGCGGGCCGGCTTGAGCGGTCACACGGTCCAGGTAGGCAAGGCTCAGCACGTCACCCGGATAGATCAGGTGTGGATTCTTCACCTGCGGGTTGGCCTGCCAGATTTCCGGCCAAAGCCACGGCTTCTTCAGGAAACGGGCCGAGATATCCCACAGCGTGTCGCCCTTGCGCACCACGTAGGTGTCAGGGTGAGCGCCATTCATTTCCACGGCTACGGCATAGGTCGTGACGGTCAGCAGCGCAACGGCAGCGACCGTACGGAATTGTTTCAACATGGTTAATGATCCGCCTGATTCCCCAACAGGTTGCCGCACTATATTCCAGAAAGCGGGGCGTCGGGCAAGCTCAAGCGGTAGAATTGGGATGTCTTGCCGAAATATGCGGCATCCCTCTATCGGTACCCCCAATGGCCCTCCTGCCCATTCTCGAATTCCCTGACCCGCGGCTGCGCACCAAGGCTGCGCTCGTCGAGGCTGCCGAAGTGACCACTCCGGCCTTCCAGCAACTGCTCGATGACATGTTCGAAACCATGTACGAGGCGCCTGGCATCGGCCTGGCCGCCAGTCAGGTGGACGTGCATCAGCGCTTCATGGTCATCGACGTCAGCGAAGCACATGACGTGCCGATGGTGTTCATCAACCCGCAGATCATCAGCGCCAGCGACAGTGGCCGCGTCTATCAGGAAGGCTGCCTGTCGGTGCCCGGCATCTATGCCGATGTGACTCGCGCCGATTCCATCGTGGTGCGCTTCCTGGACCGCGCCGGCAAGGAGCAGGAGCTGGCTGCCGATGACCTGCTGGCCACCTGCATCCAGCATGAGATGGACCACCTGGACGGCAAGTTGTTCATCGACTACCTCTCGCCGCTCAAGCGCGAGATGGTGCGCAAGAAGCTGGCCAAGCAGCGCAAGCACGTTGCCTGAGTGCGGGGGACGGGGCGCCGGGAAGCGGGAATGAACGATCACGGCGCTGGCTGACCGCGCTGGATCCGGCCCGCCTTCCCGGGTGTTCCCCATTGCGGTCTGTGCGCCGCTGCGACCGTGCTGCACGGGGTCGAGAAGCTCGTCGCGCGCGGCTGATCCCCCTTCCTTGTTCCTCTTTTTCCGGTTCACTGCCATGAAAATCGTTTTTGCCGGTACGCCGGAATTCGCCGTCGCCTCGCTGGCGGCCGCCGCGCGTCATCACGAAGTGGTGGCGGTCTACACCCAGCCTGATCGTCCGGCCGGCCGTGGCCGTGGGCTGATGCCGTCGCCGGTGAAGCTGGATGCCATTGCGCGCGGTATTCCGGTGTTCCAGCCCGAATCGCTGAAAACGCCTGAAGCCCAGCAGCAACTGCGCGAGCTGCAGCCTGATCTGATGGTCGTGGTGGCGTATGGCCTGATCCTGCCCAAGGCGGTGTTGGCCATTCCGACCCACGGCTGCTGGAACGTGCACGGCTCGTTGCTGCCGCGTTGGCGCGGTGCCGCGCCGATCCAGCGTGCGATTGAAGCCGGTGATACCGAAACCGGCGTCTGCCTGATGCAGATGGAAGCAGGTCTGGACACTGGCCCGGTGCTATTGCACCTGAGCACGCCGATCAGCGAAACCGATACCGGCGGCCAGTTGCATGACCGTCTTGCACAGCTGGGCGCGCAGGTGCTGTCCGATGGGCTGGGTCTGTTGCGTGCCGGCTTGAAGCCGATGGCGCGGCCGCAGCCGGAAGCTGGCGTTACCTACGCGCACAAACTGGACAAGGCCGAAGCCCGGCTCGATTGGAGCCAGGACGCCGCCGCGCTGGCGCGCAAAGTGCGGGCTTTCAATCCGTGGCCGATCGCCGAAGCCACGCTGGCTGGCGAGCGCGTGCGCATCCATGGCGCCGTCGCCGTGGAAGGCAATGCGGGCAAGGCGCCGGGCACGGTGATTGCCGCGGCGCGTGAGGGCATCGACATTGCCTGCGGGCAAGGCGCATTGCGCCTGCGCGTGGTGCAGCGTGAGGGTGGCAAGGCGATCACCGCCGCGGATTATTTGAACGCCCGCCGTGATCTGCGGATCGAGGGCTGAGCGGATGGCGACTGCAACAACGTCCACGCCGTGGGGCAACAAAGTGGTTGTGCAAGCGCCCGGCGTGCAGACCCGCGCGCTGGCGGCCAAAGTGCTGGCGGCAGTGCTGGGGCGCGGTCGTTCGCTGAAAGCCGAGCTGTCCATTGCGTTGCCCAAGCTTGATGACAGCCGTGATCGCGCGTTGCTCGAGGCGATCTGCTTTGCTGCGCTGCGCCGCCGTACCGTGTACGACAAGGCCTTGGGGCAGTGGCTGCAGAAGCCGTTGGGCCCGCGTGAAGCGGATCTGCGTGGCCTGTTGATGGCCGGCTTCGCGCAGTTGGATGTGCTGCAACTGCCGGCGCATGCCGCGTTGTCGGCGACGGTGGAAGCAGCGCGTGCGCTGGGCCGCGAGCGTCAGGCCGGTTTGGTCAACGCGGTGTTGCGCCGCGCTCAACGCGAAGGCTTTGCGGAAGCGCGCGCTGAAGATGCCTGGCCGTCGTGGTTGCTGGCGCAGGTGCGGCAGGACTGGCCGCAGCACGCGGAGGCAATCTTCGCCAACAGTTTGAAGCCGGCACCGTTGTGGCTGCGGGTGAATCGCCAGCAGCACAGCCGCGATGCGTATCTGGCGCGACTGCAGGAAGCGGGCATCGATGCAGTGGCCGAGCCCGCGTCGGCCGATGCAATCCGGCTGCCCGTTGCAGTGCCGGTCGCCAGCCTGCCGGATTTCGCGCAGGGCGCGGTGTCGGTGCAGGATTTCTCCGCGCAACAAGTGGCGGATGCGCTTTCGCCAGCCGTTGGCGCGCGGGTGCTGGATGCCTGCGCCGCACCCGGCGGCAAGGCGGCGCATCTGCTGGAACGCGATGCGACGTTGCAACTGGTCGCACTCGACGTGGATGCGCGCCGCCTGCAGCGGATTCGCGAAACCTTTGCGCGTACCGGCGTGGGCAGTCATGCACAGGTGCAGGCGGCGGATGCGGGCGATATCGCCGCATGGTGGGATGGCGTGGCGTTCGACGCGGTGTTGCTGGACGCGCCGTGCTCGGCCACCGGCATCATCCGCCGCCAGCCTGACGTGCTGTTGCACCGTCGCGCCGAAGACATCACCGCGCTGGCCGCCATCCAGGCACGTCTGCTCGACGCGCTATGGCAGGTGCTGCGCCCGGGTGGCGTGCTGCTGTATTCGACCTGCTCGATTCTGCGCCGGGAAAACCGCCAGCAGATCACCGAGTTCCTCGCGCGCACGCCGGATGCACGGCTGGAGCCACTTGCCGAAGCATTGGGCCACGACGAAGGCGGTTGCCGCCAGCGCCTGCCCGGTGAGCGCGATGGTGATGGGTTCTTTTATGCGCGGTTGGTGAAGGTGGTGTAATTCCAAGCGCGTACTACTTGCGCCGCGTGTGAGCCTTGGGCGGAACGTGGATGTGCCGGGCGCGCGCTCCTAGTGTGGTGATCACGCGCCTCCGCTGGTTTGGCTTGGGGCTGCAGGCATCGGAGAGTTGCCTGTTGTTAGCGCTATCAGCGATGGCTCAGTAGCTCGCGGTAAACCGCTTCGGTTGCACGGACAAAATCCTCGATCCCGAACTCGGCCAGCGCATGCGCGCGTGCTGCATCGCCCATCTGATGCAGCGCCTGCGGATCCTGGAGCATCTGGCGCAACGTCGCGGCCATGGCCTGATGTCCATGCACCGGAACCACCCAGCCATCTTCGCCAGTGCGAATATTTTCCGGCAGGCCCGCGTAGTTGGTCACCATCACCGGCTTGCCCATGGACATCATTTCGCGACAGGCGAACGAGATGGTTTCCACGTCATGCGAAAGCACGAAGCCCGCGTCCAACGCGGCAATCACCGGCCGCACATCTTCCAACAGGCCCGGGAAATGAAACTGCGACTGCAGGTTGGCGGCGTGCACTTGTGCCAATTGCTTGGCTGTTGGCGGAATGCCGGCGATGACCACATGTACTCTGCGACGCTCTTGCGCGTCGAGCAGGTTCAGCGCATCAACCAAGTCGGTCCAACCTTTGTAGTTGCCGGTGCCAGCGCTGCTGCCAATCAACAGTGTGTCGGTGGCAGCCGACAGTTGCGCGCGCAGATCCTTGGCTTGTCCGTCATCGAGTGGCGCAAACAGCATGGTGTCCACGCCGTTGTAAACGGTCTGCGGCTGGCAGACACGGTACGGCGTCGCCTCCAGTTGCAGCCGGACGTACTCACACACTGCGATGACTTTATCGGTGTGCCGCCGCGCACGCAGAACATGGCGCAGTCCTTGCATCGGCTTGGTGTTGTGTTTGGTCAGCACAATGCGCGGACGGGGCGACATGCCCTTCATCGCCGAGATCAACAGACGATGATCTGCTGATCCATTGACATGGACGATATCGAACTGGTGGGTGCGCAGATAGTCGCGCAGCTGTCGCACGGCGCGGAGGATTGTGGGTGGCCAGCGCAGGCCGTTTGGGAACGACTGTGCGAGAACTTGCACGTTCGGCAGTATCGCTGCTTCAGCGAACAAGCGGCTGCTGGGCGGAGCCGCGACATGGACCTCATGCGTTCCTGCAAGCGCACGTGCCAGTTCGCGGATGTAGGTGGTATGGCCGCCGCCATTCCCTTCGTGGAAATTGGTATAGAGCAGTTTCATGGATGAGCGCACGTATCAGCTGTGGTCGACGTGGGCCGGATGTCATGTCGGTGTGAACCGCCATCGATGTCCTGCGCCCAGCGCTGAGTCATTCCAATGCTTGCATGCACCCCGAGCCGAAGCAGGTCGTGCGCGGTAGAAGCAGATTGGAAGACATTGTCGGTCACTACACATCCCTGGTATCCGGCATTGCGCGACGCTTTCTTTAAGAAGCTGTGCGAGCTTGGGTTTTTGGCAGGCCGGTGTTGTCGGAGAAGTTACTTTGAAGCGTCGGGCTGAATCATAACGATTAGTTTCTGGGGGTGGTGGGCTTGCTGGATCGCCATTGCAATACGCGGCGAGGTGGCACGGCCTGGGCTGTCCGTATTGTCAGGGTGTGTGGGTCTTCCCGCGGCCTGGCATTACGTCCAGAGACAGGGCGCTCGTCAACGCGGCATAGCCCCACGCTGCCCATTTAATCGCGTGCCTGCGGCGTAGCAGCAGGCTGTACAGCACTGTGGCGGGGATTGAGGCCGCCAGTAGCTTGGCCAGATGCCAACGGGCGGCACCCGTTCCGACATACCGGCGGATGGCAATCTGCCGCGATCGCGCGTAGTGAAAACGCTTGATGAAATCGGTGCGCAGGCTGGGGGCGGAAGAGGCGCCGCCCTTGTGGAAGTTGCGCGCCGCAGGTTCCAGCAGGCATTCGTAGCCAGCCTTGGCCATGCGCAGGCAAAGGTCGTCGTCTTCGTAATACAGGAAGAACACTTCATCGAAGCCGCCGATCTCGCGGAAGGCGCTGACCCGGATCAACTGGCAGCAGCCATGGACCCACTCGGCTTTGATGACGTGGTCCGGAACGGCGCAGGAGTCGCAGTTGGCAGGTTTGAAGAACGCGTCGCGATGCGAGATCTGCGGCACCGTCTCGCTGCGCCAGTTCTGCGGGCCGACTACGCCTGCATGCGGAAAGCGCTGCATGCAATCCAGCAGGCGTTGCACGTCGGCGGTGGCGATGTCGCAGTCGGGATTCAATAGCAATGCGAACGGTGTTTGGACGCAGGCCATCGCTTGGTTGTTGGCGCTGCCGAAGCCGGCGTTGAAGTTGCGGGTGATGATCTTTGCCAGCGGAATCAGGCGTGATGCATGCGCTGCGGTGTCGTCAGTGCTGGCGTTGTCGATGATCGTGACATTGCGGAACGGCGCCAGTGTGCCGGCCAATGTTTCCAGGATGGCAGCGCTGTTGTAGGTGACGCATACAACGGTTACATCATCGAGGGACAGGCCGGCACTCATGGGGTGGATTCTATCTTCCTGTCTTTGGCATACCAGGGGAACGCGCCTGCCGGTATGCATGCCACCAGCAGGATGAAGACATGCCGGTGGGTGAAGTTGCTCCACAGTCCGTTGGCCAGGCCTGCGGCGAAATAGATGATCACGATGCTCGTGAGGATTCCCTTCTGTGGGTCACCCAACTTTGACGCATGGTAGGCAAGGCCGAGCAGCAGCGCAGTGAAGATGAGCAGCCCGACGGTACCTTCTTCGGCGAGGATCAGCAGCAGTTCCTGATGCGGATGCCCGGTGATGAAAGGCGCCGAGTCAGGAATGGTGCGCATCTGCTCCCGGTAGATGGGCTCCCAGCGGTTCAGGCCATGCCCGAACACGGGGGCATCGCCAATGATCGGCAGCGTGTGCTGCCATAGCCACAGCCGGATGCCGCTGGAGGTTGGTTCCTGCGTGGTGAGATAGTCATCGACCTCTTCGGTAACGGCGCTCACCATGCGTTCGCGAATGCTGGGCGTGGACCACAGTGCCGTGATGGTTGCAACCGCCAAAACTGCGCTGACCAGAAGGGTGCGCCAGCCGTTGAGGTGGTGCGCGACCAAACGATAGATCCAGTAGGCCAACAGCGGCAGCAACACGATGTAGGTGGTACGGCTCTGGATGACGAGCACCACGTTGCACAGCACCACCGCAGCCACGAGCAGAAGGATCTTGCGCAGGCGCGGCGAAGGGCTTTTCAGTGCGACCGCCACCAGCATCGACATCAGAATCAGGCTCGCCAGCCCCTGTTGGGTGTATTCCTTGAAGACGGTATTGCGCATCGACGGCGTTGCTTCGGCGATAGCACGTTGCGGAACCAGGCCGAACTGCATCAGATAGGAGATCAGCACCACCAGGCCCGCTGCGACGGCAAAAGCCAACAAGGCGCGCCAGCGCCAGCGCGAGTCGCGCAACAGGCTGGCCATCAACGCCGGGTAGATGCAGCTCCACAGCGAGGATTCGCGGTAAGCGGGTGCGTCATGGAGCAACGTCGAATGCAGCGCGCTGGCGAACAGGACGGCAAACCAGATCAGGAAGCCGATGACCACGGGTTCGCGAAGGGCCGCCTGCCAGCGGCTGCGTACGTCGGCACCGAGCAGCGAAAAAAACAGGCTCAGGACGATCAGCGCGGTGGTGGCCGGCTTGTTGATGGGCGCGGCAAACAGGCTCAGCGCAGCGCACCACTGTCCGGCAGTCAGCAGTCGGGTGCGGATCTGTCGCAATGCCGGTATTGAGGGGGCCACAGGGAGATCATTCACGTGATGAGGTCATACCGGAAGGGCGCTCAAGGCGCCGCTGGGAAGGTGGCGGCGATACTAAACAGTGGCCACCTGGCAGCCAGGCTGACTCTGAATCACGGCAACATAGAATTCTAGCGACGGGCCTTGCCATCTTCAACGCGCCGCTGTGCCTATACAGGCGGGATGCGGGGCAGGGTTCAGATAAAGCTCCCGAGCACCCCGCCGTTCATTTACTGCGGTCGGTTCCCGCGCCCGGCACCACCACCGGCTGACCGTTCTGCAGCAGCCACAGCATGATGGTCTTCTGGCGGACGTAGTTGGCGCTGACGAAGGCTTCGATCAGGCCGGGCCAGCCGTCCAGGAAGCCACGCTTGAACACGTAGCTGCGGAAGAAGCGCCAGGCCGGGGAGATGATCAACTTGCCGAGGCTGGCGCGCTTGCCGCGGCGGAACTCGTGCTCGGCCATCATCCGAGCGTACTTCTGCTTCTTGTCCAGCAATTGCAGGAAGCTGCGATAGGGGTGGTGCAGCAGGTCGCCTTCAAGCAGGGCGATCGGGCCGTCCACCGATACGGCTTCGTGGATCTCGCGGTCGCCGCGCCAGCCGCCGTGGCGGCGGTCGAACAGCCGCAGTACGCGGTCCGGATACGCGGTGCCGTGGCGCAGGAAGCGGCCGAAGTATTCCGAGCAGCGGGCGAAACGGTAGCCCTTGGCGCGCGGAAAGCCGCCATCGCGTTCGGCCTCGATGGCCGCGCGCAGGCGGGCGTCAACGCGCTCGTCGGCGTCCAGACATAACACCCAGTCGTGGCTGGCCTGTTCCACACAGAAGGCCTTCTGGCTGCGGAAGCCATCGAAGGCGCGTTGCAGCACGCGTGCGCCGGCGGCTTCGGCAATCGCGACGGTGGCATCGGTCGAGAACGAATCCACCACCACGATCTCGTCGCAGAACGCCAACGAGGCCAGGCAGTCGCCAATCCGGTCGGCTTCGTTGAAGGCAATGATGCAGGCCGAAAGCCGGGGGCGTTGGGCGGGCGCGGGCGATTGTGGGTTGGGCATGAGGCCGTCTGGCGCGGGTGACCGGGCCAAAGCCTAGCAGCGACGCTGTCTGCTGGCGATGCGATAATCGGCCGCATATCCGCGCTATTCAGGAGTTTGCACCGTGCCACGCCACTATCTGCTGTACGGCTCCGAGCGCTACGCGCTGGCCATCCTCCGGCCGGTGCAGGCGGCGATCCGGGCGCGCGGCGACGAAGCGGCATGGTTCTTCGATGGCCCTGGTGCGGAAGACCTGACCGACGATGAAACCCTGCTGACGGTGGAGCAGGTGCGGCAGTGGAACCCGTGCGCGGTGATCACTTCGTCCAACGCGGTGCCGCATTTCTTCCCGGGCGTGAAAGTGGAAACCTTCCACGGCTTCGATGCCGGCAAGCCGCGTCATATCTATGTGCGTGGCTTCTTCGACCTGTACTGCACCACGGGCCCGCGCGATACGGCTGCGTTTTCCGAACTGGCCAGGGAGCTGGGGCACTTCTCGGTGGTGGAAACCGGGTTCCCCAAGATCGACCCGTTCATGAGCCAGTTGCACGATGAGCCTGAGCCGGTACGCGAGCCGCCGGTGATTCTGTACCACTCCACGTTCTCGCCTTCATGGAGCGCGGCGGGCATTCTGCACGACGAGATCAAGCGGCTGTCGCAGACCGGCGAATGGCGTTGGATTGTCACCTTCCACCCGAAGATGGACCCGGAAGTGGTGGCCAAGTACCGCGCGCTGGAAGGCCCGTACCTGCGCTTTGCCGATGACGACAACATCCTGGACCTGTTCCCGCAGGTGGACATGATGTGCTCGGACACCTCTTCGGCACTCAACGAGTTTCTGCTGACGTACAAGCCGGTGGTGACCTTCAAGAACCGCCGCCCGGGCCCGCAGTTGTTGGATATCGACGATCCGGCCCAGTTCGAGGGCGCGATCCGCACCGCGCTGTCGCGCCCGCCGGAATTGATGGCGGCGGTACGCCAGTTTGCCGATCAGCTGCACCCGTACCGCGACGGACAGTCCAGCGAGCGCATCCTGCAGGCCATTGACGACTTCATCGCCAAGGGGGGGCGCAACCGCAAGCCCAAGCCGCGCAACTGGTGGCGCAAGATCAAGCTGCGCAAGCGCATTGGGTATTGGGGGCCTGCGCGGACTTGAGGGTGGTGGGGGTGTGGCGTGCGGTGAAGCGGGTTCTGCGGGTCTGATAGCGATCTGCTTCGCTCGCAACCCCTCTCCCCAACCCCTCTCCCGCGAGGGGAGAGGGGCTCGGTGTGCGTCGAGTTGAAGCTATGTGAGCGACTGCAGCTTTAAAGCCCCTCTCCCCTCGCGGGAGAGGGGTTGGGGAGAGGGGGAGCTCAAGCAACCCTCACCAGCGCAATTTGCGCCGCGCCATCTCCCGGCCAAGCTGCTCCATCAATTCCCGCGCGCGCTGTTCTTCCAGAAACCGCAGTTGCAGCGCGGGGGCGCCGAGTGCGCCGGCCGTGTCCAACGTGAGCGTGGCGGTGCCGAAGCGGCGGTCGAGCGGTGAGCGGTCCAGTCGCAGTGCCTGCAGCTTGTCCAGCTCGGCGATGCGCCACCAACGGTTCCACCAGCCGCCGCGCACGGCCACGCGCTGTGCATCGATGTTGTAGCCCATGCGCGTCACTTGCCGGTGCGCCTTGAATGCCGACCACGGCAACCACAGCAGTGGCAGCAGGCCCCACGGGCCGGTTTCGTAGGTGAGTACCGCGGCCAGCACGGAGGTCACGATCAATGCGGGCAGACACAACCGCCACCAGCCGCGTGTGGACACGGCCTGCCATTGCGTTGGCGGCCACTGCAGTTGCGGCAGCAGATGCTGCAGCAATCCATCACAGCTCGCCGGTGTTGCCAGTGGCGCCAGTTCCTTCAGTGCACGCCCCTGCTTCTCTTCGTTACCGCCACCGCTGGCGATGTCCACGCGCAGTTGGCGACGGCCGAACAAGCGATGCAATGCACCTTCGCGCAAGGTCCATGCCTGGATGCGGCGGCGTGCGACGCTGCTGCGCAGCCGAGTCAACAGGCCGCGTTCGACAGTCAATCGCTGGTCCGCTTCGCTCAGGCGGAAGCCGTAGTACTGCAGGATCGCCAGACCAATCGACATCAACCACATCAACAGCAGCACGGTGACCAGCAATGCGACGCCGCTGGCGACCAGCGTGGTCGTGCCCAGATGCAGTTGGCTGGCGTAGCCGACGGCCTGTTTGCCTTGCTGCTCGATGAAGTTTTCGGTGATGTCGCGCGGCAGCATCTGGTACAGCGCGCCGATGGCTGCGGCAACCACCACCATGGCGCGGTTGGAGATCAGGCCAAGCCGCACCAGTTCGGGCAGGCGCAATGCGAGCAGTTCGTCGGAGGCGGGGACGCTGCCGTCTTCGGTTGCTGTGGCATCACCGCGCTGACGGATCAGCTGTTCCAACTCCAGCGCCTGGGTAAGTTTGAGCACGCGCATCTGCGCTTCAGGCTTGTCACCTGCGGCGGATTCCAGACGCAGTTCGGCTACGCCAAACAGGCGATGCAACAGGCTTTGATGGACCACCACGTTATGGATGCGAGCGAAGGGAATCTCGCGCCGCGTGCGCTCGAACACACCGCTGCGAATGATCAAACGATCGCTGTCGATGCGGTAGCGATAGGTCAGGTATTGCAGGAGCGCGGTGGCGACCAGCGCGACCACTACGATCAGCGGCGCCCATTGGTAGAACAGGTTTTCTTCCTGTTTGCGGCTGCCGAATATCAGCAAGGCAACCAGTGGCAACAACAACTGTTGAATCTGTTGCTGCAGCACAAACAGCCACGACCACGGATGTAGACGCTGTTCGTTGTCGGTTGAAGGAGGTGAGTCGTTCACAGCGCGTCGTCGTGATCGAGCTGACGGGCAAGCTGGTCACGCAGGCGCTCGGCGTCGGCGTAATCCAGGCTTGGGATGGCGACGGTGTTCATGCGCGTGCCGGCGGTATGCACGATCAGCGTGGCCAAGCCGGCCATGCGTTGCAGCGGGCCACGCTGCAGGTCCAGGTGCTGCACGCGCGAAACCGGCACCCGGCTCTCGCTCTGCCACATATGGCCGCGACGCACGCCCAATGCCTGGCTATCCAATTGCCAGAAGGTGAGCTGGTGCCGGCGTCGGCCGATCCACGCGCCCAGCAACAAGCCCACCGCTGCCCCGGCCAATGCCGCGAGCAGCCAGTGCGGGTAGTCCAGTGCAAGGGCGAGGACGCCGCCCGCGGCGGCGAAGGGAATGGCGGTTGCCAGGCCGGCGCCCAGTGCGGCAAGCAGCGCGCCGCGTGGCGGCAATGATTGCCACGAGGTGTCGGCGGCGATGGATTCGAGGAGTGCAGGAGGCTCAGTCATCTGCCGACGATAGCTTTAGCGCCGGGGCGAGTGAAGGGGAGGGGTGTTCGTGCACCTGTCCCAACCCCGCACACCCACGCCGGCCTTACTGCGCGGCCATGATCAGCGCATCTACATCCAGATGATGCCCGGCGCGTGCGGCCTTGGTGCGCAGATACTGTTCGTTCTCGGTGGTGATTTCGCCGGTGACTGGCACGCAGCCCACCACTTCGATGCCGGCATTGCGCAGCCGCTGCACCTTGGTGGGATTGTTGGTCAGCAGTTGGATGCGCTCCACGCCCAGCGCACGCAGCATCGCCACGGCGCTGCCGTAGCGACGCTCATCGGCGCCGAAACCGAGCAGCGCATCGGCGTCGATCGTGTCCAGGCCTTCGTGTTGATAGCCGTAAGCGCGCATCTTTGCGGCAATGCCGGTGCCGCGACCTTCCTGGTCCAGATACAGCAGGATGCCGCCGCCCAGTTCCTTCAACGTGTGCAGGCCGCGCCGCAGCTGGTCGCCGCAGTCGCATTTGAGCGAGCCGAACAGATCGCCGGTCAGGCACGAGGAATGCACGCGCACGGGCACCGCACCCTGCAGGTCCGGGGTGCCGACAATCACTGCTACTTGATCGCGCTGGGCCACGCCGCCACGGAACACGGCGAACTCGCTCATGCCGACATCGCGCAGCGGCACCGGTGAACGGGTGACCAGTTCGTAGTCCTGGCCGGCTTGGCGTGCGCCTTCGCGCAGGTCATCGAGGGTCAGGTGCAGGCAGCCATCAAATGGTGTGCTGCCGACGCTCAATTCAACCGACACCATCGCCGGCAGCAGCAGGCCGAGGCGTGCGACTTCGACGCTGGCGGCGTCCATGTCGTTGCCGGCGGCCGGCGTACCGTCGGGCGCCGTGGCGTCACGCAGATAGGCCAGCGCGGGAAGCGTGTTGAAGGCCTGTCCGGTCAATGGAATGCGCACGCCCAGCGTGCCCGGGATGCCCAGGGTCTGGGCACGCGGCGCGGTGAGGTGCAGATAGTGCTGTTGTGCCGCAGCTTGGGCGAAGGCCTCGAAACCGGCTGGCGAGCTGCTGTCCAGTGCGGTGGTCGCGACCCGGCGCTGCCCATCGACGATAACGACAGGGCGGCCGGCGCGTAGCTCGGCAGCGGCACGTTCGCAGCGGATAGCGGCGGTTTCGCCGAAAACGGCGAGGGCGGAAACGGGGGAGGGGGACTGGGCGCTCATCGCTGACCTTATGGGGGTCGTCGGCTGGGGATTCAATCGACAGGCTGACGACGCTGTGTTGCGGTAGCTGCGTCAGTGCGGATGTTTGGCGGTGGCATAGGGATCATGTTCACCGCTGCCCGGCGGACGCAGGGTGAAGCGCTTGTAGGTCCACTGGTATTGCGCCGGATCGCGCCGGGCGATGGCTTCAATGCCGGCGCTGAGTGCGCTGGCTGCTACCAGTGGATCGGGATCGGCGATCTGCGGCGAGGCCGGCTCCACATGCAAGGCGAAGGCAAGGTCGGGGCCGGTGCGCTCGCACCAGGCATGCAGCACGGTGGCGCCGGTACGTTCGGCCAAGCGGTTGACCAAGGTCATGGTCAGCGCCTGTACCCCGAAGAAGGGCACGAACACACCATCGCCATTCTTTGGCTGCTGGTCGGGCAGGATGCCGGTGGCGCCGCCGTCCTTGAGTACCTTGAACAGCTGCCGCACCGCCGGGCCTTCGGCACGCACCTGGCGGACGTTGTGGCCGCCCCGCACCAGTTGCAGGAATTCATCGCCGACCGGGTTCTCCGGCGGCGCATAGACAATGGCGATGGGGCCGCGCGAGGCCAGCCACTGGTTCAGCAGCTCCCAGTTGCCGTAATGCGGCGCCACCACGATCACGCCCTTGCCTGAGGCCAGAGCTGCGTCATACAGATCCTGCCCGTGCCGCTCGCGCAGGTGCCGGGCCAGGTTGGTGGCCGGATCGTGGGTCCACAGATACAGCGTTTCCAGCGCCTGGCGCGCGGTGGTGCGCAGTACTTCCCGGTGCAGGCGGGCACGCTCGGCGGGGGCCAATTCTGGATAGGTCAACTCCAGATTGCGACGGGTGACGCGGCTCTCGCGGGCATCAATCCGTACCCACAGCCAAGCCACGGTATCGGCCAGCGACCGCTGCCAGGACCAGGGCAAGTGGGTCACTGCGGAAGCGAGGCGGTAATAAAGTTTGGCGGTGGCTTGCGGTTTCATCGGCACAAGTCTAGGCCGTGCGGTCGGTTTGCGCGTAGCCCGATGGTCCTGCGTGGAGCCGGTGCTAAGGTGCCCGATTGTCCCGAAGGAGCCCCCATGCTTTCCCTGATCCAGCGCGTCACCCAGGCCTCCGTCAGCGTTGATGACGTGGTGGTCGGTCAGATCGACCAAGGCCTGCTGGCCTTGGTGGGCGTGGAGCCGGGTGACGACGAAGCGACCCTGACGCGGATGGCGGACCGCCTGCTCGGTTACCGGGTTTTCGCCGACGATGCCGGCAAAATGAATCGTTCGCTGCGGGATATCGGTGGCGGGCTGCTGCTGGTCAGCCAATTCACCCTTGCCGCCGATACCCGGTCAGGCATGCGGCCCAGCTTCACCAGCGCCGCCCCACCCGCCGAGGCTGAACGCCTTTTCAATCGGTTGGTCGAGATTTGCCGCGAAAAACATGCCGCAGGGGTGGAAACCGGGCGGTTTGGCGCCCATATGGTTGTCAGCCTGGTCAATGACGGGCCCGTGACCTTCCTGCTCAGACCCTGACGCGCCGTGAAACCACCGCCCGGCAAGCGTTATGCTGCGCTGGTATAATGCTAGGTTCCCTATCTTCACAATCGCCGGTGGCGCGAGCACTACATGGCCAACGAACGTCCTGCCCAGCAAAACGACATCAAGCTTCTGATCAGCAAGGGCCTGGAACAGGGCTACCTGACCTATGCCGAAGTCAACGATCACCTCCCTGACGACATGGTCGATCCGGAGCAGATCGAGGACATCATCGGTCTGATCACCGGTATGGGCATTGATGTCCACGAGGTTGCCCCCGACGCCGACACGCTGATGCTCAGCGATGGCAATACCGGCAACCGCGAAGTCGATGACACCGCGGCCGAAGAAGCTGCTGCTGCACTTACCGCACTCGACACCGAAGGTGGCCGCACCACCGACCCGGTGCGCATGTACATGCGCGAAATGGGTACGGTCGAGCTGCTGACCCGCGAAGGCGAAATCGCCATCGCCAAGCGCATCGAAGAAGGCCTGGGCCAGGTGCAAGCCGCCCTGGGTACCTTCCCGCTTGCCGTGGAATCGGTGCTGACCGATTACGAAACCCACAAGGAAGGCAAGAAGCGTCTGGCCGAAGTAATCGTCGGCTTCAACGACCTGGTTGAAGAAGTGCCGGCTCCGGCTCCGGCCGCGGCTGAAGACACCAGCGAAGAAGCCGAAGCAGACGGTGACGACGACGCCGATGGCGACGAGGCGGAAGAAGAAGCCGGCCCGACCGGTCCGGATCCGCTGGAAGTTGCTCGCCGCATGGAACTGCTGGCCAGCGACCTTGCCAAGTTCAAGAAGGCCCATGCCAAGGGTGACACCAAGGCAATGACCAAGCTGCGCGAAGAGCTGTCGGCGACCTTCATTACCTTGAAGCTGCCGCTGCCGCTGACCGACGTGCTGGTCCGCCTGCTGCGCGACACCATGACCAAGGTCAAGTCGCAGGAGCGCCGCGTGCTGCACCTGGCGACCATTACTGCGCGCATGCCGCGCAAGGATTTCATCCGTTCCTGGGAAGGCAATCAGACCAACCTGGAATGGGTGGAAGACGCGATCAAGCGCAAGCAGAAGTGGTCTTCGGCCCTGCGTGATGTCAAGGATCAGATTGTTGCCGAACAGCAGGCCACCATCGATCTGGAAAAGCACGCCCAGCTGTCGCTGGACGAGCTGAAGGAAATCAGCCGCGTGATGGCCTATGGCGAAGCCAAGGCGCGCAAGGCCAAGAAGGAAATGGTGGAGGCCAACCTGCGTCTGGTGATCTCCATCGCCAAGAAGTACACCAACCGCGGCCTGCAGTTCCTGGATCTGATCCAGGAGGGCAACATCGGCCTGATGAAGGCCGTGGACAAGTTTGAATACCGCCGCGGTTACAAGTTCTCGACGTACGCCACCTGGTGGATCCGCCAGGCGATCACCCGCTCGATCGCCGACCAGGCGCGCACCATCCGTATTCCGGTGCACATGATCGAGACGATCAACAAGTTGAACCGCATTTCCCGTCAGATGCTCCAGCAGTACGGCCGCGAGGCTACGCCGGAGGAGCTGGCCAAGGAAATGGACATGCCGGAAGACAAGATCCGCAAGGTGATGAAAATCGCCAAGGAGCCGATCTCGATGGAAACCCCGATCGGCGACGACGAGGATTCGCATCTGGGCGACTTCATCGAGGACACCAATGTGGAGTCCCCGATCGAAAACACGGTGAACATCAACTTGTCGGAAACCGTGCGTGACGTGCTGGCTGGCCTCACCCCGAGGGAAGCCAAGGTGCTGCGCATGCGCTTCGGCATCGACATGAACACCGATCACACGCTGGAAGAAGTGGGCAAGCAGTTCGACGTGACCCGCGAGCGTATCCGCCAGATCGAAGCCAAGGCGCTGCGCAAGCTGCGTCACCCGAGCCGGTCCGAGCAGCTGCGTAGCTTCCTCGATATCGAGTAATTGTCGAGTCTTGGAAGTTGAAATGAAAAACCCCGCTTCGGCGGGGTTTTTCTTTGTGTGCATCGAAGGGTGTTGCGGCAAGGCACCTCTGACTGGAGTAGTGCGCGGCCGCTGCATGGCAGCGCAGTTCCGTCTAGGCTGAAACCAGACCGTGGGAAGTAGTCGCCCAACGCCGGCTCCACTACACTGTGTCGTCGCGCGGGCCTATAGCTCAACGGTTAGAGCAGAGGACTCATAATCCTTTGGTTCCAGGTTCGAATCCTGGTGGGCCCACCATAGGCAGGTACTTGCTTTGCAGAAGTACCTGCAGCAGCACGCATGAAGCGCCCGTTTTGGCCTGCGTGCCGAAGCGATCACCGCAAGCAGACCGCTCCACGATTGAGGGTCGCGGGAAATGCCGATTCATCCGGTTCCAGGTCGTCGTCGTTTTATCGCGCATGCCGCCGCGTTCGGTGCGTTGAGTGTGTTGCCCTCGGTTCCCGTGTTGGCGGCTCCGTGTGGAGATGCTGGTTCGCGCTCGTGGATTCCCAGTGATGCGTTTCTTGCTGAGTTGCCGCGCATCATGCAGGCCTTTGCGGTTCCCGGGGTTGGCATTGCCGTGGTCGAGGACGGTGCGGTGGCGTGGAGCCGTGGTTTCGGTGTGGCCAATGCGCTGACCGGGGCGCCGATTGACGCGCGAACAGTGTTCGAGAATGCCTCGCTGAGCAAGCCGATGTTTGCCTATCTGGTGATGCAGCTGGCAGACCGGGGATTGATTGATCTGGATCGTCCGCTGGTGCGCTATCGGCGTCCTGAGTATCTGGGGGATCATCCGTGGCTTGCGCTGATTACTGCGCGGGATGTGTTGCGGCATAGCACCGGATTGCCGGATTGGCGCAAATCTCCGGCAACTGAAAAGCTGGTGCCGAAGGTCAAGCCTGGCACACGCATCAACTACTCCGGCGAGGCCTTCTTCTGGCTGCAATTGGTGGTCGAAACGATCACTGGTCAGAGTCTGGATGATTCGATGCAGGCGCATCTGTTCGCACCGGCAAACCTGCGCGACAGCAGCTATGCGTGGAACGCGGATCTTGCTGCGCGTTCGGTCCATGGCCAGCGTGCGCATGACCGCCTTGATGAAGGCGTGCCGCCGCAGGTGTTGCGCGAACAATGGAGTGCGGCGCAGCAGGTTGCGCCGCGCTGGGGCAAGCTGCTGTCTGCGTGGAAGTACGAAGATGCCGAGCGCGCGCTGCCTGAGGTGATGGCGCTTGCGCCACCCGGTTTGGTGATGTGGCCGGGCGACATTCTTGCCAATGCGGCGGCGAGCCTGCGCAGCACCGTGCAGGACTATGCGGCCTTCCTGAGCTTGATGATGACGCGTCCGCAGCGTGCGTCATGGGAGATCACCGAGGCATCGCGATTGGCCATGCTGACGCCGCAGATCACGGTGCCCGGCCGATGGACCGAGAAGGGGTTGGGCTGGAACATGGAGCAGACCCGCGATGGTCCGATGTTCTATCACTCGGGCAGCAACAGCGGCATTTTCAAGAACTTCGCGATCGGCGATGCACCGCGTCGCCGCGGCATCGTGGTGATGACCAACGGTGGCAGCGGTTCGTTCGTCCACCAACGGGTGGTGCGCGCTGCAACCGGCTACGACCTGCTTTCCTACGATCTGTAGTCGCCTTGGTGGGTTGCCTGCGTCACCGCCAAGTGAAGATCCGTTGACGCGGTCGTGTTGCGGCATTGGAGAAGATCAGCCGAATGCTGCTGTTGTCCGTGGCCGTGGGAAGGCCGGCGCGGGCGACGGGGTTCCATCGGGAAAGGAGAGGGGCATGCATGTGCTGCGGCGTGTTTTTGCGCTTGTATTGGGGCTGATCAGCCTGGGCCTGTTGGCCGGCGGCATCTGGTTGCTGCTGCTGAAAGGCTCGCCGTATTACCTGCTCGCCGGTGCGGCGTATCTGTGGGGCGCATGGCGCATGTGGCGTGGCCAGGGCGGGGCAGGCATCGTGGCCGCCGTCGCGCTGCTGACGATTGTCTGGGCGCTGTGGGAAAGCGGTGCGGACTATTGGGCGCTGTTTCCGCGGGTGATGGCGCCGCTGGCCTTGGCGGCCGTTGCCTTGCTGTTGGCGCCTGCGGCACAGGGCACGTCGCCCGGTTGGCGCGGCAAGCTGAGGTGGTTGGGCGCGGCAGCGTTCGCGTTGCTGTTCGCGGTCGGGTTTGCATTCGCCTTCCGCCAGCACGGCGTGATCCAGCCGGATAAAAGCATTGCCTATCAAACGCCGAAGGGCGACAACGCGGCGTCGGATTGGAGTGCGTATGGCCGCACGACGGAAGGCCTTCGCGATGCGCCGTTTGATCAGATCAATGTGAACAACGTCGCGCAGCTGACGCAGGCGTGGATGTACCGCACTGGCGACTCCGGCCCGGGCGTGGACCAGAACACGCCGTTGCAGATCGGCGATACCGTGTATTCGTGCTCGCGCAACAATATCGTCAGTGCGTTGGACGCCGACACCGGCGCATTGCGCTGGAAGCACGATCCGGTGGTGCGTGCGCCGTTCTGGCAGCGTTGTCGTGGCGTGGGCTTTTATCGTTTGCCGGCCGACGCCATGACGATTGCATCAACCGATGCAGCCGACCTCGCCGACGGCAGCCACATGGCGGTGCAGACCTGTGCGGAACGCATCATCGAAACCACCGCCGATGCACGCTTGATCGCGTTGGATGCAAAGACTGGCCAACCGTGTGCGGGCTTCGGCAATGCCGGCACCGTGCAGTTGTCGCAGGGAATGGGGCCGATTGATCGCGGCTTCTACTTCCAGACCTCGGCGCCGTTGATCGCGCGTGATCTGGTGGTGATCGGTGGTTGGGTGGTGGACAACCAACGCCGCGATGAACCCTCTGGCGTGATCCGCGCCTTCAATGCACGCACCGGTGCGTTGGTGTGGGCGTGGGACCTGGGCAACCCGGAGATCACCAAGCTGCCACCGGAGGGACAGACCTACACACTCGGCACACCGAACATGTGGACCGCTGCGGCGTATGACGACACGCTCGGTCTGGTGTTCGCGCCGCTGGGCAATGCCACGCCGGACTACTTTGGTCAGGGGCGCCCGGCGGGATCGGCCGAGTACAACGCCAGCCTTGTGGCCTTGGACATCACCACCGGCCGCCCGCGCTGGAAGTTCCAGACGGTGCATCACGACATCTGGGATTACGATCTTCCCTCGCAACCGGCATTGGTCGATTTCCCCGATGAAACCGGGCGCAATGTCGCCGCAGTGCTGCAGACCACCAAGCGCGGGCAGATCTTCGTGCTGGACCGCGCGACCGGCCGGCCGCTGACCGAAGTGGTGGAAAAACCTGTGCCGCAGAATGGCGCGGTGCCGGAGGAAACACTGTCGCCCACGCAGCCGTACTCGGTAGGCATGCCGTCCATTGGTGTGCAGAAACTGGAAGAGCGGCGGATGTGGGGCATGACCATGTTCGACCAGCTGGCCTGCCGCATTGCGTTCCGCAAGATGCGTTACGACGGTGACTTCACCCCGCCGGGCACGGAGATGGCGATCCAGCATCCGGGCAATATTGGCGGCATGAACTGGGGCAGCGTGTCGGTGGATACGCAGAACCAGCGCGTGTTTCTCAATGACATCCGCGTGCCGAGCATCTTCCAGTTGATTCCGCGTGAGGCGTACGCGGCATTCTCAAAAACACACCCGCCGGTGAGTGATGGGCACGGGCCTTCGCCGCAGGCTGGCACCCCGTACGGCGTGTACACCACCATCTGGCTCTCGCGGCTTGGCGTGCCCTGCGTGCAACCGCCATTCGGCACCATCAGTGCGTTGGATCTGCGCACGCGCCGCATCGCCTGGCAGATACCGGCGGGCACCGCCGAGCAACTTGGCCCGGCCGGCATTACCTTGGGCTTGCCGATGAAGATGGGCATGCCGACGTACGGCGGCACCTTGAGCACGGATGCGGGCTTGGTGTTCTTTGCCGGCTTCCAGGATTACTACCTGCGCGCCTACGACGCGCGTGATGGCCGCGAAGTGTGGAAAGCGCCGTTGCCCGTCGGCGCCAGTGCAACGCCGATGAGCTATGTGTCGCCAGTGAGCGGGCGGCAATACATTCTCGTGTCGGTCGGTGGTTCGGCGTACTCGAAGGATGTGGGCGACTATGTCATTGCGTTCGCGTTGCCGGAGAAGCCACGCTGACGATCAACGACGAATAGCGAGCACGCCGTCCAACGCCAGCTCGGCTTTGAAGCCGGCCTTCTGCAGACGCGTGGCAACTTCGCGCGGCACGTCGCGGCCGCTGGTGAGCTTGTTGGGGCTGCCGGTGTAATGGAACAAACGGCCGCCGGTACGCAGCACGCGTGCCAGGTGGTCGTAGAACACCTGCGAGTACAGTTCACCGGCGATGCCGAAGCGCGGTGGATCATGCAGCACGGCGTCCATCGAGGCATCGGCGATGTGCTCGATCTCAGTGGAAACGTCGCCGTGCTTCAGATGTAGGCGGCCCTGCGCGTAGTCGGCATCCGGATCGGGTGACCACGGGTTGAGTGTGCGCAACCACAGCACCTCGCTGCTTTTCTCGAACGAATGCAGGCCGGCAACGCCATCGTCCAGGCAACATGCGGCGAAGTAGCCCATGCCGCCGCAGGTATCGAGCACCTGCTTGCCACGCGGGGCGACCAGCGCAACCTTGCTGCGCGCATCATCCATCGGCGACACCTTCGCGCTGACCAGCATCTTGATGCCGTCGATCTCGAAGGTGGGCACGCCCCAATCGGTGGGCACCAGCTTGTACAGGCCGCTGCCGAACCGCGACGCAGCGCTGAATTCATCGCCGTCCCAGTAGTAGATCGTGCGGTCCTTGAGCTTGGCTGGCCACGGGTAATGGTGGCCGCGCCACTGCCAACCATCGTTGTCGAGGCTGACGCTGTCTTCGCTGCGGCCCAGGTCGAACGAGGCGCTGAGGTTGCTTGCGCCCTGCTTCAACGCGGCTTGTAGCTGATCGAGCAGCGGGCGGGTGAGCAAGGGGCCGGTGTAATGGGACATGCGGGGGACTGCGGTGATGCGGGACGGGAATGCTAACGCAGCCCGGGGGTGAGGGCTCGAAAGGCACCCCTTCTCAGCACCCTTGCCCGCGGCAAAGGGAGGGCTGGGGAGGGGGAGAGTGCGAACTTCCTGCCGCCGGCGCGATTTTGCCTCCCAAGCCGCGGCCAGCGGGCCGCAGCAGGCATAATTCGCGCCCCTCCTTTGATTTCGCCAGTACCCGCCGGTTCCCACGGCAAGCACTGGCGGCACACGCGTATGTCCTTCCTGAACACCGAACTGGCGCAATGGCGCGCTGATCCGCTGCGTGAAATGCTGGCTGGCGCGGTCGCCACCTTCGCGCTGATTCCCGAAGTCATCGCCTTTTCGTTCGTGGCGGGCGTGGATCCACAGGTTGGCTTGTTCGCTTCGTTCGTGCTGAGCATCGTGATTGCGGTGTTTGGTGGGCGGCCGGCGATGATCACCGCTGCTGCCGGGTCGGTTGCCTTGGTGGCCGCACCGCTGGTCAGCGCGCATGGCCTGCCGTATCTGTTCGCCGCCGGCCTGTTGGCGGGCGTGTTCCAGGTGTTGTTCGGTGTGCTGCGGTTGGGCGTATTGATGCGCTTTGTCAGCAGCTCGGTGCGGACTGGCTTCGTCAATGCGCTGGCCATCCTGATCTTCTCCGCACAACTGCCGCAGCTGCACGGCGCCACCGCGATCACCTGGGTGATGCTTGGCTTGGGCCTGCTGTTGATCTACGGATTGCCGCGGCTGCCGTTGCCGGGAGTGCGGGCGATTCCTTCGCCGTTGATCTGCATCGTCGTGCTGAGCGTGCTGGCGTCATGGTTGAAACTGGAGCTGCCCACCGTCGCCGATCTCGGCAAGCTGCCGGATTCCTTTCCGCATTGGATGGGCTTGCCGGCCTTGCCGTTTGATCTGGAGACCCTGCGCATCATCGCGATGCCGGCCCTGGCAATTGCGATGGTCGGCTTGCTGGAGTCGATGATGACCGCGCGTGTGGTCGATGAACTCACCGACACACCCAGCCCGAAGAACCGCGAATGCACCGGCTTGGGCGTGGCAAACATCGCCGCCGGCCTGTTTGGCGGCATTGCCGGCTGCGGCATGATCGGTCAGACCGTTGGCAACGTGAAGTACGGCGGCCGGGGACGTTTGTCCACCTTGTTTGCCGGCGTATTCCTGCTGGTGTTGATGGTGCTGCTGAAGCCGTGGGTGGCGCAGGTGCCGGTGATTGCGTTGGTGGCGATCATGGTGATGGTCAGCGTCTCCACGTTCGATTGGCGCAGCCTCGGCGCGTTGATGCGGCATCCGCGCTTGTCTGGCGTGGTGATGCTGGCGACAGTGGCGGTGACCTTGGGCACGCATAATCTTGCGGCCGGTGTGGGCATCGGTGTGCTGCTGAGTGGCGTGTTCTTCGCGCTGAAGGTGGCCCGTCTGCTGCAGGTGCAAGCGCACGAAGAAGCCGATGGCAGCCTGCGCTATGCAGTCAGCGGCCAGGTGTTTTTCGCGTCGGCCGATGCGTTCATTGATGCGTTTGATCCGCGTGTCGCGGAAGGACGCGCGGTGGTGATTGATCTGTCACGCGCGCAGTTATGGGACATCACCGCCGTGGCCGCGTTGGAGAAAGTGGTGAGCCGCTACCGCCATCACGGCGTGAAGCCGCGCGTGCATGGCCTGGACCGCAATGGCCGCACCTTGCTGCGGCGGGTGCTGCGCGAAGGCGCATTGGCATTGGAAGATGCGCCAGCGGGGCATTGAACAAACAACGCTGGGTGTAGGAGCGGCCTGGGCCGCGAAGCCGATACCGATTATCCGTTGCGAGATTCCTGCAATTGCAGAAATTGCTTGCAGCAGAGACATCGTAGGCGTCGCGGCCGAGGCCACTCCTACGGTCTTCCCGTTACATCACGTCCCACGCGTAGCCGCCGCGTTCCAGCACCGAGGCGGCCAGTGATTCGATGATCTCGTCCTCGTTGCGTTCCAGTCCACGCACGTTGCGGGCCATGCGACGACGCGCCTGGCGCGCGAATAGCCGCGCGATCTTGATCGCATCCTCCGTTGCCGCGTGCTTGGTCTGGATGAGGCTCTCCACGCGCGACAACACACACAGGCCGACGAACAGATCGATGGCGATGTCGGCGACGCGCTTCTGCGCATGCTGTTGGTCGGCGATGTGCTTGCCGTGTTTGCGCAGCAGGCGGTCGGAGGCCTTGGACAATTCCACCGTGTATTTCTCGCACAGACGCGCCAGCGGGCGCAGCGGCTCGGCCACCGGCGTGCGGATGCCAGAGCCATAGCCCGTCGCCTCACGTACGCGACGACCGGCGTAATCACCCAGCACGCCGAAGCCCTTGATCGGGTCGTTGAAGATGCCGCCCACCGCGCTTTGCAGTTCGCTCAGTGTCGCGCCCACGCCCTTCAAGCCATTGAGCGCTACGTACAAGCGCAGGATTTCGTTGGTGCCCTCGAAGATCGAAAGAATGCGCGTGTCGCGCGTCATCTGCTCGTACGGCAGCTCGCGCATGAAGCCGTTGCCGGCGGCAATCTGCAGCGACTCGTAGCAACAACGCTGCACCGCTTCGCTGGCGAACACCTTGCTCATCGCCGCTTCCACCGAGTAGTCGGTGCGGCCGCTGTCGATCAGGTGCGCGACCATCCACACGGTGCTTTCGGCGGCGAAACAATCGGCCGTCATCTGCGCGATTTTTTCGCGCACCAGGCCGAACTCGGCAATCGGCTGACCGAACTGCTTGCGCTCGTTGGCCTGTGCGCAGGCCATGCGGATCAGTGCCCGCATCCCGCCCACCGCGCCGCCGCCCAAACCGGTGCGGCCGCTGTTGAGGATGTTCATCGCCACCTTGAAGCCCTTGCCGACCGGGCCGAGCACATTGGCCGCCGGCACGCGCACGTCGTTGAAGGCAACGGTGGTGGTGGACGAGGCGCGGATGCCCATCTTGTCTTCGTGCGGGCCGTGGCTGACGCCGTCCCACTTGGCTTCAACGATGAACGCGGTGACCTTGCCTTCGGGCGTGTCGGTGCGCGCGAACACGGTGTAGAAATCGGCGATGCCGCCGTTGGTGATCCAGATCTTTTCGCCGTTGAGCGTCCAGGTGCCGTCGTCGTTGCGTGTGGCCTTGGTGCGGATGGCAGCGGCATCCGAGCCGGCGCCGGATTCGGTGAGGCAGAACGCGGCGATCATTTCGCCGCTGGCCAATGCCGGCAGGTAGCGCTGCTTCTGCTCGTCATTGCCGAACAGCAGCAAACCCTTCATGCCGATGGAACTGTGCGCGCCCACAGTGAGCGACACCGAACTGTCGTGGCTGCTGGTCTGGCCCAGCACGCGTGCATAGGCGCCGTTGGACAGCGCCATGCCGCCGTATTCCTCGGGAATGATCAGGCCGAACAAGCCCATGTCGCGTAGCGCCTGGATGAACTCCGGCGGTTGCTCGGCATCGCGATCGTACTGGCGCAGCTCGGCGGTCTTTTCGCCCAGGAACTGGTCGATGGCATCGGTCATCAAGCCGAGCATCTCGCGGTCACGTTCGCGGATCTGCGGATAGGGAAACAGGGCATCTTCGGCGATATGGCCGAAGAACAGCTGCTTGGCGATGCTTTCGTCCAGGTTCTGCGATGCAACGTCGTTCACGGAACAGCTCCTTTCAATGCAGGGAAGGCCCGCCTTGGCCCAATCATCGCCCACCGGTATGAAAGGATCACCCCCGGAACGTTGCCATGGCTGGAACTTGCCGTCCTTGTCGCGGTCAGTGTGTTGCGCAGATGTGCCGTGGCAGGGCCGGTAGCCGCCTTGCGGAGTTCCTTTGATGGATATGCATGCACTTGCACTACCGCAGTCAGCCCGAACCTGTGTGGATACGGACCGTTGCCGGCATGGCGGCGCTGGCATTCCTGTCGGCGTTGGCGCGCTTGCTGTTGCAGATGCCCGAGGCCGCGCCACCGACGCGTGAGTCGCGCGTGCAACTGCGCTGGTTGCCGTCGACAGCTACTCAGCCGCTGCGGGTGGAGCCTGTGTTGATTCCGGTGGAAGCGGTGCCTGATCCGGTGACGCCGCTTGATCAGCCGGCACGCGCACAGCCCGTTGTCTCCGCTGCGGTCGTGCCGCCTGTTGCTGCGAAACCCAACGACGATCTGCTGAAGCGTCTGTACGGCAGCGATGGCAGGCCCGATCTTCCCGATGCAGCGGGCGAACGGCAGAAGGCTTCGGTGGAGCGCGTGTTCGAGCATCGCGATGAACTTGCGACCGGTGTTGGCGAACGTGCGACCGCCAATCTGTTCAGTGGTAAAGCTGCAGGCACCAGCCAATCGCGTGCGCAGCGTGCGCTGTACGGGCGTGACATCCAGGCCGCAGAACCGCGGCGTCCACCGGAAGTCGCATTCAACCCGGCGCTGCATGAGCGGCCGTCGGACCTGGGCAGTGAGGCCACCGGCGACGCATACAAAGCTGCGCCGATTCGTTTCGAGAAAGTGCCGGACATGAAAGGCGAAGCCAGCCGCCGCATTCGCGTCGCGATTGGCGCACTGGAAGGCCGCTATCCACGTTGCAGTGCCGAACAACGCACCCGCTGGATGGCGCCGGCATTGGCGCACCTGGATACGCTGCAGCGGGTGGAATACCGCTACAACAATGGCGCCGATCCCACCGAGGCCGAGCACACCTTGCCCAGTACCGCCGACAGCGCCTATGACCAGGCGCGGCGTGCCTTGTGGGATGCCGAGCGGCGCATGAAGGCCTGCAGTTGAATGGATTTGTCCTGCGCACGCCGGCAAGCGCGCTGGAATGGCGGCCGTGTTGGCGGCTCGGGCGGCTGCGAATGACAGCGGGTCTGTCGTAGCGCGCTGCGCCTCGGTCACGCCACGGACATGCGCGGGTCAAAGTCGGACAGGTTTCATAACTAATTGTTTTGGTGTGTTTTTTCGGCGATTCGCGTGCCTAGAATCGGGGTTCTTACACGCTCCGGGAATGCGATGAAGTCGATCACCTTGTTGTCATGTGTGCTGGCCCTCGCGGCTACCTTTGGTTGCCAGGCCAAGCCCGCGGCCGCCACACAGGCCGGCGTCGCGCCCGGTCACAGTCATCCGCTGCCCAGGCACGCGCTGGTGGGCTATCTGCACAACTTCGACAACGGCCAAGGGCTGTTGCCGGTGGGCAAGGTGGACGACAGCTGGGATGTGATCGTGCTGGCGTTCGCCGATGACATGGGCGAGGGCAAGGTGGCGTTCACGCCAGACCGCGCATTGGATCGCACACAGTTGATTGCCGACATCGCCGCCAAGCGCGCACAGGGCAAGATCGTGGTGCTGTCGTTCGGTGGTGAGCTGGGCACGGTGACGCTCAACACCCAGCGTGACGAAGACAACTTCGTGCGCACCACCGCCGAAGCGATCAACACCTTCGGGCTGGACGGCATTGATATCGATCTGGAAAAAATTGCCGGCGTGGTGCACGGCGCGCCGGTCACGCCGCATCTGATTTCCGCCGTGAAGCGCCTGCACGGCATGTACCCGAACCTGTATGTGTCGATGGCGCCGGAGCACCCGTATGTGCAGGGTGGTTTTGTGTCGATGGAAGGCATCTGGGGTGCGTACCTGCCGTTGATCGATGGACTGCGCGAGGAGCTGGATCTGTTGCACGTGCAGCTCTACAACAACGGCGGCCTGCCCACGCCGTACCGCGCGGAAAAGTACCCGGGCGGCAGCGTCGACATGATGGTGGCTTCGGCAACGATGTTGATCGAAGGCTTTGCATTGGCCGGCGGCAAGGGACGCTTTGAAGGCCTGCGCGCCGACCAGGTGGCGCTGGCATTGCCGTCGGGTCTGCGTGCTGCAGGCAATGGCTATGCGACGCCGGCTGACATCAACCGCGCCTTCGATTGCCTGACCACCGCGACGCAGTGCGACGAGGTGAAGCCCGCGCAGCCGTATCCGGATTTCCGCGGCGTGATGACCTGGTCGATCAATTGGGATGTCAGCGACAAGCGCACCTTCTCGCAGCCGGTGGGTGCACACCTGCGCGCGGCCAACGCGCGTTGACGGATCGCGTCGCTGCATGGGTGGGGAGCGTCCCTACCTGTGTGGCGGCGTTGCTTCCGTAGGAGCGGCCTCGGCCGAGAAACTACCGATGTCCTTCGGATTGCAGCATTGGCGCTTCCTGCAACCGGTTTGATGCCGGTTTCGATGGCAGTACCGGCTTCGCGGCCAAGGCCGCTCCTACGGCGGCGGCCACTGGAAGTGCACCAGGGTGACGGTTTCGTCAGGGTGGAAGCCCGGATAGAGCTGCTGCATCACCGCCAGCAATCCTTCCGGCGTGCGGCAGGCCGGGTCGTGTTCGTCGCGCAGCTCGGCGGCGATCAGCGTATCGAAGCGGCGTCGTTCGGTCTGCAGCGTCAGCGGTTCAGAGACACGCCCGCCGCCCAGTTCGATACGCGCCAGCGCAATGCCATGCCAGCGCTCTCCACGCCGCACGCTGGTATTGCGGCCGGTATGGAACAGCGGATTGGCAAAGCCGAGCAGGGGCAGTGAATCAGGCATGACGGGCAGCAAGAAGGGGGCCGTTCATTCTGGGCGCGCCGGCCGGGTTTTTCATCACCTGTCGTTCAAATGACCGGGTTCAGCATCAGCGGCGATTCCCTTGATCCGGTCCCGGCATGTCACGCACGGCGGTGGTTGCGATGTTGCTGCTGTTGATGGGCGTGTGCGCGCCGTTGCAGGCGCGCACCATCTATCGCTGTGTGCAGAAGGGCACGGTGAGCATGGCTACCGCACCGGAGCCCGGTTCCACCTGCAAAGCGATGACGGTGGACGACAACGCGGTGCAGACGCCCAATCTCTGGGGCAACTTCGGTGTGTTCAGCGGCACGCTTTACGAGCGTGAGCAGGACGGCAAGTTGGTGTACTCCACACGCAACCTACCCGGGTCGCGCCCGTACCTGCGTTTCACCGCCGCCACGCCACCGGGCGAGCCGGCGCATGAAGGACTGGGCCGCGTGGGAATGCCGCAGTTGGATCGGCATGCGCGGCAGTTTCGCGCGGCGTCCAAGGCAACCGGCGTGGACGATGCCTGGCTGCGCGCGGTGGCGCATGCCGAAAGTGCGTTCGACGAAAAGGCCATCTCGCCCAAGGGCGCGCAGGGCGTGATGCAGTTGATGCCGGAAACGGCCACCGAGTACGGCGTGACCGATCCGTTTTCTCCAGCACAATCCATCGACGGCGGCGCGCGTTACATGAAGTCATTGCTGGGCCGCTACAAGGGCGATCGCACCTTGGCTGCAGCTGCCTACAACGCCGGTATTGGCGTGGTCACCCGCTACGGTGGCGTACCGCCGTATGCGGAAACGCGGCAATACGTGGACAAGGTATTGGCGCTGTACTCCCGCTACCGCGAAGCCATGGGCACCGGCCCGGAGCGGCCGGCGCAATAAGCGGTGTTGACGCAGCGCTTCAGCATTCAAGCAGAAGCGGATCTCGCAGCCCGAGCAAGCCCAGCTTTTATGCAGGTTGCGCTTGAACCTTCGACGCGCTGTCGCGACCTACGGCAGTTGCAGTCGCTTCCAGCCGACGTGATGCATCAGTTCGCGCACCACCAGCAACGCGGCGACGAATGCGGGTTGTGCCGACAAGCCCACTGACTGCGCGGGCATGCCGGCGGCAACCTGTGCCACCTGATTGAAGCCGCGTTCCACGTCGTCAATGCTCAACTGCAACGCGCTGGAATGCTCACGTCCCAGCAGCAACGGCAGCGCAGCAAGTGCATCGTCTGCGGCGACCAACACTTCCAGCGGATGGCTGCGAAGCGCGGCCACATGCGGCATCAGCGCGTCTTCGCTGAGGGCGATGGCCCGCTCAAGCGCCAGTTCCGATGGTGGAAAGTGCCGCAGCCCTGCATCGAGAAGATCCGTCAACGACAGCGACAGCTCAATGGCTTCCGTCTCGGCGGGCTGCAGGGTGATGCGGTGTTGCGCCATGGTCAGGCGAGTGTGCATGCGTGGGTTTCCGCGCGGCGGTTCTGCGTTTATGGTGCCTGCTCTGGAACGGGGTGGGTGGATGGAACGCAAATATTGGGTGGGCGCTGTCGTCGTTGTCACCGGGGCCGCGCTGGCTGCCAGTTTCCTGTGGGCACCGCAGCCCCCGTTGCCCAGCGGCCCGGCGCCGACGCCATTGGGTTGGCAGGCGCAGGTGGGCTTGTTGGGCGGCGATGGTATCGCCGGCAACGCCCAAGGCACGCAGGCACAGACACGCTTCAGTGATCCGTGGGGCGTGGCGATCAGCGGCGGCGTGCTGTTCGTGGCCGATGCCGGCGACAACAACCGCATCGTCTATCGCACGCCCGATGGTCTGTTCCATCTGCTCGCGGGTGGCCGTGAAGGCTTTGCCGATGGCAGCGGGCCGTCTGCGGCGTTCAACACGCCTTCGGGCATCGCGCTGGACGCGCACGGCAATCTATATGTTGCCGACACCGGCAATCACGCCATCCGCAAGGTCACGCCACAAGGCCAGGTAACCACGCTGGCCGGCAACGGTCGCCCCGGCTTTGCCGATGGCGCCGGAGCGCAGGCGCAGTTCAATGGACCCATGGGGGTGACGGTCGGCGCCGATGGCCGCGTCTATGTCGCCGACACTTGGAACGATTGCATCCGCGTGATCGAAACCGATGGCCGCGTGTGGACGCTGGCCGGTGGCGAGCAGCCTGCGTGGGTCGATGGCCCCGCCGCGCAGGCGCGCTTCGATACGCCCACTGATGTGGCCGTGGATGCGCACGGCAACGTCTGGGTGGCGGACCTGCAGAACAATGCACTACGCATCATCACCCCGGCAGGCGAGGTCAGCACCCGCATGGGCGGTGGTGGCGAGCGCGTGCTGTGGGGGCCGATGACCTTGGCGCTGACGCATGACGGTGTGGTCTATGTTGGCGAACGATTGAGTGGGCGCGTGCTGCAGGTGTCGCCCAGCGGCCATGTGGTGGCGGTGGCCGGCAACGATGCCGAGCGCTTCGCGCGCCCGGCCGGTGTTGCGATAGCCGCCGATGGAAGTCTGGTGGTGAGCGATGCCGATGCGCATCGCGTGCACCATCTGCAGCAACTGCCGGCCGGCACGGTGCCGCAACTCGCGGAGTTGGGGCCTTCAGCGGAGAACCCGCTGCCGCGCAATCAGGGCCGCTGGCCGTTGGCACCGCAGACCGGTTGGCATGAAGTAACCGGCACGCTGGGTGAAGTGCGCGGCAATTTCAGCGGCGAGAGTCGCCACCATCTGCATAGCGGCTTCGATGTGCGGGGTGACGTGGGTCAGACCGTGCTGGCGATTGCCAGTGGCAAGGTCAGCAGTCCGGCATCCACCTGGACGCTGGGCGGGCAGGCCGAAGGGTTCTCGCTGGACAAGCTCGACTACATCCACATGAAAGTGGGCCGCGATGCGGCCAATCGTCCGCTCGATGCGGCGCGGTTCCAGCTGCTCAACGATGAAACCGGGCGGCTTGATCGTGTGCGTGTGCGTCGCGGCACCCGCTTCCAGCCGGGCGATGCGTTGGGCAGCATCAACAACCAGGCGCATGTACATCTGGCGGTGGGGCCATCGGGCTACGAGCGCAACGCCGTGCGTCTTGGCTTCAACAACTACGCCGATCACGTAGCGCCGAAGATCGACGACATCGCGCTGCTGGACAGCACCGATCAACGCCTGCGCGACAAGGTGGATGGGCGGTTGCAGGTAGCGCGCGATGGTGGCGGTCTGCAACTGGTGGTGGAAGCCTGGGATCAAGTCGACAACAACCTGCCGCGTCGCCGACTTGGCCTGTATGCACTGGGCTACCAGCTACTCGATGCGAACCAGCAGCCGCTACCGGGCTACGAAACTCCGCGCATGAATCTGATCTTCAATCGCATGCCGCCGCAGCGCGAAGCGGTGAAGGCGGCCTATGCCGCCGACAGCGGCATCACCGTGCACGGCAGCAGCAGTACGCGCTTTCGTTATGTGCTGACCAACACCGTGCGTGATGGGCAACTGGCAACCGGGTTGCTGCAACCGGCCGAACTGCAGCCGGGCAACTACACGATCCGCATCACCGCGAAGGACTACAGCGGGAATGAGGCGGTGGCGGGAAGGGAGTTGCAGGTGGTGGTGCGGTAAGCCATCGCAGATGCATTCCTGCGGAAGCATCCGCAGGTAGTGCCGAGCCCTGCTCGGCAGGTGACTGCACGGGAAATGTGGCAGCAGAGCGTGGCTCCGCTCTACACATTGTCGCGTTGTCGCCGGCGGCAGAAAAAAGCCCCGGCAGGATGCCGGGGCTTCAAGTACATCATTTAAGAGAGGTTACCTTGTAGTCGTGCTTTCACGATCAGAAGTCGTAGGAAGCACTCAGACGTACATAACGCGGCTCGGTGTAATAGGTGCCCATTCCGTAGGTGTTGGAGATCGTGTACGGGCCGCTCTCGAACTGGGCATCGGTCTGAACCGGCTTGAGTTCGTTGAGCACGTTGAACACATCCAGGCCAAAGGCCAACTTGTGATCGGCAAAAGCCGGACGGTACATCACACCCAAGTCGATCTTCTTGGTCCACGGCTGACGGCCGGCATCACCCGGGCGCGAAGGCTTGCCATCGCAGTAGTGGTATGACGAGCCATAGCCATTGAGCGGATCGGTATGTCCATCACCGTAGTAGCCCAGGCAGCTCTTCGGCATGCCGGACATGATGCGAACGGTGGCCGACGCGGTCCATTCATCGTTGAATTGATAGGCACCGTAGCCTTTGATCTGATGGCGACGATCGTTGGCCATGTAACCGCCGGCATATTCCATCAGGTAAGCGGCATCCCAATCTTGAGTTTTGGAGACGTCATCCTGACCGATATCGGACTTGACCTGACCTTCGGTGTTGCCGAAATTTCGCGACCAGGTGTAGTCCACGCGGCCATACCACTTGTTGCTCAGCGGATGCTCGATGAACAGGTCCACTGCAACGTAATCACGCTTGGCCTTCTGGCTGCCGAATCCCCAGTCTTGGCCGTTCATCGTGAACGAGGTATAGCCGGAGCCATCAAGATGCTTGGCGCGGAAGGTGTTGGTCTTGCCAGGATTGAAGATCACGCAACCCGGGATTTCCAGGTTGTCCACGTCGGCACCCATTGCCGTCAGCTTTTCCGCCATCAGATCGGAGTCGCAGATGTCGTCGATGGCGCTCTGCAGGCGACGGTAAGTGACCTTGGCACCGCTGTTCCAGGACTGGCCGATGCTCTTTTCGAAGCCCAGAATCAGCTCATCCTGATACTGCGATTTGAGATCGGTGGGCGCAATGCCCGCCGGATCAGGCGTCTGGCCGTACTCGCCGTTGGAGGAGACGGGACCATCACCCAGAGCGATCAGCCCGGTAGGAACGCCATTGGCGTCGATGCCGGTATACGTGAAGTACTCGCGGGTATACGTGGATGCAGATGCACCACGGATGGCGACGCTGTTCGGCAGGGCAAGGTAGTAACGGCCCAGGTTGGCGAACACCTTCAGCGATGAATCACCGAATACATCCCAGCTGGCGCCAAGACGTGGTGCCCATTGGTTGTCGCTTTCCACATAGGCGACAGCGGCGCTGTTGAAATTGGTGAACTTGTCGTTGCGCACGCCCAACGTCAGCAGCAGGTTCGGCGTGACTTGCCAGTTGTCTTCCAGATAGTAGGCCTTCTGCTTCACCGCCATGCTGGTGGTGGTGGAGAAGATGTACTTGTAGGCGAAGTAGCCCTCACCGCCCGGTGCCGCAATGTTGAAGCCGGGGCTTGGCGATTGATCCGGGGCAATGCGCGAGTAGTACCACGCGTAACCCGGGCCGGTGATGGTCTGCCCTTCGTTGTGGGCGTTGTAATACATGTTGTCGATACCAGCAGTCAGCTGATGGTCGCCAATGCGGTACTCAAGGTCCACGCGCAGGCCGCGGGTTTTGCTGCCGGCATCCAGTGCCTTTCTGTCGCGTGCACCTTGGTCGTTACGGATCGGTGTGGTGCCGACGATGCTGGGGTCCTGCAGGCTCACGCCACTGAGGTACGGGTTGTCCGATTCGCGTGGGTTGTACTGCAGGTTGCTCTGCTTGCCACGGCCCCAGACCGCGCTCAGTGTCAGGTCCTCGGTGAGGTAGCCGGTGTACTTGAAGATGTCGAAGTCATCTCTGATCTTCAAGGTATCAGCATAGGAACCAGTGCGGCCACCGCTCTGCAGGTTGGTGTAGTCGAAACCGGTGTAGTAGCCACTGGTGCGATCCGTGTTCTGGACGCGGGTGTATTCCAGCGTGTGATCGTCGGTGATGTTCCAGTCGACCTTGCCATAGAACTTCGGCGTGCTGATGGTGCTGTTGTTGTGGCCTTTGATGGTTGCTGCGGAACTAGCGGTGGCAACGCCTTCCCTCTTTTCCGATTCTGCGGCCAGGTGTACGAACAAGCGGTCTTCGATCAGTGGGCCACTGACATAGCCGCTGTAGGTGGTGCGGGTTGAAGTGTCACCATCGCGGTAGCGATACAGCGTGCCTGGCTTCTTGTCATCGGTGTACTCATAGCCTGGGCCCAGTTGCTGGTTCGGGTACCAGACATCGCGCGGCGAAGCGGCCAGCTTGTCGGGTGCCCAGGTGGTCTGGAAACCAAAGTGCCACTCATTGGTTCCACGCTTGCCGAGTTGGTTGATCACGCCACCGGTGGAGCGGCCGTAACCAGCGCTGTAGCCGCCGGTATAGGTTTCCTGTTGGTCAATGGAACCATACGGCAGGCTGACGCCGCCAATGTTGTTCAGTGGGTTCGATGCATTGAAGCCATTGAGGTAGTAAGCGTTCTCGGTGACGCTGGAGCCACCGAAGGACAATACCGAACGCGAACCATTGGAGAACTCGCCGCTACCAGCCACGACGCCTGGAGCCAACAAGGCAATGGCTTCGGCACTGCGGCCAAGGGGCAGCACATCCAATTGTTCGGAGGTAATCACCGACTTGGACACGGTGTTGGAGACGTCGATCTTCGGCATGCTGGCTGCAGTGACCGTCACCGCGTCGAGCGTGGTGGCGCCACCACCGCCAAAGGAAACTTCCGTACCGGCGCCGACGCGCAGCAGCACGTTCTCGCGCTTGTCGACGACCTGGCCATCGCGCTGCAGCGTGACCGAGTAGTTGCCGACCGGCAGCGAGCCGAGGTTGTAGCGGCCATTGGCATCGACGGTCGCCGAGCGCTTGAGGCCGGATTCGTTCTGCACCGTGATGGTGGCGCCTGCGGCCGCGGGGGCGTTGCCAAACAGGGAGCCTGTGGTGCTTTGGGCCGACGCAGCGGCGATGACCGAAGTCAGAATTACCGCGAGCGCGGTGCGCTTCAGTCGGACTGTTTGCTTTGCACTGCTCATTGAATTCCCTTGATCGATGGAAACGATTTCATGTCTTGAGCTGGTCAGGATGAAATTTCCGTTACAGCTGAACGAAATATTAATTTCACTTACAAGGATTTTGCAATAACAGCTGCAACTAAATTCAAGTCATTGAAATTGAACGTTTTTGAAGATTAACAATTTGCTGAATGGGGGCGTCTTGGTGATCTCTCGGTGGCTACTGACCGCACAACGAACGCCCGTAAGAAAGCCCCGGCATGAAGCCGGGGCGTGAAATGCAGCATCCAGGAGAGAGAGTGGAGCTGCGAAACGCTTACGCTCAGAAATCGTAAGAGGCAGACAGGCGCACCGAACGCGGTGCCGTGTAGGCCGCGCCCATGCCGTAGGTTTCTGACTCCATCTTCGGGCCCACTTCGTAGACGGGATTGCTCTGCAGCGGCTTCAGTTCGTTGAACACGTTGAAGACATTCAGGGCGAAGGCGAGCTTCTGCTCGGCGAAGGACGGCCGGTACTGCGCACCCAGGTCCAGGCGCTTGGTCCACGGTTGGCGACCGGCATCGCCCGGCCGCGACGGCGCGCCATCGCAGTAGTGATAGGACGATCCATAACCCATCGGATCACTGATGTCGGCGCCGTAGTAACCCAGGCAGCTCTTGGGCATGCCCGAGACGATGCTCAACGTTGCCGAGGCAGTCCATTCGTCATTGAACTGGTACGCACCGAAGCCCTTCAGCTGATGGCGACGGTCGTTGGCCAGGTAGCCGCCGGAGTACTCCATCAGGTAGCTCCCATCCCAGTCCTGCGTTTTGGAAACATCCGCCTGACCAATGTCCGACTTCACCTGACCTTCGGTGTTGCCGAAGTTGCGCGACCAGGTGTAATCCACGCGGCCGTACCACTTGTCGGCCAGCGGATGTTCGAGGAACAGATCGACGGCGACATAGTCACGCTTGGCTTTCTGGTTGCCGAAGCCCCAGTCCCGGCCACTCATCTGCAGCGGGGTGTAGCCGGTGCCGTCGACATTGGCCAACAGGAAGTTGTTGGTTTTGCCGGGATTGAAGATCAAGCAGCCCGGAATCGTGACCGAATTTGGATCAACCCCGGCGTTGGCCAACTTGTCCGCCATCCGATCCGGATCGCAGACGTCATCGATGGCCGATTGCAGACGGCGGTAGGTCACCTTGGCGCCGCTGTTCCAGGTGCTGCCAAGCGTTTTCTCGAAGCCGAGGATCAGCTCATCCTGGTACTGCGATTTCAGGTCGGTCGGTGCAACCGAATGCGGGTCCGGCGCGATGCCGTACTCGTTGTTGACCGACACCGGGCCCGGGCCGAGTGCGGTCAAGCCGGTCGGATTGCCGTTGGCATCAATGCCCGCATAGGTGAAGTATTCGCGGGTATACGTCGAGGCCGAGGCACCGCGGATGGCGACGCTGTTGGGCAGCGCCAGGTAGTAGCGGCCCAGGTTGGCGAACACCTTCAGCGAGGAATCACCGAACACATCCCAGCTCACGCCAGCACGCGGCGCCCATTGGTCACCGCTTTCAACGTAGGGCACCGCCGAGCTGTTGTAGTTGGTGAACTTGTCGTTGCGCAGGCCCAGCGTCAGCAGCCAGTCCGGTGTGATCTGCCAGTGGTCTTCCAGGTAATACGCCTTCTGCTCAACGCTCATGCTGGTGGTGGTGGAGAAGATGTACTTCTGCACGGTGTAGCCTTCACCGCCCGGCGGAGCGATACCAAACCTGCTGCTGGGCGACTCGTTGGGATTGAGCTGTGAGTAGATCCACGCATAGCCCGGCCCGGTCATCGCCTGGCCTTCGTTGTGCGCGTTGTAATACATGTTGTCGATGCCGGCGGTCAGCTGGTGGTCGCCGATGCGGTACTCCAGATCGGCGCGCAGCCCGCGCGTCCTGCTGCCGGCATCATCGGATTTGCCCGCGCTGGTGACCTGTGAGTTTCGGATCGGAATGCCGCCGGTGATTGTCGGATCCTGGAACACCGCGCCGCTGATGAAAGGCAACGGTGAGTCGCTGCGGTTGGAGACCAGGTTGTCCTCTTTGCTGCGGCCGTAGGTGGCGCTCAGGGTCAGCGCATCGGTCAGGTAGCCGGTGTATTTGAAGATGTCGTAGCTGTCCTTCAGTTTTGTCGTGTTCGGGTAGACGCCCGTGCGTTCGCCCTCGCTGCGGTCGTCGTAGTCGAACGCCGTGTAGTAGCCACTTTGGCGGTCGGTGTTCTGGATGCGTGAGTACTCCAGCGTGTTGCTGTCGTTGATGTTCCAATCGAGCTTGCCGTAGAACTTCGGCGAGCTGAGCGTGTAGTGATTGCGCGCCTGTTGCGCGGCCTCGATGCTGCTGGTGGACACACCGTCGGACTTGTCGCTTTCAGCAGCCAGCCGCACGAACAAGCGGTCCTCGATCAGCGGGCCGCTGACATAGCCACTGGTGGTGGTGCGTGTCGCCGTATCGTTGTCGCGATAGCGGTAGATCGAGCCCTCGCGTGGATACCAGATATCACGCGGCGACGCGGCGAGATTGTCGGGCGACCAGGTGGTCTGCACGCCGAAGTGCCACGCATTGGTGCCACGCGCTCCCAGCTGATTGATCACACCGCCGGTGGAGCGGCCATAACGTGCGCTGTAGCCACCGGTATAGGTTTCCTGCTGATCGATCGAGCCATACGGCAGGCTCACGCCGCCGATGGCGCTCAGTGGATTGCTGACGTTGTAGCCGTTGATGTAGTACGCGTTTTCGGAAACGCTGCTGCCGCCAAAGGAGAGTACGGAGCGTGAGCCATTCGAGAACAGCTGGCTGCCGGCCACGACACCGGGTGCGAGCAATGCAATGGCTTCGGCACTGCGTCCAAGCGGCAACACCGCCAATTGCTCAGCGGTGATGACCGATTTTGAAACCGTATTGGTGACGTCGATCTTCGGCGCGCTGGTGGCGGTGACCGTTACCGTATCCAGCGTAGTGGCGCCGCCATCACCGAACGACACTTCGGTGCCCGTGCCGACTTTCAACAGCACGTTCTCGCGTGTGTCGATCACCTGGCCATCGCGTTGCAGCGTGACTGAGTAATTGCCGACCGGCAATGAGCCGAGGTTGTAGCGGCCATTG
Source organism: Stenotrophomonas sp. (assembly GCF_050737575.1). Taxonomy (GTDB): domain Bacteria; phylum Pseudomonadota; class Gammaproteobacteria; order Xanthomonadales; family Xanthomonadaceae; genus Stenotrophomonas. The sequence continues at coordinate 48,448 of NZ_JBOHXW010000011.1, forward strand.
GCATCGACCGTTGCCGAACGCCTGAGGCCGGAGCCGTTCTGCACGGTGATGGTGGCGCCGGCTGCTGCCGGCGCGTTGCCAAACAGCGAGCCGGTAGTGCTCTGTGCGGCAACGGTGGCGATGACCGAAGTCAGAATGACCGCAAGAGCGGTGCGTTGTAGTCGAACGGCTTGCGTTGCACGGCGCATGGGAATTCCTTGGTCGATGACGGTGACTTCATTGCCCGGACGTGTCGGAATGAAGTTCCAGTTCATTAACAAGTTTTTTCCATGCCGAATGAAACGACATTTGGGTATGAAAAAATGAATGTTCTATATGATTTTTTTCGTCTAAGAGAATCGGAGAGCGGTGTGCTAGCGCAGTCCTCAATGGCAGCGAAATCGTTGGTATATGGCGTGCGTTTTCTGGCAAAAAAAGACCCCGACCGGAGCCGGGGCGATAGCAGATGGCGAGATTTTTCTCTGATGCCACGATTGCGCGTTGATGCCTTATTTCGAGCGCCATTCAAAAAATGGCGAGCGAATTTCAGTACGGAAGTGTCCGCTTGATGGACAGTGGCAGTGCATCACTCCCAACGCGCCGCAGTGAAACAATGGATGGGCAACAGGAGGTACGCCGCATCGACGCGCCTCCTGTGCAACCGTGCCCTGCTTAGAAGTCATACCTCATGCTGAAACGCATGCTGCGGGGCGCCGAGTAGCTCAGTACCCGCCCTGCCTGTTGATATGGCACGCCAAAGCCGCCGTTCTCGCCGTACTCCACGACGTTCTGGATGACTTGCCGATTCAATACATTGAACACGTCGAAGTTGAACTGCAGCTTGTTGCCGGGGACGAAGCGCGGGGAGTAGCTCACGCCCACATCCATGCGTGTGGTCCACGGCAGGGTGCCGCGTGATCCGCGCGGTGCGGACTCGCCATTGCAGAACCAGTAATAGGGCCCGTTGTACAACACATGGCCCGTGGCGAATTCATCCTGGGCATTGACGCCGTTGTACATGCCGTTGCAGTTCTTGGGACGCCCCGAATAGGCGACAAACGTGCCTGAGAAACGCCACTCATCGTTGAGCTGATACCAGCCGAACGCCTTGAACTGGTGGCGGCGGTCGTTGGGGAGATCACCAAAGCCACCTTCAGCCTGTTCCACATGGTCCCAGGATTGAGTCTGGGCCGCCTGGGCGACATCCTGGCCAATGTCGGAGTTGGTCATGCCCTCGCCATTGCCATAGTTGTGTGACCAGAGGTAGTCCAGACGGTAGTACCAGCCGTTGGCAAACGGATGTTCGATGGACAGGTTCACCGAATGGTATTTGCGCACCATCTTCGGGAAGCCGCCGTCGAAGTTGGCCCGGTGCGGATTGCCCGCATCGTCGTACAGCACCCAGGTGTTTTTCTGGCCAGGATTGCCCATGCGGCAGCCACTGGTGTTGTTGGTCCACAGCCGCGCCGCTTCGGTGTCCGCGGCGTTGAAATCCGCATCACCGGCCTTCAATCCGCTCGAATCGAAGACATTGTCATAGCCATTGGCGACGCCCCAGGCAATGGCGCCGCGTGGATCGCACATGTCGTCGATCATGCTGCCCAGTTCGCGATACACGTAACGCATACCGCCGACGAGGTTGTCGCTGAGTTTCTTCTCAAAGCCCAATACCAGTTCGTCCTGGAAGTAGGGCTTCAGATCAGCCGCGGCCACCGCGTTGGGATTGGGCGCCTGGCCGTACTCCGCGTTGGATGAGTAGGGGCCGTTGGGACTGATCGACGTGGTGTTCAGCGGCAAGCCCGTATTCGGATCGATGCCGTCATACGAGAAGTATTCGTTGGTGAAGGTGGAGCCCGAGGCACCGCGCTGGGCGACGGTGTTGGGCACGGTGAGGTGGTAGCGGCCCACGTTGCCGAACACCTTCAGGCTCGAATCACCCTTTACGTCCCACGTGACACCGATGCGGGGTGCCCATTGATTCTTGCCATCAAGGTAGGCGATGCGGTCGCCGTTGTAGTTGGTGAAATTTTCATTGCGCAGGCCCAGCGACAGCAACACGTTGTCCGACACCTGCCAGCGGTCTTCCAGGTAGTACGCGTACTGCTCCACCTCAAATTCGCCACCGTTGTTGTAGATCACTTGTGAAACGTAGCGACCGTTGTCGGGAATGATGAAGCCGCCACCACCCTGCAGTGCGGTGTTGGGTGCGCCGTAGTTGTAGTTCCAGTAGTAGCCGGCAGCGCCTGCGGTGGTCGTGCCTTCGCGGGACTTGGTGTTCAACTCGTCGTAGCCCAGGCGCAGCGTGTGGTCCCCGACCACCCACATCAAGTCCAGGCGGCCACCGTCGGTCTTGTCGAAGGCGTCGGAATAGGGCAGCTGGGTGAGTGTGCCGAAGCTGAGATTGTTGGCCCCGGCAAACGGCGTGCCGCGCACCGGCGTGACACTGGGGTCGTAGCCCCACGGCGCGCGTGTATGGTCCAGTTTCTGGCGACCATAGAGCGCCGTCAGCGTCAGGTTGTCGGTGAGATAGCCGGTGTACTTGCCGACGTACAGCTCGCCGCCATCCTTGTATTCGCCGCCACCCATGCGGGTCCTGCCGTGCTGCATCGGCTGGAGTGATTCGCCGGAGGCTGCGTTATTGGTGTTGGCGACGGCTTGGGTATATGCGTAGGGGTAGAGGTAGTCGGTGCGCTTGGTGACATCGGACACTGCGGTCAGTTCGATGCTGTGGTTGTCGTTGATGTTCCAGTCAACCTTGGCCAGCCATCGCGGCAGACGATAGTCGAGCTCGCCGTAGGACGTGGTGGAACCTGCGCGCGCGCCATAGCTCTCGACATCACGCTCCTGCAGTTCGCCGGTAGCGTAGAAGAACAGGCGGTCCTTGATGATGGGGCCGCTGGCATAGAGACCATAGGTGGTCGATTCATCCTTGTAGTCGCGCAGGTTTTGATAGATCTGGCCGTCAAGGGGTAAGCCGACCGACGGAAGGTAGAGGTTGCGACGGGAAGCCGGGTTCGGATTCCAAGTGACCTGGCCGCCAAACTTCCAGTCGTTGCCACCCCGTTTTGAGACCATGTTGACCACGCCACCGGTAGCGCGGCCGAACTCGGCGCCATAGCCAGAGACCAACACTTGCGCTTGATCCATCGCATCAAAGGGCAGGGTGCTTGCCCCCAGGCCGGTCATCGGATTGGTGACCGGGTAACCGTTGATGTAGTACGCATTCTCCGTCACCGACGCGCCACCAAAGGACGCCACACCGCTGTAACGCGAATCGCCAGCCACTACGCCCGGTGCCAGCAACGCGATGGCGTTGATGGTTCGCCCCACCGGGATCTTGCTCAACTGTTCCGCGGTGAATACCGAGCGGATGTCGGTACCTGATACATCGATGGCAGGCGTGTTGACGCCAGTGACGGTGATCGCATCCAGAGTGGTGGCGTCGGCGCTTGCGACGAAACTCACCTGGCTTGCGCCGCCCAGAACCACGGAAACGTTGTCGCGGACGGAAACCGTCTTTCCATCCTTGGTCAGTTCAACCTTGTAGTTTCCCAAGGCCAGCGAGGGCGCTTGATAGCGCCCGTTGGACCCCACCACGACATTGCGTGTCTGCCCGGTGTCTGAGTTTTGGATGACGACGGTGCTACCCGGTGCAGCGTTGCCAAAGATCGATCCTGTTGCATTGGACTGCGCATACGCCGTGGTTGCGATGCACAGGCCCAATGCCACGCATAGGGTGGCGCGGTGGAGCGTTTTCCGTTTGCTCATCTTCCTCTCTCCAGAGTGACTGTCTTCCCGACGCCGCGCTCCGAAGTGGAAGGCGGTGCATCAAGTGAACAGACGGTAACTTTGGTGTTGGCGATGACGATGAGTTTTGAACTGTTCCCTGTGCGGGACTTTTTGCTGCTCGCTTATTCAACAACTTGCGACACAACTGTGCCTTTCATACCGATGCGCTGACATGCCGTAACCGTGCTTCACAAGGCACAGAAAAACGGCGCAAGTGGTGCGTCGATGGGAGCGAGGCGCTATGAAGTGATGAGAAGTGCAGCACGCCGTCCACACCGGCGCTGTCAAGGCACCCCAAGCGTGCGCAGCAGAACAAGAGAGAGGTTTGTCTCGCGCCGGTCGCTTCGCCTCAGGCGCCGTGTTGTTTCACGCACCCACCCGCAGCCGCTCAGCATCCATGTCATCCAGCGGCCGCACTTCGATGCTGCCGTAAGCGGACCACGGGAATTGCTGGGCGATGCGCATCGCTTCATCGGCATCAGCGGCTTCGATCAGATTGAAGCCGGCCAGCACTTCACGCGTTTCAGCGAAGGGTCCGTCGGTGATGCGGGGCTGGTTCTGGCGGGTGCGCAGCGTCTGCGCGGTGCTGGTCGGCTGCAGCTTCTGCGCCAGCAGCAGCGTGCCTTTGACCTGCAGCTTGTCCGCGTGCTGGATGCAGCCGCGCATCAGTGTGTCGTACTCGGTTGCCGGCAATGCCTCCAGCAACGTGGGCTCGATGTAGATCAGCAACAGGAATTTCATCGCGCTACGCCTTGTAGGGAAGACGCGCATTTTGCCGCACGGATTCTGCTGCGTTGCCGCATTAATGCGTTCAGAAAAACAGTACGTGGCGATGTCGAGAATCCGCGCGCTGGCTCGTCGTATGTGATGTGAGCCGGCAATGGGCCGGCGACGGAGATGCTGCGATGAAAGTGATTGTCCTGGTGAAAGCCAATGCCGATACCGAGGCCGGGGTGATGCCCAGCGAGGCCGAGCTGGCGGCGATGGGCGCATTCAACGAACAGTTGGTCAACGCCGGAATCATGCTGGCCGGCGAAGGCCTGCATCCCAGTGCCAAAGGTGTGCGCGTGCGCTTTGACGGCCCGTCCGGCCGCAGCGTGACCGACGGCCCGTTCGCCGAGACGCGCGAACTGGTGGCCGGGTTCTGGCTGTGGCAGGTGCGCTCGATGGCCGAGGCCGTGGAGTGGCTCAAGCGGGCGCCGTTCAACGCCGAAGGCGCAGACCCCGTGGAGGTGGAGATCCGCCCGATCTTCGAGGACGCGGACTTCGGTGAAGCCTTCACTCCGGAATTGCGTGCGCAGGAGCAACGTCTGCGCGACCGCATCGGCCAGAACAACTGATCTCATTCATACCGCGAGGAGCACGACCATGAAACTGATTCCGTTCCTGGGCTTCAATGGCAACACCCACGAGGCGATGGCGTTCTATGCCAAGGCACTCGGTGGCAAGGTGGTTTCGGAAATGAAATACGGCGACATGCCGCCGAGTCCGGACATGGATATGGAAGGCTGCGGAGGCTTCACGCCGGACGCCGACCAGGTCGCGCACTGCCAGCTGGAAGTGGGCGCGGCGATCCTGATGGCGGCCGATGGCCCGCAGGCAGAAGGGCAGACTGCCACCACCATCAATGTCGATGTGGACAGCGTCGAGGAAGCCGAGCGCGTGTTCGCCGCATTGGCCGAAGGCGGGCAGGTGCAGATGGCGCTGGCCGAGACGTTCTGGGCCAAGCGCTGGGGCATGTTGGTGGACCGCTACGGCAAGCCGTGGATGGTCAACTGCATGAAGCCGATGGAAGGAGGTCAGTAATGACGACCACGCCACAGATGATCTTCGTCAACCTGCCGGTGCGTGATCTGGAGGCATCCAGAACGTTCTTCGCTGCACTGGGCTACAGCTTCAATCCGCAGTTCAGCGACGAGAATGCGGCCTGCATGGTGATCAGCGACTGCATCTTCGTGATGCTGCTGGTGGAGCCGTTCTTCCAGACCTTCACCCCGCAGCCGTTGAGTGATGCGCGCAAGCAGACCGAAGTCATCACCTGCCTGTCGGCTGACAGCCGCGCCGCGGTCGATGCGTTGGTGGACAAAGCCGTGGCGGCGGGCGCCAGCGAGCTGATGCCAGCACGCGATTACGGCTTCATGTACCAGCGCGGCTTCCAGGATCTGGACGGCCACTTGTGGGAAATCGCACACATGGATGGCGAGCCCGGTTGAATCACTGCGTGATCGCGTCGCGATGGCGGCCGGTCAGCGCACAGACAACATCAAGCAGGAGAGACACATGAGTTACGTCGATGGTTTCGTGGTTCCGGTGCCGCAGGAACGGCTTGCCGAGTATCGCCGCATGGCGCGCAAGGCCGCCACGGTGTGGAAGGATCATGGTGCGTTGGCCTACGTGGAGGCCGTGGCCGATGACGTCAAGCCGGGCAAGCACACCTCGTTCCCGCAGTCGGTGAAGCTGAAGGCGAATGAGGTGGTGATCTTCGCCTACATCGTCTATCGCTCGCGTGCGCACCGCGACCGCGTCAACACGAAAGCGATGGCCGATCCACGCTTGGCTGGCATGGATGTCAAAACCATGCCGTTCGATGGCAAGCGGATGTTCTGGGGCGGTTTCAAAACCTTTGTGGAACAGTGATGCCTGCGCGGCGGCCGCCGTTTCAGCGCCCTTCCTTTCGTGTGACGGAGGGGAGGGCGCGGAGATCGCTGCGCGTCCCGGTGCGTTGATGAACGCGATGACTCGCGCGCTCCCAAGCGATGAGCATTGCCGGAGCGCTTGCGGCGACCTCGGCACAGTGGTGTGATCGCGGCCTGATGGAACATGCAGATCTCCAGCAAAGGCTCGACACGTTGTGGCGGATGGAATCGCCGCGCCTGGTCGCGCGCCTGGCGCGCATGATGGGCGACCTGGACAGCGCCGAAGAGCTGGCCCAGGACGCCTTGGTCGCCGCGCTCGAACACTGGCCGCACCAAGGCATTCCCGACAATCCCGCCGCTTGGCTGATGGCGACCGCACAGCGGCGCGCCATCGACCGCCTGCGGCAGCGGCGTCTGCATGCGCAGCGGCAGACGCAGGTGCTGGACGAGCTGCAGGATCACGTCATGGGCGCGGATGCGCACGATTACATCGATGACATCGGCGACGACCTGCTGCGGCTGGTATTCGTTGCCTGCCATCCGCTGTTGCCTGCCGAAGCGCGCGTGGCACTCACCCTGCGCCTGTTGTGCGGTTTGACCACGCATGAAATCGCGCGTGCGTATCTGCAACCGGAGCCGACCATTGCCCAGCGCATCGTGCGTGCCAAACGCCTGCTCGCCGAACGGCAGGTACCGTTTGAAGTACCGCGTCGCAATGAACTGACACAGCGCCTGCAGTCGGTGTTGGATGTGGTCTATCTGGTGTTCAACGAAGGCTATGCAGCCAGCGCCGGCGATGACTGGACGCGGCCGGCATTGTGCGAAGAAGCGCTGCGGCTTGGTCGCGTGCTGGTGGGGCTGATGCCCAACACCATTCCGGTGCTGGGCCTGCTCGCCCTGATGGAGCTGCAGGCCTCGCGACTGCGTGCGCGTACCGGCGTCGATGGCGCTGCGGTACTGCTGTTGGATCAGGACCGCAGCCGCTGGGATTGGCTGCAGATTGGCCGTGGCCAGGCGGCGCTGGAACGCGCACTGGAGCTGCATGGCGGCGACGATCCCTACGTGCTGCAGGCCGCCATTGCCGACTGCCATGCCCGTGCACGCCGCGCCGAACATACCGATTGGCCGCGTATCGCCACGCTGTATGCGCGCTTGGGCGAAGTGATGCCGTCGCCGGTGATCGAACTCAATCGCACCGTCGCGGTCGCCCAGGCGCACGGCGCCGCGGCGGCATGGCCGCTGCTGGAGGCGCTGCAGCAGGACGAACGCTTGCAGGGTTATGCGCCGTTGGCCGCAGTACGCGGCGACCTGCTGGCCCGGCTCGGCCGCCATGACGAGGCGCGTGCCGCCTTCGAGCAGGCCGCCGAGCTCAGCGGCAACGCGCGCGAAAGCCAGGTATTGCTGGCCCGCGCCGCGGCCATGTCCTCCGGCACTGCGCACTGAGCGCGGCGGCTGGCTACACTCCAACGGTTGCCTGACCAGTGGAGAGAATGCGTGAAGCGAGTAGTGATCAGCCTGTTGGCGATGTCGGTGTCTACGGCCCTGATGGCCGCACCGCCCAAATTTGATGGCGCGCGGATTTCCGCCGACGTGAAGGAACTGTCCTCCGACGCCTACGAAGGCCGCTCACCGGCCTCGGCAGGTGAGGAAAAAACCGTTGCCTACCTGAGCCAGCAGTTTGCCGACGCCGGCCTGCAGCCGGGCGGTGACCTGCAGGACGGCAAGCGCCTGTGGACGCAGGCCGTGCCATTGCTCAAGGGCGACATTGTCGGCAAACCGCAGCTCACGCTGACCAGCCAGGGCAAGCCGCAGACCTTGACCCAGGGCCAGCAGGTGGCCGTGCGCGCGGCGATGAATGGCGACAGCGCCGTGGCGATCAACAACGCACCGCTGGTGTTCGTGGGTTACGGCGTCAAAGCGGCCGAGCGCAACTGGGACGACTTCAAGGGCGTCGACCTGAAGGGCAAGATCGCCGTGGTGCTGATCAACGACCCGGACTTTGAAAGCGGCGAAGGCGACTTCGACGGCAAGGGCATGACCTACTACGGTCGCTGGACCTACAAGTACGAGGAAGGCGCGCGCCAGGGCGCTGCCGGCGTGCTGATCGTCCACGAAACCGCACCGGCGTCATACGGCTGGGCAACGGTGGCCGGTTCCAACACCAACACCATGTTCGACGTGGTGCGCGACAACCCGGCCGAGGCGCATCCGGCGCTGGAAGGCTGGGTGCAGCATGATCTGGCGGTGGCCATGTTCAAGCGCGCCGGACTGGATTTCGATGCACTGAAGCAGCAGGCGCAGTCGCGTGATTTCCAGCCGGTGGAACTGCGTGGCGAAACCTTCTCGGCCAACTACCAGGTCAAGACCGAAGTCATCACCTCGCACAATGTGGCCGCACGCCTGGAAGGCAGCAGCCACGCCGACGAAACCGTCATCTACAGCGCGCACTGGGACCACATCGGCGTCGGCGAGCCGGACGCACGTGGCGACCGCATCTTCAACGGCGCGATGGACAACGCCAGCGGCACCGCTGCGATGATCGAGCTTGCGCGTGGTTTTGCCACACAGCCCAAGCCGCAGCGTTCCATCCTGTTTCTGGCGGTCACTGCCGAAGAGAAGGGCCTGCTCGGTTCGGAGTACTACGCCAGCCACCCGCTGTATCCGCTGTCCAAGACCGTGGCGGTGATCAACATGGACGGCATGTCGCCGTACAGCCCGTCGCGTGACTTCGGCATCTACGGCTCGGCCAAGATGGAACTGCTGGATCAACTGAAGGATGTCGCCAAGGGTTGGGACATCCGCTACACGCCCGACCCGAAGCCGGAAGCCGGGTTGTTCTTCCGCTCCGATCACTTCCCGTTCGCCAAGCGTGGCGTGCCGGCGCTGTCGTATGCGGCAGGTCAGGACTGGATCGACGGCGGCGTGGAGGCCGGCAAGAAGGCATCAGACGACTACACCGCCAAGCGTTATCACCAGCAAGGCGACGAATGGCAGGCCGACTGGACCTTCGCCGGCGCGGTACGCGACCTGGAAGTGGTCTACACCCTCGGCGAGAACCTCGCCAACTCGCGCGCATGGCCGAACTGGAGCCAGGAAGAAGCGTTCCGCGCGGTACGCGATGCGAGCGCAGCAGAACGCAAGTAAGCAGCGGAAGAAGGTGCCCCAAAGGGGCACTGCTCAAAGCCCCTCTCCCGTTTTTGCGGGAGAGGGGTTGGGGTGAGGGCAGCGTTTGTCCTGCCTTAATCACCGCCATTGATTCGCGCCCTGTTTGACCTCACTCACCTACCATTGGCGCGTGCAGCAGCAAGGAACAGGGATGTCGAACAGAAGGGTGTGGGGCGTGATGTTCTGGTTGGCGGGGATGGCCGTTCCGTTGTGCGCCGCTGCCGCGACGTTGCCGCCGAACTGGCAGATCCTGCCATCCTCACCGGATCTGGTTGAGGACCGGCTTCCTGCCGCATTGCGTACGCCCCAACTGGGCAAGGACGGCAAGCGTCTGCCGCGGGTGCAGATGGTAGTGGACGTACCGTTCGCGCAGGTGCTGCCGGTGGTGCAATCCGCACTGAAGCCGATGGGCACCCTGACCGGCGAACTCAGCAGCAACCAGGTGTCGCGCATCGACCAAGGCTGGGGCGATGTGCTGATGGCGCGTCGGCCCGAACTGGTGCGTGAATACCTGCGTCAGTACGAACTGCCGCAACTGCAGCAGTACGTCAGCGACGGGGCATTGCTCGACTCGGAAATCCCCGGCCGCATGGCGCGGCTCGAACGGAACTTCCGTTTTGAAGGACGCGGCGAGCGCATGCCAGCCCTGCAGCATGCGTTCAACTATTGGATCGGCAGCGCCGAGCAACGCCTCGGTGCGATGGGGCGCAGCAAGAGCACCATCCATGTCCGTGTGACCCAGCTGGATGCAGTGATGGGCCGCCCGGCCACCGCCATCACCCTGTGGCGCAACGACGACTGGCCCAACCCCGGCGGCGGCATCGTGGGGCAATTACGTGCGTTGGCCGACGCCAATATTTTCAGCAGCGGCCCGCAGGCACGGATTCAGCGCAACAGCGTGCCGCAGCCGGTGTTTACCCCGCTGTTCGAGGCGTTGAGCGCGTTGCCCGGGGCCGGGTTGCGGATCGGCGCAGACGCATCGGACTGGATCGCACCGCCTGCGCCGATGACCGCCATCATCGAGCCGCAGTTACAAGCGCCAGATGCAGACGCGGCGATCATCAAGGCCAATCGCGTGCTGCGCATCGAGCGGGTGGGGGCATACAAAACCTTCGACGCCGATGGCATGCAGGTGCTGGCCGATGGCAGCGCACTGCTGGTGCAGAACTACCCCTTTACCGTGATGCGCTGGTCGCCTGCGGATGGCGACACACCACGTACGCTGTGGACGTCCCCGCAACCGAGCGTGACCCGCTGGATGCTGGCAGCTGATGTGCGTGGGCAGGTGGTGCACCTGCTGGCGGACGGGCAGGTGATGCGCTACGACAGCGCGCATCCGGCGCTGGTGGCGCATCCGTTGGCGTTCGACCAGAAGGGCGTGCTCGGCGACAGCTATGTTCGCTACATCCACGATGGCAACGGCGTGCCGCTGGCCTACCGGCGTGACTACACGGGCCAGCGCGATACCTTCAAGCTGTGGGCGCCAAGCCAGACCGCCGCCGAAAATGGTGCGCGCTGGGACTACGCGCTGCGTTTCGCCGCGCCGCGTCAGCATGTGATGCGCGGCAATTTACCCGGCAATGCACAGGTCAAGCCGGTGCAGTGGGATGGTCCAATGGCCAACGTCTGGATCGAGGATGTATTCGGCCTCACCGAACTGGATGGCAGCAGCGGTCGTGTGCTGCGGGTGTTGCCACTGCCGCGCCGCTACGGTGGAGCGGATACACAGGACAACATCGGCATGACGCAATGGACGCCGGAGCCGTTTGGTTCGGTCAACGGGCGCTGGATCGCGGTGGGCTTCGTGTTGAAAGACGGCGAGCAGCGCAATCCGGGCATGCACGTGGTCGATATGGACAGCGGCAAGGTGCGTCATTCGCTGACCCTGCCTGGCCAGGATTCGCTCAAGGTCGCTGCTGGCTCGCCTGACGGCCGTCTGCTTGCACTGGGTAATGCTGGCGGCGGTCGGGCGGCAGTGGTGTGGAATCTGGACAGCGGCCGCTCGTTGACCCTGCAGGCCGATCGCGGCAACTGCTCGGAGCTGCAGCAGGTTCAATGGAGCCCGGATGGCGAGCGCCTGTGGGGGCGTTGCGTCGATGCACTGGTGCAATGGGACTTGCCGCCGGCCTGGCAGTCGCGGCGCGGATGAACCGCCCACCGCGCTTGGAGCGCACACGACGATGATGTTCAACGTTCGTTTGGCCGTTGCGGCCGATGTCGAGGCCTTGTTCGACATCCGTACCAGCGTCACCCAGAACCACCTCTCGCGGGAGCAGATGGCGCAGATGGGGATTGATGCCGAGTCCCTCGCCGCCGCCGTATCGGCTGCGCCGTGTGCTTGGCTGGCAGAAGTAGACGGACAGCCGGTGGCGTTCTCGATGATCGACCTCGATGACGCGTGTCTGTTCGCGGTGTTCGTCCGGCCCGCCTTCGAGGGGCAGGGCCTGGGCACGGCAGTGCTGCAGCCGGCCGAAGCGGCGCTGTTCGCACGGCATGCCCGGATCTGGCTCAGCACCGACGGGCGTGAGCCGGTGCGTGCCAATGGTTTCTACCGCCGCCACGGTTGGGTGCCGGTGGCGGCCCTGGACGACGGCGACGTGCGCTACGAGAAGGCCCGGCCCGGCGGCTGACCCGGTCCGGTCGACGGCTTGTCCCGTTTGGTCGCCGATATCCACGTTTTGTCGCACGGCGCTTGTGCATGGGCGGCAGCCACTTATCCTCGACGCCAGCTCCCCCACTTCGGCCCCGACCATGTTCGCCAGCCTCTTCCTCGGCTTCCGCATTCTCGCTGTATGGGCGCTCACGCTCGTGGTCGGCGGCTTCCTGTGGAGCGGCCTGTTCAGTGGCATGGACGAACCGCCGGGCTGGATCTACGGCCTGCTGGCGATGACGCTGATGGTGTTCACGCTCAGCGCCATTGTTGGCCACGTCCGCCGCGTCTCGCTGATCGCCGACCGCCTCGACGCACAAACCCTGGGCAACCGTCATCGTCGCCAGGTGGAGCTGCCGCTGGATGCGGCCACCGCCTTCCGCGTGCTGGAAGAGGTCATTGGTCAGATGCCCCGGCTGGAAGGTTTCGAGCGCTCGGTCGGCACGCTGCAACTGCGTGCCCTGCAGCGCCGTGCGGATCCTTACGGTGACCGTCCGCCGTCACGCTGGAATCTGCTGGCGCGGCTGGCGATCAAGCGCAACCAGATCACCGCACGCGTTACCCCGGGCACCGACACCAGCAGCGTCACGCTGTTGTTTGAACCGGACGCCGGCGCTTGGGTGGACCTGTTGTTGCTGGACGAAGGCAGCAACTTCGAGAACGCCGAAGCGGTGACGCACGCACTGAGCGGAAAGGTTGCCGAGCAGCGTCGCGAAGAACGCGCGCAGGCCGCACGCACCGAGGCGGAGAAAGAACTCACCGTCGCCCGCCTCAACCTGCTGCATGCGCAGGTGGAACCGCATTTTCTCTACAACACACTGGCCAACGCGCAGGTGCTGACCCGCGCCGACCCCGAGCGTGCCGAGCAGATGCTCGGTCACTTGATCCACTACCTGCGCAGTTCGTTGCCGGGCATCGACCAGTCGGTGTCCACGCTCGGCCAGGAGCTGGAACGCGTGCACGCCTATCTGGAAATCCTGCGCATCCGCATGGGCGCACGGCTGACGCTGCAGGTGGATGTCCCCGAGGCGTTGCACCATGTCGCCTTGCCGTCGATGTCGCTGCAGACGCTGGTGGAGAACGCCATCAAACACGGCCTGGAACCGAAATCCGGTGGCGGCACGGTGTGGATTCTGGCGCGCGAGCTCGGCGGTCAACTGACCGTCACCGTGGCCGACGATGGCCAAGGCATCACCACGCACAGCAGCGGCACCGGTATTGGCTTGAAGAACCTGCGCGAACGGCTGCGGCTGACCTGCGGCGAGCAGGCCTCGCTGGCGATGGTGTCCAACTTCCCCAGCGGTGTGGCCGCAACCATCAGCCTGCCGTATGTGGCGTCGGTGCCGCCGCCGTTTGCCCCTGCGAGCGTCATTGTTCCGCCGGTGCCGGAGTATCCACATGTTCCTTGAGGCGCTCATTGCCGAAGACGAACCGCTGCTGCGCGCGGCCTTGCTCCAGCAACTGCAGCGCTTGTGGCCGGAGCTGCGGGTGGTTGCCGAATGCGAAGACGGTGCCGCCGCGCTGGAAGCACTGGAAAGCCACCAGCCCGACCTCGCCTTCCTCGACATCCGCATGCCCGGCGTCACCGGCATTGATGTGGCGCGCGCACTGCAGAGCGTGAGTCCGCAGACGCAGGTGGTGTTCGTTACCGCCTACGACCAATACGCCATCGCCGCGTTTGAACAAGGCGCGGTGGATTACCTGCTCAAGCCGGTGACCGACGAGCGCTTGCTGGCCACGCGCGAGCGGGTGTTGGCACGGCGCCAGGCCGGCATGCCGGATTCCAGCATGCTGGATCGTTTGTTGAAGCAGCTGGTGCAGCAACCGGGCGCGCCGCAGACCGCACCGCCGCTGGCCTGGATCACCGCCAGCAACGGCCGCGAAACGCGTTTGGTAATGCTGGACGAGGTGCTGTATTTCCGCGCCGACAGCAAATACACCTCGGTGGTCACCGCCGATGAAGAACTGCTGCTGCGCAGCTCGCTGCGTGAACTGGCGGCGGCATTGGATCCGAATTGTTTCCGGCAAGTGCACCGTTCCACCATCGTCAACATGAAGGCGGTGGTGTCGGTGAGTCGCGAGGAAAGTGGCCGTGGCGTCCTGCGTTTGAAGCATCGCAGCGAGACGTTGGCGGTCAGCCAACCGTTCATGAGTCTGTTCCGCGGCATGTAACGCCGCCACCGTTCTGCCAGGAGAAGTGCCATGCATTACCTGACCATGTTGCTGGGCAGTCTGTTGTCGATGCTGGGGATCAACGAGCCACCCGGGCAGACTTCAGTGACGCGCATCAGCGGTGAGCAGGCCCTGTTGAGCCGCACCACCGTGCGCTCCGGTGTAGCCAAATTCCAATGCCTGCAGAGCGAGAGCGGCAGCTGCGTGTATCAGCTGTATCGCGAACAGTGCGGTGCAGGGCAGGGCGCGCAGGTCTGCAACCGCGAGCCGTTGATGGATTTCGTGGTGCTGGTCGGCCGCACCCGACAGATGAACAACCTGCCGGAAGGCTTCGGCCAGCAGGTATTGATCCGCAAATAACATCGCCGCGACGAGCGCGGCGATGGGTGGTTGCTTTTGATTTTGGCTCTGCTCTTTGGCTCTGCTGTTCTGGCCTTTGCCTCTGCGCTTTCTCCCTTCTCCCGCGTGCGGGAGAAGGTGCCCCAAAGGGGCGGATGAGGGGAGCTCTGGACTCAGAACGCCTGCCTCTGCTCTTTCTTCCTTCTCCCGCGTGCGGGAGAAGGTGCCCCAAAGGGGCGGATGAGGGGGGAGTTCTGGACTCAGAACGCCTGCCTCTGCTCTTTCTCCCTTCTCCCGCGTGCGGGAGAAGGTGCCCCAAAGGGGCGGATGAGGGGGAGCTCTGGACTCAGAACGCCGGCTGCAACCTCAAGCCATCGTCACCAATGTGGTTGAGCTTGCCGACCAATTCAGAGTGCTGCCGCATGCGGCCCAGCTCGCGCATGATGCGGATGTCTTCATGGCGCAGCTCGCGGTTGGCGGTGACGGCCTGCTTGTAATCCAGCACTTCCGGATAGTGCTGCGCCATGTCCAGCGCTTCGGCCACGTCATCCACGCTGTCGGCATCGGAGCTGATGCGCGCGCGGCTGTTGAAGGCCTTCATCCAGCGCTCAAAGCCGGCCGTGTGGTCAAACATGTTGGCCATGAACCAGATCACGAACAGGATCGACACCCATGAACCCAGCACGATGACCACGCGGGTAAAGGTGATGTGGAAATCATCCCGCCACAGGTAGTTGGTGATCAGCCCGAGGATCAGCAGCGAGGACGCCTGCCAAAGCACGATCGAGGCCATCAACCATTGGCACTTTGCCTGCGCCAGCACCGCGACTTCGTCACGAATCTGCTGGTCGCTGAGGTTCTTCCAGTGATCGACCTGTTTCTCGAACGGCTGGCCGTACAGTTCATTGTCCTGCAGCAACAATCCCAAACCTTTGAACAACGCAATCATGGTGAGCTCCTTGCAGATACCTTGCTGGAACGAGCGACGAATAAGCGTGAAGCGGTCAGGCGGGTTTAGTTCTAGCACTTTCAGGACGCTTGGCAATGGGGGTGCGCAGCATCGGCGCGTAGCGGACGGCAGGTGAATCCTCGCCTGTGGCCGAATTTCTGCGGCGCAACATCGCCCAAGTAGCGGAATGGAAGAAGGCCGGTGAAAAGTTGTGCTGCGCTTGCACATCGCCGTGGAAACGTGGCCCCGCCGCCGCTGTCTGTACCGGCATAAGCGCTCTGCGACCAAGGTGGGAAGCCGGTTGCGCGCCGGGAACGGTACGATAGCGCCCATGTCGTCCTTGTCCCGTCGTGTTTCCGATGCCGCCACCGCCCAGATCCGGCGCTGGGTCCTTGATGCTTTCCCCCGCAATCAGAGCGGGGTGGACTATGACGCGCCGCTTGGCGAGCCGGGCTGGTTCGGCCCGGACAGCGTCACCTGGCGCATTCATTCTGAATTTCCCGGCATGTTGGCCGGTGGCTTGTGCGCGTTGATGCTGCAGCTGTTGCACCCGCGTGCGCTGGCCGGCGTGTATGACCATTCCAACTTCCGCGATGACCTGGTCGGGCGGCTGCGCCGTACCACCAGCTTCGTGGCCGGCACCAGTTACGCGCCGCGTGCCGAAGTGGACAAGCTGATTGCACGCGTCAAACGCATTCACGCGCAGGTGGTGGGCCGCGTGCCCGACGGCAGCGACTACGCCGCTGATGATCCGGAACTGCTGACCTGGGTGCACGTCACCGAAGCGTATGGCTTCCTGGAAGGCTGCCGACGCTATTGTCGCGAAGTGCCGGAGGCCATTGCCGATCGTTACTACAACGAATACCGGCGCGTTGCCGAAGCGCTGGGCGCCACGCATGTGCCGGCCAGTCAGTCGCAGGTGCAGGACTATTTCGCCGCGCAGCAGCCGCAGCTGCGCATGGATGACCGCTCACGCGAAGTGTTGGACGTGCTCAGCGCGGTGCGCCTGCCGGTGCCGTTGCCAGGCATGTCGCGCGAGGTGTTCCTGGCGGCCGGTGCGGCCTTGTTGCCGCAATGGGCCGAACAGTTGATCGGCCGCAGCCGTGGCCAACAGCTGCAGTCGGTGGTGTCGGCGCGCATGCTGCGCAGCGTGGCACCGTTGTTCCGCATTGCGTTGAACGATGGAATTTCCACCCGCGCGTGCAAGCGGGTCGGTGAAGATCCGGCGATTCTGATGCAGTGGCCGGCGTGATTGCTTGATGGGTCTGGTGGTGGGGAGGGATGAGCTTTTGCTCCAGCGCGACCGCACACCAACGCAGCAACCCCTCACATCGACCAAAAGAAAACGGGCGCCGAAGCGCCCGTTTCTCTATCCAACATCCACAACGCCAGTCACCAGACCTTGACCCGCTTGTCCGGTGCCAGATACAGCGCCTGACCTTCCTTCACCTCGAACGCGGGGTACCACGCGTCGAGGTTGCGCACGGTCAGGCTGCGGAACTGTCCCGGTGCGTGCACGTTGGTCAGCAGCGAATTGCGCAGTGCCTGCTCGCGTGCCTTGCTGCGCCACGCCTGGGCAAAGCCGAGGAAGAAGCGCTGGTCTGGCGTGAAGCCTTCCAGCGTCTGTTCCTGCTTGCCTTGCAATGACATGCGGTAGGCATCGTGCGCGGTGGCCAGACCGGCGACGTCGGCGATGTTCTCGCCCAGCGTCAGGCGGCCGTTGACGTGCACGCCGGGGAAGGGTTCGTAGCTGCTGAACTGCGCAGCCAGCGCGTCGCCGGCGGCGTTGAACTGTTTCAGGTCATTGGCCGTCCACCAGTTGTGCAGCTTGCCGGTTTCGTCGAACAACGCGCCGGCATTGTCGAAGCCGTGGCTGATTTCGTGGCCGATCACCGCACCAATCGCGCCGTAGTTGATCGCATCATCGGCGGCACCGTCGAAGAACGGCGGCTGCAGGATGGCGGCCGGGAACACCAAGCGGTTTTCCAGCGGCACGTTCATCGCATTGATGGTCTGCGGCAGCATCGCCCATTCGTCGTGATTCACCGGCTGGCCGAGCTTGGCGAGGTTGCGCTGGTACTCGAACAGCGAGGCGCGCTGTGCGTTGCCCAGTGCGTCGTCGCGCTTCACTTCCAGCGCGCTGTAATCGCGCCACTTCGCGGGATAACCCATGCCGACCTTGAGCCCGGCCACCTTGGCCTGGGCGTGTGCCTTGGTTTCCGGCGACATCCATTCCAGCGCGTCGATGCGCTTGGCGAAGGCGGCGATGATGTTCTTGGCCATTTCATCGGCACGCGCCTTGGTCGCCGCGTCGAAGTGGCGCTCAACGTAGAGCTTGCCGACGGCTTCACCGATGGCATCGTTGGTGGCCGCCACGCTGCGCTTCCAACGCTCGCTCTGCTGCGGGGTGCCATTCAACGCGGTGCCGTGGAAGCCGAAGTGCGCATCGGCGAAGGCCTTGGGCAGGTACGGCGCGGCTTCATCCAGCGCGTGGAAGGCCAGGTACTCCTTCCAGGTGTCCAGCGGCTCGGCGGCGACCAGCGTGGACAGGCCGGCGACGGCCTTGGGCTGCCACACGATGAAATCCTGCTGCGCGCTCAAGCCGGCGCCGTCCAGGAATGCGGCCCAGTCCAGGCCCGGTGCCTTGCTGCTCAGGTCAGCCTGTTTCCAGGCGTTGGCCCCTTTTTCGACATCGTTGGTTTCTTCCTGCGTGGCATGCGCGCGGGCGATCTTGGTTTCCAGCGCGACGATGCGTGCGGCCTTGGCCGCTGCGTCGCGGTCACCGGACAACTCCAGCAGCTTGGCGACATAGCCTTCATAGGTGTTGCGCAGCTCGGCCATGCGGCCGTCCTGCAGATAGAAGTCGCGGTCCGGCATGCCCAGCCCGCCCTGCACGAGGTAGGGCGCGTTGCGATCAGGCTGCAGCAGATCCGCCGACACCCACACGCCAAACAGGTGCGGGGTATAGAAGTTGGTGGCGTTGAGCAGATCCACGTCCGCGCGCAGCGTGCCGCCCAGTGCCTTGGCCAGCGCTTGTTTGTCGGCGATGGCGGTGATGGCCTGCAATTGCGGCTGCACTGCAGCGGTGCCACGCGCTTCGATGGCGGCTTCGTCCATGAAGGCGGCGTAGTAGTCGCCGATCTTGCGGGCTTCGCCATCGCTGGCCTTGGTGCTTTCTTCCATGATCGCGCGGGTGTCGGCCAGGGTCTTTTCGGCGATCACGTTGAAGCTGCCCTGGCTGGAACGGTCCGCTGGGATTTCGGTGCGCTTGACCCATTCACCATTGGCGAAATCAAAGAAGTTGTCGCCAGCCGCGACGCTGCGGTCCATGCCGGCCGCGTCGAAACCGAAGCTGCCCAGCTGCGCCTTGGCCGTTGCGGTGGTAGCCGGCGCCTGCGTTGTCTTGTCGGCCGCTGCCGGCGCGTCTTTGTTGCAACCACTGAGCGAGAGTGCGGCACCGATTGCCAACATCAGAAGGGAGCGTTGCAGGGCCATGGCGGGTTCCAGGTTGAAAGGCCGCCCAAGTCTAGACCTGTGTCCACGGGGATGCAGATGCGGACTCTGGCGTTTGATCAGCGGTGCAGTTGCAGCAAAAAAGCGGCTTTTTGCTCTTCACGCCGGTAGGGGTTCTGCTGCATGCTGTGTGAGGTTTGCTGCCAGTGGTGTCTGGGGAGACACTTGCAGCGCGGGCACATGCCGATGGCGCGTGGTCGCTCCCCGCTGGCTCCCTGTTGCCCACGCTTCCGGAACAACCACGTGATGCCTGCCCGCTGCCCGCTGCCCACTGATGCGCTGGAAACCCCTGTGAACCGGGTACAAGCGCATCCACTGCGGGTGGTCGCCTTTGCCGGCGTGCTGGTGGCGGTGGTGCTGGCCGCCGCACTGGCGATGATGCTGTGGAATGACCGCAGCACCCGGCTTGAGGCCGCACAGCGGCAGAGCATGGCCCTGGCCAACGGCAGCGACCGTTTGCTGCGTGCGCAGCTGGGAACCCTTGAGCGTGCATTGCGTGGCGCTGGCAGCGATGGCCGCGAGTTCTACCGGCAGGTGCCGGACAAGGCCGTGGAACTGCTGGAAGCCAATATCCGGGGCGTGCTGGAACGCAACCGCGATCTGGCCTCGATCACCTTGGTTGATGACCACGGCCAGCCGCTATCGCAGGGGCGCGGTGATGCCAGCCTGCGCAGTTGGGTGGTGCCGCAGAACCGGTTGTTCAGCGGTGATCTGTATATCGGCGCCCTGGAGCAACTGCCCGAAGGTGCGTGGGTCGTGCGCGCCGCCCTGCCCATGCAGCAGGGGCAATGGTTGTTGGCGCGGGTGCGGCTGGGCCTGTTCCAGGAGGTGGTGCGCGGACTGGATGTTGGCCACGACGGCGTGGCCTCCATAGGCAACCGCTACGGGCAATTGCTGGCGCACAGCCGCAGCCCGGCCGCGTATATCGGCAAGCAATTGCCCGCACCGATGAAGATATTGACGCCTTCACCCGAAGTCGTGGCGGAAGGTGTGGTCGAAAGCCCTGCCGATGGCCAACGCCGCATTGCCGCCGTCAGCGTGCCTACCGATTACCCGCTGAGCCTGTACGCCGCACTGTCCTACAAGGAAGTGATGGCGCGCTGGTTTGTATTTTTGTACGCGGCCATCGCCATCTTTCTGCTTTATCTGGTCGGGCTGGCTTACCTGCTGCACAGCCTTGGCCGCAGTGCATGGCAGGAGCGGCGCCTGAGCAAGGAGCTGCAGGCCGGTGCCGCCGAGTTGGAATTGGCGCACGAGGTGGGCAAGGTCGGCACCTGGTCCATCCACGGCGAGGAACCGCTGCTGGACTGGTCATTGCTGACCCAGCAGATGCTGGATCTGCCGACCCGTGTTTCCACATTGGATGCGTTCTTCGGCCGCGTTCACGAAGAAGACCGCGCCTGGCTGCGGGTGATGCTCAACCACGCCCGCGACGGCAAGGGCGCGTTGAACGCGATGTTCCGCCTGCATATGGCTGACGGCTCGCTGCGCTGGTTGTCCGCGCGCGGTGATCGGGTCAACAGTCCCGGCCAATTGCCGCGTCTGGCCGGCGCCGTGGTGGATATCAGCGAGCGCGTGCACACCGAGGCGCGTGCGCAGGAAGCGGAGCGGCAGTTCCGTCTGGTGTTTGACCGCAACCCGGCGCCGTTCTGGATTTTTGATCTGGCCACGCTGCGGTTTCTTGAAGTGAACCAGGCCGCGGTGGACCAGTACGGCTTCAGCCGCGAAGAATTCCTGTCCATGTCGATCCTGGACGTGCGCCCGGCGGAAGACCGCGAAGCGATACGGCGCACCGTGCTGGGCACCGCCAATGGTCAACCGACGTTGTTGCCCGTGCACCGGCACAAGCGCAAGGATGGCAGCATCTTCCAGGTGCAGGCACATGGCGCACGGCTGGAATTCGACGGGCACGATGCCTGCCTGGTGCTGGCCGAAGATGTCAGCCAGCGCCTGCGTTACGAAAAGGAACTGGCGTACCGCGCCAGCCATCACGCCGGCACCGGTTTGTTGACCGTGCGTGCGCTGGCCGAAAAGCTCGATGCCGGTGTGAGCGGCTACACCATCGCGCATGTGCAGCTGCGTGGCCTGCAGATGATTGCCGACACGCTCGGGCGCGATGCCGGCGAAGACGCGCTGCGCTCGGTGGCGGTGCGGCTTGGTGGACTGGCCGCACGTTATGGCTTGTTGGCGCACCAGCCGGCGGAAGATTTCGTGCTGGCGATACACAGGCCGGCCGATGTGCAGCTGGCACTGGATGCCTTGCTTGAAGCCGTAGCCGAACCCATTCGCGGGCGCGACACCTTCCATCAACTGGAAGCGCGTATCGGCGTGGCCAGCAGCCCGGACGATGGCGACGTGGCTGAGCAGGTGCTGGGCCGCGCGGCGCAGGCGGCCCACGCCGCGCGCGAAACCGGCGTGCCGCTGGCGCGTTTCATCCCGGCGATGGCGGCGCGATACACCGAGCGGTTGCAGTTGGCCGGGCGCGTGCACATGGCCATCGATCGCAACGAATTCGACCTGCATTTCCAGCCCATCCGCCACGCCGCAGACGGCAGTCCAGTCGCACTGGAAGCTTTGCTGCGCTGGCCGCAGGCGGATGGCAGCTTCATTCCGCCGGGCGACTTCATTCAATTGTGCGAAGACACCGGCCTGATCATCGCGCTGGGCCGCTGGGTAATCCGCAATGCGGCGCAGGCGCAGCAGCAGTTGGCGGCGGCCGGCTGGGGCCGGTTGCCGATTGCGGTGAATGTGTCGGCGGTGCAGTTCTTCAACACCGATCTGGCCAACGAGTTCAGCCGCGCCATTGAGGAGTTCGGCCTGCCGCGTGGTTCGCTGCAGTTGGAGCTGACCGAGAGCAGCCTGATGCGCAATCCGGGCCAGGCGCTGCAGACCATGCAACGCCTGCACGAGCGCGGCATCCATATTTCGCTGGATGACTTTGGCACCGGCTTCTCGTCGATGTCGTACCTGCAGCATCTGCCGCTGGATTCGCTGAAGATCGACCGCAGCTTTGTCGCCGATGTTGAAACCAACCCGCGCAATGCCGCCATCTGCCGCGCGCTGTTGTCGTTGGGCCACAGCATGGGCCTGACGGTGATTGCCGAAGGCGTGGAAACCGACGGTCAATACGGTTGGTTGGCGGCGCATGGCTGCGACCAGGTGCAGGGTTATCTGCTGGGCCGGCCGATGCCGCTGGCCGATGTGCTGGTGTTGCTGGCGGCGCAGCGCGACGCGGAGTGAATTGGCCGCAGCGCCGGTAGCGTTCTACGAACGGACGTGGCTGTGATCCCCCAGCCGTCTGCCTGCAGTGCATCAACGCCTGCCTGCGGATCGCCTGCTTACGGCTCGCCCATGCACTCCACGAGATAGTCGATGAAGCTGCGGACTTTCGGCGCCAGATGGCTGCGGCTGGCGTAGACCGCATGGATGTCGATGGGCGGCACTTCCCATTCCGGCAGCACCGGCACCAGTTGGCCGCTGGCCAGCGCCGCGTCGATGATGAAATCCGGCTGCGCAATGATGCCCATGCCGGCAATGGCCGCCTCGCGCAGCACCTCACCGTTGTTGGCGCGCATGCGCGGGGTGAAGGTCACGCTGGTGTCGCCTTCCGGCCCGCGCAAGGTCCAGCTGTCGCCGGTGGCGGAGTAGCTGTAAGACAGGAAATCATGCTCGGCCAGCGCCTGTGGCGTTGCCGGTGCGCCGCGCCGGGCGAGGTAGGACGGCGCCGCGCACAAGGTGATGCGGGCCTGTGCCAAACGCCGCGCGATCAACGACGGCGACGGCTGGCGGGTGATGCGGATGGCCAGATCGAAGCCTTCTTCGACCATGTCCACCAGCCGGTCGGACAAGGACAAATCCAATTCCACCTGCGGGTAACGCGCGCTGTAGCCGGGCAGCAGCGACGCCAATCGGGTGATGCCGAAGCTGACCGGCGCATTGATCCGCAACCGACCGGAAGGTTGCAGCGCCTGTGCACCGACCGAGGCCTCCAGCGCGTCGAATTCGGCCAGCAGCTGGACACAGCGCTGGTAATACGCGGCACCGGTGCTGGTCGGGCTGACCCGGCGCGTGGTGCGATTGAGCAGGCGCGCGGACAGGCGCTTTTCCAGCGCGGCGATCTGCCGGGTGACGGCGGCGGTGGACATATCCAAGGCATCGGCAGCGGCGCTGAAGCCGTTGCGTTCGACCACGGCGACGAATACCCGCATGGCATCAATGGTGTCCATTGTTTCCGCTTCCGCAATAAAACGTTGCCGCCGAGGTTATTTGTTGCCAGACGTACGCGCAATAAGCTTGCTGGCATGTTCCCGTCTTGCTGGAGTCAGCTGCGATGAGCCGTTTGCCTTCGCTCTACATTTCCCATGGTTCGCCGATGACCGCGTTGGAGCCGGGCTTGGTGGGGCCGCGCCTGGCCGAGCTGGCCGCCGGCATGCAGCGCCCGCGCGCCATCGTGATGGCCTCGGCGCATTGGCTGGCACGCGCGCCCCAGGTGTCGGGCACCGCGATGCCGGAGACGATCCACGATTTCGGCGGTTTCCCGGACGCGCTGTACCAACTGCAGTACCCGGCACCGGGCGCGCCGGAGCTGGCGCAGGAAGTTGCCGAGCGGCTGCAGTCTGCTGGCCTGACGTCGTCCATCGACCCGAACCGTGGTCTGGACCACGGTGCCTGGGTGCCACTGCGTTATCTGTATCCGCAGGCCGACATTCCGGTGCTGCAGGTGTCGATCCAGCCGATGCTCGGGCCGGCGCATCAATTCGCAATGGGCCGCGCGCTGGCATCGCTGCGCGAGCAGGGCGTGTTGTTGATCGGTTCCGGCAGCATCACCCACAACCTGCACGAGTGGCGCAACTACCCGCAGGGCAAGGAAGCGCCGTACGTGCGGCCTTTCATCGAGTGGGTGGAGCAGAAGCTGGGCGACAACGATGTGTCGGCGTTGTTCGATTACCGCCAGCAGGCGCCGTTCGCCACCCAGGCGCATCCCACCGATGAACACCTGTTGCCGCTGTACTTCGCGATGGGCGCAGCCGGTTCCGATGTGCTGGGCGCCACGCGCATTGATGCCGGCATCGACATGGGCTTCCTGGCGATGGACATCTATCGCTTCGACGGCGCGCGTTGAAGCAATAACGCAACTGCAGCTGCAGCTTCCACTCCCTCCCTTGCGAAGCAGGGGAGGGTTGGGGAGGGGGGCTTTTCACACCCAACCCCAGCTGACGAAACACCACCTCGTCCTCGCATTCATCGTCTGCTGTGCTAATTTTTTCCGGTCTCCGGCGCAGGCCCTTGTCTGGTTCTGCACGCGCCCGTTTCTGGAAGAAGCATGCACACGATCGAAGTCGTCCTGGCGATGCTGGTGGCCGTTGTCGCCAGCGGTTACCTGGTAAGAATCCTGCCGTTCTCATTGCCGCTGCCATTGGTGCAGATCGGCCTGGGCGCGTTGATTGCTGGTGTGTTCAATCGTGGTCATGCGCTTGAGCCTGATATGTTCTTCCTGCTGTTCCTGCCGCCGCTGCTGTTCCTGGATGGCTGGCGTATTCCCAAGCAGGGCCTGTTCCGCGACAAGGGGGCGATCCTGGAACTGGCGTTCGGCCTGGTGGTATTCACCGTGGTCGGCGCCGGCCTGCTGATCCATTGGTTGATCCCATCCATGCCGCTGGCGGTGGCGTTTGCACTGGCGGCGATCATTTCGCCGACCGATCCGGTGGCGGTCAGTGCCATTGCTTCCCGCGCGCCGATTCCCAAGCGGCTGATGCACATCCTGGAAGGCGAGTCGCTGCTCAACGATGCCTCCGGCCTGGTGTGCTTCCGCTTTGCGGTGGCCGCGGTGATGACCGGCAGCTTTTCGCTGGCCGAAGCTTCGTTGACCTTCGTCTGGGTGTCGTTGGCGGGCCTGGCCATCGGCGTGGCGGTGACCTGGGGCGTGTCCGTGTTCCAGCGCTGGCTGTGGCATGGCTTTGGTGAGGAGCCGGGCGCCGCGTTGCTGGTCAACCTGCTGATTCCCTTCGCCGCGTATCTGCTGGCCGAAGAACTCAACGCCTCTGGCATCCTCGCCGCCGTGGCCGCTGGCATCACCATGAGTTACGTCGAGCTCACGGGCCGCATCAGCGGCAGCATGCGCGTGCAGCGCAGCGCGGTCTGGAACATGGTGCAGTTCACCTTCAACGGCATCATCTTCGTACTGCTGGGCGAGCAGTTGCCGGGCATCGTCGAGCGCGCCATCCAGTTCATGGAACTCAGTGGCCAGCACAGCGCGTGGTGGCTGGTGGTGTATGTGCTGGCCATCAACGCGATGCTGGTGGTGATGCGGCTGACCTTCGTGTGGTTGTCGTTGCGCTGGAGCCTGCTCAAGGCGCGCATGCGCGGCGAGAAGGGCACGCACACGCCGGGGCGCGTGGTGCTGGCGATGTCGGTGGCCGGCGTGCGTGGTGCCATCACCCTGGCCGGCGTGCTGACCTTGCCGCTGATGATTCCCGGTGGCGAGCCGTTCCCGGCGCGTGACCTGGTGATCTTCCTGGCGGCGGCGGTGATCCTGGTGTCGCTGGTCGGCGCCAGCCTGTTGCTGCCGCGCCTGCTCAAGGGCCTGGAACTGCCCAAGGACGACAACGTGCGCCGCGAGGAGGATCTGGCCCGCAGGCTGGCCTCCAAGGCTGCATTGGCGGCGGTGGAGAAAACCCGCCAGCAATTGGTGGAAGGGCAGGGCACCACCGCCATGCAGCTGTACAACGACGCCGCCTCGCGGGTGAGCTTGCTGTATCAGCGCAATCTGGAAAAAGGCCAGGGCCCGGATGAAGACCCGGAGCAGGTCAAGCGCATGGAGCAGGCCTACCGCAGCCTGCGCGCGGCAGGACTGGAAGCCGAGCGCGATGAATTGTTCCGATTGACCCGGCGCGGGCAGATCTCCGATGAGATATCGCGCAAGCTGATCCGCAATCTGGACCTGCTGGAAAGCCGGAAGCGGGACTAGAAGTTGGGTTTGGGGCTTTTTAGAAGCTCTTTAGAAGCTTCCCCTCACCCCAACCCCTCTCCCGCAGGCGGGAGAGGGGCTTCAAACGCAGCAGCTGTCCTGTTCTGAGCCCTCTCCCGCAGGCGGGAGAGGGGCTTCAAACGCAGCAGCTGTCCTGTTCTGAGCCCTCTCCCGCAGGCGGGAGAGGGGCTTCAAATGCAGCAGCTGTCCTGTTCTGAGCCCTCTCCCGTGAACGGGAGAGGGCTATCAGATTGCAGCCATGCTTGATGACTCCCTTCTCCCGCAATGCGGGAGAAGGTGCCCGAAGGGCGGATGAGGGTGCTGGTGCTTTGGCTTTGCGGTGAGGGCAGCTTTTGCGCCTTACGCGTTCTTCAGCTCAAGAAAATACGGCTCTACCGTGCCCTTGATCTTCAGCGTCATCGGGTTGCCGCGGCGGTCACGGGACTTGCCGGCCTGTACGCGGATCCAGCCTTCGGTGACCGAATACTCTTCCACGTCATCGCGCTCGATGCCGTTGAAGCGCACGCCAATACCGCGCTCCAGCGCAGCGGCGTCATGGAACGGGCTCTGGGGGTTGATCGCCAGGTGATCGGGAGGGGTCTCGCTCATATCAGTGCTTCATTGAAGGCCAACGTGGCCATCTTCCGGGCGCAAGGATAACCGCTGTCGGTGTCTGCTCGGGAGCCATGGCTTTCGCTGCAGCGCTGGCGGCCGCAGAATGCGCGGCATCACGTAGTGGAAAACCGTCATGCCCGACAACAGCGAAGATTACGAAGACTCCGACGAACTGCAGCCGACTTTCGACGAGGACGACCATCCGGCGCGGGTCTGGAACCTGTTGTGGTTGATCAACCCCGGCGATGAAGAGACCGCGCTGCAGCAGTTCGACGCTTGGCGCGAGGCCCGTGCCGGCGCTGAAGATGACTTCAGCGACGAATCCTGGCTGTGGGACCTGAAAGACGCCATCGACTGGCGCGCCGGCTTCTACGTGGACTGGAAGGACACCGACTCGTTCATCACCGCGCTGGATGAAATCGCGGCCCGTTGGGGCCTGCGCATCGAGTGGGGCGGCGACATGGACGACGAGGATTTCGCCGCCGACATGGACGTGCCCACGCTGATGACCATCGCCCACGATCGCCTGCGTGAGTACGGCTATACCGTGTGGAACTGGAACACCGGCGGCGATGCCTATGCCGGCTGGATCGCGCTGCGCCGTGACGACGAGGCGATGCTGGCGCTGTGCTCGCTGCTGGGTGTGGAAGTGCGGCCGGGCAGCGATCCGTTCTGATCGCAGTCCCGCCCGTAGGAGCGGCCTCGGCCGCGAAGCACATGGATTCTCGGATTGCGGGTCACTCCCGCTAGCGCATTGCCATCGATGTCGCAGCCAAGATCGCTGCTACGGCTGGTACAGCGCCCGCGCGTTGGCGATCACCCTGCGCATCATGTCCCGATCGGTGTGCCGCGAAATCGCCTGCGCGCCGAGTGCGATGGCCTGTTCGCGCAGCGGCGCGGGCACGTCGTAATGCACGCCGCTGGGGCGATTCTGGAAGGCGCGGCGGGGGATCCCGAGCTGCTGCGCCAGCGCATGCAGCTCGGGCAAGGTGTCGGCCATCAGATGCGCCCAGCGCTCGCCGCGCCAGGGATGTACCGCATCGTCGATATAGACCGTCACGAGTGGCCCGGGCTCAGGCCTTGGGCTTGTCTTCGGCGTCCGCGTCCGCTGCAACCTCGGCAGCCGGTGCCGCATCGGCTTCGATCACGTCAGCTTCTTCCGTCGCTTCGTCGTCCACGCCTTCAAACTCGGACACCAGGGTGGCCAGGTAGTCGTCGGCGGTCTTGCCTTCGTCGGCGGCCAGGTCGTCGATCATCTGCTGCAGCTGTGCGGAGTATTCCAGGGTGACCTTGCGGCCTTCCTTTTCCTGCACGTTGGACAGGTGCTTGAGCATGGCCAGCATCGGCACCGGGTTGTCGGCATTGCCCATGGTCTGGCCGCCGATGGCCAGCAGCCATTCGCTGCCCTGCATGCCGATGGCTGCAACCACCTGGCCTTCTTCATTCATCAGCACGGCGTGGTTCTGCACCGGCTGCTGGCCGTTCAGGCGGGAGAACGGGCGGCGCGGGGCCTGCTTCTTGCGCTTGTCGCGCTTGGCTTTGGACAGCTTGGACATGAGTCTCGGTCGTAGGAGAAAACAGCGCCCATTGTAGGCGCCCACGCCGCATGTGCCCTGACTTGGCGGGTAAAGGCGGTTGGAAGTGGCTTTTTTGGGCCTTTGGGAACCAGCCAAAGGCACCTCTCCCCAGCCCTCCCCTCCGCCTTTGGCGCAAGGGAGGGAGTGGTTCATGCAGTTCGATCAGCCCGCAGCGCAGTCATGCTTTTGCCCCCTCCCTTTCGCGTAGCGAAGGGGAGAGACGGGAAATTCTGTGATCCATCAGATTGCGATGAAGCGCTTCTGCCCCGTTTCCCACCGAACCGCGCAGCGAACAGCGCCGTCAGTCGGCGGCAGCAGCCGTAGGCGCAATGGCGGCACCCGCAGGCAACGCAGCCGACGCAGGCAACGCCATCGAGCCGGTCTCGTTGAGCGCGGCAGCTTCGGCATCCTTGGTCATCACCACGATGCTGATGCGGCGGTTGATCGGGTTCTGCGGGTTGGCCTTGTCGAACAACACCGACGAGGACAAGCCGACCACGCGCGCCACCTTGGCTTCGTCCATGCCGCCTTCCAGCAGGATGCGGCGGGCGGCATTGGCGCGGTCGGCGCTCAGCTCCCAGTTGCCGTAGCCCAACTGCGTGGAATACGCGGTGGTGTCGGTGTGGCCGGTGATGCTGATGCGGTTGGGCACCTGGTTGATGAAGTGCGACAGCTCCACCAGGATCGCCTTGGTGTACGGCATCAGGCGCGCGCTGCCCAGGTCGAACATCGGCCGGTTCTGCTGGTCCACGATCTGGATGCGCAGGCCCTCTGGCGTGATGTCCAGCAACAGCTGGTCCTTGAACGGCTCCAGCGCCTGGCTCTTGCTGATGGCTTCCTGCAGCTCCTGCTTCAGCGCTTCCAGCCGCTGCTTCTCGCGCTCGCGTTCCCGCACGGCGGTGGGCACGGCTTCCTGCTGGTTCTGGAAGGGATCATTGCTGTTGCCGCGCGACACATCGGTGGCGCCGCCGAGCTTGATCATCGAGGTGCTGGCGCCGCCCGGGCCGGCCATGCCCGGTGCCGGCGTGCTGCTGGCGCCACTCAACGGGCTGGGGTTGCGGAAGTAATCGGAAATGGCCGCGCGCTCGGGCTTGGTGGTGGCGGCCAGCAGCCACATCACCATGAAGAACGCCATCATCGCAGTGACGAAGTCGGCGTAGGCCACCTTCCACGAACCGCCGTGGTGGCCGCCTTTCTGCACCTTCTTCACCCGGCGCACGATCACCGTTGGCTTGGTCTCGGTCATGGCGTGCGCCTTACTTGACCGACTTCAGGTGCTGCTCGAACTCGCTGAAGCCCGGGCGCAATGCAGACGGCACGGTCTTGCGCGCGAACTCCAACGCGATCTTCGGGTTGTAGCCACGCAGGCAGGCCAATAGCGCGGTTTTGACCGATTCGTAGATGCGCGCGTCCTGTTCGGCGCGCGCTTCCACCGCTGCCGCCAGCGGGCCGACAAAGCCGTAGCCCAGCAGGATGCCGAGGAAGGTGCCCACCAACGCGCCGGCAACGTGGGCGCCGACTTCCTTGATGTCGCCACCAATGGAACCCATGGTGATGACGATGCCCAGCACTGCCGCGACGATGCCGAAACCGGGCAATCCGTCAGCCACCTTGTTGAGCACATGGGCCGGTTCCATCGCCTCGTGATGGTGCTTGTCCAGCTCCAGTTCCAGCAGCGGTTCCAGCTCATGCGGCTCGATGTTGGAGCCGATCATCAGCCGCAGGCAGTCGGTGATGAAGTCCAGCAGGTGATGGTCGGCCAGCACTTTTGGGTAGTTGGCGAAGACCGGGCTGTCCTGCGGATTCTCGACATGCTCTTCCAGCGCCATGAAGCCTTCGCGGCGGGCCTTGTTGAGCAGTTCGTAGAGCAGGCTGAGCACGTCCAGATAGTCCTGGCGCTTGTATTGCGGGCCTTTGAACGTCCCCACCACGGCGCGGAGGGTTTGTTTGACGGTCTTGAACGGCGTGCCGATCAGGAACGCGCCCAGCGCCGCGCCGCCGATGATGACCAGTTCGTAGGGTTGCCAGAGTGCTCCCAAGCGACCGTGGGCGCCGACGTAACCGCCGAGCACGCTGATGATGACAATGAGCAGGCCGACGAGAATAAGCATGGGGGCAGGCACGGCAGTAGGGGACATCCCGTTGTCGGCCCCGGCGCCCGGATCTGAAGTGTGAAGTGGGTAAACGGCCGGATTACGACAGGACAAGGCCCGATGGGCGAAGTCGCGCCCGGAACTGAGAATTCAGTCCGGCGGCGGTTGTGGCGCGATGCCATGCGCTTGCGGGGTTTTGCCGGGTAGCGCCGGGTTCCCGCTTACATCTGTCGGCGTTTCCCCCGCGTGCAGGGGAAACGTGGAGCGGCTGCTTTCAGTCAATCAAACCGCCAACGATGCCTCGGCACCATCGCGCTGCAGCGGGTTCGGGTAGGCCTCGCCCAAGCCGACAAAGCCCAGCGATACCGAATTCAGGCAATGCCGCTCGAAGGTCGGCGGCGGGCCATCCGGGAATACGTGGCCCAGGTGGCTGCCGCAACGGGCGCAGACGATTTCCGTGCGTACCATGCCGTGGCTGGCGTCGCGGATTTCACGCACATGCGCCGGCTCGAACGGGGCGAAGAAGCTGGGCCAGCCGGTGCCCGAGTCGAATTTGGTATCGCTGCGGAACAGCGGCAGCGCGCACAGCCGGCAGCAGTAAACGCCGTCACGCTTGTTGTCCAGGAACACGCCGCAGAACGGTGCCTCGGTGCCGTGATGCAGCAGCACGCGCTTTTCCTCGTCATTGAGGCTGGCGACGAGGGCATCGCGTTGGCTGGCAGTGGGCGGGGTGAGGTCGAAGGCGGTCATGGTGATGGCTCCGTGGGGCAGGGCGTCATGGTAGGCCGATGCGACCCTCGCACCAATCCATCGCGCGCGGTGCGTTCACTCGTGCGCCAGCCACACCGGCGCATGCTGGGCGCAGGTTTCGGACAGGGGCAGCGGATGAAGCGATTCACCGGATGGATGCTGTTGGCGACCTTGTTGCCGGGCGTGGCCGTGGCCCAGCTCAAAACACCGCCGCCGCCCACGGCGACGCGGCCGGTGCAGTTGCCGCCTCCGCCGACCCCCACACCGAAGGCGGACGACCGCAGCCAGGCGGCCGAGAACGCGCGTCTGCGCGAGCGGCTGGAAAAACCGGCGCTGCGTCCCAAGCCGATCAACAAGCCCACGCCGATCACCCAACCAACCACGCCGCGCCCGATCTACGGCAGCGATGGCCAACCGTTGAATCACATGCGGCAGACCGGCCCCAACCGGGTGATGGACAGCCGCACCGGCAGGTACTACGACACCGTGCCCAGCGGCACCGGCCAGCGCGTGGTGCCGCCGCCGAAGAGCAGCCGACCGACGGGTAGCGATGAGTGACGCGGTGCGGGCAGGTGTGGCTGCGTAGTGCCGAGCCATGCTCGGCAGTGGCTTCACCGGCCATGCTCCAGCGGAGCATGGCGCCGCACTACCGGGCCTCAATCATCGATCGGCAGGCACAAGGTCTCCTTCACCTCTTCCATCACGATGTAGCTCTTGGATTCACGCACATGCGGCAGGGTCAACAAGGTGCTGCCCAACAGCTTCCGGTAGGAGGCCATTTCGTTGATGCGGGCCTTGAGCAGGTAGTCGAAATCGCCGGACATCAGGTGGCATTCCAGCACGTTGGGCAGCTTCAGCGCGGCGCGCCGGAACTCCTCGAAGATGTCGCCGGATTTGTAGGCCAGGCTGATCTCCACGAACACCAGCAGGCCGGCTTTGACGAACTGCGGGTCCAGCCGCGCGTAGTAGCCGGTGATCACGCCTTCGCGTTCCAGCCGGCGTACGCGCTCGGTGCAGGGCGTGGTCGACAGTCCGACGCGTTCGCCCAGTTCGGTGAAGGAAATACGCCCCTCCTGCTGCAGGATGCGCAGGATCTTGCGGTCGATCTTGTCCAGTTCGCGGCTGCGGGTGGCCATGGCGCTCTGTTTTTGATGAACGAAACGGGAAATTACCCTGTATTGGTCATGCAATACAGCGATAAACACTGCTCAAGCGTGAATATACTGCGCCGTTTCCAGTCCCTGGCCACCCCGGTGCAGGGAATGATGGGGTCAGGAGAAGACAATGCGAGTTCTCGTGCTCGGCGCCGGTGTGATCGGCACGACCAGTGCTTGGTATCTGCGGCAGGCTGGCTATGACGTCACCGTCGTCGACCGCCAGCCCGCGCCGGCGTTGGAGACCAGCTACGCCAATGCAGGCCAGCTGTCGTTCGGCTACACCTCGCCGTGGGCCGCGCCGGGCGTGCCGTTCAAGGCCATCAAGTGGCTGTTCGAGGAACACGCACCGCTGGCCATCCGCCCGACCGGCGATCTCAACCAGTACCGCTGGTTGTGGCAGATGCTGCGCAATTGCACCTCGGCCCGCTATGCGGTGAACAAGGCGCGCATGGTGCGCATGTCCGATTACAGCCGCGACTGCATCAATGAGCTGCGCGCCGCCACCGGCATCGACTACGAAGGCCGCCTGCTGGGCACCACCCAGTTGTTCCGCACCCAGCAACAGCTGGACGCCGCCGCGCAGGACATCGAAGTGCTGCGCGAGTACGGCGTGCCGTATGAAGTGCTGGACCGCCAGGGCATTGCCCGCGTTGAGCCGGCACTGGCCAGCAAGACCGACATGCTGGTCGGCGCGCTGCGCCTGCCGGAAGACCAGACCGGCGATTGCCAGTTGTTCACCGACAAACTGGCGGCGCTGGCGGCGGAGGCTGGCGTGGAGTTCCGCTTCGACCAGACCATCACCGCGATCAAGCGCGACGGCGACCGCATCACCGGCGTGTACATCAACGGCAAGCTGGAAACCGCGGATCATTACGTGCTGGCGCTGGGCAGTTATTCGCCGCAGCTGTTGGCACCGCTGGGCATGCAACTGCCGGTGTATCCGCTGAAGGGTTACTCGCTGACCCTGCCGATCACCGATGCGGCGAAGGCGCCCAATTCGACCATCCTCGACGAGAGCTACAAGATCGCCATCACCCGCTTTGAAGACCGCATCCGGGTCGGCGGCATGGCGGAGGTAGCCGGCTTTGATCTGTCGCTGGAGCCGCGTCGCCGCGCCACGCTGGAGAAGGTGGTCAACGACCTGTATCCCGATGGCGGTGACCTGTCCAAGGCCGTGTTCTGGACCGGCCTGCGCCCGGCCACGCCGGACGGCACGCCGGTGATCGGCGCCACGCCGTACCGCAATCTGTTCCTCAACACCGGCCACGGCACGTTGGGCTGGACCATGGCCGCCGGCTCGGGCCGTTACCTGGCTGACCTGATGAGCGGTAAAACGCCGCAGATCAGTACCGAAGGCCTGGATATCTTCCGCTACGGCAAGGGGCAGCACTGATGCGCCCGGCACAGGCACTGATCGACCTGGACGCGCTGCGGCACAACTACCGCCTGGCCAAGCAGTTGGGCGGTGGCAAGGCGCTGGCCATCATCAAGGCCGACGCCTACGGCCACGGTGCGGTGAACTGCGCCCGCGCGCTGCAGGACGAAGCCGATGGCTTTGGCGTGGCCTGCATCGAAGAAGCACTGGAGCTGCGCCAGGCCGGCATCCGTGGGCCGATCCTGCTGATGGAAGGCTTCTTCGACGCCGCCGAACTGCCGTTGATCGTCGAGCACGATCTGTGGACGGTGGTGTCGTCGCAATGGCAGCTGGAAGCGGTGGAAGCGTTCAAGACCAACGCCACGCTGCGCATCTGGTTGAAGCTGGACAGCGGCATGCATCGCTTGGGTTTGTCGGTCGAAGAATTCCGCAACGCGCATGCACGCCTGAGCGCGTTGCCGAACGTCGCCCCGTTGGTGCTGATGACGCACCTGGCCCGCGCCGACGAGCTGGACAGCAACCGCACCCGCGAGCAGTTGGATATTTTTACCCGCGCCATCGACGGCCTGGCCGGCGAAACCAGCCTGTGCAATTCACCCGCATTGCTGGGCTGGCCGGACGTGCGCAGCGACTGGGTACGCCCGGGCCTGATGCTGTACGGCGCCGATCCGTTGTACCCGCAGCCCAGCCCGCACGCGGCGCAGCTGCGCCCGGTGATGACGTTGCAGTCGCGGGTGATCGCGGTACGCGAACTGGCCGTCGGCGAACCGCTGGGCTACGGCGCACGTTTTGTCGCCGACAAGCCGACCCGCGTTGGCGTGGTGGCGATGGGGTATGCCGATGGCTACCCGCAGTTCGCACCGAACGGCACACCGGTATTGATCGATGGCGTTCCGGGGCAATTGATCGGCCGCGTGTCGATGGACATGCTCACCGTTGATCTCACCGATCACCCGCAGGCCGGCCGTGACAGCATCGTGCAGTTGTGGGGCAACGCGCCGACGATTTCCGAGCTGGCACCGCGCTGCAACACCAGTGCGTACCGCTTGCCGTGCAGTCTCAAGCGCACACCGCGCGTGTACATCTCCGGGTAAACGAAAGGGCCGCAGCGATGCGGCTTTTTCATTCACTGAAATTCCGATGGCGTTCGACCGGCCCCATGAAGCCGCTCCCACAACGGCACTGAATCTTTGGCGCAAAAAAAGGGCCGCAATGCGGCCCTTTTTGTCTGCAAAACCACTGCGCCGTTATCGGCCGGCAGTTCTGTTTTCGGATTGAAACTCGCGGCGTACCCACTCATCGAGCAGGCGCTTTTCGTAGCGCAGCGGGTCGGTGTTGCTCGGCCGCGAACTGTTGAAAAGATAGCCGCTGTCCGACAGCTTGCGCTCGCCCTGCTCGATTACCTGGCCATTGGCATCGGTCAGCGTGAACTGCAGGCTGATGCGCGGTGGGTAGACGTCGCGCATGAAACGCACGTCGTCGAAGTTGGGGCCATGCCACGGCTCGTAGTCACCGGCGAGTTTGATGTCGGTGATGGTCACGTCCAGCTTCTGACCTTCGGGCAATTGCTTGCTGGCCTGCTTGCGCAGGTGTTCGGCCAGCGTCTCCACCCAGTCGCCACGCTGGGCGTCCCGGCGGTTGCGGCTCTGGCGCAACTCGGTGAACTGGGCGGGGTCGCTCCACTGTACCTGCACCGGTCCTTCCGCCGTCAGGGCGCGCGGGGCTTCGGGGTCGGCAACGTTTCGCGGTTTGGCGTCAGCGCTGCCCACAGCCAGCAGGCAGGCCAAGGCAAGTCCAGTCACGGTAAGGGTTTTCATGACGAACTCCTATGGCTTGGAAGTGGACACAGTGTGCGCCTGCAAGCCATACGAGGCAATGAATGGCCCAGGTAACGGCGGCGTGGAGTGGCGTGATGGTTCATCATCACACTCCGTAAAGCGCGCGCTGCCCAGACTCCCGGACGCGTCAGAACTCCCGCCGCTGGCTTCCTTCACCTGCAGACGATGCTCCCGCTCAATCACGAACCGCCGCTGACCCTGGCCGAAGAAGATATTGGCAGCACCTCCTTGTATCGGGACGTGTTCGACGCCGTGGGCTCGGGCTTCTGTGTGATCGAAATGGTGTTCGAGGAAGGCCGCGCGGTGGACTTCATCTACCGCAAGGTCAACGCCGCGTTCGAGCGCATTACCGGCTTGCAGGCCGCCAAGGGGCGCAGCGCGCACGAGGTGCTGCCGGGACTGGAGGACTACTGGTTCCGGGTGCTCGGGCGGGTCGCCACCGAAGGGGTGATGGCCCAGTTCGAGCGTGAGGTGTCGCAGCTGGGCCGCTGGTATTCGGTGGAGGCGGTGCGCATCGGCGCGCCCGAGCAGCGGCAGGTGGCGGTGCTGCTGTTTGATATCTCCGCACGCAAGCGCATCGAGACTGATCTGGCCGAAAGCGAGGCGCGCTTCAGCGCATTGGCCGATGGTTTGCCAATGCCGGTGTGGGTGTTGGACGACCTGGGCCATGTGCGGTTTGCCAACACGGCATTCACCGCGTTCTTCGGCATCGCGCAGGACAGTGACCTCGGCCCACGCTGGTGGCGCAAGCTGCTGCATCCCGATGAGTTGGCGCCGTTCGAGTACGAACTGCAGGCTGCGCTGGTCGAGCGCCGCGAGTTGCATATCAACGTGCGCGTGCGTCGTCACGATGGGCAATGGCGCTGGTTGGAAATGAACGCGGTGCCGCGTTTTTCGCACGATGGCCGTTTCATCGGCCTGGCCGGCAGCAGCCCGGACATCACCGAGCGCCGCGAGATTGAAATGGCGCGTGAAGAACTGCTGGAAGCCGAGCGCGCGGCACGCAATACCGCCGAAGGCATGGCGCGGATGAAGGACGAGTTCCTGGCCACGTTGTCGCATGAACTGCGCACGCCGCTGACCACCATTCTTGGTTGGAGCGAGTTGCTGCTGCAGCGCATGGAAAGCGACCACCCGATGCGTCGCGGCATGGAAGTGATCGCCAGCAGCGCGATGACCCAGAAGCATCTGATGTCCGACATGCTCGACCTGAGCAGCATGTTGCTGGGCAAGGTGCAGTTGGAAGTGGAAGTGCTGAACCTGGCCGAGCAGGTGCGCGAAGCGGTACGCGCGCAGGAGCTGGTGGCCGAAGGCAAGGCGCAGACGCTGCGCGTGACGACCCCGGACAAACCGTGTCCGGTGCTCGGCGATGCCACGCGGCTGCGCCAGGTGCTGTCCAACCTGTTGTCCAACGCAATCAAGTTCACCCCGGTCGATGGCCACATCGACGTGGAGTTGTGGAAGGAAGACGGCCATTACGTGGTGCAGATACACGACGACGGCGATGGCATCGCGTCGGAATTCCTGGAACACCTTTTCAGTCGCTTCAGCCAGGCCGACGGCACCACCACGCGCCGCTACGGCGGGTTGGGATTGGGCTTGGCGATCGTGCAGCAGTTGACAGAACTGCACGGCGGCACGGTCTCGGCCGAGAGTGAAGGGGCCGGGTGCGGCGCCACGTTCCGCGTGCGCCTGCCCGAATTCCAGGTGCAGAAGGCCGTGGGCCGCCCGCGCCGCAAGGTGCAGCGCGGCCGCATCAGCGACCAGGTGGTCGCCGCCAACGCGCTGCAGGGCGTGCGCATTCTGGCGGTGGAAGACCAGCCGGACATGCTTGGCTACATCCGCCGCGTGCTGGAAGAGCAGGGCGCATCGGTGGTGATCTCGGCCACTGCGGCCGAGGCGCTGGAACTGCTCGACCTGCGCGGACACACCGCCTTCGATGTGCTGATCAGCGACATCGGCATGCCCGGCATGGACGGCTACGGCCTGGTGCACACCCTGCGCGAAACCATGGGCGTACCCGGCGACGAGCTACCGGCCGTGGCGGTCACCGCACTGGCGCGTGCCGATGACCGCAAGCGCGCGTTTTCGGCCGGCTTCCAGGGCCACATCGCCAAACCGTACAGCGTCGCCCAACTGGTAGGCGCCATCCGCGACGCGCGCCTGCCCTGAGTTTCTTTGCATGGAGTTCACGCGCGACGGGGGTAGTGTGATCACCGTCACCTGCGGACGCCGTCATGGCCCAGTACGCGCCCCACGTTTACAGCGATCCAATCACGATCGCGCTGCTTGAAACCCTGGCGGGTGAACTGCCGGGGCAAGCGCGCGTGATGTTGGTGCTGGACGGCGGCGCCCGCGTGGCCGGCACGGTGACGATGCGGCCGGTGCTGCAGCATTTCGCCGACCACGACGACTGCCCCGGGGTGAATGCCACCGTGCGCCTGGACGACCTGGTCCGCATCTCCCAGCAGCACCTGCTGTGGCTGGACAGCGTGCGCCAGGTAGTGCGTCTGCCAATGGCGGAGACGCTGTAGGGCGGGGTGGACGCTTCGGCGCCGGCAGCTCGTTACTCCCGCATACCGATCAACGGCGAATCTGAGCCCCTCTCCCGCCAGCGGGAGAGGGGTTGGGGTGAGGGCCGCCGTTGCTTTTTGGCTTGTTTCCGCCCTTCAGCTCCAATGCCGGAAACACTCGAATTCGCCCTGACTCAGGTCTTTTCCTCGAAAGGACGACGAGTTACGAAAAGGGCAGGAAGAATGGATGGACCTCGGGAAAGCCCCTGCCGAGCAGGGCTCGACACTCCCGAAGCGCCGGCCAACCAAGGCCTTTCCGAAATCCCGCCCAGCACTTTCCGGCCCGCCAACCGCCCGTTTCGACCCCGTACGGGCCCGGTGACGGCCACGCCGGTAGAATGGGCGCCCCCGTTCGACCAAGTATCGGCATGCCCGCTCCGTACGACGCCCCGCTGGAAACCCTGTTCCTTCCCTTCTCCGCCTCCAATCTGCGCTGGCCGCAGGGCAAGGTGCTGTTCCTGCGCGCCCGCGATGGTTGGCCGCTGGGCGAGCACGCCACCGCCTCGCAGCTGGTCTGCGCGCAGAGCTTCCGCCCGTTCGCCGAGGCGCTGGAGCGCAGCGGTTGGGAAGTGCGCAGCGAGCAGGTGCTGGAGGAATCCAGTGAGCGTTACCCGCTGGTGCTGGTGCTGCCGCCGCGTCAGCGCGATGAAGCCCGCGCCCTGTTTGCGCGTGCGCTGGAAATGGTCGCGCCGGGTGGCCAGATCGTGGCCTGCCAGTCCAACAACGAAGGCGCGCGCTCCGGCGAAGGCGACCTGCAGCAGCTGGCCGGGCTGGGCGGCAAGCTGACCAAGAATCACTGCCGTACCTATTGGACCGCGCCGCTGGACGGCAGCCATGACGAAGCCCTGCGCAAGCGCTGGGCTGCGCTGGATGCGCCGCGCACCATCCTCGATGGCCGTTTCCACAGCCGTCCGGGTGTGTTCGCCTGGGACCGTATCGACCCGGCTTCGGCGCTGCTGGTCGAGCAGTTGCCGGCGACGCTGGCCGGCCGTGGTGCCGACCTTGGCGCGGGCTGGGGTTACCTGTCGGCTGAAGTGCTGGCGCGTTGCCCGAACGTCACCGCGCTGGATCTGTACGAAGCCGAAGCGCGTGCGCTGGCGCTGGCCCGCCGCAACCTGGCCGACAGCACCGCGCAGCTCGGCTTCCGTTGGCAGGATGTCACCGCCGGCATCGACGGCCGCTACGACTTCATTGTCTCCAACCCGCCGTTCCACACCCCGGCGCGCGAAGACCGCCCGGACATCGGCCGCCGCTTCATCGCCGTGGCCGCCGAAGCGCTGCGCCCGGGCGGTCAGTTGTTCATGGTGGCCAACCGCCACCTGCCGTACGAGCACATCCTCAACGAGAGCTTCGGCAAGGTGCATGTGGCCGCCGAGCGTGATGGCTTCAAGGTCATCGTCGGTACGCGCGGGGGCCGTGCGTGAGGCTGGTCAAGCTCATTGCCAACCTCGGCTACGGCAGCCGCAAGCAGGTGCAGCAGATGTTCCGCGAAGGCCGTATCACCGACGCCGATGGCGAGGTGCTGTATGCCGACGACAAGCTGGAGCATGAGGCGATCCGCGTTGACGGCGAACCGCTGGATCCGAAGGCCGGCATGATCCTGATGCTGCACAAGCCGGCCGGTTACACCTGCTCGACCAAGGACCAGGGCCGCTTGATCTACGACCTGCTGCCGCCGCGTTTTCGCGAGCGTGCGCCAGTGTTGTCGACCGTGGGCCGGCTGGATCGCGACACCAGCGGCATGCTGCTGATGACCGACGACGGCGCGCTGCTGCACCGGATCATCTCGCCCAAGTCCAAGTTGTCCAAGGTCTACGAGGCGGAGTTGGCGCAGGACCTGAGTGGCAACGAAGCGGCGTTGTTCGCCAGCGGCACCTTGCTGCTGGAGTCGGAGAAAACCCCGCTGCTGCCGGCCGAATTGAACGTGCACGACCCGCGTCACGCACAGCTGGTGCTGCACGAGGGCCGCTATCACCAGGTGCGTCGCATGTTCGCCGCCACCGGCAATCATGTGGCGTCGCTGCACCGCAGCCGCATTGGCGGTCTCAGCCTGGATGGGCTGGAAGAAGGCCAATGGCGGATGCTGACCGCCGCTGATCTGGACACCTTGTTCGCTGCATGAACACCCTCACTGCGCTGCCGTTTCTTCCCGACGCCGTCATCTTCGACATGGACGGTTTGATGATCGACAGCGAGCGGGTTTCGGTGGCGTGCTGGAGCCAGGCGGCCGAGGAATTCGGACTGGTGCTGGAGCGTTCGTTCTTCCTCGGCATGGTCGGTTTTGGTGACCGCGATTGCCGCGCGATGTTGCGCCAGCATCTGGCTGATGATGCGCAGGTGGACGCGATGTCCGAGCAGTGTCATCTGTTGTACGACGAACGCACCCACGCCGGCTTGCCGCTGCGTCCGGGCATCGTCGAATTGCTGGAACTGCTCAAGGCCCACGACATTCCGCGCGCGGTCGCCACCTCCACGCGCCAGCCGCGTGCGGATCGCAAACTGGAAGCGGCGGGCTTGTTGCCGTATTTCCATGCGGTGGTGACCAGCAGCGATGTGTCCCATCCCAAGCCCGCGCCGGATATCTATCTGCTGGCCGCACAGCGGCTGGGCCATGCGCCGGCACGTTGTCTGGCGCTGGAGGATTCCCCGGCCGGCATCCGCGCCGCACTCGGCGCCGGCATGACCGCCATTCAAGTGCCCGACCTGGTGCACCCGGATGACACCGTGCGCGCGCTGGGCCACCGCATCGCCGGCTCGCTGCACGATGTGCATGCATTGCTGCAGCCGATGCTGGGCAACTCCGAAATCGCTACCGCGTAGAAGCAGCACGCGCTGCGTAGGCTGGGATGACATCCCAGCGTCGCATTGGCCTTGAATCACATTGCGGGTGCTGGGATTTCAGCCCAGCCCACGGGACGATTGCTGTCCCGAATCGTTCAGTGCGCCTTGTCGCCAGACAGCAACCTGTTCCAGCCCTCGACACCCAGCTTGTCGAGGGTTTCGATGTTGCGTTCGATGATCACGTCCGGATCCGGGAAGGCGGCGACCGCGCGTTCCACGCTGTCTTCGCGCAACAGGTGCAGGATCGGATACGGCGCGCGGTTGGTGTAGTTGCTCACGTCATCCGGCGCGGCGCCGGCGAACTGGTACTGCGGGTGGAAACTGGCCACCTGCAGGATGCCCTGAAGATCCAGCGTTTCCACGACCATGTCGGCGTTTTCGAGGAAGTCGTTGTAGTCCAGGAAATCGGTCAGCACGTCCGGGTGGATGAGCAAGGTGGTGTCGATCTGCTCGGCCGGGGTGTCACGCAACAGCACCAGTTCTTCGGCCAGTTCTTCCAGCAGGGCTTCGGGGGTGCTGGCGTCGCTGAGTACAAAGCGCACCTGCTGCTTGACGTACACCGCCTTGGCAAAGGGGCACAGGTTCAGGCCGATAACGGCCTTCTCCAGCCAGTTCCGGGTGACGGCGATCGGGTCGCCGAGGGGCGCGGTGGTGTCGTTCATGGTGGCCTTGCATGCGTGCTGGGTAGGCGATTGTAGTGCCAGCCCGTCACGACGCCGGTGTGACTGTCCACGCATGGGACATCGGCCGCCGTTCAAATCACTTCCACGACAAGGGCTTGGCCGATTGCCGCTGGCGGCCAATAGGCAAGCGATGTGGGCAGGTGTCCAATCGGCGAACTACCCCCTGCAATGGAGTTCTGGAAGATGGCAACGCACGCATTTCTGCCCACCAAGCTGTGGTCGGGCAAGCAATTCGATGGACAGTGGAGTGCCGGTGGTCCGCTGCGTGATGTAGTGGAACCGGCCACTGCTGCGCTGCTCGGCCATGTCGCATTGGCCGACCCGGCGCAGGTGACGCGCTCGGCTGCCGCCGCCGCGCAGGCGCAGCGGCTGTGGGCTGCGGCACCGTACGAAACCCGTGCCGGCGTGCTGCGCCGCGCGGCGGCGTTGGCCGAGACGCATGTCGATGAGATCGAGGATTGGCTGGTCCGCGAAGGCGGTGCCACCCGGCTCAAGGCCCGCGCGGAACTCAGTATCGTCACCCGCGCCCTGCATGAAGCATCCGCCTTGCCGTCGCGCGCGCTGGGCGAGGTGCTGCCGACGCGGTCAGCCGGCCTGAGCCTGGCCCGGCGCCGTCCGCTGGGGGTGGTCGGAGTGATCTCCCCATTCAACTTCCCGCTGTACCTGGCCATGCGCGCGGTGGCGCCGGCGTTGGCGCTGGGCAATGCGGTCGTGCTCAAGCCCGACCCGCGCACTACGGTGTGCGGCGGGTTCGTCATCGCGCGGCTGTTTGAACTGGCCGGCCTGCCGGCTGGCGTGCTGCACGTCTTGCCGGGGGAAGGCGACGCCGGTGCCGCGCTCACCGCCGATCCGAACATCCGCATGATCCAGTTCACCGGCTCCACCGCTGCCGGTCGCAAAGTGGGGGAGACGGCCGGCAAGCTGTTGAAGAAGATGTCGCTGGAACTGGGCGGCAAGAACTCGCTGATCATTCTGGACGACGCCGATCTGGACCTGGCCGTGGCCAATGCCGCATGGGGCGCGTACCTGCATCAGGGACAGGTCTGCATGGCCACCGGCCGTATCCTGGTACAGCGGCGTATCTATGAACGCTTCCTGGAAAAATTTGTCGCCAAAGCCAGGGCGCTGAAGGTGGGCGATCCGGCGCGCGAGGATGTCGCGTTGGGGCCGCTGATCAACGCGCAACAGCGCGATCACGCCGCGAAGATCGTTGCCGATGCGCTGGCTGCCGGCGCGATGTTGGCGGCCGGTGGGCATTACCGCGAGTTGTTCTTTGAAGCGACGGTATTGGCCGATGTCACCCGGGAAAACCCGGCATTTCGTGAAGAAGTGTTCGGCCCGGTCGCCGTGGTGGTGCCGTTCGACAGCGACGACGATGCGGTGTCGCTGGCCAACGACACGGTCTATGGATTGTCGATGGGCATCCTCTCCAGCGATGTCGGGCGCGCGCTCAAACTGAGCGAAAAACTGCACACCGGGCTTCTGCACATCAATGACCAGACGGTAAACG
Organism: Stenotrophomonas sp.; assembly: GCF_050737575.1. Classification (GTDB taxonomy): domain Bacteria; phylum Pseudomonadota; class Gammaproteobacteria; order Xanthomonadales; family Xanthomonadaceae; genus Stenotrophomonas. Next base: position 91,619 of record NZ_JBOHXW010000011.1, read on the forward strand.
ATGAGGCCATCAACCCGTTTGGTGGAGTCGGCGTATCGGGCAACGGGACCAGCATAGGCGGGCCGGCCAACATTGATGAGTTCACTCAGTGGCAGTGGTTGACCATCAAGGGCCAGGCGCCCGCGTACTCGTTCTGAAGCAGGAGCCCCCCAATGAGCGCACCCAAAGGACACGCCACGCGTGGCGCGGCGTTGGAACACCAGCAGTTGTTGGCCAGCGCACGCAAAGAATTCTCCGATGGCGCGCCGCTGCCGGATGACCTGCTGGCGCAGCCGCTGCAACGGTCGTGGGAACGCCTGCGTGCCGCGGGCATGCAGCAGCACGAAACGCCGCTTCAGCTGCCGCGCGTGGCCCGCCCGCCGCAGCCGGAAGGCCACGCCGATCGCCGCCTGGCGCGCTGCGCGCAGCACGACATGGATCAGTTGTGGTCCGCCTTTGGCGGCCGCCAATGGCTGATGTACTGCATCAACACGCAGGGCGTGATCGTGGCCCAACGCGAGCACGGGCTGACCGATTCACCGCTGCTGCGGACCATCCAGGTGGGCCGGCAGTTGCGTGAGTCGCACCTGGGCACCAACGCACCGACCTGCGCGTTGAGCGAGGACACGCCAATCCTGGTGCGCGGCAACGAGCACTATCTGGACCACTTCACGCCGATGTTCTGCCTGAGCGTGCCGCTGCACGGGCTGGATGGCGAAGTGGCCGGTGCGTTGAACGTCACGGGCTTGGGCGAGCGCGATCCGGATTACCTGCTGGACTACTTCCGGCAGGGCGCGTTGTCCATCGAGAACCGGCTGCTGCAGGAATGCCGGCCGTGCCACCTGTTGGCCTTGCAGCACGACGCCCGTTGGTTGAACACGCCGTTCCAGGGATTGTTGGCCATCGAAGAGAACGGCCGCATTCGTGCGGCCAATCGCGTCGCACGGCGGTTGCTGGGCTTGCCGCGCCGTGGGCCGTTGCCGGAAGTGACGCTGGAGGAAGTGTTCGCTGCCGCCAACGTGCATCAGCGGCGGCGCCTGTTGCAGGCCGGGCCGGCACGGCGAGTACGTTTTTCCGAAGACAGCGCATTGCAGGTGCAGTACCTGCGCGCGCCGGTAACGCGACGCGGCAGCGTGGCCATCCCGGCTGCCGCACGCGATGCGGTCAAGGGCTCGCTGCGTGCGCAGGGCATCCAGGCGGTACGCGATGCAGTGGACAGCTACCGCGGCAACGTCAGCGCGGCGGCGCGCAAGCTGGGCATTTCGCGCACCACGCTGTACCGCAAACTGCAGCAGGGCGACTGACCCTGCTGCAGCCATGAATCAATCGCGGAAGTTGTCGAACTGCAGCGGCTGCTCGAACTCGCCCTTCTTCAACAGCGCCATGACCTCTTGCAGGTCATCGCGCTTCTTGCCGTTGACGCGCAGCTTGTCGCCGTTGATCTGCGTGTCGACCTTGATCTTGGCTTCCTTGATCTTGGCGGCGATCTGCTTGGCCAGCTTCTGCTCGATGCCCTGCTTGACGGTGACCTGCTGACGCGCACCGCCGAGGTTGGTTTCGATATCGCCAAACTCCATGCAGCGGAAATCGATGTTCCGTGCGGCCAGACGCAGGCGCAGGATGTCGGCCATCTGCTTGAGCTGGAAGTCGGTCGGCGCGGTGAGCTTGATCAGCTTCTCGTCTTCCAGATCGAACTTGGCATCCACGCCCTTGAAATCGAAGCGGGTGGACAGTTCACGGTTGGCCTGGTCCAGCGCATTGGCCAGCTCGTGCTTGTCAACTTCGGAAACAACGTCAAAGGAAGGCATCGGCCTGCTCCCATCAATGAAATCAGCCGTCATTCTAGGCGAACGGCCGCCTTCCTTCGCCAAAACGAGCAGAGAACAAGGCCTGCGCGGAACAAGAACGAAGGCCAACCCCTCTCTTTGCCGAAGGCAAGGGGAGGGCGGGGGGCTCTGCACCTGAAGCCAACCGCGTCGCTCGGCAACCTCCTCCTGGGGCCGCGCCCATGCGAGGGCGCGAATCATGCCGCGCTTCTGCCCGGAGATATCCGCAATCCGCACGACAGGGGATAATCCGGCCATGTCTCCAACCAAATCCCCTGCGCGCGCCATCGTCTGGATGCTGGCGGCCGTCGCCTTCTTTTCGCTGATGGATGCCGGCATGAAGATGCTGGCGGCCAGCTATCCCACCTTGCAGGTCACCATGCTGCGCGGTGCGGCGTCGTTGCCGTTCGTGCTGGTGTGGGTGTTGGCCTCGGCCGGCCCGCGCTCAATCATCCCGGTGCGCTGGGGCCTGCACCTGCTGCGTGGCGTGCTGGGCATGGTGATGATCGGCTGCTTCGTCTACGCGCTGCGCACGCTGCCGTTGTCCACCGCGTACACCATCTACTTCGTCGCGCCGCTGCTGGTGGCGGCGTTGTCGGTGCCGCTGCTGGGTGAGCATGTCGGGCCGCGTCGCTGGATCGCCATCGGCATCGGCCTGATCGGCGTGCTGGTGGTGTTGCGCCCCGGCGTGGACGGCCTCATCTCCTTCCCCGGTCTGATGGTGCTGCTGGCGGCCACCGCCTATGCCATCGCCGCGGTCACGGTCAGCTTGCTGACCCGCACCGATACGCCGCAATCGATGGTGGTGTGGTTCCTGCTGATCATGGCCATCGGCGCCGGCGTGCTTGCCTGGCCGGAATGGCGGCCATTGGAATGGAAGCACGCCGCGCTGATTGCCGGCATGGGTTTGGCGGGTGCGCTGGGGCAGATCGCGCTGACCCGGGCGTTCCAACTGGGCCAGGCCTCGATGATCGCGCCGCTGGAATACACCGGCCTGGTCTGGGTGATCGGCTGGGATCTGCTGCTGTGGGACAAGCTGCCCGACCGCTGGACCTGGGCCGGCGCGGCGATCATCGTCGCCAGCGGCCTGTACCTGCTGCACCGCGAGCGGGTGCAGCGTGCCCAGCGGCCGGATCAGATCGATCACCTCTGAACTGTTGGCGCTGGATCAGCGCGTGTAGGAGCGGCCTCGGCCGCGAAACCGCCACCGGCACCGGCACCGGTTCCGGCTCCGTTGGCGGGCAGGCCGCCATCACAGACAGGCGTCATGGCCGGGTAGCGCGGCGCTTTGCTGCCAAGGCTGCGCCTACGACGGCCACCACTTAGAACCAAAAGGAATAAGATTGACCGACGCAGCACGCGCGCCGGGCGGCCTGCGCTGCTAGGCTGCACGCCCCCCTTCTGACCCCCCGGTTGCCCTGGCAGTGATCGCGTTCCAGAACCTGCAAAAGTCCTACCTCGTCGACGGTCGCGCGATCACGGCGCTGCATCCGCTCGACCTGCAGATCCAGGCCGGCGAAGTGTTCGGCATCATCGGCCACTCCGGCGCTGGCAAATCGACCCTGATCCGCCTGATCAACCGCCTGGAAGAACCCAGCGGCGGGCGGGTGCTGATCGACGGGCAGGATGCCACCGCGCTGGACGCCGATGGCCTGCGTGCGCTGCGCCGCCGCATTGGCATGATCTTCCAGCACTTCAACCTGCTGTCGGCCCGTACCGTGGCGGGCAACGTCGCCTTCCCGCTGGAGCTGGCCGGCACGCCCAAGGCCGAGATCGATACCCGGGTGGCCGAGCTGCTGCGCACCGTTGGGCTGGAAGAGCACGCAAACAAATATCCGGCGCAGTTGTCCGGCGGCCAGAAACAGCGCGTCGGCATTGCCCGCGCCCTGGCCACGCGCCCGCAGATTCTGCTGTGCGACGAGGCGACCAGCGCGCTCGATCCGCAGACCACCGCCTCGGTGCTGGCGCTGCTGGGCAAGATCAACCGCGAGCTGGGCCTGACCATCGTGCTGATCACCCACGAGATGGATGTGATCCGCCGCGTCTGCGACCGCGTTGCCGTGCTCGACGCCGGCCATCTGGTCGAGCTGGGCCCGGTGACCGATGTGTTCCTGCATCCCAAGCACCCGACCACGCGCCGCTTTGTCTCCGAATCCGAGCATGTGGACGAAAGTGAGCAACTGCACAGCTACGCCGCAGTTGGCGGCCGCATCATGCGCCTGACCTTCCTCGGCAACGACACCTACGAACCGCTGCTCGGGCGCATCGCCCGCGACACCGGCGTGGACTACAACATCCTGTCCGGCCGCATCGACCGCATCAAGGACACGCCTTACGGCCAGCTCACCGTTGCCCTGGTGGGCGGTGATCAGAACGCCGCGCAGGCCGCCTTCATCGCGGCCGGCGTCCATGTACAGGAGCTGCGCCGATGATGCTCGCTACCGCAGGCGGTTTCTTCCGCCATCTGGATGCCGGCAAGTGGGCCGACATCGGTCAAGCCACCTTCGACACCCTGCTGATGCTGGCCGGCTCGCTGCCGCTGACCATGGCCATCGGCCTGCCGCTGGGCGTGCTGCTGTTCCTCACCGGCTCACCGCAATTGCACCGCAAGCCGGTGGTTTACGGCGTGCTGGCGCTGCTGGTGAATCTGCTGCGCTCGGTGCCCTTCATCATTTTGATGATCGTGCTGATCCCGGTGACGCTGGGTTTGATGGGCACCTCGCTCGGCGTGCGCGGCGCGATTCTGCCGCTGGTTGTCGGCGCCGCACCGTTCTACGCGCGCTTGGTGGAAACCGCATTGCGTGAAGTGGATCGCGGCGTCATCGAAGCCAGTCAGGCAATGGGCGCCACCACGCGACAGCTTGTTTTCAAGGTGCTGCTGCCCGAAGCGCGGCCCGGTCTGATTGCCGGCGCCACGGTCACCACCATCGCGCTGATCGGCTTCACCGCGATGGGCGGTGCGATTGGTTCCGGTGGACTGGGCGACCTGGCCTTCCGCGATGGCTACCAGCGCTCGCATACCGATGTCGCACTGGTCACCGTGGTGCTGTTGCTGGTGCTGGTGCAGGTGCTGCAGATGATCGGCGACCGCTTGGTTTCGCATTACAGCCGAAAATAATGCAATGACGACAGACCGGCACGCAGCGTGTCGGCCTGCTAGCGTAGTGCCACCGTCCTTCCCCACAGGATTCTGATTCCAATGAACAAGCTGCTCGCTCTTCCCCTGTTCGCTGCCGCCTTGGCACTTTCGGCCTGCGGCAAGCCCGCTGCCGACGACGCCAAGTTGATCGTCGCCGCCACCGCCGTGCCGCACTCCGAGATTCTGGATGTGGTCAAGCCGCTGATGGAGAAAGAGGGCATCAAACTCGACGTGCGCGTGTTCAACGATTACGTGCAGCCCAACGACCAGTTGGTGCAGAAACAGGTAGACGTCAATTACTTCCAGACCGAGCCGTACCTGGATGCCTACAACCGCGACCGCAAGACCACGCTGGTCACCGTGACCGGTGTACACATCGAACCGTTCGGTGCCTATTCGCGCCGCATCAAATCGCTGGCCGAACTGCCCAACGGCGCCGACGTGGTCATCCCGAATGATCCGAGCAACAACAGCCGCGCGCTGATCCTGCTGGACACCGCCGGCGTCATCAAGCTCAAGGACGCCAGCAACGCGCTGTCCACCCAGCGTGACATCGTCGAGAACCCCAAGCAGCTCAAGTTCCGCGAACTGGATTCGGCGATGCTGCCGCGCGTGCTCGACCAGGTCGATCTGGCGTTGATCAACACCAACTACGCACTCGATGCCGGCCTCAACCCGACCAAGGACGCGCTGGCCATTGAAAGCAGCGAGTCGCCGTACGTGAACTTCCTGGTCGCGCGCACCGACAACAAGGACGACCCCCGCGTGCAGAAGCTCGCCAAGGCGCTGACCAGCCCGGAAGTGAAAGCCTTCATCGAACAGAAGTACAAGGGCGCAGTCCTGCCTGCGTTCTGATCGACTCGGTAAATGTAGTGCCGAGCCACGCTCGGCAAGCAGCTTTCCCGGTAGATATCGCAGCGGAGCACCGCTCCGCTCAGCCGCCCGCAAAGCGGGAGCCCCGCGCGCCGGCAACACCGTAGGCTGGGATTTCGTCCCAGCCTGCGATCACCCCAACGTCCGTGATTCCAGCAGGCCATCTGCCCACGCGGCGATGACACGCCGCTGCGTAGTCTTGACCCGCACGATGGCGGGTCTTCCATTCCGGTCTGCTGCCGCGCGTGCACCTCTACACGGCTGTGCACGCATTGATCGCAGGCACGGCATCACTGGATCACGTGACCATGCCTTTGCTTCTTGCAGTGCCACTCGCCTTGCTGGTGTTTCTGGCCATCCTGTTGATGCTGCTGCCGTTGTCGCTGTGGCAACGCTTCCGTAGCAGCGGCGCACGTCGGCTGGCGCGGCCGTGGCTGGTCACGTTCAATCTCTGGGGCACGGCGGTGTCCACCGTGCTGTTTGCGATCTTTGCCACCGTCGCCGGTTTCTGGTGGCCGGGCGCGTGGACGTATGCCGCGTTGGGTTGGTTGGCCGGGCTCCTGCTGGGTGCCTTGGGGCATGCATTGACCCGCTTCGATGCCAATGCCGAAACCCTGTTCTACAAGCCCAACACCTGGCTGGTGCTGGCACTCACCCTGATGATTCTGGTGCGCGTGGTGGCGGGCATGGTGCAAGGCTGGCAGGCCTCGGTAAATGGTGTGGCGTGGCCGCAGACGGGCTGGCTCAGTCACGCCGGCTTGCTGGCAATGGCGGCGGTGCTGCTGGGCTACGCGGGCATGTACGCACTGCTGCTGCGACGCAGGGTGCGGCATCACCAGCGCTACCGTGGTTACGACCGCAGCCCGCACTGAGTGACGGAAGGCGGGGCAGCGTCGAGGCCGATGTAGCCCGCGACGTCCAAGCCGCGCAGGCAGCTCAAGCCCGCGACGCACGCAGCTTCTGCCTATCCATCTGAGCCGGCTGCATGGCGGCAGGGCCGCGCAGCCATTACGCTGGCGCTACGGTTCGGGGAGGTCATGCAATGGGCTTGTTGAGTTTGCTTGGGCGGCATCTGGCACATTTTCTGGCGCAGCCGCGCCGCAACCAGGCGCGGCCCTCCACCAGTGATCCCGCATTGCTGCTGCATACCTTGCGGCGCGGTGATGTGCTGTTGGTGGAAGGCAATAGTCGCTTTTCCACCGCCATCAAATACCTCAGCCAATCCACCTGGTCGCATGCGGCGCTGTATATCGGCGAGGAATCGCTGGTGGAAGGCGGCAAGCCACAACCGATGATGATCGACGTGGATGTGGAGGAGGGCGTGCGCCGGATTCCGCTCAGTGAATTCGCCCATCAACACACCCGCATCTGCCGCCCGCAGGGATTGGCACCGGCGGCCGTGGAGCAACTGGTGGGTTTCATGCGCGCCCGCCTCGGCTACAGCTACGACTTGAAGAACGTCTTCGATCTGGCCCGTTACCTCATCCGGCAGCCGCCGGTGCCTGGGCATATGCGTCGACGTTTGATTGCACTGGGCAGTGGTGAACCGACCAAGGCGATCTGTTCGACGTTACTGGCGCAGGCATTCGAGTCGATCCGTTACCCGATCCTGCCGGAGATCGAAACCGTCTCCGCGCAGGCCGGTGCGCGACAGCAGCGGCAGGAAATTCTGCACATCCGCAACTACAGCCTCTACACCCCGCGCGACTTCGATGTGTCGCCTTTCTTCGACATCGTCAAACCGCGCCTGCAGACCAACTTCGACTACCTCGCCCTGCAGTGGAGTGATGACGGCAGCCCGTAGTGTGCAGGCGAAATTCGCCCCTCTCCCGCAAGGGGAGAGGGGCTACAGCTGCGGTCGCAGACAATGCTTGTGCTCGCTGCGCTTCAAAGCCCCTCTCCCCTTGCGGGAGAGGGGTTGGGGAGAGGGGAGAGCAGCACAAGCTGCCGCCGACAACAGAGCAATAAAAAAACACGGGCCGCGAACGGCCCGTGCTCTTCATGCTCCACTAAACCGGAACGATGTCGCTTATCAGAAGCGCGCACCAATACCGAAGCCCACGGTCCACGGATCCATCTTCAGCTCGCCGGCGTTGCTGCCAGCCACGCGCAGGTCAGGGCGTGCATGCATGTAACGTGCGTCGGCACGCGCAAACCAGGTGGAGTTGATGTTCATGTCCACACCCACGGTGCCGATGGCGCCCTTGGCCGTGTCCACACCCACATGGTTGCCGGTGTCAGACAGTCCATCGATCTTCTCGTTGCTGAAGTTCGACTCGTAGTAGCCCAGGCCAACGAACGGACGGAACACGTTGTCCGCTGCGCCGAAGTGGTACTGCGCACTCAGCGCAAGCGGCTGCTGCTCAACGGTGCCGGCCTTGGCGCCGCCATCGGTACGCACGCGGTGATTGAACTTGTCGACAGCGCCCCACAACTCAACGGCGATGTTGTCGTTGAAGTAATAGCTGGCGCTCACGGTCGGCGCCGGGCCACCGTCAAACTTGTCGATGCCATTGATCGGATCGCTCTTGGGCTGCAGCAACGTGATGCCGCCGACGACCGCGAAATGCTTGCCCGACGCGGTGTCGCTGCTGGCATCCTGCGCGAACGCAGTGGACGACAGTGCAAGTGCACCCAGGGTGGCAAGGCTCAGAATTTTGATCGAACGCATAACAGACTCCTCAGTCTCTCAGTCGGGACTATCGTTGTTGTCGAGGCCCTCGTTGCGGGGCGTGCCAACCGTAGCGATGCGTAGATGAATCGCGCTAAACGCAGGGGTTTTTCGCTATGTTGATGTTCAGCAAAAATGAGTGGAATCCCATGGACACACGCGCAAACACAAAATTTCTGTTCACGGTCGTGTGGTGGCTGTGATGGAGAACAACGTGTTGCAGGGATTGCCCGCGCAGGTGGATTCGCACTGTCGCGTGTTGGTGTTGGGTTCGATGCCAGGTGCGGTGTCATTGCATGAAGCGCGTTACTACGCGCATCCACGCAATCGCTTCTGGCCGGTGATGGCGACGCTGTGCGGATTCGATGCAACGCTGGATTACCCGCAACGCATGCAGCAGTTGCAGCGTGCCGGCGTGGGCGTGTGGGATGTCATTGGTCAATGTCGGCGCAGCGGCAGTCTGGATGCGGCAATCGTGCGTGGCAGCGAAGTGGCCAATCCGCTGCCGGCGCTGATTGCGGGTTTGCCCGCGCTGCAGGTCATCGCCTGTAACGGCGGTGCAGCACACGCTGCGTTCCAGCGGTGGGTGCAACCGGCTTTGCCGGTTGTGGCGGTTGCGTTGCCGGTGCTGTCGCTGCCCTCGACCAGTCCGGCCAATGCGGCGTGGTCATTGCCGCGCCTGCTGGAGGCGTGGGGCCAGTTGCGGCCGTGGTTGCACCCGTCGGAATCGCCCACAACGCGGCCTTGGGGCGGCTGACCGGGCAGGACATCGGAGACAAGCGGCAAGTCAGCTTGTCCACCAATGGGCGGCGCAAGGCCAAGGCCCTGCCGGCGCTGGCTTGCGCCTGACCAGGGACATACGCAGGCGAATTCAGCACTAGCGGTTGGCGCTGCGGCCCGGGGACGCCACAATAGAGGATTCCCTCACTGTTGCTGGAGTAGTTTCATGGCCGAAATCAAGGAAGCCCTTGTCCCCGATATCGGTGACTACAGCGACATTCCGGTGATCGAAGTGCTGGTTGCCGTCGGCGATACGGTCAAGAAAGACCAAGGTCTGGTCACGCTGGAGTCGGACAAGGCGACGATGGAAGTGCCTTCGTCGGTGTCCGGCGTGGTCAAGGAGATCAAGGTCAAGGTCGGCGACAACCTGTCTGAAGGCAAGGTTGTGGCGCTGATCGAGGTCACCGAAACCGCCGCCCAGCCGGCTGCTGCAGCCGCACCCGCGGCGCCGGCCAAGGTCGAGGCCGCCGCCGAAACCCGCGCCAAGGTTGAGCCAGTGGCCGCCGCCCCGGTGGCTGCCGCGCCGGCACCGGCCGCAGTGCCGACCGGCAAGCCGGCCAGCCCGCCGGTGCAGTTCAACGCCGAAGGCGTGCTGCCGTCCAAGGTGCCGTATGCCAGCCCGGCGGTGCGCGTGTTCGCCCGTGAGCTGGGCGTGGACCTGGCGCAGGTGTCCGGCAGCGAAAAGAGCGGCCGCATCACCAAGGACGACGTGCAGAAGTTCGTCAAGGGCCTGCTCACCGGTGGTGTTGCGGTTGCCGGCGCTGCGCCGGCCGCAGCCGGTGGCGGCCTGAACCTGCTGCCGTGGCCGAAGGTGGACTTCAGCAAGTTCGGTGAAACCGAAGTGGTGCAGCTGTCGCGCATCAAGAAGATTTCCGGCGCCAACCTGGCCCGCAACTGGGCGATGATCCCGCACGTCACCCAGTTCGAGCAGGCTGACATCACCGACCTGGAAGGCCTGCGCGTTGCGCTGAACAAGGAGAACGAGAAGGCCGGCATCAAGCTGACCATGCTCGCTTTCCTGATCAAGGCCAGCGCCGCGGCACTGAAGAAGTTCCCCGAGTTCAACGCTTCGCTGGATGCCAGCGGCGAGAACCTCACGCTGAAGAAGTACTTCCACATCGGCTTTGCCGCTGACACGCCGAACGGCCTGGTCGTGCCGGTGATCCGCGACGTGGACAAGAAGGGCGTGGTGCAGATTGCGCAGGAAACCACCGAGCTGGCCAAGAAGGCCCGTGACGGCAAGCTGGGCCCGGCCGACATGAGCGGCGGTTGCTTCTCGATCAGCTCGCTGGGCGGCATCGGTGGCACCGCATTCACCCCGATTGTCAATGCACCGGAAGTGGCCATCCTCGGCGTGTCCAAGTCGGCGATCCAGCCGATCTGGAACGGCAAGGAATTCGCGCCGAAGCTGATGTTGCCGTTGTCGCTGAGCTACGACCACCGCGTCATCGACGGCGCGCTGGCTGCACGCTTCACCACGTACCTGTCGCAGGTGCTGGCCGACATGCGTCGCGTCCTTCTGTGATGCGCACCGCGCCCAAGCGCGCGTTGTTGCTGGCACTGCTTGCGGTGCTGGCCGTGCCTGCACTGGCCGCGCGCCAGTGCGAGCCGGTGGTGGGCGAAGGTTGGCCGCCGGCGGTGGGCAATTACGGTCAGGCCGCGTCGCAGTTGTTGGGCGGGCAGGCCGAAGACACGCTGTCGTTGCTGATGTTGCCGGCGCGGGGCGAGGAATCGCAGGTGTTGTTGCGTCGTGACGCGGGCAGCGGCCAGTGGACCGTGCTGGCAGGGATGGCCGAGAAGCGCATCTACAGCTGGAACAGCGGCGCCAGCCGGGCAGGCGTCAACCTGCGCCTGGAGCAGAGCCCGTCATTCGCACGGGCACCGTTGCCGGATGCGCTGGCGCAGCGTGTGGTCCAGGTCTGGGCCCAGGCGTTGTCCACGCCGGAAGTGGCGGCGCGTGCGCCGGTCACCGATGGCGAGGTGGTTTCTTTCACCATCAACGGTGAACGCTACAGCGGACTGCGGCCGGGTTGCGGGCAGTTGGAAGCGCTGCTGGAGCAGGCCACGCTGCTGACCGAACTGGCACACAGCAAAGACAAAAAGTACGAGAAGCGCTACGAGGCAATCGAACGCGCGCTCGACAAGATGCACAACCGGTTCTCCGGCGAAGACGCCGGCTGAGCCCACTGGAGAAAACAATGGCGACGATTGAAATCAAGGTTCCGGACATTGGTGATTACGACAGTGTGCCGGTGATCGAAATCCTGGTCGCTGTGGGCGACACAGTGAAGAAGGATCAGGGGCTGGTCACGCTGGAGTCGGACAAGGCGACGCTGGAAGTGCCGTCCTCGGCCGCAGGCGTGGTCAAGGAAATCAAGGTCAAGCTCGACGACAAGCTGTCCGAAGGCGACGTGGTGGTGATTCTGGAAGCCGAAGGCGAGGCCGCTGCGCCTGTCGCTGCGGCGGCTCCGGCGGCGGCTGCACCGGCCGCGCCTGTGGCAGCGCCGGCACAACCGGCTGCTGCGCCCGCTGCAGCCGCGGTGAGTGCACCGGCGGCCACCGGTCTGGTCGAAGTGAAGGTGCCGGACATCGGCGATTACGACAGCGTGCCGGTGATCGAAATCCTGGTGGCCGTGGGCGACACGGTGGTCAAGGATCAGGGCCTGGTCACGCTGGAATCGGACAAGGCGACGCTGGAAGTGCCGTCCTCGGCAGCCGGCGTGGTCAAGGAAATCAAGGTCAAGCTCGACGACAAATTGTCCGAAGGCGATGTCGTGGTGATTCTGGAAGCCGAAGGCGCCGCTGCGGCTGCCCCGGCCAGCAAGGTTGCACCGGGCAGCAAGCCGCCGGTAACGCCATCGCACCGCGCACCGGACCCCGCCGTTGCCGCCAAGGCACTGCCGTCCAGCGGTCGCACTGCGGATATCGAGTGCCGCATCGTGGTGTTGGGTGCCGGTCCGGGTGGTTACACCGCTGCGTTCCGTGCCGCTGATCTGGGCATGGATACCGTGTTGATCGAGCGCTACGCCAACCTCGGCGGCGTCTGCCTCAACGTCGGCTGCATTCCGTCCAAGGCGCTGCTGCACGCGGCCGAGATCATCGACCACGCCTCGCACGCCAATGAACTGGGCATCGAGTACGGCGCGCCGAAGATCAGCCTGGACAAGCTGCGCGAGTACAAGGAAAAGGTCGTCGGTCAGCTGACCAAGGGCCTGGCCGGCATGGCCAAGCAGCGCAAGATCCGCACCGTTCACGGCTTGGCCAAGTTCGTCTCTGCCAATGAGCTGGAAATCACCGGCGACGACGGCAAGACCCAGCTGCTGCGCTTCGAGCAGTGCGTCATTGCCGCCGGTTCGCAGGCAGTGAAGCTGCCGAACTTCCCGTGGGACGACAAGCGCGTGATGGATTCCACCGACGCGCTGGAACTGGCCGAAGTGCCGGGTTCGCTGCTGGTGGTTGGCGGCGGCATCATCGGCCTGGAAATGGCCACCGTGTACAGCGCGCTCGGCGCCAAGGTCACCGTGGTCGAGTTCATGGACCAGCTGATGCCGGGTGCCGACAAGGATCTGGTCAAGCCGCTGGCCGACCGCCTGAAGAAGCAGGGCATCGACGTTCACCTGAAGACCAAGGCGTCGGGCGTCACGGCCGACAAGAAGGGCATCACGGTAACGTTCGAGGCTGCCACCGAAGGCGAGAAGCCGGCGATGGAAAGCGCCACCTTTGATCGCGTGCTGGTCGCGGTGGGCCGCTCGGCCAACGGCAAGAAGATCGACGCCGACAAGGCTGGTGTGGAAGTGACCGATCGCGGCTTCATTCCGGTGGATCGCCAGATGCGCACCAACGTGCCGCACATCTTTGCCATCGGCGACATCGTCGGTAACCCGATGCTGGCTCACAAGGCCACGCACGAAGGCAAGTTGGCCGCGGAAGTGGCCTTCGGTGAGAAGAAGGAATGGGTGGCCCGCGTGATTCCGTCGGTGGCTTACACCAACCCGGAAATCGCCTGGGTGGGCGTCACCGAGACCGAGGCCAAGGCCAAGGGTTTGAAGGTGAGCGTGGCCAAGTTCCCGTGGGCGGCCAGTGGTCGCGCGATTGGTATTGGTCGCACCGAAGGCTTCACCAAGCTGATCTTCGACGAAGAAACCCATCGCGTCATCGGCGGCGCCATCGTCGGCGTGCATGCCGGTGAGTTGCTCGCCGAAATTGGTCTGGCCATCGAAATGGGTGCCGAAGCCGAAGACATCGGCCACACCATCCACGCACATCCGACCTTGAGTGAGTCGGTGGCGATGGCAGCGGAAATCTACGACGGCACCATCACCGATCTGTACATTCCGAAGAAGAAGTAATTCACACGACGCCCCTTCACCGGGGCGTCGTTGTATCTGCTGATTGGAAAGGAGCAAGGGAATGTTGCGGGCGATTTCGGCGGTTGCGATGTTGGCGTTTGCGTGCAATGCGCGGGCCGATGATGACGACCCAGCGCTTGCTGCGGCGTTGTTGAAGTGCCCGGATGCGGCGGCCTTCATCGAAGCAGCCAAGCTGCATCGGCCGTCCCGCGTCGGTGTGCAGGCTGATGTGATTGCAAGCGAGCCGGCGTTGCGTGTGCAACTGCTTGAGATGGCGCGTGTCGATCAGGAGGCGCGCACCGGCGACTGGTCGCCGTCGATGATCGAGAAGATGCTTGCCGTGGATGCGGCCAACTTGCCGGAAATAAAAAAGATCGTTGCCGAATACCGCGGGCTTCCGGGTGTTGCTCAGGTTGGCGCGGATGGCTTATCTGCTGCCTGGTTGCTGGTGCAGCATGCTGACCGTGATGTGGATTTCCAGCGCGGCGTGTTGGAGCAGATCATGCCGCTCGTAGCGCGCGGCGAAGTGTCATCGCGCGAATTCGCGTTGCTGACGGATCGCGTGCTGGTGAACTCGGAGCAGCCGCAGCGTTATGGCAGCCAGTTGTTGGCGGTGGGTGGAAAGTGGCAACCCAAGCCGATGGAGGTGCCGGATCAAGTTGATCAACGTCGCGCGGCTGTGGGTGAGATGCCGTTGGCGGATTACATTTGCGTGGCCACCCAGTTGATGCCGCCGCCTGCGCCGTAGCCCGGATAAGCGCGCGGTGCTACAAGCCCCTCTCCCGCGTGCGGGGTGAGAGGAGCAGCTTGCGAACCATTGGTTCGCTGCTCCCCGAACGCCCTTGCGCCAGCGCAAGGGCTGGGGCACGGAGTGGAGGTGAGGGCAGCCTTTGTAGCGAGCAGTGATGTCGCGTTGCAGCCGCTGCCGAGCATGGCTCGGCGCTACAAACGTCGCGTCAGAACGACAAACTCACGCCCGCCAGTGGTCCCTTGAATTCCTGCTTCAAGCCGACAACGCCATCACTGCCGCGCTTGTCGGCATCCAGCTTGAACCAGTCGTAGCCGGCGAAGATGCCGAAGTTCTGGTTGACGTTGTATTGCACGATTGCATTCGCACGACTCAGGTCGCCTTTGTAATCGTCGAAGTTGCCCCAGCTGGTGTTGAGGTACTGGCCCTGCAGGTTGATCATCCAATGCTCGGACGGCGTGAAGGTCAATCGCGCGCCCACCACCGGCGCGATGCCGTCGGCTTTTTCATTGATGAAACGGCCTTGGTAGAGATCGCCAAGATCGGCATAGGCATCTGCGCTGATCTTGGCGTACTCGGCACCCAGTTGCAGGCCGACGTCGAATTTCTCACCGTCCACCACCGAATAGTCGTAGACCAGCGTCGCGACCTGGTACTTCAGTTCGCCTTTGACGAAGCTGCCGGCAGGCACCGTGGTGTCACCGTAGTTGACCGTATCACCGAGTGTCTCGCGGCGATCCTTGTCGTACTTGAAGTAGTCGAAGATCAATCGCTGCCGATCACTGATGCGGAACATGCCATCCACGCGCGGCTCCCATTCCTTGCCGCCCATGCTGAAATCTTCGGACACATCGACATCCTGCCCGCCGATGTTGGTGCTGCCACGGATCGTGTTGTCGGTGTCGATGTTCATCGCCCCCAAGCGCAGCGTGAAACGCGGATCGTCTTCGGCGGCGTGTGCCGCGGCTGCACTGAAAAGACCCAGCGCCAACGCGCAGGGAGCGATTACGGGAATGAAGCGGGGATTGCGCATCGTTGTTGCCTTCGTGTTGCTTGAAAGCAATGGACCTTGATAGGTCGTGCGTACCGTCGGCGTGACCACGCGTGTAGGTGATGTGTAGAGATGCCTGAAAATGAATGCGGTGAGGTGGTGCTGCAGAGGGCTGGCAGCACCACCTCACCCGGATCCGCCGCCATCGACGAGGTAATGGCGGCAGACGCAGGGGTCAGACCGGGGTGCTGGCAGGAAGTTCCCGCTGCTGCATTGCCGCATCCGCGGCCTGCAAAAAGGGCCGATTTGGCGAAAATTCCTGAAATTGCGGCAACTTGCATAGTCAAATGGGATGCCAGATGCCGGTTGTCTCTCAAAATGTCTCACTGTTATACTTTCGCGGCTCGACGAGGCGCCTCTGCGCGATTCGGTTCCCACTTTCACCTTGCAGGACACTTTGACGTGCTGAACTCCGTTGACGCGGGTCGGCGACTGATGTTGCGCGCCGCGGTCTATCCGCTGGCAGCAGTGGCTGTCCTGGCTCTGGCCTTCCTCTTCATGGCGGGGCCTAAGTCCGCCATCGGCGCTGCGGCGTCGGGTCTGGCAGTGGTGGCAGGGGGCTGGATTGCGGCCCGTATGGCACTCGGTGGCGGCGTTCAGGCCGCTGGTTCGGCAATGATGCGCCTGATTCTGGCGATGTTGCTGAAATGGGTACTGGTCATCGCCGTGTTTGCAATTGGCCTTGTCTGGTTGAAGCTTCCCGCGCTGCCGCTGTTCGCGGGTTTGGCGGTGGGAATGATGTTCCAAGTCCTGGCTCTGGCCAGACGTTGATCGAATTCATAAAGGTTACGGACACATGGCGGGCGAGGCTCTAACTCCTACCAGCTACATCCAGCATCACTTGCAGAACCTGACCGCTCCGGTCGGTGAAGGCGGCGGTTTCTGGACGATCCACGTAGACACCATCTTTACTTCAGTCCTGATGGGCCTGTTGATGGTGTTCGCGTTCTGGATGGCGACGCGCAAGGCCACGGCCGGCGTGCCGGGCAAGTGGCAGGCGTTTGTTGAAATCTGCCTGGAGTTCGTTGACCGCCAGGCCAAGGACACCTATCACGGCAAGAGCAAGCTGGTGACGCCGATCGCGATCACCATCTTCTTCTGGATCCTGTTGATGAACCTCATCAAGATGATCCCGGCCGATTTCATTTCCAAGCCGCTGGAATGGGCGGGCATCCACTACTGGAAGCCGGTGCCGACCGCTGACGTCAATGCCACCCTGGGCATGTCGATCAGCGTGTTCTTCCTGATGATCTTCTTCTCGCTCAAGTCCAAGGGCGTGCTGGGCTTCATCAAGGAATTCCTGACGGCCCCGTTCGGCAAGTGGATGATGCCGTTCAACCTGATCCTCAACATCGTCGAGTGGCTGAGCAAGCCGATCTCTCTGGCGATGCGACTGTTCGGCAACATGTTCGGCGGCGAAATCGTTTTCCTGCTGATCTGGGTGCTGGGTGGTGCCGGTTTGTTCGGTGCCATTGCCGGTGGTGCATTCGGCCTGGGCTGGATGCTGTTCCATCTGCTGGTGATCCCGCTGCAGGCATTCATCTTCATGATGCTGTCCATCGTGTACTTGAGCCTGTCGGAAGACAGTCACTGAGTTACAAGCTTCAACCAGTTTCAACCTTCATCCGTTTCATCACCCTTAGCTACTTAAGTTCCTGGAGATAACCATGTACTTCGCCGTCCTGACCAACCTCGCCCAAGTTCAGAGCTCCACCGCCCTTGCCGTCGGCATCATGATCGGCCTGGCCGCGCTGGGTGCAGGCCTCGGTCTGGCCATCATGTCCGGTAAGTTCCTGGAATCGGCCGCTCGCCAGCCGGAACTGATCCCGGTCCTGCAGGTCCGCATGTTCATCACCGCCGGCCTGATCGACGCCGCGTTCATCATCTCGGTCGCCGTCGGCCTGCTGCTGGCCTTCGCCAACCCGCTGGCTTCCACGCTGCTGGCCGAAGCCGCCAAGCTGGCTGGCTGATCCAGCTGCAGTGAGATGGCCGGTTGCCTTCGGGCATCCGGCCTCGGATGAAGGTTCGGTTGCGTCGCCACGGCGGCGCAACCACCCCCGACACAGCGACTGAGCTAATCCATGAATATCAATTTCACCCTCATTGCGCAGGCCCTGGCGTTTGCCGCGCTGATCTGGATCATCGCGACCCTGATCTGGCCGCCGTTGATGAAGGCTATCGAAGAGCGTCAGCAGAAGATCGCTGAAGGCTTGGCTGCTGCCGATCGCAGCCAGAAAGATCTGGCCCAGACGCAGGAAAAGGTCAACGAAGCGTTGAAGGACGCTCGTGGCAAGGCCAACGAAATCATCGATCAGGCTCATGTCCGCGCCAACCAGATCGTTGAAGCGGCCAAGAACGAAGCCGTTGCTGAAGCCAACCGTCAGAAAGATCTGGCCCAGGCTGAAATCGACGCTGCTGCCAATCGCGCCCGCGAAGATCTGCGCAAGCAGGTGTCCGCACTGGCCGTGAGCGGCGCCGAGAAGCTGCTCAAGCGCGAAATCGATGCCAACGCCCACAAGGCGCTGCTCGACGAGCTGGCTGCGGAGATCTGAGATGAGCCAGGCCCTCACGCTTGCCCGCCCGTACGCCCGCGCCGCTTTCGCGATTGCGCGTGAGGATGGCAAGTTCGCGCCGTGGTCGGACGCGCTTGCGTTCTCCGCCCGCGTTGCCGCCGATCCGCGCGTGTCGGCCCTGCTGTCCAACCCTCAGCTGGGCCGCGGCGATGCCGTTGCCCTGCTGACTCCGGAAGCGGCAGGTGAAACCTACAGCCGCTTCCTGGGGCTGCTGGCCGAGTCGCACCGTCTGCAGCAGCTGCCGGAAATCTCCGGCCTGTTCGACCAGCTGCGCGCCGACGCCGAAAACGTGCTGAAAGCCACGGTGACTTCGGCTGCTGAACTGTCGGCAGACGAGCTGGAAAAGATCAAGGCCGCGCTGCGCAAGCGCTTCGGCCGCGACGTCGAGGTATCGACCGCGGTGGACGCTTCGCTGATCGGCGGCGCCGTGATCGATGCCGGCGATGTGGTTATCGATGGTTCGCTCAAGGGCAAGCTGTCGCGCCTGCAGACCGCACTCGCACACTGAATTCAATTTAACGTCCGGCTTGATTGCCGGCACTAGGACTTGACGATGGCTACCACGCTCAACCCCTCCGAAATCAGCGAACTGATCAAGAACCGCATCGAGAAGGTCGCCCTGTCCGCGGAATCGCGCAACGAAGGCACCGTGACCTCGGTGTCCGACGGCATCGTGCGCATCTACGGTCTGGCCGACGTGATGCAGGGCGAAATGATCGAACTGCCGAACAACACCTACGCACTGGCGCTGAACCTGGAGCGTGACTCGGTCGGCGCCGTGGTGCTGGGTGACTACGAGCACCTGCGCGAAGGCGACGTGGCCAAGACCACCGGTCGCATCCTGGAAGTGCCGGTGGGTCCGGAAGTGCTCGGCCGCGTGGTGAACGCGCTGGGCGAGCCGATTGACGGCAAGGGCCCGCTGGGCACCTCGCAGACCGCTCCGGTGGAGCGCGTTGCGCCGGGCGTGATCTGGCGCAAATCCGTCGACCAGCCGGTGCAGACCGGTTATAAGTCGGTCGACTCCATGATTCCGATCGGCCGTGGCCAGCGCGAGCTGATCATTGGTGACCGCCAGACCGGCAAGACCGCGATGGCCATCGATGCGGTGATCAACCAGAAGGGCACCGGCATCAAGTGCGTGTACGTCGCGATCGGCCAGAAGGCTTCGACCGTTGCGAACATCGTGCGCAAGCTGGAAGAGAATGGCGCACTGGCCCACACCGTGGTCGTGGCCGCTACCGCTTCCGAGTCGGCTGCGATGCAGTACATCAGCGCCTACTCCGGCTGCACCATGGGTGAGTACTTCATGGACCGCGGCGAAGACGCCCTGATCGTGTACGACGATCTGTCCAAGCAGGCCGTTGCCTACCGCCAGATCTCGCTGCTGCTGAAGCGTCCGCCGGGCCGTGAAGCCTACCCGGGTGACGTGTTCTACCTGCACTCCCGTCTGCTCGAGCGCGCAGCTCGCGTGTCGGAAGAGTATGTCGAGAAGTTCACCAACGGTGCCGTCACCGGCAAGACCGGTTCGCTGACCGCGCTGCCGATCATCGAAACCCAGGCCGGCGACGTTTCCGCGTTCGTTCCGACCAACGTGATCTCGATCACCGACGGCCAGATCTTCCTGGAAACCGACCTGTTCAACGCCGGTATCCGTCCGGCCGTCAACGCCGGTATCTCGGTGTCGCGCGTGGGCGGTTCGGCCCAGACCAAGATCATCAAGAAGCTGTCCGGCGGTATTCGTATCTCGCTGGCCCAGTACCGTGAGCTGGCTGCGTTCGCGCAGTTCGCCTCGGACCTGGACGAAGCGACCCGCAAGCAGCTGGAGCGCGGTCAGCGCGTCACCGAGCTGATGAAGCAGAAGCAGTACCTGCCGATGTCCATCGCCGACCAGGCGCTGTCGATCTACGCCGTCAACGAGGGTTACCTCGACGACGTGCCGGTCGCCAAGCTGCTGGGCTTCGAAGCGGGCCTGCATGCGCACTTCGCCAACACCGCAGGTGAGCTGGTCTCCAAGATCAATGCCACCGGCGCCTGGAACGACGAGATTGAAGCCGCTTTCAAGAAGGGCATCTCCGAGTTCAAGACCACTGGCAGCTGGTAATCGCGAAGCGACGACCGGCAGGGAGCGGCCACTCGGCCGCTCCTCAACCAAGTAAGTAGAGCGAGCGAGAAATGGCAAGCGGACGCGAAATCAAAACCAAGATCAAGAGCGTGCAGAACACCCGCAAGGTGACGCGCGCGCTCGAGATGGTCTCGGCCTCCAAGATCCGCAAGGCGCAGGATCGGATGAAGACCTCGCGTCCGTACGCGCAGGCGATGAAGCAGGTCATCGGTCACCTGGCCCAGGCCAGCACCGATTTCCAGCATCCGTTCCTGGTTGAGCGTGAGAACGTCAAGCGCGTCGGTTACATCGTGATCTCGTCCGATCGCGGTCTGGCTGGCGGCCTGAACAACAACCTGTTCCGCAAGGCTGTGACAGAAATGCGCGGCTGGCAGGAAAAGGGCGCCGAGATCGACATGGTGACCATCGGCCAGAAGGCCAGCGTGTTCTTCCGTCGCGTCAACGTGAACATGGTCGGCAGCGTCACCCACATCGGTGACAACCCGCAGCTGGAAACGTTGATCGGCGTGATCAAGGTCATGCTTGATGCCTAC
>NZ_JBOHXW010000012.1:0-6597 GCF_050737575.1 Stenotrophomonas sp.
TATACAGAAGCGGAGACACGCGTGATCCGTGGTGCGCCTCGGCCAAACGCAACAGCGCGGCCTTGGGTGGCGTGCACGGCGGGCCGCGGCCCGTTATGCGGTACAGGGCGGTGACGATCGAATCCGCTGTTGCTACCTCGGCCAACGCGACTACGGCATGCGGATCGATCTCGTCGTCCGCGTCGACGAACAGCACGTGGGTCGCAGCCGAGCGGACATGGGACCCCCAGATTGCGGGCTCCGCCGATGCCACGCCATACCCGGCTGCGGACGTATTCGGCGCGGTGGGTCACCGCGAGGCGGCGGTACTCCTGGCAGAGCGGCTCGTCGGACCGATCGTCTGAGACGACAATGGTCGTCGGCACGTCTCTGGATCGGGCGCACGCCTGGGAAACACTGTGCAGGCAGCGTCGCAACCATTCCGGCCACGCGTTCCGCCCGGGAACGACGACGGCGATACGAAGCGACTAGCCCGCTGAGTCCAAGCGCGTGGGGTAGATGTTCGCTTCGTCGATGGGCGCGGGGAGCACACGTCCGTCAACCACGGGGATCTCGAGGACGATCTGAACAAGCGTGGACGGCTCGAACTGGCGCAGGGACAGCAGCTCCAGGTTGCGTGCCACCAGCGGATTCGACCTTCGACGTGAGACCGACATGACCACGCCCCAGTTGCCGTGGCTGTGCAGACCGGCCACGAGGAGCAGCCGCTGGGATGCGTTGAACGGGTTCGGTCCGACGACCAGCGTGGCGACATCACGGCGCAATTCCCCATCGACGTGCTGTGCGCGGATCTGCTCGCCACCCGGCAGACGGAAATACTTGTCCTTGCCAGGCCCGTGGCCGATGACGACCAGCTCTGCTTCGAGCGGAAGCTCGGAGAGCAGCCGGTGGGTGAGGCTGTTCGAGCGCGGCCCGCCGATCACGATGAGGCTGTCCAACAGCTCGTCTGCCTGCACGCTGCCGCTCGAGGTGACGTTCACCGCCGCGTGCTCGTTGGCGCTGACCAGATTGGTCACGGCTTCGACGATTGCCAGACTTTCCTGACTTTCGAGAAGGAAGACCCCGTTGAGCGAGCTGACCGTATCTTCAGAGGAAATCTCACCGCTGATGATCGTGACGCGCTCCGCCTGAAGGGGCCACAACAGGTGCTCGAAGGGCAACAGCGACCGGCCGAGCGCCGCGTGTGAGCGTCCATTCGGTTGACTACGTGGGCTTGGGAGGGTCAGCAAGTAGGCGACAGTCTCGAGCGCACGGTCGCCGTGGCGGCGGACGGTTTTCGGGTCACACCCGCGGGCGACCGCAAGGGAGCCTTGGCGCCGCGTCAACGTCGGGAAGCTGTGGTCCGCGTGAAGGTTGAACTCCACCAAGGCCGTCTCACGCGGGAGCTTGTCGAGCGCATCGACGGCTGCGACAAGACTCGACATCCCGACCTCGATCCGTCGCGCATCGCCGAGCGCGCCATTGGCCATACCGGTGACGTGGCGGAACGTCTCGCTGCACTCAAGCAGACGCTGCGGCTCACGCAACCCAAGCCCACTCCGGAGACCCTGAAGATCCTTGAATAGCGTGCCCAACGGATCGTCCGGTGCGGAAATCACCCGGTCAGCCTAGACCCGATGTCCAGTCAATACCCAACCGTGTAGGAGAGCAGGCATCGGCTCGAGTGCAGCTCAGCGTCCGGTTCGTGGACCTTGCGTCAAGCGCCGAGGGACCGTTCTGCGCGACCTGATGTGGTGTTGGACCGTGCCGGTGGGCAGCTCACGCCAGCCTCGCCAACCACTCCACTTCACCGAGATCGTCTTATTATCCCGCTCGGAGGAGTCAACCCATGATCCGATTCCACCACGGTGTGCAGCTAGTGTTCAGTCGCTGAAGTCTTTTTAACGTACAAACGACACAAAAACTACGCCATGACCAGGGATAACGCTGACATCCTGTCAGGCCTAGACATTCAAACGATTACAGCGACTGGACACTAGGAGTTTGCGGTGCGTTCCGACAGGCGGCGCGAGCTATCCGATGGGAGACGTGGTGTCGGCGTCGCTGCGAACGACCAGCGTAGGCACGCTGCTGGCGGTGAATGCGGGCAGCCGCTCATACATCGCGAACTCGTCGAACAGGATACGGCGGAGTTCGAATTCACCGTCTACCTTCAGATAAGCCTCCAGGCACCGAACCCGGAGATCGTCTCTGCACCAATCTCCCACGCTCTGCCAATGGTCACCAACGGCTCGACCCAGGACTCCACCGCAAATCGACATTTATCCAGTACATGAATCCCTTGATCAGGCCTGAGCCAAGTTTCGCTCTATTCACCATTGCAGCAAGAATCTGAGAGGCTATACTCTCTTCTGCGGGCGAGCTGTTGCTTCTTTTATGGCCAGTAGGGCTTTGTGTCGTATGCGGGTTGTTGTACACGATGGCGGGGACTACCATGAAAGGTTTACATCATCTAGTGTTGTCAGGGCTCGCTGGACTCCTGTTTCTGACCTCAGCTCTGCTAGCTATTCCAGCCCAAGCAATAATCTCGGCCACTAATGTGTCTATACCTGGCAATCAACCCTGGACCGATACGGGAATTGCCCTCAATAGCGGAGACTCTGTGGAAATCACGGCAAACGGCACGATCTTTATCGCGGGTTCGGATCCCGGGAAGACACCTGCGGGCGCACCCGGATGCGTCGCGACCAGCGACAATTCCATCCCTCCAGGACCTTTTCTCGCTCCAGGTTTGACATGCTGGGCGCTTATCGGTCGAGTGGGTAATGGATCGCCATTCGACGTGGGAACAGGGATAAACTTCTCCGCGAGTGGCGCAGGTCAGCTATTCCTAGGCGTCAATGACAACTTCTTCGGCGACAACTCTGGCAGTTGGGGAGCAACGATCACCGTCACCCCGGCGACGACCAACAGTGCTCCGATGGCCGCTGATGACGCCTACACCACCGACGAGGACGCCCCCCTGACCGTGCCCGACCCCGGAGTCCTCGCCAACGACACCGACCCCGACACCGACCCGCTCACCGCAACGCTAGTCACCGGCCCAACCCACGGCACCCTGACCCTCAACCCGAAAGGATCGTTCACCTACACCCCAGCGCCCAACTTCAACGGCACCGACACCTTCACCTACAAAGCCAACGACGGCCCCGCCGACTCCAACACCGCCACCGTCACCCTCACCATCAACCCCACCAACGATGCGCCAGTGGCGGCCGACGACGCGTATAAGACCAGCGTCGTGAAGAGTCTGCCGGTCCTTAAGCCGCTAAAGGTGAAAGCCCCCGGCGTGTTGGGTAATGACACCGACCTCGACGGCGACGCGCTCACCGCAATGCTGGTCACCGGCCCAACCCACGGCACCCTCACCCTGAACGCTAACGGGTCGTTCACCTACAAACCCAACCTGCTGTTCGTGGGAACCGACACGTTCACGTACAAGGCCAACGATGGAACCGCCACGAGCAATGTCGCGACGGTGAAGATCAAGGTATCGCTGTCATGACTTCGATCCGCCGGTCACGGCCGGACGTACTGGGGCTGAAGGTGTCGAACGGTGTCAACGAGCGCGTGCGGATACGCACACACACCCCTCGATCAGCCACGATTCGGGCTTTGCTTTGGAGACCCACCACCTCGGCTGCCCGGCCAGCAGCACTTTCAAGGAGGCAACGTAGCGGTCCAGGTCGGTGCGGGTCAAGTCGCGAACGCTGATCCCGCTGATCAGGATCTCACCAGCAACCCTCGTTGCGGTTCATCGCATAGCTGGCGGCCACGCTCGGTGGGGCGTACCTGAGCACGCTCGTCTACGCGAGCGGCGGTCTGCAGGCAGGCCCGCCATTCGCGCAGCTGCGCAAGGTCGCGGGGCTGTTCACCGAACCCGTCGCCGTCGATGGAGTAGCGGTCGCGGTAGCCCTCAAGCTGCTCGGCCGCGGCCCGCCACGCCCGGCGTCCCCGCGCCCCCTCCGGCACAGCGCCGAGCAGACCGGCCAGCCACGGTGGCGCTTCGAAGGCGCGCCTTCGACCGGGCTCGTGATCGCCATGCCAGCTCGGCGCGGACCTGGTGGTCGTAGGCGAGGTCGGTGGAGTGGGCCTCGGCCCACACGGCGCGCTGCTGCTCGTGACGACGCAAGCTCCGCTCTCGCTTGGTGAGCTGAGCTACCTTCTCGGTGAGGTGGTGCTGTTGTCCAGCGAGGTGGGCGGCCTCGGCGCGCGCCTGTTTGACGGCATCGTGGCGTGCCAACCCGGCCAGCCCACGCCCGTGGCCGGCCAACCAGGACTCGCGCTCCCCATGACGATCGCGCGCGGTGGCCAGACGCGCCTCCGCATCCGCCAGCTGTTCGACGACCCGACGGTGGGCACGCTGCTGCGAACGGAGTACTGAGGCGAACAACGCTTCGAGGCGATCCCGCTCCGCCCGCAGCTGCTTGGTCGACAGGGTTGAAGCGTGAGGACGTTCGGCTTTGCGCTCGGCATCGATGGCCAGCCGCTGCGGGTTCGAGCGGCCCAGCGCGGCCACCGCCACGTCGTACGGATCCTCCGGGTGGGGCCAGATCCAGCTCGGCAGCCGCCTCCGGCGGGGTGAGGCCTTCGACCAGGTATAGGTCAGCGCGTTGGCGCACCCGGGTCATGACCGTGTACCCCCACTGCTGGTCGGCGTGGCCGCCCCCGCGGACGAACACTCGGTCCACGGTCACTCCTTCGGACTTGTGCCCGGTGATCGCGTAGGCGTGGTCGATCGGCCGGCGGCCCTTGCCCAACTGCTTGGCCAGGTAGTCGGCAGGCAGCATCACTTCACGCTTCTGATCGCCGTCCAGGCGGACGGTCAGCGTGCGCGCCTCCGGGTCGACCGCAGTGACCTGGCCCCTGGTGCCATTGGCGATGCCCAGCTTGAGCCGGTTGGCACCGCACACCACCCGGTCTCCCACCCGAAACCCGCGGCCCTGATTCTTCAACGTCTCGCCGGTCAGGCGGCCGGCGGCGGCCATCGCTGCATGCGCGAGGTCGTTCAGCGCGTCGACCTCGACGCGGCGGTGGGCCAGCATGACTGCGTCCTCACCGGCGGAGAATGCCTGCCACCAATCTTTCGCCATGGCGTCGTGCGCCTCGGCCGCGGTCTTTGCCACAGTGACCCGACCCCCGTCCCGGTATAGCTGCAAGGCTTCCTCGGCCAAGCCTTGGCGGATCAACTCGACCGCACGGCGGTCCAACTCGTCGAGCTGCCGGCGGTTCTCGGTCAGTTCGACCGCGCCGAGGCGCAGCCGTAGGCTGCGGAACCAGCCGCCAGCCTCGATCGACTGCAGCTGCTTGTGATCCCCGACCAGCACCAGCTTGGCGCCGACTCGGTTGGCGTGGTCGGACAGGCAGGCGAACTTGCGCGTGCCCAACATGTTGCTCTCGTCAACGATCACGACATCGTTGCCGGTCAACCCGTCGCGGCCGGCGTCCAGATCGGCCAGGAACCGGTCGACCGTGGCCGTCTCGACACCGGCACCGGCTGCCAGCTCAAGCGCGGCGATCCCGGTCGGTGCCAACCCGTGCACCCCTACCCGGCCACGCTCCGGCAGCCCGAGGTTGGCGGTCTCGTAGCACAGACGCACCGCGTCCATCGTGAACGTCTTGCCCGTGCCCGCCCGCCCTACTACCGGCGACACCCCGGCGCCGTCGGTGCAGACCGCGCGCAGCACCTCGGCCTGGTCCACGCCCAGCGGCTTGCTCAGCTCGGCGTACCGTCCGATGACCGCGGCGACGACCTGGCGAGGGACAAGGTGGCGGCCTTCGTCTTGGCGGGCCAGCGCTGCTTCGATCATGCGCCGCTCCAGCTCCAACAGCTCCGGGGTGGAGTAGCGCACCGCGCCTGTCCGGACGTCCGCGCATACCCGGATCGACCCCTCCTGGACGAACCGATCCGCCAGCTGCTCGATCTGATCCATGGGCAGCGTGGTGGCCTGTGACTGGTTCGCGACAGCCCGCAACACTTCCCCACAGGTGAACGTAGACGTGTTCGCGGTCAGACCCTGCCCCCCGGCCAACACCTGGAACATCTTGGCCGCCTCGTCCGGACCGAGTTCCTCGCATGTCCGGCCCTGGCCGCGCATCCGATCAAACGTCCCCCGAAAATCCCAACCGCGGCCGGCCGCCTCGGCCGCCCACCGGTCCCGCAGCGTGGCTAGCGCCTCGTGGCACTTGTCCTCCCGCAGCTTGTGCGCCAACCAGTTGCGGACTGCCGCACCGGTCGGCAGCCCCTCCGCCTGCCGCTGTTCGCACTCCTGCACGATCCGACCACGCGCCTTGGAGAACGCTCGCAGCTCCTCGGCCGGAACGCCGGCCAGTTCGCAGTTGCCGTGCTCGTCCGGCTCACCCCACGCAAGTCCGAGCGTGCGGGTCAGCTCACGCTGGTAGGTGTTGCGGTACACGGCATCGGCGTTGCGTAGCTCGTCGAGGATGGGCCGGCCGTCGGGCGCCGTCCACTGATCTGCCCCATGTTTTCCGGACAGCTACTTATGGTTATTTCATGCTGTGAGCTGCCGGTTCACCCACTCGTTGTGGACCTCTAGTGGGACCCTGTAGCCCAGCCCCGAGTGGAGACGCTTCCCA
>NZ_JBOHXW010000013.1:0-5338 GCF_050737575.1 Stenotrophomonas sp.
CTTGACGGCTTCTTCCCTGAGCTCGGGAGAGAATTTTCTGCGAGATTGTGGCACCTTTTATCCTTTTCGGACCAGTATAACCTTAGTGGGTCTACTGTCCGGAAAGTTAGGGGCAGGTCAAGCCTCGGGAGGCGGGACACGGATCCGGGCAGCGCTGCCCAGCGGCTAAGCCTTGCCGATCATGGCGCCTCAGGATGAGGGGTCACGGTGAAGGGTCACGGTCGGGTCGGCTGCGGCGGGTGGGAGGGTGGCGTCCAGCCCGGCGAAGTGCTCGAGGAGCAGCCGGTGGACAAACAGGTAGCCGTTTCCGGTGCGGCGCAGGAGCAGCCGCTCGACCGCCTCGTCGAGAAAGCGGATGTAGCGGACTGGCGCAAAGCCGTTCCAGGCGAGCAAGCCGCGCAAGACGAGCTGCTGCAGGCAGGCTGTTCCGTCGATGACCAGCCCGGAGACCAGCCCAAAGAGCAGCCCCGCGACCAGACCGACGAACGGTCCACCAGCGAGCCCACCGGCAAGCCGGACGCCCAGCCCGAACGCCAACCCGACGAACGGCCCAAGGACCAGCCCAACGAACAGCCCGAAGACCAGCGCGTCGCGTGCCGATCGGTGGATCCCTTCGTTCGGCGTGGGCCGTTCGTCGGCCAGCCTGGTGAACAGCCCGGAGACCAGCCCAGCGCCTAGTCCAGCGACCAGCCCGAAGACCAATCCGACGAGCGGCCCGCCGACCAACCCGGCGAGCAACCCCACACACAGCCCGCCGACGAGCACGAAAGCCAGATTGCCGCGCAGCCTCAGCCAGGACCAATGGACCTCCTCGACTGGCTCTTCCTTCGTTCTCCCTGCGAGCAGCCCGAAGATCAGCCCGACGAGCAGCCCAAAGCCGGGCCCGGCGAACAGGCCGACGCACAACCCAACGAACAGGCCGACGCCGATCGCCGGGATGAGGGCCACGAGCCGCTGCTGCGCGTTCTTCGGCAGCCAGTCCGGCTGGAGCCGATCGAGGTGGAGCTCGGTTTGGTCGTGCTCCCGCATCGACCGAGCGAGCCAGGCCAACCAGTGGGCCATCCGGGCCGGGGCGTAGCGGCCGGGGTGGTGCTCGAACATCCGCTCGGTGTACGCGGTGAACAGCAGCGCCAGCCGCTGCTCAGGCGTGCCGGCCGCCCGCAGCGCGTCCGCCGGCCGGTCTTGGAAGGTCAGCGCCGTAATGCTGAGCACCAGCGGGGACTGCAGAAACCTCCAGAGGGGCTCGTCGGCGTCGAGCGCGGTTTGCACGCCGGCCAACGCACCGCCGGCGGCCTCAAGATAGACAGCAACCTGTCCGCGGGTTGGGGGCTGCAGCTCGAGTGCCTCCTCCACCCGTAGCCGGGCGGCCAGCGCGGCGTACTCCTCGGTGCGGCTGCACACGGCAAACCGGACCGGGCCGTGCTCCTGATGGAACGCGTTGATCGCCTCGACGCAGCCCGCGCGGTGCGCGGCAGCGACCTCGTCCAGGCCGTCGAGCAGCGGCAGGACCTCGCCAGCAGCCAGCCATTGTCGCGCGATCGGCCGGGACACGCCGTAGCGGCTGTAGAGCTCGTCGACCAGCCACTCGGCAAGCGGCGGTCGCCGGGGTGCCCACGAGGACAGGTGAAATACGACCGGCATCGGCTGGGTCTCGTCGGCCGTCGCGTCGCCGAGCAAGTCGCGGGCCAGCTCAAGTAGCGCGGTGGTCTTGCCGGACCCGGGCGCGCCGAGGATGAGCAGCCCGCCGCCGATCCGCTTGAACACCGCGCTGATCGGCGTGCCGGCGGGCAGCTGCTCAGCCTCGCCGCCGGGTCGTCGGATGATCACGCCGAGGCCGATGCGCGCCTCTTCGGCCAGCGACTGATCGAGCACGCCGGCGATCCACCGGTAGCGCACCCGTCGGAGCATGAACTCTCGGTTACGGGCTCGGCGTTGCTCGTAGGCGGTCGCGCGCTCGCTCCAACCACGGCGGAGCCACGCGACCACCCCGGCTAAGAACGCCAGGACAGCGGCCACCACTCGCGGCCACTGAGTCGTCGCCCGGTGTCCGTCAACCATCGGGTAGCCCAACCTCCGGCACACGTCGCGGACGATCAACGCCCCGGGCGGGGGGCGCACCAGGCGGTTCGGCTCCGCGGGCGGGGTCCAGCTCGGCGAGGTGCTCGAACAGCAGCCGGTGGACGAAGATGTAGCCGCTCCCGGTTCGGCGCAGGAACAGCCGGTCTTTCGCGTCATCAAGGAAACCCACATAGCGCAACGGAGCGGCGCCGTTGCGCGCCAGCAGACCGCGTATAGCGAGATGCTGCAGGCAGGCCAGCCCACCGAAGCGCAGCGCGACGGTAAGCCCGACGCCTAGCCCGACGATCAGCCCGTCGGCCAACCCGAAGACCAGCCCGATGGCCAGCCCGTAGGCACAGGCGTACCGTGCCGATCTGTGGATCCCCTCGTTCGGCGTGGATCGCTCGTCCGCCAGCCCATTGACCAGCGCGAACGTCACCGCACCAACCACCGCACCAACCAGCGCAGAGAGCAGCCCAAACGCCGACGCCCCGACCAGCCCTGAGGCCGACCCGCCGACCAGCCTGGAGACCAGCACACCGGCCAACCCCAGCCCGCCGGGCAGCGCGAAGCTCAACTCGCCGCGCAGCCAGCTAAGGAGCCCGAAGGCCAGCCCGAAGCCCAACACGCCGAGCAGCCCGGCACGCCGCGCGCCGGTCAGCGCGCCCTTTAGCACATGACGCCGCGCCTCCCGGGACCAGCGGACCAAGCGGACCTGCTCGACCAGTTCGCCCTCCGCCAGACGGCCGGCCAGCCCAGAGACCAGCCCGAAGGCGAAGACCAGCCCGGCGACAAGCCCGATGGCCAACCCCACACCCAACCCGCCGAGTAACCCGGCGACCAGCCCGAGCACCAGCCCGACGCCCAGCCCGGCACTGATCGTCGGTGCAAGCGTCGCAAGCCGCTGCTGGGTGCTGGTAGGCAGCCAGTCGGGTTTGAGGCGGTCGAGGTAGAACTCGCTCTCGCTGCGCTGGCGCATCGACTGGGCCAGACAGGAGAGCCAGTGCAATGTCCGGGCCGAGCTGTAACGGCCGTGCCGACGCTCGAGCATCCGCTCGATGTACGCGGTGAACAGCAGCGCCAGCCGCTGCTCGCGGGTACCGGCTGTCCGTAGCGCGCCCGCCCACCGGTCTCGGTAAGTCAACGCAACAATGTTGAGCACCAACGGCGACTGCAGGAACTCCCGCAAGGTCTCGTCGGCGTCGACCGCAGCCCGCACGGCGGTCAGCGCATCACCGGCCTTCTGAAGATAAACGGAGACCTGCTCAGGGGTCGGGGGCTGCAGCTCCAGTGCCTCCTCCACCCGCAACCGGGCGGACAGCGCCGTGTACTCCTCAGTACGACAGCACACGGCAAACTGGACCAGGCCATCCTCGGCACGCTGCTTCGCCTGGAAGGCATTGATCGCCTCGATACAGTCGGCGCGATGCGTGGTGGCGACCTCGTCCAGGCCGTCGAGCAGCGGCAAGATCTCGCTATCGGCCACCCACTGGGTGGCTAGCCGCTTGGGCACGTCGTAGCTGGCGCGCAGCTCGTCGACCATCCACTCGTCCAGCGGCGGGCGCCGTGCCGCCCACGAGGACAGGTTGAACACCACCGGCACCGGCTCGGTCTGGTCGGCTTCAGCGTCCTCAAGCAGGTCACGGGCCAGCTCTAACAGCGCGATGGTCTTGCCCGACCCGGGCACACCCAGGATCAACAACCCACGGCCGATGTCCTCGAACACCTCCCTGACCTCCGTGCCGGCCGCCAGCAACTCGGACTGGCCGTCAGGTCGCCGGATGCTCATGGTCCGCTGGAGTACGTCCGAGCGGCGCGCCAGCCCCAGCGCGATCCGCACCTCTTCGGTCAGCGACTGCTCCAGCACACCGGCGATCCACCGGTAGCGCACCTGATTGAGCATGCTTTGCCGGCTGCGGTCTCGTCGTGGCCCTTCAACGGCGTCGCGCTTGGGCTGGCGGTGGTCTAGGCGCCACAGCAGGACCGGCAAGACCACCCCGGCGATCGTGGCCACGAGACCGGCGACGGTACCCGTGAACAGGTGGATGCGTGCCCAGCGCAACACCGCCATCGTCATTCGCTGCGGTCCGCCAAGCCAGGCCGGCGGTGTGTCCCACAGCGCGAGCGCGACCACCCCGGCCACGAACACCAGGACAGCGGCCACCACTGCAAGCAGCCGACGTCGGGTGACCGCTGGCATCCGCGCGCTACCCGCCCCGCTCTCACGCCCTACAGATCGAGCCGTCACACGGTGTCCGCTAACCATCGGATAACGCAACCCCCGGTACTCGTCGCCGACGATCAACGCCCCGAGCGAAGGCCGCCTCACGCGGTTTGGCTCCACGGGCGGTGTCAAGCTCGGCGAAGTGCTCGAGCAGCAGCCGGTGAACGAAGATGTAGCCGCTCCCGGTTCGGCGCAGGAACAGCCGGTCTTTCGCGTCGTCGAGAAAGTCCACATAGCGCCACGGGGCGGCGCCGTTGCGGACCAGCAGGCCGCGAATGGTGAGATGCTGGAGGCAGGCCAACCACCCAAAGCGCAGCCCGACGGTCAGCACGCCGCCCAGCCCGACAACCGGTCCGTCGGCCAGCCCGAGCACCAGCCCGATGACCAGCCCGTAAATGCAGGCGTACCGCGCCGATCTGCGAATTCCTTCGTTGGGCGTGGACCGCTCGTCCGCCAGCTCTTGGACCAGTGCGTACGTCACTGCACCGACCAAAAGACCGACGAGTACGGTGACCAGCCCGAACGCCAGCGCACCGACCAGCACACCAGCCGGCCCCGGAACTGGCCCGCTACCCAGCCTGGAGATCAGCACACCGGCCAGACCCAGCCCGCCGGGTACCCTGGGCACCCCGCCGAGCAGCCCGAAGAGCAGCCCGGAGCCCAGCACGCTGAGCAGCCCGGCGCGCAGCGCCCCGGTCCGCGCGCCGACCAGCACATGGTGCCGCGTCTTTGGGGACCACTGGACCCAGCGGACCTTCTCGACAGGCTCGAACTCCCGTAGTTCGGGGACCAGCCGGACGAGCAGCCCGAAGGCCAGCCCGCCGACCAGCCCGACGGCCGGCCCGGCGAGCAACCCACCCAGCAGCATGACGCTCAGGCCCGCGCTGATCGTCGGGACGAGGATCGCAAGCCGCTGCTGGTTCTTGGTCGGCAGCCAGTCGGGTTTGAGGCGGTCGAGGTAGAACTCGCTCTCGCTGCGCTGGCGCATCGACTGGGCCAGACAGGAGAGCCAGTGCAATGTCCGGGCCGAGCTGTAACGGCCGTGCCGACGCTCGA
>NZ_JBOHXW010000014.1:0-3947 GCF_050737575.1 Stenotrophomonas sp.
ATTCGGGTGGGCGTCGCGTCCAGGCTAAAACGTCATTCTACTACCGTCGATGTCCCCAACGCAGCCAAGCGTGCTCAGCCACCAACCGAGTCACCGAGTAGGGAGCAAGCTCGACGGGAACTGTTCATGGCATCAGCTCAGGCGGCTTGGGGGAGCGCGGCTGGGCTTGGCGCTGGGAATCCAGGGTCGCCCGGTGAAGGCGGCCTGGAGCACGGCAAGGACGGTTTGACCTTGTTTGCGGACGGTGGAGATGTAGCTGTGCACGGGAACGCTCGAGCGCCTGGATGGTCCGCCAGCAGCCCGACGCTTGCAGCGGAGAGCTTCACCATCCTGGTGTCCCTTTCGGCCAGGCCGATGTCGCGGTTATGCCGATGTCGGCGTGGGCGGGCTGGTGGGGGTGGTGAGTTGCCCGGGTAGTTCGGCATAACGTCGTGTGGTGGCCATGCTGGTCTCTTCATCGTTGGAGAGGAGCAGCGTGATGGCAGGTCCGTTCGAGGTGTCGGTGTCGGGTCCGCTGGGGGAGTTCGCCGAGGGTTTCCGTGCCGAGCTTGCTGGTCTTGGGTATTCCCTGCGCCCTGCGCGGCAGCGAAGCGCAGTTGCGGTTGATGGGGCATCTGTCGAGATGGCTTGGGGCGCAGGGGTTGTCGGTCGGTGATCTGACTGGCGAGGTGTCAGCGCAGTTCGTGGCCGCCCGCCGAGGGTTGTGCTCGAATTTACGGTCGCTGCGGGCGCAGTCCGCTGTTGGGCTGCCTGCGCGGTCGGGGTTTGGCGCCGATGCCGGTGATGGTGTCGCCGGTGGGGCCCTCAGGGGTCGTGGCGGAGCGCTTCGCGCAGTACCTGTCTAGTGTCCAGTCGCTGTAATCGTTTGAATGTCTAGGCCGGGCAGGATGTCAGCGTTATCCTTGGTCAGGGCATAGTTTGTGTCGTTTATACGTTAAAAAGACTTCTGCGACTGAACACTAGGCAGCGGGGCTTGGCGCCGGCGACGGTAGGCAGCTACGTCGCGCAGGTGCGACCTTTCCTGGTCGCGCATGAGGGCAACGGTGGTGACTGGATGTCGTTGACCGCGCGGCAGGTCGCCGTGTTCGTCACGGGCCGGGCGGTGCGACTGCGCCCCAGATCGTTGGGGGTGGGGGTCAACGCGCTGCGCGCGTTGCTGCGATGGATGTGGCTGGAGGCGATGATCGCGGCGCCGTTGGCCGACACCATAGGCTCGATCGCGGCTCCGACCGGCATCGGGCTTCCCCAGGCGCTGACCACTGGCCAAGTCAGTGATCTGCTCGCGGCGCTGGGGGCCGATGGCGCTGTGCGGCGCCGGGACGAGGCGATGCTGGCCTTGATGTGGCGGCTGGGGCTGTGCGCCGGGGAGGTCGCTTCGCTGCGGCTGGAGGACATCGACTGGCGGGGAGGCGTGGTGGTGGTGCGCGGCAAGGGCGACCGGCTCGAACAGGTGCCGTTGCCCGTCGATGTCGGGGAGCTGATCGTGACCTACCTGCAGCGAGGACGGCCCGTGGGACGGGCCCATCGGCAGGTGTTTTTGGCCTTGCGCGCCCCCTACCGGCCGCTGGGCGCGGGTGCGGTGTCCAGTGTGGTGGCCAGGGCCTTGGCCCGGGCGGGCATCTCGGGCCCGGGCGCTGCTCATCGGCTCCGCCACACAGCGGCGTGCCGGGTGCTGGCCGGTGGGGGAGGTCTGGTCGAGGCGGGGCAGCTACTGCGTCACACCAGCGCCGCTGCCACCGCGGTCTACGCGAAGTCCGACCTCGCCGCGCTGGCCGTGCTGGCGCGTCCGTGGCCGGTGGGAGCGAGCCGATGAGCATCGACTTGCGCGCCGCGTCCGTCGACTACCTGCAGGCCCGCCGCGCCCGGGGGTATCGGCTGGCCGATCACGGCTGGTTGATCACGAGCTTCCTGGAGGGCCTGGCCGCCCGCGGCGCCACGGCGATCGGCATCACCGACGCCCTGGCGTTCGCCCAGGCCAAACCCGGGACCCAACACCGCTGGCACGCCGCACGGTTGCAGGCCATCCGGGCGTTCGCGGCTTACGTCCACGATCTGGACCCGGCCGCCGCCGAGCTGATCCCCGACGGGCTGATCACCGCGAAGGCCACCCGCCGGATTTCCTACCTGTACTCCCACAAACAGGTCACCGAGCTGATGTCGCGGGCCGCGGGCCTGTCCCCGCCGCTGCTGGCAGCCAGCGTGCACACCCTGATCGGTCTGATCGCCACGACCGGTCTGCGCAGCGGCGAAGCCATCGCACTCGACATCGATAACCTGTCCTTGGACGAACGCGTGATGACGGTGACCGGCAAGTACGGCAAGCAACGCCTCGTCCCGCTGCACCCCAGCACCGTGGAGGCGTTGACCGGCTACCAGCGTGTCCGCGTCACCCTGACCGGGACACCACCAACCGGTCCGCTGCTCATCGGCGCTCGGTGGGGCCGACTCAACGTGAACACCGCCCGGGCCGCCTTCCGCGCCGTCACCCTCGCCTGCGACCTGGCCAGCCGACCGGGCTGCGCGCCACCACGCCTGCACGACCTGAGGCACACCTTCGCGGTCAACACCCTGATCGACGCCTACCGTCACGGCGGCGATGTCGATGCGCGGATCGCTGCGCTGGCGAACTACCTCGGCCACGTCGACCCGGTCAACACCTACTGGCACCTCAGTGCCAGCCCGGAGCTCATGGCCCTGGCCTGCGACCGGATCACCGCCCACCAACACCGACGGCGATCATGACCGCGCTGGCGCCGACCCTACAGTCGTTCCTCACCGACTACCTGATCGGTCAGCGCGCAGCCAGCCGGCCACACCGTCATCGCCTACCGCGACACATTCCGGATGCTGCTGAGCCACATCCACCACAACACCGGCATCCGGCCCAGCGACCTGGACATCACCGTCGTGAGCGCCGAGTTCATCGCCGGTTTCCTGACCATGCTGGAACAACGCCGGGGCACTGCGCCCGGACCCGCAACGCCCGCCTGGCAGCGATCCACTCCCTGTTCCAGCATGCCGCCCTGCGCCACCCCGAACACGCCGAGCTCATCGCGCGGGTGCTGGCCGTCGCCCCGAAAAACACCCATCACGCGGTGCTGACCTACCTCACCGAAGACGAGGTTGAGGCGCTGCTGGCCACCCCAGACCGCGCCACCTGGACCGGCCGTCGCGACCACCTGATCATCCTGCTGATGATCAATCAGCACCGGGTTGCGGGTCTCCGAACTGACATCCCTGACCCGTACCGACACCCGACCTGACACGCCCGCGTACATCGCCTGCCACAGCAAGGGCCGTAAGGATCGGATCACCCCTCTCGACGCAGGCACCGCCGCGGCACTACGGGTATGGCTCCGCGAGAACCCCGGCACTCCCACGACCCCCGTGTTCACCGCTCGCGGCACCGACCGCAAGATGACGACCGACGCCGTCGCTCAACGGCTCAAAGGTCCACACCGCCAGGGCTGCTGACACCTGCCCCACCATGGCCAGCAAGAAAATCACCCCACACGTGCTGCGTCATACGACCGCAATGCGCATGCTCGCCGCCGGGATCGACATCACCACGATCGCGCTGTGGCTCGGTCATGAATCTCCCCGGTCGACTCATCCCTACCCCCACGCCGACCTGCAACTCAAGCAACGCTGCCCTCGACCGCACCGCCCCACCGCTCACCACCTTGGGTCGCCACATCCCGACCGACCCCGTCCTTGCCTGCCTGCAGGCCCTGTAGTGGGACGAAAATCCCCTTCCGGCGCGCGGCGGCAGGGCGCTTCAGGCAGCCGGCGCCAAGGTGACCTTGTGCCCGAGCTGCTCCAGCTGTGCGACCAACTGACGGGCGCGGGCCTCGGGATCCACACGGCGCACGAAGCAGTCCCCGCCCAAGTCCTGGTAGGGCTGCCCGGTGGACAGCACGTGATACACGATCACCAGGATCGAGTGG
>NZ_JBOHXW010000015.1:0-3516 GCF_050737575.1 Stenotrophomonas sp.
CCGTGGCCAGCTCCGCCGGGTTGTCGGGGATCCAACCCCACTTCACCGCCAGGCCCAGCGCGGCGCGGAGGATGAAGTGGACCTTGCGCACGGTCGCGCCGGCGAGCGGCCTCCCACCCACGCCGCCGCGCTTGCGCAGCTCGGCGTAGAACTGGTCGAGCGTCTCGACGGTGAGCTTGCGGATCTGCACCGTGCCGAGGGCGGGGAGGATCTTCGTGGCGATGCAGCGCTGGTAGCCGTCGCGGGTCGTGAACTCGTGGTCGGCGGTGTCGAGCCACCGGGCGAGCAGCTCGGCGACCGTGGCCTTGTTGCCGGCCACCCGTCCTCGGTCGATCTCGCCCAGTAGCCGGTGCGCAGGACCTCGGCCTCCTTGCGGGTCTTCGCGGTGCCGGTGCGGCGGCGCTCCTTGCCGGTGAGCGGATCCCGGCCGGCGTAGACGAGCACGCGGTAGGAGCTTTCTACCTGGACTTTCCTGGAGCCGGGACGGGGATTCGAACCCCGGACCTTCGCTTTACAAGAACGAATCAGTCACTTCAAAGCGTCGAGTATTGTGGTGTTTACGCTGTTCAAGTCCAGGATCGCCAGTCCAGTTCTTCTAGGTAGTTCTTGATCTTTTCACCAGTTCAGTCCTGTATCCGTTAGCACCACCGTTAGCATGAACTTTGGTCTCCACCTGCACTGACTGACGACGCAACCGTTCTCGTCCGAGATGTGAGCGGACACGCCAACCTTGCCCGTGACTGGCTGCGGCACGGCTGTTTGGCTATCTGCCCCCGTAGCGTCGGCCATCCACCGGACTCCCTACGTCTTCGCCTATCACCTAGACAGCCACTGTCTAGGTGATAGACTATGCCATGACGACGAGGGAACTCCGCAGCAGGCTCCGGAAGACTGGATGCGTCGAGATCCGCACAGATTGGCTCGTATCTGGTTGTCCGTGCGGTGATTGTCAGACCGTAGTCCCGGTCCACACCGGTGACATTGCCCGGGGCACTCTGCGGAAGATCGTCCGAGACCTCGAGCCTTGCCTCGGCCTCCAGGAGTGGATGTCATGACTACCCAGAACCGGCCCATGTACACGGCCCGCATCGAACGCGATCCCGAAAGCTCTTACTGGCTCGCCGAGCTCGGTAAGGAACAGCGCTGCCACACCTTCGGCCGCACGCTCGCACAGGTCCGCGAGATGATCCGGGACGCGGCTGCGACCTGGTACGACGTCGACCCCGACAGCTTCGACCTCCGCTTCGAGGTCGTCCTGCCCGGCGACGCTGTCGCGCAGGCCGCCCAGGTTCGTGCACGGCACCAGCAGCTACGCAGTGCTGAGCGTGAGGTTGTCACCGACCTGCGCGTGACGGCGCGGCGGCTGACCGGCGAATTGGGCCTGAGTATGCGCGACGCTGCCGATCTGCTCGGTATTTCCCACCAGCGGGTCGCGCAACTGGTCCGGCAGGCCAGCTGAATCCTCGAAAGGCGTCGTCGGCTCGGCCCCGTCCGGCCGCCCGCGTCAGCTCCGTCATGCGTGCTCGCAGGTCAGCGGAGTCAGCACACCACTGCGAGTTGCCTTGCCAGCAAGACGCTGGCCACGTTCGCGCGCAGGCGCATCCGGTTTGGAGGGTCAACGACGCCCTCGAGGTCGTCAAGCGCTACTTGGTGGATGTCTGTGGCGATACGGAGCCCTGAGTCCAGGATCGCATGCGGCTGGAAACCAACGTGCGCCAGCGGGCCGAAGCCATCGATGACGAGTCCGAGTCCGGCCGGGCTGTCCTCCGGCTCTCCTCGCGTTGCGGATCCCCTTGAACATGGACGCCGTATCCTGACGGGAAGAGCGCAGGTGGAGGTGTTGGCATGGGGTTCACGCGCGTCACGGTCGATCCGGCGCAGATGGGCGGCATGCCTTGCATCCGCGGCCTGCGGATTCCGGTGGCGACGGTCGTGTCCATGGTCGCTGACGGGATGACGGTCGAGGAGATCTTGACCGAGCTGCCCTCCCTGGAGGCCAATGACGTCGTCGAGGCGCTGCGGTACGCCGCAGAGGCGGTACGCGAGCGTGAGCTGCCGCTGCGCCGGGGCGCGTGAGGCTCCTCCTCGACCAGAGCCTGTCCCCGCTGCTGGCCGATGCGCTGGGGGTGGCGGGCACGACGTGATCCATGTGCAGGACCTTGCCGTCGCCTCGGATCGGCGGTCAGTAGGGGTCCCGGGCTGATGTGCACGACCCGCGGAATGTTCACTGGCGGCTAGCGACTCGCGGCACGCTGAGTCTCGACCGCCCGGTGAGCCAGCTCGAACACCGTGAGCTCGTTGAGTGGCTGCTCCTGGTCGTACTGGTGCTCCAGCATCTCGACCAGATCGTCCAGCGCGTAGTCGCGGTAAGGCCGCTGGGGTCGTACCCGCCTGGCTCGCCTATGGGTGCCGGTGTGCTCATGAGCGCACCGTAGCGGCAGACAGGGTCATCACCAACCGCCGCGAGCGGCAGGCGCTACAGGGCCGCTTCGGCCTCCTTCCGAGGTGGTCCTGGCCTCGACACGTGCGCGCCAGCGCCGCCATGCGCGACGTTCTGCTCCGCGAATCCGACGCTCGGCGACAATCGTCAGTCATTCCAGTACGTCGAGGATCGGTTTGTTTTCGTGGCTTCCGCTCAGGATCTTCGCTTCTTCTTCTGAATCATCCAGGTTCTTCTAACCGGTCCAGTCCTATTTCAGCTGTCACCACGGTCACCAACAACATGGTCACTAGCTGCGCAGAGTTCTTGCACAGCTGTCTCTCGAGCGTGTTACCCTGCCCCGGAATCGAGATGACAGAAATGCATCATTGATGCGGGCCAGGCCTGCGGTCGGAACAAAACACTGGGGGTGGAGGTGATCGATGCGGCAAAGCTCGGAGCGGGGCGCGAGGATTACTATCTACGCCAAGTCGCCGAGGACCGAGAGGCATACCTGACCGGTCACGGCGAGGCGCCCGGCTACGTCCTCGGCACGGCCGCCCCGGAGGCGCTCGCCCTGTCGGGTGAGGTGACCGCCGAGCAGTTCCGCCAGCTGTTCGTGGGCGAGCACCCGGCCACCGGTGAGCTGCTCGGGCGGCGGCACCGCAAGGACGGTGTGCTGGCTTACGACTTCGTGTTCCGCCCGACGAAGAGCGTGTCGTTGCTGTACGGGCTGGGTGATCGCGAGGAGGCAGCCGCTGCGCTGGCCGCCCATCACGCGGGTTGCGTGCGGCGGTGGAGTATCTGGAGCGGTTCGCGGTGGTGCGCCGCGGTCGTAACGGCGTGGAGAAGGTCGCCGCGTCGGGGCTGTTGGCCGTGGGGTTCGATCACCGGACGAGCCGGCCTGGGGATCCGCTGCTGCACACGCACGTGATCGTGGTCAATCGGGCGCTGGGGCCTGACGAGCGGTGTGACCTGCCCCTAACTTTCCGGACAGTAGACCCACTAAGGTTATACTGGTCCGAAAAGGATAAAAGGTGCCACAATCTCGCAGAAAATTCTCTCCCGAGCTCAGGGAAGAAGCCGTCAAGATGGTG
>NZ_JBOHXW010000016.1:0-2015 GCF_050737575.1 Stenotrophomonas sp.
CCCGCCCGCGGCTGGTGGGATCACCGCTGGGGTAGGTGCAGGAGGTCGAGCACCACAAGCCCGCGCTCAGCGCCGACCGCGAGTAGGCCCCCGTCCCAGGCAGCCAGGCTCGTGCAGGGCGAGCCGACGGGGATGCTGGCCAGCTTCTGGCCGCTGGCGGGGTCCCACAGCCGTACGGTGCGGTCGTCGCTGCCGCTGGCGAGCAGCGTGCGCCCGTCGCCGAGCTGGCCGAACGCCACGGCCCGCACCCCGCCCTCGTGGCCGGTCAGGGTGGTAATCGTCGCGCGGCTGTGCGGGTCCCACAGTCGTACCGTTTCATCGTCGCTGCCGCTGGCAAGCAGCACCCGCCCGTTGCGGAGCCGGCCGAACGCCACCGCCCGCACCCGGTCTTCGTGGCCGGTCAGAGTGGCGGTCGGCTGGCCGCTGGCGGGGTCCCACAGGCGGACGGTGTGGTCGTTACTGCCGCTGGCGAGCAGCACCCGCCCGTTGCGGAGCCGGCCGAACGCCACCGCCCGCACCCGGTCTTCGTGGCCGGTCAGGGTGGTGATCGGTCGGCCGCTGACCACATCGCACAGCCGCACGGTGCCGTTGTCGAATCCGTTGGCCAAGATCGTCTGCCCGTCGGGCAGTTGGCCGAACGCCACCGCCGCCACCCAGTTCTCGTGGCCGGTCAGGGTGGTGATCGGGTGGCCGCTGGCCGGGTCCCACAGCCGCACGGGGTGATCATCGCCGGTGCTACCGTTAGCCAGGACCGTCCGCCCGTCCGGCAGCCGGGCGAACACCACCGCCGCCACCCCGCCCTCGTGGCCGGTCAGGGTGGCGGTCGGCTGGCCGGTGGTCGCGTCCCATAGCTGCACCTCGGCATCGACGCTGGCGCTGGCGCTCGCCAGGACTGTCCGCCCGTAGCGCAGATGGCCGAATGCCACCGCTGACACCGAGCCCTGGTGGCCGGTGAGGGTGGCGGTCGGCTGGCCGCTGGCGGGGTCCCACAGCCGCACCGTGGCGTCGTCGCTGCCGCTGGCGCTGGCCAGGATCATCCGTCCGTCGGGCAGCCGGCCGAATGCCACCGCCCGCACCCAGTCCTCGTGCCCGGTCAGGGTGGTGATGAGCTGGCCGCTGGCGGGGTCCCACAGCCGCACCGTGGCGTCGTCGCTGCCGCTGGCGCTGGCCAGGATCATCCGTCCGTCGGGCAGCCGGCCGAATGCCACCGCCCCCACCCAGTCTTTGTGGCCGGTAAGGGTGGCCAGCAGTCGGCCGCTGGCCGGGTCCCATAGCCGCACCGTCCAGTCGTCGCTTCCGGTGGCCACAACCGTCCGCCCGTCAGGCAGCCTGCCGAACGCCACCGCCCATACCCAGCCTCCGTGGCCGGTCAGGGTGGTCAGCGGTCGGAGGCTGGCCGGGTCCCACAGCCGAGCTGTGGGGTCGGAGCTGGCGCTGGCCAGGATGGCCCGCCCGTCGGGCAGCTGACCGAACGCGATCGCCCACACTCCGCGCTTGTGGCCGGTCAGGGTGGTGATCGGCTGGCCGCTGGTCGGGTCCCACAGCCGAACCGTGTGGTCGTCGCTTCCGGTGGCCAGAATCGTCTGCCCGTCGGGCAGCCGGCCGAAGGCCACCACCCTCACCCGGCCCTGGTGCCCGGTGAGGGTGGTGATCGGCTGGCCGCTGACCGGGTCCCACAGCCATACGGTGCGGTCGGAGCTGGCGCTGGCCAGGATCGTGCGCCCGTCGGGCAGCCGGCCGAACGCGATCGCCCACACTCCGCGCTTGTGGCCGGTCAGGGTGGTGATCGGCTGGCCGCTGGTCGGGTCCCACAGCCGCACCGTGGCGTCGTCGCTGGCGCTGGCCAGGATGGTGCGCCCGTCGGGCAGCCGGCCGAACGCCACCGCCCACACCCCGCCCTCGTGGCCGGTCAGGGTAAGGTGGAAGGGTGTCGATCGCCAGGCGGCCCAGCGGGCTCGCCACGAGGAGTCCGGCAGGGGGGCCACACCCCGGGCGGCCTCGGGCTCCTCCTGGGC
>NZ_JBOHXW010000017.1:0-1842 GCF_050737575.1 Stenotrophomonas sp.
CGACCGACAGGCCGGAGGCGGCGCCGTGGCGGGCGCGCTCGTCGCTGTGGCGCAGCCGGTAGCGGCCGTCGGTCATGGCCGCAAGACGCTCGCTCGCGGCCTCGGTGATCTCCTCCAGGTACGCGGCGAGCACGTACCGCTTGAGCGACATCCGCGCCTGGTTGCCGCTGCCGTCACAGACCGCGGCGAGCCGCCGGATGCGCTCGGCGTCGACCCGCACCGGCACCAGCGCGCGTAAGGATTCGGCGTGCCGCTCGGCGAGCAGCGTGAGGTCGGCGGCGACCCGCCGGACGACGCTGTGCCGGGCGATCGCGGCGTCAGCGGCCTTCTCGGCCGCCTCGCAGGCGGCGCGGGCGGCATCGACGTCGGGCGGGTCACCGGGCAGATCGGCGAGCGCCGGGTCCTCCAGGGCGGCGAGCGCGCCGACGCGGCGCCGGTCGTGCTCGGTGATCAGCGCGCGCCAGGCCGGCCACTCGGCGCGGCCGTCCAGGGCGAGGCGGACCTCGTCCGCGCTGCCGAAGCCCTGCGCGGCGAGCAGGTCCGCCAAGCGGCGGGCCGCCCCGGCGCGCTCGATCTCGGCGGCACGCTCGGCGCCCCGCGCCTCCCGCAGGGCGGTGAGCAGGTCGATGAGCCTCGCGAGGTCGGCGGCGACGACCTCAGCGTCCGCGTCCGGTCCAAGCGCCGCCGTGACCCGCGCGGCGGCCTCGGCGGCCTGGGCCTCGGCGGCGGCTTCGGCCGCCCGGGCGCCCGCGGCCTGAGCGAGGTGCTCGGCGGCGGCCTTGCGGGCAACGCTGGCCTCGGCCGCGAGCTCGTCGACCCGCGCCTGAAGATCAGCGAGGTCGGTCGCGAGCGCGCCGACAGCGGCGAGCTTCCGCTCGGCGGCGGCGGCGTCAGCCCGTGCCTCGGCGGGGTCGGCGCCGCCCGCCCGGGCGCGGGCTTCGGCGAGCGCGTCAGAGGCCTCGCGCCGCGCCTGCTGTCCGGCGTCGGCGGCGGCGCGAAGGCCGGCGGCGACGGCCTCGGCGGCGTGGATCTCGGCTGCCTCGACAGGGCTCGCGGTGGAGACCGCGGGGGCAGGGTGCTCGACCGACCCGCACACCGGGCACGCCTGGCCGGCGGCGAGGCTCGCGGCGAGCTCGGCGGCCATCCCGTCGATCCGCCGCTGGAGCAGGTCGGTGTGGACGCGCAGGGCGTCGTGGTAGGCCTCGGCGGCAGCGCGCTCGGCGGCGAGGGAGCTGGCGTAAGCAGCGTCGAGCGCGGGGATCTCGGCGGCGGCATCGGCGGCGGCGGTCAGGCGGGCCACGCGCTCGCTGAGCTGGCCGAGGCTGGCCGCCGCCGCCTTGGCCTCGTCCCGCTGGGCGGCGGCGCCGGCGACCTCGTCGTCGAGCCGGCTCGCCTGCACGTCAAGGAGGTCAGCGGCGGCGCGATGCTCACGGGCGGTGGCGCGCTCAGCGGCGGCGCGCTCGGCGGCGGCCTGGGCCTCGCGGGCGTCCTGGGCGAGCCGCTCGGTGAGGGCGGCCAACCGGTGGAGACGGTCCAGGGCGAGGTCCCCGT
This sequence comes from Stenotrophomonas sp., assembly GCF_050737575.1. GTDB lineage: Bacteria > Pseudomonadota > Gammaproteobacteria > Xanthomonadales > Xanthomonadaceae > Stenotrophomonas. Next base: position 1,552 of record NZ_JBOHXW010000017.1, read on the forward strand.
CGAGCGCCGCCGGCAGGCGCGCCGCGGCCTCGGCGACCGGGGCGTCCGCCGCCCGGCACCGGCAAGAGGCCTCACGGAGCCCGACCTCGGCCTGGTCGAGGTCATGAAGCAGAGGCGCGCAGGGCGCCGCCCGCTCACCTCGAGCGAGCCGGTCGCGGAGCAGGTCGATACGCACGGCCTCGGCGTCGGTCTCGGCGAGCGCGCGCTCGGCGTCGCCGCAGCGGCGGCAGCGGTCCGCGAGGAACTCGGCGGCCAGCAGCGCGCCCTGGGCAGCGGCGGCCTCGGCGCGGG
>NZ_JBOHXW010000018.1:0-1789 GCF_050737575.1 Stenotrophomonas sp.
TGTAAGCGGTCAAGTAGCCTTGTTGCTACGAGTCGCTGAGCGTCAGCCCGACCTTGGCTAGATTTGTTGGTTAATACCTCCCCATCATGGATCCGGCAGCGCCGGGTGCCTGGAGGGGAGCGGGGAATCGGCGGGCGCGAGCCCGTTGCGTTCGGCGGAGGTGGACTCGCCAGTTGGCGGCCGGGACATGGACCGAGGCGCGCCAGGTGGTGAGGCCCATAGTGACGAGGGTTCGCCAGTTGGCGGGGTCCCGGTGACCGCGTGGACAGCGCGGCGGAGGACTCGCCAGTTGGCGGGGATCGGACGCGCCAGGTGGTGAGGCCTATAGTGACGAGGGTTCGCCAGTTGGCGGGGTCCCCAGGCTCGCGGCGGCCCTTTGGGACGGTGCTCGGGGGTAGCCACCCCCGGGGGGGATTCGCCAGTTGGCAGGGGCCGCGCACCGCGTAGCGGCCCATACGAACCAGCGGCCCACCGGGGGCTTCGCCAGTTGGCGGCCCCGAACGGCGGCCCCAAATCCTCTAAGTCCCGCCCACGACGAGTTTTGCGCATAAAACCAGGCCCACTTACTATGGGCAAAATGCCGTGCACGGACCGGCTCCCTACAAGCCCCATAGTTAAGGATCCGTATTCTAATTGCGTTTTGGGCACGGAACGATTGCACGGGTGGCATCCCCCCAACGATGGTCGGAGGGTATATGAAAGGCACACCGGGCCCGTCGGGTCTGGCTGGGAAGTGCGCCGCCGCGGCGGGGGCCGTGCGGGTGGGCAGTGGGCGGCGGGAGTGACGCGCAGGGCATGCCGGTACGGGTCAGGCCAGGGGCCCGTACACGCCGTGACCCCCGTGCCATCCCCGGTGCCCGGTGCTCCCCCCGCGCCGCCTCCGCGAGGGCGTGCGGGCTCCTCAGCTGGACTCTGGCACCGGGTTGGCGGCTGGGGTGGGGCCCGCCAGTTGGCGGGTGGGAGATGGGCGCGGCGGCGGGGGGACGCTGCGGAGGCATGGGCCCTCACGGTGGGCGTCGGAGCCCTCGACGCGGCGGCGTCACGGGATCGAAGACTCACCAGTTGGCGGGTTAGGGTTGCGGGTTGCGCCGGGGGCTTTCGCACCGCGCAGCGGCCCAGACGAACGAGCGGCCCCTGGGGGACGCTGGCCGGCGAGAGATTCGCCAGTTGGCGGGGTCATAGATACCGAGCGGCCCATGCCAACGGGGGGGGGGCTGGTCGGAGGGACGGCGGCAAGGACCACCATCGTCGGAAATATATATACGTACTACCCATCAGTAATGTGCACCAGATGTATATATCCTGGCCGGTTGGGGTGGGCCCACCGCGGGACTCGCCAGTTGGTGTTCAAGATTCGCCAGTTGGCGGCCCGTACTGGCCAGTTGGCGCTGAAGACTCGCCAGTTGGCAGCCCCGAACGGCGGCCCCAAATTTCTAAGTCCCACCCACGACGAGTTTTGCGCATAAAAACAGGCCCACTTACTATGGGCAAAATGTCGTGCACGGACCGGCTCCCTACAAGCCCCATAGTTAAGGATCCGTATTCTAATTGCGTTTTGGGCACGGAACGATTGCACGGGTGGCATCCCCCCAACGATGGTCGGAGGGTATGTGTAGAGGTGAGACGCAAGTCTCTCCTCCGCACCTACCACTGCTGGCGCGAGACTTCGTGAGCCCGTCTGCAGTGGTAACCTTCCCTGCCTGATGGATCCCCTTCCGGGGTCTGGTGTGTTGATGCGCCTTGTGCCCGGCACCAGCCCCCGTGGGTGATCCTCTGCTGCCGCGGCGTG
>NZ_JBOHXW010000019.1:0-1729 GCF_050737575.1 Stenotrophomonas sp.
TTGTAGTCCCTTTCTGAAAACCTTGCAGTCCTTCCTTTTTGTGTTTCAGCGCTCAGACAGCAGCGTTTTTAACCCCTAGATTTCGCGTTTTTCTCAGCGCGGATCACGGAATGTCTGACGCCCTTTGGGCTGCCCGTCAGGGCGATGCCCTTGCCCATAGCTCTGTGATGGCCGATGTGTTTGGTGGTGCACTGGAGGTGGTCGCCACTGTGGCCGTCGGTGCCTTGGCTACGACGGCGATCATTGCTGCTGCGGGTGTGACCGTCGCCACCGCCGGGCTTGGCGCCTGTGTGCTGGGTGCAGTCGTTGGGGCGGCCGTTACCATTGGCATGCAGGTCACGGGTACTGACAGCAAGCTGAGCGATTTCTGCCAGAGCCTGGGCAACGACCTTTTCCCGCCGACTGTCTGTGCGCATATCACCAGCGGCTCGCCCAACGTCTTCATCAATGGCTTGCCTGCAGCGCGTGCTGCTGGCGCTATTTCGGACGCGCCCTCTGAGTTCCCTGCTGACTCAGCCCCCGAAGACACCTTCCTCGACATGGCGAAGGGCTTCTTCTCGGAGCTGTGGCGACCTACCGTCGCGACACCGGATCCGGGCGCGTCGCCGCTGCCCAATGATCGGATCACCTGCAATAAACATCCCGGCATGCCAGGCCAGTATCTGGCCGAAGGTTCGAGCACGGTGTTCATCAACGGCCAGCCTGCCGTGCGCAGCGGTGATCGCAGTACCTGCGATGCCACGGTGGTTTCATCCGGGTTGATTTCACCGAACGTGCGCATCGGTGGCGGCAAGGCGGTTGTTCGGACCATTCGCAGTGGCAAGACGCCGGGCGTCGGGTTGGCCGTTTCGGCGTTGATGATGCTGCGCGGTGGCCCCGCAAAGTTCGTGAGCAATTTGCCGTGCATGCTGCTTGGCGGGGTGAGTGCTTCTGTCGTCGGGGCGGCAGCGGGAGCGCTGGGGCGAGCGGTGTCCGCGTCGCCGAATCCGGTGCATGCAGCCACCGGCGCCAAGGTGCTCGGTGGGGCTGAAGAGCTGGATTTTGTGCTGCCAGGCGTGTTGCCGATTGAGTGGCAGCGGTTTTACAGCAGTCGGGATGAGCGGCGAGATGGGCTGTTTGGTGCGGGTTGGAGTGTCCCGCTTGAAGTGTGTGTCGAGGTCGAGGTGCGCACAGAGGGTGGCGACCGGCTGATCTATGTCGACGAGCAGGCGCGGCGAATCGATATGGGCGCGATTGCGCTGGGTAGCGCGGTGTTCAGTCCGGGCGAGGGGTTGGCAGTCAAGCGGCATGTGGATGGACGGATGTTGGTCGAGAGCGAGGATGGGCTTTGTCGGCTGTTTGAGCCGAGTCTGGTTGATCCAACTCGATTACGTCTAAGCCAGCTCGGCGACCGCAACGACAACCGGATTCATCTGCTGTACGACGCCGAGGGGCGCCTTTCTCGACTGCACGACACCCTCGATGTGGTGCGCGTGAAGTTGGTGTATTCGGCGCGATGGCCGGCTCGGGTGGAACGCATCCACCGCATGTTCGATGACGAATCGTCCGCAGTGTTGGCGAGTTATGCCTATGACACCTGCGGCGATCTGAGCGAAGTGCGCGATGCGCTGGGCAAGGTTCAGCGACGCTTCACGTACGACGTTGGCCGGCGAATGGTCGAGCACCAGCTTCCCACGGGGCTGCGTTGTTTCTATGAATGGGCGCTGATCGACGAACGCGAATGGCGCGT
>NZ_JBOHXW010000020.1:0-1489 GCF_050737575.1 Stenotrophomonas sp.
TCACGACCCGGCGAAGCCTTCTCGGCAGCACGGCGGCATGGTCGACCGGGAGAGGTCGTCGGGGGCGAGGAACGGCTCTTGGCGTGTGTCCGTGGGTGGTGTCGGGCGCGGGGTCAGCCGGCTCGTCCCCGGTGTGGCCGGGCGAGCGGGTCGGGCGGGTGCATGCTGAACCGTCCGGTGTGCGGGTCGCGGGCGACGAGCCAGCCGTCCTCGTGGATCCTGTGATGACACGTCCAGCAGGTTAAGCAGAGGTTGTCCTCGTCTGTGGGTCCCAGGTCGCGTGTTCCTTTGGGGTGGGCGGGTGGGGGAGGTTGGCGTGGTCGGTGGACCTGGCAGCGGGACGCGGGCGCGCCGCAGCCGACGCAGGTCTGGTCTCTGGCGATGACCGCGACCCGCTGCTGCCTCGTCGGCTGCCGTTGCGTGCGGCCCGCGTCCAAGACCTCCCCGTTGCGGGTCATCGCTGCGCCGCAGAGAAAGTGCGGTGAGCCCGAGGGTTGGACGTTGGGGCGCCCCCGACCTGGTCGGACCCAGGTCGGGGTGCCGGTCAGCCGGCTCGTCGTCGGTGTGGCCGGGCAGTGGGGTCGGGCGGGTGCATGCTGAACCGTCCGGTGTCCGGGTCGCGGATGACGAGCCAGCCGTCCTCGTGAATCCTGTGATGACAGCACCAGCAGGTTAAGCAGAGGTTGTCCTCGTCAGTGGGCCCTAAGTCCCTTGTCCACCAGCGGACGTGATGCACCTGGCAGCGGGACGCCGGCGCGCCGCAGCCGACGCAGGTCTGGTCTCTGGCGATGACCGCGACCCGCTGCTGCCTGGTCGGCTGCCGTTGCGTGCGGCCCGCGTCCAAGACTTCCCCGTTGCGGGTTCCGTTAAGGGCGGGTGGGTGGGGGAGGTTGGCGCGGTCCACCTCGGCGTCGCAGCAGACCATCCGCGCGGTCGCAGAGCTGACCGGGCCCACCCCGTCCAACCGGGCCGCCGGCGCCCCAGGCCTGCCGTCCAACGCCTCGGCGGTCGCGATCAGGATCACATGCGGGCGCTGGACCGCGACCTGCGGCAGGTCCCCGGCGTCGAGTGAGCGCCGGGCCAGCTCGACGAGCGCATCGGCCATCCGCTGCGGGTAGGTGCGGTCGTCGGCGTGGCTGGTCCTGCGCGCCAACGGGTCCAACGCGGTCCTCAGCGTGGCGCCGCCGAGCGGGTCCAGCTCGAACCCTCCGCGCAGGGCCCCGTCGGGGGTGTCGGCGCTCATCGACAGCCGCCGGTTCGCCCACGCGCGGCGCTCCCGCCCTGCCAGCGCCTCAGGGTCCACCGTGTGCGTCCACTCGTCCACCCGCTCGCGGAGCCGGCGGCGGTCCATCCCGCCGCCGTCGCCGGCCACCAGCCGGTCCAACTCTTCCCGCACGTCCGGACGCAGCTCCTTCGCGGTCTGCACCGCGACCTGCGCCTGCCCCAGCCCGATCGTGCCCGCGCGGACCGCCGCGGCGGTCTCCGGCAG
>NZ_JBOHXW010000021.1:0-1443 GCF_050737575.1 Stenotrophomonas sp.
GACGGCGGTGGCGTTGGAGGGGCTGCCCGAGACCGCCGCTGCGGTCCGCGCGGGCACGATCGGGCTGGGGCAGGCGCAGGTCGCGGTGCAGACCGCGAAGGAGCTGCGCCCGGACGTGCGGGAAGAGCTGGACCGGCTGGTCGCCGGCGACGGCGGCGGGATGGACCGCCGGCGGCTGCGCGAGCATGTGGACGCCTGGACGCACACGGTCGACCCTGAGGCGCTGGCAGGGCGGGAGCGGCGGGCGTGGGCGAACCGGCGGGCGTCGGTCACCTCGGACGGCGCGGACGGGTCCGGGCGCGTGGACGCTCGGCTGGACCCGCTCGGCACCGCCACGCTGACCGCCGCGCTGGACCCGCTGGCCCGCAAAACCAGCCACGCCGACGACCGCACCTATCCGCAGAGGATGGCCGACGCGCTCGTCGAGCTGGCCCGACGCTCGCTCGACGCAGGCGACCTGCCCCAGGTCGCGGTCCAACGGCCCCACGTGATCCTGATCGCCACCGCGGAGGCGCTGGACGGCGAGGCGGGGGCTCCTGCGGCGAGGTTGGACGGGGTCGGCCCGGTCAGCGCTGCGACCGCGCAGATGGTCTGCTGCGACGCCGAGGTGGACCGCGCCAACCTCCCCCACCCACCCGCCCTTAACGGAACCCGCAACGGGGAGGTCTTGGACGCGGGCCGCACGCAACGGCAGCCGACCCGCCCTCAGCGGGTCGCGGTGATCGCCCGCGACCAGGTGTGCGTGGGGTGCGGCGCTCCGGCTTCCCGCTGCCAGGTGCATCACGTGCGCTGGTGGACAAGGGATTTGGGACCCACTGACGAGGACAACCTCTGTTTAACCTGCTGGACGTGTCATCACAGGATTCACGAGGACGGCTGGCTCGTCGTCCGCGACCCGGACACCGGACGGTTCAGCATGCACCCGCCCGACCCCACTGCCCGGCCACACCGGCGACGAGCCGGATGACCCGCACCCCCGACCTGGGTCCGACCAGGTCGGGGGCGCCCCAACGTCCAACCCTCGGGCTCACCGCACTTTCTCTGCAGTGCAGCGATGACCCGCAACGGGGAAGTCTTGGACGCGGGCCGCACGCAACGCCAGCCGACGAGGCAGCAGCGGGTCGCGGTCATCGCCAGAGACCAGACCTGCGTCGGCTGCGGCGCGCCCGCGTCCCGCTGCCAGGTCCACCGACCACGCCAACCTCCCCCACCCGCCCACCCCAAAGGAACACGCGACCTGGGACCCACAGACGAGGACAACCTCTGCTTAACCTGCTGGACGTGTCATCACAGGATCCACGAGGACGGCTGGCTCGTCGTCCGCGACCCGGACACCGGACGGTTCAGCATGCACCCGCCCGACCCGCTCGCCCGGCCACACCGACGACGAGCCGGCTGACCCCGCGCCCGACACCACCCACGGACACACGCCAAGAGCCGTTC
>NZ_JBOHXW010000022.1:0-1400 GCF_050737575.1 Stenotrophomonas sp.
GCGTCAGCTTGTCCAGATGCTTGATCGGCTTGCCCTTCTCCAGTCGGCTGAGCTGGGCCTGTGTGATGCGCACCCAGCCGCCGACCACCCGCTGGGGCAATGGCCGGACGTGGAACGAATGATTGCGGTAGGCGGCGGCGACCTTGCCCATATGCCGGCTGGCCAACGCGTCGCGCATGAGGCCGGTCTCCCAGAAGTCGACTGGCACCTCGGGAGGACGCAGCGTCGCCTGATGGGCTTCCTTCTGGCACGGGGAGCAGTAGACATCGGTGTTGTCGCGAGCCAGACGCACCCACAGGAGGGGCAGTAGCGGTCGATGACAGGTCTGTTCATCGCAGCGTGATCCGACTGCTTGAGCTTGCCTCGCCTGGCTGGGCTCGCACGCGGCAGTTTACCCCGCTCTGGTGGTCGGCGTCCTTCGCCCCACAGCTCCTTCGCATGCTATCGACTGTCCGCAAGCGCGTCCGGAGAGTGTCCGCACGCATGCTGCAGGAGGACTCATGCACAGCATAGATATATCCCCGATGCCTGAGCTGGCGTTGCTGAGCAGGGGAACGCAGGCCAGGCTCATAGGCCCAGGCACCGTCCTCCGAGAAGAAGGCGACGAAGAAGGCGACGCGCCCGAGGCTGCGGCCGGGCTCGTGGTTGGGCGGCCCTGAGGCGTCCACGCGAACTCGACCCCCGGCCGCTCACCCATCCGAACCTGGCCACACCGGGCCATACATATCTCCGGAGCGGAGGGCCGCTGGGTCAGGAACGAAAGCGAGCATGAGCATGCACTGGCGTGACAAGGACGCTTGCCTCGACCCCGATTCCGTGTGGCGCTGGACCGTCATCGTCCACGAAGACGGCACGGACAAGATGAGGTGCGTACACCCTGCTGCCAGGATCAGCTCGTCGTCGGAAGCGATTGTTTTCAAACGGGCGTGGTCGACCTTCATTGCTGGGGCTGCGCAGGTCGTTACGACGTAGTATTCAAAGGTGACCTGACGCATGGAGCGGCGGGATGGAGACTGCGATAGACGCGCGATAGAGATGGCGCTCGGCGGCCGGAGGATAAGCCTGGTCCCCTATCGCCAACAATGCGCTGGCCAGCCCACGCCAAAGAGCCAGTGCTGTGCGTGAGCTGCCAACAGCCGAAATGCTCGACGAGCTGCGCCAGGATCGGCTGTACGCCGTCTACGCCGTAGCCGTCGCGGCCGGCCTGCGCCGCGGCGAGGTGCTTGGACTCCGATGGGCAGACGTGGACCTGGACGCCCGCACGCTGCGGGTCCGCGGGTCGCTGCAGCGCGTCAACGGCCAGCTCGTGCTGGTCGAGCCCAAGACCAAGCTGTCCCAGCGGCCGGTTCCGCTCCCGGAGGTCTGCGTCGCTGCGCTGCGCGAGCATCGGGCACGCCAGG
>NZ_JBOHXW010000023.1:0-1221 GCF_050737575.1 Stenotrophomonas sp.
CGGGGTTGTCGCCGGCCTGCTCGCGGCGCAGGGTGACGGCCTCTTCGGTGGGGGCGACGGCGTCGACGCGCCGGCCCACCTCGCGGTAGAAGAGGCCGAGGTTGTTCAACGCCATGGCGAGGTCGGGCAGGTAGCCGGGGTTGTCGGCGGCCTGCCCGCGGTACAAGCCGACGGCCTGTTCGGTGGGGGCGACGGCGTCGACGCGCCGGCCCACCTCGCGGTAGAAGAGGCCGAGGTTGTTCAACGTCCCGGCGAGGTCGGGCAGGTAGCCGGGGTTGTCGCCGGCCTGCTGGCGGCGCAGGGTGACGGCCTCTTCGGTGGGGGCGACGGCGTCGACGCGCCGGCCCACCTCGCGGTAGAAGAGGCCGAGGTTGTTCAACGCCGCGGCGAGGTCGGGCAGGTAGCCGGGGTTGTCGCCGGCCTGCCCGCGGCGCAGGGTGACGGCCTGTTCGGCGGGGGCGACGGCGTCGACGCGCCGGCCCACCGCGCGGTAGCAGCCGCCGAGGTTGGTCAACGCCGCGGCGAGGTCGGGCAGGTAAGCGGGGTTCTCGGCGGCCTGCCCGCGGCGCAGGGTGACGGCCTCTTCGGCGGGGGCGACGGCGTCGACGCGCCGGCCCACCTCGCGGTAGCGGATGCCGAGGTTGCTCAACGCCATGGCGAGGACGGGTGCGAACGCCGAGTCCTCGGCGGCCAGCCGGCGCAACGCGCCGATACCCGCCTGGCCGCCATCCGCGCAGTGCCGCCAGACGTAGCGCCACAGGTACGTCGGCTCATCCGGAGCCAACCCGCCGGCCAACAGCTGCGAGTAGTAGCCGACCAGCCGCTCGGCGACACGGGCGGCCCGCTCCTCGTCCCCGGCTCCCGCTGCCGCACCAGGCTGGGCGACCTGACGCAGATGATCGACGAGACGTTGGTGGGACAGCCGGTAGGCGGCCCGGCCGGCCTGCCCGTCCTCCACGATGTACCGGCCGGTTTGCCCCAGCACCCAGAACACGTCCGCCCGCTCGTAGACGACGCCGGTTGCGGACAGCGCCGTGGCCACGACCGGCCACACATCGTCGGGGAACCCGGCGCCGTACGCCCACGCCAGCGCTGCCAGCAGCTCCCCAGCCGCCTGCGGCAGGTCCACATCGCCTCTCCGCAACGGCGGGATCAACGCCAGGTCCCGCTCGAACGCGGCCTCGAAGCTGCGCGCGACCAGCTGCTCCCAGCCCGGCAGCG
>NZ_JBOHXW010000024.1:0-1210 GCF_050737575.1 Stenotrophomonas sp.
CCGTCAAGGCCCCGGACGCTCGCCCGGGGCCTTGCGCTGGTGCCACCCACATCACGTCCAAGGCATACGGGCCTGCGCCGACCATGAGCAGAAATACGGCTCTTGGCATGTGTCGGTGGGTGGTGTCAGGGACGGGTCAGCCGGCTCGTCGCCGGTGTGGCCGGGCCAGCGGGTCGGGCGGGTGCATGCTGAACCGGCCGGTGTCCGGGTCGCGGGCGACGAGCCAGCCGTCCTCGTGAATTTTGTGGTGACACGTCCAGCAGGTTAAGCAGAGGTTGTCCTCGTCTGTGGGTCCCAGGTCGCGTGTTCCTTCAGGGTGGGCGGGTGGGGGAGGTTGGCGTGGTCGGTGGATCTGGCAGCGGGACGCCGGCGCGCCGCAGCCGACGCAGGTCTGGTCTCTGGCGATGACCGCGACCCGCTGAGGGCGGGTCGGCTGGCGTTGCGTGCGGCCCGCGTCGAGGACGTCCCCGTTGCGGGTTCGGTTAAGGGTGGGTGGGGGAGGTTGGCGCGGTCGGTCTCGGCGTCGCAGCAGACCATCCGCGCGGTCGCAGAGCTGACCGGGCCGACCCCGTCCAGGCGCGCCGCCGGCGCCCCCGCCTCGCCCTCCAGCGCCTCCGCGGTCGCGATCAGGATCACGTGCGGGCGCTGGACGGCGACCTGGGGCAGGTCGCCGGCGTCGAGTGAGCGTCGGGCGAGCTCGACGAGCGCGTCGGCCATCCGCTGCGGGTACGTGCGGTCGTCGGCGTGGCCGGTCCTGCGCGCCAGCGGGTCCAACGCGGCGGTCAGCGTGGCGCCGCCGAGCGGGTCCAGCTCGAACCCTCCGCGCAGGGCCCCGTCCGGGGTGTCGGCGGTCAGCGACAGCCGCCGGTTGGCCCACGCGCGCCGCTCCCGCCCGCCCAGCGCCTCAGGGTCGACCGTGTGCGTCCACTCGTCGACCCGCTCGCGGAGCCGCCGGCGGTCCAGCCCGCCGCCGCCGCCGGCGACCAGCCGGTCCAACTCTTCCCGCACGTCCGGGCGCAGCTCCTTGGCGGCCTGCACCGCGACCTGCGCCTGCCCCAGACCGATCGTCCCCGCGCGGACCGCGGCGGCGGTCTCGGGCAGTGACTCCAGCCCGACCGCCGTCTCCGCCTGCGCGCGCGCCTCCCCCCGGGTCAGCCGCAGCCGCCGCGCCAGCAGGTCCGCCGTCGACCGCGCCCCCTCGGCCCGCCAC
>NZ_JBOHXW010000025.1:0-1192 GCF_050737575.1 Stenotrophomonas sp.
GGACTGGTCGCGCGCTCCAGCTCATCGCCGAACAGCTCGAGCGCCTCGGCCGGGCGCCCGAGCCGCAACGACCGCACCCCCGTGTAGAGCGGGCGAGGGCCGTGTTCCCAGCCAGCGAGCTCTCCCTGGGTGGACCACCAACCCCAACCAGGCCCCTCGTACCGGGCGAGCGCCGCAGCAGCCCGCGCATGCTCCAAGAACCGCCCCGAGACCAGGTCGTCCCCGAGCGCCGCGCGCTCGCGGGCCAGGCTCCCGAACACATACGCGCGCGCTACGGGCGGGAGGAATGGGTGGAACCCGGCGGCGGCCTCGAGCGCCGCAACGACCTTGGTTTGATCAGGGTCAGGGCCGTACACAAGGTTCCACGCGCAGCCGACCAGCGTCAGCGCCTCCAGCCGCCGGTCACCCGCCTGCCGCGCCAACCGCAACGCATCTTCGAACCAGGCCTCCGCCTCTACCAGCCGGCCAGCGTTCATCTCACCGTAACCCGCCAGGCACGCCGCATCGGACGCGATCCCCTCCAGCCGCGCCCTGATGGCATCGCTCATCGTTGCGCGCTCAAGCAGGTCGAGCAGCGTGTAGGCGTGCGCTTTCGCCGACCGGACCACCTCCGTGTCCGGGGTGTCCGCGTAGGCGCCGGCGATGTCGGTTGCGGTCCGCGCCGAAATCGCCAGATCACCAGCGCCGATACGCGACCGCCCCTCCAGCAACTGCGCGACAGCAGTCAGGTTGGAGGCCGGCAGCAACAGTCCAGACGACCCGAGGACCTCCAACGCTTTGCGACGGTTCACCTCTTCGATCCATTCGTCTTCGGTCATCCACGTCCACCACCGAGCAGACTCGAACGTATCTCCAATCCCCAGCTGTGCGACCCAGCCGACGTCGAAGTACTTGCACAACGCTCGCCGGAACAACTGGAACGGCCGGTGCAGGCGGGCCTCCCAACGCCGCAGCGTCCGGGCGTTGATCCCCCCACCCTCCTCGCAGCACAGCTCGAGTTGGACGGCCAGGTCTTTGCGATCCATGCCGAGGATCAGCCGGCGGATCTCCAGCTCGGTGACTTTGCGCACGCACTCGTCCACTTTTGCTTGCCCCCCCTTTGTGCCCTGTTCACGCGTTTACGCAACGAAAAGCTGAGCGTACTGCCGCAGGTGAAGGTGTCTGAAATACAGAGTTTGCGCACTTGTCCGCC
>NZ_JBOHXW010000026.1:0-1076 GCF_050737575.1 Stenotrophomonas sp.
GTCTGGGCGCCACCCACCAGACGGGCTGGACAGCCCTTGTGGCCAAGCTCATCCGCCAGAGCGGGGGTTGACGCCCCCAGCCGCCGGCTCCCCGAGCTGTCGGTGTGCGGGGTCATCCGGCTCGTCGCCGGTGTGGCCGGGCGAGCGGGTCGGGCGGATGCATGCTGAACCTGCCGGTGTCCGGGTCGCGGACGACGAGCCAGCCGTCGTGGTGGATCTTCCCGTGGCAGTCCCAGCAGGTTAAGCAGAGGTTGTCCTCGTCTGTTGGTCCCAGGTCGCGTGTCCACCGGTCAGGCTGCGCGTGGCCGGCGCGGGCTGGTGGGGGCGTGGGGGTGTCCCCGACCTGGTCGGACCCAGGTCGGGGCACGGTCAGCTCGCTCGTCGCCGGTGTGGCCGGGCGAGCGGGTCGGGCGGGTGCATGCTGAACCTGCCGGTGCCCGGGTCGCGGGCCACGAGCCAGCCGTCCTCGTGGATCCTGTGATGACACGTCCAGCAGGTCAAACAGAGGTTGTCCTCGTCTGTCGGCCCCAAGTCGCGTGTCCACCAGCGCACGTGATGCACCTGGCAGCGGGAAGCCGGCGCGCCGCACCCGACGCAGGTCTGGTCTCTGGCGATGACCGCGACCCGCTGCTGCCTCGTCGGCTGGCGTTGCGTGCGGCCCGCGTCCAAAACCTCCCCGTTACGGGTCATCCACACCGTCGTCACCTCGGCGTCGCAGCAGACCATCTGCGCGGTCGCGGCGCTGACCGGGCCCACCCCGTCCAACCTGGCCGCCGGCGCCCCCGCCTTGCCCTCCAGCGCCTCCGCGGTGGCGATCAGGATCACGTGCGGGCGCTGGACCGCGACCTGCGGCAGGTCGCCGGCGTCGAGCGACCGCCGGGCCAGCTCGACGAGCGCGTCGGCCATCCGCTGCGGGTAGGTGCGGTCGTCGGCGTGGCTGGTTTTGCGGGCCAGCGGGTCCAGCGCGGTCCTCAGCGTGGCGGTGCCGACCGGGTCCAGCCTGGCGTCCACACGCCCGGACCCGTCCGCGCCGTCGGCGGTGACCGACGCCCGCCGGTTCGCCCACGCGCGGCGCT